>JAOARB010000025.1 GCA_025210775.1 Prolixibacteraceae bacterium
ATAACTTTTCCTGGATGGTTATGGATGAAAAATGTTACCATGCCTTTTAGTGAAGTAATATTTAGAAAAGACCTGAAAGATTTTATTTATATTGTTCGGCCTCAAAGGTATGTGCCTAATTATTTATTACTAACGAATAATCTCGATAGTTCCCTAACGATGTCCTTTTTTACATGGTTTATGGATAAAAATAGGCCTCTGCCTCCAGGAACCGCATTTGATCCTTATCGAGAAGAAGATTTTGAACGCCGAAAAGCAGAAGGCTTTCCATCTCCTATGTACGGAAGTTCTATTCCTACACCAGAAGCATCCAAAGAACATGAGAAGGAAAAGATGAGATTTTTAAAAGAAAGAAAACAGAGACGCTCCGAGGCAATCTCACGATGGTATGACCCCAAAATTGACAAAGATTGGATTTTAACCAAATGTGAGGATATTCTCAAATATGGTTCTGAATATAGCAAGACGTATAAGTATACTTTCGAAGATGGAACCATCATATTTGTCAAGAAAGAGGTAGACAAAGTGATGATGCCACCTTGTAACATGAAGTATGATCTTGAAGCATTTCTTTAATATAAAGCATTTCAATATTTACAGAGATTTAAGTGTCCATTTCCTTATGACACTTAAATCTCTTTCATCAAATAACCACCACAAATGACAATGAACCATCCATGGTATAGGCCAATTAACCATCAAATGAAAAACTTGTTACAAATACAGAGTAATAATGAAGGCAAGTGTATTTATGAAATCCCTACTCCAATCGATATAGACCGGCTTAAAGCAAATGGTATTTTATATGCTGATGATCATTACGTTAGCAAACGCATCACAAGGATTGGTTCGATTATACAAGAAATATGGGTTTTTTATCTTCCTTCTATGGTAGGAGCTTTTCTCGGATCATTTTGCTTAAATCGAATGGATATTACTTACGCATTTATATTTAGTGGAGTCTTGGTGTTTATGATATCTGTTTTTATATATCTTATTACCATACCTAAAAAAGAATACATCCTTAACCGTATTGATGGAACAATTACTTTCCCCGGTAGCCTTTGGAGTGACAATTATACTATGCCTTTTAATCAAATGTTGTTTGTGAATAAAGAGAAAAAATGGGTTCTAATAAGGCCTGTTTCGTTTTTCTCAAAGTTTAAAATTGGCTTTGATGATAGTGATATTAAAGGTATTTCTTTCATCTTTTGGTATATGGATAGAAACAGGCCTTTACCTCCAGGTACAGCTTTCGATCCTTATAGACAGAAAGATTTCGAACGACGTCGATCCGAAGGGTTTTCTTTACCAATATATCCTAGTAGGTTTGCAACGCCAGAGTTATCGTTGGAACATTTAAGGGAAAAGAACAAATATCTACAAAATAATAATGTGAGTGACTATCAAGAGTTTTATTCTAGGTGGTTCGATCCTGATATGGATAAGGGGTGGAAGACCATACCTTATGATACCCTTTGTAAAAAACAGAATGGAAAAGTTAGTCATTTCAAATACACTTTTGAGGATGGAACCATAGTATATGCTAAGCCATCTGGTGAAGCGATTGTATATCCTCCTACTGGATTAGAGTTTCAATTTGAAGTACTCTACAAACAAGACGATTAAAGTTTATTTCTTATATAAATTAACTCAGAATAAAACCTATTGAATTCTTTATTGATATATTCCAAGTGCTCTAGGTATTTCCTTTCTCTAAGATTAATCATTCCACTCTTAATTAGATTTTTTGATTAGGTCCATCTCCTGTTGGGTATTCATTGTTTCTATTTATCCTTATGTGGCCGATTATTAGATGAATTATCGACCTTCTATAATTGCCTTTTGGGGCTGATGAATCTTGTTGATTTTTATCCGAAAGAGTATAGTTCTATAAATACCAAATACTTCATAAACTTGTATTAAGCTGATTTTATCGTAATATCTGCATTATCATAATTTCATTTTGTTCTTGTATTGAGATTGCTTTATTTCCATATCAACTTCATATCAAGTTCATTTTATCATAAAGTATAAGTGAACTTAATATGAAGATGATATGAAGTTATAGTGAAGTTGATATGAAGTTGATCTCAATTTGAGGTAAATGGGGAATGAAGTAGATTTGGCCTAAAGATGAGGTTGTGTTAAACATAAAAGGGGTGAGTCTTTGATTTGGAAAGAGGAGACATGATCACAAAAAGTGTGTAGATCTCAAAATTAGAAATCGTAAGATGGCAATTTTATTGATGGGGGTAGATGGGAGTGTGAATTAAACTATGTCTGGTTTATTTTATATTCTTCATGTTTTAGACAGATGATGAAAAGATGTGCGTTATATGCCTAAGGCCTACACTTTGTGAGGTGATGAATCATTTAATTGGATTGGGAGCTTTATAATTGATTTTACAGAAGCGTGGAATAGAGATATTTTTAGTCAAAGAATTAGATATTTTTTTAACGAAGAACTGTGTTCTGAGTATAGTAATCCTAGTTGACATTTTCCCTGTCTTTTGTGTTGTCGTTACGATTACGATTTTCCTTATTGGGATACTTGGTTTTCTGAGAAAGGTTAAGCTTTTGGTTGTTAATGGCTTAAAAAAGAGTATGTGTTTGTTCCTATTTGAATTGTTCGAATAGCAACAGATGGGTAAAGTAGGATAGGAATATTGGTTTCGTGAAAGAAAACAAATTTGTTGAATGTGGCTCTTCATGCGGTTTTTATGCAGCTCTTTTTTATTTTTGTCACAAGAATATTAATTAGAGTGATAATACAATGACAAAAGATATAGGTGTTCAGCAAATATCAATGGACGATTATAATTATCCATTACCAGACGAACGCATAGCCAAATACCCGTTAGCCAATAGAAGTGATTCAAAATTACTTTTGTGGAACAAAGGGGAGATGCAGGATAGAAAGTTTAAAGAAGTGGCAGATCTGGTTCCCAAAGGGAGTTTGCTTGTCTTTAACAATACTAGAGTGATTCGAGCTCGCCTTTTCTTCCATAAATCAACAGGAGCAAAGATTGAGATCTTTTGTCTTGAGCCATTGAAGCCTGTAGACTACCTTCAATCTTTTAGTCAAACAAAAGAGTGTACATGGAAATGTATTGTGGGTAATGTAAAGAAATGGAAAGAGGGGGTTCTTACTTTACCTGTTGAGATGGCAGATGGGAATGTGGTTTCTTTACATGCAGAAAAAGGAGAGATCGTTGGTAATGCTCGAGAGATACATTTCTCTTGGGATCATGACTATACCTTTTCTGAAGTGCTAGAAGCTTCAGGTAATATCCCTATTCCTCCTTATTTGCATAGAGATACAGAAGAGAGTGATCTTCAAACCTATCAAACGGTCTATTCTAAGATTAAAGGTTCTGTTGCAGCTCCTACTGCTGGATTACATTTTACGGATGAAATCATTGATGCTTTACATGAGTCGGGGGTAAAAACAGATGAAGTAACATTACATGTTGGGGCGGGAACTTTCCAACCAGTGAAAAGTGATACCATCGGTGGTCATGAGATGCATACAGAGAAAATTGAGGTTAGACGCGAGTTTTTGGAGAATTTGATTGCCCATCATGACTCTGTTATTGCTGTCGGAACAACTTCTATTCGTACTTTAGAATCATTATACTGGATGGGAGTAAAGACCATTCAGAATAGTGATATTTCCATAGATCAATTACATGTACAGCAGTGGGAACCTTATCAAGGAGATAATGAATATAGTGTGGTTGAAGCTTTGTCATCCCTTGTTCGTTGGATGCAAAAACGCGATTTGGACGAGGTGAGAACCAGTACACAAATTATTATTGCACCTGGGTACAAGTACCGTGTTATAAGGGGTATGTTTACTAACTTCCATCAACCACAGAGTACTTTATTATTGTTGATATCTGCTTTCCTTGGGGACACATGGCATCAAATTTATCAGCATGCATTGGATCATAATTATCGTTTTTTGAGTTATGGTGACAGTAATTTGTATTTGAAATAATTAGAGCAATGTTTTAAAACTTGTTTTTGTAACTTGTTTATAATGTGTTTTTTACAGACTTTTGTTTGTGAGAAACACATTTTTTTGTCGTAAAAATTTAATATTTCGTTAAATTTAATTTTTCTTTACTTGTGAATCAGTCTACTTGTTATGATAGAAGAGAAGAAGGTTTGGCAGACATTATGTTCTGGATCGATAGAAGCGTTAGAAATACTTTTTAAAGAATACTTTGATGAGCTTGCGGGGTACGGAAGGAAGATCTCTTCGGACCATTCGTTGGTGGAAGATGTTATTCAGGATCTTTTTATGTACTTATGGGAGAAGCATGCTTCTTTATCCAAAGTAGATAGGGTGAAAAGCTATATTTTTATTGCGTATAAAAGACGATTAATAAAAGAACTGCAAAAACAAAATAAGTTTGTTGAGGAAGAGAATTCTAAAGAACA
The DNA here is from genome assembly GCA_025210775.1 of Prolixibacteraceae bacterium. Classification (GTDB taxonomy): domain Bacteria; phylum Bacteroidota; class Bacteroidia; order Bacteroidales; family Prolixibacteraceae; genus Halosquirtibacter. The sequence continues at coordinate 4,450 of JAOARB010000025.1, forward strand.
TGGGTTCGAATTGTCGATGGAAGATATGTTAGTGGTAGAGGAATTAGACAAGATAAAATCCACTGAGGTAAGGCGAGCATTGTTGGAGCTAGGAGCGAAACAAAAGGAGGCTATTTATCTAAAATTCCATTTGGGTCTTTCTATTGCAGAGATGGCCGATCAGTTAGATATGAATCCACAAAGTGTTAAGAATTTATTGAACAGAACTTATAAGAAATTAAGACAACACATTTCTCAAGAGTTGATTTTGTATCTAATTCACCGACTACAAAAATGCACTTGAAGAGTATAAAATGCACTTGAATAGAATTCAGGTGCATTTTTTTTTGAACCAAACTGAGTACCAAAACAATTTATATTCCTCCTCTTATAAAAGCAGAGGATTTCAATATTTATAAAGAATATGCCAGAAAAGAATAGAAATATATATAGTAGACTACTAATGGACAGCTCTTTTGTTGCTTATGCACAAGGAGAGACAAAAAATTCTGTTTATTGGAATGGATGGATTGCTTCTCATAAGGAAGAAAAAGAGCAGATAGATGAAGCTTTGTTGGTGGCAAGAACGATGCAGTTTAGATCGCAGAAGAGTTCTTCTTTTCTGTTGAATCAGAAGTGGGATACACTTAAACATAAGCTTCAGGATATGGATCAGTTGAAGCTTAAAAGATATTTGAAGGTGTGGAAGTATGCTGCTTCTATTTTAATATTGATCTCTTTAGGACTTGGTTCATTGTTTTTGGTTCAAACCAAACGTTTGAATGATTTTAATCAGATGGCTTCTAATGAGATGGTGATAAAGACCTCTACTGGTGCTCCTTCTCATCTTCTTTTACCTGACGGTACAGAAGTGTGGATTAATTCGAGTTCTACATTGAAGTATCCTTCGGTTTTTTCGGAGAACCAAAGAGATGTTCAGTTGGAAGGGGAAGCTTTTTTCCATGTAACTAAAAATCATGTTCCTTTTGTAGTACATGCACCAAAATGTAATGTGAAGGTTTATGGAACCCAATTTAATGTGGATGCTTATTCTGATCAAGAGCGTTCTATTGTTGCACTGAAAGAGGGAAGTATTTCGATTTCTGGAGAGAATATCAAAGAGCATTTTCTTAAACCAGGCATGATAGCAGAGATTGATAATTCTAGTAATGTGCAAATTAATAAGGTGACCAAAGTCGATGATTATGCTGACTGGATGGATGGCAAACAATCCTTTAAAGGAAGGCCTCTTAAAGAGATTACTGATAGGTTAGGGCGAAAATTTGGTGTTCGCTTTGTCTATAAGGATCCGAAAGCAGCACAGTATACATATAATCTAAGCTTCTCTACAGAGTCTTTAAAAGAGATTCTAGAATTACTTGAATTTACCGCTCCTCTACATTTTGAGAGAGAGACCGATGATCACAACCAAATTAATGTGATTTCGAAATGATTGACTGACTTAAACTAAATCGAAAGATTTTAATTACGATATTTTAGAATTAAACCAATTATTTAACTAAATACCAGAATATGAATAGTATACATGTTTCTGGAGGGGGATCGTACGCTCTCTGGAAAAGGATTGGTAGGCATTTTTTAGCATGTTTGTCTATAGCAATAATGATAATAGGTAACCCAGCCTATGTCAAAGGAGTTGATTTTGATTCGGATATCGTTCTGCATATGGAACGTACTTCGTTATCAAATGTGTTGTCTCGTATTGAGTCAATGACACCTTATACTTTTATCTACAATAAAGATTTGATAGACCCTTTAATGAATATTTCTATTAATGTAAAAGGAAAGAATATTGAAGAGGTTTTAGACAAAGTGTTTGATGGAACTGATATCAAATATAAGGTAGCAGGAACGCAAATAGCATTACAAAAAGCTACAACACAACAGAAAAAGAAGACTAAAGTTTCGTCTATTATTGTAGACGAGAATGGATTGCCAATGCCTGGTGTGAATGTTATCGTCAAAGGAACAACACATGGGGTGATTACTTCTATGGATGGTACTTTTACTTTGGTTTGTGATCCTAATAGTATTTTGACTTTCTCTTTTATGGGTTATGAAAAGAAGGAGTATAGCCTTTCGAAAAAATTACCTGCAAAAATTGTTCTTGTTGAGGATAAAGTGAATATCGATGAGGTGGTGGTGACTGCTCTTGGTATTAAAAGAGAGAAGAAAGTGTTAGGTTATTCTGTACAAGAAGTGTCAGGAGCGAAATTAAATGAGACTTCTAATAGTGATGTGACTAGTGCATTACAGGGTAAAGTGGCTGGTGTTCAAATCTCTCAATCAAGTACTGGGCTTGGAGGTTCTTCTAAGATTACCATTCGTGGTAACAGTTCACTTGGTCGTAACAACGAGCCTTTATGGATTGTCGATGGTGTTCCTTTTAATAACAATGCTGATTCTGGAGCTTCTCTTTATGGAGGTTATGATAGAGGTGGAGCATCTGTGGATATCAATCCAGAGGATATTGAGTCTATCTCAGTTCTAAAAGGTCCTAACGCTGCTGCTCTTTATGGTTCAAGAGCTGGTAATGGTGTGATTCTTGTAACTACTAAAAAAGGAGTGAAAAAAGATGGATTAGGAATTACTTATAGTGGTAGCTATACTTGGAGTGATGTCACAGATGTGATGGAGATGCAAGAGAAATATGGACAAGGAGTTAATGGCCTTTATGATAAAGGATCAAGATACAGCTGGGGGGCTCCATTAGATGGAAGTATGGTGGAAGCTTGGAATGGAGAGCAACGTTCTTATTCTGTATTAAGTAATCCTGTAAAGGACTATTTTACTACAGGTTTTGCCCAAAATCATAATGTTTCTTTAGGTAAGCAAACTGAAGAGAGTCATTATAGGGCAAGTTTCGGTTATGTAAAAGAAGATGGCATTTTTTCTGGTAATGAGCAAGAAAAGATGTCTATGGATATCAATAGTGGAATGAAGCTTTCTCCATGGTTGTCTGTTGATTCTAAGATCTCTTTAGTGGATACAAAGAATAGTAACCGTCCAATATTTGGTAACCGTAGTGAGATGTACCAATTGTTAAATATTCCTTCTAGTGTGGATCTTAATGACTTGAAACAATTTTCTACAAAAGATAAAGTTCATCAGAATTGGTATGGGCCAGATACTCAGATTCGTAATCCTTATTATACTCGTCATGCTTTAGAAAACCAAGATGAAAGACTTCGTGCATTTGGTTTCTTTGGAGCAACAATGGATATAACAGATGAAATTAAATTTTCTGTAAAACAAGCTTTCGATGTTCATAAAACAAGAACAGAGGAAAAAGATCGAGGCGATGGTATTGGTAAAACTGATGTAGAACAGATTGTGGATGACTCTTTTGCAATGAGAGAATCTACCTACAGAGAGTTTAATAGTCAATTTCTTCTTACAGGTAATTTTAGTAGCGAGAAGTTTCAATATGGTTTTACATTCGGTGGAAATAGAATGTATTATAAAGTAGAAGGATTGAGTGCTCGTACTGCCAATTTGTTCAAAGGCTATTGGCTTTTGCAAGGAGCTAATGATCTTTTGAAATCTATTAGTTATAATTCATTGACTGAGAAAGAGGTCCAATCGCTTTATGGATCTGCAAATGTGACATTTAATAACTATTTGACTTTAGATGTTACGGCTCGTAATGACTGGTCTTCTGCGCTTCCTGAAAAGAATAATTCATATTTTTATCCTTCTGCCAACTTAAGTTTTATCCTGAGTGAATTCCTTGAGAAGAATTCTGTTACATTGCCTCATTTTATTGATTTTGTTAAGTTTAGAGGTTCTATTGCTACTGCTGGTAAGGATTGTGATCCTTATGAAATCCATAGTTTGGTGGATATTGTAGAGAAGAATGGAAAGATGGAGTTTAAAGTGCCAGATACCCGTCCTAATGAGAACTTAAAGCCAGAAATTAGTACTTCTTATGAAGTGGGGGGGGAAATGAAGCTCTTTAGAAATAGACTAGGATTGGATGCAACTTACTACAATACCAAGACAGAAAATCAAGTGATGATTATTAATGATGGTGTAGATTATAAATATAAGACAATCAACGCTGGTTATATCACTAACAAAGGTCTTGAATTGATGTTGTATACTACCCCTATTCAGACCAAAGATTTTAGTGTTAATATCGATCTTAATTATGCAAACAATAGAACGCATGTGGATAGATTGCACGAAGGTTGTCCAAGAGTCTATTTCGGTAGTACCGATGAGTATATGGTGAAAGTAGTTGCAACAGAAGGACGTGATTTAGGAGATATTGAATCGGTGAATACTTTCCTTAGAAATGACAATGGAGATGTGATTGTGGATGCTGATGGTGTCCCTATTAAAGATTCAAAATCTACGGTTATTGGTAATATACAACCAGATTGGATCGGATCGGTGAGGTTAGGTATTAACTATAAGAACTTTAATTTCTCTGGTCTTATTGATGTCCAAAAAGGTGGTGACATTGTCTCTATTAGTGAGGCTATTGCTGCGAATGCTGGGGTGGCAAAGATAACAGAAGATCGCACTGATTTTATTTATCCTGGTGTAAACAGGGATGGTACTCCTAATACGCAAGCAATTTCTAAACAACAATATTATACTTCTATTGGAGGAGAACATGGTATAGGTGAAGAGTTCGTTTATGATGCATCTTTTGTTCGTTTGAAAGAACTTTCGTTAAGTTATTCGTTGGGTCGAAATTTGTTGAAGAAGTTGCCTTTTACGAGTGTTAAAGTTGCTTTTATCGGACGTAACCTTTGTTTCCTTAGTAAGAATACTCCAGGTTCACCAGTGGGTGGTTTTAATAGTAGTATTTTTTCACAAGCTATTGACTACTCTTCTGTTCCTAATACAAGATCATTAGGCTTCTCTGTTAATGTAGGTTTCTAATTATTATTAGTAGTAAAAGATATGTTTAAACGAAATATAATCAAAAAACTTATTCCTTCTGTTGTTCTTTTGGCAGGAGTGGTAAGTGGATGTACTGATGGCTTCGAAGAATTAAATACTTCTATTAAGCCTAGCTATTCTGCAGATAATGCAACAATCAATGATGGTCAACATTATGATGATGAGATTAATAAGTTGATCTCACCTTTTATTTTTGAGGGGCCTTATAATGATTATCAAAGATCTACGAATCTTTTTCATGATATTTATGCACACTATTTTGCTCATAATAAAGCTGATTTCTCTGGTTCTTCCCCTAATTATGTATATAATGATGGTTGGATCTCAAAGAGATGGGAACATTTCTATTATGAGAGGGTTAAAGAGTATCGTTCTTTAAGAAAAAAATTTGCCGCAGCACCTAAGTGGAATGAAAAGGCAGCAGCTGTAGCAGACATCAACTTTGCTTTCTTGGCAAGTATGATGGTGGATACTTATGGATATATCCCTTATAAACACATTTTCGAAAAGGATATTACAGATTTTAAAAAGCTGAAGTATGATTCAGAGAAGGAAGTGTATTTGGATCTTTTTGATCGTCTTAAAAAAGCCTCTGATGCACTTGCAATGGTCTATTCCGTAGAGCAGTTTCAGCTTAGTCCTGAGGCTGATAACTATTATGGTGGTGATTATGAGAAATGGAGAAAGTTTGCCAATACTTTAAGACTTCGTTTGGCTCTTCGTGTAAGTGTGGTGGACCCTGAATTGGCAAGGAAAGAGGGCGAGAGTGCTATTGCGGATGGTGTGTTTACCTCTAATATGGATAATCTTGCGACACATTCGATTACACAAGAGAATATCTATTTCTTATGTAGCTACCAGTGGTTGGATGCTGTGATGACTAAAGATCTTGAAGTGGCATATAAGACTGCTAGTAGTGATCTAGATCCTCGTTGCCCTGTGCTTTGGTTTAAAACGTCTCCTGAAGATGCTTTGCGTCATGGTATTGAATTGGAAAAAGAACCGGGTTTCCCTTTTGGTGAATATGTTGGTTTTAAAGTTGGACGGATAGATAATATCAATCATAATCCTGAGCAAGTTTCTATTATCAAATGTGGTGCTAACAACGAGCCTTCAGGTTGGTTTACGATGCACCAAGAGGTGGTTTGGTTAGGATATTCTGAGACTTGTTTTTTAATGGCTGAAGCTAGTCTGAGAGGATGGGCCGGTGCTTCTATGTCTCCACTTGATTATTATAAGATGGGAGTGAATGCTTCGATGCAATATTTGAAAGTGCCAGTAGATAAGGCTACTGCTTATATTGCTAATTTGAAGGATATTGAAGATGGAATTTTCCAAGGATCTGATAAAGAGAAAATATTGGAAGCTATTCAGAAACAAAAATGGTTGGCTGTTTTCCCTAATGGAAATGAAGGATGGGCTGAGTTTAGACGTACTGGGTATCCTCGACTTTTAAATAATGAAAACAATAAGTCTGCCACAGTTGCAGATGGGCTTTTTATTAAGCGTATTCGTTATACTGTGGAGCAACATGATTATAATACAGAAAATATTCCATCTGATATTTATACTTCAGAGGATCGTATGGATGTGAAAATCTGGTGGGATGTGAATAATTCTAATAATAATGACGGTACACCTAAGGTGCAGAATAATTTCTAGTGTCAAGTGTTTGGTTTGATTATGAGGGAGGTACAGCATTTGTGTTGTACCTCTTTTTTTTATAAAAAAATAAATAAAAGTGAGTACCTTTTATATTTGTTTCCCTCTTTAAAGTGATGAATTCAATGATTGGCCTTTCATTAATACCTCATTCCTGAAGATGATTTCCTTTACATCTTCTAACTAAAAAATAAAACTAATAACATTTATGAAAAGAAGTCTATTTTTTACGATGTTGTGCTTCTTGAGCTTCTCTATGGGAGTTTATGCGCAACAGCCAATGGGAGGATGTTGGCATCCTGAAGATATAACCAATTGGTCTCCTCAAACAGATCCAGAAGCCAAATTCAATAGAAGTGTTGTGGCTTTGAAGCCTCGATTTAAAGATGAAACGACTAAAGCAGGTCCTTATAATTATTATGATTCCCAAGTAACTGCTTGTTTGACAATGAATCCAATGTGTAGTCAAACTCCTTCTCAAGGAGCAAATAATTTTATTGGCTATACATTTAACTACTGGCAATATGTTGATATTCTAGTTTGGTGGGGTGGTTCTGCTGGAGAAGGGGTGATTATTCCTCCATCGGCTCCTGTAGTGGATGCAGCTCATAAAAATGGAGTGCAGGTTTATGGAAATGTATTCTTCCCTCCGGGAGCTTTTGGTGGTCAGCGCAGTTGGGTAAGAGAGATGCTTAAAGTGGAAGATGGAGAGTATCCTTACGCTAAAAAACTTGCCGAGATTGCTAACTATTTTGGTTTTGACGGTTGGTTTATTAATGAAGAAACTTATGCTAGCTCTAAAAATGAATGGGCTGGTTTTGCAAAAACATTTAATAAATATAAGGCTCATGCTTATATGGGACTACAATGGTATGATGCTAGTACCTCTATTTCAGGAACACTTTTTGAAGGTAAAGATAAATTCTCTTCGATGTTCTTAAATTATGGATCTGCTAGTTCTTCTACTATTTCCAGTAATAATGATAGAGTTCGTGGATGGGATATGAACCCATTTGAAGTGAATTATTATGGATTGGAGATTGGTGGTCAAGGTTTTTATCATCCAAGAGAATTTAAAGCACTTTTTAGTAAAGATCGTAATAATGGTTCTGTGGCTCTTTTCTGTCCAGAAGAGAAGACATGGAAGGATCAAACCAAAAGAGGTGATTTGACTCCTTACCAACAAATGGAGGAGTTCTATAATACTGCTGGTCGTTTCTGGGTAAATATCGATCATGACGTTACTTCTACTTCAGCCTATGATGATTCAAGTTGGCCAGGTATGTCGGTTGGTGTTGCTGCTAGAAGTACAATCTCAGAGTTTCCTTTTGTTACCAATTTCAATACAGGAATGGGTAAAAAACGTTATGTGAAAGGTACGGCTAAAGGAACAGGTGACTGGTATCATAGAGGTATTCAAGATATTCTTCCTACTTGGAGATGGTGGGTAGAAGGTGACAATAAAACTGTTGTGCCTAAGTTTAATTGGGATGACTCTTATAATAGTGGAGCTTGTTTGATGCTTACTGGAAGTCTTAATGCCAATGTATCAAATAATGTGAGATTATATAAAACGAAACTTGCAGTACAGGGAACAGAGAATGCTTCTGTAGTGGTTAAAGGCAATACTCAAGGTTATAAGTGTTACCTAGGTTTGGCTTTCTCTGAAGATAACAATGCATTTACTTACATTGAGTTGAAAGATTTTGCTACTGGTGATTGGAAAAAGATTGATCTTCCATTAGCAGATTATGCTGGGAAAACCATCTCTATGATTTCTGTTAAAATGGAAGCTTCTTCTAGTGTGAGTAATCTTGATCTTAAATTAGGACAACTGTTTGTGGGTAATGCTATTGGTGCTTGTGGAGAAGTTTCGAATGTTCGCATTATTGATGATAAGGGACAAGATAAAGCAATTCTAGGGGATCTAAAAGGGAATGCTCGCGTTGTTTGGGATAGTGCTACTGGAGATGTGGATCATTACAATATTTATTTGGTTCAAGGTGGCGTTCAAAAGCTTGTTGGTCAAACAATGGATGAGGCTTTCTATATTGAAGATATTGTACGTTCTACTAGTTCAGAACTTGGAGTGCAGGTTGTTGTAAAAAGTGTTGACCTTTTGGGTAATGAACATGGTAATGTGGTAAAAGATGCTAGTTGGACTAAGCCTACTGCTCCTTCTGTAAAGATCGTTGGAAACCAGTCTTATATCGAAGTTGGTGAGACGGTTGTTTTTACTGCTCGTGCAACACAATATCCAGAGAGTTATAACTGGACTCTACCTGATGGTGCTGAAAAAGTAACAGGTGAGTATGATGATAATCAAATAGCTTGTCGTTTTACTAAAGCGGGTCATTTTGATATCTCTGTTGATGTGACCAACAATATTGGAACAACATCTAAATCGTTAGAGAATGCCGTTACGGTAGTTGCTACAAGTTTATTGGATGTGGTTAGTGTTGGTAAAACAATTGATAGCTATAGCGATTGTATTGACAAGCATAACCCTCGTAACCTAATTGATGGAGAGAATGTTCCTTCGAATATGGATAATAAATGGTGTGTTGGTGGGGCTAAATCACAATGGGTGATTATCGACCTAGAAGAACCATTCAATATATATGGATTCCGTGCATATGATACAGGACACAAAGAGGATGCAAGTGGAAACTATGATTGTTGGAAAATTGAGGTGAGTAATGATAAAAATACTTGGACTGAGGTTGTTAATGAACAAGGTCGCCAAAGTGAGAATACAAAATATGATGCTATTCCAGGAATTGCTGGACGCTATGTTCGTTTTACTCCTTATGACAATGATGTGAATATCACTCTTCGAATTTGGGAGTTCCAAGTATTGGGCGTTTCATTAGGTATGAAATTAGCTGATGTGGATGATGTCGAGCTTTCTGGAGCTGAAACAAGAACAATCAATATGGCTTATGATTTAGGAGCTTTGTCTAAAGGAGATGACTTTGGAATTACTGCTACCGCTAAAAATGATCATGTGCTTATTTCTAATGCTCGTATTGATTCAGAAAACAATACCTTCCAGTTTGATATCCAATCTAAAGATGGTTATTATGGTAAAGATCAAGTTGAGGTGGTATTTGTAAACAAAGGTATGCAGAAGAGTAGCACCTTTATGGTTTCTATGGTGTCTGACAACTGGACCAATGTGGCTTTATCTAAATCAGTACAAGCATATTCTTCTGATTATTATGGAAACTTAACTGAGATTGATGGTGGAGAGAATCTTGTGGATGATGATGCCGCTACTACTTTAAGAGCTTCTTATCGAGGAGTTACTGTTAAAATAGATCTTCAAGAAGATCATAAATTGTACGCTCTTCAGTTTAATGGATCGAATGATGGCCAGACAGAGAGAATTAAAGTTGAAGGTTCTAATGATGGCGTAAACTATACCACTTTTGTTGATATGAACGATTATGTAGGTGGAACACAGTACCTGCTTCCTTCAGCTCAACAGTATCGTTATCTTCGTGTTCTTACTGATCCAGAAGGTTATTCAAGTGTGGATTATAACGAATTTAAAGTTTATGGTGAAGCTCTTGATGTGAGTATTGCTAAGGTAGCAAAACAAACATTTGGATTGGGTGAATCACACAGAATTGAAATACCATTTACCAATAAGGTTGATTTTAGTAACCAGGATGTTACTGTGACTTTGTTAAATGAGAATTTAGGTACTATTTCGAATGTTAATGTTGATTTAAGTGCACATCAAATAGGCTTGGATTTTGTAACTAGTCGTAAGATTGGTCTGACTCAAGTACACCTTGCTATTTCTGTTAATGGAAAAGTATTTACACAAGATGTAGATGTTTTGGTTGTTCCTTCTGATGCAGAAAATGTGGCATTGAATAAGACTGTCGTTGATTTCTCTGGTTCCACTACTAGTGAACTTCCTAAATTTATGTTTGATGGAGTTACTGAGCCAAGTGATGTTTCAGAGAAATGGTGTGAAACAGGAGATGGGCCACACTATTTCGTTCTTGATTTAGGTAAGATGTATACCGTTTTTGAATTTAAAATGTTTGATGCAGGTACAAAAGAAGATGCTGTGTGGAATTCAATGGGATACACTATTGAAGTTAGTGAGGATAATGTAGAATGGAAAACCGTTGCTGAAGATGCTACTGATGGTTCTACTATTAAAGATATCTATACTAACGGTGTAAATGCTAGATATGTTAAATATACTACTGGTGGAGATGATGGTCGTGGTACTGTAAGATTCTTCGAATTCGAAGTTTATGGAACAGAAGATCTATCAACATCTACAGAAGATATAGATGTTGAACAAGTACATGTTTATCCAAATCCAGCAACTGATTATATTGAAGTAAAAGGTTCGTCTATGATCACTGGGGCTTCGATTAAAATCTTTGATCTTTTAGGACAACAAGAGATTATTGTACCTAACTATCAAGGAGAGAAAATAAATATCTCACATCTACCTTCTGGTATTCATGTGATGCAAATTAAGAATGACAAAAAGGTTACATACACAAAAATCATGGTGCTATAAGTTAGCGGATTGATTTAACTTTTGGAGGGTGTCCTTAAATAGGGCATCCTCTTTTTTGATCTTTAGAGGAAGTATGCTTAAAGTATGTGTCTTTCTTTTTCCTTCTGTGAATTGTCTTTTTTATTCCCTCTGTGGCAATCATAAATCTGCTTTGGTGTTAGAAATCTATCCGTGTTAAGTCAATATTGTAATTGATATTCCTTCTTTTATTACAATGAATAAGTGATTTAAAGAATTTATGTTTGATTATATTGCTTAACGAGGTGGATATTTTACGATAATGTGTATCTTTGTCCCTCAGTTTTAATATATAATAATGTCAATGATTAATATAACCTTACCCGATGGCTCGGTAAAAGAATTTGAGTCAGGAGTGAATGGATTAAACATTGCCAAGTCAATTAGTAACCGACTTGCTAAAGATGTTTTGTCTATTACAGTGAATGGAGAGATCTGGGACCTTGTACGTCCAATTAATTCTGATGCTTCAATTAAGCTGAACACGTGGGAAGATAGAGATGGAAAGGACGCTTTCTGGCACTCGTCTGCTCACCTTATGGCTGAAGCTCTTGAGACCATTTATCCTGGTACGAAATTCGGAATCGGACCTACGATCGAGAATGGGTTCTATTACGATGTTGATCTGCCTGAAGGAAAAACCATTACTGAAAAAGATCTTGAAAAGATCGAAAAGAAAATGGTAGAATTAGCGCGTCAGAAAAACGATATCGTCCGTATAGATGTCTCTAAAGCCGATGCATTAAAACGATTTGAAGACATTAAGGATCCTTATAAGCTAGAGCTTATCTCTGCTTTGGAAGATGGAACCATTACTCTATATAACCAAGGCGGTTTTACCGACCTTTGTCGTGGACCTCACTTGCCAAATACTGGATACATCAAAGCAATTAAATTGTTGAGTGTAGCTGGTGCTTACTGGAGAGGTGACGAAAATAATAAGATGCTTACTCGTGTTTATGGTATCACATTCCCTAAAGCTAAAATGCTTACGGAATATCTTCAACAATTAGAAGAAGCGAAAAAGCGTGACCACCGTAAAATTGGTAAAGAGATGGAATTGTTTACTTTCTCACAGAAAGTGGGACAAGGTCTTCCTCTTTGGTTACCAAAAGGAGCACAATTAAGAGAAGCATTGGAGAATTTCTTGAAACGTGTTCAAAAACGTTTTGAGTATGATCAAGTAATTACTCCTCACATCGGTGATGTGAATCTATATAAAACTTCAGGTCACTTCCAGAAGTATGGTAAAGATTCATTCCAACCAATCAATACTCCTCAAGAAGGAGAAGAGTATTTGTTGAAGCCGATGAACTGTCCTCACCACTGTGAGTTGTACCGTTTTAAACCTCGTTCGTATAAGGATCTTCCTGTACGTATGGCTGAATTTGGTACTGTTTATCGCTATGAGCAAAGTGGAGAGTTGCATGGTTTGACTCGTGTGAGAAGTTTTACTCAAGATGATGCACACATTTTCTGTCGTCCTGATCAATTGAAAGAAGAGTTCTTGAAAGTGATTGATATTATTTTTATCATTTTTAAAGCTTTGGATTTTAAAGATTATACGGCACAAATCTCTCTTCGTGATCCTAAAAATACTGAAAAGTATATCGGAACAGATGAAAACTGGGAGAAAGCAGAAAGTGCTATTATCGAAGCTTGTGAAGAAAAAGGATTGAATACTGTTACTGAATTGGGAGAAGCTGCTTTCTACGGTCCTAAGCTTGACTTTATGGTTAAGGATGCATTAGGTAGAAGCTGGCAGTTGGGAACTATTCAGGTTGACTATAATCTACCAGAACGTTTTGATTTGACTTATATCGGTGCGGATGATAAGCAACATCGCCCTGTGATGATTCACCGTGCACCTTTTGGATCAATGGAACGTTTCTGTGCTGTGTTGATCGAACACACTGCTGGTAAATTCCCTCTATGGTTAACTCCAGAGCAGGTGGTTATTTTGCCAATTAGTGAAAAATATAATGATTACGCGAAAAAAGTTTCAAATTATCTAAATATTTCCGATATTCGCAGCATTGTAGACGATAGAAATGAGAAGATTGGAAGAAAAATTCGTGATAACGAGCTGAAACGTATTCCTTATCTTCTGATTGTTGGAGAGCAAGAAGCAGAAAATAATACTGTTTCTGTTCGTCGCCAAGGAGAGGGTGACCAAGGTTCTAAAACTTTGGATGAGTTCGCTTCTTTTATCTCAGCTGAAGTGAGATCTCAACTTGGATCTATTTATGAATAATAATGTGAGATATTTTTTACAAAACTTAAAGTAGGGAGGATTTAGCCATAGCTGGAATGAGACCACGCGGAAGAAGATTCCAAGAAAGGGAAACGAAACCCGCTAACCGAATTAACCAACATATACGTGTACCTCAGGTACGTTTAGTTGGTGACAATATTGAAAACCCAGGTGTTTATAGTACAAACGAAGCAATGAAAATTGCTGATGCGCTTGATTTGGACTTGGTAGAGATTTCACCAAAAGCCGATCCGCCTGTTTGTCGTATCATTGATTATAAAAAGTTTCTTTATCAACAGAAAAAGAAACAAAAAGAGATGAAGGCAAAAGCGGTTAAGGTGGTAGTAAAAGAGATCCGCTTTGGTCCAAATACGGATGACCATGACTATAACTTTAAATTAAAACATGCTGAAAAGTTCCTTAATGAAGGTGCTAAAGTAAAAGCATATGTTTTCTTTAAAGGTCGTACTATTCTGTTTAAGGAAAAAGGTGAGATCCTTCTTTTAAGATTTGCTCAAGATTTAGAAGAGATCGGAAAAGTAGATCAACTTCCTAAACTTGAAGGTAAACGTATGATCATGTTTATTTCACCGAAGAAGAAGAAATAATAATTAATCAAAAGAGGTTAGAATCATGCCTAAGATGAAAACGAATCCCGGTGCTAAAAAGCGTTTTAAGCTTACCGGTTCAGGAAAAATTAAAAGAAAACATGCTTATAAAAGTCACATCTTGACTAAAAAAAGCAAGAAGCGTAAGAGAAATCTTACTTACTTCGGTACTGTATGTAAAGCTGATGAAAACAACATCAAGTTGTTGCTTTGCATGAAGTAATCTTTTAATAGATATTTAAAAATGTAAAACTCAGAGTTGCTTAGCTTGTTAAGTGTTTACAGTTTTTGTAAAACGCTAAGTGCTCCAAATTTGTAAATTATGCCAAGATCGGTTAATCACGTTGCGTCACGCGCACGTAGAAAAAAGCTTCTTAAAGAAACTAGAGGTTACTGGGGAGCTAGAAAAAATGTTTGGACGGTAGCAAAGAATACCTATGAAAAAGGTTTGTGCTATGCTTACCGCGATAGAAAGAAAAAGAAATCATCTTTCCGTGCTTTATGGATTCAGCGTATCAATGCTGCTGCACGTATGGAAGGACTTTCTTATTCACAATTCATCTGTCTTCTTAAGGCAAACAACATCGAGATCAACCGTAAGGTTCTTGCAGATCTTGCGATGAATCACCCTGCTGCTTTTACAGCAATCGTGAATAAAGTAAAATAAGACTTCTTAGGTAGGTGACTTAAACACTACATATAAAAGGTTGACATGAAAATGTCAACCTTTTTTAGTTTAATTGAATATGAAATATATTATTAGCGCTTGTTTGGTTGGTGTCCCTTGTCGTTATAATGGAAGCTGTAGCCATATAAAAGAACTTCATGAAATTGTGGATGATGGTGATGCGATCTTTTTATGTCCAGAAATCATGGCCGGTTTGCAAACACCTAGAATATCTTGCGAAATAAACAAACAGGGAGAGGTGGTTGATGTGAATGGGGATACTTATACCAAGGATTTTCTTTTAGGAGTAGATAGAGCAATGATGCTAGTTCGTGACAAAGAGGTGGAGGTTGCTATTTTACAATCAAGAAGTCCAACTTGTGGCTGTGGTAAAGTATACGATGGTCTTTTCTCTGGTAATTTAATCGAAGGAGATGGTTTGTTTACCCAAGCATTAAAAAGAGATGGTATTACATGTGTAAGTGAGGATGAGTTCCTTCAAAATTATGATCTCGGTTCACTATAATTCACGCTGTCTACTAGTTTTACCGTATAATAGGAAGAGTGTCAATATTTTCATGATGAGGATATATAAGTGTGTATAAATGTTAAGTTTACTTACATCTATGGATTAATGTATTGTAGGGAAACATAATCTTATATATTTGTTCTTAATTATTAATTATATCTAAAATAATAATGAAGAAATTGAATATTGTGTTGTGTCGTTTTCTTGTTATACTCATTCTGATGCCTCTATTTATGAGTTGTGGTATTAGCGACTATCAGTTCAATGATATTGAAGTACAAGAAACAGATGCTAAGATGGCTGCACCATTAGCAAAGGGAAGTTTTACTTTATGGGATTTTATTGGAAATGTTTCTCAAGAAAATCTAAAGAAAGATGAATATGGAAATATGAGTTTTGTGTATAGCCATAAGAATGTCTTTAGTTATTCCCTTGATGATTTGTATCAATTCCCAAGCTCTATTAGTATAGGGCAGAAAGGTATTGACATTCCTCCCATGGATTTTGATCGTTTACGTCTATTGGGACAACCTATCTTACCAATAGAATTCACTAGTGTCCATCGTATTGATATTTCTGGAGGTTCGAATAGTTCATTAAAAGCGTTTAGCGCAAAGGTAAAAAGAGGGACATTAAATGTTAATGTGAGTAATCCTTCTTTATTGACTGGTATTGGTTTAGATATTATAGTACAAAATTGTATTGTAGATCGTAATGGAGAACAGAAACCATTAAAGATTAATATTCCTTTAGAATCAGGAGTTCGTGCATATACTGTAGATCTTGCAGGAGCACTTTTGGATTTTGGTGCAAATAAAACATCTCCAGAGTTTACAATTACTTACAAGGTTGTTTTTCCTTCTAACATCACAGGAAAATATGATAGTTCATCTTTTACTTTTGACTTAAATATGTTGGGTCTTGAGTTTGAGTATTTTAAAGGAGATTTGGGGGCCAAGGAATTTACTCTACCAACAAATGTTATTGATATTGATGTTCCATTTTTAGATAAAATAGGAAAAGGAATTCAATTTTCTGAACCTGTATTTACACTTACTACAAAAACCAATTTTATTGTTTCTTCTGCAATAAATCCTTCAATTGTTGGGACAAATTTAGATGACGAGGAAGTCGATGTGAATGCTCCAGATTTAAATGTTGTATGCCCTGTGGAAAGCAATATCGATCAAGCAGCAACAGGAACATATACATTAAATAAGGACAATTCGAATATCGTAGAGTTGTTTTCCCTTCCTCCTTCAAAGAAAATTACTTTTGGAGGAAGAGTTGTTGTAAATACCAATACTGATGGAACTCCAATGGAGATCACTCCTTCAAATCCTAATATGATTACTCCTACTAGTGGATTAAGTGCTGACTTAAGTATGGAGGTTCCTCTAATCTTTAAGGCTTCTGATATTTCGTACACAGATACATTAGAGGTCTCTATTTCAGATATTTCATCTGTAGACAATGCAGCGTTGTATATAAGCTATGAGAATCAGATTCCATTAGAATTAGATATTAACTTGTTACCAGTGAATATTGAACAGAACACTATTGTAGGTGAACCTATCGCGGTTGAACCATTTAAGTCTCCTAAGGTAGATGAGCCTGGTCGTCCTATCTCTATCTCAAAGGGAATCGAGAAATTGAGTTTAACTACGTCTGATTTAGAAAGTCTTCAAAAAGCGGATGCATTAATAATGCATATCAAAGCCAACTCATCTGAGAATAAGGTGGTTAGGCTTAATGCTTCCGATATCCTAAATGTACGTATTGCTGCTTCAGCTAATGTGAAGTATAACGAAAACAATTAATCTTTATGAAAACCAGATATATAGTTAATTTACTATCTCTTTTTCTTTTGTGTAGTTTGTTTAATGTCGTATTAGCACAGAAGACAGTGTTGTATAATATTTCCCAATCTGCATCGATGGAAATCAATCCTGCGCATAAGGTGAAAACAAGAGGATCTTATTTCACGCTTCCAATATTAAACTATCAGGAGTTTAATATCAATGCAGGAGGTCTTTCTTATGATAAAATAATTAAGAAGGAATCAACCGCAACAGGAACGAAGCTTCTGTTAGACTATAATCATATATTATCTAATCTAAGGTCATCCAATACCTTAGGTCTAACTGCTGAATTTGGATTATTAGGTATTGGGATAGCCAATAGAAAAGATTATTATAGCTTTTCTGTAAAAGAGAAGGCAATTGGTCAATTTCAATACAGTAAGAAATTCTTAGATCTTTTTATGAATGGTGTAGCTATTGAGGAGCTGCCTAATGGACAAAAGAAGTATCGTGATGGCAGTACAGGAAGTCTGTTTTTTGATGTAATGCATTACCGTGAATTTGCCTTTGGTTATGATCGTGCCTTTGATGATCGCTTTAGTTTAGGTGTACGTTTCAAATTATTGTTTGGAATGGCTGGTTTGTCCACTAGTGGAATGAGAGTTGACATTACTTCTGATGATCTGAATGCGATGAATCTATCTACATATGGTCGTGTAAATATCTCAGGTCCTGTTGAATTTGATGTTGTGACCAACGAAGATGGTGTTGCAGAAATAAAGAATTCTAAATCAACATTCTCTTCAAGTTATTTTACGGAAACAGGTAATCTAGGTGCAGCAGTCGACTTAGGTATTGAATTTACTCCTAACGATACATGGTGTGTTGGATTAAGTTTGATTGATCTCGGTGCCATCAGTTATAAAACAAACACGAAACAAATCTATACTGATAGTTCTTATCGATACGAGGGTGTGGATATCTCTAATAGTGTGAACAAAGACAAAGAAGGTTATATCTCTTTCTCTGAAGCTATGGACAATTTGGTTACAGAGGCTAAGAGTAAATTAAAAGTAGAAGACTCGGATCAATCTTTTTCACAGAAGTTACCTCTACAGCTCTATGTGAATGGAATCTATTCTCCAGTAAAGTGGTTTGATACATCTTTGTTATTAAAACATCGTTCTTTTCAATATTTTACAGATAATGGATTACATTTATCTGCCAATCTTCATTGTAAATGGGTTGACTTTTCTACCCAATATACATGGAATAATGTAACCAACTCAGGGCTTGGTTTTGGTGTTAATCTAAAATTAGGACCTTTACATTTGTATGCGGCAACGGATAATATTTTACCTTTAATGGGAACAAATTATTCACTTTATAGTTCTTATAGAATGGGAATGAATTTTGTTATTGATAGAAAGAACAAACGTCAATATTAATTAAAGAACGATATATATGACAAAAAAGGAAGTAGTTATTCGTTTGGCTATAATCGAGGATATCCCAAAGATTATGGTTATCGTTAAAGCAGCCGTGAATTATATGAATTCAAATGGTAACTTTCAATGGAGTACAGATTATCCTACTAGTTCTATTTTTCAGTCTGATATTAGTAAAGGTGAACTATGGGTTGCTATTCTCGACGATGAAGTCGTTGGGGTTGCTGCAATCAATCAGGATCATACTCCAGAATATGATACTCTTGTATGGAATAATAACGCTCCCTATTGGGGAATTCATCGTGTAGCTATATCGGAACAATTCAAGGGCAATCGTATTGCTGAAAAATTGTTTATGAAAGCAGAAGAGATTGCTCGTCAGAGCATTGATAACTATCTAAGAATAGATACAAATCTTCTAAACAAACCAGCTCAAAGGCTATTTGAAAGACTTGGTTATAGTTATATTGGACAGGTTTATTTTGCAAAAACATCTACTCCTTTTGTCTGTTATGATAAGGTTTTAGAATCGTAGATTCTTCTTTTAAATATTAAGAGGGTGTAATAATCAATTATTACACCCTCTTTTTCATTAATAAGGAATTATAGAGATCATTTCTGTTCTCATTTTATGAGACCTTTTTAGGCTCTATGTCCTTTATTTATTTCCGAATAACTCAAATCCAAAACGAATACCAATTACAAAAGACCAGTTCTTTTGGTAATTGTTATGAGCTGTTTTAGCACCATTGGTATATTCATATAGGTTATTATCTGCATATGCTACAACCGCGTGAATATTAAAATCCTTTTCAGCATATGGGTAATAGTTGATGAATCCTTGAAAAGTATTAGCATGTTTCTTTGCATCTTGTGGTAGATGCTTTAGATCAACGTCGCTTTTGTTGTGTTGATAATCAAAGATATATTTGAATCCAGGACGTAGATGTTTTCCCTCATAGTACAGACGAATAGGAGTTGAAATATAAAGAACATCATCAGGTGTTGCACCTCGCATGTTATTGACCATTGCAAAGTCTGTATCTAATTTAAACCTGTTAAAGTTCCATCTAGCACCAATTTCTGATATTACACCTATTTGTCCTGGTTGCAAATCAGAAGCTATATTTACCATTGGAATGATTCGACCATTAGCTAAACTACCATACCAATATAGGTTTAGGTATAAATCATTTTGTGTAAATATTTTATTCTCATCAATAGATTCTGAACCATTAACAAGCTGTAATCCTATCTCTTGTTTGTTGAATCGATAGGCTACATTGACTCCCGTTTTCCATACCGGTAGCATATTGTTTACACCACTATAAGTATACACATCGTTTGGATCGTACAATTGCTCATAAGAACCAATGCAGAACCATTGTTTACCAACAGTTATTTTCCACGCCTTATTTTCATATGAGATACCTAGTTTTTCGATCTGTCCACCAAGACCATCTTTAGGTTCATTATGATAATTTTTAAACTGTTGACGATAGAAGAAATGTAATCCTTTGTATATATCAATATCCGTTTGAATGGTCATCTTGGATGTTTGAAATCCTTGAACATTTCTGTTACTGATATTTCCTTCTTCGTGAATGTTTTTGTAGTCTAACCTACCGTCAAATTTTAGTGTGACACGATCTAAAGGAATTTTAAAATTCTCCTGTGCTATGGTAACCCCTCCCCATAGCAAACCAATTAATAGTAGTAGTCTAAATTTCATTTTAATAGTTAAATATAGATATAAAAAATGCTGTTCTAATAGTGTTGTTAGCTATATTGAACAGCCTTTAGTTGTTTTACTTTTTTAGATACCCAAACGATAGTTTAGTCCAAATAGGATAAACTTTATTTCTTTTGCAATTCCAAATTCTCCCCTTAATGCCCATCTTTTATCAAATTCAAACTGTCCTCCGAATTGAAAAGAAGTGGTTTGTATTAATTCCTTTTTTATATTGTATCCAATATCAGATCGGAAAAAGTTTCCTTCTCCAATATCTATTGCCTCACCTGTTCTATCATAAACAGCATCTTCAATCTGGGTATAGATTCTATTTAATGTTTTCTGTTCAATAGGTGTAAGTCCATTATACCAATTGTTGTAAGCATCTTCTATCCCTGGTAAGGCTTCACTTAATTTTATACCTCCTGAATTTCCCTCTGCTTTAGTGAAATTACGGTACATCATTCCAACATAAAATACAACTCGTTGGTCTCTTTTTAGCTTAAATGACCTCCCTACTCTTCCTGACATGGTCAATACACCTACTTGTTTTGTTAGCAACTCCGTAGAAGTCCAACTATGGTTTATATCACCTGATATAAAATAATTTTTATAACCATAGACTAGTGTGGCACCCAGTCCATATGCTGAGGCATCAAAATCTACGGTAGATCCAAATTCAGGAAACGTTATCCCTCCAAACACTGGCGCTAGTCGAACAGATGTTGAACCATAAACTTGAGAAAATATCCCATATACATTTAGAAAAGGAAGTATCCAACTATCAATTCTAAGGTTTACTCCACTAGATGTAGCAACAGTTTTTTGAAAGCCCAAACTCTCCATATTTAACCATGGAGATAAATCAACATTATTTATAGACATACCAAACTCAGAGATGTCAAGGTACATCTCGTTGAATACATAGTTCACACCAATACCAATAGGAAGAGGTAGATCGTATCCTCTTTCATAAACTTTATCTCCCCAGATAGGAAGATGGTACGGATATTTGTCTGATTTCGTTTCTTGGGTTTTTTGTGCTTGTAGTCTGAATGATACAATACACATAAGCAGGATGAGAAAGAGGCTTTTTTTCATGTTATTTATATTTGAAATCTGTTCATCTAAAGACTATTATGTTTTTAGTGAACAAATTCAAATATAATGAGTTCAAAAAAATATGATATGATATTTATCTTATCCCTTATTTTATTACTCCTGAACCAATCAATTCATTGTTTACATACCATGATGCAAACTGACCTGCTGTGATACCTCTTTGTGGATTTTTAAATAGAATATATACGCCATCTTCTTCAACGTACATTGTTCCATCTTCCAATGGTTGACGGTATCGTATTCTAAATTGCATCTCTTTTTCCTCTCCAACCTCCATTCTAAGGTCAGGACGAATCCAATGCATTTCGTTATGTTCGATAAACAATCCTTGGCGGTAAAGACCTGCATGCTGTTTTCCTTCACCAACGTAAACAATATTACGTTTTACATCGGTACCAATGATAAATAAAGGCTCTTTATATCCTCCGATATTTAGTCCTTTTCTCTGACCAATAGTATAGAAATGTGCCCCATTATGTTCTCCTACAACCTTCCCATTCCATGGTTTGTATGGGTAGTCAAAACAGTGCTTTTTAAAGTTCTCTTTATTGACAGGACTGTTACGTTTTTTGGATGCAAAATCATTAGAAATCTCAATAACATTTCCTTTTTTAGGCTCCAATTTCTGCTGTAAGAAAGTAGGAAGATCAACTTTCCCAACAAAACAGATCCCTTGAGAATCTTTTCTTTCTGCTGTGATTAACTTAGCATCTCTTGCAATTTCTCTTACCTTAGGCTTCTCAAGATGACCAATAGGGAACAAAGTCTTGCTTAATTGTTCTTGTGATAACTGGCATAAGAAATAGCTTTGATCCTTATTAGAATCTTCTCCAGCAATTAAGCGTGAGTATGTTTTTCCATCAACCTCTACAGTGTCTCTTTGACAATAGTGTCCTGTAGCCACATAGTCTGCCCCTAGTTCTAATGCTTTTTCTAAAAAGACATCAAACTTCATCTCTCTATTACATAGGACATCAGGGTTGGGTGTTCTACCAGCCTCATATTCACTAAACATGTAATCAATAACACGCTCTTTATAGTGCTTAGATAAATCCACTACATGAAATGGTATATCTAATTTTTTTGCGATCATGGATGCAAATTCAACATCATCTTCCCATGTACAACTACTGGTTAGTGTTCCCACTGTATCCTTGTAATTGATCATGAAAACACCGATGACTTCGTAACCTTCTTCTTTAAGTAGATAGGCGGCTACACTTGAATCTACTCCTCCGGATAATCCAACAACTACCTTTTTTTTCATTTTATCATTTTCAAATAGCTCACAAAAATAGTCTTTTTAAGAATATATTCTGAAGATTTTACACTCTTCTCACATTAAAATTACTCTAATATAGCTAAAGAGAATTAATTTAGATTCTTTTTAAACCTTTATCGTGATCTAATTATGATGATTTGCATACAACGAATTCTTTTTTTTGACCTAAGAAACCAATAACTTTGCAGTTGTAATGTTTCAATTTATTATATGACTGAAGATCAGATTAAAGAGTGGAGATGTCGGTTGATGAATATTTTAAGTTCAGACAACAAGACTTATAAAGTATTTGCTGATCAAGCACTTGATTTGACCCTACAAAATGTTGGAGAGAAAGTCTTCTTTAGAGGTTTGATAGAGATGTCCAACAGATGTGTCAAGGATTGCTATTATTGTGGTATACGTAGAAGCAATTCCGATACCCATCGATATGAACTCTCCGAACAGGAGGTCTTATCTGCTGTGCAAGTTGCTTTTGATCAACATTATGCCTCTGTGGTTATTCAGGCAGGAGAGAGAAGTAATCCCTCTTTTATAAAGAAAATATCTTCGATCCTTAGTGAAGTAAAACGTCGCTATGAAGGAAAGATAGGAATCACCTTATCGCTTGGAGAACAATCTAGAGAAACATTAGAGGAGTGGTTTGCTCTTGGAGCTCGTCGCTATTTACTTCGTATAGAATCATCAAATAAAGATTTATATTATAAATGGCATCCTAATGACAACCTTCATACTTTTGATAGACGATTAGAGACATTAAAAATTTTGAGAGAGGTTGGTTATCAGGTAGGGACGGGTGTCCTTATTGGTGCTCCATTCCAAACATTAGAGGATTTGGTTAATGATTTGATCTTTTTTAAAAAGATGGATGTGGATATGATTGGCATGGGGCCATTTATCTCTCATCCTAATACGCCTTTGTTTGACAAAAATGAAACCTCTCAAACATTACAAGATCGATTCCAATTGTCTCTTAGGATGATTTCAGCATTACGATGTTTAATGCCCAATATTAATATTGCTGCAGCAACCTCTTTGCAAGCTATTGACCCAATGGGAAGAGAGAAGGCAGTCAAGGCAGGTGCCAATATTATTATGCCTAATGTTACACCTCAATCTTCGCGTGCAGACTATCAACTTTATCCTAACAAACCATGTATTGATGAGGAAGCATGGGAATGTAAAGGTTGTTTAGAAGCACGACTATCTATGGTTGATCGTAAGATAGGATACGATGAATGGGGAGATGCACCTCATTTTTTTGAACGATTATAAATTATCTATTATTCAAAACTATTGGTGGATTTTTCTGTTCTTTATTCAGAATTAAGTGTTTTTGAAAAAATTAAATATTATGAAAAGTATTAAAGGTACAGAAACAGAGAAAAATCTCTTAAAAGCATTTGCTGGTGAATCACAAGCTAGAAATCGTTATACTTTCTTTGCTAAGCAAGCAAGAAAAGAGGGCTACGAACAGATTGCTGCTATTTTTGAAGAAACAGCTTTTAATGAGCAGGTACATGCAAAAAGATTTTTTTCTTTTCTAGAGGGAGGACCTGTTGAAATTACTGCTACTTATCCTGCAGGTAAAATCGGTACAACTGTACAGAATCTTTTTGAAGCTGCAGAAGGCGAGAATGAAGAGTGGACTGAAATATATCCTATGTTTGCAGAAATCGCAGAAAAAGAGGGATTTAACACTATCGCTGCATGTTTTAGAAATATTGCTAAGGTTGAGGTAGAACACGAAAAGAGATATAGAAAACTAGTTGAGAGATTAGAAAAAGAAGAAGTCTTTGCTAGAGAAGAAGAAACGGTATGGGTATGTCGTCATTGTGGTCATGTGCATATTGGTAAACAAGCACCCAAAGCTTGTCCTACTTGTCTTCACCCACAAAGCTATTTCGAAGCAAAAGCAGACAACTACTAAATAAAAAAAGTAAAGCAAGGATGAATTCACATCCTTGCTTTTCCACCAACAAAAATTATTTAACCTCAATGCTTAAATCAGAAAAGACGACCACTTCTTTTCTTTAAGCACTACAAATATATAATTATAAT
This sequence comes from Prolixibacteraceae bacterium, assembly GCA_025210775.1. Classification (GTDB taxonomy): domain Bacteria; phylum Bacteroidota; class Bacteroidia; order Bacteroidales; family Prolixibacteraceae; genus Halosquirtibacter. Next base: position 29,101 of record JAOARB010000025.1, read on the forward strand.
GGGGTGACTCAAAGATAATCTCAATAATTATTCACACTCTTTCTCTTCGTTCGTTAAAAATTGATGCACCCTTTTCCCTTTATGATTATCTTTGAAACCCAATAATCATAATGGAGAAAAAAGATGTCAATAACAATACTTCTTATTATTTATGTGGTTCTGCTTTTTATGTTAGGCATATGGTCTCATAAACAGATAAAGCAACCGTTAGATTTTTTTGTAGCTGGTCGTCATGGTTCGAGTTGGGACATTACAGGTAGTTTATTGGCTACTGTCGTAGGAAGCTCTGCTATTTTAGGAACTCTAAATCTTACCGTTCAACAAGGATGGGCTGCCATGTGGTTTCTTTTCTCTGCTTCTTTGGGGCTTTTCCTGTTGGTACCTAAAGTAGCAAGTATCTATTCCCATAAGAAATTAACCCTTCCCCAATTATTGGAACAATTTTATGGAAAGCGTGCCAAACAGTTGTCGTCGATTATTATTCCTACAGCATGGGTAGGCATTGTCGCAGCACAGGTGGTTGGTGCATCAAAGATACTAACGGCATTGGTTGACCTAAGTTACTCGAATGCAGTTTTTATATCTGGAGGGGTTCTTATTTTATATACGATGTTGGGTGGTCAAATTTCTATCCTAAAGACCGATAAAATACAAGCATTTATTATCTATTTAGGACTGTTCTTTTTGGCTGCATATCTCTTTTATGATTTTGGTTTTTCGAAAGTCGCTCCACTTTCAAGCTCTTTCCCTTTTAATCCTCATTTCGAGTGGGGAGATTTAATTGTTTTGATGCTTACCTATTCGACCACTTTCTTGGTAGGTCCAGATATATATAGTCGTATTTTCTCAGCTTCTTCACCGGCAGTAGCCAAAAAATCGGTAGCATTAGTGGCTCTTATGTTGATCCCTTTCTCTATCGTTTTATGTTATATCGGGATGCATATTAATGGACTTGATTTGTCAACGCAGAATAATAGTATCAATTTTATGATATTCTTAAAGTATAATTCGTCAAAGATGATTTTTGCTTTGGGATCTCTTGCGCTTCTTAGTGCTGTTCTCTCTTCTGCCGATACCACCTTATTGTCTGCCTCTATCATTTTAGTGGATGCAAAGAAACAAACCAAAATAGATATGGTGAAATCATCTAGGATTATGATTTTGGTTTTGGGTCTATTGGCTGTATGGATTGCAATTAAGATTGGTTCTATTATTACTATTCTCCTTACTGCCTTAGCATTCTATTCAGGAGCATTTATAGTACCTATGTTTGTTGCTCTATATACAAAGAAGCAGCCCAAAGGGAATAGTGTGGTAGCGATGCTAACAGGAGGAGTCGTTGCTTTGTTAGGAAAGATCATGATACTTTACGGGGTACGAGAATGGGGCAATGTTGTCGTAATTTCTGGTTTTGTGGTAAACTTCTTGATTCTCTTCTATGGTCATCATGTTAAAATTGCACGAAGAGACTGAGTAAGAGATATATTCCTGTTATCAGATGAAGACCATTCGTTAGGTTGTTTTAGTCGTTTTATTTTTTCCCCTTACGCTTAAATTAGAACATATTCGAACCTTTAAATTACTGCTCATTGCTTTGTTCGAAACTTATTTTAGTGATATATATAACAGTGATACGATGGTGGTTTGATACTGGGTTTGTCCATGGTTGCTCCATGGTTGCTCCATGGTTCCTCCATGGTTCGTCCATGGTTCGTCCATGGTTTGTCCATGGTTTGTCCATCGATTTAGCACTTTTCGATGGAGGAACCATGGAGCAACCATGGACAAACCATGAATGAACCTAGTATTTATCACTTCTTTATTTGATTATTGATCACGTGGTTGGAAATCATAATTTTCAATGAATCTTCTTTTCGTTTGATGAGATTCGTAATTTGTTATTGGCGTTTTCTAACCATTAATTCTCTGACAAAAGAAAAATAAGCATAAGAACAATAGCGCTCTTATGCTTATTTGATTACGAGTTTTGTAAACCGATCTAGGATAGAAGATAAATATCTGATATTTGATAAAAAGGAATGCTTATTTTACTGATGCCTATTATCGACGTTTAAATTCGGAACAGATAATGGATGTCGCCATTGCTACATTAAGTGATTCTGAGCCTTTGTCTTGTCTAAAGGAAGGAATGGTTATTTTGTTTGTAATAAGGGATTCTATTTTAGGGGAAATTCCTTTGCCCTCATTTCCCATTACGATAATACCGTTAGACGAGAGCTTTTCGTTATAGATATTTTCTCCTTCAAGAAATGTTCCGTAAACAGGAATATTGGCATCATGGGCATGTGGTAGCACCTCTTCTAAATCAAGATAATGTACTTCAACTCTGGCGATGGCTCCCATGGTTGCCTGTATCACTTTGATGTTATGTACATCTACAGTGTCTTTTGAACAAAGAATATGATCAATACCAAACCAGTCTGCAATACGTATAATGGTTCCCAGATTTCCAGGATCTTGTATGTTGTCTAATGCTATTGCAATTTTGTGATTAAGTTCTTCTATACAGAAAAATTGCTCTTTGAAAGGAATGACCGCAATTGCATTCGAAGCAGTCGTCAGCTGGGATACTTTCTCTATCGAAGCTTCCGAGATGGCAATAATCTCAATATTGTTATCTTTCGCTTTGGCTTGAAGTTGTAAGTAAGCTTCTTCTGAAGCATATATCATTTCGATAGGGTGTTTGCCATCTATCAAGTCTTCTATGATTTTAGCTCCTTCTGCGATATAACGTTTCTCTTTTTTTCTGAATTTCTTTTGAGACAGCTGTCTTATATATTTTATTCTATTCTTCGATAATTCTTCCATTTTCTTAAAGCTTTTTACAAAACTACATCATACTTTGATGCTTGCAAAATTCAAACAATTTATATTTGTACCTTCTCTTTATTCGTCAAAACTAAATATTATCAATTATTTTTGTCGTAGAAGAGGTATGGATAATTTTATGCTTATTTCTTACGTTATACTTATTGTCGTTATGCATTTATAATCTTTACAATAATCTGAGATGTTGAAAACAATCAAATGTTTACATATATATATATTTGTTCTAGGTCTTTTGTTCTTCGTGGGATGTAGCCCAACCAAATATGTTCCTAAAGATCAATATTTATTGAATCGTGTTGATTTTAAGATTGATAAAAAGGGGGTGAAGCAGAACGAGCTTCAGCCATTTCTTCGACAAGAGCCTAACGTTAGAATTCTTCGTTTCTTTCGTTTTCATTTAGGACTCTACAATCTGTCACCTCGTGCTAAGGACGAATCTTTTTGGACTCGAATAGGTGAGGCTCCTGTTATTTATAGTAGGGTAAAGACTGAAAGTAGTAAGGCTGAGATGTTAAAACATCTAAATAATTTAGGTTATTATCAAGCTACAATCCGAGATTCAGTACATATTAAGAGAGGAAACATGGTTGATCTAACCTATTTCATTAAACTAGGTCCTCCCTATTTGATTACCGATTTTAAGGTGGATGTTCAGGATAGTATTGTTCAAGATGTGGTGAAAAGTGTTGAACCACTAAAAGTGTTTAAAGAAGGAGATAATTTTGATGTAAATAAATTAAATGCTTTTCGTCTTGAAGTAAAAAAACAGGCACAGAATCAAGGTTTCTATAAGTTTGATGAAGATGAGATTTATTATACTGCTGATACATTGGGACTTGATAATGGTGTAGACCTAACGATGGTGGTCCAACCTAAGAGAGTTTTGAAAAATGATACGGTAATATTAGAACCGAATAAAAAGTATAAGATTCGACGCTATAAAGTATACTCTCAGTTCAACCCAAAGAGATTCTTGCTTTCTTCGACTCCGTTAGATTTTGATACGGTAAGAATAGGTCGTTATTCTTTCCTTTATGAAAATAAACTAAGGGTTAATCCCAAATTGATTATTCGAGCCAATCATATAGATGATTCTGAGTTCTATTCTTCTCTCAACTTAGATCGTACTTACAGTCAGTTGACCCAGCTTAAGCTATATCGTGCAATGAATATTCAATTTGTGGATACTAAGACTCTTAGCGAGGATGGTTATCCATTGTTGGATTGCGTAATGCAATTAACTCCCAATACAGAGCAGTCTTACTCTTTTGAACTAGAAGGAACGAATACTTCTGGTAATCTAGGAGTGGGATCTAACTTGAGTTACCAACATAAGAATTTGTTTACTGGAGGCGAAAGAGTTGATGTGAAGTTTAGTGGTGCAATTGAAAGACAACGCTATGGAACGGAAGATGATATTAAATTGTTTAATACTCTAGAAGGGGGAGTGGATGGTAAATTTACTATCCCTAAATTCTGGTTCCCTTTTAATATTGATCATTGGTTTAACTATTCTACTCCTCAGACACAGTTTGTGATGTCTTATAACTATCAGCAGCGTCCTGATTACACCAGAACGATTGTTCGTTCAGGATTCGGATATAAATGGAAGTCAAGTCAATTCTCTAGTCATGAAGTCAATCCAATTGATCTATATCTGGTTCGTATGTTTGAGTTGGATCCTGATTTTTTTGAATCATTGGAGAACTTGACCATTCGTAGTTCTTATACGGACCACTCTATTTTTGCCTTTACTTATGGCTATACCTACAATACGCAGAGCATGAAAAAAAGGTCTGATTATTGGTATCTGTTTACTAAAATAGAGACTTCTGGAAATTTGCTACAGCTGGTAAATACTACATTGAAAAAGGAAAAAACTAAATTTAAGGGAGATACAATACCTAAATACTCTTTCTTTGATACCCCATATGCACAATATTGTAAGTTTAATGTGGATCTGCGTAGAGGACAGGTGCTTGATAAGTATAACTCTTTTGTTTTTAGGGCCTACATGGGAATTGCTATTCCTTATGGTAATTCTTCGCAGGTGCCTTTTGAAAGAAAATATTATGCTGGAGGTGCCAATGGTATTCGTGGTTGGGGTACACGTACTTTAGGTCCTGGCTCTTTTAAATCGGATCCTACAGATTTCCCAAACCAAGTAGGGGATATCAAACTAGAGGGCAATATAGAGTACCGTTTTAAGATGGTTGGTGTGTTTGAAGGTGCGTTGTTCTTTGATGTCGGAAATATCTGGTCGTTAGATGATAACCGTAAAGGTGCTGAATTTGCATTTGATCGTTTCTACAAAGAATTTGCTGTTGGTACAGGGGCAGGAATACGTATGAATTTCGATTATGCGATTATTCGTTTTGATCTAGGAGTAAAACTTAGAGATCCTTCTGAACCGAGTGGGAAAAGATGGATCCCTGCCAATAGAAAGTTCCAGAAAACGGACTTCGTACCTTCTATTGCTATTGGATATCCATTCTAAATACTCATTTTTCTGCTATAGAACATGCGTTTTCGTTTTTTATTTGTACATTTGCATGTCTTCAAATTTCGATAATCAAGATTCGTTTTTGGTTTGAAATAGAGAGACAAAGAATTAATAGAAATTCAGATTTTTTATACAATAATTTACGAAGCTATGAGTGCTAATTTATTTCAAGAGATTAAGCCAGGTGTAGTTACTGGTGACGATCTAACCAAACTTTTCAACATCTGTAAAGAAAACAACTTCGCTCTTCCTGCAGTTAACGTAGTAGGAACTGATTCAGTAAACGCAGTAATCGAGTCGGCTAAAGTTGCTAACTCACCTGTAATCGTTCAGCTTTCAAACGGTGGTGCTGCTTTCTTCGCAGGAAAAGGTTTGAAGTTAGATGGTCAAGAAGCACAAGTTCTTGGAGCTGTTTCTGCTGCTTACCACGTTCATAACGTTGCTGCTGCTTACGGTGTACGTGTTGTTCTTCACACTGACCACGCTGCTAAAAAACTTCTTCCTTGGATTGACGGTCTTCTAGATGCTAGTGAAAAGCATTTTGCTGCTACAGGTTCTCCTCTATTCAGCTCACACATGCTAGACCTTTCTGAAGAGCCTCTTGAAGAAAATATCGCAATTTGTAAGAAATATTTAACTCGTATGTCTAAAATGGGTATGACATTAGAGATTGAGTTAGGTATTACTGGTGGTGAGGAAGACGGAGTAGATAACTCAGATGTAGATAACTCATTGCTTTATACTCAACCAGAAGAAGTATGTTATGCATACGAGCAACTAATGGAAGTTTCTCCAAACTTCACTATTGCTGCTTCTTTCGGTAACGTACACGGTGTTTATAAGCCAGGTAACGTTGTATTGAAGCCTTCTATCCTAGGTGATTCTCAAAAATATATCCAAGAAAAACTTGGTACTGCTGAGAAACCAGTTAACTTCGTATTCCACGGTGGATCAGGATCTTCTCTAGAAGAAATTCGTGAAGCTATCGGATATGGTGTTATCAAAATGAACATCGATACTGATACTCAGTGGGCTACTTGGGATGGTATCCGTGCTTTCGAAGCTGCGAACCACGACTACCTACAAGGTCAAATCGGTAACCCAGATGGTGACGATAAGCCAAACAAAAAATATTATGATCCACGTGTATGGTTGCGTAAAGCACAAGATTCTATGATCGCACGTCTACAAGTTGCTTATTCTGACTTGAACGGATTGGATAAAAACTAATCTTACAGTAGTAAGATCTATAAAGAGACCATCTCATTTGAGATGGTCTTTTTTTTTAAAAACAATTTTCTCAAATGATGTGTTTATTACTAAAATGTTAACCACTCTCTATGAATAACGATTTTCTATCTCTTACTCTTGAAAATATCGAAACAGAGCACCTTTGTTGTGCTATCTCAGATAAAAAATGCAAAGAAGGATATCAAAATAAGCGGTTGTGGTTAAAAGAACGAATAAACGAAGGGTTTGGTTTTACTAAATTAAATGAGCGCGCTAAGGTGTTTGTTGAATATGGTCCTTCTGAGCATGCATGGTTTCCTGTTGAGGCTGAAAATGCGATGTTTGTCTATTGCTTTTGGGTTTCTGGGAGGTATAAAAAACAGGGGTATGCCAAACGATTGATTGCTGAAGTAGAAAAAGAGGCTATTGCTCAAGGTCGTGATATGCTTGTGACTGTTGCGGGGGTGAAAAAGTTTCATTTTATGAGTGATCCTAAATGGTTGTTACTTCAAGGTTGGAGATGTGTGGAAGAGACGGTTGATGGTTTTGGTCTTTTTGTGAAAAAGATATCTCCTGAAGCAAAAAAACCGAAATTTTGTGATTCTATAGTTAATTCTGACAAAGTATCGAAAAAAGGATTAACAGTAGTCTATTCTTCGAGGTGTCCTTTTACAAACTATTATGTAGAAACAGAATTAAGAAAAACAGCTGATATAAGAGGTTTGTCTTTGCAGATTGTGAAATTACAGAGCCAACAGGATGCTTATTCTTCTCCTTCACCTAATACCATATTTACTCTTTTTATTGATGGACAATTTATTACGACAGACGTGAGTATTTGTCTTGATAGTAGATTTGATAGGATGGTTTCAAAGTTGGTAAATAGATGATCTTTTTTTGTTCTGGTTCTGTTTATTCTGGCTTTTTAAACTAATTGTTTTGGCTATGAGAAGTGGAAAATTCGAAAAAGATGTTAGGGTGTTAGAATATTCTTTGGGATGAGCGCATTTTATCAGATAGTCTTGTGATTTTATAAGAAAAATATTTGTTCTGATTTTTAAAAAATGCATTTTTGCACTCTTTGTTTTAAGTTGAAATTTTAGCATGCTAATAACTTTGATTTTGTTATCATTATAGTGTGTAAATGTTTAATACCATTATTTTATATATTAAATGCAACAAGGTAGAGATGGTTTTTCTAGTCGATTTGGGGTGATTGCTGCGGCAGCTGGTTCGGCTATTGGTTTAGGAAATATTTGGAGATTTCCGTATGTTTTAGGTGAAAATGGTGGTGGTGCCTTTTTCTTGGTCTACATGGCTTTTATTTTATTATTAGGTATTCCTTTAATGTTGACAGAGATGTCTATTGGACGTGCTGGTCAACGTAATCCTTATGGAACATTTCGTTTTTTAGCACCAAAAACAAAGTGGTATCTTGTTGGTGTTATGGGGGTGGCAGCAGCTTTTCTTATTCTTTCATTTTATAGTGCTGTAGCAGGATGGACACTACAATATTTGTATGATGCAATATTTAATAACTTTGCAGGAAAAAGTTCTTCTGAACTTTTTGGAATGTTTACGAATTTTACTTCAGGAGTATATACTCCATCTATATGGACTTTGGTGTTTTTGATGATGACTGGTTTGGTCGTCGTTGCTGGGGTTGAAAAAGGTATTGAGAAATATGCAAAGATATTGATGCCAATGCTTTTTGTAATTATTATCATTCTTGATATTAGAGCTATCACCTTAGATGGAGCAAAAGAGGGTTTGGAGTTTCTCTTTAAGCCTGATTTTTCAAAACTAGATTCTAAGGCGGTGTTGGAGGCATTAGGACAATCGTTCTTCTCTTTAAGTTTAGGTATGGGAACGATGATTACTTATGGTTCGTATATCAATAAGAAAGAAAAATTATTCTCTTCTGCAACTTCAGTATCTATTGCAGATACTTTGATTGCAGTTCTTGCTGGAGTGGCTATTTTCCCAGCTGTTTTTGCTTTTGGTATCGAGCCAGATTCTGGGCCAGGATTGGTTTTTATTACGCTTCCTAATGTATTTCAGCAGATGCCTGGGGGATATGTATTCTCTGTGTTGTTCTTCTTTTTGCTTGTTATTGCAGCATTAACTTCTTCGATTTCGTTGTTAGAGGTCGTTGTTTCATATTTTACAGAAGAGTTGAAATTAACTAGAGCTAAAGCAACGATTGTTGCCTTTGCAGGAGTGGGAGTATTTGGTGTCCTTTGTTCTCTTTCATCGGGACCATTAAAAGATTTCCATCTTCTAGGTTTTACTATTTTTGATCTTTTTGATTATACTTCTTCTAATATTTTATTGCCAGTAGCAGGTTTGCTTATTGTGTTATTTGCTGGATGGAAATGGAAGAGAATGTCTGTCGCTTCAGAGGTTCTTGGAGAAGGCATAAAAGAGAATATGCTATTCAAAATTTTTATGTTTATTATTAAGTTTATTGCACCTTTTGCTATCACATTGGTTTTCCTTAATGCGGTTGGCTTATTGAAGTTGTAATAAGTGTTTAGTTTAAAAGTAAAGGCTGTTCATATATGCTATTGAACGGCCTTTATTAGTTTTTCTCAATGACAATTAATTTTGTTGTTCAATTATGCTTATGTTATTTCTGGAGTAATACAGTAGAGAATTATCGATAAAAGTATTGCGCTATGAAATGAAAAAGTGCATTTTTGTATGTTTTATGAGTTTTGTCATAAGAATAATGTGTTTGATGCTAGCGTTGCGTTAACATTTTGATGTTTAATTGTATATAATTGTTTTAGATGCAACAAAATAGAGATGGCTTTTCTAGTCGATTTGGTGTGATTGCCGCTGCCGCTGGTTCGGCTATTGGTTTGGGAAACATTTGGAGGTTCCCTTATGTGTTAGGTGAGAATGGAGGAGGTGCCTTCTTCCTTATTTACTTGGCTTTTATTGTATTGTTAGGTATTCCTTTGATGTTGACAGAGATGTCTATAGGACGAGCAGGACAACGAAATACTTATGGATCTTTCCGTAATTTGGCACCAAAATCTAAATGGTACTTTATCGGTATCATGGGGGTAGTTGGTGCATATATGATACTTTCTTTTTATAGTGCTGTGGCTGGTTGGACATTACAGTATCTATATGATGCGGTAGTTAATAATTTTGCAAATAAGAATAGTGCTGACTTGGTTTCGATGTACGAAACGTTTACATCTAGCTCCTTTATGCCTGTAGTATGGACGTTGGTATTCTTGTTTTTAACGGGCCTTGTGGTTGTTGCGGGGATTGAAAAAGGGATTGAAAAATATACTAAAATATTAATGCCTCTTTTGTTTGTTATTATTGTTGTTTTGGACATTAGGGCTGTCTCTTTGGATGGAGCAGAAGAAGGATTGTCTTTTTTGTTTAATCCAGATTTTTCTAAGATTTCATCTAAAGTAGTATTAGAGGCTTTAGGACAGGCTTTCTTTTCTCTTAGTTTGGGGATGGGGACCATCATTACTTATGGATCGTATATTGACAAAAAAGAGAAACTGTTTTCATCTGCTGTCTCTGTTTCTTTAGCTGATACTGCTATTGCTGTGTTGGCAGGTGTAGCCATTTTCCCAGCTGTTTTCGCTTTTGGTATTGAGCCTGATTCTGGGCCTGGTTTGGTGTTTATCACCCTGCCTAATGTCTTTCAGCAGATGCCAGGAGGTTATTTCTTTTCAATCATTTTCTTCTTCTTGCTAGTTATTGCTGCTTTGACTTCTTCAATATCTTTGTTGGAGGTAATTGTAGCCTATTTTGCGGAAGAGTTAAATATGACTAGAGCCAAGGCCACAATGGTTAGTTTTATTAGTGTTGGTGTTTTAGGTGTTCTTTGTGCATTGTCTTTTGGACCAATGAGTAAAGTTACCTTATTTGGATTTACCATCTTTCAACTGTTTGATTATGTCGCTTCAAATATTCTTTTGCCAGTAGGAGGAATGTTGATTGTTTTCTTTGCAGGCTGGGTATGGGCTCGTAGTCGTTTTAAACAAGAGATTATCGGAGAGAGTAAAGAAAATGGATTGTTTAAGATCTTTATGTTTATAATTAAATTTGTCGCTCCGTTTGCTATTGCGTTAGTGTTTTTAAATGCAGTAGGGTTATTGAAGTTTTAATCACTTCTTTATTATACTAAAATAGAGGCTATTCTTTCATAGGGTAGCCTCTATTTTTTGTTGTTAATATTCCATTCTGTCGTTCCAATTCGTTATTTCGTAGGTGTACTCCTTTTCTTTATTGGAGGTGATGGCAATATTTCCAAAGTATTCGTTTTGTTCTACAATTGCTTCTGTGTCCCAATTTCCTCTTGTGAATTTTAATTCTGCTGGGAGCTGAATATGTATATTGATTTCTCTTTCGTATTTTGAACTCTTTTCCATTAATAGTTTATCTGGATCCCAGTTTGCAAGATTATCTTGGTTTCCTGTTATATATACAGAATCATTTTCATTTGGTACTTTTACTTTGATATGAACTTTAACTTTTCGGTTAGAAAGTTTATATCGTTTGTTCTTAGAATAGTATTCAAAATATCTTTTTAATGCTGTTTGAACACTTGCAGGATATGTTGTCCAATGATTTCTTTTAGGAAATTCGGCATAGGTATATTCATAAACTTTATCTAATGAGTCTTTTATGTATTTTCGAAATTTTTTATATGCAGGTTTCCATGGTTTCCAATATTCTATCCCTTCGTTTGCCATACTGGTGTATAAGAATCCATGGGGCTTGATTTTTGAATAGTCATATTGCAGAAGATCTTCAATTAACCTTCCTTTGTCAAAGGCTAGATTGGGAGATATGGCAATAATATCATTAAACATATTGGGTTTTTGTAGTATGCTGTAGATTACTAATGATGCACTAAGAGAGTGCCCTATTGCAATATTATTTCCCAATGTTCTGTAGTGGTGGTTTATATAGGAAATTACTTCTTTTTCAATGAAATTTAAGAAATTGTTTGCATTGCCAGAATAACCATTGTAGAATTCCTTCGGTTCTGTATATCTAGGTGCTGGAAGCATATCATTATTCCGAGCATAGTCCGTCTTTTCATAATAAGGCGAGGTGATTCCTACAATAATAAATTCCTTGTCTCCATGGTCTTGAAAGCCTAGTATGGAATGTACGTAGTCAAATAACATTCTGTTCTGTGCATCGAAAATGTATATTACATCATAGTGGGTGTATTTGTTTTCATTATACCCTACAGGTAGATAGATTAGTAGTTCTCTTTTTTGTTTTAGATTCTTAGATTTAATTGTTACGGATTTTACTTCTGCTATTTGTTGTCCGTATGCCAATGATGATAGGAGTATTATGCTAATGAGTAGAATTAGATTCTTTTTCATATTTAAATGTATTTAAGAAGTTTGTCTTTTGAATTTAAATTGATTTGTTTTTTGCCTGCAATTTTTGAAATATTATCTCTAAAGATAGAAAATTAGACTCAATATTTTTTTTGAAGAACTTTTGCTTTGATGTGAAGGCTCTTTTGCTTGTACAAACTATTTTGTATGTTGGTTTGTTTATTTATTTATTTATTATCTGTAAGCTAATATAGAAGATGATCCGAAGAGAGTTTAAAATATTGATTTCTTATATTTTGGTGATCTTGTTATGTGGAGTTGTGGTGGTTGTTCGTAGAGCGTGGAATAACCATTGTGATAACTGCTGGGTAAAGGATTGCTCTATTACGATGTCTGAAATTGATTCTTTGCGTTGGAATGGTCGTGTTGTCTTTTCTTTTGATCCCAATCTGTTAGATCGTGATTCTTTCCTTTTATTGGGCTTGGATATTGGTTTGGTTGATCGTATTGTGCGTTATCGTAATGCAAAAGGCTTTTTTAAAACTAAAGATGCTTTTTTTCAGTTTTGTAAAGAGGATTCTTTGTGGTGTCATCATTTTGAAGACTTTGTAAGTATTAGTAAAACAGAGAGGGTAAAGAAGGTGGAAATTAATAAGGTTTCGTATTCGAAGTTTTGTAATGCTTTGAAGACTTGTACTAAAAAGGACATTAATCGGTTGTATTACTGGAGGGAAGCTCATATGGGTATTGTTTCTTGGAAGCAACTTTACGATTTAGATCTCTTCCCAGAAAACTTTATTAAAGAATGTTCGCGTGTTTTCTATGTGGATAAAGAGATGGTTTCTTGTGTGGATGTAAATGTAGCCTCGTATGAGGAATTGAGAAAATTGCCCTATTTATCTAAGCAAGATATTCAGTGTGTATTGGATTATCGTGCTGACCATATGGGTTTTGCTGTTGCTAGTGAATTCTTCTCTTGTGTCCAGCTATCCGCTTTAAGATGCTATTTTTTGGAGCAATATCTCTGTTTTTGAAAAAAATAGAGATAAAAAAATGATTCTGTTTGGTCTGTGTGAGGAAAAATTGTAAATTTGCGCCCGTTATGAGGAAATCATCCTTTCATGTGTTCCCATCCATATAACAATAATTAAAGTCATATACTGGAGGTGTATACATTGAAAAATAAAAAAGGGATTACGATAGGATGTTTAGAATCGAATTTGATTTAAATTAAGTTTTAGTAATTATAATATTTTAATAAAATGATCGTAATACCAATTAAAGAAGGCGAAAATATCGAGAGAGCTCTTAAGCGTTTCAAACGTAAATTTGAAAAAACTGGTACAGTTAAAGAACTTAGAGGTCGTAAGCATTTCGTTAAGCCTTCTGTAAGAAGAAGAGAAGAAGTTAAGAAAGCTATCTATATTGAGCAACTACATCGTGCTGAAGATTAATCTTTAGTTTCGTAGTTGAATAGAAAATCACTTGTCGTTATGGCAGGTGATTTTTTTTTGCGTCATATTTTTTTGTAACTTAAGTAAAAAATAAGAAAGGGTATGGGGGTTGAAGATTTTATAAATTATTTGCAATATGAAAAACGTATGTCGTCGTATACTGTGGTGGCATATAGAAGTGATTTGAGTCAATTTGAAAAGTTTGCAGTTCAGTTGGTGGATGATTTCTCTTGGCTTCAGGTGGATGGATTCCTTGTTAGGGAGTGGGTGGTGCATTTGATGGGGAAAGGAATGGCTCCACGTACTGTCCATCGAAAAATATCCGCTTTGAAATCCTTTTATCGTTTCCTTTTGGTGAATGAGGTAGTGGAGAAGGATCCAACAACGATGGTTGTATTGCCAAAGGTTAGAAAGAAACTCCCTTTCTTTGTGCGTATTCGTGAAATGGATAATTTGCTCGATCATGATTGGTTTAGTCATGATTTTTCAGGGATGAGAGATCGTGCTATATTGCATGTTTTTTATGGAACTGGCATGCGTTTGTCTGAATTAATTGGTCTAAAAGTGTCAAATATTGATCTCGTTCAAAAAAAATTGAAGGTTTTAGGTAAAGGAAATAAAGAACGAATTATTCCTTTTAATGCTGAATTAGCTCAGGTGATTGCTAGTTATTTAGAGCAAAGATCTAAAAAATATGGGAATAATTCGGATGTGCTTTTTTTGACAAATAAAGGTGAACAAGTCTACCATAAATTTGTTTATAGGGTAGTAAAACGTTATCTTGCTAAAGTATCAACGGTGTCAAAGAAGAGTCCACACGTCCTACGTCATTCGTATGCAACACATATGATGAATGCAGGAGCAGATCTAAGGGCAATTCAAGAATTATTAGGACACGCAAGTTTGGCGAGTACCGAGGTGTATACACATACAACCTTTGAGAAATTAAGGAAAGTTTACAAACAAGCCCATTCAAGGGATTAAAAGATGGAGGAGTGATATATGAATGTTACATTTCAATCTGTACAATTTAAAGCTGATCAGAGATTGTTAGACTTTACTGAAAAGAAAGTTTCTAAACTAGATCAATATTATGAGTCTATTATTGGGGCTGAAGTGATTTTCCGTCTTGTGCCAGATCAGGATAGAGAGAATAAAGTAGCTGAAATTAAGCTATCTATACCTGATCGTGATTATTTGTTTTCTAAGAAAAATGCGGTGTCATTTGAAGAGGCTGTAGATTTAGCTGTCGCTGCGATTAAGCATCAATTAGAGCGAGTTAAAGAAAAGTCTCGATTTAAATAGAAAAAAGTTCAAGTAAATTTGTTTTTTACTTGAAAATGTTTTTACATTTGCACACCATTTCATCATTAGCAGGAAGTGGTGTGTTTTTATGTTGTTAAAAAGGGGAGATACCAAAGCGGCCAACTGGGGCAGACTGTAACTCTGCTGTCTTATGACTTCGTAGGTTCGAATCCTGCTCTCCCCACGTGCAATTGATGATTAATTGCGAAAAATAATTTTTTAATTGATTTTTTTTAGAATCTAATTTTTTATTGGAGTTATGGCTAAAGAACATTTTGAAAGAACCAAAGACCATGTTAACATTGGTACTATTGGTCACGTAGACCACGGTAAAACTACTTTGACTGCTGCGATTACTAAAGTATTGTCAGACAAAGGTTTGTCAGAAGCACGTGATTTCGATCAAATCGATAACGCACCTGAGGAAAAAGAGCGTGGTATTACTATTAACACTGCTCACGTTGAGTATCAAACAGCTAATCGTCACTATGCTCACGTTGACTGTCCAGGTCACGCTGACTACGTTAAGAACATGGTTACTGGTGCTGCTCAGATGGACGGTGCTATTCTTGTTTGTGCTGCAACTGATGGTCCTATGCCTCAGACTCGTGAGCACATCCTATTGGCTAAGCAGGTAAACGTACCTAAAATCGTTGTTTTCTTGAACAAAGTTGACATGGTTGATGATGAAGAGCTTCTTGAGCTAGTAGAAATGGAAGTTGTTGAACTTCTTGAATTCTACGGTTTCGAAGATTCTCCTGTAATCAAAGGTTCAGCTCTTGGTGGATTGAACGGTGAGCCAGAGTGGGTTGAGAAAATTATGGAATTGATGGATGCTGTTGATTCATGGATCCCACTTCCTCCACGTGATATGGATAAGCCATTCTTGATGCCAGTTGAGGATGTATTCTCTATTACTGGTCGTGGTACTGTAGCAACAGGTCGTATCGAAACTGGTATTATCCATACTGGTGACGAAATGGAAATCATTGGTCTTGGTGCTGATGGTAAGAAAACTGTATGTACTGGAGTTGAGATGTTCCGTAAGATTCTTGACGAAGGACAAGCAGGTGATAACGTAGGTCTATTGATGCGTGGTATTGACAAGAAAGAGATCAAGCGTGGTCAGATTCTTGCTAAACCAGGTACAATTACTCCTCACACTAAATTCAAAGCTGAGGTATACGTACTTAAGAAAGAAGAAGGTGGACGTCACACTCCATTCCACAACAAATACCGTCCTCAGTTCTACCTACGTACTCTTGACGTAACTGGTGAGATTACTCTTCCAGAAGGAACTGAAATGGTTATGCCTGGTGATAACGTATCAATTAACGTTGAACTTATCTACCCAGTTGCATTGAACATGGGTCTTCGTTTCGCTATTCGTGAAGGTGGACGTACTGTAGGTGCAGGTCAGGTAACTGAGATTGTTGACTAATTTGTTGTTAATTCAATGAATTAAATATATTTTTGCGGTTCCTAATTGTGGGAACCGCAAATTTACGGATTATCTGGTGTTGGAGATTTATGGGATTTCGATTGTCTCATGTCCGTCAAAAAACTCGTCTAAATTAAACGGTAATAATATGAAAGCAGTTGCTTATATTAAAGAGTCTTATAACGAGTTGGTAAACAAAGTAAGTTGGCCTACTCGAAAGGAGTTGACTAATAGCGCGTTGGTTGTTATGGTTGCTTCTTTTATAATTGCACTGTTAGTGTTTGTTGTTGATTTCTCTTTTGAGAAATTAATGGGAATGCTTTACGGTTTATTTTTCTAAAATAGCTGGAGGTCGATAATGAGTGTGGATACAAAAAAATGGTATGTTCTTCGGGCTGTCGGAGGTAAAGAAAAGAAAGTCAAAGAGTATATCGAAGCTGAGATCGCAAATTTAGGTCTCCAGGATTATGTTTCTCAAGTCTTGATCCCTACTGAAAAGGTGTATCAAATACGTAATGGTAAGAAAATAACAAAAGAAAGAATTTCGCTTCCAGGTTATATTCTTATCGAGGCAATATTGATCGGTGAGGTTCCTCATATTTTGAGGGGTATTACTAATGTTATTGGCTTTTTAGCTGATACTAAGACAAATGAGCCGATTCCTATGCGTCAAAGCGAGGTGAATCGTATTTTGGGTACCATGGATGAAGCAGAGGAGACACTTGAAACTTCAAGTGTTCAGTTTGTTGTGGGAGAGACTGTGAAAGTTATCGATGGACCATTCGATGGTTTTAATGGCCTTGTTGAAGAAGTTAACGAGGAGAAAAAGAAACTAAAAGTAATGGTGAAAATTTTCGGTAGAAAGACTCCTTTGGAGCTTGGCTATATGCAAGTAGAAAAGGAGTAGTTTTAATTTATTTCAACTTATTACATTATGGCAAAAGAAGTTGCTGGGTTAATTAAGTTACAGATTAAAGGTGGTGCTGCGAATCCTTCACCTCCAGTAGGACCTGCATTGGGTGCTAAAGGTGTGAATATCATGCAGTTCTGTAAGCAGTTTAATGCTAGAACGCAAGACCAAGCTGGAAAAGTACTTCCTGTAATTATTACGGTTTATGCTGATAAGTCTTTCGACTTTATCGTAAAAACCCCACCTGTTGCTGTACAGGTTTTAGAGGCTGCTAAAGTTAAAAAAGGTTCTTCTGAACCACACGTTAACAAAGTTGCATCTTTGACATGGGAGCAAGTTAGAACTATTGCTGAGGCAAAAATGCCTGACCTTAACTGTTTTGAGGTAGAATCAGCAATGTCTATGGTGGCTGGTACAGCTCGTAGTATGGGAATTACTGTAACTGGTGATGCACCCTTTTAATTAATGAAATTTATTTTAAAAAATGGCAAAAATCTCAAAGAATAGGAAAGCTGCTGCTGCAAAATTGGAGCAGGGGAAGATCTATTCACTAGAAGAAGCTGCTTCGTTGGTGAAAGAAATCACGACAACTAAGTTTGATGCTTCTGTGGATTTGGATGTTCGCCTTGGAGTGGATCCGAGAAAAGCGAATCAAATGGTACGAGGAGTCGTAACTTTGCCTCATGGAACTGGTAAAGCAGTACGTGTTTTAGCTCTTGTTACTCCAGATAAGGAGCAAGAAGCAAAAGACGCGGGTGCTGATTACGTAGGTTTGGATGCCTTTATCGATAAGATTAAAGGTGGATGGACTGATGTAGACGTAATTATTACTATGCCTCCAGTTATGGGTAAAGTAGGTGCTCTAGGTCGTGTTTTAGGTCCTCGTGGTCTTATGCCTAACCCAAAAAGTGGTACTGTTACCATGGAGGTAGGTAAAGCTGTGAAGGAAGTTAAAATGGGTAAAATCGACTTCAAAGTGGATAAGTATGGTATCGTGCATACTTCAATCGGAAAAGCGTCTTTCGGTGCTGAACAGATTGTAGAAAATGCAAAAGAGTTTGTTGGTATGATCAATAAACTTAAGCCTTCGGCTGCAAAAGGTACATACGTTAAAAGTATCTACTTATCAAGTACAATGAGCCCAGGTATTCAAGTTGAACCTAAGTCTATTGACTAAGTAAAAAAGAAAATATGAGACGCTCAGAAAAGCAACAATTAGTAGAGTCACTTAGAGAGCAGTTGGATTCATATAGTCACTTTTACTTGGCGGATGTAGAGGCACTAAATGCAGAGCAAACAAGTGCTTTAAGACGTCTTTGCTTCCAAAAAGAAGTAAAGTTGGTTGTGGCAAAGAATACACTGTTGCGCAAAGCTATTGAAGAATCAGATAAAGATGCTTCGGGCTTATTTGACGTATTGAAAGGTAGTACTTCTGTACTGTTCTGTAATACAGGTAACGTACCAGCTAAATTGATCAAACAATTCAGCAAAGATAACGGTAAACCTGTATTGAAAGGGGCATTTGTAGAGGAGTCTGTATATGTTGGTGCAGAGACACTAGAAGAACTAGTAAACATCAAGTCGAAAGAGGAATTGCTTGCAGACGTTATCGCGTTGCTTCAATCTCCAGCGAAGAATGTTATTTCAGCTCTTCAGTCTTCTGGACAAACTATTACTGGAGTGCTTAGCGCACTTGAGAACAAAAACGCTTAATAATATTTATATAAATTATTCACTATATCATTTTTAAATTCGAGGAAAATGGCAGATCTTAATAAACTTGCAGAAGAATTAGTTAACCTTACAGTAAAAGACGTAAACGAATTGGCAACTATCCTTAAAGAGGAGTACGGTATCGAGCCTGCTGCTGCTGCTGTAGCTGTTGCTGCTCCAGCTGCTGGAGAAGCTGCTGCTGCTGAGCAAACAGAATTCGACGTTATCTTGAAGGCTGCAGGTTCATCAAAACTAGCTGTAGTTAAATTGGTTAAAGACCTAGCTGGTGTTGGTCTTAAAGAAGCTAAAGAACTAGTTGACGGAGCTCCTAAAGCAATCAAAGAGAAAGTTTCTAAAGAAGAAGCTGAAGCACTTAAAACACAGCTAACAGAAGCTGGTGCTGAGGTTGAGCTTAAATAAGAATTTGACCTTTCTAACGAAGGTTTATGGTTTAGAATCCCGTCTTGGGGTTCTAAGCCTTTTTGCGTTTATGTTTTAGGTTCAATTAATTCGGTTGATTCATGTCTTCACAAACTGTAAAAAATAGGATCAGTTTTGCTTCCGCAGAAAATCGTTTTGAATATCCAGATTTTCTAGAAGTACAGATCAAATCTTTCAAAGAGTTCTTCCAGTTGGGGGCATCGCCTGAAGAAAGAAAAATAGAGGGCCTTAATCAGGTATTTCGTGAGAATTTCCCAATTACAGATACTCGAAATAACTTTGTCCTTGAGTTTATTGATTATTCAGTCGATCCACCTCGCTATACCATTGAGGAGTGTATAGATAGAGGCTTGACTTTTAGTGTGCCAATTAAGGCAAAGTTAAAATTGTATTGTACAGACGAAGAACACGAGGACTTCGACACTGTGGTTCAGGAGGTTTACTTGGGAACAATTCCTTATATGACTCCAAGTGGATCTTTTGTGATCAATGGTGCTGAGCGTGTTGTTGTTTCACAGCTTCACCGTTCTCCAGGTGTATTCTTCGGTCAGAGTGTGCATGCAAACGGCACAAAATTATATTCTGCTCGAATCATTCCTTTCAAAGGATCATGGATTGAATTTGCAACAGACATCAATGGTGTGATGTTTGCTTATATCGATCGTAAAAAGAAATTACCAGTAACTACATTGCTTCGTGCAATTGGATACGAAAGTGATAAGGATATTTTAGAGATCTTCGGCTTAGCGGATGAAATTCGCGTGTCTAAGACAGGTATTAAAAAGATTGTAGGTAGAAAGTTAGCTGCTCGTGTGCTTAAAACATGGGTAGAGGATTTCGTGGATGAGGATACAGGTGAAGTAGTTTCTATCGAGCGTAATGAAGTCATTATCGACCGTGAGACAGTTATCGAGCCTGAACACCTTGAAGAAATTCTTGATTCTGGTGCTAAAACAATTCTTCTACATAAAGAAGAACAGAATTTAGCAGATTTTGCAATTATCTATAATACACTGCAAAAAGATCCATGTAACTCGGAGAAGGAAGCAGTATTATATATATACAGACAATTACGTAATTCAGAACCGCCTGATGAGGCTACTGCACGTGATGTCATCGAGAAGTTGTTCTTCTCAGAGGTACGTTATGACTTAGGAGAAGTAGGTCGTTACCGTATCAACAAGAAATTAAATCTTGATATTGATTCTGATACTCGCGTATTGACGAACCAAGATATGATCGAGATCATTAAATATCTTATTAAGTTGATTAACTCTAAGACAGATATTGATGATATTGACCACTTGTCTAACCGTCGTGTACGTACTGTTGGTGAGCAAATGTATAACCAATTTGGTGTAGGTTTGGCTCGTATGGCACGTACGATTCGTGAGCGTATGAATGTTAGAGATAACGAAGTGTTTACTCCAACAGATTTGATTAACTCTAAGACTTTGTCTTCTGTGATCAACTCTTTCTTTGGAACGAATGCGTTGTCTCAGTTTATGGATCAAACGAACCCACTAGCGGAAATGACGCACAAACGTCGTATGTCTGCTCTTGGACCTGGTGGACTTTCTCGTGATCGTGCCGGTTTCGAGGTACGTGATGTTCACTATACTCACTATGGTCGTTTGTGTCCTATTGAAACACCAGAGGGACCGAACATTGGTTTGATTTCGTCTCTATGTGTGTTTGCTAAGATTACAGATCTAGGATTTATTTCAACTCCTTATCGTCCTGTTGAAGGTGGTACTGTGAATTTGAATAATGAGGATGTTGTTTATCTTACAGCAGAAGAAGAGGAAGGTAAGATCATCGCTCAGGCTAATGCTACTTATAATGAGGAGGGTAAATTTGATAATCCTAAAGTGAAAGCTCGTTTGGATGCAGATTATCCTATGGCAGAAGGTGGTGAGGTTGATTTGATGGACGTAGGTCCTAACCAGATTGCTTCTATTGCTGCATCGTTGATTACTTTCTTAGAGCATGATGATGCGAACCGTGCACTGATGGGATCTAACATGATGCGTCAGGCAGTTCCATTGTTACGTCCTCAATCCCCTATCGTAGGTACTGGATTGGAGGCTCGTGTAGCAGAGGATTCACGTGTTCAAATTGCTGCTGAAAAAGATGGTGTCATCGATTTCGTTGATGGTAGTAAGATCGTTGTACGTTATGATGCTACTGAAGAAGAACGTTTCGTTCGTTTCGGTGGTGAAACAGTTACTTATAACGTATCTAAATATAAGAAAACC
This sequence comes from Prolixibacteraceae bacterium, assembly GCA_025210775.1. Lineage (GTDB taxonomy): Bacteria > Bacteroidota > Bacteroidia > Bacteroidales > Prolixibacteraceae > Halosquirtibacter. The sequence continues at coordinate 50,542 of JAOARB010000025.1, forward strand.
AACCAAGGTACTTGTATTGACCTTAAGCCTATTGTGACGCCTAACCAACGTGTTAAGAAAGGTCAAATCTTAACAGAAGGTTATGCGACAGAAAAAGGTGAATTAGCATTAGGACGTAACTTGAAAGTGGCCTTCATGCCATGGCAGGGTTATAACTATGAGGATGCGATCGTAATTTCTGAGCGTATTGTTCGTGAAGATGTATTTACATCTGTCCATATTGATGAGTATTCTCTAGAGGTACGTGATACAAAACGTGGTCTTGAAGAGTTTACTTCTGATATTCCTAATGTTAGTGAAGAAGCGACTCGTAATCTTGATGAGAATGGATTGATCCGTATTGGTGCAGTTGTAAAACCAGGTGATATCCTTATTGGTAAGATTACTCCTAAAGGAGAGTCTGATCCTTCTCCAGAAGAGAAACTTCTTCGTGCTATCTTTGGTGACAAAGCTGGGGATGTTAAAGATGCTTCGTTGAAAGCTTCTCCTTCACTTAAGGGAGTTGTTATTGATAAGCGTTTGTTCTCTCGTGTACAGAAAGATAAAAAATCGAGATCGACAACAAAACCATTGTTGGAACAAATTGATCAAGAGTTTGAAATTCAAGCAAACCGTTTGAAAGATATCTTGGTTGAGAAGTTGTTTACTTTGGTGAATGGAAAAACATCTCAAGGAGTTCAAGATTATTTCGAAGTAGACGTGATCTCTAAAGGAACTAAGTTTACTCAAAAACTTCTTGCTGGTGTTGACTATATGTCGGTTAATGCCAATGATTGGACTACAGATGAAGATAAGAATCGTATGATTGTTTCTTTGATCCGTAACTATATCATGAAGCATAAAGAGTTTGAAGCTGTTGCAAAACGTAAACGTTATAATGTAACTATTGGTGATGAACTTCCAGCTGGGATTATCCAACTTGCGAAGATCTATATCGCTAAGAAAAGAAAGCTTCAAATTGGAGATAAGATGGCAGGACGTCACGGTAATAAGGGTATTGTATCTCGTATCGTACGTCAAGAAGATATGCCATTCCTTGAGGATGGAACTCCTGTGGATATCGTATTGAACCCACTTGGTGTACCTTCAAGGATGAACTTAGGACAGATTTATGAGACCGTTCTTGGATGGGCTGGAATGGAATTAGGATGCAAATTTGCTACTCCTATTTTCGATGGTGCGACTTTGGACGAAATCTCAGGGTTATGTGATGAAGCTGGTGTTCCTCGTTATGGACGTACTCGTCTTGTTAACGGTGAGACTGGTGAGCGTTTTGACCAACCAGCTACTGTTGGTGTGATCTATATGCTTAAACTTGGTCACATGGTTGAAGATAAAATGCATGCTCGTTCTATTGGACCTTACTCTTTGATTACGCAGCAACCATTGGGTGGTAAAGCTCAGTTTGGTGGTCAGCGTTTTGGAGAGATGGAGGTTTGGGCTCTTGAGGCTTACGGTGCTGCTAATATCCTACAAGAAATCTTGACTGTGAAGTCGGATGACGTTATTGGTAGGGCAAAAGCATACGAGGCTATTGTTAAGGGTGATCCAATGCCTACGCCAGGTATTCCTGAGTCGTTGAACGTTCTTCTTCACGAATTACGTGGATTAGGATTGAGTGTTGACCTAGAATAAGATATTGAATGGGGAAGGAGTGTTCTCACTCCTTCCATTTCATACGCTGAACTTTAAGTTTATAATATTTGTTTTATGGCATTCAGAAGAGATAATAAGGTTAAAAGTAATTTCTCTAAACTATCTATCAGTCTTTCTTCTCCAGAGGAAATTCTAGAAAGATCACACGGAGAGGTTCTTAAGCCTGAAACAATTAACTACCGTACATACAAGCCAGAAAGAGATGGCCTTTTCTGTGAACGCATTTTTGGTCCTGTAAAGGATTACGAATGTCACTGCGGGAAATATAAGCGTATCCGTTATCGTGGTATCGTTTGTGACCGTTGTGGTGTAGAAGTAACAGAAAAAAAAGTACGTCGTGAGCGTATGGGACATATCTCTTTGGTTGTTCCTGTTGCACACATATGGTACTTTAAATCTCTACCAAATAAAATTGGTTATCTATTAGGATTACCAACGAAAAAATTAGATACAATCATCTATTACGAAAGATACGTCGTGATTAATGCCGGTGTGAAACGTGATGATGGTGTAAAATATTTGGATTTCCTTACTGAAGAAGAATATTTAGATATTCTTGATACGCTTCCTCGTGAGAACCAAATGTTGGATGACGATGATCCAGATAAGTTTATTGCCAAGATGGGTGCTGAAGCCCTTTATGGACTTCTTGAGCGTCTAGAACTTGACACTATTTCTTATGAACTTCGTCATAAAGCGAGTACTGAGACTTCTCAGCAACGTAAGAATGATGCATTGAAGCGTCTTCAAGTTGTGGAAGCTTTCCGTGCTTCGAAGAAAAGAAACCGTCCTGAGTGGATGATCGTTAAAGTGGTTCCTGTTATTCCACCAGATCTTCGTCCTCTTGTGCCACTAGATGGTGGACGTTTCGCTACTTCTGATTTGAACGATTTGTATCGTCGTGTGATTATACGTAACAATCGTTTGAAGCGTCTTATTGAAATTAAGGCTCCAGAAGTAATCCTTCGTAATGAGAAAAGGATGTTACAAGAGTCTGTGGATTCTTTGTTTGATAACTCTCGTAAATCGAATGCTGTTAAAACAGAGAATAACCGTGCTCTTAAGTCTCTTTCTGATTCATTGAAGGGTAAACAAGGTCGTTTCCGTCAGAACTTGCTTGGTAAGCGTGTTGACTACTCTGCTCGTTCTGTTATCGTTGTGGGACCTACATTGAAAATTCACGAATGTGGTATTCCTAAGGATATGGCAGCTGAGCTTTATAAGCCTTTCGTTATTCGTAAGCTTATTGAGCGTGGTATCGTGAAAACAGTGAAATCTGCGAAGAAGATTGTTGATAGAAAAGATCCTGTTGTTTGGGATATTCTTGAAAATGTGATGAAAGGTCATCCAGTGCTTCTTAACCGTGCACCGACTCTTCACCGTTTGTCTATCCAGTCATTCCAGCCACGTCTTATTGAAGGTAAAGCAATTCAGCTTCACCCTCTTGCATGTACTGGTTTCAACGCCGATTTCGATGGTGACCAGATGGCGGTTCACTTACCTTTAGGAAATGCTGCAATTTTGGAAGCTCAGTTGTTGATGCTTTCTGCTCATAACCTTCTTAACCCTGCTAACGGTGCTCCTATTACTGTACCTTCTCAGGATATGGTTCTTGGTCTTTATTATATGACCAAACCAAGAAGAGGTGTTAAGGGTGAAGGATTGTGTTTCTACTCTCCTGAAGAAGTTGTGATTGCCCACAACGAAGGTAAAGCGGATCTTCACGCGATTGTTAAAGTGAAGACTTATGACCTGAATGAAAAGGGTGAGACTGAATTACGTCTTATTGAGACTACTGTTGGTCGTATTCTTTTCAACCAATTTGTACCTAGAGAGGCTGGTTATATCGACAAATTGTTGACTAAGAAAGCCTTGAGAGATATTATTGCTCATATCTTGAAAGTAACTGATAACGCTATTACTGCGAAGTTCTTGGATGATATTAAAAACTTGGGTTACCGTATGGCATACCTTGGTGGTCTATCTTTCAACCTTGCAGATGTGGTGATTCCAGAAACTAAATCAGAAATGGTTTCGGAAGGTTACAAAGAGGTAGAGGAAATTATGAATAACTATAATATGGGATTCATTACCAATAACGAACGTTATAACCAAGTTATTGATACATGGACTCATGTTAACGCGAAGTTGACAAATACAGTGATGAATACTTTAAGTTCTGATAACCAAGGTTTCAATTCTGTATATATGATGCTTGACTCTGGAGCCCGTGGTTCTAAAGAGCAGATTCGTCAGCTTTGTGGTATGCGTGGACTGATGGCGAAACCTCAAAAGTCTGGATCTACAGGTGCTCAAATTATTGAGAACCCGATTCTTGCAAACTTTAAAGAGGGACTTTCTGTACTTGAGTACTTTATCTCTACTCACGGTGCTCGTAAAGGTCTTGCGGATACGGCATTGAAAACAGCCGATGCGGGTTATTTGACTCGTCGTTTGGTGGATGTTGCTCATGACGTTATTGTTTCTGAACAAGATTGTGGTACGCTTCGTGGTCTTACTGCTACGGCAATTAAGAACAATGAAGAGATTGTAGCTACTTTGTTTGAGCGTATTGTTGGACGTTGTACTGTTCATGATATTTTCCATCCATTAACTGGCGATCTTATTGTTCGCGCTGGTGGTGAAATTACTGATGAGATTGCTCAAGTTATCGAAGAATCACCAATTGAACGTGTAGAGATACGTTCTGTTCTTACTTGTGAGTCTAAGCAAGGTGTTTGTGCTAAATGTTACGGTACAAACTTAGCTACTGCTAGAATGGCTCAAGAAGGAGAATCTATTGGTGTGGTAGCTGCTCAGTCAATTGGTGAGCCAGGTACACAGCTTACTCTTCGTACGTTCCACGTAGGGGGTATCGCTGGTAACGTTTCTTCTCAGTCTACTGTTGTATCTAAGTATGATGGTATTGCTGAAATTGATGAATTACGTTCAGTTCCATTTGTAGATGAAGATGGTAAGAATGTGGATATCGTAGTGAGTCGTCTTGCGGAATTACGCGTAGTGGACAAAAATACGAATATCACTCTTTCTACTCACTCTCTTCCTTATGGTTCGAAATTGTTCATGAAAGAAGGACAAGAGATCTCTAAGAACGATATGATTTGTGAATGGGACCCTTATAATGGTGTAATCATTACCGAATATGAAGGTCGTATTGAATTTGCAGATCTAGAAGATGGTATTACTTACCGTGAAGAATCGGATGAGCAAACAGGTTTTGCTGAGAAGGTGATTATTGAGAACCGTGATAGAACTAAAAACCCAAGTTTACGTATTGTAGACGAGAATGGTGAGTTGTTGAAAATTTATAACCTTCCTGTTGGTGGTCACGTTAACGTAGACGAAGGACAGACGGTTACTAAAGGTGTGGTTCTTGTTAAGATTCCTCGTGCTTCTGGTAAAGCGGGTGATATCACCGGTGGTCTTCCTCGTGTTACTGAGTTGTTTGAGGCTCGTAACCCTTCTAACCCAGCTGTAGTTTCTGAGGTTGATGGTGAGGTTAGCTTCGGTAAAATCAAGCGTGGTAATCGCGAGATTATTGTAACAACACGTTTGAATGATATCAAAAAGTATTTGGTACCTCTTTCTCGTCAGATTCTTGTACAAGAAAATGACTATGTTCGTGCTGGTACTCCTCTTTCTGATGGAGCAATCACTCCTTCTGATATCTTACGTATTGAAGGACCTACAAAAGTACAAGAGTACATTGTAAATGAGGTTCAAGACGTATATCGTATGCAGGGTGTGAAGATTAATGACAAGCACTTCGAGGTTATTGTTCGTCAGATGATGCGTAAAGTAGAGATTGATGATCCGGGAGATACTAAATTCCTAGAGCGTCACTTGATTGATAAGCATGAATTTATGAAAGAGAATGACTGGATCTATGACAAGAAAGTGATCTTAGATTCTGGTGATTCAGAAAATTTCAAACCGGGTATGATCGTTACTGCACGTCAGTTGCGTGATGAGAATTCTCAGTTGCGTCGTAAAGATTTGAAATTAATCGAATCTAGAGATGCTGTTCCTGCTACATCTGGTCAGATCCTACAAGGTATTACACGTGCAGCACTTCAAACGAAGAGTTGGATGTCAGCTGCATCGTTCCAGGAGACAACTAAAGTCTTGAACGAAGCTGCTATCAACGGTAAAGTTGATAACCTTGAAGGTATGAAAGAGAATGTAATCTGTGGTCATTTGATCCCTGCAGGTACGGGACGTAAGTTGTACCGTAACTTAGTAGTTGGTTCAAAAGAAGACTATGATAGATTAGTTGAATCTAAAGGATAATATATAGTTATGAATAGAGAAGAGAATCAATCAATAAGTATCGAGTTACCTGAAGAGGTAGCGGAAGGTACATATTCAAACCTAGCAGTGATTTCTCACTCTAGTTCTGAGTTTGTAATGGATTTCATTAGAATGATGCCAGGCGTTGAAAAGGCGAAAGTTAAATCGCGTGTGGTTATGTGCCCAGAACATGCAAAACGACTATTATTGACGTTAGAAGAAAACATTCGTAGATATGAAGCAATGCATGGTCCGATAAAACTTCAAGGGGAGCCTGATATGCCTCCTCCAATGAATTTTGGAGGTCCTGCTGCTCAAGCATAATTTAAAAAGGAGATACTCACTGAGTATCTCCTTTTTTTAGCCTTAATCGAGAGGTTATGACATTATTGTATCTATTGGTAGTGTATGTGCTAAGTTATTTATGTTTTGACGTCAAATTGATTGGAGGCCTAGACTCATTTAATCCCACTTTTTTCTACATCTTCATAGAACTATTGATCTAAATAGGTTAATTTGTTCTACTCTTTCACTCTTTGTTGATATTTTACTTCTTATCCTGAATCGATCTTGATGATCGATATAAAAAAAACGACCTCTCAATATGAGAAGTCGTCTTTCAGTTTCTTTAAATTATACTATTATTTAAGCTTATTTACTTGGGTGTTTAGTTGTTCTTTAGTATGAACACCTGACCCTTTCCATGCAACCTTTTTATTCTTAAAAATATAAAGTGATGGGATAGAACGAATTTGGTATTTTTTAGCTATTGTTTTGTTTTTATCCACATCGACCTTTATAACCAATACCTTGCCTTTATTTTCTTCGGCAAACTCTTTAAGAATTGGAGCTTGTCTTTTACAAGGACCACACCAAGTAGCATAGAAATCTACTACTACAGGTAGGTTTGTTTGAAGAAGTTTATCAAAAGATTGATTCTTTTCATTAAACTCAATTTCTACTTCATTCGCTCCTGTTGCTTGTGCTGTAGCCATAAGAGGTTTAGCATTTACTATTTGTGTAGTAAATGAAAATACAGCGATAAGTGCAATTAATAAAGATTTTTTCATTTTGTCGAATAATTGTTTGATGATGGAAATATATAAAAAAAATAGCACCTTGATACGTTGTTCATTAAGATTAAGCATTGTTTAACTTAGAATTCTTAAGAAATTGTTACTTTTTAATAATTGTTGTACCTATTAACTTTATTAATTAAACAGGCAGAGTCAGATTATGTTCTAATATTCTTAATTTATTGTCAATGTAATGGTTATGATTTTATTGCCTTTTTAGGTTGAATAGAGTTTATGTTTTTTATGTTATATCGTTCTAATAACTGTTTTTTGATACCTTATTTTTATATGAATCTTATTATTTTTAGTCAATAATAACAAAGTGATTTTCTTAAAATAGAGAATATGACAGATATAGAGATTGCTCAGGGAATAGAGATGAAACCTATTACAGAAATAGGTGCGAAACTCGGAATTGACAATGATAAAATGGAATTCTATGGTAAGTATAAAGCCAAGTTACCATTAGATTTAATTGACGACTCTTCATGTGAAAAAAATAAGTTGATATTAGTTTCCGCTATTTCACCAACGCCTGCTGGTGAAGGAAAAACAACTGTTTCTATTGGTCTGTCACAAGCTTTATGTCGAAGAGACAAAAATGCTACTGCTGTTTTAAGAGAGCCTTCATTAGGTCCTGTTTTTGGCATTAAAGGCGGAGCTACTGGAGGTGGTTGGTCTCAAGTGCTTCCAATGGAGGATATCAATCTACATTTTACAGGAGATTTCTCTGCAATAGAGAAAGCGAATAACTTGTTGGCTGCCTTGATTGATAATAATATTCAAAGTAAGACTAGATCACTTGGAATTGATCCGCGCACAGTGGAGTGGAAGCGAGTGATGGATATGAATGATCGTACATTAAGAAATATTGTTGTTGGATTAGGTGGCACAACATCAGGAGTTCCAAGAGAGACAGGTTTTGACATTACAGCTGCTTCAGAAGTAATGGCAATCTTGTGTTTGGCTACAAGCTTCTCTGATCTAAAGGAGCGTTTGGGTAATATCTTTATTGGATTTACTTTCTCCGGAGATCCTATATATGCAAGAGATTTAAATGCAGAAGGAGCTATGGCTTCCTTACTAAAAGATGCAATTAAACCGAATTTAGTACAAACAATAGAAGGAACTCCAGCGATTATTCATGGTGGCCCTTTTGCTAATATAGCCCAAGGAACGAATTCCATTCTTGCGACTAAGGTAGGATTGTCTTTATCTGATTATGTGGTTACAGAGGCAGGTTTTGGCTTTGATCTAGGTGCAGAGAAATTTATTGATATTAAATGTCAATATGGTGGACTTTCTCCTGATGCCGTAGTATTGGTTGCTACAGTAAGAGCTTTGAAATATCATGGAGGTAAAGATGTAAAAGAGCTTACCAATGAGGATTTAGATGCTTTAAGAAATGGATTGCCAAATCTTGAGAAGCATTTAGAGAATATGTTCCTTTTTAGTAAGAATCCTATTGTTGCCATAAATAAGTTCCCTACAGATACTGATGAAGAGATTGAGCTAATTCTCGCTACTTGTCGTAAAATGGGAGTAAGAGCTACGGCTGTTGATATTTGGGCAAAAGGAGGAGAAGGAGGACTTGAGCTAGCAGATATTGTAATGGATGTTTGTGATAATAATAATGAGAAGGTAGAGCCATTATATGATTGGAATTGGTCCATAGAGGAAAAAATCAAGACCATCGCTTCTAAAGTATATGGTGCTAGTGCTGTGGACTATACTGCACAAGCGAAGAAGGATCTTAAGAAGATTGCAAAATTAGGTCTTGAGAAACTTCCTGTATGTATTGCCAAGACCCAAAAGAGTTTATCGGACAATCCTAAACTTCTCGGGCGACCGAAAGATTTTGTAGTAACCGTTCGAAGCATTGAAATTTCTTCAGGTGCAGGTTTTGTTGTTCCAATTACAGGTAGTATTATGAGAATGCCAGGACTACCTGCTACTCCTGCAGCAGAGAAAATCAACATCTCTGATGATGGAGAAATCTCTGGTTTGTTCTAATGTATAATCGTTTTATTTAATGATTTGCTAAAATATTATGCTATGTCGTTATAGCATAATATTTTAGCTTTTTTTATCTTCACCCTGACACCCAAAAACTATAATCATGGCTAAAATTATTGCATTCAGTGGTAGTCCACGTAAAGGTGGAAATACCGATCTTTTATTAACACACTTACTCAATATACTCAAATCAAATGGACACGAAGTAGAGCTGGTTCGTTTAGAGCGTTCAAAGATCAAAGGTTGTATGGCTTGTGGGGTATGTCGAGAGAAGAAGGATCTAAAATGTTATTCTGGAAATGATTTTCTTAATGGATGTATTGCCAAGATGGTAGATGCTGATGCTATCATTCTAGGTTCTCCTGTCTATTTTGCAAATATTACAACAGAGATGAAAGCATTAATTGATGTTGCAGGGTATGTTACTAGAGGTGCTGGTCATCTTCTTGCCAAGAAAGTAGGGGCTTCTGTTGTTGCAGTTCGTAGAGCAGGAGAGATTTCTGCTTTCGATGCAATGAACAATTTTTTCTTAATTAACCAGATGATTGTTCCTGGTAGTAGTTATTGGAATATTGCTCAAGGAAAGAAACCTGGAGATGTCCTCAAAGATGAAGAGGGGTTGGCAACAATTCAAACCCTTGCAGAGAACATGTCATGGTTGTTAGATAAAATTGTACCACCAAAGAAAAAGACAAAGATTGATAAGGTAGTAGATCAGCCTACACTGTTTTAAAAAGAAGAGAATGTCTAAGCTTATAGACATTCTCTTTTTACTTTTTAGAACAAATTTTCTACTGAAAGGTAACGCTCTCCTGTGTCGTAATTGAATGTTAGGATAGTAGCTCCTTTCTCGATCTCTGGTAATTTATGTGCAATTGCTGCAAGAGAGGCACCAGATGAAATACCAGCAAAGATTCCTTCTTCTTTTGCTGCTTTTTGTGCAAAAGAGAAAGCTGCTTCTTTGGTTATTTGAATTGTACCATCAATATAATCTAGTTGTAGGTTATTAGGGATAAATCCAGCACCTATTCCTTGAATGGCATGTGGTCCAGGTTTTCCTCCACTAATTACTGGAGAGTCTGTAGGTTCTACTGCAAAAGTCTTCATGTTAGGGAAGTGTTCCTTTAATGTCTTAGACACACCTGAAATATGCCCACCTGTTCCTACTCCAGTGATCAAATAATCGATTCCTTCAGGAAAATCATTAATAATTTCTATTGCTGTATTCTTTACGTGAGCTTCAATGTTTGCAGGGTTATCAAACTGTGCAGGGATCCAGCTATCTGGATTTGCTTTATGAAGTTCTTCTGCTCTATCTATAGCTCCTTTCATCCCTTTCTCTTTAGGAGTAAGTTCTAGTTGTGCTCCATAAGCAGTCAGAATTCTACGACGCTCTAAACTCATTGATTCAGGCATTACTAGTGTTAATTTATACCCTTTAACTGCAGCCACCAGTGCCAAACCAATACCTGTATTTCCAGAAGTAGGTTCAATAAGACTTGTCTTTCCTGGCTCAATTAGTCCTTCTTTCTCCGCTTTCTCGATCATCTCAAGAGCGATACGGTCTTTAATACTTCCTCCGGGATTGGTCTTTTCTAGTTTTGTATAGACGTTGTAACTAGGATCAAAAAGACGATTGATCTTTACATGAGGGGTATTTCCGATGGTTTCTAGAATATTGTTAATTTTCATCATCAATGATTTTATGTGTTTTATAATAACTTGATTTCCTGTAAATTGTTCTAATAAAAAAGGGGCCTTCAATTATGAAGGCCCCTTTTTATATACGTATACACGCGTTGGTATCATCGCCTTCTATGATAGAGCCAATAACAACAACAGCAGATATTTGTATATTTTATATTCATCAATTTGTTTTTCTTTTCTGTTCGCAATTTAGTAAAAAAAATATACAAGACAAATGTGTCTGTAATTTTTTATGAATGTCTAATCCATTTCCAAATCTCTTTAAAGCTGACTTTCTTTCCATACATCAGTATACCAGTTGAATAGACTTTAGCAGCGATCCAGACACAAAATACAAAGAATAATAACAATGTAACCATTGATACGACTAACTGCCAAACAGGAACATTAAATGGAAGTCTTGCTGCCATGATTACTGGAGACGATAGAGGGATGATACTTCCCCATACGGCAATAGGACCTTCTGGATTCTGGATTACTGATGTAATCATAATCAAACTAATAATTAATGGAGCAATCAAAGGCAACATAAATTGTTGGCTATCTTCTGGATTATCTGTTGCCGCACCAACTGCAGCCATTAATGAGCTATATATAAGTACTCCACCAAAGAAATAAAATACAAATAATGATCCAATATACCACATATCTAGTGCTTGTACTGCTTTAAGGATATTTCCCATCATGCCTCCTCCAAGATCTAAGGTGCCAGAAAGGGTTGCATATTTTAGGAATAATTGTGTTGCAGTAGCGATAGTTAGCCATATCATTAGTTGTGTCAATCCAACACCAATTATACCTATAATCTTACCAAGGAGAAGATGAAATGGTTTTACAGAAGAGATAATTACCTCTACTACACGATTCTTTTTCTCTTCCATAACTCCTTGCATCACCATTCCTCCATATGCAAATATGAACATATATATCAAGAAGCCTAGGATATATCCAATTCCTGATGCAAGTCCCGACATGCTCTCCTTCTTTTTTCCATCTGAAGAGATCACTTCTTCTTTTAAATCTATAGATGTTCTAGCTCCTGCAAGTTCTTTATCAATATTAGGGATACCGTATTTATTGATTACTCTACGTGTCTTGGTATCGGTTAATATAGAAGAGAGTTTGGAACTTAAGCTATGACTGACATCTAGGGATAATAGTTTATAGGAGGTAATATTTGCTTCAGACACAGATAAGACATCTTTAGGAATCTCTAATATGGCATCATATTGATTTTGAAGATCTTTATTTTTTAGATACTCCTCCTTTACATCTTGGGTAATATAGACAAAGTGGATATTATCATAAGAACTAAGTTTTCCATCTAATTCTGGCGCATGATTTAATATCCCAACCCTTGTATCTTGACTTTCGGTATTCATCATCAATATGGTTGGAACGGTAATAAATGCTAGGAATATTAGAGGGGTAATTAACGTAAAAAGAATAAAGCTTTTCTTTTTAACTCTCGAAAGGTATTCTCGTTTTATTACTAATGAAATAGGACTCATATCTATAGGTTTAAGTTTTTATCAGAAACACACTTAATAAAGATCTCATGGATGGATGGAACTACCTCGTGATACTCAACCAATTCTCCATGTTGAAATATATGATTAATTGCTCCTTTTAATGGCTCTTTTGAGCTGGCCTTTATTATAGTGTTTTGTAGCCCATCTGTTATACTGTTCTCAACCACTTCAATTCCTTCAATAGAGTCCAATGAAAGTAGTTCAGAGTCCCTATATTTTAACTGATAGGTGTTGGTCCTAAATTGTTGCTTTATTTCATAGATATTACCATCAATAATCTTCTGTGCATTATTGATTAGTGCCATCTTATCACAGATATTCTCTGCTGCATGCATTTGATGGGTTGAGAAAATAATGGTTTTGCCTTCTTCCTTAAACCTAGTGATCTCATTTTGCAACATCTGCTGATTTATTGGATCAAAACCACTAAAAGGTTCATCTAAAATAAGAAGATCAGGTTCATGAACTACGGTACATATAAACTGAACCTTTTGTTGCATTCCTTTTGATAGTTCATTAACTCTCTTGTTCCACCAGTGTATGATGTTGAACTTCTCAAACCATACCTTTAGTCTTTTTAAGGCTTCTTTCCGATCTAATCCTTTTAATTGAGCAAAATATAGGGCTTGTTCGCCAACCTTCATTTTAGGATACAAGCCTCGTTCTTCTGGAAGGTATCCAATATTCTTTATTAATTCTCTTGTAAGGGGTTTCCCTTTAAAATATATTTCACCACTGTCTGGAGCTGTGATGTGATTGATCATTCGTATTAGTGTCGTTTTACCTGCACCATTGGGCCCTAGCAACCCGAAAACATCTCCTTCTTCTAAAGAGATACTTACTCGGTCCAAAGCAAGATGATCCGCATATCGTTTAGATACCTCCTGAATGTCTAAAATATTCATAGTGTGTATTTTTGTGTCTAACCAAAGTTATAATTTTTTCACATTTTTACAATTGATTTAAAACAAGTACTTTCTGTTGTGATCCGTAATTTTATGTATGGCTCTAGCTTCATTTGTTTCGAATTTTTTAGTACATTTACCTATATCACATTACAAGCTGTTTTATGACATAATTGTTATGTATAAAGCCCTTTTGTAACATTGTTTAAACACTTTTTCTATCTAGAGTTAATTTTTGTTAGAGTTTTTTATGGTTTAAGCTATTGAACCATAGTGCTCTAAAGTATGTTTATAAAGTTGTAACAACTAAGAAAGGGAGGTTTGATATGAGATATGTGGTAGCAGTTTTTATGATTTTGGTTTTTATCAATGTTAGTTTTGATGTGAATGCAAAATCCTTGTCTCGTAAAAAGAAAGTGGACTTCTCGGTAGAGTATATACATAGCCCCAATACATATAATAGATCCGTAAGAGCAATCGGATATTTCCACTCTAACTTCCTGTGGGGCATCTATGGTGAGAATACTTCAGATCATGCTAATGCATTAGAAGAAGATGCAGATTCGAAAGGTTGTTTATACAATGTTTTTGGTTATCGTTTGTTTAATCATATTACTGCAGGCCCAATGGTAGGTCTCGGAAGTAGTATTTACAATCAAAGTAAATTACAATATGGAGGCTTTCTGGGACTCCGTGTTTCCATGTTTATGTTATCATGTCAATATACATCTACAAGTAATTTCGGAGTAGGTTTAGGCTTCTATTTTAGATAGTTTGAAACTTTATATATACTCAAAAAGCCGCATTGTTAAATGCGGCTTTTTTTGAATTGCTTAATTAAAGAGGTCTTAATTTCTTTGTCAACAAAGAAAAGATATTATGAACGCAAATCGCTTATGACAGACATTGCTTCTTTCACTTGTTCAGTTAATTCAGCATATTTTGCTTCTTTAACAATATCACCAGTGATAAGTTGTGATCCCATTCCAACACAAGTTACTCCTGCTTTAAACCATCCTTCTAGGTTTTCTCTTGTTGGAGTTACTCCACCTGTTGGCATCATTTGTGCCCATGGCATTGGTGCTTTTACAGCCTTAACAAATGCAGGACCCCCTACTTGTGATCCAGGGAATACTTTAACTACTTCAGAACCTAATTCTAGTGCTTTACCTACTTCTGTTACCGATCCACAACCTGGTGACCAAAGAATTCCTCTACGGTTACACACTTTAGCTGTTTCTTCGTGTAGAAGAGGAGCTACCACAAAGTTAGCACCTAACTGGATATATAGAGATGCAGTTGCTGCCTCTACAATAGATCCAATACCTAAAATCATTTCTGGAGTCTCTTTTTCTGCCCATTTTACCAATTCGGCAAAAATTTCATGAGCAAAATCTCCACGGTTTGTAAATTCGAATACACGCACACCACCATCGTAACATGCTTTTAATACGTTTTTACAAGCCTCTATATCTTTGTTAAAGAAAACAGGAATCATCCCTGTCTCTTTCATTTTTGCGATTACTTCTAGTTTACTAAAACGTGCCATATGACTTCCAATGTTTCAAATAAGTACTGTGGAAATATTTCCACAGTACTTGGATAATTCAGATTTCTTAAATACTTATCGTGATACACGTCCAGAGGCGTCTCCAGACATAAGTTTTTCAACTTCTGAAACAGTTGCTAGGTTATAATCACCATAGATTGTATGTTTCAAACATGATGCAGCAACAGCGAAGTTTAATGCTTTTTGATCATCTTCTGGATATGCGATCAATCCGTAGATTAATCCTCCCATAAATGAATCGCCACCACCAACACGGTCAACAATATGTGTAATTTGATATTGTGGTGATTCGTATAATTTTTCTCCATCAAACAATACTCCAGCCCATGAGTTATGGTTTGCTGAGATTGATCCACGAAGGGTTGTAATCACTTTCTTTACTCTTGGGAAACGTGCCATGATTTGACGTGATACAGACTCATATGCTGCACCTTCAACATGTCCACCTGTTACGTCCACACCTTCTGGGTGAATATCCAATACCATTGCAGCATCTTCTTCGTTTCCTAAAACTACGTCACATCCAGCTACTAAATCAGGCATTACCTCATTGGCTGTTTTACCGTAGTTCCATAGTTTCTTTCTGTAGTTAAGATCCGTGGATACTGTAATACCTTTTTGGTTTGCTTTTTTAATTGCTTCAGCCAATACATCACATGCATTTTGAGAAAGTGCAGGAGTAATACCTGTCCAGTGGAACCATTGTGCTCCATCAAACACTTCATCCCAATCGATCATTCCCATGTCGATAGTTGAGATTGCTGAGTGTGCTCTATCGTAAACTACATTCGAAGCACGTGTTACTGCTCCAGTTTCCAAAAAGTAGATTCCTAGTCTCTCTCCACCCCATACAATGTTATCTACGTTTACTCCGTATTTACGTAGGTCTTTCATTGCGCAATCACCAATGTCATTCTTTGGTAGACGCGTTACAAAATCTACAGGAATACCGTAGTTTGCTAATGAAACTGCTACGTTTGCTTCTCCTCCACCAAAGGTAGCTGTAAACTCTTTGGATTGAGAAAAACGTAAATAACCTGGTGTTGCAAGACGCAACATAATCTCTCCGAAAGTAACTACTTTTTTTGTCATCGTCTCTAGAATCTTAAATCACTACAGTTTATGTAGGTGATGAATTATATGTTTATTCAATTTATTTATCTCATTGCTTGTGCAATCGATTGTAAAAGTAGGCATATTATCGAAACTGCAAAATTATTACCAGTTATTTTTCAACATAATAAATGATTTTCTGAACAATACCCTGTTGTAAATATTTGATTATTAATGGTGTAGTGTGTAGTTTTTAAATAATGTGTTATACGGCATGTTTTGCTATCCGCAAAGTTGTTTTGTCTGTAAATGGTTTGTATTTAATCGATAACAATAATTATTTTCTCTTTATTGTAGCAATACTGTGTAGCGTTTTTGGGTCTTATTCTTCCTATTGTTTCAATAGCTAATTGTCGTAAACAAGATTGTACAATGTAGCTCTGTCTAGGTTCCTTCTATTAAGATGATACGAACTGTGGGTTTACCTGAAGAATGAGGTGGCTCTAAATGAGGTAGATGCTACTTGTCTATTATTTTTAGTTTAGGGTCTTTTTTATCCTTTAATCAATCACTGCTAGACACTCTTTTTCTAGTACTTTCGATCATTATAATTTTATATCTGGTAGAGATTAATGCTACTATAAATTCATATCAACTTTACATCAAGTTCATATCAACTTCATATCATGTTCACTTATACGTTATGTCAAGTTTACTCTAGAATGAAGTTGATATGAAGTTGATGTGAACCAGAAGTCTCCAAGCAATGGGTGCGATCTTAATTTATAATGAAATTACGACCTGTTTGGTGCTTATTTAATAATTATGAGGCTGTTTTATAGTGTGTTGATTCTGTTTGAAGAGTTTTTTTTATATTGTATGCGGTAAACTGAAACATAAGATAATGCTATGAATAACAACAAAAAGATACGCTGGGGAATTATTGGATGTGGTAATGTAACAGAAAAGAAGAGTGGTCCTGCTTTTAATAAAGTAGAGAATTCGGAATTGGTGGCAGTAATGAGACGTGATAAAGAAAAATTGGCTGATTATGCTAAGCGTCATAATGTGCCTTTGACATTTACCTCTGCTACGGAGTTGATTGAATGTCCTGAGGTTGATGCTGTTTATATTGCAACACCTCCAAACCTACATGCTCGTTATGCTATTGAGGCGATGCAAAAAGGCAAACCGGTATATGTGGAAAAGCCTATGGCTGCAACCATGGAGGAGTGTTTGGAGATGAATCGTGTCTCAATGGAAACAGGGGTTCCTCTATTTGTTGCTTATTATCGTAGGGCTTTACCTGGATTTTTAAAGGTGAAAGAGATTTTGGATAGTGGAAAGCTTGGAAAGCCACAGAAGGTGTATGTTGAGTTGTTTCAACATCATGCGCCAGAGAAATACCAAGGAGAATTACCATGGAGGGTTATTCCCGAAATTGCTGGGGCTGGTCTCTTTTATGATTTAGGATCACATACGTTGGATTATCTTAGTTATATCTTTGGTCCAATAATGAAAGCAGGAGGAAGAGCGATGAATGCTAGAAACCTACATAAAGCCGAGGAACGTGTTCATGGTTCTTTCCAGTTCGAAAATGGTGTAGAAGGGGAGGGGCGCTGGATGTTTGATGCCAATTATGAGGATTTTTCTGATAAAATATGCATAACTTGCGAAAACGGTGAAATCGAAATGTCTACATTCCAATTTACTCCTATCGTTGTTCGTCGAAATGGTGATGTTATTGATACTTTGGAGTATCCTCGTCCTGAGCATGTGCAATTGAATCTTATTCGAACTATTGTTAATCAGCTGCTTGGGGATGGAAGTTGTCCAAGTACTGGGATGTCAGCGATGAATGCCAATTGGGCTATGTGGACAATGGTGAAGCACTTCTACTCTTAATTTAAAACAGATATGATTAAAATAGTTATAGACGACAAGATACCTTACATACAAGGTGTTTTTGAACCTTATGCTAAGGTGGTTTATGCTCCTGGAGCTAAGATTGATGCAGCGATGGTAAAAGATGCAGATGCTCTGGTGATACGTACAAGAACCCATTGCAATAAAGAGTTGCTTGATGGTTCTTCGGTAAAGATGATTGCAACAGCAACTATTGGATATGATCATATCGATAGAGATTATTGCCAACAGAATAACATTCAATGGCAAAATGCACCTGGCTGTAATTCGTGGTCTGTGGCACAATATATGGCTGCCTTTTTTGCTTCCTATTCATTAACAAAACAAGATGATGTCAAAGGCAAAACATTGGGTGTCGTTGGTCTTGGTAATGTTGGATCGAAAGTCGCACGATATGCTCAGCTTTTAGGGATGAGAGTGTTGGTAAATGATCCTCCACTGCAAGAGAGTGGTGTTAAAGAGGATTTTGTTTCACTCGATACAATCCAAAGAGAGGCAGATATTATTACATTTCATGTCCCTTTAACACGTGATGGCAAGTATCCAACCTATCATATGGCTGATGCAGCTTTCTTTGATGGTTGTCAGCGCAAACCAGTGGTTTGTAATACATGTAGAGGTGAGGTCTTTTTAACAGAAGATTTAAAGCAAGCTCTTGATTGTGGTTTGGTCTCTGATGTGGTGATTGATTGTTGGGAACATGAACCTAATATCGATGCTGATTTGTTGGCACGCTCATTGGTGACAACTCCTCATATTGCTGGGTACTCCAGAGATGGCAAAGCAAAAGGGACCGCGATGAGTGTAGAAAATATTGCACGATTCTTCGATATACCTCTTCACGGATGGTGGCCTTCGGATATTGAAAAACCAGCTATGGCTAATATTGACCTGACAGGATTACCAACACGTGAGGCTATATGGAAAGCAATCATGCATACATATCCTATTGAAAAAGAGACGTCTTTGTTAAAGAGCAGTCCTGAGACATTTGAAAACCAAAGAGGGGATTATCCTCTGCGAAGAGAATTCCCTGCTTACTCTATCCATGGAGCGTCAGATGAAGTGAATGAAATTCTTCAAAAGATGAACTTTCAAATAGGTTAGCTGTAATTTAATATATATATCAATAATATTTATTTGGTGTTAGATAAATGATATAATAGGATCTGTTTGTCTTAAATTATTTTCTGCTTATCTTTGTTTACATCAAATCTATTCTATGGGAGAGAGCACGCCGAGAGAGGATGGTAGTACTCCTATGATGAACTAAAGTTTATATATTTATGACCATGAAAAAAGCAGATATAGCATTAATCGGATTAGCAGTAATGGGAGAGAACCTTGTACTTAATATGGAAAGCAAAGGGTACACTGTCGCTGTTTTTAACCGTACTGTTGCAAAAGTAGAATCTTTTGTAAACGGAAGAGGAAAAGGGAAGAAGTTTATTGGCTGTGCTTCTCTTGAAGAGCTGGTTGCTTCTCTTGAACGTCCTCGTAAAGTAATGATGCTTGTTAAAGCCGGAGAGGCGGTCGATGCATTGATTGAACAATTAATCCCATTGTTAGAACCAGGGGATATTATTATAGATGGAGGAAATTCACATTATCCTGACACGATACGTCGTACCCAATATGTGGAATCACACAATTTGTTATATGTAGGTAGTGGTGTCTCTGGAGGAGAAGAGGGTGCATTATTAGGCCCTTCTTTGATGCCTGGTGGTTCTAAAGACGCTTGGCCTCATATTAAAGATATTTTCCAGTCCATTGCAGCAAAAGTTGAGGATCAAACGCCTTGTTGTGATTGGGTAGGAGGTGATGGTGCTGGCCATTTTGTTAAGATGGTTCACAATGGTATCGAATATGGTGATATGCAGATTATCAGCGAAGCATACGACGTAATGAAACGTACGTTGAAACTTTCTCATGATCAGATGAGCCAGATCTTTGCCAAATGGAATAAAGGTGATTTAGATAGTTATCTTATTGAGATTACTGCAGAGATTTTAGCTTATAGAGATGAGCATAATGAACCTTTAGTAGAGAAAATATTGGATGCTGCAGGACAAAAAGGAACAGGTAAATGGACTGCCGTTTCTGCATTGGACGCAGGGATACCTTTGACTCTTATTGGAGAATCGGTCTTCGCTCGTTGTTTGTCTGCTCAGAAAGAGATGCGTGTAGAAGCTGAAAAGAAATATTCTGCTCCTCAAGTTACTTTTGATGGGGAGGTACAGAAATTTGTTGATGATCTAGAGGCTGCGCTTCTTGGAGCTAAGATTGTCTCATATGCTCAGGGCTATGATTTGATGCGAGAGGCTGCGAAAGAGAATCAATGGGACTTGAATTATGGAGGCATTGCCTTAATGTGGAGAGGGGGATGTATTATCCGTTCCGCTTTTTTAGGTAAGATCAAAGAAGCATATGATAAAAATCCAAACTTGACCCATCTGATGTTAGACGATTTCTTTAGAGAGAAATTGGAAGCTGCAGCTAAGGGATGGCGTAATGTTGTGGCTACAGCTGTTACTAATGGTATTGCTGTTCCAGCATTATCTTCTGCTTTATCATATTTTGATGGATTTAGAACAGCAGATTCTCCTGCCAATCTGTTACAAGCTCAAAGAGATTATTTCGGGGCACATACCTATGAAAGAAAAGATGGTAAAAGAGGAGAATTTCATCATACCAATTGGACTGGACGTGGGGGAGATACTGCCTCTACAACTTATAATGTTTAATCTTAAAAGAAAGAAACAATTACCATGAATGAATGGTTCTCTTTAATGCTAGGGTGTTGGTTTATCTCAGCTTTGTTTGTCTTTTTTAGACCTAGCCCTGTAAGACACAAAGGATGGATAAGCAGATTTTTGAATGTCATCTTAAACTATGCCCAATCGGTATCGTGGTTTAGCTTTGGCTTTTATTGTATGGTTCATTATTACGAAGCACGTTGGTGTTACGGAATATCAAATGCAATGCTTATCTTCGCAGGACTACTCTATTCATTGTTCTTGGGAGCCATGATTCATGTCAAGTTTCTAAGACCTCACTATTTTAGAGAATTAGATGAGAAATAGAATGGTTAATAGAGGGTAGATTTAGATTTTATACTGTATAAATCAATATTTTTATGAAAAAAGTTGCGGTAGTATTATCCGGATGTGGTGTCTTTGATGGATCAGAAATTCATGAAGCCACTTCTACTTTGATAGCCCTTTCTATGCGTGGTATTGCTTACCAATGTTTTGCTCCTAATATCCCACAACATCATGTGATTAATCACTTGACTGGAGAAGAGATGAATGAGAGCAGAAATGTACTTGTTGAGTCTGCTCGTATTGCTCGTGGAGATATTAAAGATCTAGGCGATTTTAGTGCTGAAGAGTATGATGCTGTGATTTTTCCTGGTGGTTTCGGTGTTGCGAAGAACCTATGTAACCTAGCATTTGATGGTGCTGCATGTGAAGTTAATGAGGAGATCCGCAAGGTGATTCTTTGGATGGTTAAGCTAGAAAAGCCTATTGGTGCTTTGTGTATTGCTCCTGCAATGATGGCAAAAGTACTTCCTCAAGCAGATATTACGGTAGGACAAGATAAAAATACCATTTCTGTGGTTGAGCAGATGGAAGCGATTCATCATGAAACAGAGAACTGTGAGGTGATTGTGGATGAAAAATATAAATTGGTGACTTCTCCATGTTACATGTTGGATGCTACTATAGCCGAGGTTTTCCAAGGTGCACTAAATGTAGTGGATGAAGTAATTCAATTGTGGAATGAACAGAAATAAACAATTTGGTTTAGTATAACTGGTCATTTAATTTTTATTAAGAAGCAGAGGTGGACTCTTTTTAAAGAGACTACCTCTGTTTTTTATTGAAATAGTCCGTTTTGTAAGGACTTATTTCGTAAAAAAATAAATAATCCCAATCCTTTTAGCTTGGTTCTAAGGATTGGGATTATTAGTTATATAAGGTTTGTTTACCTTGCTACATTGATGATTGCTTCACCACTACTTCCGTTAGGCGATGGAAGGGAAAGCAAGTAACTTAATGTTGGAATCAAATCGGTCGCATCTTTAGATGATGGATCATTATGTTGTTTCACTTGATTACCTAAGAACATAAACATCATCAGATTCTCTCCATGATATGCAGGTGCTTTATATCGATCTTTAAGTGCCCAATTGGGGCGTAATTTATATACGACATCTCCAGATCTTTTTGCATTAAATCCATGACTGAAAGGGAGGTTGTTTTGCGAAGTGAAATCTGTCTGTAATAAGGTTGAGGCACCCCAAGCTTGAGATATTGCTTCAAAATCTTTTAAGAATGTAGCGGTCTCATTTTGAAATTCTTCTAGGCTTAGCTTGCGTTTGCGGATAAGATCACGATCGAAAAATATCTGTTGGTTGTCTGAAAGAAGAATCCAATTGCCTTTCTCAAAACGTATGTTTAGATAGGATTTAAGAAGTGCCGTTGCTGATGTAGGGTTAAAATATTCTACAGGCATCTTTAGCTCCTCTTTTAAGTATTCCACCCCATATTGTGTTGGGTTGAAATTGGCAATGGAAACAAGGTAGTTGCCTTTGCCATATTTCTGATCCATGAAATTCAGAAGTGAGGCAATATTGGCATCCAAACGAAGAAAGGTGTCTTCCATCTCCATTGATGTTGGTCCAAAATTGATGACCTCCTTATCCATGGTGGAATAAACGATATTTAGAAGATCTACAGTGTTATTCTTTCCTACTTTCTCTGATTCAATTAACGATTTAGTGAAATCTGTCAATAATTGATTCCCATAAGGTGTCGATTTTAGAATCTTATAACTGCCACTCTTTTCGTACAAACTCTTAAGGTTATGAGGAAATGAATTGTATCGATGGGCATATCCTTTTTCTAGAATATAGTCATCCGCAACACTTTCATGATATTCTGTTTCTGGTAGTAATGGCTCCCATTTACGAGAGATATAATCATCTACAAGTCTTTTCTTATTAAAATTAAAAGCCCATTCAGGGAAAGTCTCTCTATAGTAGGATGATGAGACAAAATTCCCATTGCTATTATCTAGCCAGTAAGCTCCATTTGATGCATGTCCTGTCGAAAGGACAGCAGTATTACGATTTAGTGATATTCCATAATTACGAGCTTTTTGAAGGGTTAGTTTCTTTAAATGATCACCAAGCGTAGGTACTAGTAATCGATTAGCAGAAGCTTTCCCATCGTCTGAATCTCCTCCAATAGTAATGTAATAAGGATCTTCTACGGCTTCAATCTTTTCGTTGTTAAGCCAATGATACCAATGATTGCTAACAATGCCATGTTCTTGTGGCCATGCCCCCGTAGCTAAGGTTGCCATGGAACTAGATTGATCCATGATGGACTGACTCATATGGACATTGGTGCAGATATATCCAGACTTATAGAATCGTTTGAATCCATCCTCTCGAAGGTGTGGCCAATAGCGTGTAATGTAATCGTTACGCATGTTTTCAATATAGATATTGACTACAACTTGTGATCTGGTTTCTGCTTTGAGTAGGCCTAGTGAGCCCATCCATAAGGTAAGAAGGAGTATGGGTAATCTCATAACTGTGTGTCGTTTCAGATTTTATTGTGATTTATTTATTGCTTGTCCAGTTGCAATATGGATTAAGACAAAGCTGCGAGTTAAAGTAGCGAATGTCTTCAGAGACCTCTTCTCCAACCCAATTGGGTAGTTCAACCTCTTCGTTTGCTTTGGATAATTCAACCTCAGCAATGCGTAATCCTTGGTTTTGATCTTCGAAGATATCGACCTCCCAGAGATGATTCTTATGTTGAACAAGGTATCTTCGTTTGTAAATTTTATGTGGTGTCATCTTAAGCATTTGAATGGCATCTTTTATGGGAATAGCATATTCAAATTCATCTCTCTCGATTCCTTCCGATTTGCCCTTTATTGTTAGAAAAGCCTTGTTGTCCTTTATACGTATACGTACCGTTTTTTGGGGATCTACTGAAAGGTAGCCTTGTTTGATTTCGACATATGGATATTTATCCAATTCAATACAATCAAGAACTTTGTATTTTCTTTCTATCTCTTTTGCCATATTTTTTAAGTGGGGTCGTTAGATGTCATTATTACAAATGTACGTATATCGATATAGAGTCACAAGATTTTTATATTCCGAGCTTCTGAAATTATTCTATGATAACACTAGAGTGTTTATATTTTAATCTTTTTTGTCGTTAGCTAGGATAGGGCGACCATAATGATCTGTAGAGTTTAATTCATCGAATTTACTGCTAAAATGGTGATGCTAAATTTGTTCCTTCTAGATACAATGTTTATCTACTTTGTTCGATTAAAAAAAGTAAATATTTAACTCTCTGGTTTTTAGTGTATTGTTGTTTTTTGAATAATAAAAATGAGAAAGTCCTGTTTTTGTTGTGAAGCTGAATAAAATAGTCTATTTTTGCAGTCTTATTTTTTAGAGAACATATGAGTTTTGATACATTAGGATTACGCGAAGAATTGGTTTTGGGAGTGAAAGAATTAGGATTTGAAAATCCTACACCAATTCAGTCGGAAGCGATCCCTTTATTGTTAGAGGAGCAAACTGATTTTGTCGGTTTGGCTCAAACGGGGACTGGGAAAACAGCAGCATTTGGTCTGCCTTTGTTAAATAGTATTGATCCAACTTTAAGTGACACTCAAGGTGTCATTGTCTGTCCAACACGTGAATTGTGCCTTCAAATCGAAAAAGATTTGAATAATTTTGCCAAGAAAATGCCTTGGCTTCGTGTCGTGTCTGTTTATGGTGGTGCTAATATCTCTTTGCAAATTAAAGAATTGAGAAGAGGAGCACACGTTATCGTAGCTACTCCAGGACGTTTTGTGGACCTTATTTCAAGAGGAAAAGCACGTCTAGAGCATGTGAAAGTAGCAGTACTTGACGAAGCGGATGAGATGTTGAACATGGGATTTAAAGCTGAACTAGATGCAATTCTAGAGGCTACCCCTGATCATAGATCTACATGGTTATTTTCTGCAACAATGCCTGCGGAAGTAAAAAGGATCTCAAAGAACTACATGTCGAACCCAAAAGAGTTATCTGTTGGCGGCGTGAACGAGACATCAAATAATATTTCACATGAATATTACCCTATTCGTGAAAGAGATCGTTACGAGGCTCTTAAACGAGTGATTGATTTTCAGCCGAATATTTATGGGGTGGTATTCTGTAGAACACGTATGGAGACGCAAGAAATTGCGGACAAACTTATGCGTGATGGGTATAGTGCTGACTCTCTTCATGGAGATTTATCACAAGCACAACGTGACTCAGTAATGAAGTCATTTAGAAAAAGACGCATTCAAGTATTGGTTGCAACTGATGTTGCGGCTCGTGGTATTGACGTGTCTGATCTTACTCATGTGATTCATTACAAGCTTCCAGATGATCCTGAGGTGTATACTCACCGTAGTGGTCGTACAGGTAGAGCTGGTAAGAAAGGAATTTCAATTGCATTTATTACCAATAAAGAGCAACGTCGTTTGAATGATATTCAACGTATGGTGAAGGCGAAATTTGAAGAAAAAGAGATCCCTTCTATCGAGAATATCTGTCAAAATAAGCTTTACTCTTTGGTAGATGACTTAAAAGATGTAACTGTTCATGATGAAGAGATCGATCAGTATCTTGGAAAAGTAACAGAACAGCTTGAAGAACTTACAAGAGAAGAATTGATCAAAAAGATCGTATCTAAGGAGTTTAATCATTTCTTGGATTACTATCGTGATGCTCGTGATATCTCATGTACTTTCAAACAACTTTCTAAGCGCAGTAGAGAAGATAGAGGAAGAACAAGCTCTCGTAAGGGAATGTCTCGCTTCTTTATTAACGCAGGTCATTTAGATGGTCTTAACAAAGGTGCGCTAGTTCGTATTATTTGTGAGTCTTCTAACATGAGAGGTCATTTAATTGGTGCTATTGACATCAAGTCGGCTTATTCATTCTTTGAAGTGGAAGATGCTTCTGCTGATCAGGTAACTAATACTGCTAAGGATTATAGCTTCGAAGGTAAATCTCTTAGAGTAGAAAAAGCTGAAGGTGGCAGTGGTAGTGGAGATCGTCGTAGAGGCGGTGGAGATCGCAGAGGTGGCGGTGAACGTAGAGGCGGTGGAGATCGTCGTCGTGGTCGTTCAAACTTCTCTGGTGGCGATAACTTCCATGATAATGGTGGTGGATCTCGTCGTTTTGGAAACAAAAGAAGATCTTTTAAAAGAAGCAACTAATTTGCTTGTAAGATATTTTAAAAAAGAGGCTTTCCGTATGGATTGCCTCTTTTTTTATGCCCTTAGGCCACCTTATTTGTGTTTGTTGTTTTCGAATCAAATCAGATATTGGTTTATTTAGATGATGTTTAAAATAAATATTGTTAACTGTAGTAGGCAGACGTGTTAAGCATATGATCTATTTCATGTTATATGCATTTTTTATGATATGATTTGTTATTTAATTTATCCTTTATAGATGGGGGTTATCTCGTTCGATATTAATTCTACGGGAATATATTGTTGGTGGATATTTTAAAAATATGTACTTTAGGAGGGCAATAAAATATAAATTATATTCCTTTAAATTCCTTAACTACTATTAAGGAAATAATCAAGTTATATTTCTTCTATTGTGGCTTATTCGCGATTTTAATTAAGAAACACTTTTTATGAGACTGTCTATGAAACACATGTTTACTTTTGTTGTATTGATATTTTTGATCTCAAGTTGTACAACTTCGAAAAAAAGTAAAGATCAGGCAAATGTAATACCTCATCCGATGCAATATTCAAAGAAATCGGGAGGTTTTTCGATTACTTCAGATATTTCAGTGAAGTGTAATAGTGCACTTCTAAAAATACAAGAAAAAGATCTTACAGATTTCTTTCAGGAGTACTTTTCTGTAGAGATAAAGCATGCCAAGAATATAGGTGAGGCTAATATTAAAATCTATATTGATAAACATCAGAATCTTGGAGAGGAAGGCTACTCTCTGTCGATAGGAAAAGAAGAGGTTGTGGTTAAAGCCAATACCAAAGTGGGTATTTTCTATGCAATGCAGACTATTAAGCAGATGGTAGAAGAAGATGATGGAACTTTCTATCTTCCTTGTGTTGATATTGTAGATAGCCCAGCATATAAGCATAGGATATTGCGTTTGGATGTCAGTGGTAAATTTATGCCTGTAGATGAAGTGAAGACCATTATCAATCATATGGCCTTTGTTAAGATGAATAGGCTTATTTTGGTTGTTGCTAGTGATGAGGATTTCCGTATTGCTATTCCAGAATATCCACTACTGAATAAAGATGCCGATAAGATATATACAAGGAATGATATTGTGAACATCATACATTATGCAAAACGACATAATGTGATGGTGGTACCAGAGGTCAATCTATTTGATAGAAATTGTGCGATTAGTAACAATTACAGGTCTCTATGTGATGCCTCCTCATTAGATCCAGAGATAGAGAAGACCAATTTCTCAGACCAATGTTATTTGAATGTTTTCGATCCAAAGGTGAAAACCTTTACAAAGAAAGTGTTTAATGAAGTTGTCAATTTGTTTGGAGCCAAGTATCTATCTCTTGGTAAGATATATGGTCTAACGATAAAGGGGGGGTATGTAGATGACCTATATGCAGGTTCTAAGTTAGATGAGTTAGTGACTAGTTACAGTAAGGCACAAGTGAAACTTATTAAGGATCTTGACTATGATTTTTATAAGAGAGGGGTTGAGTTTCTTTTTGTCGATCATGGATGGAAATACAGTCGCCGTAAGAAAGTAATTTCTGTTGTAAAGAGTTCTACTGCGAACACTTTTGTAAACCTAAACAAAGGTATGGGTGTTATTGAGGCTCCTTTTACTATCTATGATTTAGATCGTCCACAATCAAAGAATAGTGTTTCGAATACTGCTGTTCATATGACAACATTAAAAAAAGTGTTCCAATTTACACCAGACTTTTTTGGCGGTAATATTGATAGTAAAGGCATTTTAGGTGTTTGTGCTTATATTAATTATGAGAGGTCTCCTAACATCAATGTGATGACATACAAAATGTTCCCTCGCTTGTTTGCTATTGCTGAGACTGCATGGAATGGTAATCGTCACAAAGATTGGGACAGATTCTTGGGCAAGACCAAAAGGCTAAGAGAGATATTTAAGAAAATTGGTATTCAATATGGAGAGCCTTCTTATGAAGTGTCCATTTATAATAACTTAACTTCGGAAGGAACAGTCGTGGTTCATATGGAGAATGAAGTTGGTGCACCAATATATTATACCACGGATGGTTCTATTCCTACAAAGAAATCAAAGGTCTATACACAACCTATTGAGATGTCCAATAGTTACAATATTAATGCATGTTCTTTCCATCCAGATGGAGAGATCTCGAAAGTAACCAAAAGGACTTTTAAGAAACACTTGGCTCTTCATAAGTACATAAAAGTAAAATATCCATTCTCTAAGTTAAAAACCAGTGGTGGTGGAATGAAGATCACAGATGGTTTCTTTAACTATTTCCAAAGAGTCGATCTTAATGATGTAGATCTGACGGTTGACTTAGGACAGAAATTCCCAATATGTAAGATTAGTACCAACTGGAAAATAGACTACAATCGTGATGTGTTTATGCCAGCTTCAGTAGCATACTATATGTCTAATGATGGTATTAATTTTGATATGGTCTATTTTGAAGCATTTAAACAGGATCCAACAAATTGGAAACGTCAAGTTGTAAATGTTGCATGTTTCCCTAATGAGAGAAAAGCTCGTTATGTAAGAGTGGTTGGAAAGAATATTCGTATTGTTCCTAAATGGCACCCAGACAAAGGTGAATATGCATCGTTGTTTATTGATGAATTAGAAGTAGAATAATTGAAATATATTCAAAAAAGAAAGGATCGCTTTAATAAAAAGCGATCCTTTCTTTTACCATTGAATTGGAGTAAGTTGATTTTCTTCTAAGAAGGTATTGGTTTTAGAGAAAGGCTTGGTTCCAAAGAATCCACCTCTGTTAGCAGAAAGAGGACTTGGGTGAACAGCTTTTAGTATAAGATGTTTACTTTGATCGATCAAAGCACTCTTCTTTTGTGCATATGCTCCCCATAAGATAAAAACGACCTTCTCTTTCTTATCAGAGATTGTTTTGATCACAGCATCAGTGAAAGTCTCCCAACCTTTCTTTTGATGTGATCCTGCTTGCGATGCTTTTACTGTAAGTGTTGCATTTAAAAGGAACACGCCTTGTTGTGCCCAATGTATTAAGCTCCCATTTTGTGTGTATGGAATACCTAGATCGTTCTCTCTCTCCTTGTATATGTTACGCAACGAAGGTGGAATAGCGATTCCTTCGTTTACCGAGAAACAGAGTCCGTGTGCTTGATGTGGTCCATGATATGGGTCCTGTCCAATAATCACCACCTTTACATCCGAAAGAGGAGTAAGGTTAAAGGCATTAAATATTTCTGGTGCAGGAGGATATATGGTATGAGATCGATACTCTTCTCTGACAAAATCGGTTAATGTTTTAAAATAAGGCTTGTCAAATTCGCATTGAAGAGCACCTTTCCAACTTGATTCTATTTTAACATTCATATCTTCTCTATTTGTCATTTCTTGTATATTGTAGATAGCTTAGGTAAGCCCATTCGTATCTCTCTCTAGATGATAATTTTCTTCTCTTTTTCAGTTCGATTTTCTCTTTCTGTGAAAGCAGTCGATTTAAATTCTCTTGGGAATAAGAAAACGTAATCCCTGTAGAGATATAGACTTCTTGAAAGGGAAGAAGGCGACCATAAAAGATTAGCCCTATTGCATTAGAGTGGGATAGATTGATGTCTATAAGCGTAAGGATCGAACCCTCTTTAGTTAACAGATCCTTGATAATAACTTCATTCTTTTCTTTATTACACTTTACTATTTGATACAATCCATGAATGCTTTGTCTCATTTGGTGGGCCAAAAAGCAAAGAGGATCCTCCTTAGAAAGATTTGATGCAAAGAGATCAATCTGACTGCCTTTAGGCGATAGTTTTTCGTAAAAGCAATATTCAAAAAACACATGTCTATCTTCCTCCTCTTGGAAGGTCAACTGATTTTGTTTCCATACTTGAAGTTTTTGTGCTGCAAGTACTATATCTGTTTGGCTAATATGATTCCATTGGAATGCACTCTGGAAAACATGATGCATTTGCTGGCGTATTTCTGCGTAACGACTCGCCTCCATATTTAATATTCTTTTGGTATTCTCTATTGTATGGAGCAAAATTACAATTAAAAATGAGAGTTATGGGATGAATAATTTATTCATATTGGATATTATTTCATCTTTAGCGATATTTTTAAATATCATTAAACACCATTTTTTGTATTTTTATCCGTTATTTCACTTCATAAGTTCCCTCCTTATCTTAAGGGGAGAAACCAAACTTAGTGATATCGATTATAAGTTCATTTGTTTCGCACTTTTAAAGTGTTTTTTTTGGCTATTTATAATTTAGAAGATGAGAAAATGGAGTATTGAAGATTCCTTAGAACTGTACAATATGCAGGGGTGGGGAATCAACTATTTTTCGATTAACGAAAAAGGTAATGTGCAAGTAACTCCATCCAGAGATGGTCGTTCGATCGATCTAAAAGAGCTCTTGGATGAGTTACAATTTAGAGATGTTGCTACTCCTGTGTTGTTACGTTTCCCAGATATTCTAGACAGTAGAATTGAGGAGATGTATCGATGCTTTAAGCAAGCCTCAGTGGATAATCAATATAAAGCAAAAGCATATACGATTTTCCCTATTAAAGTAAATCAGATGCAACCTGTCGTGGAGGAGCTTGTCTCCCATGGGAAGAAGTTTAATATTGGTTTAGAAGCTGGTTCTAAACCTGAACTTCATGCGGTGATTGCCAATAATACCGATGTCGATTCGCTGATTGTCTGTAATGGATACAAGGATGAAGACTACATCGAACTGGCCCTTTTGGCCCAAAAGATGGGGCGACGTATTTTTCTTGTCGTAGAAAAACTAAATGAACTTAAATTGATTACGGAAGTTGCCGATCGACTTCAAGTGCGTCCAAATATTGGTATACGCATCAAACTCTCTAGTTCAGGTAGTGGGAAATGGGTAAGTTCCGGTGGAGACTCTAGTAAGTTCGGATTGAACACCAGTGAGTTGTTGGATGCTGTTCATTTTCTTGAGCAGAACAACATGAACGACTGTTTAAAGTTGGTCCATTTCCATATCGGTAGTCAAGTCAATAAGATTCGTCGTATCAAGGTTGCCTTAAAAGAGGCTGCCCAATTTTATGTCCAATTACATAAGATGGGGGTTCCTGTTGAATTTGTTGATATAGGCGGAGGATTAGGTGTAGACTATGATGGTACTCGTTCTTCCAACTCTGATAGTAGTGTGAACTATAGCATCCAAGAGTATGTAAACGATGCCGTCTATGCCATGGTGGATGCCAGTGATAAAAACGATCTACCTCATCCAAATATCATTACCGAATCGGGACGTTCTTTAACAGCACACCATTCTGTGCTTGTTTTTGAGGTGATGGAATCCACCTCTTTACCAAAGTGGGATATAGAGAAAGATTTGGATGAAAATGTACATGAGAATGTCAAAGATCTTTTCTCAATATGGAAGAAACTATCTCTACCTCATTTGTTAGAAGATTGGCATGATGCACAACAAATTAGAGAAGAATCTCTTAATCTTTTTAGTCTAGGTTTGTTAGACATTAGAGACAGGGCTATGATAGAGCGTCTTTTCTGGTCTATCGCTCGTGATATTGAGAAATTATCTGCTCGACTAAAACATGTCCCTCATGAATTAGATAGTTTACCACAGCTGTTGGCAGACAAATATTTTTGTAATTTCTCTTTGTTTCAGTCTCTTCCCGATTCATGGGCTATTGATCAATTGTTCCCAATTGTGCCTATTCAAAATCATCTTGAAGAGCCAACAAACTATGCTACTTTACAGGATATTACTTGTGACTCGGATGGAAAGATTGATAACTTTATTGTTACAACCAATTCGTCTCAGACTTTACCTGTGCATTACCTGAAAAAAGGAGAAAGTTACTATATAGGAGTCTTCTTGGTTGGTGCTTATCAGGAGATACTGGGCGATCTACACAACCTTTTTGGAGATACCAATGCAGTGCATGTCTCTCTTAAAGACGACAGCTACTCTATTGATCAAGTTATTGATGGAGAAACGGTAGCAGAGGTATTAGATTATGTGCAGTATAATCCAAAGAAACTGGTTCGTACCGTCGAAACGTGGGTTACCGCTTCTGTAAAAGAGGGGCGTATCACAGCCAAGGAAGGACGAGAATTCCTTGCCAATTATCGTTCAGGACTATATGGATATACCTATCTTGAGAAAGAGTAGATATGCTTTACGTATCATCTCCTTTCCCATAGGATTTCATCATACGATCATAAATTAAAACAAAAAAGGGAATGCCTATCTGACTAGATAGCATTCCCTTTTGTTGTTATATAGATAACCTATTGCTAGAATCCGTTTAATGTCATGGTTACCGTAGGGATCAATAGCAATAGTCCCGTAATGATAAGCACAATCATCAGTGGAGTAAGCCATTTTACCCATTTAGGATAAGGAATCTTAGCTACTCCCAATACCCCAACAAGGATACCCGAAGTTGGTGTGATCATATTTGTAAATCCATCTCCAAACTGGAATGCCATTACCGTAGCTTGTCGAGATATTCCAATAAGATCGGAAAATTGTGACATCATAGGCATGGTTAATGCGGCTTTACCTGATCCCGAAGGGATGATGATGTTCAAACAAGTCTGGAAGAAATACATCATACTCACCGATGATACTTTACCCATGTCGTTCATTGCAGTGGAGATACTGTAAAGGATAGTATCGATGATACGTCCATCTTGTAAGATGACAATAATACCTCCCGCTAATCCTACTACCAATGCAGCAGAAAGGATGTCTGCCGCTCCTTCAATAAATAACTTAGTGATTTTATTCGAACTATTACCTGCAGCAATACCCCCTGCAATACCCATTCCAAGGAATAAAGAAGCGATCTCTCCAACATACCAACCATATCCCATTACTCCAACAATAAGCAACATGATAGTGAAAAGAAGAAGGTTAAGAACAAAGTAGTGTACTGTCTTTCTTAATGACAAGGCTCCCAAAACAACAAATAGTAATGTGATGATTGGGAAAGCATAAACTCCTATTTCGGCTTGTCCAATCTTTAGTGTTGTCTCGGTATACTCAAAAGAGGTGATAACAAGAAGGATGGAGATGATCGTATAAACAAAGAATGCTTGTTTTGGTAGAAAATATTCTATTGCATTTTCATTCTCTTCATTTTTCTTTCTCCAGAACTCATCCTCTTCATATACCAAGGATGCTTGAGGATTCTTGCGTATCTTATGAGCGTAACGTAGAATAAAAGTGAAGCCTACCAAGTTGATTACAATCCAACAAAATAGACGATATTCAATACCAGAGAAAAGAGTAAGATTAGACAACCATTGTGCAATACCAATCGTAAAAGGGTTAAGAATAGCTCCCGCAAATCCTAGTCCTGCTGCCACAAAACAAAGGGCTACACCTAAGATGGAATCGTATCCCATTTTAATGGAAAGAGGAACAAAAATAATGATAAAAGCAATGGTCTCTTCACTCATCCCAAAGACGGCTCCAAAGATGCTAAACATCAACATAATCATTACAAATATGATGTTGTCGACACCAATCTTTTGAATCCATTTGACATGTTCAAAGCTTTTTAGGGAATCTAGAAAGGAGCCTATCCCTACATCTATCGATTTGCTGTCATTGATAATCCAAAAAGCACCTCCAATGATAAGAATAAAAGCGAAGATGCCTGCCGCATTATTAAAACCAGTGAAAAAGGCTGAAAACACTTGCCATGTTTGAGGCTGGTGGTCTTTGTATTGAAATGAGTTGTTTACAACCACCTGTCGTGTGACTCCGTTTA
Source organism: Prolixibacteraceae bacterium (assembly GCA_025210775.1). Classification (GTDB taxonomy): domain Bacteria; phylum Bacteroidota; class Bacteroidia; order Bacteroidales; family Prolixibacteraceae; genus Halosquirtibacter. The sequence goes on from JAOARB010000025.1 coordinate 84,370, forward strand.
CATCGACAGTCTCTCTTTGATACTCTCCTCCAGGAACGATCCATGTCATTACTGCTGAGAGAAGGATGATTCCGAAAATAATCACATAAGTGTGTGGTATCTTCTTAAGCATATTTGTTTAGTTTTTAATTGTGTGTATTGGTTTTTTAAACCAATGGTAATGGTTCTTCTTTCTTGTTACAAAAATAATCGTGAAAAGGGAAAATAGTATGATTAATGTATGGATTAGGTGATTTTCTGGTGTTGATTTTAATAGTTTGACTCCTGTAATCTCCGGGTGGTAGACTATCGAAAGATAAACCAAACTATTATGTAATGAGTGTGCAATAATGGCGATAGTGATCGATCCTGTTTGCGCTCTTAAAGTACCTATAATGATGCCTAAAAGGGTTGCAGGTATTAGTTGCCATGGGTTCATGTGAAATAATCCAAACAAAAGGGCTGAGATTAGAATAGCTTTACTTTTGGAGTAGTTGCGTAGAAAACCATTCATGATAATACCTCTAAAAATAAGTTCCTCTATTATGGGGCCTATAAGCACTACTTTGGCTATTCCTACCCATTGGGCTGGGGCCCTTTCAAAGAGTCTTGCGAAAAGCTGATTGAACCATTGTGGTACTGGTAGCAGTTGATTTACCCATATATTGATCTCTTGCATAAAATATTGTGAAGAGACATCTAGTGTTAGAAGAGGCAGGAGTAACCATAATGAAAACCATTTAAAAGGAAAGACCTCTTTAAACTGGAAACCAGAATTTTTATACCCATAATAAAGGATAAAAAGAGTGGAGCCAATAAATATGGGGTAGCTAACATAGGATTGATTTAAAAAAGTGGTCTTGTGATGCAAATCATATAGTGCGATAGGGAGCTCGATGATTGCCTGTATAAATGTATAAAGGGCAATGATAAAAATTGAGGCCCATATGTTAGGGTAAAATTGCTTTTTTTCCATCTCTTAAAATATCTGTTTGCGGAAGATCGTCCTGTGTAACGAAGATAATTATTCAGGCATGATATTACAAGATAACAAATGTTATTTGTTTTTTCGTCCCACAAGAATGTAATTCGGTGTTCTATAGTACCCTTTCAATATCCCTATTTTGTAAACCATACTTTTCTTTTGAATAAATTAGAACCAATATTTAACGCTTTTTTATGCCTACGAAATCTATATGAGATGAAATTATTGTATAAGATATTGGTGTTTTAGGGAATCACTAAACATAGGTCAAATAGGGGGTTCGTCCATGGTTTGTCCATGGTTTGTCCATCGATTTAGGGGTTTTCGATGGAGGAACCATGGACAAACCATGAAGAAACCATGGAGAAAGTACGTAGAAAACAATGTTTTGATCTTTTCAAAATTTGCGTTTGCATGGTAGGATTGGCGCAGATCCTTTGTTGGTATGTATCTGTCCAATATCCACTGTTTTTCATCTAAAGATCCATTTATAATAGTGAGAAAATATGGTGGTTATTCAGAAAATAAATGGTAACTTAATGTGTCAATGGATTGGAATATAGTTGGTTGTCTCTTTAAGGGTTTATCCCCTTTTTACTCAAGGCAATCTATCTATTGCAACCTTTTTTGATTCCATATAATGGTCTGTATTTTGGAACAAGAGGGCGTTATGGTTGAGGGAAGATAGATTATCGTATGTCGAATAATTAAAATATTCTTTAAACCTAATGCTTATGTTCAAATTTAAAACGGTGAACTAGGCGTTGCAAAAAAAAATAATTATGGCAATGACTAAAAAAAGCCACTTAAGTGGTATCGTTGGACCTATTGTAACTTATCAATTAAATGGTCAAAATGTAGTTCGATCTCTTCCTTCGAAAAGGAAAAAACAATCACCTAAACAGTTGTCACAGATAACAAAAATGAAGGAAACGATTGAGTTTCTTCGAGGAATACGCCCAATTGTAAAGTTTAGCTATCCTTCGGATAACCCTTTCACTAATGGTCATGTTTTGGCTCGGTCGTCTATTCTTCGTAATGCCTTCGAGGGAACATACCCTGATTTGATCTTCGATTTTTCAAAGGTAGAGTTAAGCAGTGCTACCAAAAGTGGTATTACTTCCATATCGGCTAGCAGTGATCATACGCAATTGAATCTTGATATCCTACTAGATAAGGGGATCGATAAAAACGGTTTGTCTATTGTGGTTGTGCATGAATCGGGTAGAGAAGCTCTTCAAACTTATAGTTATGGACCTTTCTCTTATCGAAAGGATAATCACTATGAGGTGGACTTAATACGACAAAACAGTCATGGTCCCGTGCAGCACTTCTGGGTGATGGTTCTTTATCCCTTACGAATGGAGTATTTGAAGAGTTGCTATTTTAGCTTGTCGGAGAACGAGCCCTCCCCAAAAACAGTCTATTATAGTGATTAGTGCCATTTGGGCAATACGACATACCGTATTGCCCAATAGTATTGAAACAAGGACATTATGCTGCCGTAGCCTTGTGTAGTCGATTTAGAAGATCTTTTTTGTCCTCATAGCATATTAATGCAACAGGAATGTTTGCTTTCATTCTATCATGGCAGTGGATAATAACTTTTTTGTCAGATATATCTTCGATTTTTGTAATGTCAGTATATCTAATCTGTAATGAAGGTGCAATAGGGGCAACTTTAATTTCAATATACCGATCTAATAATCTAATTGGTTTCCTCTTTTTCTGCCAGAAAGCTGCAAATAGATAAATAGATGAAGCCGCTATAATCCCAAAATTCTCTGTTATAAGATATACAATAATCCCAATAGCCAACATTATAGAGCCTACTTTAATCTGTTCTTTGATTAAGGATTCTTTTACAAAATAACTTTTGTTTTCTAAAATATGACTAGGTGTATGATGTGTCGCATTAGACACTTTTAGACGATTTAAAAGATCTCTTCTGTCTTCATGAGAGATTAAAGCAACAGGAATGCGTGTTTTCTTTCCATCGGTATAGTGAATAATAATTTTCTTTTCAGATATATCCTCAATCTCTTTGATGTCTTTATATCTAATCTGTTTTGTAGATACGCCTGGGGCTACTTTAAATTCAATATACTTATCAAATAGTATAATCGCTTTTCTATCTTTCTGCCAGTAGGCTACATATAAATAAACGAATGAAACGGATATGGCGATAAAGTTGTGTATTAGATACAGCACAATGGCACTTACAGCAAGTGTTGTATATGCCATTAAGAGATGTCTATTTGCTACAGAATCATTTACAATGTAAGCTTTGACTTCTGAGCCTTGATATGGTGTATGGATGGAATTATAGTTGGTCATGATTTAAAGTGTACAAAAAGTGCTCGATTTAATCTTCGATTGTTTCATTGTATTTTTTCTCTTTCCGATATTGTTCCAATGCGTTTTAAAGAGAATATGTATAATAGAAGAGACTATGTTTGAAGGTAGCATCGAAATAGTATTGAAGAAAGAATATTATGCTGCCATAACTTGATGTAGTCGATTTAGAAGATCTCTTCTTTCATCATAAGAGATTAAACCAACAGGAATGCGTGTCTTTTTTCCATTACTATAGTGGATAATCACTTTTTCGTCAGATATATCTCTAATTTTTGTAATGTCTTTATATTTAATCTGTTTTGTTGATCTACCTGGAGCTCTTTGAAGTTCAATATACTTCTCGAATAATATAATCGTTTTTCTATTTCTATACCAGTGAGCAAAAAATAGGTAAATCCATGAGGTGGTTAATATCCATAAATCGTGTAAAAAGTTAGCAGCAACCATACCAATTGCAAGCATTACATAGCCTATTATTAGATGTCTGTTGGCTATCGATTTTTTTACAAGGTAAACTTTGGTCTTTGAATTTTCATTTGCTGTATTGATGGAATTATTGTCGGTCATGATTTAATCTTTAAATGTTTGAGCGTATGGTTTCTTTTTAAACTTATCAAGTCTTTCCTTTGCTGATATTGTTTCAAAAAGTCCCTATAGGAATAAGTTTAATGTCTGAAATTATGCCAGTACTTATCGTTATTATAATTGGTATTCTTTTGATTATGCAAAGAAGTACTAGTGCAATACGCAAATACAGTATTGCATAAACAGTGTAGAAGAAGGGATGTTATACTGAAATAGCTTCGTTTAATCGATTTAAAAAATCTCTTCTGTCTTCATGAGTGAGTAAAGCAACAGGAACACGTGCTCTTTTCCCATCGCTGGGGTGGATAATCATTTTCTTGTCTGATATGTTTTCAACTTTTGTAATATCAGTATATCTAATTTGTTTTTTCAATCCAGCTGGGGCTATTTTAAATTCAATATACGTATCGAATAATATAATCGCTTTTCTATTTTTCTGCCAGTAGGCTACATATAGATAAACGCATGAAGAAAGTATGCCAATCAAATTGTGTATTAGAACCAGAAGAATGATACCTACAGCAAGCATTGTATACCCTATTATGATCTGTTTGTTTGCTATTGAATCACTTACAATATATGCTTTCACTTCTGAGCCTTGATAAGGTGTTTGGATGGAATTATTGTCGGTCATGATTTAATTTTTAGGTGTTTGAATAAGTGTTTGAATGTATGTTTTTTTTAAAAACTTATCAAGTCTTATCCTTGCTAATATTGTTTCAATAAGTCCTATAGGAATAAATTTAATGCCTTATATTATGCCAGTATCGTTATTATAATTGGTGCTATTGGTATTCTTTTGATTATGCAAATAAGTATTTGGGCAATACGACAATATTGTATTGCCCAAATAGTATAGAAGAAAGGATGTTATGCTGCAATAGCTTCGTTTAATCGATTTAAAAGATCTCTTCTGTCTTCATAAGATATTAAAGCAACAGGAATGCGTGCTTTCTTTCCATCTGTGGAATGGATAATCACTTTCTTTTCAGATATATCTTCAATTCTTTTAATGTCTTTATATCTAATTTGTTTTGTCGATCCAGCTGGTGCTCCTTTAAACTCAATATATTTATCAAATAGTATAATCGTTTTTCTATTTTTCTGCCAGAACCCTACAAATAGATAAAAGATTGAAAGCGATATGATTGTAAAACGGTGTAGTAGAATTAGTACAAAGAAACCTATAACAATCATTACAAACGCCATTGTAATCTGTTTTTGGGCTATAGAATCATTTACAATATAAGCTTTGACTTCTGAATTTTGATTAGCTGTGTTGATGGAATTATTGTCGGCCATAATTTAAGGTGTATTTAATCATTAAGTGTTTTATTGAATTCTTCCTGTTTTAGCTTATCAAGCTCTTTTCTCGCTGATATGGCTCCAATAAGTCCAATAGGAACTAATATGGCACTTGAAATAATAAAAGTCATGTATCCAGCTTTTTTAAGATCGGTAAATGTAAGTAACATTCCGATGACGTTTCCAATGACCACAGCCATTACTAAATAGCCCATTTCCGGTAGGTCTGAGTTCGCAAATAGGTTTAGAGTAATCAAACTGTGTATTACTACAGCTAAAATCATTCCTGCATTTATTCTCATAATAATATAATTAATAATTGTTGGTAATTTTTGTTCCTTTTATCTTAATTCTACAAAGTGGTGTTGTATCTTTTTTTATAATGAAGCGACATTCGAATACTCTTAATCGCTTAGTATTCTTATAACGTGAATTCTGTTCCCCGTTACGATTTTCAAATTTATCTACTATTATCTGTCAGTACTAAAATACGACAAGGATGGTATGGTGCGGACAGTCTAAAATATTCGCTTGTATTCGGATCTAAGATGAAGGTTCGTGAATCCAATATGTTCCCGTATAAGAGGTGTTCTTATCTGCAAAATTTATTTCTATCATAGTAATTTGTTAAGTTGAAATTGATCGTAAGGGATACGATGGCAATTATTTTATCGCTGAATTGAAATAATTGTCATGGCGGCAAATTTAACAGTATTTATTATTTTGTCAAATAAAATAACATATAGCTTTCTGAAAAATGACAATCTCGAATAGGAATCTCCATTTTTCTTAGTCGCTATATTTTCTTGCTGTTTGAAAATATATGCATCAAGATTTAAAAAAATAGTTGATCGTTCGTATTATCCTAGTGGTGTTTGCAATTTATATACTGATAGATTTCTGCCAAAATATTGAAGTGAAACTATATGTCAAGATTATAAATAGAGTGTCTTCTTGCATGCGATATTGTTTACAGGATTGAAAACAAAAAACAATAGTAGATAATTGCATTTTCATTTACAGTAAATGAGAAAAGGATTTTTGTTTAATACGTTGAGGTAAAGTAGGCTAACTCTTTCTAATCTTGTCCTGAAAAAAATAATCCTTACAAAGATCTGTTATGTTGGTGGTCTTCTTACTTAGTCATTACTTAATAAGGGTTCCTTGTTTGTTCTTTCATGATAGAATGATTTCTTCACAAAACTCTTTTTTGTTTAAAACTAATCGTTGAGGTAGCTTCTCTTTTCTTTCCTATCAAATGTGTTACGTTTGTTTTGATGACGCTTGTGCCAGAGAAGCATATTTTCTGTTTAAATAATAGTATAGAATTTGTTGTGTTTTAATGTTTATTATGATTATTGTTAAAATGTTGTAATTTTGCTGCGATTGAATGTGATATCTTATAGTCAGGATTTGTTCATTAATGATTTATCTTAAAGAGCTTGTTATGTCTGTAAGTATCTACTTTTTTATGAATATGCCCTGATACTGTTAGTAGAGTTTAATTAAAATTGAAAATAGCTTGAGCTCGTAATCAGAATAAAATAAAAAGGGTTAGGTCGTCTTGCATAATCTATATGATAGAAGTGTAAAATGTAAGCGTTGTTTGATGAGTTGGTGTTGGAGTAATCGTCCTTAAGTTTTAGCAAGATATGTGGCTGCAAGCAAAAAATGAAAAATATGAGAATTATTGTGTCAATAATATTCTGTATGTGTTGTTCTTTTGGATTTGCACAAACACAATTTGAAATGAATATGGAAGCTGCAGCTTCATATAGAAAGGCAGACAAAGAGTTGAATTTGGTTTACAATCAGATTGTTGAAGAATACCAGACGGATACACTTTTTATTAATTGTCTAAGAAAATCACAGAGGCTATGGATTAAATTCAGAGATGCTGAATTAAGAGTTAGATTTCCTCACACAGAACATCGATATTATGGTTCCGTTTATCCTCTTTGTAAATATGGACTTCTTGAAGAATTGACAAGGTATAGAACTAAAACGTTAAGAGCTTGGATAGACGGAGAAAGATGTGATATCTGTAATGGTTCCGTTAAAGGTAAATATTAGTCTTTTTCTAATAAGTCATGCTAGGATTTAAAGATGTCTAATTAAGTCAAATTGGATTTGTTTATTTATGTACGGATACAAATACAGCGTAGTGGACATTCATTAGATAGAATTTAGAATAAATGGACAGGGCATGTTCATGAATTATAATGTATATTGAAAACCCATTGTGCTTCGTTAGTTTAAAGTAATCTTTGCTGTAAAATGTAAGTAATGCATTTGTATCGTGCACATCATCGATGTTTTTATCTTTATCTATTTATGTTAGGTGTTGAAATAAATTTTCTTCAGTTTCAATGTCCGATGCAAACACTTCTTACGATAAGAATTTGTTTTTCTTACTCTTATAGTAATTCATTCTCTTTATGATTTTGTTGGCATCATAGATGATTGTTTGGTATGTTGAGGAGTTTTTATAGATAATTCGGGTGTTTATGACGATCTTCTTAGTCTTTGTCTCTTTTTAAGAATATGTATTTAAGTTAAAATGCCAGAGATCTTGTCTTATGAGGTGATTGAATTCTAATAGGAAGGGATGTTTTTGAGAGTAAAGTTTTAAATGAATGAAAAAAATGAACTTTTTTTGCATTGTTGTATCAGGAAATCAAATATTTGCTTTATATTTGCACTCAGTTGTTTAAAAGACACTGTTCTTAAACTCATTAGAATATTTGCAATGAGCTTGTTTGAGGTCGGAGGACGAACCACTTCAGATGTGTATGGCAATTTGTTAGATGTGCTAGAGTTGAAATTTAAAAACTTAAGACGGAATAAAAAATTATTGACAATGTCAAAGGTTTGTCAGATAACCGGTAAAAAAGTAATGGTGGGAAATAATGTTTCTCACTCAAACAGGAAGACAAAAAGAAAGTTTTTTGTGAATCTATTTGCGAAAAAATTCTATCTTCCAGAGGAGGATCGTTGGATCTCTCTTAAAGTATCAGCAGCAGGTTTGCGCATTATTAACAAGAAAGGGCTAGCTGCTGCATTGAAAGATGCACAACAAAAAGGCTATATTACTAACTTTTAATTTTTACTTAGACGATGGCTAAGAAAGGTAATAGGGTTCAAGTGATTTTGGAGTGTACTGAGCACAAAGAGAGTGGTATGCCAGGTACTTCTCGTTATATCACAACAAAGAACCGTAAGAATACTCCAGATCGTATGGAGTTGAAGAAATACAACCCAATTTTGAAACGAGTAACTCTTCACAGAGAAATAAAATAATTTGAGGTATGGCTAAAAAAGCAGTTGCATCACTTCAAAAAGGTGCTGGTAAAGGTTACGCTAAAGTAATCAAGATGGTAAAGTCAGAGAAAACAGGTGCTTACACTTTCTCTGAGAGTATCGTTCCTAATGACGAAGTAAAAGATTATTTCAAAAAATAATCCTTCCTTCATACATTGGAAAGAAATAAGAAAGCTTTTATCAATTATTTATTGATAAGAGCTTTTTTTATATGTCAAGTATTGAATATATTTGTATTCAAAGCATCTAAATATTAAAATCAATGGGAATATTCGATTTTTTCTCAAAAAAGAAGAAAGAGAGTCTGGATCAAGGACTTGCAAAGACCAAAGAGGGAGTCTTCAAAAAATTGTCGCGAGCTATTGTCGGTAAAACAAAAGTTGATGATGAAGTGTTGGATAACCTCGAAGAGGTTTTGATTACTTCTGATGTGGGAGTCGAAACGACCGTCAAGATCATTGAACGTATTGAGAAACGTGTCGCTCAGGATAAGTATCTTGGAACACAAGAGTTGCAAGGTATCCTGAGAGAAGAGATCTCAGATCTTCTAGAGGAGAATAACTCGGGAGATAATGTTATTGATTTTGAGTCTCCACTGCCTCATAAACCACATGTGATTATGGTGGTTGGTGTCAATGGGGTGGGTAAAACCACTACAATTGGTAAAATGGCTTATCAGTTTAAGAAGGCTGGGAAGAAAGTAGTTCTTGGAGCTGCCGATACTTTCCGTGCTGCTGCAATTGATCAGTTGCAGATTTGGTCTGATAGAGTGGATGTGCCTATTGTTAAACAACAGATGGGATCTGATCCTGCTTCAGTTGCATTCGATACTTTAGAATCGGCAGTCAATAGCGATGCTGATGTCGTAATTATTGATACAGCAGGGCGTCTTCATAACAAAATCAATTTGATGAATGAGCTTTCAAAAATCAAAAGAGTGATGGAGAAAGTGATTCCAGGAGCACCACATGAAGTGTTGTTGGTTTTGGATGGATCTACTGGACAGAATGCTTTTGAACAAGCAAAACAATTTACTGCAGCTACAGAGGTAACCAGTTTGGCTCTAACAAAGTTAGATGGTACGGCTAAAGGTGGAGTAGTAATTGGAATTTCTGATCAATTTAAAATCCCAGTAAGATATATTGGAATAGGTGAGGGTATCGAAGATCTTCAAGTGTTCTATAGAAAAGAGTTTGTAGATTCTCTTTTTGGATAGATCTTACAGTCACGAAATACTGAAGAATGCTATTTATAGCATTCTTTTTTTTTAGCAATATTGTTAAAAATAAGACGTTTTCAATATTTAAGCGAACAATTTAGTTAGGCTAGGTGTAATAAAAGTATTATGAAAGAGAAAGGAATAAATAAAAGCGAAATTGTAGCATTACTTCAATCTGGACATGAAGAGAGAATTGCAGAAGCAGTTGCTATGTTAAGAGAAAACGGAGACAGTTCTTTCCTTCCAGAGGTAATCTTTGTGTTAAATGATTCAAAAGATCCTTTAACAATACGCTCTATTTTGGGGCTTTTGGCCGATATTAAACATACCAATGCAATTCCTTATATTATTGATGGAATTAAGCATGCAACCAATCAAGAGGTGCAACGTAGTTTGGTCTCTATTTGTTGGGAGAATGGTATGGACTTTTGTCCTTATATCTCTTTGTTCGTGGATCTGGTTCTTCAAAAAGACTTTATCGTTGCTTTTGAAGCATTTACTGTGATCGAGAACATGGAAGGGATTGTGGATGATAAAGAGAAAGAAAGATTGGTTACACTTATTGAATCACAACTTCCTGATGCAACTTCTGAAAGAGAGGGTATGCTTTTGGATTTGATTCAAATTATCCCAAATATTAAACCTGCAGAATCATACGAGTCAAGATAATATGTATAGCAGAGAAGAGAAGAAGGCTTTAGTGAAGAAATTTTGGGATTCATTTAAAGTCTATACTATTGAACAGAATGAGTTGAAGGGGATCTATTCCAAATGGATGCTTGATAGAACAGGTATAAATGATCTAGATTTACGCTTTGAAGTAGGACGTCGATCTGCGAGTGTGATGCTTGAAGTGACATCTAGAAATGAAGATAAGCGATTACGAGTGTATGAATTGCTTTATCAGTATCGAATGCTTCTACAAGCAGGCTTTGAAGAGGAACTAGATTGGGATTTGATTTATGAAAAAGAGAATGGCCAGACGGTGGCTAGAATATGGTGCTCACTATATGATGTCGATATTCATAAACCCAAACATTGGGACCGTATGATGGCTTTCTTATATGAAAACATGTCTCTTTTACAAGAGAATTTTATTGATGTAAAAGATGTATTGGAGGATAAGATCCGCCATCTATATCAATAGATAGAGAAAGAGGTGTCGCTAGTAATACGACACCTCTTTTTTACGTAAACGATATTATTATTAGATAATCAATTTCGCTTTCTTTATTGTTGTACTATTCTAGATTGACAATCCTTTCATCTTTTGAAATGATCTTATGGATGTAGAATAGTATTTTATTATCGAATGAAGAGAATGGACTTATTGTTTCTTTACAAACTTAGTAAGAATTACAATGTGTTGTCCGTTTACTTTACCTTCAATGTGTTCTGCATTATCGCTAACCAATGAGATGTTACGAACTGCAGTACCTCTTTTGGCTGTAAATCCAGCTCCTTTGACATTTAAGTCTTTGATTAGTGTAACTGTGTCTCCATCTGTAAGTTGAGCTCCGTTAGAGTCTAGGTGTTTAACTGCATTCTCAGAATCTTCTCCCTCACCACTTGCTTTAGCCCAAGCTAAAGTTTCGTCTTCAAGGTAAAGCATGTCTAAAAGATCTTGTGGCCAACCTTCGTTTCTTAGGCGTGTAAGCATACGCCATGCCATTACTTGAACTGCAGGAACTTGACTCCACATGCTGTCATTTAAACATCTCCAGTGGTTTGCGTCCATTTCAGTGGTTCCTTCAATTTGATCTTTACATGTTTTACAAACGTAAATGGCCTTATCTGAGTGGTTTTCATCTACTGGTGGTATTTGGTATACAGATAGCTCATCAGTTGCTCCACATAGCTCACACTTATTCTCACTTCTAGCCATTAGTTGCTTATTCATCTCCATGCTTTATATTTATTCTGTGATAAAAAGATTGATTAAAATAAAAGTAAAATACTTTCGGTGCAAAGGTAGTGTAGATATTATAGCTTTCAAAAAAATAAGTCGTTGATAGATATAATTATTAAACTCACAAACAAAATAGATTCAATTTTGTTATCATTATAAGACCTTGGGTGTCGGTCATAAGGTCATTTATTTAGGTATTGACTCTTCTCTTTTGCTTATCTTTTTTAGGTAATAAGAGGAGGGTTTTTTTTATGCAAAGAGGATAGTGTTATAGAATTTGTTGTGTATGATGGCTAAATAAATTATCATTCATGATTTGGGATATGGATGATTGATGGTTAATTATATTCTGTTTCGATTTTCTTTCTTTCTAAGAACAGTCTCCGTTTTGTAATAAAAAGATGGGTTGGAATACTAATATGTAGGATGTAATTTTTTGAGTTAACAAATTAGTAAGAAGAAAAGAGACATTATGAAGATTATCGATTTGTCTAAGCCTATTGAATTTAATAAGAAAGATCCGTGGTTTATGCGTGTGAAAATTAAGCATAAACCTCATCATGTTTCGAAGTGGTTGATTCGTATACTTGGATTGCCATTTAAATTATTTCCTAAGGGTTTTACGGGATGGGCTGATGATTGTATCCAAAAGATGGGGGTTCATGCTACTACCCATATTGATGCTCCTTGGCATTATGCTCCTACCACAGATGGTAAACCTGCTAAAACTGCTGATCAAATTCCATTGGAATGGTGCTATGGTGAAGGATTGGTGATTGATATGCAACATAAGCCTGATTTTGAGGAGATTACTTTGGTTGAAGTTAAGCAGTTTCTTAACGAAAATAATCTAGAGATGAAAGAGGGTATGATTGTCCTTTTTAGAACAGGTAGAGATAAATTTGTTGGGACTTCAGATTATCATAAGAAAGGAACTGGTGTTAGCGCCGAAGCTACAGAATGGCTTATTGACCAGGGAATAAAAGTGATGGGAATCGACTCTTGGGGATGGGATTTGCCTCTTCCTTATTTGATTGAGAAAGCAAAAGAATCCAATGATCCTGAATTGTTTTGGAAAGCACATTTGGTTGGACAAAGAAAAGAGTATTGCCATATGGAACAGTTGGTCAATCTCGGAGCTTTACCTTTGTCTGGATTTAAAGTGGCTACTTTCCCGTTACGTATCGTTGGTGCTTCTGCCGCTCCAGCTAGGGTAGTTGCAATTATGGAGTAATCCATAGTGGATTGAAATAGAATTGATATTTTATTCCTTATTATTGATAAGGGATCTCTGATGGTTTGACTACATTTCGGTAAAATGATCCCAACAGAATGAACAATCCTACTTGATAAATGATTGTTATAAATATTTCTTATACAAGAAAACACGATAATAAGTGGATTTTTTTATCAGAATTTATTTGAGGGTGTGTTTTTGTTGGGCATTTTTGTTCACTTTATTATTAAGTATGTTTAAGTTTGTATACGATACCAAAAGAGATAATTTATGAAGAAGATCTTGTTTGTTAGGCATGGAAAGGCCGAATCAGCATCATGGGAGATTGATGATTTAGATCGTGAAATTACAACACAAGGGAGCTATGATACTACTCTTGTTTCAAATGAAGTGTTATGTCGTCTCGTGCCAGATGTTTCAAAAACAATGATGGTTGTAAGTGATGCGAAAAGAGCATTACAGAGTTCTGAAATATATATGAAGAATTGGGCATTAAACGAGAACCAGCGTAAGGTATGGCCTAATTTATATGGGGATCTTACGACTGTCGATTTTATCGATTATGTGTCACATAATGTCTCTGATGAGATAGATCTTCTCGTTATTGTAGGGCATAATCCAACGTTATCAGATTTGGTTAATCAGATGGGTGAAGATTTGGATTGTTGGATGTCTACAGCCGGGGTGGTGACTCTTGAATTAGATCTAGATAGTTGGTCTAAAATAGAGGCTAGAACTGCGAAAATGCAATTTTCATTATTTCCTTCCGAAATACGTTAATATATATATATTTCCTGTTATTTTTGTCTTAAAAATAGCAGGAATCATTATGCATTTATTTTATACTCCAGATCTAAAGGATGATCATTATGTGTTGGATGAGGTAGAATCAAAACATTGTGTCAAGGTTTTACGTCTTAGAGAAGAGGACATTATACAACTGGTTGACGGAAAAGGTACTTTTGCTTCTGCTAAGATTGTCAATGCTCATCCGAAAGCATGTGCTCTTGAAGTGATTGAGAAAGAGAGTCAATTTCAGAAAAGAGACTATTTTATTCATGTTGCTGTTGCTCCTACCAAGAATATTGATCGTATTGAGTGGTTTGTTGAAAAAGCAACAGAAATTGGTGTCGATCGTATTACTCCTATACGTTGCCAAAGATCAGAAAGAAAAGTGGTTAAACATGAACGTTTAGTGAAAGTTGCTGTTTCAGCTATGAAGCAGTCTATAAAAGCTTACCTCCCTGTTGTAGATCAATTAACTCCCTTTAAGGAATTTATAACTACTGCCTTTGAAGGAGAAAAATATATTGCTCATTGTGAGGAAGGTGCTCCTCGTGTTTCTTTTGTAAATACCGTTAATTCTGATCGAGTATTGATTGTTATTGGACCAGAAGGAGATTTCTCTCCAGAAGAAGTTGCATTGGCTAAAGAGAATGGTTTTGTCGAAACTTCTTTAGGTAAACAGCGTCTACGCACTGAGACTGCCGCATTGATATCGGTCGCTAGTGTTGCTGTATTAAATGAGATGAATACGGTGCAATCTTAATATTTAACTCTAACACTAAATCAATAAATGATGAAAAATTACGTTCGTTCAGTACGTTTGTTGTCACTTGTATTGGTCTTATTGACCATCTTTTCATGTACCAAACAGGATAACATACGTTTTGCTACTTTTAATAGTGCTTTAAATAGACAAGAACAAGGAATGCTAACCAAAGATTTGAAGTTAGGTTCAGAACAAGGGCATAATGTTGCTGCTATCATTCAGAAGGTAAGACCTGATGTGCTTTGTTTGCAAGAGTTTGACTATGATCCTTCTGGCAAAACCCTAGAGCTCTTTATGCGCGATTATTTGGAAAAAGGAGATAATCCGATTAAGTATCCTTATTTTATTGCTTTCCCTTCTAATACAGGGGTTCTTTCAAATACAGATATTAATAAAGATGGAAAGATTGCCCTTCCTGAAGATGGGTATGGCTTTGGTGCATTTCCTGGACAGTATGGTTTTGTTATTCTTTCAAAGTATCCAATACTGAAAGATCAAGTGCGTACTTTCCAAAAAATGAAATGGAAAGATATGCCTAATCCATTATGGCCGGTGGATGAAAATGGAAACCAGTGGTTTGATGAGAATGCAAAAGAAGATCTAAGAATATCTTCTAAAAGTCATGTGGATGTTCCTATTCAAATTGAAAAGCACGTTGTTCATGCTATTGTTGCTCACCCTACTCCTCCTGTTTTTGATGGTAAGGAGGATCGTAATGGTAAACGAAATCACGATGAAATTCGTCTTCTGAAAGATTATATTGAGGGAGAAAATTATATGATTGACGATAATAATCTTGCTGGTGGAATTAAAAAAGATGCTCTCTTTGTGGTGATGGGAGATATGAATGCTGATCCACAAGATGGGGATAGCTTCGATTCTGCGATCTTGACCTTGCTACATAGTTCGAAATTAAATCCAGAAGTGACTTTGGGTAAAAAGGTGCCTACAAGTAAAGGTAGTGTTGAGTATAATAAAACTTTTAAACGAAATCATAAAGGGGATGATGCAATGGACACGAATGTGTTTGGCTTGCGTATCGACTATGTCTTGCCTTCTTCTAATTTAAATGTGATCGATTCGAAGGTTTTTTGGAACGAAAAAGAGGATAAAGATGGTATTCTTACGTATAGAAAGAACTCTTCTGATCATAGATTAGTATGGACAGATATTTCTTTTATGACAAATAAAAAGTAAAATCTGTTTTTTTTATCTATTTATTTGTTCTTCTTTATATGAAATAGTTTCATTTTGGTTATTTTTAAGTCTTAATTAACTTCAAAATATTTGATGTTTAGTATGAATAAAATTTTCACGAAAGTAGAATTGTGGGCATGGATAGTTCTGTGTATGATCGTAACCTCTTGTAATCAGAATAATGGGTACGAAATAGATGGATCTGTCAAAGGGCTAAAAGATGGATATATATATCTGCAGGTAATTGGTGTTGACGGACCAATAAAAGTGGACTCGACAGAAGTGTTTGATGGACAGTTTACATTGGAAGGAATTGTTAAAAAACCTACCCTTTGTTATCTTGGACAAGGAGATAACCTTAGAGGGGCAATTCTTCTTTATGTTGAAAACAATAAGATTTCAATAAATGGTGTTATTGATGACTTAAAGAACGTAGAGATTGTTGGCTCTAAGACCCAAGATGATTTACGTGATTATAATCAAAAGAATGATGCTTTTTCTTTAGAATTGAGAAAATATCGATCTAAGTATAGTGATCTGCTTAGAGATATTGAGAATAATCGTGAGTCTATAATTAAAATAGGAAATGATATCGACGATTTAAAGTACCAACAAAGGAAATATCAATTGGATTATGTGAAAGAGCATCCAAATTCATATGTATCTTCTTATATCTTAAATTCGATTTCTTATTACCTGGATCTTACTGAACTAGAGAATATTTTTGCATTGCTGACTCCTGGGGTTAGACAGTCTTATGAAGGACAGGTTATTGAAAACCGTATTAAAGTTCTTAAAAGCACTCAGATTGGTGCGATAGCTCCAGATTTTACAATGCCAGATATTAATGGAAATCCTATTAAACTTTCAGATGTTTATAAACAAAATAAATATACTTTGATCGATTTTTGGGCTTCTTGGTGTAGTCCATGCCGTATTGAAAATCCTAATGTTGTACGTGCTTATTCAAAATACAATAAGAGTGGTTTTGGGGTTTTTGGTGTTTCTCTTGATAAAAATAGAGGATCTCTTGAACGTGCTCTTGTAAAAGATGGTATTGTATGGCCTAATGTAACTGATTTTAAAGGGTGGAGAAATTCTGCAGCAGAACTGTACGGCATTAAGACTCTTCCTTCTAATATATTAGTGGATAGAGAAGGACGTATTGTTGCTCGTAACTTAAGAGAAGAAGCACTCCATCAAAAGTTAGAAGAACTACTATAGTTCGTACACTTCAGTAAATGTTACAAATATTGAAAAAGCTCTATTGTACAAATGTATAATAGAGTTTTTTTTATTTGTAATCGTTAAATAGAATACTTAAAGGTCTTTTATTTAAAAATAATTCTTATATTTGAATTGTATTAAGTTTTTGTATTTGAAAAAAGAGTATTAGTTATGGAAATTATATGTTCATGTTTTGGTATATCTAAAGAGGATATCCAAGAAGCAATAGCAGGTGGTTTAACTACCGTTGATGATGTTGCAGAAGAGACTGGTGCTAGTCATGGTTGTGGAAGATGTAGTCAAGAGTTCGTGAAAGTAACGAAAGAACTTTTATCCAATAAGTAAGTAGTCAAAAAGCGAGATTAAATATCTCGCTTTTTTATTTTAACATGTCTCTCGAATGATAAATTATTAAAACAATAGATTCATATAGTCTAATCAAAATAGTGCATTTATAATTGCTTTTTGCTATTCTGGTCATTTAAAATTTGTATATCTATTATTTCGTATTCTAAAAATGCCGTATCTTTGGATTTAAAGAAATTACTATTTGATTATAATAAGATATGGAAAAGATTGTTGTATCAAACTTTGAGGAATTTAAGGCTTTTGAGGGTAAAGAATTAGGTGTTTCTGATTATCTAAAAGTAACACAAGAACAAGTTAATCTTTTTGCTGATGCGACGCTGGATCACCAATGGATTCATACAGATCCAGAAAGAGCAGCAAAGGAAAGTCCTTTTAAGAAAACGATTGCACACGGTTATCTAAACGTGTCAATCCTTCCTTATTTGTGGGAACAGATTGCAGATTTTGAGAATGTAAAATTAATGGTTAATTACGGTATTGATAAACTGAAATTTAACCAACCAGTAGCTGTAGGTAGCGAAGTAAGATTGAAAGCAAAATTACACTCTATTGTTAATCTAAGAGGAGTGGTTAAGGCTGAGATCGATGTTACTCTAGAAATTAAAGATGAAAGAAAACCAGCCTTAACAGGTCGTTTGATTTTCTTGTATCATTTCAATTAATAGAAATTCAGAAAAAGAGATGGAAGTTATTCTATCTCTTTTTTTTATTTTCATTTTAAAAGATACCATATCTTAGTGTAATCTTATTTGTGGCACAATCTAGACTTTTCCCCTTCTCTATATCATGATTAAATAGAAGCTTTATAAGGTGAGAGAGGTTGTTGTTGATGCCATTATTGTAAAAGTAGAATATATTGAATAAATAACCCCTGAATGGGGGATGCAAGAGATATTGTGTCCCCCATTCAGGGGTTTGATTGTTTTAGCCTTATTGTTTTTAGAGTAATGTTCTCCTTTTTAAATCTGGCTTACATTAGTGATCTTTAATTAGAATTGCATATTGTTCAAGTGAGATGTGTCTGCCAGATTATACTGTTCCAGTTTGCCTATGCATTCTTTTTATTATGAACTAACGAGTATATAAAAAAGGCAACTTCGATCGAAGTTGCCTTTTTTTGAGTTATCTCAAGATATTTAATTATATTCTCATGATAAAATCAACCAAGTTTACGTCTGGAGTAATATCCAATTTTTTACGTAGACGGTTACGGCGTTTGTTTACCGACGTTGGATTGATATTTAAGATTTTACTTATCTCCTTCGATGATAAATTTATACGAAGATATGCACATAGTTTTAGTTCATCTTGTGTTAATCCAGGATATAGGTCTTTTAATCTTCTAAAGAATCCTTCATGAACACTCTCAAAATGAAGTTTGAAGTTATCCCAATCTTTATCTAGATTAATAAAATCGTTTATTTCACGTACTACCTTATGCAGCTCATCAATGTTACGATTCTTCGCACGTATATACTCTTTAAGCTTATTTTGAACATTGATTAATGCATTGTTCTTGTTTAATAGATGTATCGAGTGCGTCGATAATTGTTGCTGTTTATGTTTTAGATCATTCTGAAGTTTAATCTTTTCAAGATTATTGAGTTTCGCCTGTGCTTGTGCGGACTCATTCTCTGCAGTTAATCTTCTGTTTTCATTCATTTTTAACTCATTCTCATGACGTAAGATTTCACTAGTCTGTTTAGACGTCCTTACTCGGTAATGGGTTAACGTTAGTGCAAGTATCAATAATAAGATTAAGATGAAAAGAACAGAATAGGTTAGAACAGAATAGAACCTTTTCTCTTGATTCTCTTTCTCTGTCTCTATCATAATCTTTTTTAGTTGCTCATCTTTCTTAGTGATCTCTAATTGTACTTTCAGCTTTAACTGTTCACTAACCTGCTGCTCATTCATTTGTTTATCTTGAAGAATGTAGGCTACATGGAAAGCATTAGATGCTTCTTTGAATTTCTTCTTGTCAGTGAATATTCGACCCATGGTAGCATGAGCAGAAATCAGCTCTTTACTGTTTTCATGAGAAGATAAGTAACGTACAGCTACCTGAAACTTACTTAGGGCATGATCATATTCTTTCTTCCAGAAATATACCAAACCATAATAATAGTTGATTCGTCCAATCCAAATACGATTCTTCGAATCATTTTTAATTAGAAGAAGACTCTTCTTAAGGAAACTATTTGCAAAAGAGAACATCTTTTCTTCTGTATATAGTTGGCCTATATCAGCATAATTATTCCCTAGTCCAACTGAATCACCAATAGCTTGATAGATCGTTTCTGCTTTTCTAAAGTAAGATAGTGCTTTATGAATTTTGTGCTTCTCTCTATAGATATTACCTAGCCTGTTAAGTAGATCGGCAGACGAATTCTGATCTCCAATATCTTCGAAAAGACCTAGACTTTCAAAACTACATTCGTAAGCTTTGTCTAAATCATGTATCTTCATGTATAGATCACCTAATTTTCTAAGTAAGACAGCCTGTCTTTTAGGTTGATCATTAGGAATCTCTTTGACCCCTTTCTCAATAAAAGTAATTGCTAATATGTCGTTATATTCGCTTTCAAATAGTTGTCCTAGTCGGATACAGCCCTTGATATATTCCTCATTAGATACTTTTCTTCGTTGTTCTAAGTACTCTAAACAATATTCGTAGGCATCACCATAGTTGTTTGCCTCCAAAGCATCTCTTCCTAATAAGTACAATGATTCATCATCATAATTATTAAAAGAGATCGTTTCGTGGCTCTGTGCAAAACCAAACGATGCATAAAAAACGATAGATAGTATAAGGTAAAGTTTCGATCTCATATATCTTATTACTTTTGTTTTTAAATAGACGTTACTGTTTTGTTATTCAAAACCTGTAACAAATTTCTCAGGATGACAACCCACCACCCCTTGGTCATGATACCATTTCTTAATGCGTATTAGATCATCATCGACGTTATTGGTTATTTCAAATGGAATATCAAAACGAAGTTCCTTCTTCTTAAAATCGAAATACCCTATATAAACTGGGACTTTTGCTAATCGTGCTATCGCATGAAAACCTCCTTTCCACTGTGTCGTTGTTTGTCGTGTCCCCTCTGGTGTTATTGCCAATTGGAGTGTTTCTCTTTCTTGAAACTCACGAACAATTTGTTTTAAAGCATTCGAACCCTTACTTCTATTCAGTGGCAATGCTCCCATCCATCGTATAATTGGACCTAATGGAAAAACAAAAAACTCTGAACGGATCATCACATTGGGATTTTTACCAAGTGTATTGTAACCAATCCATGCTATTACAAAATCCCACAAGCTTGTGTGTGGTGCCCCAATGATAATACATTTCTTATCTTCAACTTTTGAGCCTTTTACTTTCCAACCCAAGACGCGAATCAAAAATTTACAAAAAGAACGTTTCATATATATAAATTTGTGTATACTGTTCCTTCATCTATTTGATGAGGATAAAAAATAGTATTTCCTTTTTAAACTATTATTGAAAGTAATAATTTTATCTGTGAAATACTAAGATCATTCTATATACATATGCAAAATAAAACATAATTTATTTATGAATGCATTATAATAACTTTTTTTTTCAATTTTTCCTTAATTTATGTCACTACCATATGTAAACATACATACACATTCGAATGTTTGTAGATATAAGACGAATAGTATATCAGTATTAAACTATTCTATTACAGATCTGTCCTTGCCACCTACAGAGCCTTTCTCTGTTGGTTTGCATCCATGGGATGTAAATGAAAAATGGGAGAGGGATGTAGTGAAAGCGGTTACACCATATGCGACTTTATTGGAGTGTATTGCCATTGGTGAAATTGGTCTTGATTATAGTCGTGATATCTCTATTCCTTTGCAAAAGAGTGTGTTTGAGAAACAATTGGAGCTAGCCAGTAACTATAGAATGCCTGTTGTGCTACACGTTGTGAAAGCTTATCATGACATATTAAGGTACCAAAAGAGTGCACAAACGACTTGGATTCTTCATGCTTTTAAAGTGAATGAATCTTATGTCAAATCTTTTATGCATTATGATACTTATTTTTCACTTGGAATAAGGGAGATTATTATTGCTGCTCAAAAAGGTCTATTGAGTGCAATTCCTCTAAATAGATTGTTCCTTGAAACCGATGATAGTGCTCATACAATTGATGAAGTTTATGACTGTTATATATCTCATTCAGGGCATCCTTTAGAGCTCGTAAAAAAGTGTATATTTGCCAACTATTGTAAAGTGTTTAATATTGAGTAATCGTAATAATATTTTGTTAAAATGACCTGGTTTAGAAGAACGGAGATCCTTGTTGGATCAGATGGAATGCAGGCCTTAAAGAGTGCGCATGTTTTAGTGATTGGATTAGGAGGGGTTGGAGCTTATGCTGCAGAATCAATTTGTCGTGCTGGGGTTGGTAAAATGACTATTGTCGATGGTGATGTCGTTGATGATTCTAATCGGAACCGACAATTGCCTGCTTTAATATCGAATATAGGAAAGCCTAAAACAGAGATCTTAAGGGAACGCTTTTTAGATATTAATCCAGATCTTGAAATTAAAATAGTAACTCAATTTATTAAGGAAGACCATACCTTAGAGTTATTAGAATCAGATAAATTTGATTGTGTTGTAGATTGTATCGATACCCTTTCTCCGAAAGTAAATTTAATACGTCATTGTTACGAAAAGGAAATTCCAATAGTTAGCTCTATGGGAGCTGGTGGAAAATTTGATCCTACTCAGATTCAAGTTGCAGATTTATCGAAGAGCTTTAATTGTAAGTTGGCTCGTCAAGTACGAAAAAGATTAGGGCGTTTTAAAATACGAAAAGGAATTCCTGTTGTGTTTTCTCCTGAAGAAGTTGATGATTCTTTGGTTATCCCAGAGAAAGGTCAGAATAAGGCTTCTGTTGTTGGTACTATTTCTTATATGCCACCAGCTTTTGGTTGTGCTGTAGCTTCTGTTGTTTTAAGAAAATTATTAGGCAAAATATAGCTTTTAAGGGAATCCACCATAGGATTCCCTTTTTCGTAAATATCGTTTTTACGATTATTAGCCTGCCTTTCCCATTAATTCTATTGATTGTGCTAATGGTTTGCGGTAGTTTATTATACTAACTCACTATTGCTTTAGTGTTTCTATTTATAATGTATTGTTCTTTACACTTAATATTTAAGGTACTACCCCCTTTGGATATAATTAAATTTGGACTCAACCATATTTATGTCCCAAATACGATTCAAACCTATGGTGTTAAACAATGATTTCCTGTATAAAAATCCACTTTTTCCCCATATAGGATAAAATCGTCCTATTTATTCTATTCTTATCCAACTTACCTCCCCGCTTTCCATGTAGTCTGATGAAAAAAATTATTTTTGTATTGTATACTAGATACAGAAATTCTTGAAAAAACTGATATAAAATTAACATATGGCTAAGAAATACAGACCTTTAAACTCCATTCTGGTTAAACCTACAGGGCCAGATTGTAATCTAAATTGCACTTATTGTTTTTATCTTGAGAAGGCTGAACTCTTTAAAGAGGAGAAAGTTCACCGCATGTCCGAGGAAACATTAGAAGAAATGGTGCGTCAGGTGATGCAACAATCTGGCGATTCTGTCTCTTTTGGATGGCAAGGAGGAGAGCCAACACAAATGGGGATTGATTTCTTTCAAAAGGCAATCGATTTCGAAATTAAATATGGTCATGGACAAGCCGTTGGTAATGGACTACAAACGAATGGCTTATTGTTGAATAAAGATTGGGCTAAATTTCTAAAAAAATATGATTGGTTAGTGGGACTATCTTTAGATGGACCACAACATATTCACGATAAATATCGCTTTGATAAAGCAGGTAAAGGGACTTGGGAGAGAGTGCAGAATAATGCTAAGATGCTTTTGGAAGAAGGAGTGTCTGTAAATGCAATGTGTTGTATTACAGATTATTCTTCTCAGTTTCCTGAAGAATTATACCAGTATTATAAAGATATGGGGCTGAATTTTATGCAATTTATCCCTATTGTTGAAACAGATAAGGACGATCCTACTCAAGCTGCTCCTTTCTCTTTAGATCCTGTGGATTATGGTAATTTTATGATAAAATTATTTGATCTATGGATTGCAGATTTTAAAGATGGTCAACCAACCACTTCTATCCGCTTCTTTGAGTCAATTTTTCATTCTTACGTAGGAATGGAGGCACCAGAATGTGCTCTGATGAAAGAGTGTGGCGCTTATGTGGTGGTGGAACACAATGGGAATGTCTATTCGTGTGACTTCTTTGTTGAGCCTAAATTTAAATTAGGGAATATTCGTTATGACAGAATCGTTAATATGTTGAACTCTAAACGTCAGCAAACTTTCGGTGCTGCTAAAGCAAATGTCTCTCGAAAATGTCGCATGTGTGAGTGGTATACAAAGTGTTATGGAGGATGTACTAAAGATCGTATCAAAGATCCTCAAGACAACAAACAGCCTCGTTTCTGTACTGCTTATAAAATGATTTTTAAGCATGTTGATCCAATCATGCGTTCAATGGCAGAACAGTGGAAACAGCAGCAGTTACAAAATCAACAAGCAATGAAAGCGCAACAACAAGGTGGTACTTATAATGCTTTTGAAGATTTTGTGAAATAAAAGCACTTGATTGTACTTTTATTATTTGACTTTTTTTATCGTAAACCATGATGTTTTATTTGTATACTAAAACATCATGGTTTCTTATTTTCTATGCCCTGCCTCTCTATCGCTTTCTATTTAGACGAAAAAGCTTACCTTTGCGTAAAATTTTGTGTAAGAAAACATTAAACTATAAGTATAAATGGCACTACAATGTGGTATCGTAGGACTTCCTAATGTAGGAAAGTCGACGCTTTTTAATTGTCTGTCAAATGCTAAGGCGCAATCGGCAAACTTCCCTTTCTGTACTATCGAACCTAACGTAGGTGTAATTACTGTTCCTGATGATCGTTTGATCAAATTGGAAGAGTTAGTTAACCCTGAGAGAGTTCAGCCTGCTACAGTGGAAATTGTTGATATTGCTGGATTGGTAAAAGGAGCAAGCAAAGGAGAAGGTCTAGGAAATAAATTCCTTTCTAATATTCGTGAAACAGATGCAATCATTCACGTGGTTCGCTGTTTTGAAGACGAGAATATTACTCACGTGGATGGTTCTATCGATCCTGTAAGGGATAAAGAAGTTATCGACACTGAGCTTCAATTGAAAGATTTAGAAACAGTAGAAGCTCGTCTTACAAAAACGCAGAAGATGGCTAAAACTGGTAAAGATGCCGCTGCTATGCGTTTAGTAGGTGTTTTGGAAAGATATCAAGAAGCACTTCTTCAAGGAAAATCTGCACGTGTGGTAGAGCTTACGGAACAAGAAGAAGAGGTGACTAAAGATCTTTATCTTTTGACTACAAAACCTATCTTGTACGTTTGTAACGTTGATGAGGCTTCTCTAAGAAATGGAAATGCTCATATTGATGCTTTGAAAGAAGCGGTGAAAGAAGAGCAAGCTGAAGTGCTTGTTATTGCTGCTGCTGTTGAAGCGGATATTTCTGAATTAGAGACTTATGAAGAGCGTCAAATGTTCCTAGATGATCTAGGTCTAGAAGAGCCAGGTGTTGCTCACCTTATTCGTTCTGCTTATAAGCTTCTTGATCTTGAGACCTATTTTACTGCAGGAGTAAAAGAAGTAAGAGCTTGGACTTATCCTAAAGGGGCTACTGCTCCTCAAGCTGCAGGTGTTATTCACTCTGATTTCGAAAAAGGATTTATTCGTGCTGAGGTGATTAAATACAACGATTTTATTGAATTAAAATCAGAAGCTGCTTGTAAAGAAAAAGGAAAAATGTCTATTGAAGGAAAAGAGTATGTCGTTCAAGATGGCGATCTTATGCATTTCAGATTTAATGTATAATTAGATCTTTACAGAAGAATATAAAAAAGTCGTGTTGAACACTGTTTCAGCACGACTTTTTTACTTTAAATACAATGATGTTATATCGAGCTTAATACATCTTTAATGATGACCATAGCTTCTCTTAATTGCTCTTCTGTGATAACAAGAGGAGGAGTAAAGCGGATATTATAATCGTGTGTTGGTTTTGCGAGAATTCCTCTTTCTTTTAATTTGATACATAAATCCCAAGCACTCTTAGGTGAGTGTTTGTCAATCTCTATAGCATTAAGTAGCCCTTTCCCTCTTACTTCTTTTATATAAGAGGATTTGATAGTGGACATCTCTTCTCTAAAGATTTTTCCTAGTCGCTCACTGTTCTCGATTAGATTTTCATCTTGCAATATCTTTAATGCTTCAACAGCTACAACTGCAGCTAATGGATTTCCTCCATAAGTAGATCCATGTTCACCAGGTTGTATGGTGAGCATAATTTCATCATCTGCAAGAACACATGAAATTGGAAACATACCTCCCGAAATAGCTTTCCCTAATACAAGTATATCTGGACGTACGTTTTCGTGATCACATGCAAGCATCTTACCTGTTCTTCCTAGTCCTGTTTGTACTTCATCGGCTACTAGTAGACAGTGATATTTTTTACAAAGATCTGCTGCTGTTCTCAAGAAACCATCTTGAGGAACATAAACACCTGCTTCTGCTTGAATTGGTTCTATTAGTAGCCCCGCTACTGTTGGATCTTGTAGGGCTTCATCTAAAGCATCAATGTCGTTGTATGGTATTTTAATGAATCCAGGTGTGTATGGGCCATAGCCGCCGTATGCTGAAGGATCTGAAGACATAGAGACTATCGTTATGGTACGACCATGAAAATTGCCATTACATACCACAATCTTTGCTTCTCCTTCTGCAATGCCTTTTACTTCATAAGCCCATTTACGCATTAGTTTTAATGCCGTTTCATCTGCTTCTGCACCACTGTTCATTGGCAACATCTTATCATAACCAAAAAGTTCAGCACAGTATTTTTCCCATGTTCCCAGTTGATCATTATAATAAGCTCTGGAGGTTAATGTGAGTTTGGCACACTGTTCTTGCATTGTTTTAACCAATTTTGGATGACAGTGTCCCTGATTGACTGCAGAATAAGCTGCTAGAAAGTCCATGTATTTCTGACCTTCTACATCCCAAACATAGATACCTTCGCCCTTACTTAACACCGCTGGAATAGGATGGTAGTTGTGTGCGCCATATCGATGTTCGAGTTCCATGTAATAGTTCGAACTCTTTTCCATTGAATATATAGATTAAAATTTTGAATAGTCTGTATTTAAATCTACATAATTTAGCTTGATTTTGTTCAAGATCCGAAATGTTGTTTAGCAGATAGTAATAGATCATAAATATTATTGTGTTTTGACTATTAATCTGTCTTTTGTGTTTTTGTGGCTACTAAGTGGGCTTCTTTGGGTGTAATGATCTCCATTAAAACCTTTTTGAGCATAGGGACATTTTTCCAACAAAATAACTTTTATGTCCTAAAAACAGGGGGATCTCTTTGTAAGGGGGGTAGTTGTTTTTAGATAATACGCTTTGGGGTTTATGCTAATTGCTTATCCATGCTGTTGTTATCAATCGAAATAATTTAAAAAAGTGTATTATTCGTTTGTTGTTTGATATTCATCTGTTGGATAATGCCATTAAATTTGCCATTCATTTTCTTGTTAATTATTGGGAGAAGAGCAATTATCAAGTCTGATTTTGATATAAAAGTATCATCAGCATATATTTTGTAGTCAGCATTGTATTCATCCGTAATTAAAATGCTGACATCTTTAAATGAGACATCTTCATCGTACTCAATGGTCAAATCAGGAAAAGAAATGTTGGTACCAGCTTTTACTTTTACATCAGCGAAAGGGTCCTTTGTGATAATAAAATCTGCAGCTTCTATGTTTTGTGTGAGTCCGACACTAAAATCCTCAAAAGCTATCTCTTCACTAATCGAGACTTTAATGTCAGCAAATGGTAAATCGTTTGATGTTTTGATACTTATGTCTTCAAATGGAACATTTGGACCTATTTTGTAGCTTATTTGTGAGAATGCTGCACTCCCTATTATGGTAAAAAGAAATACTAATAATGTTTTCATTGATTGTAATTTTACAGTTAAAGTTTTTGTTTGAAAGAGCAATATAATGAAAATATTTTTTCAGTATCTGAGATCTATTCAGTTTTTTTATTTCTAGTAAAGATTGTACTTAATATGAAAATTATTGATCTCTGCTGTTTGTTTGTTGTGTACGAGGATGCTTAATGCATTTTATTTGGAGATAAAAAAAGCTCTTATTCATTAAGAATAAGAGCTTCTAGTATGGTGAACAAGGAGGGATTCGAACCATTCTCTTTCTAATATCCTCCCAGAAAAAGTGTAGAAATGATAATTTGGATTTGCAACATTTTTAGGGATAAAAGGTTAAGCCATCTCTTGATTATAATGTAGCATTGCATTTTTGATTTGAATGCAAGAATAAACAAAAAACTCTCCAATTGTAGCACTAGTTGAGTTATCTCTAGACCAATATGTCCATTTTCGAATTATTTTTATTAAGCATTTGTTTATCCTCTTCATTTGTTCTACAAAAGCAATGTGGTGGAAGTGCCAGACTTTGGGGTCTTTGGGAAATTTAAATTTATCTCTTTTCTGTTGTTCAAATTCTTTCTGAAATTTTTGATGTTCGATTTCGGCTTTTTGCTTGTTGGCAGCTTCTACATTGGCAAAGTGGTCGCTATAGTTCATCATATCTCATTGCGCAACCAGAACCGCAACTAACTACAAACGAATATTTTTTAGTACTGTCTTTCTTTGTAGAGCATTTTAGTAAATGAGTTTTTAGGTCTAAAGGAATGTCATGTATGAGATTTGAGGTATCTGCATTTGAACTTATCGTAAGTAATATTTCAGATTTAAATTTAAGAATGAATGTCTCAAGCGCAACATCTACCTCTTCCTCATCTATATATGTAGTCACCTTGAATCGTAAATTACAAGTTTTTTGACTGCTTAGAACCTTCTGCTTAGAACCTTCAATTATTGATTCTTTATTTAAGTTGTTTGTTTGATTTTTATTATTCTTTTGATGACAAGAGCATAGTATTGTCATTAAGAATAAAAATAGAATTAATTTATTTATCATGTTTTATTATTTTGATTTCTCAAGAGCTGATTTTATCTCATCAGGTGAAATATGTGCCTTATTTAATCCATCCCCAGCATAATATGACTCTCCTCCTTTCGCATGACGTATCTTGTAAGTAACTTTGTCTCCTTTTGTTATCTTTTTGTCACTTATACGCTTGCCCTTTTGAACTCCAATGCTTGCCCATTCTTTTGCTGCTGCATACATTGCATCTTCAATTGTACCATTTCCACTTAAGTAATTCATTATTTGAGGTCGTTTAATATCAATTAAGTATTCTTCAAATATTTTATTTTACCTCATTAGACAAACTCTTTATTATAATATCGCGTTGCATTTATGATTTGAATGCAAGAAAGATTGTACTTAATATGAAAATTATTGATCTCTGCTGTTTGTTTGTTGTGTACGAGGGTGCTTAATGCATTTTATTTTGGAGATAAAAAAAGCTCTTATTCATTAAGAATAAGAGCTTCTAGTATGGTGAACAAGGAGGGATTCGAACCCCCAACCTCCTGATCCGTAGTCAGGTGCACTATCCAGTTATGCTACTCGTCCGTTGTGTTCTGTTGTCAAGATAAGAATGTTATCTTATCCTTAAAGTGAACAAGGAGGGATTCGAACCCCCCACCACCTGATCCGACTACAGGTGCCCAAGCCTGTTATACTCATCGACCG
>JAOARB010000026.1 GCA_025210775.1 Prolixibacteraceae bacterium
GACTAACCAACCACCAAGAGAAGAGATTTCATAGATTTTAGATATAGATAGTTGGTTTTAGTTTAGTGTTAAGGGAATAACACATTTTTTTCATAAGCAGATATTTACATTGGTTGAATCCTTCGGGATTCAACTAATTATTCTGACTAACCAACCACCAAGAGAAGAGATTTCATAGATTTTAGATATAGATAGTTGGTTTTAGTTTAGTGTTAAGGGAATAACACATTTTTTTCATAAGCAGATATTTACATTGGTTGAATCCTTTGGGATTCAACTAATTATTCTGACTAACCAACCACCAAGAGAATAGATTTTAGATATAGATAATTGATTTTAGTTTCGAGTTATTCATACTTTTAAGGATAACGAGGAAACGGGCTTTTACCATAGTTTTTTTGCAATAAAAATTATTACACTTTGATCCTAAACTTAAAAAGATTTCATCTTAAAGAAGGATCTTATTTTTAAAGATAGTTTTTCATAATTTTATATAGATAGTTGGTTTTAGTTTCGTGTTAGGGGAATAACACATGTTAGAATTGAAGTTCGGATAAAGTGTTTATTCGAACTTTTTTTATGCTCTTATATTTTATTCGATTCTGAATATTTATTCTTTTTTACCTCCTATTTTTATTAAATCCTCCCCTTAATAAAATAGCTTAATTATTGTACACTCATATTTTAGATCTATTAGAGTTATGTATGATATTATGTTAGATGATTGTGACCTCTTTTTATATATTTACTTCCAGTTGTTTTGCTATGTTATAAAGCAGTTTTAATGAATTTACTTTGTTGTTATTGTATTGTAAGTGTTTGTATATAAGTTGTTTTGTCTGTTTTGCCTAAAATGTCTTTTATAAGTGTTTGTATAGAGCGGTGGACAATTGTGTATGGTCTTACGTACGATAGTTACATATTCTTATGTTTCAAATAACAATATTTGTAGCGGACAACCAAATAAAACATTTGTAAATCCAAAATGTATAAAAATCAAATTAGCTTATGAATAAATTTTTACTTTTAATCGTAGTTGCACTACTTTCATTTTCAAAAGCAAGTGCAGATGTGCAAGAAGATATTTTATTTTATCCAACAATCAAATATTTAAAAGGAGCTCATGGTGCTTTAGCTTATACCATAAAAGGTCCTGCACCTGAAACAGAAAAGATATGGAAGAGAACTAGAGCTATCGATGCTTCTTTATTAGATTATGCTCGTCCAGTTTCTACAGACCAATACAATTATGTGACCATCAGTGCTATAAAAACAGATAAAACTTATGAGTCTACTGAAGCATGGCTTGTTTATGATGAAGTAGATTTATCTAATGTTATTGGAGGTGCGTTCTTAGATTTCTATTATTCCGTTAGAGCAATGGATAAAACTGGTGGAAAAAGTCGACTTCAACTGTTTGTTTCAACTAGTTATACGGGGACTGTGACTGATGCTGCAAATAATTGGGAAAACGTCACTCTTGAAGAATTTAAAGGCATAAACAATGATACAGGCCAAGAGTATTATCGTGAAACAGTTAATCTAGAAAAGTATAGAGGAACTTCAGTGCGTTTAGCTTTTAAATATACTTGTGATATTGCTGGTACACCTGAAACCACAGGTACACCATTAATGGTTAAAATAGGAGACTTTAGAGTAACTCAAACAATTGATAATTCTGTTTTTAAACCAATTCTTTCAGAAAATTTCGAAGATAATGGATTTGTAAGCCTTGCTGATGGAGAGTCTGGTGCTTCATATATCAATGGATATGTTTTCGGAAAAGCAGGTTCTGAATTTGAAAAAATTGCTTTTAACGAAGATACATCTGATGAAGCAGCTTATAATAGTAACAACTACTATACTTTCCGTTCTTCTGCTACAGCTGACTTCAAAGGAAAGCCAGGGGTAGACAACAGCTATATCCGACTTACTAAAGGTTCTACTTTAGATAGAGAAGCTTGGTTAATCTCTTCAGAAGTGGATCTATCTGTAGCGACAGGAGCTTACATGGAATTTAAAAATGCTTCTCGCTTTGGTGTAAGAACAGGTTTTGTAAGAGAGCTATATGTACTAGAAGGTTACACTGCTTATGATGGTTCTGGTTCTCCTGTAGAAGGACTTACAAATGAGCAGATGCATAATATTACACTTAGAGCAACATGGTCTACGGATCTTAGTACAGGAGATTATTTTAATCCTAACTGGGTTGAGTCAGGAATGATCAACTTATCTGATTTTGTTGGTAAAAGAGTACGTATTGCTTTTAAAGTATCATATAATCTAGCAGCAGGATCTCCTATTCCATCTAACAACCTATTTATTGATGACTTAAAGGTAATGGCTGCAAAATCTACAAGTACAGGTATAGATACTCCTAAGCAAACTACCAAATGGAATATCTATCCAAACCCAGTTGTTTCACAATTCGCTGTTTCTGGTGCTCAGGCAGTAGATAGAATTGAGGTTTATAGCATCTTAGGAAACAAAGTAGCAGATTGGAAGATTACAAACCAAGTTGCTATAGATGCTTCTTCTCTAAATCCAGGTGTTTATTTGCTTAAGATCTACGGTGAAAGAGGAGCTGTTTCTTTCCAGAAAATAGTTAAAAAATAAAATTTAGTAGTTCTATATTTTTATATCAGTGGAGCCCTTCATGAGTCTAACTCAGAAGGGCTTCTTTGTTTTTAATGATAGTTTCCTTTGATCTTTTATTGACCCATTGATGTTGAGGTTCGTTGATGATGTAAACAGTGAAGTCGTCGCAGGAATATTTAATATCACTTTGTTACCTTATTACGGCTTTTGAATAGGAGATGATGTTGAAGAAAGAGAGAAAATATCGTCTTTCAATATAGGTTCTATGTGATATTAAAATAGTAGCATCTTAGGATAAAAAGATAGGGAACCCCAAACGGGATCCCCTATTTCATATATATCTTACCGATAATAATTGTCTTAATGAGGGAGTATTCTTTAATTGATAGAATATCCTATTTCGATGCCCATCGATAGAGAATAAATGCAATAATCGAATAGACCACGTTAGGAATCCATACAGCTATAAACGGGTCTGTAGAACCACTAACTGCAAATACTTTGGTTACCTGCATAAACATAATGTACGAGAAGCTTAGAAGAAGTCCAAGTGCAATATGAATACCAATACCTCCTCTTGTTTTACGAGATGCCAATGCCACTCCAATTATTGTCAATATAAAGGTAGAGAATGGTCCCGATGTCCTTTCGTGTTGCATGATCTGGTACTCTTCGAGATTGGAGACCCCTCTTAGCTTTTGGTTGTCAATGAACTTCTTTAGTTGAAAAAGATTCATCTTTTCCGCCTCATTGACACGTGTTTTAAACTCTTTGGGAACAATACTTAATGTCGTATCTATTTTCTTACCGAAGGTAAGCGTCTCTTTTCCATCAGCTGCAATATCACGTATATAGTAGTCGTGGATGGTCCATTTCTCTTTTTTATTGTCCCATCGGATATATTGAGAAACCAATTTCGAAACCAACTTATTGTCTTCGATCTTCTCTAATGCAAATCGGTGCCCTGTATCGGTGTTTACGTTGTACCTACTCATATACATATAAACGCCTGGGTTCAATTGTTTATGAATATTGGTCTCTGTATTATAATATTTCCCTTTAATGTATTTGTTCTTGAAATCCAACATCTTAATGTTAGAATGGGGGATAACAAAATTACCCAGAACCCACGATAAAGAAGCAATAATTAAAGCCGAAGCAATATAGGGTCGCATCATTCTTCGGTAGGTAATACCACCTGCAAGTATTCCAATTATCTCAGAATTAGATGCCATCTTAGAGGTAAAGAATATTACAGAAATAAATGTAAATAAACCTATAAACAGATTGGCAAAATAGGGAATCCAGTTTAGATAGAAATCAAAAATGATGGCTCTTAGAGGTGCATCATTATCAATAAAATCGTCCACGTGTTCACTAATGTCAAAAACAATAGAGATACTTAGAATAAGCGTAATAGAGAGAAAGAAAGTTCCGAGGAACTTTCTCATTATATAAAGATCTATTTTTTGTAAGAATGGCTTCATATGTTTCTTCGATGATTGTATTATAACCTTCTGCTCAATTGTTTTACCATGCGTGCTTTCCATTCAGGGAAAGTGCCATCAAGGATTTGTTTACGAGCTTCTCTTACTAATGAAAGATAGAAGGTCAAGTTATGTATACTTCCAATTTGAGCACCCAACATCTCTTTTGATTTGAAAAGGTGTCTAACATATGCTTTGGTATAGGCTTGATCTACATATGAAGTACCACTAGGATCAAGAGGAGAGAAGTCGTTAGCCCATTTCTGGTTTCTCATATTCATCACCCCATTCCATGTGAAAAGCATTCCGTTACGACCATTACGAGTAGGCATCACGCAGTCAAACATATCTACACCACGATCGATATTCTCTAGAATATTTACAGGCGTTCCTACCCCCATCAAATATCTAGGTTTATCTTGAGGAAGAACATCGTTAACCACCTCCACCATAGAATACATGTCTTGTTCGCTTTCTCCAACAGATAGACCACCAATAGCATATCCATCTCTGTCGAAGCTTGCAACATGCTCTGCAGCTTTTATACGTAGGTCTTTATAGACACACCCTTGAACGATTGGGAAAAGTGTTTGATTGTAACCATACTTAGGTTTGGTCTCATCAAAACGTTTAACACATCTTTCCAACCACCTTTGTGTCAAGGCTAGAGATTTCTTTGCGTATGCATAATCCGCATCTCCAGGAGTACATTCATCAAATGCCATAATGATATCGGCACCGATAGTACGTTGCGTGTCCATTACGTTTTCTGGAGTAAATAAGTGCTTAGATCCATCAATGTGAGAACTAAACTGTGCACCCTCTTCTGTCAGCTTACGAATCTCGCCAAGAGAGAATACTTGAAACCCTCCACTATCAGTCAAGATAGGTCCATTCCATCCATTAAATTTATGAAGACCACCCGCTTTTTCGATGGTGTCCAAACCTGGACGAAGGTATAGGTGGTAAGTGTTTCCTAAAATAATTTGGGCTTTTACATCGTCTGTAAGATCTTTTAGGTGAAGTCCTTTTACAGATCCAATGGTACCTACTGGCATAAAGATCGGAGTTTCAGTCTCACCGTGATCGGTGGTGATTTTTCCTGCTCTAGCTTTGGTGCCTTTTGCTTTATGTATGAGTTCGAATTTCACGTTGTCTATATTTTAAACTTGATAACTTATTTAGAGAAAAAAGATAAGTTCTCTTGAACGTTTGGTCACAAAGATAGTTATTATCTTAGTTTTCGAATATATTTCACCAAAAGGATCGATGTTTGGTCGCAAAAAGAGTAGCAATTTATTCTTTTTTAGGGTTCGATTTTTAATTTATCATACTCAAAGCTCATTTTTTATCCTTTTTCCTAGAACTATAAGGTCGTCTTATACTCCCTCTCAAATAATACATAATTTCATTGCAGCTTAATATAATGATCGTTACTTGGAAATATCATGCCCATATTAACTTCATATCAACTTCACTCTAGAGTAAAGTTGACATAACGTATAAGTGAACATGATATGAAGTTGATATGAACTTGATGTGAAGTTGATATGAATTTGATCATAATTTGATCTGAAAATGTTGTGAAGCTGAAATGACGAAAATATACAGTTGAGTTGAACTTAAGTATTATTACGTAGCTGTAAGTCTGTTGTTTTATAATGGTTTAGGGTGTGTTTAATTTACATTCCACAAAAATGTATAAAACGCGTTTAAATTTACACGCTTCTAAATTCAAACGTCTCAAATATTCAAATGTATCATATTGATTTTAGGTCTCTATTTTTTATGAAATAGTGTAGTTATAAATATCCATTGTAATAGAATCATAAATGCATTGCTATTCTTATTGCAAAAAGGTTGTTTAATGAAGGGAGATACACGAGACGTTTAATCGACAAAGTCTATTCAATGGCAGCGTTTTATTCTTAATCTAGATTTTAATCGTAATGTTGGAAAAATAGAATAGGAAAAAGGGGTTCTTTTTTGTTATTTATTTTAGATGGGGTTAAAACGTTTTCTTTATTGATAGGAAAAGGTTTTATTCTCTATTAAATTATATGTAATTTTGATATATTATGTAGCCTGTAGTGCAAGAATTGTTATCAACTAAAAAATGTTATATGTCTCTTACACAGGAGTTTTTCTATTCTTTGTTCCCGAGTTTTGAATATGGAAAAGTGAATTCAATGGAGTTAACAGCTCTGATTCTATTGATAATCTTTCTCGTTTATTATGTTTTATCTGATTTAAGAAGGTTAAGATTTTTTAAAAAGAATCGTTCCCAAGATAATAATGGCTCAAAAGGGGTTTCGTTAGTGATTCCAACAAGAAATCATTACGATGTTTTAAAACCTGTTTTGGACTCTTTACTAAAACAAGATTATCCAGACTTTGAAGTCGTTGTGGTGGATGACTGTTCCGAAGATAGTACACCTATTCAGCTTCAGAAGATGACCCAAGAGTATGATAATCTAATTTTCACAAGGGTTTTTAATGATACCAATTTTTCGAATGCGCTATCTTTAACGATGGGAGTGCGTGCTTCAACCAAAGAATGGGTTGTTTTTTTAACGCCAAACATGCAGCCGGTAGAGTCTAACTATTTGAGTATGTTGATGTCAAATGTAAAAGACAACGACACCTTTGTACAAGGTTTATGTAACTATGAGTCCCACAAATGCTTAAGTAATTATTTTTTAAGACTTCATTTGTTTAAGTATGGCGTGGATTATTTTACAAATGCCAATATGAGTTCCCTGGTTCCTGCGCTTCCGTATAATATAGGGTATAAGCGTTCTGCCTTTGAACACACCAAAGGATTTAGAGCGTTTTTGGATGAGAAATTCTATGTTAACGAATGGTATTCTCATGGACTAACCAAAGGTAAGGCAGGTGTGGCTATGGCTTTAGATTCAGGATCTAAAGTCACTCTTACGGATCCTTATGAGAGAGATGACTTTATGAACCAAAGAGAAAAATATTTGTTGATAAAGCAAAGGTATGGATTTGGTCAAAAGGTATTAAGTTTTATTCGAAATTGGGGATGGGTAGTAGCTACTTCTTCATTGCTATTTTTAGCATTTAACTCTATCTACAAATATTGGGGGTTAATGTTTTTTCTTTTATTTTCTTTGGTCCATCTTTTGGTGGTATATATGATTTCCAAACAAGTAAAAGAGAAAATTTATATTGTCTTAGAGTATTTGTCTCGGATACTTTGGCCTTTCTATAGTTTTTATTACTGGATGAAATTGCACATTGCTAGACAAAGAAGAAAATGGAATTAAAAGGATCAAAAGATAGTTGGGTTGACGCCTATTGGGTTGAACGAGCGAAAAATGGGGATAGAAATGCATTTTCTGAGCTGTTGGATCGATATTACGCAGGAGTGTATCAATGGATACGAGCGTTGGTCTCTTCTGACCAAGAGGCCGAGGATCTTTCTATTGAGTCCTTTACGAAAGCTTTCATAAATATTGCATCCTATCGTAAGGAGTATGCTTTTAGTACATGGTTATTTAGAATCGCTAAAAATCATTGTATTGATTATATGAGAAGAAATAAACATCCCTTGATGTTTACCGATCAATTCTATATACTTGAGAATTCGTTGGAGAGTTGTATGGACAGTATAAATGAAACTCCAGAGACGATACTTGTAAAGCAGCAGACAGGACAAGCAGTGCAAAAAGTAGTGAATGATTTGAATCCTCATTACTCAAAATTGATTCAATTGAGATATTTTCATGATTATTCTTATGTTGAAATATCAAAAGCACTAAATTTGTCGGTTGATATGATTAAAGTTCAATTGTTTCGTGCTAAGAAACGATTGAAAATTATGGTGCAGAAAGAAGATTTTAAAAAGTCGATAGGCTTCGAGAAGTAATTTATGGATATTATATTAAAATATTTCCCCGATCTAACGGAGGAGCAGAAAGAGCGTTTTGCAATGTTAGAATCATTGTATACCGAATGGAATGAGCAAGTGAATGTGATCTCTCGTAAAGATATTCAACAACTTTATGAGCGTCATGTTTTGCATTCATTATCCATTGCTAAAGTGATGCAATTTAAGCCTGGAACGAAGATCCTAGATGTGGGTACTGGTGGTGGATTCCCTGGAATACCATTGGCTATTTTGTTCCCTGAAGCAGAATTTTTCTGTGTCGACGCTATTGGGAAAAAAATTAAAGTAGTAAATGGAGTAGCTCAAGCTTTAGGTTTAACCAACCTTAGAGCAGAACATTTAAGGGTGCAGAGTGTGAAGGAAAAATTTGATTTTGTGGTTAGTAGAGCCGTTACGGCATTCCCAAAATTTGTCTCTATGTCACGTTCCGTTGTGCGAAAAGAATCATTTAATGATCTGGCAAATGGAATTTTATACATCAAAGGTGGTGACTTTATGGATGAGATTGCTAACTTTGGCGACAAATGTACTTTGTATCCTGTTTCAGATTTTTTTGATGAAGAATTTTTTGAAACAAAAAAAGTGATACATTTGGCATTGTAAAGCCTATTCTATATAGCTTTTTTACTGTTTTGGATCTTGTTTTATGTGTTCAAAATGAGGAAAAAATGAAAAATAGGATGGGGTTAGTTTGGTAGAGCAAAAAAAAGAATTATTTTTGCAGACCGAAATATTTAGCGAATATAATCAGAAAAAGTATACCCGATGAAAAGAACATTTCAACCATCGAACAGAAAGAGACGTAATAAACACGGGTTCAGAGAGAGAATGTCTACTGTGAACGGTCGTAAAGTATTGAAAGCTCGTAGAGCTAAAGGTCGTAAGAAACTAAGTGTTTCTGATGAACCACGTCATAAAGCATAAGTTTATCTTTAATTAGATAAATCTTTTGGAAGATGAAGAGAGGTAAAGAGTGGATGTTCTTTACCTTTTTTTTGTCCAAAAAAAATAATATTAAAAGGTCTTTTTTTTCCTAGTTCTGAATATGATGTATCTTTGTGCAAAATGTTATAAGAGATGCAAGAAATAAAGGAACTTATATATGGTCAACTTTCAAGCGA
This sequence comes from Prolixibacteraceae bacterium, assembly GCA_025210775.1. Classification (GTDB taxonomy): domain Bacteria; phylum Bacteroidota; class Bacteroidia; order Bacteroidales; family Prolixibacteraceae; genus Halosquirtibacter. Next base: position 9,120 of record JAOARB010000026.1, read on the forward strand.
TTCACCATTCCTGTCTATTGTGGACAAGGTGTTTGCTGGAGAAAGATTGAATAGAAGCGAAGGATTGCTATTGTATAAAGAGGCCGAATTATCTTTGCTAGGACTATTGGCTGAGGTAGTTCGTCGTAGAGTTAATGGACTTCAAGTAACTTTTAATCATAATTTTCATTTCGAGCCGACAAATATTTGTATGAAAAGCTGTGCTTTCTGTTCATACAAACGTCGTTATAATGAAGATGGCGCTTGGGAGGAAGGCATTGATGAATTGCGACAAGCCGTTAGGAAATATAAAGCTCGTGGCGTTACAGAGATTCATATCACTGGTGGGGTTCATCCTCAGAGAGGTTTGGAATATTATAAGGCCATGGTAGAAGCCATCAAAGAAGAATTCTCTGAGCTTCATGTTAAGGCTTTCTCTGCTGTTGAAATTGAAGCCATGTGTAAGATCTCAGGTGTGAGCTTTTTAGAAGGCCTACAGGCTTTAAAAGAGGCAGGACTGGGTTCTATTCCTGGTGGTGGAGCTGAGATCTTTGATGAGGAGGTTAGAAAGCAGATCTGTCCTGATAAAGCGACTTCTCAGCAGTGGTTGGAGATTCATCAAACGGCACATGAATTGGGAATGATGACCAATGCAACGATGTTGTATGGATTGATCGAGAACTACGAACATCGTTTGGATCATATGGAAAGGTTAAGAACACTGCAAGATAAAACAGGTGGTTTTAATACTTTTATCCCTCTTAAATTTAGAAGAGCGAATAATGCTTTTTCTCATATTGAGGAGTCTACTACAACCGAAGATCTAAGAAATTACGCCGTATCACGCATATATTTAGATAATATTCCACATTTGAAAGCTTATTGGCCAATGATTGGGAAAGAGGTGGCACAGCTATCGTTATCTTATGGTGTGGATGATTTGGATGGTACCATAGATGACTCTACAAAGATCTATTCTATGGCTGGTGGAGTTCAGAATCCAAATGCTACTACCCAAGAGTTAATCACAATGATCGAGGATGCAGGAAAAGAGGCAGCAGAAAGAGATACGCTGTATAATATTCTGAAAAGATATTAACAGAATCCTTAAAAAGATATATCAAAAAGAGTTGTATCGTAGATATGACTCTTTTTTTGGCAAAAAATCGTCTTCATATCTGTATATTTGTATCAAAATAACTATGTCAAAATATTTACGTAATCTTATTATATGAGCTTTAAAGAATTTACTAAGACTAAGCTGTTTTTGTATAATGTTTTAGGAGCACTATTGTTAATTCCGATAGTCATATGGATTACCATGTTTAGTATAAGGATTTATACCAACCATGGGAGTTCTATTGTACTTCCAGATTTTAAAAGTCAAGATATTACTGAATTGAAGGCTTCTGAGGAACTAAAGATCCGATTAATTGTTTCGGATTCGGTTTATTCTGTAGGAACTACTCCTGGAACAGTGCTTGAACAGACCCCATTAGCTGGAGCAGAGGTGAAAGAAGGGAGAAAGGTTTTTGTAACTGTTGCTTCAGAGCATCCGAAAGAGATTCTGATGCCTAAGCTAGTGAATGGTTCTATCCGAAAAGCGAAGTTGAAATTAAAACGAATGGGTTTGACTCTAGGTCAAATCACATTGACTCCTTCTCCTTATGAAGATCTGGTTTTGTCGCAGAAAATTGATGGCAAAGAGGTGGATACTGGAGAAAAAGTCTTTTTAGGAAGTGTCGTTGATTTAGAAGTAGGTACTGCATCAAATATTTCCAATGTGGATGTTCCAAACCTAAATGGAACAAAGTTAGAGGATGCAAAACAAATCTTAGCGAATTCAGGTTTATCACTAGGAGTAGTGATCTACGATGGAACTTTTGAGTCTGTTGAGGATAGCCTGTCAGCATACGTTTCGAGTCAAAAACCATTAGATACTGATGGTAAAGTAAAACAAGGTTCTTTTGTCGATATTTGGTTAAAGTCGGCAAATGATACAATCGTAATAGAATAAAGGAATATTTAAATATGGTAGAAGAATCAATGAAAAATCATCATGATGAAAATGATGGAGATGAGCTCTTTGAACATTATCGTATAGAGGTAGATCCAGGTCAGAAACCACTACGTGTGGACAAGTATTTGGTAAACCGTATTGATCAGATTTCAAGAAATAGAATCCAAACGGCAGCAGATGCTGGTTGTGTTCGTGTGAATGATGAAGTGGTTAAAGCGAACTACAAAGTGAAACCTGGTGATGTTGTAACGATAATGATGGATTATCCTCGACGTGAGTTGAAGATTATTCCTGAAGATATTCCTTTGGATATTGTTTATGAAGATGACGATGTTGTCGTTGTAAATAAACAACCAGGAATGGTGGTCCATCCAGGCCATGGTAACTATACTGGTACATTGGTGAATGCCTTGGCATACCGATATAAGGATCTTCCAATGTACAATAGCGAAGATACAAGACCTGGTTTAGTTCATCGTATTGATAAGAATACCTCTGGTTTATTGGTGGTAGCCAAAAATGAGAATGCAAAAACTCATTTGTCAAAACAGTTTTTCGATAAGACAACCAAACGTAGATATTATGCTATTGTATGGGGGGATCTAAAAGAAGAAGAAGGAACTGTGGTTGGTAATATTGGCCGAAGTCTTAAAAATAGACAAGTATTTACAGTGTTCCCTGATGGGGATTATGGTAAACATGCTGTAACCCATTACAAGGTAGTGGAACGTTTAGGATATGTAAATCTTGTAGAGTGTGTTTTGGAAACAGGAAGAACCCATCAAATTCGTGTCCACATGAAATATATTGGACATACGTTGTTTAATGATGACAATTATGGTGGAGATAAGATCTTGAAAGGTACCACCTTTACGAAATATAAGCAGTTTGTTCAAAATTGTTTTGATGTTCTTCCTCGACATGCGCTTCATGCTCAGATGTTGGGATTCATTCATCCTACAACAGGAGAGGAGATGATTTTCGAATCGCCTATACCTGAAGATATGCTAGGTTGTATTGATAAGTGGCGTAATTATATTGTCAATCGAAATCAAGAACAGTAAGATTTAAAGTATCTTTTCTAATGAAAAAAAATATTGCAGTAGTAGCGGGTGGTTATTCTTCTGAAAGAGAAGTGTCTCATAGAAGTGCTGCCTTTGTAATGAAGTGTTTGGAAAATAGTGATTATTCTCCATGGATGGTGGATATCTCTATTGAAAAATGGGAATTAATTGATTCAGATCAAAATAGGTATGATATAGATAAGAGTGATTTTTCTGCGATCATCCAAGGACAAAAGATCTCTTTTGATGCAGCCTATATAATGATTCATGGCACGCCTGGTGAGGACGGGAAGTTGCAAGGTTATTTCGATATGATTGGAATACCTTACTCAAGCTGTAGTGCTTCTACTTCTTCGTTGACCTTCAACAAATACTACTGTAATAAGTTTTTAAGTCAGGAAGGAATCGAAGTCGCTGCTTCTACTCGTATATTAACAGGAGATTCATGGAACGCAGAGAAATTGGTTGCCGATCTAGGATTGCCAATGTTTATCAAACCTAATGCTGGTGGATCTAGCTTTGGGGTGACTAAGGTAAAAGCCATTGATCAAGTGGATAAGGCAATTGAAGCTGCTTTTGCTGAAGGAGATGAGGTGCTTTGTGAATCGTTTATGGATGGACGTGAGTTTACTTGTGGTGCATTGGTCTATAATGGAGAAGTTATGGCCTTGCCTGCGACAGAGGTGGTTACGGAGAATGAATTCTTTAATTATGAAGCAAAATATGTGGTGGGTAAAGCCCTAGAAATTACTCCTGCAAGATTGGATGATAAAGAGACACACGAGCTTCAAAAGCTAACCCAAAGGATTTATCATCTGTTAGATTGTGATGGAATTATTCGTGCCGATTTTATTTATGATGGAACGATTTTCCGCTTGTTAGAGGTAAATACGGTTCCTGGAATGACAGAAACAAGCTTTATACCACAACAAATAAGAGCAGCTGGTTTTAAAGAAACAGATATTTTGGTGTCTATTATCAATGGTATATTGAACTAATTTTAGTAGTTTTAAAAGGATCCTATCAAAGTGACCATAGTTTTAAAAGGATTATGTATCTTTGCGGCTCTTTTAAAAATAAATCGAAAACATTACAATGGCTGTACAGCGCCCGAACATAGTAAGAAATAGTAATTCTCAATCTTTAGAGCAAATAGAAGCCCAATATGGGAAACTACCTCCACAGGCTGTAGAGGTGGAAGAAGCCGTTTTGGGGGCATTGATGCTAGAGAGAGATGCGTATGTATCGGTAGCAGATATCTTACAGCCAGAATGTTTTTATAAAGATGAGCATCAACGTATTTTTAGGGTGATTAAAGACCTTAATCTTGCGGGAAAACCGATTGATCTATTGATGGTTACCCAAGAGTTGCGAGATCGCTCTGAACTTGATCTTGTTGGTGGTCCATTATATATTACCCAACTTACGGCGAAAGTGGCATCTGCTGCTCATATTGAATTCCACGCACGTATTATTGCACAGAAGCATATTCAACGTGAGTTGATTCATATGTCTTCTGAGATACAAGCAAAGTCGTATCAGGATTCTATCGAATTGGAGGATTTGATTGATTTTGCAGAGTCTTCTCTTTTTAAAGTTACAGAAGGTAATATCTCGAAAGAATCTGTTCCTGTTAAGCCTGTAATTTCAGAGGCTATTGAATTGATGAAAGAGAATTCGGCTAAGCCTGAAGGCATGAGTGGTGTTCCTTCTGGTTTTACAGGTCTTGATCGTATTACCTCTGGATGGCAAAAGACGGACTTGGTTATTATTGCAGCACGTCCTGCCATGGGTAAGACCGCTTTTGTATTATCTATGGCGAGAAATATTGCCGTGGAGCATCAGAAACCTACAGCTGTATTCTCTCTGGAGATGTCTTCTCTTCAATTGGTGAATCGTTTGATTGCTGCTGAAACGGGGTTTGGTTCAGATAAAGTAAAAACAGGGAAATTAGAAGAACATGAGTGGGTTGAATTGCATTCTAAGTTAGAGAATCTTACTAGCTCTCCTCTGTTTATTGATGATACTCCTGCACTTTCAATTTATGAGTTTCGTGCCAAATGTCGTCGATTAAAAAGCCAGCATAATATTGGTTGTGTAATTGTCGATTATTTGCAGCTAATGACTACGGGGGGAGATGCGAAGTTCTCAAGGGAACAGGAGGTATCTACGATCTCTAGAAACTTGAAGGCTATTGCAAAGGAGATTGATGTCCCTATTATTGCGCTGTCTCAGTTGAGTCGTGCTGTTGAATCTAGAGAAGGGCGTAGACCACAGTTGTCTGACCTTCGTGAATCAGGTGCGATTGAGCAGGATGCCGATATGGTGTTGTTCATTCACCGTCCTGAGTACTACGGAATCACAGAAGATGCGGAGGGAAATAACCTTCAAGGTATTGCTGAGTTAATTATTGCAAAACATCGTAACGGTGCTACTGGTGATGTTCAGTTGCGTTTCCAAAGTTCGATGGCTAAATTTAGTAATTTGGATGATGAAGATTTTGGTGATTATGCTTCTACCGAAGCATTGGATCCGAGAGTTTCAATGAATGCTGCGAGTCAAGTAGTTTCATCAGGACAGACCTATAGTTCTAAGATGAACAGCGATGCCCCTTCAGAATCGAGCAATAATAATGGGGATAACCTAGGTTTTGGTGGTTTTGATTTTCCTACAGGAAATGATTTTGATGATGCCCCTCCTTTCTAAATTTATGATAGAATCTATCGTTTGAAAAGTCATGAGAAAATTAAAGAATAGTGAACTTGGTAGACTTTCTGTTGAAGAGTTTAAAAATAATGATAAGTCACCTATTGTTGTGGTGATGGATAATATCCGTAGTAGCAATAATGTGGGGTCTCTTTTTAGAACCTCTGATGCTTTATTGGTCAATGCACTTTATTTGTGTGGTATTACGAACTGTCCTCCGAGTGATGATATTCGTAAAACGGCTCTAGGTGCTGAAGAGAGTGTCGATTGGAAATATTTTGATAATACTTTACAAGCGGTTCAGGAATTAAGAGAGCAAGGTTATAAGATATGTGCTATTGAACAAGTAGAACATTCAGTTATGTTGCCTGAATTTAAACCCAATAAGGGGGAGAAATTGGCACTTGTTTTTGGGAATGAAGTGAAAGGTGTTGCACAGGATGTGGTTGATCAGTGTGATGTGTGTATTGAAATCCCACAGTTTGGAACCAAACACTCTTTGAATATCTCTGTTAGTGCAGGTATTGTTTTATGGGATATCTTTAATAAGATCTCATAAATTTTATCCGTAAAAGAAAGTCCGAGTTTCACGATATTGAGAACTCGGACTTTTTTTTTATTTGAATTTTTTCTGGTAGATATGGCAATAAGGAGATGATCCTTTGTTCTCATAATAATCTTGATGGTATTCCTCTGCATCGTAAAATATTTCTGCTGGAGTTAACTCCGTAACTACAGTGTAACCATTCTTTTCTAGTTCTTTTATTAGCTTCTCTGCTATCTCTTTTTGTCTTTCGTTATTGTAAAAAATCACCGATCGGTATTGATCTCCTATATCAGGACCTTGTCCGTCTATCTGTGAAGTGTCGTGTGTTTCAAAATAGATCTTAGCGATGGTTTCAAAACTTACTTCCGAAGGATCAAACTCTACTTTCGTCGTTTCTGCATGGCCTGTTTTACCACTACAGACCTCTCTATAGGTAGGGTCTTTTGTTTTTCCTCCCATATAGCCAACTGTCGTTGAAACGACTCCTGGGATTTTCTGTAGGTGGTATTCTGTTCCCCAAAAACATCCAGATGCTAGGTAAGCTATTTCTGTTTGTGGTTTAAGAGTTATTTTTTCTGGTATATTTTCTCCTTTAGGTATAAAAACCATCGACAGAGAATTGACACAGTGTCTTGTTTGTGTTGGGGTAAACCCTTCACCAATAAATACGTGTCCTAGGTGTCCATCACAATTGGCACAAACGATCTCTGTTCGTATTCCATCTTTATCTGGAATACGTTTTACAGCTCCCTTTATTTCGTCGTCAAAAGCAGGCCATCCACATTGGGCATTAAACTTGTTTTCTGATTTGTATAGTGGAGCGTTACATTTCTTACATATGTAAGTTCCTTCTTGGTGGAAATCATCATATTTCCCTGAAAATGGTGCTTCAGTATGTTTGTTGTTGATGATGGCCTCTTCTTTTTCAGTTAAAGAGTTGTATTTATTCTGAGCATCTAGGTTTTGAGTTGTCATAAATAAAAACATTAGTGTGTATAATAGGTGTTTCATCTTATTAATGTATTACAATCATTTTACTGTAACCTTTTAACCAACAAGATGTTCTAAAAATAAATATAAAAGGCAAAGATTTTTATTAAATTATGTCCTTTTTGAGTATCATTTTAGTTGGAGTATAATACCCTGATAAGAGCTGTGATGTGTTTGTATTTAGGATAATAAATAATTAAAATAACCGTTGATATTTTAGGTGTTGAAACTTTATATTCTATAGGTTTCTTTGCTATACCAATAAAATTTTATCGTGATATTTTAAATACGATGATTACTGATCTGTGGTGATTTTCGTGAAGCTTTTGGAGAGGATGACTATGACTGCTCAAATGAGTGTATGTATTCCCATTTTTAATAGAGATGTTCGTTCCTTTGTGAATGGGTTATGTGTTGAGATTGAGCGTTTTCAACTTTCTGTTGATATCTGTCTCATTGATGATGGTTCTCTTGAGTCTTATCGTTTAATGAATAGAGAGATCGATTCTAGTTTGGTCTTTTATGAGGAACTGAAAGAGAACATTGGTCGTGCACGAATAAGAAACTTATTTCTAAAGAAAACCAATAGTCCTATTTTACTGTATGTTGATTGTGACTCCGAGGTGTATAAAGAGGATTTTCTTCGAACTTATTTATTCTGTTTTGATGATGCTTCTTGTAAGATAATCTATGGAGGACGTAAATATCCTGAAGACTATCGAAAAGATCAAAAATTGGAATGGTTATATGGTACTAGGCGTATTGATAGGAGTGCTGCCGTTCGATCTAAAGAGGGAAACCATGCTTTTCTAAGTAATAATTTTGCTGCTAGAAGGGAAGTAATTCTACAGGTTCAATTCGATGAGTCTATTTCTAGATATGGTTATGAGGACATGCTTTTTCAATTCCAATTAAGTCTCCATGGTGTTGAGGTGCATCATGTTGACAATCCTGTGTTGAATACAGAATTGGATACGAATGAGCAGGTGTTAGATAAGATGGAACAAGCAACCATAACCTTAGGTGAGATTCTGTCCACTTCTTCTGGAACGAGAATGAGAAAGAATATGAAGCTATTAAAATATTTCGATCGATTGAATCTATTATTGCCTTATGTTGTCCCTTCTGTTATTGCAAGACTCTTTTCTCCTGTTGTACGATTCTTCTTGTTGAGATACCCTAATCTTTTATGGATGGATTTATATAAGTTAGTGCTTCTCTATCACAATAAAATAGCCACACCAAATAAATGATGTGGCTACGGGGAGAATAGATAAATAAAATGAGTATCTATAGGCTTAATGATAATCCTATAGTCCAATTGATCCCAGCTTGTGGGAAAAGTCCAATGCTGTCCATACGCTTATCATTTTCATAATAAGAATATACCCAAGCATTTGAAGAGTATTTTTGATCAAAAAGATTGTTTACTTGTGCCCAAATAATAGACTTCTTTGTATGTGGAATATTTAATCGATATGAAGCCTTGACGTTTGTAAATGAATATGCATCAATCACTCTGTCATTGCTACTTGTATTATCAATGTATTGTTTCCCTACATACTGTCTGGTCCAGTCAATATCTAGATCTTTAGTTACATGTAATTTCGCGATGATGTTGGCGACTACATTCGGTGAATAGGCAATGTCTGATTTACCATGATCGATTACTTTGGTCCCTTGAGGATTCCAACTTTCATCGTATACCGCTACATATTCTGTGAAATTATTGATTTTATTTCTTGAAATAGCTAAGTTACCAGATAGATCTAATACCTTGTCAAATTTAGCAGCCATGGTGATCTCGATACCTTTACGATAACTTTTAGGTGTGTTAACCATGATTGCAGACCCAACATTGTTTAGCTCTCCTGTATTGATCAACTGATCTTTATAGTACATGTAGTAAAGGTTAACTCCCAATTGGAAATTCTGTGTTCTAGTGTGTACTCCAAATTCGTAATCGTATAGTTTTTCAGGAACAGGCTTCTTTTCTGTTGGAGCATCAACATAATCGGATCTTTTAGGCTCTTTCTGTGCAATAGCGAAACTTGCATAAGTGTCGAAGTGTTCGTTGAATTTAAAGAAAGCACCTGCTTTAGGATTGACAAAGTTGTAGTTGTAACTTTGTGTGATGTCTAGCATATTATCATCTGTTCCTGTGATATCGTAGTTTACATTACGATATTGAAGGTCTGCCATAAATGATAGTTGATCTGTGATATCTGCAGTGATCTTAGTGTAGATATTACCATCTCTCTTGGTTCCGTTTCCTCTATACCACTCGTGGTCTTCGGGTATGGCCTTTGTCTCACTCCATATTACTTTTCCGAAGTGGTCGCCATCATATTTATTTAAAGCACCTCCAACAACAAATTGTCCAAAAGCAAGAGGTTGCTTAAATGATGTTGTAACTCCATAAAAGATATTATCTAACCACTTACGTGCAATAAGATCCGTTTTTTCACTGACACCAGTGATACCATAATCTTTAGGCTTTTTATTGTCTTTATAGCTTTCGTAATACCCTTCTCCTAAGGTAGAATGGAGTGCGACATTTAAAGAAGCTTCATTCTGGAACATATGAGTGTAGAATAGTTGGAAATGGGTTTGTTGGTAGTTGTCCGTTTGGTTGTCGTAATACTTTACATTTCCATCTTTATCTTCATATTCTCCTTCTGGATTATAGGTTCTATCCCCTGCGTCTACTTTCTCCTTAGGAACTCCACCCCATGCTTGATATGTTTTCTCTTTTCCAGTGAAAGCATTGAATTTTAATACATTGTTCTCAGAAAAATAACCTCCCGAAAGATACAGAGATTTAAGATCTGATGATGCACGGTCAATAAAACCGTCACTTGTAATCCAGCTGGTTCTTACATCAAAGCTGTAATGACCGTTCATAAGTCCTGTCCCTGCTTTAACTGTATTTTTAAAGGTAGAAAAAGAACCTGCTGAAGAGTTTAACTCGGCATAAGATTCTGGATTTGGGGTAGCTGTTTGGATGTTTACTGTAGCTCCAAAGGATGCCGCTCCATTGGTTGAGGTACCTACACCGCGTTGAATCTGAATGTTGTCTACAGAAGATCCAAAATCTGGCATGTTTACCCAAAATACACCTTGGCTTTCTGAGTCGTTTAGAGGAATACCATCAACAGTGATATTAATACGAGATTGATCCGTACCACGTATTTTCATCGATGTATATCCAACACCTGTTCCGGCATCAGAGCTAACGACCAATGATGGTGTGCTGTTTAGCAAATACGGAAGGTCTTGCCCCGTGTTTTTCCCTTCGAGTACTTCTTTCGAGATGTTGGAGTAGGTAAAAGGAGCCTTTTCTCCTGCACGAGTTGCTTCTACGACCACTTCCGAAATCGACTCAAGAGAAGATTGAAGTTGAATTCTGAGCGGTTCCGCTAATGGAAGAGAAACTTTCAGTACTTGTTCTTTGTAGCCAACAAAAGAAATTTTTATTTCATAGTTTCCTTGGCTTAACTCATTAAAAGAGAAGAAACCATTAAAATCAGTTACTTTCCCTATCGATAATTTTGATATAGTTACTGTTGCTCCAGGTATTGGCTCATTAAGATCATCATATACATGACCACTAAGTTTGTTCTGGGCATTCGCTAATAGTGATGTGGTGACTAAAAGCAGTGTTAAGAATAAAGTTCTCATGTTTTTTTCATTAGATAAATGATAAACATGGAGGATGCGAAGATCTATTGATTCCCTTGGTAGTATTACCTACCTAGGTTCAAAGGGTATGATCTCAGCCGTCGTCTTTTTTGAAGATGGCACCCCCACAGTTTAATTTTTAGTTTTAATTCGCGAGCAAAGTTATATGAAAATATCAATTAAAAGGAGGAAAGTCTTTTATTTGACTGTAACAAGTCCTTTTTGTTAAGTTATTTAGAATCGTTGTGTCGAAATTGTATGTCTGTTAGTGCTCTGTATTTGAGTGTTTTGTCTTTGATGTGCGAAGTGAAACATAGGTGCGTTTTATTTACCTTTTTAAATAGTTTGTAGACAGTACACGGAATTCTGTTCTACGATTTATTTGATGGCAAATCTCTTGTTTCTCATTATCTTTTTGAGAGATGTTTTCCATATTAAGAATTTCTCCAACTTCTAAGAATGGATATTTTTTTGACAAACTCTCTGTCACCACCTTAGGGGATGTTTTACCATATCCTTTAGCAGAAAGTCTAACACTTTCAATACCTTTTGCTCTAAGATAGTTGACAACACTTTGTGCACGTTTTTGAGATAACTTAAAGTTGGATTGATTATCCCCTCTGGCATCGGTATGTGCCATGACTTCGATGGAAATTGTAGGGTTGTCAATTAATATTTGATACAGTGAATCTAATGCCTCTATTGATTGTGGTAATAGATCCCATTTTGCTAAATCGAAATAGATGTTATCTACAGTGATAGGAGCATCTGTTGCTGTCAATTGAAGGTCATGTTTGATCTGAATACTTTCCTTGGCTTCTAGTGTATTAAAAAGATATTTTGAATTTAGATATCCTTTTTTGTAAGCGGCAACTAAGAATTCTGCATCTTTTGTTACGTTAAAAGAATATTTCCCATTACGAGATTTTAACTTTAACATAGTGCCATCTGTACCGATTAATCTAACGGTAGCATTACTAACAGGTTGTCCTTTTTCTTTGTCAATAACATGCCCTTCAATGGTAAATTTCATTGGAGGAATAACAAATTCGAAGATGTCGTCAGAGCGTGTTCCTTTTCTGTTTGAGGTGAAAAGACCTTTGTCTTTTCCTTCTAAGAAGGTTATTGCAAAATCATCACCTGATGAGTTTATTGGAGCTCTTACATTTTCTACTTGCCACGTACCGTCTTCATCTTTTACTGCCTTAAAAATATCTAGTCCTCCTAGTCCGGCATGAGTGTCTGATGAGAAGTAAAGTTCACCATTGTCTCTAATGAAAGGGAAGGTCTCATCTCCTGCAGTATTAACGGAAGAACCTAGATTGATGGCTGGTCCCCATTTGCCATTGATGTTTTTAGACATCCAAATATCGTTTCCACCCATACCGCCTGCTCTATTCGATACAAAATAGAGTTCGTTACCATCTAAAGAAATGGAAGGATGTGCAACCATGGTAGAGTCATTAGGGATAAGTACCTGCTCTGGCTTAGCCCACTGTTCTCCATCTACACGGCTTTTAAATACAGCAGCACTGGTTTTCCCATCTTTGTTGTACTGACATTTGGTGTAGTAGATCACAGATCCTTGAGAGGTAAAGGTGGTTACTGCTTCATCTTCAGGTCCATTGACTACTTGATCCTGATCTAATGACTTAGGACTTTGCCATTTTTGTTTCTGTATATCGAAATTGGCATAACAGAGATCGTAGAATCGTTCTCCTGTGATGTTACTCTTTTTTTTGCTTACAAGGTCTGGATTATTGGTCGCAAAAACAATATAATTACTCCTAGAGGTAGGATATATCGCTGCAATATCCGATCCTTTTGAATTTATTTCTCTAAGTTTCTTTATCTCGATACGTGAGGTGGATTGTATCCATTCTGGAGCCAGTTTAGACATTCTAATTTTCTCTTTTACCTCTTGATCGTTTGGGTGAAGTTTTAAGTATTCTTCAAAAGCTTCTACTGCTTTGTCATATTTACCACTACCGCATAATACCTCTCCATATTTAATTAGAAGGGTCGAATCATTATATTTATATGTTAGGGCTCGCTTATAAAAAGCAGATGCCTTACGGTAGTTGGAAATATTGCGGTAATTCTGTGCTGCTTCATAGAAGAAACAAGCTCTCTGATTTTTATTTTGAGATTTGCTTGCAGCCTTGGAGTATAACTTAGCAGCTTTATGATATTCTCCGTTCTCTTTACTCTTGTTTGCTTTTTTGACAATGCTTTTCAATTGACAATTGGTTAAAAGAAACAGAGAAGCACCTATGATGAAAAGTGTACGAAAGAAATGGAAGAAAGTATTCTTTTTAAAGCTCATTATTTTCGGAATTACCAAATTTAACTAATTCTATACGTTGTTGTTTTGATAAAACGTCACTTCCTTTTATTTATTATAAGGGGAGTGGGTAATATAGATTAATTGAACCATATGTATTGAGGAGTGTTTCATAAATTAGTCCTAACAAACGAAAGATTACAACGGGAAATAGGTTTCATTGTTTATCCGTATAGGGTCATTTATTAACGATTTAACGATTTCTTAAGAATGTCGTTAAACATATTATGATAGAAATACTAAGAAACTTTCTTACCTTTGCCCAAGTATTAACAATACACAAAGAAAAAGCATATAAATATGGAAGACTTACGATTGGAAGTAACAAAAAAATTAGTGGAGATTAATACAATCAAAATTTCCCCAGAGAGTCCTTTTACATGGGCTTCAGGATGGAAATCTCCAATTTATTGTGACAATAGAAAGGTGCTTTCTTATCCGACAGTTCGTTCATTCATTGCAAAGAAATTTGCAGAATTAGTTCGAATGAAGTATCCTAACGCCGAGGTTATTGCTGGTGTTGCCACTGGAGCTATCGCTCACGGTGTGTTAGTAGCAGAAGAGCTAGGTCTTCCTTTTGTATACGTAAGATCTAAACCAAAAGATCATGGTTTAGAAAATCTTATCGAAGGAGATTTAAACCCAGGTCAGAGGGTTGTAATTATCGAGGATTTGGTATCTACAGGTGTTAGTTCACTAAAAGCTGCTGAGGCAATTCGTAATTTTGGCGGAGATGTTTTGGGTATGCTTGCGATATTTACTTATGACTTTACTATTGCGAAAGAGAATTTCGAGGAAGCAAGTATTGAATTAACTACATTGAGTAAATACCAAGATCTATTGGAACTTGCATTGAGTAATGGAGACATTACAGAAGATCAAAAGCAAGATTTAGATGGTTGGAGAAAAGATCCAGCTCATTGGGGACGATAGTAGTTACACTACGATATGAGAGAGGCTATTTCAACTATGAAATAGCCTTTTTTATGAAGTGAAAGTTTGTAAACCTCAGAAAAGAAGCACTATTTTTGCAAAAAATTAGAAACTATGGGATTAGAAAAATATACAAGTGAAGTTGTAACACTTAATTGGGATCAGTCTACGGTTTATGAAAAGTTGAGTTCATTTAAAACATTTGAACCACTTTTTACCCCAGAGAATATTGACAAAGTGAAAAGCCAAGTGAAGGATGCTCCTGATTTTAAAATCGAGGATTTCCAAGCTACAGATGACACCTGCTCTTTTCGTGTCGGATCGTTAGGAACCACTGGATTGCAGATTGTTAATAGAGAGCCTGCAAAGGAGATTAAGATGATGGGCCATGGAACGGTTCCTTTTAAATTTACTTTCTGGATCCAAGTACTTCCTGTCACATCAACCACATCAAAAGTTCGTCTGACACTTCATGCAGACCTAAACATGATGATGAAGATGATGTTAGGTAAGAAGTTGAAAAAGGGAATCAATCAGCTTGCTAATGGTTTGATTCAAATTCCTTTTGGTGCATTGTAATTTGATGTTCTTCTTGAAGATTGTTATCCTTCTTATGATTCTAAGGAGGATAGCAATTTGACCTCTTTAAAGTTGTAAAAATGATCAGATGTATCCTTTTTCTGGATATGTAACTGTCCAATTTCATTGACCCCCATAACCATTCCGCTAAAAGTTTCTCCTGAATCTTGAAAATTAGCCCAAAGATCTTTTAGATACAACATGTCATGATAGTCATTATTTATCTGTTCTGGATCTTGTTCCATCTGTTCCCATCTTTTTTCTAAAGAGTCCAGAAGGTTTCTTTCTACCTCCTCTAACATATACTTTTTGTCGGTGATATTAAAAAGTGATATAGGATTTGGTGCGTCTGATTCAAAATGCTCTTGATTGATATTTATTCCAATACCAGCAATCGCATTTTTGATATATTCTCCCATCCATTTTGTCTCAATCAGAATACCACATATTTTATTGTTTTCAACATATATGTCGTTTGGCCATTTTATCTTAACGTTGTGATCTGTTTTGTTTTGAAGATAGTCACAGATGCCGAGAGAGATGGCTTGAGAAATAAGAAATTGTTTGGGGATAACGAGTTCTTCTGGTTCTAGTATCAAAGAAAAGGTTAGATTCTCTCCATATTTACTTTCCCAAAAATTCCCCTTTTGTCCTTTACCTGCCGTTTGGTATTTTGCAAATATCGCGACTCCATGTAACTGACGTTTTGTCTGTATTAGAAGATTGGCATAGTTGTTGGTTGAATCAATGTTATCTAAATGTATGATTTGAGATCCAATATTCTTATTCATCCTTATTATTTGAAGAGAGTGATTAAAAAAGTTCTTCAAAAATAATATCCTTTGATCGTAATAAAATATTTTCGGATTAAAATATATCTTTGTAGAACGAGTCTTAGTAAATGATAGTGATAATTATATGAACGAAACTAAAAAATTAATAGAAAGTATCGTTGAGGGGATACAACAAAAGAAGGGTCAAGATGTTAAAATAATAGATCTAAGAGATGTCGATGGTGCAAGTACGGACTATATGATTTTTTGTCATGGTAGTTCAAATGTGAATGTAGATGCTATCTGTAATGGTATCGCACAGCAAGTAGTTGAAGATTTACATTTTGATGCAAGGACAGTGGAAGGTCTACGCAATGCACAGTGGGTGGTGATGGATTATTTTGATGTAGTTGTTCATATTTTTATGGAAGAGTATCGATCATTTTTCAATATCGAAGACTTGTGGTCTGATGGGAAGATAACTCAAATAGAAAATTAAAAGCGAGTATGGCTAAAAATAATAATAAGAAAGGCTGGAATATGCCAAAAAAGGGCAAGCCTAATAAGGATAAAGGTGGATTGCCACAAAAATTTAATCCTTTTTTGTTCTTCGGTATTATTGCACTTCTGTTTCTAGGGATTCAATTCTTTGCAGGAGGTGGTAGTGCAGTTGAGAAAAATTGGAGTGACATAAAACCTATGATTGTCAATCAAGACATACAAAAGGTTATTGTCGTAAATAAAGAAAAAGCTGAATTCTTCTTGAAAGCGGACAAGTATGATAAATATGCAAGCGAGTTTAAGGGTGCTTTTTCAAAACCTTCAAAAGATGGACCTCATTTCTATTCTAACATTGGGGATGTAAATATCTTTGCAAAGCAGCTTGAAAGAGCACAGAAAGATGTAAGTGATAACCATCGTATTGAAGCAACTTATGAGTCAAGAGCTGATTCATGGGGAATGCTATTTAGTTGGGCTCCTTTAATTATTATCTTGATAATCTGGTTTTATGTGTTCCGTCGTATTGGTAAAGGTGGAACTGGTGGAGCTGGAGGCGGAATCTTTAATGTTGGAAAGTCTCAAGCTAAAGTATTTGAAAAAGGGGAAAAAATTGATACTACCTTTAAAGATGTTGCTGGCTTGTCAGAAGCGAAACAAGAGATTGAAGAGATTGTGGATTTCTTAAAGAATCCAGATAAATATACGAAGCTCGGTGGAAAAATTCCTAAAGGTGCCCTACTGGTAGGTCCTCCAGGTACAGGTAAGACTTTACTTGCAAAAGCTGTTGCTGGTGAAGCTGAAGTTCCATTTTTCTCTTTGTCTGGTTCGGACTTTGTTGAAATGTTTGTAGGTGTGGGTGCTTCTCGTGTGAGAGATCTATTCAAACAAGCAAAGGAAAAATCGCCATGTATCATCTTTATTGATGAAATCGATGCTATTGGTCGTGCGAGAAGTAAAAATGGTGGTTTCTCTTCTAATGATGAACGAGAAAATACATTGAACCAGTTGCTGACTGAGATGGATGGTTTTGGAACCAATTCAGGTGTTATTATCTTGGCTGCTACTAACCGTGCAGATATTCTTGATAGAGCATTGATGAGAGCAGGTCGTTTTGATCGCCAGATTCATGTTGATTTGCCAGATCTTAATGAAAGAAAAGCAATCTTTAATGTTCATCTTCGTCCATTGAAAGTGAGTGAAGATTTCGATCCAGGTTTCCTTGCAAAACAGACACCAGGTTTCTCGGGTGCGGATATTGCAAATGTTTGTAACGAGGCTGCTCTTTATGCTGCGAGAAAGAAAAAGGATGTGATTGATAAACAAGATTTCTTGGATGCTGTCGATCGTATTGTTGGTGGTTTGGAGAAAAAGAACAAGATCCTAACCCCAATGGAGAAAAAAACGATTGCTTTCCACGAAGCTGGACATGCTTCTGTGAGTTGGCTTTTGGAACATGCTCATCCATTGGTTAAGGTTACTATCGTTCCTCGTGGATATGCACTTGGTGCTGCATGGTATTTACCAGAAGAACGTCAAATTACAACCAAAGAACAGCTCCTAGATGAAATGTGTGCTACTTTAGGTGGACGTGCAGCAGAAGAGATTATATTTGGTCGAATTTCTACAGGTGCTCAAAATGACCTTGAAAAAGTAACCAAATTGGCTTACTCTATGATCTCTGTTTATGGAATGAGTGATAGTGTCGGTAATATTAGTTATTATGACTCTTCTGGACGTCAAGATTATGGTTTTAGTAAGCCTTATAGTGAGGAGACGGCTGTAATGATCGACCATGAGGTTCGTAAACTAATTGATGCTTCTTACGAAAGAGCTAAGAGTATTCTTCTTCAAAATAAAGAAGCTTTTGAAAAACTTGCTACTATTCTTCTTGATAGAGAGGTTATATTCACTGATGATGTGGAGACAATTTTTGGAGCACGTCCTTGGAAGAGTAAGACCGATGAGCTAGAAGAGGCTGCAAAAGAGAAGTCTGAAATTTCTGAAGATTCGGTGGTTGAGCAGAAACCTCAAGAAGAGGAGAAGGTCCAGGAGGATACTGCTGATAAAAAAGGAGATGAAAATTCAACTACAGATGGTAGTTCAGGATTGAACTAGTTTGAGATAGAATTTAAAATAAATATAAAGGGAGAAGTCCATTCATTGGATTTCTCCCTTTTTTAGGATGGATGTTTTACGTTTTTAAGATCTAAGAAGAGTATCCTATACCTTCATTCTTAGATGAAAGTGAGAGTCGTTTATTCTAGAATTATAGGTTTGGTTTTCTTTCCCAGTGCTTTGGTGTCTTGTGAAAAAAATAGAGTTCAATTCTTATTGAGAGTGCATCGAAAAACTTCTTTTTTAGTATCAATTATTTATGAATATCTTATGTAATATTTCATGAATAAACCATTGAGAATGTTTTTTTTTCTTACATTTGCGGTTGCTGAATCTTGTTAGAGTGTTAAAAAGTATTATAAATTAAAGGTTTTTGTGTAGGGGATATTATACCATGTTAGGAACACAAATGAATATTGAAGATTCCAACCGTTATGATGAAGGATGGAGTCTCCTGTTGGTCTCTTATGACAAATTTATCTTAGATGAGATTACTTCATTTCTTCAAGATTATAAGATCATTTCAATGGTTATTGATTATGGAGATGATTTCGTTTTTTCTCTTGGTTCTGCTTTTTTGTATGTTAGAGCTCAGGATGAATTAGAAGCAAAGTCTATTGTTGAACAATATAAAATGTACTAAACCTTTTGAATAATTTACAACAAAGAACTTTAACGGGCATTCTTTTTGTATGTACGTTAGTCGGATCGATTGCCATTAGTAAATGGACTTTTTTTATCGTGTTCATTTTAATATCTTATTTGGCAACCAATGAATTCTATCATTTGGCATATAAAGCAAAGGCTCGTCCAAATAGAAAAATAGGTGTAGCTACCAGTGTGTATATATTTATCTCATTTTTCTTATATGCTTCTGGAATGGTAGGCTCAAAAATATCTTTGGGTGTAATACCTTTGACAGTAGGCTTGTTTGTCTATGAACTTTATAGAGACAGTAAGGTGCCATTTTTGAATTTGGCTTTTACAATTCTAGGATTAGTCTATGTAACTACTCCTTTGGCTTTATTTAATTTCTTCGTTTTTCCACCTACAGAATCTGTGGATCCAGTCTATTCTCCTCATTTATTAATGGGAATTTTTATCTTTATATGGACAAATGATTCTGGTGCGTATCTTGTAGGCTCAAAATTTGGAAAACATAAGTTATTTGAACGTATCTCTCCTAAGAAGACTTGGGAAGGAAGTATTGGTGGTGGTTGTTTAACGATGATTGCAGCAGTGATTCTAAGTTATTCGTTTCCACAATATAATCTGTTAGATATGGTAGTAGTTGCACTAATAACTGTGGTAACAGGAACATTAGGAGACTTAGTAGAGTCGATGTTTAAGAGAAGTATTGAAGTGAAAGATAGTGGATCCTTTTTCCCAGGACATGGAGGTTTGCTTGATCGTTTTGATAGTGTGATCTTAGCTGCACCAATGGTGTATTTTTATTTTAGATTGATTTCATAAACTATTTTGTATAGATACAATTAATATTATTGCTTAGTTAACTATGACAACTATTCACAAAGAAGGATATGGCATTATTGCTTTTTTCCTTGTAGTTTTAGCTGCACTTGATGCACTTATTTGGTATTCAGGTGAGAAGATTTTTTTTACGGTAATGATGTGTTTAACCATTCCGTTTTTTGTATTAGTGGTGCGATTTTTCCGCAATCCAACGCGTGTTGCCGAAGTAAGTGAGACAAATGTTATCTCTCCTGCGGATGGACAAATTGTTGCTATTGAGGAAGTGTATGAACCAGAATATTTTGAGGACAAAAGAATTATGGTTTCTGTTTTTATGACTGTATTCAATGTTCACATTAATTGGGTTCCCGTAAAAGGTGTCGTGAAATTTTTCCGTCATCATAGTGGACGCTTCTTATCAGCGTATCTACCTAAATCATCTACGGATAATGAACGTTCTACAATGGTAGTAGAGATGGAAAATAAAACAGAGGTTTTATTCCGTCAAATTGCTGGTGCTGTAGCAAAGCGTATTATCTCATATCCAAAAGAGGGAGATAAAGTAGATCAAAATACACAATTGGGTTTTATTCGTTTTGGTTCTCGTGTTGATGTATACCTTCCTGTAGGTACAGAGATCAATGTTGAGATGGGACAAAAAGTTATTGGTACCCAAACAGTGTTGGCAAAAGTAAAGAAATAGTAAAATAAAAATGATAAAGAAACATATACCTAACAGCATTACTAGCTTGAATATTATTTCTGGGGTTCTAGGGGTTTATTTGGCTTTGTATGGAGAACTTAAGTTGGCAGTTATAGCTATCTTTTGTGGTGCGATTTTTGATTTTTGTGACGGATTGGTTGCAAGAGCATTGAAGGCTTATTCTGATATCGGTAAAGAGTTAGATTCTTTGGCAGATATGATTACTTTTGGGTTTGCACCTGGGGCTCTTTTGTTTGGTATATTACAAATCTCTATGGAGGGAAAAATCTTGACTCCTGCTGAGGTTTTGGTTTCAAGTAATAGTCTGTATTATCTTTCAGTATTGTTGATTCCTGTTTTTTCAGGTTTGCGTTTGGCAAAATTCAATGTAGATACCAGACAGACGACTTCATTTATAGGTATGCCTACTCCAGCTAATGCAATCTTTTGGTCTTCTTTAGCGCTCTTGCGTGTCGGATCGAATGGAGGAGAATGGTATCAGCTTATTTTTGAACCATGGGTTTTAGTGATCTTATCGATTGTTACTTCCTTATTACTTGTGTCTGAAATACCAATGTTTTCATTTAAGTTCAAGAACCTTTCGTTTAAAGATAATAAACTGAGATTTTTCTTTGTTTTAGCTGTCGTGGCTTTAATATCTTTATTTGGAATTTTAGGGATTTCATTTTCAATGATTTTGTATGTAGTACTTTCTGTCTTGCAATCTTTGAGTTGTAAAAAATAGTACTGATTACTATATAATTGTAAAGTCCTTTCTATGTTAGAAAGGATTTTTTTTGTACTTTAAATTTGAATTGAAAAATAACTTTCATGTATAGCCCCCAAGAAATAATTGACGATTTAAATAAAAGTGTTGAGGATATCTCTGATGATGATTTGCGTTTCTTCCCATTAGAGGAGATGAAAGAAAAGTTGCATATTATGATCGAGAATAGTTCTCAATGTGAATCGTGTAAGATGCTTCTGAGACAGACCCCAGAGGTCTTTCCTTTAATTAAAGGAGCCATTGCTTCTCCAGGTAATGATAGAAAGCGTGTCGATACTTTTTTATTAGATCTACGAAAACATCAGAAAAGTGAACATGGATTTTTGGATAAAGATCATTATAAAAAAAGATACTCTCTTTTAGGGTATGTTGTTGTGACACTTTTGGCTTTATCTGTAACGATATTTTGGGGCTTGCCTGATAAAGGTATTATTTCTCTCTCTATTGGTTGTATTGGTTTTGGTGGAGGGTATATCGTTGGTGTCAAAAAAGATAGAAAGCGATTGATTCAACAAAAAGAATGGAAATCTGAAAAATAGTGTTTAGAACGATATGGATATAAATTTCCTAGTTATTGAGGGTAATATAGGGGCAGGAAAGACAACCCTGTCTACAATGATTAGTCAGAAGTATAATGCAAAACTTATTTTAGAGCAATTTTCGGACAATCCATTCCTTCCAAAATTTTATAAAGATCCAGATAAGTACTCTTTCCCTTTAGAGATGTCTTTTATGGCAGAAAGATATAATCAACTAAAGAAGCAAGTTGCAGATCAAGATCTTTTTAAGAACTTTACTGTGGCAGACTATTATTTTATGAAATCATTGATTTTTTCTAAATCAACACTTCAAGAAGATGAATATAGTTTGTATCGTAAATTCTTTGATATAATATATCAAAATATACCTAAACCATCTTTGTATGTTTACCTTCATTTAAGTACAGAAAGGTTGTTAGAAAATATCTCGAAAAGAGGTCGTAGTTATGAATCTGAGATCTCGGCAGATTATTTGAAACGTATTACTGATGGATATTTTAACTTTTTTTCTCAACAATGTGACTTTCCAGTTGTTGCTATAAAAACAGATGAGTTAGATTTTGTGAAAAATGAAGATGATTATCGAAAAATTGAGCGTTTAATTTTTGAGAAAAGCTATTCTAAGGGCTTAACTAGAGTAATCCCTTAGAAGGTTAAGAAAAAATAGCATAAAAACTTTTTCAAAATTAACAAATCGTTTTACTTTTGTGTATAATGTAGAATAAGTGGTTTTTAGAAAACTAATAGATGTATATCATGAAACAATTCAACTTTAGATCTTTGGGTGGTGTAGTCCTTGCAGCAGTGTTGTTGACAGGGTGTGCTAGCCTCAAAAAGATGAAAAAGAATGCGGATAAGATTACTTATGACGTAACTCCTGAAATCCTTGAGTCTCACGGAGGTAATGTGGATGTCGCTATCCAAGGACGTATTCCAGAAAGCTATTTTGTAAAAGGAGCTTCTGTAACAGCTACTCCTGTATTCGTTTACGAAGGTGGAGAGCAAGCTTTCAAACCTTATAGCCTACAAGGTGAGAAAGTAGATGGTAATGCAAAAGTGATTCCTTATGCAAAAGGAGGAAGTTTTTCATATAAAGGATCTGTACCTTTCGTTGAAGGTATGAGAAAAGGTGATTTAGAAGTTCGTATTGTCGCTTCTAAAGGTGCTAAATCTGTAACTTTTGATCCTATTAAAGTTGCAGAAGGAACAATTGCTACTTCTACTCTGGTAGAGAATACTCCTGCTTCAATCATGGGTGTTCAAAAGGCAAAAAACACTTCTGGTGTTTATGACCCAACTATTGACAAATTCCAAAGAGTAGTTCCTGATTCATACAGAGCAGACTTGATGTATCTAATCAATAGTGCTTATGTTCGTGGACAAGAACTAAGAAAAGAAGACGTAGCTAAATTGACTAAGTATATCAAAGATGCTTATTCAGATGAGAAAAAAGAGTTGAAAGATGTTGAAATTTCAGCTTACGCTTCTCCTGATGGAGCTCTTGATTTGAACGAAAAATTGGCTAAAAATCGTGAGAATTCTGCTTCTAAATATGTAAACCGTCAATTGAAACGTCACAAAATTGATACTGATGTAACAGGACGTTTTACTCCAGAAGACTGGGAAGGATTCAAAGAATTGGTAGAAGCTTCAGATATTCCTGACAAACAATTGATTCTACGTGTTCTTGCTATGTATAGTGATCCTGAAGTACGTGACCGTGAGATCAAAAATATTTCAGAAGCATTCACTGTATTAGCAGACAAAGTTCTTCCTAAACTACGTCGTGCTAAAATTACAGCTTCAGTTGACGTAATCGGAAAAAGTGATGAGGAAATTCTTGCTCTAGCTACTTCTGATGCTTCTAAATTGAACCAAGCTGAGTTGTTGTATGCTGCTACTTTGACTTCTGATAAGAATCAACAAATGGCTATCTACAACTCATTCATCAAAAACTTCCCTTCTGATTGGAGAGGTTATAACAACCTTGGTATGATCCAAATGCAGAATGGTGATGTTGATGCTGCAAGCAAAAACTTCAATAAAGCTGATGAATTGGATCCTAAGAATCCTGTTGTAATGAACAACTTGGGTGCTGTAGCATTGACTAACGGTGATGTTGCTAAAGCTGAAG
This sequence comes from Prolixibacteraceae bacterium, assembly GCA_025210775.1. GTDB lineage: Bacteria > Bacteroidota > Bacteroidia > Bacteroidales > Prolixibacteraceae > Halosquirtibacter. Next base: position 32,988 of record JAOARB010000026.1, read on the forward strand.
AACTATTCGGTGCTGCTAACGGTGCTGGTGGTGAAGTAGATTACAACCTTGGTGTTGTTGCTATCAAGAAAGGTGACTATGATGCTGCTGTTAAATATTTCGGTAAATGTACTTGTGTAAACGCTGCTCTTGCTCAAATGTTGGCTGGAGATAACAATGGTGCTCTTCGTACATTGAATAACAACAAATCAGATGATGCTCTAGTAGATTATTTGAAAGCTGTTATCGGTGCTCGTACTGCAAAAACTACATTGTTGTATGCTAGCTTGCGTGATGCAGTTGCTGCTGATGCTAAATACAAAGAGCTTGCTAAGACAGATCTTGAGTTTGCTAAATATTTCGACGATGCTCAATTCAAAGATATCGTGAAATAATTTCATCTATCGATGAAAAAAATTATATATTAGGGTAGCGAAAGCTACCCTTTTTTTGTTAGCTTAAATATCATGAATGACTTTGTATTATATGTTGATGTAATTGTTCCTTATCCTCTTTCGAATACTTATACCTACCACGTGCCAAAGGAGATGACTGTGCGTATTGTAGAGGGGCAAAGGGTAGTGGTTCCTTTTCGTAATAAACTTATTGTTGCTATTACGCTTAAGGTGCATCATAATAAACCAGAAGATTATAATACTAAGGCTGTGGTTTCTGTCATAGATAAGATTCCTTCTGTTGATACTATTCAATTGAATTTCTGGGCGTGGATTGCAAACTACTATCAATGTAGTTTAGGCGAGGTAATGAAAGCAGCAATACCTTCTTCTTTGCGTCTTGATGCAGATGCTAAAATTAGGATTGAGACTCCTTTAGAAGAGGAAGATCTTATGGGGTTAGAACTGGATGCTCAAGAGCTTTACTTGTACTTGTTGGTGCATCGAGATACTAAATTGACAGAACTTGTAAAAGCATTTAAGCACTTAGATGTATATCAAATAGTCTCAGAACTCGTTAAGTCGCATATTCTTTCTTGTGATGGTTCTGTAAGAGGGATGTTACATCGTATGATAAAGAAAGTGTGTCTTGCTCCTAGTTATCGTCAGATTGAAGTCCTTGATTTTCTTCTAAAAGGATTAAAAAGAGCACCTAAGCAATTGGATTTGTTGGAATATATGGTTGATGAGTGTCGTATTCTAGATCAATGGGATTTCTCCTTCTCGTATGATTCTTTGAAGCGTAAGGGATTCGATTCAGCTATCCGTGCACTAAAAGGGAAGGGGGTTCTTAAGGTGTTTGAAGAGGAGGAGGTTCCAATGGTGGTTAATGAGACTTCTTCGGAAGACCTTTTACCTGCTTTATCCACAATACAACAAAAAGCCTATAAAGATATTCTGAATCTATTTTATTCTACTCCTGTTGTTCTTTTGCATGGGGTTACTGCTAGTGGTAAAACAGAAATATATATACGATTGATTGCCGATTGTCTGAAGACAGGAAAACAAGTACTCTATCTGTTGCCAGAGATTGGATTGACTACACAGATTATTCGACGTTTACAGAATGTTTTTGGTAAAAAGGTCTCAATTTATCATAGTCGACTCTCTGATGGAGAAAGATTAGATGTTTGGAATAAGATGCGTCAACTTGATCTTAATGATAAAGATGCCGAATGTCAAGTGGTACTTGGTGCTAGGTCTGCAGTATTTCTTCCATTTAAGAAGTTGGGTTTGATTATTGTAGATGAAGAACATGAATCATCATTTAAACAGTATGATCCATCTCCTCGTTATAATGCAAGAGATGCAGCTATCGTTTTAGCTCATAGTCACCAATGTAAAACATTATTGGGATCTGCTACTCCTTCGATAGAATCCTATTATAATGCCCAGAGTGGGAAGTATGGACTAGTGGAGTTATTCCATCGTTTTAATAATATTATCCCCCCTTCAATTCAAATTGCAGATATTAAAGAGGCTCGTCGAACAAAAACAATGCGTGGTAGTTTAACTCCTGTATTGTATGATGAGATTAAAGATAGTCTGGAGAATAACAAACAAGTTATTCTATTTCAGAATAGAAGGGGATATGGACTTTTTGTACAGTGTGTAACATGTGGGTGGACCCCTAAATGTTTACATTGTGATGTGAGTTTAACCTACCATAAGATTGATAATTCTTTGGTTTGTCACTATTGTGGTTATAAAATGTATCTTCCAAAACAATGCCCTGAATGTCATGGACATGAGATTAAGGATATTGGTTATGGAACGGAGAAAGTAGAGCATGAGATCGAAGTGCTATTTCCTGATGCTAAGCTACTCAGAATGGATCTAGATACTACTAGAAAGAAGCAATCTTTTGATCAAATTATTAGAGCATTTGAATCTCATCAAGCTGATATATTAATTGGAACACAGATGGTTACTAAAGGCTTAGATTTCTCAAATGTAGCGGTTGTTGGAATTATCAATGCAGATGCATTATTGAAGTTCCCTGATTTTAGGGCTTATGAGAGAAGCTTCCAATTGATGCTCCAGGTAAGTGGTAGGGCAGGACGTTTACATGGTGGAGGAAAAGTGATTATCCAGACTAGCGATCCAGAAAATCCACTCTTTAATGAAGTTATTAAAGGGGATTATAAGTCCCTATATTCGTCACAGATCATGGATAGAGAGACGTTTAGATATCCTCCTTTCTCAAGGATGATTTCGGTGGAGATAAAGCATAAATATCAGAATTATGTAGATGGTTTTGCTGGGGAATTAGCAGCTGTTTTAAGGCAGCAATTTGGGATGAGAGTACTTGGGCCAGAATATCCTTTGATTGCAAGGCTTCATAACAATTATCAAAAACAGATCTTATTGAAGTTTGAAAGAGAATTTTCAATATCTTCTGCCAAAGTGTTGTTAGATAGGATGATAGAACATGTTCAATCCTATTCTAAAAATAAGAATGTTTCGATCACTATAGATGTCGATCCAATTTAGGTCATTTTGCAAAAAATATCTTACTTTTGTTTACTTGAACTTTGGAGGCGGATCTTTATTCTCCTTCATGTTTTTAATGATAGAATATTTCAAATACCATGGGTAAAATCATCGCATTAGCAAATCAAAAAGGAGGAGTGGGTAAGACTACCACTTCCATTAATTTGGCAGCCAGCCTTTCTGTGCTTGAAAAGAAAGTTCTTCTCATTGATGCAGATCCTCAGGCCAATGCTACTTCAGGATTAGGGTTTGATTTGAGCGAGGTGGAGGCCACAATTTATGAGTGTGTCGTGGATAATATTGATCCGCGTACCATCATTCAGAAGACCGAGATAGAGGGGTTGGATCTTATTCCTTCTCATATCGATTTGGTTGGAGCTGAAGTAGAGATGCTTCAACTTCACAACCGTGAGAGGTTAGTTAAAAAAGTGTTGGAAGATATACGTGATGATTATGATTTTATCATCATCGACTGTTCCCCATCTTTAGGTTTGATAACAGTAAATGCACTTACCGCTGCGGATTCTGTCATTATTCCTGTACAAAGTGAATATTTCGCTTTAGAGGGATTGGGAAAATTATTAAATACTATTAAGATTATTCAGAGTCGTCTAAATCCTTCTTTAGAGATCGAAGGTTTTTTACTTACCATGTTTGATTCTAGGTTAAATCTAGCCAACCAGATATACGAAGAGATTAAAATGCATTTTAAATCAATGGTGTTTAAAACCATTATCTCTAGAAATATCAAATTAAGCGAAGCTCCTAGTTATGGAAAAGCAGTGATCGATTACGATGCGAATTCCACTGGTGCAAAACAATATCTAGAACTAGCTCGCGAAATAATTGTTAACAATAGTAGCTTAGCGACATATTAAAATATTACCATACAGTATAACGTGATTATGGCCAAAAGAAATGCTTTAGGTAGAGGTTTAGGGGCACTCATCAATGATGCCGATTTAGTTAATGATCCTTCTTCTTCTATTACATATGTAGAGTTAGATAAGATCGAAGCTAATCCTTATCAGCCTCGTACTGAATTTAATGATGATACTCTTTTAGAATTGGCTACCTCTATTCAGGAGCTAGGACTAGTACAACCAATAACGCTACGTAAGAGTCATGGAGGTAAATTCCAGATCATTGCAGGAGAAAGACGTTTTCGTGCATCTCAAGTTGCAGGTCTAGAATCTATCCCTTGCTGGATAAGAGAGATTGGCGATGAGCAAATGCTTGAAATGGCTTTAGTTGAGAATATTCAAAGAGAGAATTTATCTTCTATTGAAGTAGCATTAAGTTATCAACGTCTTATCGATGAGTGCAATTTAACACAAGAGGCTTTAAGTGATAAAGTTGGTAAAAAACGTACTACTGTTGCCAATTATCTACGTCTTCTAAAACTTCCAGCGATTATTCAGAAAGGATTGCAAAAAAGAGAGTTGTCTATGGGACATGCTCGTGCAATCATCAATATCGATGATGAGGACTTTCAGGTAGAACTATACCATCAAATCTTAGAAGAAGGATTGTCGGTTAGAAAGGTTGAAGAGATTGTACGCAACTACAATCAAGGAGAAGAGGAACAAGCAGTACTTCCTGAAAAGAGACAGGAAAACAAAAAAGCACCTTTCCCAGAAGAGTTTTCTTCTTTAGAAAAACACCTGCGTTCTTATTTTAATACTTCCGTAGATTTTAGGATGAATGAGAAAGGAAAAGGAAAAATTGTTATTCCATTCACTGATCCTAAGGAATTAGAACGTATTATTTCTATATTGGACCAATCAAAAAATTAATAGACGATCTTTGATGGAGAATAAGTATATGATAAAAAGTCTTTGTGTATCCTTTCTAATGCTTTGGGGGGCTCTTTTTACAGCCTATTCGCAAAGCCCTAGAGCTGAAAGAGAGAAAGTCCTTGTTGCTGACTCTTTGAAATTACCTTTGGATACAATGGAACTGGAGCCTGTATATCGTATGTTGCCTAGATCCCCTAAGAAAGCATCCATATTATCGGCATGTGTTCCAGGGTTGGGTCAAATATACAATCATAAATATTGGAAGCTTCCTCTTATCTATGGTGGTTTTGCTGCCATGACTTATGGTTATACATGGAATAATAATCAGTACAAAGATTATAAACAAGGGTTTCAAATTCTTACGAAAGACTTTAACTCTTTGACAGCGCAAGAGCAGGCTTTTTTACAGCAACTTATTCGAAATCCCAATATAGAATTGGAAGATCCACAACAACGAGAATATCTAATGCGTCAATTGGAATCAGGCATGTCCTACTATAAGCGTAATAGAGATCTAAATGTTGTCGGAATGGCTGCATTATATATTCTTAATATTATTGATGCGAGTATTGATGCCCATTTTTCTACTTTTGACATTAGTGATAACCTTTCGATGGATATTCAACCTTATGCCAACCCTGACCAAATTGGCATGGGTGTACAGTTTAAATTTTAACCTCAAAGAAAAACAATGAAGTTTACCTCTCTTATTCTGCTACTTCTAGTGGGTGGCATTGTAAAAGCAAACGCAAATCCATTTACAAAGGATGTAGATAAAGATTCTTTACAAACAATAAAGATAAAAACGGTTGAGAAACTCAACTATAATGGTACTTATAAGTGGTCTTACTCTAAAGTAGATGAAGATCTTTCGGATCTTTTTGCAGATAGATTAGATTCTATGCTTATTCAATGGAGAACAAGATCTTTAACTTCTTTCGAGACGGTAGAGAATGACTCTGTTGAAGGTTTAGATCATGTCATTGACGAAGGCGAAGTATTAAAAGGGATGCTTTCGGATAGTGTTTATATCAAACAATTTGAGGGGATACATTCATTTATCGATCTTTCCTATAATCCAACGGTAAAGAATTTTATCAACTTGTATGCTGTTCGTCGTAAAAGACAAATTGCCAATCTACTACAACTATCGGAATACTATTTCCCTATGTTTGAGGAGATGCTTGATAAATACGATCTTCCATTAGAACTAAAATATCTACCTATCATTGAATCATCATTGAATCCGAGGGCTTACTCTAGAGCTGGTGCCTCTGGTCTTTGGCAATTTATGTATGGTACAGGAAAATCATACAAGTTGCGTATTGATAGTTATGTAGATGAAAGGCGTGATCCTTATAAATCTTCTGAAGCTGCAGCACGATTCTTAAAAGATCTATATAATATCTATAAAGATTGGCAATTAGTTATTGCTGCCTACAACTGTGGTCCTGGAAATGTAAACAAAGCGATACGCCGTTGTGGAGGAGCTCGTAATTATTGGGAGATATACTATCGTTTGCCAAGAGAGACAAGAGGGTATGTCCCTTCTTTTATTGCTGCAACCTACATCATGAATTATGCTGATGAATATGGTATTAAGCCTAGTAAGAGAGTCTTGCCTATTGCAACAGACACCATTATTGTAGATCGTTATTTAAACCTTGAGCAAGTTTCAAAGAAGTTAAATATCTCAATGGATCTATTGAGAGAATTGAATCCACAATACCGTAAAGACATTCTTCCTGCAACGAAAACAGATAAATATGCTTTACGTTTGCCTGCCGATAGAGTAGGTGATTTTATTGATGATGAGCTTCATATCTTTGCTTTAAATAGGGATAAATATTTCCCAAATAATAGACTGATTAAACCTAAATCATTGGGGTCTTATAAACATGCAAATGGGACTATTAGGGGAAAGAAGAAAGTCTATTATACGGTAAAAGATGGAGATAATGTAGGATATATTGCCGAATGGTTCAATGTAAGAAGTAGTGATCTTCGTTATTGGAACAGTATACGTAGAAATATGATTCGTGTAGGGCAGAAGTTGGTAATCTATGTGCCTTCTTCTAAGTATAGCTACTACAAAGCATTTAATTCGAAGTCTTTTGCTCAAAAGCAGTCAGCGATTGGAGCCAGAAGTTATCGTAAAACGAAAACAGTCACAAAGTCCAAGAACTACGTATATTATACAGTTAGAAAGAACGACACATTGTGGAAAATTGCAAAGAAATATGATGGGGTAAGTGAGAGCTCGATTAAAAGATTAAATGGAATCTCAAATGCACGCTCTTTGTCTATCGGTCAGGTCATTAAGATCAAAAAGATATAGACTGATTACATCATTAAAATAAAGGAAAGCTTGTCCTTCTATATGGTTATAACGATATAGAAGAACAAGCTTTTTTTTATCAACTACGCCCTATCGATAGCGTTACTTTAAATATAATTTGTCTCTCTCTTAAGAAAAAAAGCATTTCATTATGACTTAATGGAGAGTCAAACACTGTTTTAAGCGTGTTGGCATTAAACAGATTCCGTCCCTCTAGAGAGAACGTACATCTTGTATTCCGTGGTCTATAACTATAGTAAAGATCAAAGAAAAAGGTCTTCTGATCCTTCATCCCCGATTGTTTCAGAATGAAATATTCAGGGCGTATATCGATAAATTGAGTCTTTGTGATGTTATAACTACATTTAAGAGAATGAACGAACTGTCTTAATTTAGTCTCCTGTCCATTATTTTTCTGTATAAAATGGGTTATTTTGGATTCATATTGCAGACCTACCTTTTTCCATCTATAGAAGTCTAGACATCCACCGTAGGTGATATTCTTGCTTTGATAATCTTTTAGAGCTTGTTCTAAAAGGTAGTTCGATTTATGGGTGTCATATATCCCATTCAATGTTAAGGTGAATCCCATATCTTGGAAAATAAAGGAGCTCTCTCCATCCCAATGATCAATAAACTGTTTGTTCGATATTGGCACCATCCCATATTCAAATACACCTGGTGCCACTTGTTTACTTTCCGTAATAAAATCGTTTTCGTTGATATACTTGCGATAGCCTAGACGAAATAACACTCCTTTAAAAAGATTGTTGTACTCTATTTCAGATCCGATCTTTGTGCCCTTTCTCTCTTCTATCTGGGCTATATTGTGTCTCATATATCGATGGGAATAGATAATGTTCCCTTCTAACATAGAGGAAGGAGAAGCAAAATGACAACTATAATTAGCCGATGCTTTGGCTGTAAAATATGTTCCTAACTTAAGGCTTACAAATGCCTTTGGTGAATAGAGTAGCTGTTTATGTTTCAGCTCTCCATTATTGGTTTTATCATTAAAGTCAAGATAGTACCAATATATTGGGCATTCAATTTCAGACCTAAAATCATTTCTTTTGATTGTCAATGAAGGAGCAATTCCTGTTTCTATATTTGTCCATCTCACATTGTTTTTAAGGTCTTTAAAATTAAGGGTTTTACCATCTTGTTCCATCTCTGTCTTTGTCTTGTTGACCATCGTGTTAAAGAATAGCTTAGATGAAACGATACCAATAGGAGTGGTAACATCGAATTTTATAGATTGCTTAGAGTTGAGGTCCTCACAGTAATATTGCTGCTTACTTACAGAATACTGTTTTCCATAATCTAATATATTCTCAAATACATTCGGTTGAAAAAGCATCTGATCTTTCGTCTCATTCAGATCGATAAAAGAGAGCAAGCTAATAAAGTTGTTTCCTACAGGAATGGTCGCATCTAAAATATTATACACACTTCTATGAGGGCTTTGAGTATGCAACTCTTGTATTCCATTACTGTTTATTACCCCTTTAGCCTTATCCCAATATTGTATGTACCCAATCTTATTCTTTAAGTAAATATTCTTAAGATTTTTGTCTACAATAAAATTCGTATAGAAAGAAGTCGTATGAAATTCATTCTTTATCTGTTCGTGATATTGATCGAGTCCACTATTCATAAAGTAACTAATTTCAGTCTCTTTGGATTCATGAACTTTGTTGTCCAAAAAAGCAGCATTCATTTTTAACTCTGTCTCATTGGTCAGTCTTCGCATACCATTAATGGTAACAAAGTGAGCATCATTATCCAGATAACGTTTGGTAGAGATATTAGGAACTCCAATTTGGGGAATAGAGAGATAATTCACTTTTAATTTCTCAAGACCACGAATCTCATTATTTGTAAAAGAGAGTTCATGGTAGAATATATCTAGATTCTCTCCGATATTATTGGACTGAACTGATCCGATAAATTGTACCTTTTTAGTAAAGACCATAGGCGTTGCATTAATATACCTTCCCCATGGTTTATAGCCTAGACCTATTTCTCCTTGCCCTGTGGCTGCAACATTATTTTTTAGTTTAATATTAATGGCAGTCTCCTTACCATTATTCAGTTTGGTATAAATTTTTTTACTCTGATGATTTCTCAATACCTGAACCGAACTAACTGCTTTATGTGGTAGATTCTTTGTTGCTACGCCATACCTGTTTTCCAATAAATCGGCTCCTTCTATATAGAATTTATCCACCTCTCTTCCCTGCAAAAGGATCTTTCCAGAAGAAGTGACATCCAGTCCCGGCATCCTTTGGATCACTTCAGATAATGTAAGGTCTTTTTTCTTTGCATACGAGGAGGTGATAAAAGTAGTGGTGTCTTCTTTAAAAATAAAAGAAGAGCCTTTGACCTTCACATCTTTAAGTTCACGTACCTGTTCCTGCAACGAAAGGTCAATAGGTACACCACTATTGTGAACTACCAATGCTGTATCTCTAAATGCAAGCGAACGAACCTTTAACACTTTTCCCACGGCTTGCCCTTTATAGTGCATCTTAAAATAGCCCTGAGTATCGGTGATGGCATAAGCCATAAATGCTTTACTTAGGGTGTCTTTATGAAGGCTTACCACTATACCTTGAAGTGGCTCATGTTTTTGTGTATACAGGTGTCCTTCAATATCATCCTGTGCCCAGCATTGAGGCATAATTGACAACATCCAAATAGATGTAATAAACCCATAAATGAATTTCATAGGGAAGTTGGTTGGTTTAACTGTTCGTTCGTTGATTATAAAGAAAAGATGGATATCTACTCTTCTCTCTAAAGAGGCTCAATAAAATTATTACTGGTTCTTAGGTCATGAAGAATGCGACTTTCTGTCTCAGCATTGTTCCATTCTATTTTAAGGTTTGTAGATTTGCCACCATAACACTTATAATTATAGAGAATATCTCGCCTCCACATATCTACAAATCCATCGATAGACAACTCCTTTATATTATCGCAATACATCAACACTGGTGTTTTATCATCTTTTCTTATTCCCGTGATCTCAAAATCATGATAACCCTTACTGTCTTTGATCTTCATGATCAAACCCGGTAGTCCATAAAATTTATACGGCCCTTCATCTATTGGTATTTCGGGAGAGAACCATGCAATATATTTTCTATGTTTCTTTTCACATACCGCTTTCATGCAATGATGTCCCATTATTAAGCTATCAGACCCATTAATTAGTTCCCAATCAAATACCTCTTTATTCCTGCTTCCATAATTTTCTTTTTGACAAGATGAGTAGCAGTAAAGAAGGTTGTTCCCTTTGGATGGATAGTTCTTTATAACTTTAAATTGATCTGCCCAAGAGGAAGCCCCCGTCTTTTTTATATGTTGTGAAGTGAACTCATTTATAGCTTTGCTCATTTGGCTAGGAGGATAGACATATAGAACAGAATCCCACACAGCATAATACTTATTCGAGAAACGACTATACTCTTTTCCTACAATAAGAACCATATTACGTGATTTGATTGACGCAAGGTCTGTAGTGTCCCTTAGATACTTGTATTGGTATTCGATAATATACTTTGAACTATCAATCTTTTTTGTCTCTTGTGAGAAACTTGTTGTTGAGATGAGTAACCCTAGGATTAAGGCAAAGGCTTTTTTCATAAGTCAGGTCTTTATCGTTAAGCAAATACTTTTGTGTTCTTTTAAATTGTAGGTTTTGTAGTTGTTTAAATTTACAAATAAATGTTAATAAGAGCAAGTGTTGTGCTTTTCAAATCAATGTATTTCAGCGTGATATCCTTGATAAGGAGGGGAAATATAGATACAAAAAAAGGCTACCATTACAAATGGTAACCTTTCGTCTATCTTTGAATGAAAATTATTTCCATGTGAATTTCTCACGTTGGATAGGCATACTCATACAACGAGCACCTCCACCACCACGAGCCAATTCTGATCCTTCAATAGTAACGACAGCTTTAGCGTAATCGTCTGGATTTTTCTTTCCTGCAATAAGATCTAAAGCAGTGATTACTTCAAAACCATGTTTGCTCATTTGGTCGATAGTGTGTACGTTACGTGCATATCCGATCACCTTACCAGGGGCAAATGAGAAGAAGTTGGCTCCACTGTGCCATTGTTCACGCTCCATAGTCCAACGGTCTGCTGTACCACCACATTGAACAGGATCTAAATGAATACCTCTTTTGGCAAGTGCTTTAAGAAGATTCTCTTCCGTTTCGATCTTCTTCACCTTACCATTATCGATCTCAATATGAATAGTTTGGTATTTGTTTCTTCCAAGAATAAGTGGTTCATACACCATACATTTATCTTCTGCCAAGAATGTGAAGACCATATCTAAGTGGATAAATGATTCTGGGGTACTAGGAAGTTCCTGAACAATAATATGCTTAGGAGTATCTTTACGTTGTTTTAGTTCTTCGATAATAAAATCGATACCGTAAGTTGTCGTACGACATCCACAACCAATTACAAGTAGGTCTTCTGCCCCAATCTGAACATCTCCACCTTCAATAGAAACACGAGGATCTAATGGTAGTTTATGTTTTGCTGTAAGAGGATTGATTGTGTCGGCTTTAATATTCTGGTTGTACTGGAATATATTTTCCATCACAAAGCTTTCACGCTCTCTTACTTTGCTTGCCATACGGCCGATAAGCACGTTATCCCAAACGCTCATCGATGCATCTCTGGTAAAAAAGAAGTTATGCAAAGGACGTAAAGCAAAACGATCATCGGTTAAATATTTTGTAAGGTTATTTCTACGAATAGGGACACCTTGGATCAATTGTCTTGCAAGCTCCTCTGATGGAAGAGATTTTAGTTCGTCGATAATGTCAAAACATTTCTCCTCACAACATATTTTATGTAGTAATGCTTCTTTCGCATCGTTACTCTCTAATGTCTGAGCTAGTAAATCTTTTACCTCATATACATTGGTTACTTTTTGAAGTACTCCTTTAAATTGGGCGTACTCTTTTTGTGCAATAGATAGGTTAAGGATATCACTATACAACGCTTTTTCAGCATTTTCTGGTGTCATATTTTCTACTTCGATACCAGGAGTATGAAGAATGACTCCATTTAACTTCCCAATTTCGGAAGTAACATTTAGTTGAAAATTTTTCATGGGTCTGCGATTATCTTTTGAATACTGTCTAAGTACAAATATAATTGATTAAACTTATTTTAGGTATGATTATTCTTTCTTACCATTTATCTTAATATCAAAATAGTGCTCAGTTTTTGACACTTTACAATATAAGTTCTTTTAAAGAGGTATCTAAATAATCGTAGGATCTTTTTGCGTCATCCTTCAATCAGTATATCTATTAATGGATCTTTCTTCAATTTTATTCATTTCGTATCAGGAACTCCTCAAACTTATAGAATAGCGTATTTGTTATTACTTGAAAGATTCGTTGATTGATTTTTAACTACTGTTACAATGCCGTACATTGATAATGGAAAAAGGTTAATATCTTTGGATAGAGAAAAAAACGAGATTTATCGATGAGGAAGATTAGAGGACTACTAGGGATATGCATTTTCTGTTTCTCTTATACTTTATTTGCCCAAAAGAAAGTAGATACTGTAGAGAAAACGGCTGTGGTGTGTGATACCCTTATCTCTGAACCTACTATTCTTCCTGAGGTAAGAGTATCTCAAAAGATGTCACGTCGCTATTGGAAACGCTATTACCGTTTGGTAAAGAAGGTGAAGAAAGTTTACCCTATGGCGAAGAAAGCCAAAACGATCGTGTTGGAATATGAAAAGCGCTATGGGGATTTTGATCGTAAAAGAGATCGTCGTAAATATGCCAAAGGTTTACAAAAAGCCCTATTAAAAGAATACGAACCTATTATACGCAAGATGAAAATGAGCGAAGGCCGTATTCTTATTCGTTTGATCGACAGAGAAACCCAATATACCTCCTATCATATCATCAAAGAGTTCAGGGGAGGTTTTACTGCCTTTATGTGGCAATCGGTAGCCCAAATCTTCAAACAAGATCTTAAGTCTAGTTATGATCCTCAGGGACAGGATTATTTAATTGAGATGATTGTACAGGCCATTGAGAGGGGAGAAGTATAGAAAAAAACTATTAATGATCTATTCTATTATGTTTGTTAATTAAATTTCTTATTTTCGATAGCTTTAAAAATATGTTCTCTACACATTATATGAGATGATGGATACCATACAACATCGAGGTTTGCGAAAAAGGTTGGTGCAACATCTAGCACAGAGAGGGAAATTTGATCCACGAGTTTTGGACGCTATATTACGTGTCCCAAGACATCTATTTATAGAATCTTCTTTTGGTCGTTTTGCGTATCAAGATACGGCTTTCCCAATAGGATGTGGACAAACCATTTCTCAACCTTATACTGTCGCTGCTCAGACAACACTTCTAGAGGTAGCACCGAAAATGAAAGTTCTTGAAATAGGAACAGGGTCAGGCTACCAATCGGCCGTTTTATGTGAAATGGGTGCCAACCTGTTTACCATGGAGCGTCATCTGCCGTTACATGAAAATGCAAAGAAGATATTAGAACAATTGTCTTATCATCCTCGTTTCTATTATGCCGATGGAAACATTGGAATTCCTACAATTGCTCCCTTCGATAGGATCTTGGTTACGGCTGCAGCTCCGTCCATTCCAGACCAACTTTTAAATCAACTAAGCGATGGTGGAATATTGGTTATTCCTGTCGGATCGGGCAAAGAACAAGAGATGTTACGTATTCGTCGTTGCGGCGATAAATTTCAAATGGAAAAACATGGGACCTTTTCTTTTGTCCCTATGTTGAGAGGTAGAGAATAATAAAACGAAAATTGAATATTATGAATGTTGCATGTTTGACTTTTAATCCTGTACAGGTAAATACATATGTAGTTTGGGACGAAACATTGGAATGCGTGATTGTTGATCCCGGTTGTTCTAACCCACATGAAGAAGCTCAGTTGAAAGCTTTTATTGAAAGCAAGAACCTTACTCCTGTTCGTCTATTGAACACCCATGGTCACTTTGATCATATCTGGGGTAACCAATTCGTGGCGGACACATGGAACCTTAAAGTGGAAGCACATACGCTTTCCCAAGAGATCATGGAAAGAGGACCATCCCAAGGAGCCATGTTTGGTATTGAGGTGCCTAAAGCCCCTTCTATTGGTCAGGAGATTGTGGCAGGAGAGAAAATCACATTCGGTGACAGTAGCCTTGATACGATCCATGTACCAGGTCATGAGCCTGGAAGTATTGTTTTCTATAGCGAAGCCGATCATTTTATGATTTGTGGTGATGTGATCTTTAATGGTAGCATCGGTCGTACCGACCTTTATAAAGGAGACCACCAACTACTTATTGATGGCATCAAAGAAAAGTTGATCTGTTTGCCAGATGAGACGGTGATCTACTCTGGTCATGGTATCTCAACTACTGTGGCAAGCGAGAAAATGAGAAATCCTTATTTGCAATAAATCGCACATGAAATAGAAAAAGGCATACTTTGACGGTATGCCTTTTTTATTTCTAATCACTGCAAGATAGACTAAATTGCAGAACTTCTATTTCTCAGGATAGTCTTCCGAATAAATTAAAGGAATTTTAGCTGCTAGATCAATTATGCTGTATTTAGAGCGATCTCCCTCAATTTTTTGAAAAACAGCATCTACATTGGCTACAACAAACTCTTTCATCGAGAAATCATAGAATTGTGATTCTAATGTAGCATATAGTCTTCCATCTTTGTATCTAATGTTGGTCCAATTTCCATCAACATGCGTAATGTAGCTATGGTCATATACCATAGTATTGTCACTGTTCCTTATCTTATAGATATATCTCCATCGTGCTATTTCATCGAAACTGCTCCATGATGGAATATTCGATGTCTGAGTATTATATATATTCGCTTTAGGAAGTGAAAATAGAATATCTTGAGATGATACCCAACTTAAGTGCCATTGATAATTTAGCGAAAGTTCAGTAAAGCTATTCATGACTTGTCCAAGATAGTCATCCGATTCTTTTCCATCTGCATTGATGTCGAGAGTTTTAGTTTGGAATGTCATTTGGATCACCTTATAGTTTCCCCATGATTCTTGAGGTAAAGTCCTATACTCTTCTGTTTTATCTTTTTTACATCCCACTAATAGAGCTGTGAATATAAAAATCAGGATATGTTTATTCATTGATATTAAATTGTATTGTAATAAATATTTAATTTTCATTTTGGTAGCCATCATGGCTTGTTTATAAATTTTATTTTGATGTTTCACTCTTTAAATCAAACACACGTGAGTGTTTAACTTACACTCCCTCTACCATTTTTAAGACAGCGTCTTTATCTCCGAAATCATGGCTATATCCAACTTATGTTTAACACAACTCCATTATTCGGTCAAATCAATATCACATCACGTTGACCTCATATTTAGGTCAAATACACTACAACTTCATATCAAATTCATATCAACTTCATATTAAGTTCATTTAAGCGTTATGATAAAATGAACTTGATATGAAGTTGATATGGTGATAATGTGACTCTGGTGTAATAGCAAAATAAAACTATGGTTAATAAGATATGGTATTGAAGTCTGGTTAATATTGGCTTAAGTAGTATTTGGAATTTGTAGGTCCAGACTTTCTCATTGGTAGAGAGTATGGCTTGTTCACAAAAAGGAACATCGATAATTCAATCATGTGTAGGTTGATAAACAAAATATCGCAGTTTAAATCTTATGAACAAGCCGTATGTGTTTATTTGGATACTTATGGATTATTAAGAGATCTATTTCTTATAATTAGGATTAGTAGTTCTCTTCTAGTATCTTCTTAGGTAGATCTTTGGGTTTGAATTCAACTCCTTTTGAGATATCTAAAGCAGCTCTTTCTTCTTTAGCTAAGAATTTGTAGAATAATCTCATCTCTTCTAATCGATACTCTTTCTTCTTTTCATTGAGTTCTATCGACGTCAATTTAATAATCATATAATTATCTAGATACTCTACACTTCTGATATATCCATATCCACTACCTACATAGCGACCATTTATTTCAAATAAGATATGTTCGTCTGGATATATATTACATGAATTACAGGAGAATGACCACCAACGAGCATTAGCATCATTGGGTCTTGTTCCCTTGTAATCTTTTAATACGATGTCGCCTGGTAACCTAAAATTAAAGTCACAGTCATTTGTGATACCAACGTTTAGCAAGTTCTCTTCAGTATTGGTGTTAAATGCATTAATTGCAGTTGTATATTCTGTTAATTTGTCCTCTAATATTCCATTTTTATTAAAGTCAGCACTGGCACCTGAATCCCATTTTACTAGTTTGTAGTAACCTTCAATATTTGTAGGGAAAGGACTCTCTTCATCGTCTTTAGAACATGATGTGAATAGTGAAATCGAAAATAAGATCAATAATAATTTTTTCATAGATATTTGATTTGGTTAATAAATGAATAATTGTGTAAATGTATATTAAAACACTGATACGTAAAATATATTGTTTGTTGAATGTGTCGCTTTTTAGTGGATTCGATATGATTTATTTTTATATGAGACTTATCGATAATAAGGAAGCAGAATTTCGAGGTCACTATATTCTTTATCATTGAAGAACAGTTGTAGAGATACTAGGTAGCTTTTTTCTATGTTATAGAATAGAAGTACTATGAATTATGCACGCTTCTAACTAATTTTAAAGGAATTGTTACTCATGTCTGATTAATATCACGCATTCTTGAAAAAATGGGTGTTATCATTGGGTAATGATCTTAGAGAGATCGTAAATAATTAATGTTCTAAAGATAATCGTATCCCAACTGGGTCTATATGGGAGGGATATTGGATTATGAAAAATATACTTCGTTATGCCATACGAAAAATTTATTGCTAGACATATTGGTCCTAGAGATCATGAGATAGACCAAATGCTTGGAGAATTGGGAGTAGCCTCAATGGATGAATTTATTGATCAAACTGTTCCTAAGGATATACGTATTCCTGAGATGAAGTTGACACCTGCGCTTTCTGAACGTGCTTATTTTAAGCATATCAAAGCGTTAGCATCTAAAAATAAGGTGTTTAATACTTATATCGGAATGGGGTATTATGATACAATTACCCCAGCAGTTATTCTTCGTAATGTGCTAGAGAATCCAGCTTGGTATACTTCTTATACACCTTATCAGGCAGAGATATCTCAGGGTCGTCTTGAGGCTTTGTTGAACTTCCAAACGATGGTTGCGGAATTGACTGCAATGGAGCTGGCTAATGCTTCTCTTTTGGATGAGGGTACTGCTGGTGCTGAAGCGATGATTATGATGTTCCATGCTCGTGGTAGAAAGCAGAAGCATGCCGTTAAGTGTTTTGTGGATGAAATGATTTGGCCACAAACATTAGATGTATTGGTTACTCGTGCAGAACATTTAGGAATCGAGTTGGTGGTAGGTGATTTTAAAACAGCTACACTAGATGATTCTTTCTTTGGTGCAGTGATCCAATATCCTAATTCGGATGGTGTTATTACTGATTATAGTGGTTTTACTGCTTCTTGTCATGAGAAAAATATCCGTGTTGCTGTAGCAACTGATTTGATGGCATTGACTGTACTTCAAGCTCCAGGAGAGTGGGATGCGGATATTGTTTTCGGTTCTTCTCAACGTTTTGGTATCCCTATGGGATATGGTGGTCCTGCTGCTGCATTCTTTGCTACCAAAGAGGAGATGAAACGTACTATGCCAGGCCGTATTATCGGTATTACCAAAGATGCTCAAGGTAACCAAGCTTTAAGAATGGCACTGCAAACAAGAGAGCAGCACATTAAGAGAGAACGTGCTACTTCAAACATTTGTACTGCACAGGCTTTGTTGGCAACCATGTCTGGTATGTTTGGTACTTATCATGGACCAGAAGGTTTGATTCAGATCGCTACACGTATTCATACCGTGGCTAGCTTCTTGTCAGAAGAGTTGAATAAGATGGGGTACCAACAGTTGAATAAAACATTCTTCGATACCCTTCGTATTGCTTTGCCTGCGAAAGTGAAAAAAGAAGATATTGAATGGTTCTCATTAGATCTAGAGATGAACTTCCGCTATTTTGATAATGGGGATGTGGGTATCGCTATTGATGAGACAACCAATCTAGAAGATATAAACTGGATTTTAGAAGTGTTTGCTAAAGCTGCAAATCTTCCTAAACCAGAGATTACAGAATTCCCTGCATTAAAAGTTTTTGAAGGTGACTTTAAACGTGCTTCTAGCTTTATGCAACAAACTGTTTTTAATCGTTATCGTAGCGAGACAGAGATGGCTCGTTATATCAAACGATTGGAACGTAAAGATATCTCGTTGTTGAATTCAATGATCTCTCTAGGTTCTTGTACCATGAAATTGAATGCTGCTACTGAGATGCTTCCTTTAAGCTGGATTGAATTTGGTGGTCTTCACCCATTTGTTCCTAAAAATCAAGCTTTGGGTTATCATGAAATGATGGAAGAACTTCGACGTGATTTGAGTGTTATCACTGGATTTGCTGATATGTCTATGCAACCTAACTCTGGTGCAGCAGGTGAGTATGCTGGCTTGATGGTGATACGCGAATATCATAAACGTAGAGGGGAAGGTCATCGTAATATTGTTCTTATTCCTGCTTCTGCTCATGGTACCAACCCTGCGAGTGGTGTAATGGCTGGATTGAAAGTGGTGGTTACTCCTTGTGATGAGAATGGTAACGTAGATGTTGAGGCCTTAAGAGCCAAAGCTGTAGAGCATAAGGATGATCTGGCTGCCATCATGATTACATATCCTTCTACTCATGGAATCTTCGAAGTAGAGATTAGAGAAATCTGTAATATTATCCATGAAAATGGAGGTCAAGTATATATGGATGGTGCAAATATGAATGCTCAAGTAGGATTGACTAATCCTGGTTTTATCGGAGCGGATGTTTGTCACTTGAATCTTCACAAAACGTTTGCTATCCCTCACGGTGGTGGTGGACCTGGTGTAGGACCTATTGGAGTTGCTAAACACTTGGTAGAGTGTCTTCCTTCTCATTCTGTAATTAATAATGGTCATGTTGGAATTCATGCCGTTTCTTCTGCTCCTTGGGGTAGTGCTTTGGTACAAACAATCACTTATGGTTATATCAAGATGATGGGTGCTGATGGACTTAAGAAGGCAACGGAAGTGGCTATATTAAATGCCAACTATATTGCGCATCATATGAAAGATAGTTATGGTGTTCTTTATACTGGGGCTCAAGGACGTGTTGGTCATGAGTTGATTTTGGAATGTAGAGGGGTGAAAGCTTCTGCTGGTATTACTGAATCAGATGTGGCAAAACGTTTGATGGACTACGGTTTCCATGCACCTACACTCTCTTTCCCTGTTCATGGCACTTTGATGATTGAACCAACAGAGAGTGAATCGAAATATGAATTAGATCGTTTTATCGAAACATTGAACTCTATCTTTAAAGAGATTAAAGAGATCGAATCTGGAGAGGCGGATGCCGAAGATAATGTTTTGAAGAATGCCCCACATACAGACAAAGTATTAACTGCTGATGAGTGGCCTCACGCTTATCCTAGATCTAAAGCAGCTTATCCGTTAGAGTGGTTAAAGGATAATAAGTTTTGGGTTCCTGTAGGAAGAGTGGATGACGCTTATGGTGATAGAAACTTGGTTTGTTCATGTGATCCTATCGAATCTTATATGTAATACATAAGATAATATAAAATCTATGATGCCACCCTTCGAGAGAAGGGTGGTTTTTTTTAGCTATTTTTCACTGTTTTTTTTTACTATTATTGAAAAATGGTATATTAATTGCTCTTACATATTTATATTTGATAACCAGAATAATAATTCAATATTTATGAAGTCAATACAACACATTTTGATCCTTTGTTTAGGATTACTAGCTACCTCTTGCTTAGACGAAGATTTTAAACCAAAATCAATAAGCGATACCTCTATGGCCATTACGATGTCATGTGACCAAGAGAATGGTTCGACTCTAGTTCAAACATCATTTTTTAACTCTAATAACTATACAACTAAATTGGTTGATGGGAATAAAGTGAAATTTGATGATGAAGAGATGCCATTTTATAGTAATGGTAGTGTATTTCAGATATTCAAAGATAAGGTTGCTTTGACACAAGGTGTATTTGTTGTTGAGGGGGATAATGGAATCACCTATACAAATACTGTTCAAATTAATAATACAGAAGTGGATATCTCGTCCAATTTTATTAAAAAAGGAGATCCATTAGAGATTACTTGGGATAATGAATTGAAATCTGACGAAACAATGTCTGTATATATCGTTAAAAATGCATCGGAAGATAACGTATTAACCAATGATAATGTTGCGATTAAGAAGGCGAGTGATGATGATGGTGCAACATCTATCTCTTTCACAGGAGAGGAGACAAAAACTCTTGATAAAAGTTCATACAAGGTAGTTGTTGTTCGTACTTGTCTTAAATCTAAACTAGAAGAACAACCACCATTAGGAGGACAGTTGCTTACAAAACTTTTCCTTCCTCATATGAGTTTGAATATTCAGTCAGACGAATTAAACTAGGGATAAATCATTATCTTTTCAAGATATCAAAAAGGAGGACTTTAAGAAGTTCTCCTTTTTTTGTCTAAAAACATGAAATTGTAGATATTCTTTTTAACTTGTGCTTTGATCAATATGTTAAGATCGAAAATAATTGGTAAAGAAATGATGCGAACAAAAAGGAACTTACTTATCTCATTAATATTTTGTCTTTTTTTCTATTCTATACAAGTAGGTTGTGCTCAAGAGGTTGTTGCTTCTAAAGATTCATTAGAATTTCAAGATCCAATGTTGCATGTCAACCTTATAGAGGTAAATATTATACAACCATATAAGTTCAAGAATCAAAGACAGGAGAATAAATATCATAAACTTGAAACTCGTGTTAAAAGAGTCTATCCTGTTTCATTGATCGTTCTTGAAGAATATAAGAAGGTGAATAAGGAATATGAAAAAGTATATGAGTCCAAAAAAGATAGAAAGAAATATATCAAATGGTATCAGCAACATATCTATGATTCTTATATCGATACCCTTAAGGCAATGTCCTATTCTGAAAATAAACTGTTGTTAAAACTTATTAGTTATCAAACAGGAAAATCACCATATGCTTTAATAAAAGAGTTCAGAGGAGGTGGAAATGCTTGGGTATGGAGAGGTTTAGCTTTAATGGCTGGAGCTAATCTAAATACAACCATAGATGAAGAGGATGATAAAATGTTACTGCATATTATTAAAAGGTTGGAAGCAGGACAGTTGTAATATATCTAATAACTTTGGTGGAATATTAGGAGTAAAGTTATGAAGAATATTTTTAGAGAGTTAAGTGGAGGAATGACATTAGTGCATCGTGTAACTAAGACTCTGGAGACCGCTATTTTAGATAAGAAAATACAAGAGGGAACACGCCTTCCTTCAGAGAGAGAGTTGTGTAAGCTGCTTTCTGTAAGTCGTACTACTGTTCGTGAAGCCCTTCGTTCCTTGGCGGCAAAAGGATTGGTAGAGATACGTAAGGGTAGTGGGGTGTATGTCTCACATTATGCGATGAATAGTGCTCTCGATTCTGTAAACCATTTCTATAACTCTACTTTTAATGATAAGTGGTTGCATCAGTTGGCCGACTTTCGTTTACAATTTGAACCTCAAGTGGCTCGATTGGCAGCCATGAATCGTAATGGGTATAATATCGAAAGAATAAAAGATACCATAGAAAGATCACGTCTCTATAATCAGTATACAGATAGACATACTGCTTCATTAGATGTGGAATTTCATCTTCAATTGGCACAAGCAACACAAAATAGATTTGTTGTTGTTAGTATGGAGCCTGTCTTTAATCTTCTCCCTAAACTTTGTGGTTCTATCTACGCAAAGAATGGTTATGCTGGTAAAGAGCGTATTTGTGATGCTCACTCAATCATTTATGAAGCCGTTAAAGATCAGGATGCGGACAGAGCTGAACAAGCTATGCGTAACCACCTCTTAGAATTTATTGATCACTATTATATGTATGTGGGAGAAAATAATTAAGCCCCACATTTAAATATCTTATATTTGTATTAGTATAACATGTATGATATTTTCAGATTTCTATTTTTATGAATTACTCTCGATTATTTCTCTTTACTCTCATGGTCTTGTCATGTTCAAATATTTTGAATGCCAAGACTGAAATCCCTCCCAAACATGAATTCCGTGGTGCTTGGATAGCTACCGTTGCCAATATCGATTGGCCTAAACAACAGGGAGGTGATGTAGCAAAACAAAAACAAGATCTATGTGCATTGTTAGATACGTTGAAATCATATCAAATGAATGCCGTGATATTCCAAGTTAGACCAGCATCTGATGCCTTCTATCATTCTAATTATGAACCATGGTCTAAATATCTTACTGGTGTGCAAGGAGAGATGCCTTCTTCTCATTTCGATCCTTTGGCATACATTATCAATCAATGCCATCAAAGGGGAATGGAACTTCATGCTTGGTTTAATCCTTATCGTGTTAAGCAAGTGGAAAAAGATGTGTTAAGTGATTCTAATATTGCTAACATATATCCAGAGTGGACTTTTCAATATGGTCGACGTACCTATTTTGATCCAGGCCTACCGCAAGTAAGGGATTGGGTCGCTAATGTTGTATCCGATGTTGTACGACGTTATGATGTGGATGCGATCCATTTTGATGATTATTTCTATCCTTATCCTATTGCTGGTAAGGAGATACCTGATTCTGTCTCTTTTGCTAAATATGGTGGTTCTTATGATGCAATGCAAAAGAAAGAGTGGAGAAGAGAGAATGTAAATAAGATTATTAAACAATTAAGTGACAGTATTCACACTATAAAACCATGGGTTAAATTTGGTATTAGTCCCTTTGGTGTTTGGAGAGAAAAACGATACGATCTGAGAGGGTCTGATACGACTGGAGGAATGACCAATTATGACCACTTATATGCAGATGTAATTCTTTGGCAAGAGAATAAATGGATCGATTATCTACTCCCTCAAATCTATTGGTATAGAGGGCAACCTAAAGTGGACTATGAAACATTAGCAGAATGGTGGGGAGCCAATAACAAGGGTAGACATTGCTATATTGGAAATGCATTGTATAAAATTAAAGCAAATGCTTCTGCTCCATCGTGGCAAACATCAGAGGAGAGTATCGAACAGATAAAATTAGATAGAGATATTGATGGCGTGAGTGGTTTTGCATTCTATTCGTCTAAATATCTATCTAAAAACCTTTTGGGATTAAGAGATTCGTTGAGGAACCATTATCTGGCAACTCCTGCCATTACACCTAATATGGCTTGGATCGATTCTGTTCCACCAGCATATCCGTCTCATATTGATATTAGAAAGATAAAAAGAGGACGACAGATCTATTGGGACCCTGTTCTTGGGGGCGAAATGGATAAGGGACGTTTCTATATCGTTTATCGTTATACTAAAGAGAATAAACTATTCGAACTTACTCCTGATAATATCGTACAAGTTTCATCTAAATGTACTTTCGATATTCATCGTAAGTTCCTTCGTATTTTTAGGAAGAAACACTATTACATTGTCACTACGGTCGATAGGGCAAGCAATGAAAGTATGCCAAGCGATATCTTTTATATCAAACAATAGAATATAAGAATCCCCTATTCTTCTTGAGAGAATAGGGGATTTGTTTTTATAGATCTAATTGATCCACTCCTTGATTGAAAACGATATCTCTTGGGATACCAGCTTTTTCTAATTTAACAAGGTCTGCTTGTAAGTCTGCTGGGACTACAGCTAAGTCTGCTACTAGATCCGAAACGCCTTTATAGTCTCCATTACCTTGAAGAACCAATAGCTTCTCTGATAGGTTAACCATCGCTTCATGCATCTTATCAAAATTGATACGATATTTTCCTGTCATCATATCTTTCTCGAATGCACCATATTTACTGAAATAGTTGAAACGAATCATGTTAGCTTGTCCGTGTGCACTTGTTGCTCCAAAGCGAACAGAACGGAAGATCCCTGCCATAAAAGTAACGTAGTTGTTTTTCAACTCATGGTTGTCTCCTAACTCGTTCATCTTAGATAGCTGCTCTACCATATACAATCCTAGGATGTCAGCTTTCCCTTCTTCGATTGCAGAATAGTGCTCTTTTAGCATTGCTGCCACCTTATGCTTTCCATCGATAGTGTTCTTCACTCCAAGTCCGTGAGCTACTTCGTGGAACATGGTGTTCTCAAAGAATGCATCAAAAGTAACATATTGTTGTTGGTCTTCAGCAATCAACTCTTTGGTAATAGGAAGCATGATCTTGTCAAACTTCGCTTTCATACTATTCTTAAGTTGTAGACGACGACTACCTTTTAGCAATTGTACTTTTGGATCATTAGGAAGGTTGATGGCAATGGTTTTACCCGCTGCATTACAATCTCCTCCGTAGTATATTACATCGTATGCACCAAGATCAGAATTGCTTCCAGGAACTTCTTTCTTATACTCTGCAGGAACAGGTAAATTCTCTTGTAGTAATGGAAGTAATTTTGCAAAGTGCTGAAGTTTCTTAGACCACTCCATATCTTTGATCAAAATAAATGCTTCGAAAGCTGTCTTGTATCCAAAGATACCATCTTCATAGCTCTCAATAGGACCAACAACAAAGTCAATCATGTTGTTTTTCATTTCCATCCAAGCAACATCACTATCATAATATTTACTTGTTAAGAAGGATTTGGCTCTCTCCTGAAGGTATTTCTTAAATCCTGGATCTTCTGCCAATTCTGCTGCTTGATTAAGTAGTTTCGCAGCTTCTTCTAGTTCTGCTTTATATGCAACGTGATAAGGAACAACCTTTAGATTATTCTGTTTATCACGAACAAGAATAGAGTAAGCACTTGTTTTTTGAGGATCTTGCAGTGCTTTAAACTCTTTTTTTGTCATGTCTGCTGGATAGAATTGAACACCGCTAGGTTTCTTTCCTATACCTTCAATAAATGAAGCATCCGCGTCAAGACGGTTCCATGGTCCATAATTAATCTTAGTTAGTTTGGCCAAGAAAGGATCATGAATGTGTTGAAAAAGACTCTCTTTGTCTCCCCAAGCTTGTTTCCAATAAAGATCGTCCATTATCTTTCCAACCTTAAAAAGAAGAGGCAACATCTCTTTTTGGTTGTCCGATAAATGCGATACGTTAGAGGTTAGAGTAAATGGAGCATACTCTTCCACCAGTTTCTTTGCATCTGTGTTACTCTTGTATTCCATTTTGGGAGAAGAACAACTTGAAACCAATGCAAGACATCCCATTAGGGTAAGATGTTTAAGTTTCATGTTTACGTGTTTTTGTTATTTTAGAATGATCAAAAAATTAAATTAATCTCAAATATACTACAGATAGATGAATTTGGCATTAATTGACATAATTAATTATTTCGTGATTGTAATTTTTTTATCTAAGGGTCAAAGTGTCCAATATTATAATCCACCATGTTAATTATTCAGAGTTATTAAAATACTCTATTTTGGTCACAGTGACAATAAATAAAATATGACTTATATCTGCAGTATCTACTTTAGAGAGTGCGACCCTTAAGAAATCATAGAGTGATTGGTCTATGATTGTTGTATTTTTCCCCTTCATCTCTTACTCATGGAGTATGATTGGACGCCTTAGGTATAACAAACTAGGGTAGTCTGTTTAATAATCGCAAAGAGGCCATCTCTATGGAGATAGCCTCTTTGTTCTTCTTATAATAGGATGTAACTATTGAACTACAATCTTTCTTAGAATATTTTGATTGTTTATTCTTAGTCTTATGATATAAAGGCCTTTATGCCAGTTTGTTGCATCTTGGACGAATTGAGTGTCCATAACATTACTTGAAACAATTAAGACGCCATTAATATCAAAGATCTCGATACACTCAATATTCGATGTTGTATTGATCTTAAAGTAGTGAGATGTCGGATTTGGACCAACTTTAATAGATAATGAATTATCCACCTCATTGACTCCTGTCGAAATATCAATTACTCCTTGAACAGAGGTCGATTTCTCTTTACTTCTTGCTGTAATGGTATAAGTACAACTACTTATTTCTGTCGTTTTTTGATCTTTTACAATAGTCAATAGGTTCCCATTAATCTCAAATCGGTAGTCTGTACTGCTACTTTGAACCTCAAATTGTATTTGATCTCCATCAGGATCAACAAAATAATTACTTAGATCCAATTGGTACGATTGCTTTCCTATCTTAATCTTAGGAAGATCTTTAACCAATTTAGGCGAATGATCCGATGGACTTGATCCATTAAGGTTATCCATACAGAAATAAGTTGGTGTATTGATACCATGTGCCCCTTTGTCGCTTGAGAACATTTTAAATTCTATACGTGTTACTTTACCTAGAGAGGATAAATCCATCCATTTCCAATCATCTAAAATGTAATCCTCTGATGGATTATTCGAGCGATAATCTGCTAGATAGATTTCTGTCTCTCCTGTCTTCTGATTATTTACATCATAACCATAAGCTACAAGCTTAAACCAGTCTTGATCTGTTCCATTCTCTCCGCCGAACTTCTTCGCATAAGAATCTCCATTTTTCATTGAAGTTACTGCATAGGTGTTATTGGTAACATACATTCCTGAGATGATATCTCCCTGTGGTGCACCAGAAAGAACGATATCTGTTTTACCATTTCTTACATACACTACACCATAGTTCTTAGAGTTATTAGCCCCCTTACCAGTAATAGCTGTATGTTGATTGGCAATCCCTCCTGCTTCCTTATTATTGGTCTTATTGGAATAGTTCCATCCCATAAAATATTGGTATGCACTTGAGTGATAACTATACATTCCTATTCCTTTTGAATAGAAGCGTGTCTCTTTCTCATCATTGAGAGGATTACCTCCCCAGAAACTCTCTTTAGTTAGGTTATACGATTCAAAATCAACCACACCAAGAGGAGCAGTTACTTCTATTATCACAGATCCTGTGGTCTTTTCTCCTTTATAATCAGTAACCGTGAAGAACAATTGTTCCGAACTTCTAGGTGCCACTTCAAATGTAAAGTGATTCTGATTTACACGGTGTTCTTTTGATAGACATGTAACGTTATATGGTGCATGACCACCAATAATAACGATTTCTACATTTGCATTTTCTCCCTTGGTAATACGGATATTTTCAATAGGAGCTGTAGTCAATGCCAATGGCTTTTTATGGATATCATCAACATTTAATGCCGAACCGCTATTTTTTATTTCAAATGATAGGATCGAACCATATTGTAATAAACTATAGTAGTTCCATCTACCTTCCGTTGTAGGTAATGTGACTTGCGTATTCCCTTCTGTCTTCTGAATCGTGATCTGCGCTTCTTCCGATGATTGGTAATAGAATCCTTTACATGAGATTCCATCTACTGTATTATTCATCTTAAAGAGCCCCTTGCCTTTGGCTGCAATTTGTGCAACATGTTGGTGGTTATCATCTTTAGAATCGAAGATCGTTATACCAGTCGCATCGATCGTTCCAGAAGTAATGACTCCGTCTTTGTCTATTACTTGCTCAAAGTCTGCAATCTTTGTTTGCTCAAAATCTGTTTCTGCTTCTAGTGTTTTAAGAATAGAGTGTAGTCCATTTAGATCTTCAACCACTACAGATATCTTATACTGCGTATGAGGTTCTAGATTATTTAATACTACAATCTTGGCTTTACCTGCAGAGATCGACTCTTTTACAATTGAACTATTGATCTTTGCTCGTGCGATGATCTCTTCTGCGCTTAACTGATTGGCTTCGTTTGTATATAAATGACAGAATACTTCTCCTGCTTTATCACTCGATACTTCTACTTTAATCTGTGTGTCATTGGTAGAGACAACTTTAGGATATCCTTCTGTAAATAGAGGAGCTACTTTACTAATCTCTTTATACTGGTCAGCACCAACAGTGGTTGGATATTCTCGAACTTCATTATCCATATCTTTAGCCACATAAGTGACTGCCTCTCCAATATCCAATAGCATGTCATTGGTTAAATGGAGATCCGTATTAGAGATAAAGATCGAAGGTATTGCAATATTATCAGTAAAGGCGTCTTTGGCATTTATCTCTTCGATTGTAGCAATATCTGTATCATCAATCTTAACACCATTTCTTGAGAAAAGGTTATTCTTTTGAATCAAGACTTGATCCTCGGATGTCAACGATTTAAAATACATTGCGTATCCAGCCATCGCCATTATGTTGTTATATTGGAAATGATGGGATAGAGGATATTCTCCATTTCTTCCGATTGAAGCAATCCCAACAGCATTGCTATTATTCCCATACATGTTCACACTGTTATAGACAACATCAATAAATCGACACTCTCTAGAGATATAGATACCAAAACTTCTACCTTTCTCTGTATTTATCGCAATGCTATTGTTGTAAACATGTTGTCTCTCTTCGGCAACCCCTTTACCATCTCTACATTCAATACCGTAGGCATAGTCTGTCAGTTGAAGATCTACTGTATTATTGTAAACATCAAGTGATCCAGATGCTCTGTAGATATCCATCCCTTGGTAACCTCCTTTGGTGGTTAAGTTGTTCTGGATAGTGTTGTCAAAGATGTGGATATCTTTGGTGTCATGCAGATAGATTGATTTCGACCCTTGATTGATAAAAGTATTACCTTCTACGATACAATCTTTTTGCTTTGGAAGTCTAACATACCCTGTACCTCCTAGGTCAAGAGCAATATATCCTCCCTCAAAATGGTTATTTCTAAAACATAGATGATCGTTGTTTTGATTGGCTACATTCTCTGCCTCTGTTTTGATCAACTTGATGTCTTCTCTATAACTCGTCGCAAGAGGTGCGATAAAACGACAAGATTCAAATGTGATGTGTTGGCTATTACCATCAATCTTTACAAGTTCATCCAGTGATTTATGTCCCGATTCAAAAGAGATATCTTTTATCGTTACATGTGCATTGTGGCTAATATGGAAGATGCTTTTTATCTCTTCCGTTGCTGTTTGATTTACATAAGTGACTTTGGTAGCATCATGTGATGCAGATTGTATTGTTAATGGATTTGAACTTGACAATCCCTGAATATATGGGAAGTTCGCTACCTCATCATATCTACCATCACTAATGTTTAGTGTCGTTGCACCATCAATACCATGGGCTGCCAGATCTTCTAATGCAACTTGTAGCGAAAGGTACTCTTTCTCTGGACCAACTTCATAAACCCCATGTTTACCAGCAGTGATGGTATTTGTCTGTTCTGGCTTTGTTGGCAATGAGACGTTCTGATCATTTAGGTCGATAGATGTAATATTTCCATCAATACGATCCCCAATGGTTGCACTACTTTTAATATTATATGTAACCCAGAAATGAATGGTTTCACTTTTCTCGACCTTCATATTAGGAGAGAAGGTGTATTGTTTTGAGTTCGTTTTGACCTCTTTACCCTCTATCAAAACAGCATTCTCTAAACTTGTGCTCTCTTTTGAATACCACAGTTGAATTTCTTGAATATCATTTGCCTGTGTGCTCTGTCCAAAATCACCATGGAAGCTTTTAATGGTTTCGAAGGATTTCTCCCCATCAAAAGTTAGATCCATCCTAAGAACACGATATTTTTCTTCTCCTTTAAGTACGTTGGTTTTCTCTGATGCAAATAGTTCTGCCTCTTTATATGCAATTGATTTAGGTGTAAAGCTTATAATCGATGCCTCCCAACCATCTTTAGGTGTGCTATAACTGCTCGATTTAAAATGAACCGTTAGTACTCCATCATCATTGGTTGCCTTGTCTGTAACGGGAGTGTCTAGTGTCTTTTCATATGTTGAAAGTAGCTTCTCTTTGTCTGTCCCTCTACCATTGTATACTTTGATCTCATCGTACCCATATTTATCCAAATCAATCTTATTCCAATCGATTCTTACATATTCCCCTGGTGTCTCTGGAACAAAAACAATACTATGATTTTGAGATTTGCTGTATACTTCCTCTGCAGCTCCATCATCATAAAATTGAGTAGGTACATTATTGATACTGCATTCCTCTATTTCACTATTGAAGAGTAGTATCTTTTTGAAGATACCAGATGCATAGTTGTCGTTATTTTGAACTACTACCGCTTTTGTGTCTGATGTAAGAGAAGAGAGCTTAACCTTTACTTCTGAGTCTATGGCTGCATCAGACGATAAATCAAGTGTGATCCAGAAATGATTGTCTCCTTCAACCAACGCTTTAGAAGTATTGAAATGACTACGCTCTTCTCCTGTGAATGACCCTACCTTTTCTGCCTCTTCAAAATTGTCTTTGTTGGCTAGATAATAGACATGTACCTGCTCTATAGACGAGATCTCTGTATCTCCATAGTCAAGACTCCACTCTAGGTTCTGTGCATTTGGATTTAACTGTGTTCCTTCTGCTGCAACCTTTACAAGTAACATCTGCCTATTCTTTTCTCCAAGGTTTAAGATATTTGAAGATAGATCCTTTTGTGTCGCTTCTGTAACGTGTAGTGGCTCATCTTTTACAGTAGTAACCACAGCATCCCAACCTTCTGCTGTATGGTATGACGCGTTGGCTTTCGAGTCAAAATAGATGGTAAGGGCTCCATCTTCACTTGTTGAGGTGATAAAACTATCGGGTCCACTATCTTTATTCCTTGCATTTAAAGCAAATAACTCCGATGCTTTAGTCTTTCCATCGTAAATCTTAAATTCAGCCCTCATCCCATAGTAAGAACTTGAACTAAATGGGAAATGGAATGAATTGAATTTTATACGTACCTTTTCTCCTGATCTTTTAGGAACAAAAGTGACTGTGGCTCTATCTCTTGGTTCATATTTCCCCTCTGGATTGCTGTCTGTGAATCGAATAGGAGTAGCTACATTTACCTCGTATGTTCCAGAAGATGGCATCGCATAATCTGTTGAGATGGTATATTCATACTTAGAATTGAGACTGTGTGTCTGCTCTGATATCTTTAGGTTTGGAATCGATAATGAGAATTGATCTTTATTCGTGGCATTCTCTTTTATATCTGCTGCGATCCAGAAATAGTTGTCCCCTGACCTTAGTGCCTGTTTTGTCGTTATCGTTCCATTTAACTCTTCTATTGAAGTGGTACCAATAATATTTTCTGGCTTAAATGTGGCGTTTATTCCTGTTGACACAAGATATAAATTGGAAACATCTTCTAAGGCTTTAGCTCCCTCTAAACCGAATGGAATAGATTGCAATATTAGTGGGGTGATCGTATGTGATGTCGTTACTTTTATCCCTCCTAATAGAACTTTGCTGTCAGCTGGTGCAAAGACTTTATTTGATGGGTCGATTGCTTGTATATTTGATACCTCCATCTTTTGAGGAGTGATCTCTTTAACTACCGCTTCCCATCCTGTTTTTGGTATTCCTGTATTTACCTTGAAGTGAATTGTCAAAGCTCCATCGTTACTCTCGGACTCAATCACTGGAGGCATCTCAAGATATGTTCCTATTAGCTTTTGTGAATCTTTGGTGCTTCCTGCGTATATCTCAAAGAGATCATTTCCTCCCGTTGATGAGGTCTTGAATATATCAAATGAGTTAAAACGTAATGAAATAACTTTGCCTTCAGTATGGGGTTTGAACGTGATGGTTCCTTCAAAATCCGTGGTGTATCTTTCTTCTATCCCGCCATTATCATAGAAATATAGATCGGAGCTGATCTTTTCGATCTGCTTTCCACCTTCCATATTAAGCATATGCTCTAATGAACGAAGAACATAATCTTTGTTGTCTTCTAATGCATGACGCTTGCCTCCAACTACTAGCGATGCGATTTTGCATCCAACCAAACTGCCTCTTTTCGCTGCTTCGTTAATGTCTGCAGTGATCCAAAAATAGTTTGCTCCTCTAACTAAGTTGTGGCTTACGCTTACGGACAACTCTTTCGATTCAATTGGAGTAACCTCTTTTAATAGAACGGCTCCTTCAAATGTATCCTCACTACTGGTCCATACTTTTAGCTTCTTAATAGAAGATATGTCTGTTGCTTCAGGAATTGCAAGGGTGATGTTTTCTAATGGAACACTCCCTGCTTCGCCTTCTGTGTTAATGATTGACTTAGTAAGAAGTTTGTTTGTCGCACCAATTTTAATTGGAGTATCTGCGGTGGAAGTGTAAGATGCCGAAGCAAAAAAGATATTCTCTCCTGTCTTAATAGAGATATGGTCTAAATCAATGGATTTGTATCCATCCATATAGAACCCAATGCGAACACGTTTCCCTTGCCATTTAGATAGATCAAGTAGATATTGTTCCATCGATTCAGTTACACTTTGGGTGTGTACGATCTCAAAGTCTTCTGCTGCCGTTCCTGTGGTGGAGATGCCAATCTTTACTTTTGCATATTTCTCTTTGGCATAATACTTTAGTAATGCTTTTGTTGGTAAAATGATGGGTGCTGTGATTAACCATTCATTTTTCCTACTATATCCCGATGTTATTGATGCACATTTTGACCCTTCAAATCCTTGGGTATTACTTCTAATCCACTGTTGCGAATCATTGTCTGGATTGAGTATCTTCCATCCTTGTGGTGGAAAAGTGGCTCCTTCAAAATCTTCTGTCCATGGGAAAGAACTTACTGTTGGATCTTCCATCGTTGTGAATCGGAATACCTCTGAAGATGCTCCAATGCCATATTCGTTTTGTGCCGATACTTTCCAGTAATAGGTTGTGTTGTATTTTAAGGAAGTTAGCTTTAACGAGGTGCCGTTAATCTCTTTCCCTTTATGTAAGTTATCTGCCTCTACATTGGTTCCTACCGAAAGAAGATAGCTCTCGCTAAACGGGATATTGGCCCATTCTAATGTGACTACATTATCTAAATCCGTACTTTGATCGGTTGGATTTGTTGCTACTCCTTTACTTGGTGCTTCTTTCGGAATATACCTATTAGGACAACTAAAATCATCTACCGATAAAGTGCCTTGGTTCTTTGCTGTCGTATGGATCGCAATGTAGACTTTCTTGCCTACATAATCCTTTAGATCATAAGTGTATGCTGTATATACTGCTGGAACTTTTTCAACGGACTCTAGGGTGGTCGTGAAATTTTCTGGAGTAGGGGCCAATTCTGTTATTACGACATCGAACTTCTCACTGTAATATGTACTCGATGCTTTGGCCCAAAAACTAAATTGATCTCCCTCTTTTACTTCTAAATAAGGGGTGATAAGATAGTCGTCATGCGATTCTCTGTTGTATTTAATCGAAACAGAGTTGTCACCAGTGCGTGGCTTCTGAGCTATAGCCCATGCATTACTACCACCTTGGTTGATTATTGTCCAAGAATTATTTTCTAGACAATGGTCACTTTCAAAACTCTCTTGATATCCTTGGGCTGATGTGCTAAGCCCACAGAGTAATAAAAAGAGAAATAGTAGATTTCTTTTCATAGTAAAGAATAAGAACAACGTTTGTTATTTAATTAATCCCCCTTCGAGAATATTAAATGGTCCTTACTCTAATGCCTACTATTGTTTATAGCAACAACAGTAACCTCGGTTTTTGTAAAACCGAAATTAGATCCTAATGCGACCACCCTAACTCCCGAAGGCGTAATTCAATGCATTCTATTTGTTAGAGTGGCAGGTCTTCTGACTTAGCTACTTGTAAAATACTCCCTTCCCAAAGTTGCCTTCAGTGGTTTATTGTATCTTACATCTTCTGTCGTAGCATTACAGCAGCGGGTACTGTCCTAGATTCTCACTAGATTCCCTATTATATTCCTTCCTATAAGCAGTCATATATAATGCCCATTTGGGGGAATACCTACTCTAATTACGTATTTGGTTGCAAATGTAAATAATAGTTATGATATATTTATGTGTGTTGTAATAAGTTTTTAGGGATCTTGATAAAAATCATTGGACTCTGTCCTGAAAAACAGATACTATTGGAGCAATCCTGTCATTTAAAAATGAGGATGTTGACTTTTATTCCAATAATAAATCATACAGAGTTTAATTTACATTCCCTTACAACCCCGTCTTGTAATATAAATAGAAGAAAACATAGTGGGTGACTGTTTGATTTGAAGAGAGTGTTTCCGTGAAAACATAGATAGGTCAAATAAAGGGTTTGTCCATGGTTCCTCCATGGTTCGTCCATGGTTTGTCCATCGATTTGGGGGTTTTCGATGGAGGAACCATGGAGCAACCATGGACAAACCATGGAGGAAGTACCTTTCAATACAGTCTTTTTCTGGTGATATTTAATGCCCACCTGTTGGGCTGTTGATACAATGTGGCAAATAAATCCATTTCGAGAATTCATTAATGTTTGGATTGAGATACAAACCATGCAGATTTTAATTAAATAAAATGTGCTGTATAACATCTTTTTGATTAGACAGATACGGAAAAGGGGCGTAAATAGTTTCAAAAAAAGTTTACTTTTTATTTGGAAGTATGGGGTAAAAAGCCCTTTCTTTGCAACGCTTTCGAGAAAAACGAGAGCGTCGTTCTAAACGATATTTGAGATGTTTTGAAAATGAGTTTTCGCTTGAAAATAAAAATGAAAAAACATTTGGAGTTTTGAAGATAAATAACTTATCTTTGCAACCGCAA
>JAOARB010000027.1 GCA_025210775.1 Prolixibacteraceae bacterium
CATACCTGCATGCAACTATATCCGTCTCGCATGTCAAAGACATCTAGACGATTTGGTTCACGCTCCAGAGAAAGGATGGTATTTTGATGAGAAGTCTGCAAAAAAAGTTTTCGATTTTCTAAAGTTAGTCTATCACACACCAGACAAACGCAAGTATGTTCCCTTCGAATGTGAACCTTGGCAAGCGGCAATTATCTATATTATTTTTGGATGGAAGAAAGCAAACGGAAGAAGACGTTTTACAAAGGCATATACTGAGATCGCAAAGAAAAATGGGAAGACCACTTTTGCAGCAGCCATAGCAAACTATATGTTGATCTTCGATGGGGAAAAAGAAGCTGAGATATATTGTGCTGCATCTGTAGAGAAACAGTCAATGATCTGTTTTGACAAAGCTAAAGAGATGCTTAATCGTTCTCCTGCACTCAAACAAAGAACTTCTCGGATGAGAAAATCCATTGTATTTCAAAGTACAATGAGTAAAGTGGCTCCACTTGGCCGAGACTCCGATGGGATTGAAGGAATCAATCCACACTGTGCAATCATCGATGAATATCACGTGTGGAAGAATAATGATGTCCTGGATAATATCACATCAGCAATGGGAAACAGATTACAGCCATTGGTTTTTATTATCACCACTGCAGGAAGAGATAAAACATTGCCTTGTTTTGAATATCGCAATACTTGTGTAGACATACTTGAAGGGAACAAAAAATCCGATGACACCTTTGTCTTTATTTTCACCATCGATGATCCAGAAAAATGGAAAGACGAATCCGAATGGGTAAAAGCCAATCCCAATTTAAACATCTCCGTAGATATGGACCGTTTTAAATCTCAATTCAATGAAGCATTATTACGTACATCTGAGGAAGTAAATTTTAAAACCAAAAATCTTAACCTATGGGTGAATGCTCCAGAAGTATGGATTAGCGATGAGAAGGTAAAACAGAACAATCATGGGACTTCCATGGAAGATCTTACAGGTCAAATATGTTACGGAGGTCTTGACCTTGCATCCCATGTCGATGTAAATTCTTTCTCTTTATATTTTCCAGATGTGAATGGTCGACCTGTATTTAAAACATGGTATTGGATACCGCAAGATAAAGTACAAGAAAGAGCTGATAAGGTGGATTATCTAAAATGGCATCGAGAAGGTTGGATATATGTTTTCGATGGAAACGTTATAGATATTGATCGTATGGTAGATGATATTGCTATAATCTTAGAGAAATACAATTGTAAAGCTTTAGGATATGACCCTTATAAAGCATACCATGGTGTAATCCAAGGGCTTCAAGGATGGGGGTTGGAAGATATTCTTTTTGAATACCACCAAGGAATCAAGAACATGTCTGAACCGACCAAAGAGTTAGAACGCATCATCTACAAAGGTGAAGCAGACCTAATGAATGATCCCGTAAAATATTGGATGTTCCGAAATGTAGTTATCTCCAAAGATACAAATGATAATATCAAAGTAGATAAAAAGAAATCAAGAGATAAAATTGATGGAGTAGTGACAGATATTATTGCCATTGGATGCTCCATGGCAACTCCAGAAGACCAACAAGAATATATCTTACCATTACGTACCTTTTAAAATCATACTGCCATGAAATATAAAGAAAAGCCACAACTACCAACTACCCTACACCAAGCACATCGTATCATTCGAATGATTACACGAGAAGGATTTTGCGAGCTCTTTGAGGAAGACCTCAAAAAAGCTCGCAAAATTGATCCAACAATAACTTATATAGAAATTTTTCATTTATTGAATCGTGAGTTCTTTTTAGCAACTACAAACTATAGATACTCGAACTATAAGTCTTTCATAAGACACAAATAAAATTGTTTATTTAGATGAATACTTATTATATTTGCTTAGAAGAATTGCTTTTGTTTAATGCCTAGTTGAAAAGATTTAATTTCATCATTTAATATTTCACTTGTATTACCATTAACAATTAATAATATGGATATAATAACAATGAATCATGAGATGATGCTGGTTACTGGGTTGGTGCTCTTTATGTGGAATTAAAAACCAGAACCTACTAGGATACAACATATGATAGAGAGCGGGGAGGTTCAACTCCTCCCCATTCTACTCCAATAACTTCTTCATATTTAATTTGAATATTTCTATCCTAATCGTATACCTAGAAATTTCATTAATGCTAAAACTTTAGGAAAATCTGTAGGTTCATATTCTTTAGGCCGCACTACTTCTTTTTCAATTTTTAAACATAGACTATTAGTTAACACATTTTTACTACTAAATTGATTCCCCATTTTTTTTTTGATATCAGAAAACATTTTTCCTATCACTTCTTCATCTGAATCTAGATTTGGATATTTTTCCTTTGCAACCAATAAAATATCTTTTACAATATCTTCTGCATCTTGATTGATGTCCAATACGGTTATCTTTCCCATAAATCACTAAATTGTTAATTAAAAAATAATTGTATTTAAATATATTAATAATAATCAAACTCAAGTATATTGATTTGATAATTTTTTTCAATACGTATAAAACAAGAACTATTGATCCTTATAAATAATAACAAAGTAGACAATGTCTACCCTTTCTTTGAAGCCTATTTTTTACGTTTGCCATAGATCTAAAGAATTCTATGGTTATGAATATAAGGGCACTACTCACTAAAGCATTTACCAGATCAAGTAAAAACGATCATAAAGGAGACA
>JAOARB010000028.1 GCA_025210775.1 Prolixibacteraceae bacterium
GCACTCACGCTCTCAATTCAACGATGCAAAAGTTGTATATGCCAACCCTCATATGTTCTCCAGAGAAAAAAGAGCATGGGCCATTTGGGTAATGGCCAACCAAAGTTTCTCGTCAATGATAGATGGAACATGGGGATATGACATCAGCAAAAACTGTACTTCAAAAAAAATTAACAACAAACGAAACGAATTCTCAGAAGAATTGGCCATACGACTTCAGAATGTACAAATCGAATGTACCGATGCCTTACGCATTATCAATAGCAGAGATCAAAAAGACGCTTTCTTTTATTGTGATCCTCCATACTTCAACAGCGATTGTGGACACTATGATGGATATAGCAAAGAGGACTTTAAAGCCCTCCTTACTCTCCTATCCTCTATCAAAGGTAAATTCCTTTTAAGTAGTTATCCTTCTGATATCCTTTCCGAATATACTGAGAAACATGAATGGTATCAAAAGCAAATCAAACAGACAGTAAGTGTGGCCAATAACAACAGTACTGGAAAACCAAACAAATCAAAGATCGAAGTCCTTACAGCAAACTACGACTTCGAAGCCCTACATAAACCAACCGATCTATTCACGGACCTTTAAATCAATACCATAAAAATCAAAGGTTATTAGTCAACAATTCATAAGAGATATCTAAAAAAGACAATATCCAAACTTGCTTTTAAAGCAACAATTACAAAAATGTCATATTTTCATATCTAGTTTTAATTACATATTGAATTAATGAAAATATCATTTATCAACGAACTATTATAAGCGTACAATCTTGGGTAGATGAACACAAAGATTTTAATTGAAGCAAACCCTTAAATTCAACATAAAAACACACTTATATTATGGCTTCCTTTTTTATTTGTAGATTAACAAACGTAAGAAACAGCCTTATTTTTTAATTAGCCATCCCATAATTTAAAAAACTCACGACCTTCTGAGTTAAAACATGTTTCAAACTAAAGAATTTGCTAAATTTTTGATTTAGTAGTTTATGACTCTAACATTGGTGAATTTAAAACAGACAAGTAATCATTCTTAAATTTTTGAAGATTTAAATCTAATGTCGACTCAAAATCATTCCTGTTAATCATAGATGCAGAATGATCTATAATTGCACTTTGGATTTCATCGGTAAAACAGTCAAGTTTTTCTTCGAATTCTTCTTTTAGTTCTTTGTTATAAAACACTAAAGTAGCAAGAATATGATTTGTGAATTTACCAATTAATTTTGTAGTCTCTGCATTATACTTTGACTCATTTATGAAGATACTTTTTTTATCATCTACCGACAACTCAACTGCATCTATGAAATCATGCATAAGAATATTTAACGACTCCTCAAATTTAAGGATATTTTCAAGATGACTATTCAAGACAATATCAAAATACCACTTTAATTTAACATCTTTCTTTCTATTTTTCCTATCATTATTAAAAGTAATATAAAAGACCAAACCATTAAATCCTACAAGTATAAGGGGAGAGATTAATGATGGAATAATTTTTTTTAGCACGATACAATCCATATCAATTCTATAAATTAGGTTCTTTTAATCCAAGCAGTTCTTGCTCTTAATAATGATGATTCAATATTAAGTTTTAAAAATTCTTTAACATCATGATCATCATCTGAAAATTCAAATTCATATTTTTTTAGAAAGTTATCAACTCCTCCTAATGACATAATCGATTTAGAAAACATCCCAAGGAAAAAAGATGGACTGATTGACGAAGTTCCTTTAGGAATAATTACGACTATTTTGTCATATTCCTTCTCTAAAGCTTCAAGATTAGCATCATCCCTAGCTTCATTGCCTTGAGAACGTCCAATAAAAATTTCACGTCCATTCTTTTGATAGCCTTTCAATTTAATTTTTGCTTTTCTCATTCTGCTTTTTCTTTAGATGCTCCCGATTAAGATATACTTTAACAGTAATTAATGTTCCAGGAAAATGTGTTTCGTGGCTCCAAATATAACCAGAATCTGGAGGTAAATCTAATTTATTTTCTTTATTTAAAGATAGTGTATGACCATTTTTCGTTGAATATAAACTAAAAGTAGCATCACACTTAACTCCAGTCTTCCCAGAATAAATCAAAATTCTAGGATTAGCTGAATGTTCTTTACTCTTGAAATCACCTATTGCAAAAAAACTTTCAATCAAATTAGTAAAACCATTACCTCTACTATAATCTTCATACAACAAGCTACTAACACCTTCTTGTAAAGCTGATAAGGTAAATATATTTTCTTCAGTAATCTCTCTCGATTTTTTCTGGATCTTCAAAAAACGAGAATAAATTTCATTATTTAATTTTGAATTCGCTTCATTGTATATAAAACTTTCATAAATAGATCTTCCAAAATTTAAAATCGCAACATTAATTTTTCCCGTTCTAGTACTTGTATTTTCTTCAAAATTTGCAAAGCAATACCATGAACCTCTATACATACCTGAATGATCTTCAGCATTACCCAATATTTCATTAAGAATCCCATCAAAATGTCCAATACCTTTAGGTGTTAATTCTAACCCCTGAACACCTAACCCTTCAGAAATAATATCTCTTAGGGCAAATACTGCAGCACCTTTTTTATTTTCATTTATTCTTCTACGATTTGATGAACCTCTTTGCCAGCCACTAGACTTCTGTTGCAAATACTCTAACTTCCCATTATTTAACGTCTCACCTGAATAAATCTCACAACTTACAAATAAGTTGTGAACCCTTTGATCTCTCGATGGAATAATCTCAATACGTTGTGGACTATAAAAAAGTCTTGTTTTTTTATGTAAAACTGCATATCTAAAATCATCAAGATATTCCTGTAAAACAGTCTTTAATAAAAATAAAGCTCCTATCTCTGTCTCTTTACATTTTGCACAATCAAGATATAAATGAGAACTCTCCAATTGTGCTAAACTATCAGATAACTCTTTTATAAAGATCATTGATTTATCAAAATTCTTTTCCAACGAAAATACATTTGGCATATTAACTACATCAGAAGTATGTTTTTCAAGATTCATACTCCTTTCTTGTAATATACGATAAACATGTAAGGAATTTTTGATCACCTTTGAATCATGTAATCTATCATATTTATCCTTTTTATAATAAACATTATTATATCTACACTTATACCTTTTTTTTAATGATTTCTTATAATGAATCCGCTGAATAACATCGTCAGATTTTCTTCTTTTTCTCATATAGTTATATTTAAAACATAAAACGCATTATCGTACAATTATTCAATAATACATATGAATTATTCTTTAATAACCATGATACACACATTTTACATATCAATAATAAAGATATTTATTTTATTTTAAAAAGTCTATATAAATGACTAATACTAACTTTTTATAAGAAATCAAGAATGAGCATTCATAATGGCTCTAGAATCTGATGTCAAGAATATTTCTAACAACTTTTCATCGTTTTTCACTGATAATCCAAGTTCTTTCCTAAGGTTTCTTAAGAAGATATTTGTTTGACGAAAGAACTCATGTTCGTCTTTAGTGTCTGAATTCAAAAAATCTTCAAAAACAATATACTGTTTTATTAACTGAGAACTTCCCCAATTTAATAAACCTTTCTTAAATTTAATTATGAGTTCCTTTGCTTTTGGAGATGTTTTATTTCTTTTTTCATCAAAAATAATAGTCAATAAAGCCTCCAAGAAAAGGTCATATGCTTCAGTCTTATTTTTAAAAATATTAAGTTCCATCTCACGTTGCTTAATTTGAACATTGTTATATGTCACAATAATCGTAGATGAAAATATCGAAAACAATGCACCAGATAGAGTCAACATCTTTAACTGATCATCAAATTCTAAATCTGAACTTAATGTAAACAATAATGTTGTAATAATAAAAATAATCAACAGGATTATAGTACCCCAATACAAATATTTCATAAACAAGTAAAGATTTATGGTTAATATCCAATAAATATATATAATAATAAAAATTTACTAAATCTAATTAGCATATTAAAGCCAAAACAACTTTTTTAATTATGGAAAAACAACTTATCAAAGAAATTAATAATCTCATTAATGAATGCTATAGAAATGAACGAATAGGTCCACGACTCAGTGGCGAAAGCGAATTAAGAAGTAAAGCATATGACAGAGCAATTTCAATAGAATGCATCGAAAAAACATCACCAACATCAAAAATATATAAGTTAACAGAGCTAGGTTATAGTATTTATGAGAAGGGTGGTATGGAGATTTATTTAAAAAATAAAGATGTCGAAAAAAAATTAGATGATAGAATACAAAAGCTAACCTACAAACACCTAGAATGGAGTATAATCAAGATAAAATTTTGGTGGATTTTTATGATTTTAGGTGCACTAATTACTTTTTTTATTCCTAAAATATTTTCAATTATATGTACCTTATCAGAGAGAATTCATTAATATTTTCAACAATTAACAGAAAAACACATTCGCATAATTTGTTTGATCGATGTTAAACCCCAAGGGCAAACAACTATCTAAACAAACAATATATTAAAGACTTATGCAATAAAAGGAAACACAGTTCATCTTCATCACTGACATATTAGTAGTAACACAAATTTACATAAAGGTGTTTAATGGTCAAAATATAAAACAGACATTAATCTTGATTATTATAAAACAATAAAAGACAAGAGCCGTAAATAAATATATTCTTAATATTTTTGGAAGTAGAATCATAAATTTTTCATAATTAATGTATCTCACATAACTAAAATAGCAGAAATCTAAAATTTAACTTTAAAAATTGTTTATGGAACCTTAATTAAGTATATGAAATAATAAAGACTAAAATTTAAGATTTTGATGTATAACTTTCACACTAAGCATAGACTTTAATCAAAGTAAAAACAATATTTTTTTATTCATTTCATTTAATTGTTACACCACTGTTACACAAACAGGTAACAAACTATAATACAAATACTTACAAAATCCCCTTGGGATCACAAAGGCAGTCTCTCGACTGCCTTTTTCATTAAACAACTAATTGATTGACAATAAATTAGAAGGAACACACTTTATTTCCAACTATACGAAAATGTGCATAAATACCTGATTCTGGTTACATATTGGTTACACTTTTTTATCAATGGAACTTTAAAACAAGAGGTATATTTAACCCGACGACTAAAAAAAAGAGAGGAAATAATTTTGGGAATATTATAACTTATACCTTAACCATTATATGCAGAACCCTTTATCGGAAGTGGTGCTATCTTCTGGTCTAAAAGACCATCACAGATAAAAGTCATAAACGGAGCTAACGAACTTCTATGAGGTCATTAAAAATAACTTTACACCACTATCAAACACTAAAATTTTAATTGAAGCAACTACTTGGGCACAACATAAAAACATATCTATATTATGGCTCTCTTTTTTAATTTGTAGATTATCAAACGAAAGAAACAATCTTATTTTTTAATTTACTATCCCACAAATTAAAGAATTCACGACTTTTTGAGTTAAAATATGTTTCAAACTAAAAAATCAGCCTTATTTTTTAATTTGCTATCTCACAAATTAAAGAATTCACGACTTTTTGAGTTAAAATATGTTTCAAACTAAAGAAATTACTGTATTTTAATTTAGAAGAATCATGTAATAAAAAAATCATGAAACGTGCATTCAAGCGATAAATACAACTTTTCTATCCATTTTCATAGAATAATAGACCTCGATAGGTATTGGTATCTTTTACTAGGTCTATTATTCAGTTCATTTTGTATCTTTTCCATGTCCTTTTGATTTAAGTGTTCAAAAGAACTTCCTTTAGGGTGCTTGTGTAAGAAAATGCACAAATGAGCATAGTGACGTTTCATATCACGATGTATTTTGCTTAGACTTAAATGGTCATAACTGAGTAGTATCGAAACAATCAACAAGGTTATCACAAACGCTAGTTCATGCTTACGCCCAATATTACTTCTATTATCTACTAGGTTCTCTTGTAACTCTTGATAAAATCTTCTAATTTCGTTGCTTGAAAGGTCGTTGTTCATTTTTTATATTTTGTTTTTAGTAATCCAAATATAAATGAACTATCGACCTTTTTTTATTTTCTCCTTTTTATGAACAAGCCCTGGAACAAGTATTGAATTCAGGAGCCGAAAACGTGGCTTTTGAAGAGATTCCGGACGAAAATAACAGTCCGCTAAACCAACCGGTAGTAGAAGATGAAATCGGTCATGGCAAAAAGGTAGTTACTCCTAAATAAGAAACCGAACCGACTGACGAAAACGAAGAACAGGAAGAATCAAATGAAGATGAATTGGAAAGTGAACCATCCATAAACGATGACTTTGACCAAAACATCTTCGATGCTCCCGAACAGGAAATTGGTTCCTATGAAGAAGGTGAAGACGGTTTGGATGAACTAGACGGAGAAGATTTTGAACTCCCGACCGGACATGCCAAGCAAGCTGCGGATACTTTACTGGGTATGACCGACAATGTGCTTGTCGTTGGAAGTGGCTTTTTTGTGAAAATAAAAAAGCACAAAGACTTCTACGACTTTGAAGAAATTGTTCAGGTTATTGACGAGCAGAATGCTAAAAACGTCAAACGCATCAAGCTCGATGAAGAGGATAAAATCCTGCTTCGCCCTTTGCTTATTGCCATTCTGAAAAAGAAAGCCAAAAAGCTCACTCCCGAACAACAATTACTGGGTGCGGTACTCTCAATCCTGATTAAGAAAGCCCAAGTGGTAATGGAAATACGAGCCGAAAATGAAATTCTGCTTGATCGCATATTGGAAATTATTCGGGAAGAAAAAGCCAATGCCATGCCCAAACCGGCTTATGACCAACCATGGAACAAGAAG
Source organism: Prolixibacteraceae bacterium (assembly GCA_025210775.1). GTDB lineage: Bacteria > Bacteroidota > Bacteroidia > Bacteroidales > Prolixibacteraceae > Halosquirtibacter. The sequence continues at coordinate 6,879 of JAOARB010000028.1, forward strand.
AAGAAAATGAAGAGGATATGAGATTTAGAGGAGAAAGTAGTGAATCTACTTTCGGGAAAAAAGAAGAAAATACTGTATTAGAAGTAGCACAGGATGACGAAGGAAACGACTAATCAAGACATAGAACAAAAGAAATCGACCAGAGGCAGAAAGCCCATTACGTATTCCAAAGAAGATTTGGAACGCCAACCCATGTTGGTACTTGTTTGTGGAGAAACCGGTGTAGGTAAAACCTATCGCAATGTAACCGAGATACGCCACTACATGAAAGACGATGCCTCTACCGGACGTAAAGGCAGAAAGGTACTGGCTTTTGATGTGAACGATGATGATTACCCGATGTTTCCAACGGTAAGCCCTTTTCATATCAAAGCTCTCACCAAGGTGCAAGCTCGTAGGATCCGACCAATTGCCAAAAGCGGACAAAACATGAGCATTCAGGAAAAACGTGATGTGGTACAACGTATGGTTAACCAGTTTAAAAATGGCTTATTGGTACTGGAAGACTTGGATAAATACATGGTAGGTGCAAAAGGTCAAACCGTAGTTGGTTTGCTCACCACCAACCGCCACAACGGACTGGATATTATGATTAGTCACCAGTCTATTGCCAAAATCACCACTACCGAATGGCAAAACTGTACATGGCTCCGTTTGCATCATCAGGTGGATGATGTGTCGAGGTATGAAAGCCGAATCCCCAACTACTTTTTAGTACGAATTGCCACCTACATTGTAGATGAACAATACAACCTTGCTAACAATGCCTTTGCGGATGGGAGCATCAGTAAAGACGAATACAAAAAACGCAGAAGCTTCTTTGTGTATGTAGATATGCGAAGGCTCAAAATACGAGGATGCAGCCGTAATGCTTTTATTCGTGCCTGCAAGAAGTTTATTGATACCGAAGACCAACGTAAAATTCATATGATGCTTCAGGAAAGGGATCATCAGGATAAGCCCATGTACAAAAACCGTTCGGCAGCTACCGTAAAACTCATTACAGAGTATCTACGCCACCACGAAACTGGACCAAATTCTCCTTTTGCATCTTGACTTACACAGAAGAAGCGATCAACGAAAAATTGTCTTTAGCCTCATCCAACAAGCGTTTTTCGATCCTATTAAATGCTTCTTCGTTTGAATCGGATGTGTTTAATATTTGCTGTAAATGAATACCATCATACAGGTCATGAACTCCATCAGAGCACACCAAGAACAAGTCAGAACTATCTAAATTTTTCTGTGTGAATGATTCAATTTGAGAATGTTCAACATCACCCTGAACGGATCGAGTAACAACATGCTTGTACTTGCTAATTTGTTTTGGATCTTTGATTGACCCATTTTTAATAATTTCATTCATCAAGGTATGTGAGGTAGATTCTTTGACCAATCGGTTGTTTTTGTAATGTAAGATTTTCACGTCCCCAACCCAAAAACAAATGGCTTGATTAGCTTGTAGTATGATGCCACCGACAGTGGCTCCAATTTTACTATTGTTCTTTTCTCGGAGCTGTCTTATAGCAAGATTAGCCTTGTTAATTGCTTTTTGGATTTGTGCTTCATTAATGGTTTCAACGGTTGATAAAAAAGTCAATACACTTTCAGCAACCAATTTTGCTGCAATTTCACCATGATCATAGCCACCCATACCATCAGCAATAAGATGCAGATAAGTTTCAGGATTTATGTTTTGAACCAAAACAAAATCCTGATTGACTTCTCGTTTGCCTTTATGTGAAAAAACTATTGACTTCATTTACCTCCAGTAGCTTGAATTGTACCACCACCATGTTTGGTTACTCTTGGACGAGTAGAAACCTTAACTGGCTTTGTGGTTATACTTTTTTCTGTTGCTTTTGTAGCCCATAAAAAGCCTTCTCCGGGGACAAGGGAACTCATATCTGCTGCACCCAACGTTGATAATTGGGTGATAGATTTTTGGATATGTTTTAACCATTGAGGACTGTTAAATTTGTGAAGGAGAACAACCGAACTTAATTCTATGATTTCATTTGGTAAGCTTGGTGGATCCTGACTGGCTATCATGATACTTACTCCTTTGTGTCTCATTTCACGAATGGCAGTAACAATATTCCCAGTAAGATCTTTATTGTCCATGTATTTATGAGCCTCGTCAAATACAATGAATTTATTGAAATGAGCTCCATTTATACTTTTTACCCCAGAGAAAATGTTTAGAGATGTAACAAATATACCAAGTGCCTGATCTTTATGTATAAATTCATCTCTCATGTCTATTATAAGTAATCTGGATGGGGATAAATGCGATGATAAATTAACTCCATCTCTAACATACTTTGAAGCAAATCGGATTCGTCTTTGGGCTAAAGTTTTATCTCTTTTGGAAAGCATCTCACTTTCTTCTATTGCATTTTTTAGATTGGTAATAGTTAATTGGCCAGAATCAAAAAGATCTTCAAGAAGGTAATTAATTTCGTTAATGTAATCCGAGGTATTCCCTAGTGCATTCATCAAAAACTGCCAATCCTTAATTGACAATTCATTTGGATTAAATATTAATGGTTCAACCTGAACATTAGGGAATTGAGATCTTCTTTCTTGAACTTTCCTTTCAGGGCATAAAATGATAACCTCTTCAATATTGTCCGGTTCTGCACCATATCTTTCTTTTAACTTTTTTAGTTCAGCCTCCTTATCATTTGGATAAATCATGGAAGTAAACTCCGGCTCGTAATCCATGCTTTCACTATAATGAAATATAACACCTGCAAGTGGTGCAGGTAACTCATTCACCTTGCTGAATTGCTTTAATACCATTTCTGATATTGTTCCTATGGTATAACTTTTACCACCGCCTTGTACACCAAATAAGCTAATTGTATTGGTTTCACTTAGGTCTATCGCAATCTTTTTGCCATGAAGACTTTCACCTAATATTCCGTATTGACTACTAGGAGAGCTTTTTCCGATTAGAATATCGTATTCCGGGCTTTCGTGATCACGATTACCCGATACCTCTTCTGATACAGGTTTCTCCTCAATTTCTTTTTCAGGTTCTACTTCAGGTTCTGTTTCTAATATTTCAGATTCGACAGGCGTAACTGTGTTTTCAATAATAGGAACTTCAATTTTCTCTTGTACTTCTTCTTTAGAAAGTTCAGGTTCCTTTGATTTGAACTTTTGAATGAAAGGCTTCAAAGTTGTGTTTGTACCTATTACAGAACTTAATTCTGCATCTAACTCATTATCTTCTAATCTTCTTGTATTTAGGTCCGAATCCGGATCAAGAATTTCTTCAATCAGCCTTCCTCCAAAAGTGAAGAAAGTTAAGTCATGATCAAGTACCTCTTTGTGGTGCTTTCTTGGGGCAGTGAAGTTGAATATCAATCCTAATTGATTGAATTTTAGTTTAAACCCTGCATCAAGATATTGTAGAAACGCTAGGTAACTTTCGTATGCGTTTTCACTCAAATACTCATAACGGTGAGCCCTTTCAATATAGAAACTCAATAGCGACTTTAATTCCTTATTCTTTATCTCACGGTCAAGTCTATCCATTGACAAATGATACTCAGGATCAAAGTGCATTCGTAATGATTCAATGGTGTTTTCAATTTGCTCTCTCATTTTTACTTTAAGCTCATCACTTTCCGTTTCACCGAGAGATTTTCTGCATTTGATTTCAATAACAGAAATGGCTATTTCTCTTTTATCAGGATTAATGGACACCAATAAATTATCAGCCCTGCTCTTGCTTTCCGAAGAAAGGTTGTCAAATAGATTTTGATGCAAATCAATCGGAATTAAGAAAGCCTCTTCCAACAAGCCTTTCTTTTCCAAAACTCTTTTTGTGAAAGCGGATCCAATCACTTCAAAAGCTTTGTTTTTTGAAGAGTTTAGTTGTAGAACTAAGGAACTACTAACGGCTCTTAGGTCTTCAAGAAGTATTTTGATTTTCTTCTCGTCTTCTGCTTTATGAATGTCTAGGTCAAACTCTTCAAAATGTGGTCCGAGTAAACCTAAAATTTCTGAAGTTGGTCTTGTTGTTAGGTAAGATGAAATTCCAGACAACTCTTCTCCGGGAACATAATCCAACAAGAAAGGTATTTTGCCATCTTTTGAAGGCTGATCGAATATTTGTGGACCAAGGTTCTTGTCAAACGTAATAACCCAGTCAGAATAATCGTGTAAATGTGTTAAAAGAACTTTATCCCTATCATTTAACCTCAGTGCAGAAGCAGGAATCTTATCTGTATATCCAACTTTTAATGCTCCTGCAATAAAAGATTGAATATTGTCAAATAGGTCAATTCCTAATTTACCACTTCCTTGATAACCAATTGGCAGCTCATTTCCTCTAATAAACCTGTTCCATTTGATTTGGCTACCGTGTTCATCAACTGTAACGGTGGATTCGGTTAACAATCCATTTAGATAGAAGTTTCTATCATTTTTATATGGTTTTACTAACTCAACTGTAATTGGGAAAGGACTAACCAAGAAACTTAAATGAGCCGTAAATTTTGAAGGCACTTTTAAGTAATCTGAAATGCTATTGATGGAGAATCGAAGCTTTGGAAACAACCTATTCTTAGATGGCTGAGAAAATGCTTCTGCTTCCTCTGACACGTTAAATTCAGGGTTAATTAGGTTTCTCAACGCCTCTCCATGCTCAATAATCCGGTCATCACCTTTAAATATTCTTACCTCGTATTTTACCGCCTTAAAAGCTTTATCACGTTCCAATTCCACAAAAGCATCTGCAAAAACCGAGGCATCACCAGAATTGATAAGGTTAATAATCAGTTTGTCTGTATATGGATGTTGAGCTAAGTAATTTTTTATGTGCCTAACTACTAGCTTTTGGCTAATATCCGTCTCAACATAATTGTCTTTTGTAACATTGAAAAGCTGACGGAAGTAATGTTTCATTTGTCTTGAAACAGATGTCATTCCGTTTTTTGATTCATCTGCTAAAACATTCAGATATAATCCCCATCCGTAAGCTAGCTCACCTGAATAATGGTAACTTTTGAATGAGTTTGGTTCTACGAACACCAATGGGTTATTTTCAGGAGATAATTGACCTTCAAAGAAGAATTCTAAATTCTTTGTCCATGAATCTTTATGCCCTGGGTAATCTTTTGTTTTTTGTTCCCAATCATTGAACAGCTCCATCAACTCAATTATCCATGCTAATCTTAATGGATGCAAAGGAGATAGTAACAAAGCCTCTGTGGATTGTCCATCCGGAAGCTTGGTTCTAATTCTAGCTACATCCAGTATTTGAAGCTCTGTAAGGAAGTGCTGAATTTTACTTTTTTCTTCGGCACTTAATTCATCACTAGAGACTTGATCTTTTAAAGAAGTGGTCCATTCAGTAAGTTTCTTAACGTAATCTTTAATGATTTGATAATGATTGAATAAATCTGCTGTTTCAAGAACACCATCGCCATTTTCGTTAGAATCTTGAATTGCTTTGAAAATCTCTTTACGTAATTTCAATACAGGATTAGGAATGATGCTCGTTAAATCGCTTTCTACAAATTTTAACGATTCAAAACCTACGGCTGCTGAATTACTTTTTAAAGAACCTTTCACATAACCAAATGAATCGCTATGTTCTAAAAACTTAATTTCTATCCCTCTCAATTTTGAGGAAAGGTTAATCTGATAATTGTGCCTTTCAGAATAGTTAATATGGAAGGTAGATGTATGCTTGGTTATGTCGTTTAACCAATTATTTGAATTTTCAGATGGTTCCGGAATATCGGCTTCGTCCTCTGATTTTATCTTTTCGATTCTGTACTTGAAATAAGCCTGAATAACGTTGTTAAGCTTGTCTTTTCTTTGATTTTCTTCTCTTTCTACTGCTTCTTCAACAACATAATCAAAGTCTTCGGAATCACAGGTGAGCTTATATGGAAATGCACTTTTTGATGCGTTTTCATCAGCATTTAATGCCTCTTCCCATGCTTTCTGAATCTTTATATCCTTAAAATCATCATTAGCATTTAAAATGTTCCCATGCTCATCTTCGGCTAGTACTTTAAAAAAGTAAGAACCTTCTTCAATCATATTAGAATTAAGATCTACCGTTGCTTCTCTGTATGGTCTATTGGAAGCGGTATTTTTCAACTTCCTTAATACAGACACTTCTTCTCCAGTACCACCATCAACTGCCATTAAAATCACCTTGAAGTATTTCAGGTCAGCTATATCCTTTGGATTTGGATTAGTGCTAAATCGAATACGAACCTTAGCTGTTTTGTTTTCCTCAACGTGTAAAACCTTTCTGCCTTCTTCAATTTTAAAATTACTAGACTTAATTTCCTCGGTAAAGAGCTTAATGTGTGAAAAATCAAGATCTGGAATCTTCCAATTAGCAAAGTTTAAATGCTGATAGTTCTCAAATACTAAACGGCAAATTTCATCCGCATTTCGAGCTTCATTTTCCTGTTTAATGAAGCTTACAATTTCTTTTTGTAGAGTATTGGGCTCCAATGGTAATTCTGCAATTCTATCATAAAGCGGTTTGCTAAATGAACTTAAAAGCTCAGTGCTTTCGAGATTGAAGTTCAATCTTGAACGTACCTTTTCGGGTTCTACAATTAGCTTCTCGTCCGGTAGTAAATTGAGCAGGTAAATATTGTTTCCAACCGCTTCATTTGAGTATCCTCCTTCTTCAAGAGCCAGTAAATACTTAATGATACTTACAGTACTTATTGCCGTTGAATTGAGGTATTGAAGAATTTCGCTCTTGATTAAGTGAGCGTAATCTTCCGGAATTTTAGCAATGAGCTCTTCCTTCAATTTATGCTCAATTCCTTCGGGTGAGATTTCTTTAAAAGTTGCATTTCCGTATGAATCCTCTGCTGCTGTTCGACTGTTTGAAGGAATTAAAACCAACAATGGAGCTTCTTGCTTATTTCTATATTCTACAAGCTTGGTAGCCGAAATAAATTTATCACTACCATTATTTTCTTCTGATACAATGAAGGTGTCAATAGCAGGGTATTTATCGTGGATAATATTCCACAAAAACTCTAATTCATTTAATCCAAGACCTGTAATTTTCATACAATGCCCAGGAATGGCATTGCTTAAATCTGCCGTGTGTAATTCAAGGATCAGGTCAATTATTCTCTTGTAATATGTATTTATTGTCTTTACCATTTCCATTTTACTGAGCGTTTAATTCGTAGCGTGGTCTAATTCTTTGAAGGATATAAGCATCACTCAGGTCGTTGTAAAAACCAATCTGACGGAGCTTCATTTTAAACGCCTCCATGTTTTCTTTAAAAGCTAAATGAGTTTGTAAATCTGCATCTGCAAAACGTTCTTCATTCAGTCCGTTAATCACCAATCCGTATCTATCTCTGATATTCGATACCAATTCTTCAATAGATAAACTTCTAGTTTGGAATTGATTGTCTTTAGATTCTAGTACTAAAATCTGAACAAGGGTTTCAAGCAATCTCGTACCCAGTACAAATCTTCTCGGATGCTTTCTACTTCTTCCTTGTGCCATGAAACCTCTTTCATTATTCTTAAGAGATAAAGTATCAAGCATTTCAACATGTTTTCTGTAGAGATACTTACTTCGTTGAGAGAGAATCAGTTCGAGATATTTACCAAATTCAGTTTCTTCATATTTCGTAATCTCATTTAAAAAGTCGATATCTTCATCGTCACTGATTTCAGCTTTTTTCAAAGTCCATCTGGCTTTGAACATATTTTCGAAATTATCACCTCCCTTATTCAATATTTCCAGTGCTTTAATAATTGACTCAGAGCTATGCTTGTTTAGATCGTATGCTGAGATAACAGTGCTAATTTTATAGGTAGCCCTGATATAATCTTGGATATTGTTATATAATAACTGACAATCACCAGCAGCAAGTTTTGCTACTTTAGATTCGTGATTATCAGTACAATCAACGACAATACTCCAATTATAACTATAATTGATTTTACCCTCTTTAATCATTTGAGGAAGTGCATGAATCAACTTTTGAGCGTACCTAGATAAGTGGAATGCTGTTATAGTTTTTAGATAATCAATTAGTACGCTCCTGGGAATTCGACGTTTATATACTAAAATACGTCTCACATCATCACAGAATAACTCTGCATCCTCTTTCAATAATGGCTTTATTTGATTTAAAGTTGAGTCAGAATCAAGAAAACCAGGCTTAATGTTCTTGACTAAATGTAATAAACCGCAACTATCGACATCAAGCTTGTCACTTTGCATAATTTTGTTGGTGACTTGATCCCAACCTTCCATTAAGAAACTTTTTAAGTCTTCTTTAACTGTTGGATTAGCTCCCAACATAAGATAAACTTGATCAGCAGAATTTCGATCTTTAGTATTTTTTGCATTCCTAACACGATAGCTTTCAAGATGAATAGGTCTTAAGGCAGAAATCTTCTCCTTATCAAGATTTCCTCTGTTAACCATGTTAGCAAGATTAGATCGAATCCACAATTCGGCTGCCTCTGGAAAGTCTTTGACCCCTTTTATTGCACCTTTTTCCTCTAGCTTTAAAAAGGCATTAATTAAAGTTTCAACTTCAACATCACCATTTTTTCTTGCTCTTTGTCTCGGTCTCTGTCCATTATGCTTTAAAAGCATAAAAAGGTTTATCATCGTGTTATCTATATTCACTGTCTGGGAATCTGCAGCGAAAAGGATTTCACGTCTGAACAAGCTCTCTTCTTTATTTAATTTTATCGCCATAGTTATATCTCCATTGGTTGAATTTCAAGACGGCTCTGTTCGTCTTTACTGATTCTAAAAAACTCCATGTTATCCTTAGTAACCACCACTTCTTTGTAGTTCAGATTCTCCAACAAGTTTTTGAAGATGATTAACTCTACAAATTTTCCTCTTAGGTCATTCAATGAAGGGCTAAAGCCTTGCTGAATGAAATACAACATTTCATATAGGTCTAAAGAAATGGTAAGCTTGATGTGTTTCGTGTTTTTTCCTTTATGTCTAAAGGTTAAACTATCCGGTTCATACTCCAGGTACTTCACCAAATGATCTGTTCTGTTTACAAACAGCTCAAAATCGTTAAGGTCAAATAAGCGGAACGACTTACTAAATGGATCTCTGATTTCCGTAGAAGACAGCACCAAATAATTTTGGTCTATTCCCGGATTATCGCAGCCTTCGTTTAATGAAATAGCTCTTGAAATGCTTGCTTTTGTGTGATTGTCCGTATCACCTTCTTCTAATACCTTCACAAATTTGAAAACCGAGTGATAAGGTAATCGCAATAAGTATGAAGGAAGCTTTAAGGTTTCTTCTTCACCATTGTCCTTTACATAGCCATTTTGAATGCTCAATAATTCCGCTTTTCCTTCAAAATATTGATGACGAACAAAGTTCTTTTGAATGGTCTTTATTCTTGCTACTTCGTTATCATCTTGCTCATAGGTTGGTTTAATTCTTTCAATAGAATTAAATACATCCAATAGATTGATTTCCCTTTCAGCAAATTCGAGGTAATGTTTCGATTGATGTTTTCCAAAGAACAAGTCTCTATCCAAATCAGGGATGGAAACTTCACCAATATCGGTTTCTCTTAACAGCTTGATTAATCTATCCTGATTACCTGAATCTTCAACCGAAGGGTTTGTGATGTTGAAGTAATAATGCTGCCAGTAATGCTCCGGAGAGGATTGATTTTGTTGGTACAAACCTTCAATGTCCTTACAATCGTAATCACGAGTAAGCGTATAAGCTATGAAAGAACGTAAGTCCCTCATAGTGATATGTAATTCTCTTTTCAGACTTGCCGTTCTTAACAGCCATTCCATTCTTGTGATTACTTCTTCACCAGTAGCCGTATCATTGAATGAATCAACGTTGTATTTGATGAAACATTGATTTGCTAAAGAGCAGCCTTCACATTTGCTCCATAATTTCTTTTGAGTAAGAGCTTTTACCTGTTGCCTGAATAAACTTGGTTCACTGTCCGTTTGAGCTGCCACTGAACGCAAATTCAGGTTAATAATCATTAAGCCTTCCGGTAGCTCATGATGCCCTTCGTTATAGAAGTAGTTCTCAATATGATCGTGAAGTGCTTTGTGCTTTTCTGTGGTTTTCAAGAACTCAACCAATCGACCTTCATTGATGGCAATGATTCTACCTTCGTTGGCTTGATTGTAGTTTGAAATATCTTCAAAAGGTTGGAAGAAGCTCTCCAATACCTCATTATTGGCTCTTTCGTCTTCATCTTGCGAACCATCGTAGTTGCTTTCAAACGATACACCATTGATTTTGAATCGAGCACCATTTTTATGACCAAAACGCTCTAATTGACTGATGATTTTATCTTCTTCAATCTTACGGATAAAAGCAGTTTTACCATCTCCGGCATTACCTGTAATGATTAAAAGCTTGAATTGACCATCCAATATTGCCGGAATCAGGTGGTTATCCAGTTTGGTTGGTGTATAGGTTAATTCATCATAAACATTAGTATCGAAATTGGCTCTGGTTCCTGAGTTTCCATGCTTTGACTGACTGTAAAGAGAGTTGATGTATTTTACAAAATCATCCTGCTTTTCAATCTCAACGGCAGGTTCCGTTTTTTCCTTTTTACTTTCTAAAATGCCTTCTTCACCAATTGCCAAAAGGGCATCCAACATTTCTTGGGCATTTTTAAAACGACCAGCTCCATTCGGGCTTATAGCTTTTAATAGAAAAGATTCAAAAGTGTCTGAAAGCCTTTCTTCTATGGTTTTAGGAGCAATGGGTTCTTTGCTCATTAATGGAAGCTTACCTGGAGCCCATGGGTATTGCTTACAAATAAGCTCATACAGAGTTATTCCCAATGCAAAGGTGTCTGCCGACTTATCCCAGTTTACTTTGTAGTTGTCTGTGATTAAATCAGGAGCTAAGTATGGGTTGGTTCCAACAAAATCTTTATTGTCTTCTGCAAATGAAGCAACATTGAAATCAATCAGGACAAAGCGTTCTTGATTATCCCAAATGATGTTTTGAGGCTTAATATCTCTATGCAATACTGGTTTTGGCATGTTTTGCATAGAAACCAATGCTCCTAAAATATCTTTTGCAGCTTGATAAACACGGTAAATTGGGAGACGAGCATCGGTGCGAGTGTACATGCTTAGGTTTTCGCCATCCAAGTATTCCATTAATGTAAAAAACTGACCGGTAGGGGCAATTCCATTCCAAACAAACTTTACAATATTGTTTTGATTCAGGTTGATAAGTGCATTGTATTCATCTGATACTGACTGAACATTTACACTTTCATGGAAAAGCTTCATGGTATAGTACTTTCCTTGAATGCTGTGCTTTACCTTAAAAACCTTAGAATAACCTCCTTGACCTAGTATTTCGTGAATTACATATTCACCCACACGGTCTCCTTCTTTTAAATCGTGAGCTTCCGTTTGTTGTGGAACTTTGGCAGTAGTTGTTTTGGCAGGCTGAGGCTCCGTTTGTGATTCCTTTATGGAATCATTGATAAAGTTTTCGAGTTCCTCTATGCTGTCAATACGTTTTAGTTCATCTGTTAAAACGGTTTTTAAGCAAAGTTCGTCCAACCATTTTGGAAGTGCCTTATTGATGTGGCTTGGTAGTTTTTCTTCTGGTATTTGACCACCTAGTTTATCTAATTCATAAGGTGTTTTGAATGGCTCTTCGCTTGTGAATAACCAATAAATTAATACTCCAAGAGAGTAGATGTCTGATGAACGAGAGGCATCACCAACGGTCAATTCCAAGGGATGATATGGTGTGGCATTCATCTCGTTGATGGTTGCCATTACTGTGTAGCCTTGCTCGTTATGATCGGTGAAATAAGACTTACCGAAGTTTCCTAAATAAGCATAACCGCTGCTCATGTAGATATTGTCCGGATTGATGTCTCTATGGTAAATGTTTTCTTTGTGAGCCTCTTTTAAGGCTGCCATTACATTGCGAAGAATGCCAATTTTCTCTTGAAAAGTGAAGGTTTTGGAGCGAGCTTCAGCACGTAAAGAGTTTTCATCCAAGAAGTCTGAAATCTCATATAACAGATGATTTTCTTCGTCTATTTTAAACTCTACATTCAGGATAAAAGGTTTTGCCTTTATCTTATGCAATGCCTTGTATTGGTTTTTGATAGATTCTTCACGTTTACGAAGCTCTTCGGCTGATAATCCCGAAACTTGTAAGGAGAATTCTTTTACTCTTTTGCGGATAGAAGAGGTTACACCTTTGGGCTTTACCAAATACTCGGTAAAGTTTGGCTCTTGTTGTAATACTTCAATAATCTCATAGCCTTCAACCTCACGTTTATCGTCAGGAGCTTTTTTACTTTGGTTCCCGATTAAAAACTCAATAATGTCGTTTTGAATATCGGCAATGTCGTTTTCTAATTTCCCAACGCCATAAGGATCGGTAATGTATCCAATCAGTTTTTCATCGAGCTGAAAAGTAAGTTTGCCTGCTTCTTGCCAAAGTGAAGGTGTATAGGTGTTTGGGAATGAAAGCGTAACCATGTTTTGAATCCATGCCTTTCCCCAGTCGTATTCATGCTCTTTAAGTTTAGAGGCGAGTATGGCAGTTTTTTGACGACCGGTTCTTAATGGATTGTTACGTTGCTTATCGTTTACATACCAGTAATTATCGTCTCCTTCAATACGTCCTTTCCAATCTTTATTTTCAATGTTATAAATGGCATGAGGTGCAACTACAATAAGGTCATATTCCCAATATTGTGTGCGGTTGTTACGTGGGTTGGTAGAAGCAATTTCTACATTAGGAACCAAGTAATAACTATCCGGAAGGTTTACTTCTAAATAATCTAGCAAACGCTTTTCTCCGGCATTCACAACCGATTCAAAATAGGGTGGTTTAATTATTTTTGCCATGATTCAATTTCTTTTTCTACTAAGTCGATTGCTTGGTTTTCCTTTTTTGTAGCTTCATCCATCTTTACCAAGTAAGATTCAATCAACTCGTTTATTTTATCTTGGGATCCTTGATCGAGTATTGGTAGATTGATGTTCCCAATTAAATCTTCATTTAAAGTGATTATAACAGAGCCAAATGAAGAAGCCTCCATAGATTTCATTCCATATTTTGTTTTCAAGAAACAGAATACATAGTTGGGTGATATTTTATCAGGATTAATTACTAATCTTAGGGCGTGCTCAGAAATGGCTGTCCCTGCAAGATCTTCACCTACTAAAACCGTATTGCCAACAGTTCCAGAGCGAGAGATAAGAATATCCTTTTTGCTAACCATCATTGAATCTAATCCCGGATTATTCTTGCTCACATACTTACAACCTCTCTTGGGATTAAAGAGCATCATGTCTGATGAAGAAAGGAAAGCCACTCCCTTTTCAACATAATTTCGTTTTCCTCTTCCGCCTACGAATATGCTTTTAGCATTATCATAAACCTTTTCATAATTGATTGATTCTATTTCCTCGGATTCTAAATCATTCCACAATAATTGGAATTGACTGTCTAATCTCTTATGGTATGAATTCAATGATTTTGAACTAATCTTTCCAGTTTGAAAACCAAGGTGAACTTTGCTTTCTCCGATAAAAGATTCAAAATACTCCACCGCCTCACTCAACAACTTATTAGCCTCTACACGAAGATTAGAAGCCTCTAGAATAAGATTGTGTATTTCTTGTTGTTTGGAATCAGGGAGAATGGGAATGGACAAATCTTCAATGTGGTGGGGTTCAATATGTTGAACAACACCCCCATATCCTGATTGAGTTAATAATCCGTAACCATATTTAGAGGATAAATATCCATACATATAGCCCCCTAGAATCTCTTTTTCGCAAGGTATAATTCTGATAAGGTCATCTGTGCCTAATACACCTTCAAAATCCTCGTTAGTATAGACAGTATTTCCTAATGTTCCTGATCTTGAAACTAAAATCCATCCTTTTTTTAGAAGTAAATTGGCAGTATCTGTATACTTCTTTGAAACAAATTTCCCGCTTTCAATATTACTCTTCATCATATCAGAAGCAGTCATGAAATGGAAGCCTGTCTCTGGATTATCTACATATGTTCGCTTAAATATATTACCCTTAAAAACATCTTCAGTCACCCTTTTCAAGGAAGTTACTTCATAAGGTGATTTTTTCAGTTTCAACTTAGTCAAAGGTCCATCACTTAAATGGTAAGAGGCATCTAAGCGCAGATCTGATTCACCAAACCATTTATGTTTTACACTTAGTGCTTTCATATTTTTTCCCCATTTAAAAATTTAAAGTAAGCCTCTGTAATCTTAGGTAAGTCATCATCCAACTGCTTTAACTTTTCACGTCTTGTTTTTACTTCTGATGTTCCATCTTTTTTATTAACCAGATATTGAGTTTCGGTATCAAATAATAACTCTGCACCATCTTCATCACGCAAGTAAATAGGGTTTCCTCTTCGGTCTTTCCCTAGCTTTTCGGCAATTGCCATAAACACATCGTAATCTTCGGCACTGTCCTGGGCTAATTGGCGTTCTACCTCCGTTTTCTTTTGTAAAAACAAGAGAGAGGCTTGTACGCCCACTTGTGGTAAAAAAGCTTCTACTGCTAAATCCACCGAAGCCAATATTTTGTATTTATCTAAAATCCATTCACGTACCGGTAAAGTATTTGGGTTCCCCAAAATACCGTCAGGCAATACAATTGCCATTTTACCGCCCGGCTTTAAGAAGTTGTAGCAAGCTTCAATAAACAATACTTCCGGAGCATGACTGTATGCAGATAAATGGTATTGGCTTGCAATTTCTTGTTCAACCTTTACCTTAGCTCCAAATGGAGGGTTGGTAAATACCATGTCAAACTTTTCACGAGCATCGCTGCCATAGGCATTGTCTAAGTCTTTCATTTCACTTAAACTTCGGTTTATGGAAGCGTTAATTTTTTCAATTTCTTCGGGGTGTTCCCAGTTAGGGTAAGCCAATGAGTTTACATGAAAGATGTTGGCATGTCCGTCTCCTGCCATCACCATGTTCATACGAGCTGCCTTTTTCAAGTCAGGATCAAAATCAAAACCAAAAATGCTACGCTCTGCATATTGTCTAATGCGTTCGTTTACTTCAATAGAGTTAAACTTTTCTGCTAATAGTGGTCCTTCTAAATCAGGAAACATGTCGGTAGCAATTTGCTTACGCACATGATCTAATGCCATTACCAAGAAACCTCCCGAACCACAACAAGGATCCAAAATCCTATCTATTTCGGTAGGGTTCAGCATTTCTACCATTGCTTTCACAATGTTTCTTGGGGTAAAGAATTGTCCGGCTTCTTGCTTTAGGGTATTACTTACAATCGTTTCGTAAGCCATTCCTTTTACATCCACCGAGGCATCCAAGAAGGAGTATTTTGCCAGTTCACCTGCAATAAAGGCAAGCCCTTTATCGGTTAGTCCAATAGCCTCATTACCATCAAATACTTCTGAAAAAACAGAATCCGATTTTAGCTCTTCAAACAAACCTTTAATTCGGTCTGCAACAGCTTTTCGTCCGTCCTCGGAGTTTTGCTCTTTTACACCTACCCAAAACTTTCTTCGGTAGCTTTCACCATTTTCAGCACAGATAAATCTTCTTTTCTCATCGTAAAGCTTACAGAAAATAAGGTTGAGTAATTGCCAAAAGGCATCTTTCTTTCGTCCTTCATTTCCGTAGATATAGTCATGCGAACGCTTAAATACTTTGATTAATGAATCGTTTGCAGGCTTTCTACTGCTAGAGCGGTCTGCACGATCAAGGTCGTCCAATGTTTCACCTTCCCCAGGGAAATCCGACAAGTCCACAAATTCATAATCGTAACCCAGTGCATCGTCTTCTTTTTGCAAGAAATGGTAGCTAGAGCCATTTGCCCACAAACCGAACTCACAGCTTTCCACAGCACCCATAGCGTTTTCAAGTGTTGCAGCCAAACCTTTCTTTTTATCGGTTTCCTTCACCTTATCGTCCTGAACAATGCAGATACGAATAACATGTTCTTGCTCATGTGGTTTCCCTTTTTCAAAAACCACCAATTCCACTTTCTGCTTCTTGGACTTTCCGGTATCAGGATCGGTGTATTCAATTTTGAAATCACGCTCCATGTCGTCTAAGTCAAAACCATACTCTTCGTTAAGCATGATGATTACCGACTGGAGGTTAGATTCCTGAGCTTTTACTTTTTTAACCTCACCAGTTAGAACACAAATCAGTTGATTGTCTTCTAATACTATATCTTCTTGTTCAATTACTTCTGTGGACATATTACGCTATTGATTTTATGAACTCATTAATCTCATTTCTTTTATCTCTTCGAGCAGCATATCGAAGCAGTTTGCTTTGATTTACACTGTACTTTTTAAAAGCCTGCTCATACAATGTTTTTATATCGAAACCGATAGGCTGCAAGTAACTTTCGTACTTCAACCATACATTCACTAACAAACCCTCGATGGTAGGTGTAGTGTATTCGCCTGATTTGTAAAGTGGTGTTTCCGATACTAAGGGAGTAATAATAACGGCTACGTCATGAGCCATTACATACCTGCTAATAACCTCTTTGTCAGGTTGAAGGAAGGTCTGTTTACTGAAATCCAACATGTTTTCAAACAATGGTTCCAGTTCTTCCTTATTGGTTGAAAGGAACATCCAGTACCTATCTACACTAGTTTCGCCAATATCATTGAGCATTTGGGTGTCCCACATACTCAAATCAGCTTTGCAAAGGGGCTTTATGCGATTGTAAAGTCGTTTTGTTTTAAGACTGAAATCAGGAGTGTATTCCGGCTTAAACACAAAGGAGTATAAGCCTCTACCTGTTTGGTAGATTAGCTTTTCTTTTTTGAGCTGATTAAGCCTCCAAGAAATGGTACTTGGTGATAATTCAGGGAAGGCATTGACCAACACCTCGGTAATTTCCTTTGTGGTAATAACCGATTGATTAGCAAAATGCTCCTTTAGTTTCGATGCGAGTTCTGAATTTTTCATTCCTTATCAAAAGTTCAAAGATAAATATAATATTGAAATTACAAAACTTTGGCAAGTAATTATTATATTTGCCGTAAGTTTGGATAAAGACAAATCTAATAAATATCGAATTGAAATGAGCATAAACCCCACATACGACATTAACGGTTTCCTTACTCAATTAGAGTATAAAAACTGGAAGATTCCTGTAAAATCATATTACTCTGTAACAATGGGAGGTAGCTCTGACAATTACGGTAAAAGACTAGAGCTCAATAGGCTTGAAAACAAAACAGAAGAAGAAGTTAATGAGTTGTAAAGATGGTTTTTTGGCTTCAGTTGTGGCTATTAATTCTATTGAAACGGATTATGTTCAGGTTTTTTACCCTGACAATGAATTTAGGAAAGAGAAACTTGAGAATTTTGCAAATGCCCTTCAAATTAACAATGACCTAGTATATTCTTTAAGATTTCAAAAGAATGAAAATAGAAGTATTACCGAATTTGAAGAAAATGACTTGCAAGGACAATTCAATTTATTCAGCTTCGATTCATCTGAAATTAAGCCAATCAAGAAATTGATATTAATAGATGACACAATTAATAAAGGAAGAACAATTAGAGCTTTTCTTGCTCATTTAGAAGACAAGAAATTGATAGATGATAATACGGTGATTAAGGCATACTGTATCTATAATCTTGCAGGCAGCTCCCAAAACGGGAAAGATATAATGGCTTGGTATAGAAATCAACAACAATAAAAAATGATTCAGTCAACTTTCATAAACTACGCTGCTGATACATTGGCGGAAACAAACGAGGGATTAACCGGAAGTAAAATAGCCGAATATTCAAGTGCTTATGCTGTGGATTATGGGATAGAAATTCCTTACCCCGAATATCCTTTTCCGGGAGAATTACCTAACAAAAGAACAGCTCTTAGAGAAAACCTGAAATGCTTTGAGCCTCAACAACAATTTCAGATTATTAGAGATTTATGTGAGTTGCCTCAATTTGAGAATAACAAAGGGGTTAAGGATTTAAAAATAAAATTGATTTCTCGGTATGGAGCTTTAGGAAATGTTGACTCCAAAGAAGAGATTAATGAATCGCTTGTTGAAGAAACTCAACATTGGTTAGCTGAATATCCGGATGCCCTTAAAATCTACAATGAATGTATTGAGAAATATGCGAACGGAATACACAAAAGAAATCTATTAGACGATCTCAGATTATCATTAGAAACCCTATTAAAGCAGCTATTAGAAAATGATAAGTCCCTTGAAAATCAAATACCATTCTTAGGGAAATTTATTCAGGAACGAGCAGCTTCAAAAGAGCTGAATAATATGTTTTTGAAGCTAATAGATTACTTCTCAAAATACCAAAACACCTACGTAAAACACAACGACAATGTGAATGATAACGAAATTGAAATCATTATCGAGATGGCAAGTTCGTTTATGAAGTTTCTTGTAAGAATAAAGCGTGCATTCAAGCGATAAATGCAACTTTTCTATCCATTTTCATAGAATAATAGACCTCGATAGGTTTTAGGTATTGGTATCTTTTACGAGGTCTATTATTCAGTTCATTTAGTATCCTTTCCAGGTCCTTTTGATTTAAGTGTTCAAAAGAACTTCCTTTAGGGATATATTGTCTAATCAATCCTTTTAGATTTTCATTTGCACCTCTTTCCCAAGAGTGATATGGGTGAGCAAAATAGGAGTCTATTCCCAACGATTTCGCAATATATTTATGTTCATAAAACTCTATTCCATTATCAGATGTAATCTTGTAAATCAAACCTTTAAATGGTGTTAGAACCTCGATTGTTTTTTCAGCTAATGCTTTCGCATTTTTCCCTTTAAGCAGACGTATCCAACATAGACCAGTACTTCTATCTTGCATTCAAACCATAAATGCAACGCTATATTAGAACAAAGAGGTTATCTAATGAGGTAAAATAAGGGATACAAAAAAGGAGGATTGCTCCTCCTAAATATTATTCTATTTTACAAATTAAGACCTATTAAAGACTCAGAAAAGAGGAATTACATACCTACAAGCCAAGACTCAAGAAAGTCCTTTGAAGTAATCCTAACCACAACATTGCGTCCATGTTTGTCCTCTTTTAAAAACCCTTGTTTAATCAGTTGATTTACATCTCTTCGTGCAGTTTGTCTCTCAACATGGTGCACCTCTGAAATATCTTGAACAGAAAGCCATTTTTCTTCCTTCACATAAAGATAAGACAACAGGTTTATTTGACGTTCGTTTAAGTACTTCTTGCCCTGAGACTTAAGATCGTTACTGTGACGTGAAATCTTTGCATATATACGATCCATATCATCTTGTTGCTTTTGTTTCCTTTTTTGATAATTCAACAAATCTTCAAAAGCCTTTTCTAAAAGATCCAATGAATAGTTAATAAAATATGTAAGATCATTACCGTCCTGTTCGCACTCTACAAAAGAACGATCATATTTATTACGGGCTTTTTTAATCTCTTCTGTAACAGACAGAAGATGCATTACACCATATCCTTTTTTAAACAAGTACCAATACAATAAAGCCCTTGCTGTACGGCCATTTCCATCTAAGAAAGGGTGTATAAAACCAATCATAAAATGAAGAATAGCAGATTTAACAAATGGATGAATATAAGGCTCCTCTCCATTTACAAAATGATATAAATCATCTAACAATAATCGCAAATCTGATGCAGGAGGTGGTATATGAACCGCTTCAGATTTTATCTCATCAGCTACGTAAACTTGCTTATCACGAATATGGACCTTATCAGATGATTTCGTATTTTTAACCAACAACTCTTGAATCTCAACTAGAAAATCATCATTAAGATCTTTATCCCTACAATCAGCAACATAATTATTCGCATGAAAATTATTCATAATCATCTGCTGTGAATCATCTTTGGGCTTCTTTTTTCGATCAATCATATCAACCGCAACCTCAGTAGTAGTTGAAGCTCCTTCAATCTGAGAACTAGTAATAGCTTCTAGTTTATATCTTTTATTTAACAGTTTTATGAAATCATCTTTGGGAATATTTAACTGCTGAATCAAACGATCCAAACGATAACATCGCTCCTGAATCTTATTATTAATCCAATAATAAAATTGATATGATCCTATCTTTAGAACTTTCGATTTCGTCTTTCGATCCAACTTAACCAATCCCCAAGCACGAGCCATATCACCCGCGAAAGGTGCAGACTCTTTCGCCTTATATTTGAACTTATTCCAATAGAGATACTGATCCTCCATTTTAGTAAGAAAATCAACATGATTCCCAGAAAAATACTCTGCATATAATGTATCAAACGCTATTTTAGGTGGAGTCTCCATGCAAAATGTGTTATATTTAAATGCAAAAGTAACACATTTCACACAAAACACCAAAAACAACTTACATTCAAATCATAAATGCAACTCTATATTATAATAAAGAGGTAAACAATGGAAGTCGATGAATCATCTTCATAAAGTGTATCTGGTAAATAATTAATAGGTTTGATTATGTGTTCGTCCATCGGTTTCGCTATTTTAGTGAAGGAGCCATGTACAAAACATGAAGGAAACACCTTAGATTTGCAATTGTTTATCATGACACAGTCCGAAAAAGTGTCGATATCATAGATCAAAAAAGGTGGCATAAGGGAAAGCCAAAAGACTGAATGAAACAGTGTCGAAACAGCTATAAATCGTGTTTAAAACATATTATGTATACCGAATGTTTACCCATTCTTAACCTTCCCTATACCCAAAATGGGGTTATGGGTATAGGGAAGGTTAAGAGGAGGTAAAGAAAGGGTTAAGGTGATACGTTTAAGATACGTATCATAATTAGTCCAATTATGGACATAATCATTACTAAAACTATAATTGTAATCGATAATATAAAGTGTAAATATCGGAGATAGTAAAAAAGTCAAATTAATGTGTAACAAAATAGGCTTAAGGTACTCTAAGAGGGAAAAGGATCAATATAATAGCCTTAAAATGGAATTAATTTGAGGCTGTTTGGACACTGAAACAACGTTAATCTGAAGTAGATATATAGACGAAATAGAATAGAGGTTGGGATGTATACTTTTTTGCCTATAGAGAGATCCTATGAATAGTAGAGAGTGGTGAAATAAAAAAGGAGGACAGCAATGTCCTCCCTATAATATTCTAATCAAAATATATTTCTTTACAAGAAAGTAGGGGCAAAAAAATGTTTTAGCTCCTTGCCTCTCTCATTTTTGGATCAGGTCCGTTTTTATTTTCTCCTTTAGTACCATCAAGAAATAACATAGGTAGAGCTATAAACAACCCCAAATATTGAAGACCAGGGAAAAAAGCATTAAAGAAACCTGTAAACAGAAGAACAAGAACAAGCAGAGCTGGCCAATTCATATCATTTAAACGTTTGACACAAACCATAACATCCATATAAACCAAAAATAACAATAGCAACAGACAGAATATAAGACCACTTGAAGTCTCATCCATAAAATTCATTGATTTTCCAATCATCATAGCGATACAGTTCAATGGAATATGAAAAGCAGCATATTTAGATCTTCTTAATCGTCCTTTATGCGAGAATAGAATTTGCTCAATAGAGAGTTCTGGATCATCATTCGGATTATACCTCTTATTTTTGTCTATATTTTCTTCTCTTTCATACTTTTGTTCTACATCATTTTTGGTTAAACTAGCTTGAGTTAGTTTAGACGAGCCTAAACCGAATAGGTCTTTTAACTCTTCCATAGATGAAGCTTCCATCTTATTGTCCATTCCTTCTTTCCATACCAATGTATTTCTCTTTATTGGTTCTTTCCTTAACTGCTCTAAATCAAAGGGACCGCAATAGTCCTCTGTTCCATTGTCGTAATAGTACTTCATTATTATTTTTTGTTGGTAATAGTTATAAAATAGTCATAAACAATTTTTAATTACTTAACCATAAAATTAACATTTAACCATAATTAAACAACAAAAACAAACTATAATTCTATTCTAAAGAAAAAAAGGGCTAAAAAGAAGCAGAATCTAGTTCTCAGAAAAGGTACAGCGAAACTTCATTCCAATAGGTAGAATAATATAAGTCCTTAATATCTATCTTGTTCTATGATACGATCTTAATAAACACTCAAATGTAGATAACACAACAAGATTTATAGACTCACTTTAATGTTCAAGCATTGATGGATGAATATTTTATACGAAAATACTACCCCTACACAATCGAAAGAACATTGTCGACTACATTACCTTGGATAGGATAAAGAATTTCCGTTTTACCATCTCCTTTATAAAAATAGAAATAACAATAAAGCTATTTTTTCCATTTCATAGTATATTCGGATTCTCCAGTAGGCTTATCAATATCTTCAGAAAGAATTCTAAAGCCCTGATGCTGATAGAATGTAAGAGAGTGAACATTCTTCTTAAAAACACAAAGAGTGATGGTGGTATGATTTTCTTTTATCGTTTTAAGTAAAGAAGAACCAACTCCTTTACCCTGACTTTCGGGAAGCACAAAGATGGCAGCAAGAAAATCGTCAATCATAGAGACAAAACCTAGTATGCGATTGGCTTCAACTGCCACAATAGTATTCGTTTTAGGAAGATAAACATGCCCCATCACCTCCTTGTGTTGTGCCCAATAGGTTGGATCAATAAAGTCGTGCGCAACAACAGACGTTTGATACCACAACTCGACCACCTCTGGTATCTCCTCTCTTTTAAGCTTTCGTATTTCCATCTTACTATTCTATGATTATTTTAAAGATAAAAGTAATAGATATGATAAAAATTGATCAACACAGAACGATAAAATTTCAAGTAATTGTTAATTCTTGACTATTAATTCTCAACCATTATCAAAGAAGTTTCCATGGGGGATAATCATCACCTCAATAATGCCATTGTATATTCCATAGGAATAGAAATGTACTTTTGTTTAAAGTATGGCGCAATACGAGCAATAGATTGATAACCTTGAACGTGGACCTTTTCATACAGTTGTTCGTAGGAATCAAACAGCTGTTCTGTTTTAAAGGTCTTCTGCTTGACACTTGAATTATCTGCCACCACACTCCAACTATTAGCAGCTTTCACTTCTTCATAGGCAATATATGCCCATTGTGATTTCAGACCATGATCCACAATAACCACCTCCTTTGCTAGGTGAAGGGCATGATCAATCATTCTTTGCGGATCGTTCATTTCGTGAAGACAAAATTCAAAAAGAATCACATCACCAGAAACATCAACATCATTAAAATCAGAATGGATAAGGGTAAATTTTTCATCTAGCTCTTTCTCTTGAAGCACCAAACGCAATCTTTCGAGTGCCATCTGATCATTATCTATAGCAATTACATGTTTGGCTGTATAGCCATAAGCCACGAATTGGCCTCCTCCAGCACCTACAGAGATTACTGTCTTATCTTTAAAATCATAGAAATTCAAAAGGTTGTTTACGATCTGCTGTACATCTTTAACCATTATATTTTGTTTTTGGGATTGTTTACACAGTTCATTCAGATTAGCTTATAGAAAGATACAGAGATTACTCTAAAAAACAGAGACACCTAGACATGTTTTCAAAACAACTCATTCCCTTACTGAAGTAGGTTGTATTCTTCAATCATACCATACTGTCTCCACACAATAAAGAAGAGATGACATTTTTGAAACAATCATTTGACCGCTTTATCATAATAAGGATCTATAGATTGCCACATAATCGATTGAAAACGCAAGAAAGAACATCACTTTTATCAACTAAAGAGAAGAAAATAGAACGAATGTGACATTTTATATTAAAAATGAAAAGCAATGCCCATAGAAGCACCATTATTGGTTAGTTTGCCATCATAAGGAGAAATATCTTTTAGGCCAATATCATAACAGAAGTATGGTTCAAAACGACTAATCTCGAAACTCAGTCCTATTCGAAGACCAGCATTGATTGGAGATAGGGCGTCTTTATCATTTCGACCAATACTAAGTTCTTCATATTTTGATTCGTCACGTTTGATCGCTTTTAAACAATAACCTATATACGGTTCAAAGTTAACACGAACGGCTAACAACTTAAAATCAACGACCTTATAACTAAACTCAAAAGGGATTTCTATAAAACTTAATATGTGATCATATACAGAATATTTCATCTCTTTATACTTCTCTAGTGTGCTCACTTTTTGTATAAACATCACACTTGGTTGAATGCGAAAGTCGTCATAATTCTTTGCGTAAAAGAAACTAATATGAAGTCCTCTCTTAGCTCTGTAGTAATAATAGATCTCAGAAGAGCGGTATTTATTATAATTTATTCCCATTTTAACACCATAATTATGAGTATTATCCTGGGCTTGACCCCTATTTACAGAAAGAAACATCAAAAAAACTATAATAAAAAACAGACACTTTCTCATTACTAAATTATTTTTCTCATTAAATATAACATAAGTGGTGTTTAAACGAAGGAACAAAGTCAATCATTTACACTGTACACTCATGTTATAATGGTCTACTATGATAATATGGCATAATTGTTGATCTAAAAAGAATATAATCCATGAAAGACGAGTGCCATATTACATATCATAAGATTTGTGCAAGTTAACAATTTCTTTAACGAAGTAAAATATTGTATTTAGAATAAATAATAACGGGAAAACCTCAACAAAGAGACTTCCCCGTTACCAACAAACATATCTATCTGATTATAAAAAGAATCAAATTAAAAATGAATAGCTACTCCAAAGTTCATAGATCGATTATACAAGGTATGATCTTTGATGTTACAAATATTCATTACACCAATATCATAAGCAAAATAAGGTTCAATGATGCCTAAATCGAAACTTACACCAAGACTCACCCCATAGTCAAAAGGATAAATAATATCATTACTAGTATTTTGTCATAAAACCTTTAACCTAAAAATGGAAAGCCATACCAAGATTTATTGATCTATTTTTTACTTTTGATTCTTTATCAGGATCAATATCACAAACCCCTAAATCATATGCAATATAAGGCTCTACAGAACCGAGATCAATACTAATTCCTAAACTAACTCCTAGATCAAAAGGAGAAATATTATCACTACTCGCATTTGATCCAATCTTAAGAGGTATGGATTCTGTACCAGATTCCTGTGTAGCACCTAAACAAAAGCCTATATGAGGCTCTACATTTAAACGTAAACCACCTGGTCTGTTAAAATTAATTAGTTTCAAACTTACTTCGAATGGCACTTGTAGGTAATTTAGTGTTTGATTGTAAGTTTCAGTCATAATGTATGTTTCACATCCTCTCTGAATAAACATCATTCCTGTTTGAAAGCGAAAAGTCCACCCTTCAACAGTATAAAATGTTCCAATATGAAACCCCTTATTGTCAAAACCATCCTGTCTAATTGGAATATAGTTTTGTTTAAAATCAAAAGAGTTTAAATTCAGACCAACTTTAATACCAACATTCCCATCATTATTTACTGCATAAGATGGCATTACAGATATAAGCATCAAAAGGATTAGAATAGGGAATAAAATATTTTTCATTATTATTTATATTAGGTAAATATTACTATTGATTTTAAGACTTATAGAGTCACAACAGACCTCTTTCTGTCTCATATATTAAAAGAGAAAATACAACATAGATCCATTTACAAGATTTATTACTATAAATTGAGACACATTCTATAACGACTTGCCCCCTATAAGAAAGGCTTCAAAGTTATCATTTTTGATGTATCTGTAAAATAATGTATCAAAAATAAAAATAAAACAAAAAAGCAGGCTAATACCATAAAAGATATTAACCTGCTTTTTATAAGTCATAGAATATTACTGTATTCGACTTATTATAGATGAAGGGCAAGACCAAAATAAAGTCCATTACTATAAGCCACACTAGGGCCATAAATAACATCTCCAAGACCTATGTCATATCCAGCATATGGTTCAAACATTCCAAATTGTAAACTAGCACCTACACGCACACCATAATTTTTATCTCGAAGATCTCCATTAATTGCACCATTCTCCTCTCCGATTTTAATCATAGTCTCTTCATCCCCACTTTTAAACTTTCCACTTAAAGCAAAACCCAGATATGGCTCAGCAGAAAGTCGAATATTACATTTTTCAAATTCAACGATTTTGTAACTTAACTCAAGAGGTATTTCTACATAATTCAGTTTCGAGCGCTGTTCTATTTTTTGAGTCGTTACTATGGCAGCCACATTTTGAACCGTTTTAGAACCTCCTCTACGAACATAGATCAAACCTGGTTGTAATCGACATTTTCCAAACTCCATTGAATAGAAAGCTCCAACGTGAACTCCTGAAAGATAGTCAGTATCTTCACCTTCTAAAGGGACACTTAACTTTGTAGAATGCATTCCAATCTTAATACCTAAACTACTCTTGTTTTGTGCTAGAATGGAAGATATTGACAAAAGCATAAGCATCAATAATAGTGATCCTGTTTTTTTCATACTAAATATAGATTAAGTGATTAATAATAATAACACAAAAGTTTAGAACATTAAACTTTTGCGATCCTATAAAGAGTCTACAATATAATAATATTATACTATAGATATTAACATTACAACAATATTGTAAACATAAATTACAATAAACAGAATAACCCAAAAGAATTCTTTACTCCAAATAAATCACAACAATAAAATCACCAAGAGAGAGCGGAGGAGAAATAAAAGTGATCAAAACATTCAAAAATATGGACGGAAATTTTGATTACAATCAAAGTTCGTTTCTAACATAAATGAGAAAAAGTAGATTACCTCCCATCATTGGATTGATATAACTCTTGAAAAAAAGAAATTTCAAGGATTGAGTATATAGTCTAAAATACAATTATTAATATATATCAAGGCGAAGAGTAAAGAAGTCTGTACAGAAAACGAGGAAACACCATCAAAGGGCATCTCCTCGTAAAAATCAATATATAGCATGGATAACTATCCAATTTAATCCTAGTTTTGTTTTATCTTGAAAGATTAAAGAGTTGAATAATATAGTAACATTTAACCATTAAGATAGTTGTCATACCGGATATTTTCATCCAAAACCTTTAATATTTTCCACTCACATAGATTATAAAGTTACAAACTACTATGACAAACTATGTGTCTAAGACAATTACAAGTTAGTAAAAATATTTATATGCAAAATAATGTTTACAAGATATTACTAATAAAATAAACAATATCAAATATTAACTTAAAAAGGAATAGATCATTGTGCAAAGCATCATATTAATACACAAAGCATTAGTTTATGACTTGCATTCAAATCATAAATAAAACAATATATTAAACGAAGTTATTTGATGTTACAAGTTATAAGGCAACAAAAAAGGAAGTATCCAAGCAGATACTCCCTTTTCAAAAATATTATTCAAACAGTAAATGACAATTATTTATAAATGGAAAGCCACTCCTAAGTAGAATGAACCATTTTTCACTTCATCACCTCCATTAGAGATATTAACAAGACCTAAATCATATCCTACATATGGTTCGATCTGACCAAACTGTACACTACCTCCAAACTTAACACCGAAATCTACTCCTTTAACTTCATCTGAGTCCTTATCACTACCAATTTTAATAGATTCTTTTTCATCTCCAACTTTATTCTTTCCACTTAAGCAAAAACCTAAGCGAGGAGAAACATTTAAACGAATAGCTGTTCCATTAAGATCTGCAATTTTATAGCTACAATCCAAAGGAATATCAATGTAATTGAGAGTTTGTTTAACAGTGAGAGGCATAAGTTTAGGAATTACTTTACTTCCTCTTTGAACAAATTCTAAACCTGGTTGAACACGGAAATTATTGCTTTCAATAGTATAAAATATACCAACATGGAAGCCGGTCAAAGATTCTATATCAGCAAAATCAGTATCAGTAATATACTTATTAAAGTTTAGACCAGCTTTAACGCCAAAATTACTGTTGTTTTGAGCTTGAGACATACCAACTGAAACAAGCATAAAAAGGGCCAAAAGGGAAAATCCTAATTTTTTCATTTTTAAAGAATTAATTCGTTAAATATAATATTTGTTGTTTAAACACCTAAAAAAGGTATTATATGATATTTCCATTTAACGTCTCTAATTTCTTCTCCATGCATAGAATAAAACAGATTACAAAGCAATACTAAAAAAGTGACAATCTATGCGACTAACTACGTTTCTAAGACAATTGCAAGTTAGTAAAAATATTTATATGCAAAATAATGTTTACAAAAATATTAACAATCAAAACAAAGAAGTAGCAAAAAGCATATACTAATTTTCAATATAATCCATTATAAGTGTAAAGAAAGCCCAAAATACAGTCCTTCCATATACATATCATTAGGTCCCATCATGATATCCGACAAACCTAGATCATATCCGATATAAGGTTCAAACATTCCCAATTGGAGACTTGTACCAAGTCTAACACCAAAGTTCTTCTCTTCAATTCCCATATCTTCATCATTCATCTTTTTGCCCACTTCTATTAACTCCTCTTTTTTAGCTTTATGATCATTATAAATAGCTTTCAAACAAAATCCAAGATGTGGTTCAACATTCAATCTTATAGCACCACCATTAAATGCATATACTTTATAGCTAAATTCAAGAGGAATTTCAATATAATTAAATTCTAGAGCAGTATCCTCTTCAGGTTCTGAGCCTCCTAGATAGTAAACTCGATGTGCTGTTCCTTGTTTAAAAAACATCATTCCTGGTTGCAATCGGCAATTTCCTTTCTCAATGGTATAAAAAGCACCAACATGGAACCCCCAAAAATAAGAGAAATTTGCATTTTGAACTGTTGAAGTAGATCTGGTATAATTTGCACCAGCACGGACACCAAAAGTATCATTTTGTGCACTAACATTTTCAATTGAGAAAAGTGTTAGCATTAAGACTAAAAGGGAAACAATTTTTTTCATTTTTACTTATTTAATTACGTTTTTCTCTAAAAGAAGAATATACATAGACCATAATATCCTCTAGAGTTTTTTATAAAGTGTGCGCAATTTAACACATTATTCCTACATGTTAAATAGTGTTCTATAGAATATAAACATCATGAGAAAGATGCTCTACTATAATATATTCTAACAAAAGAGATTACACTATTTATGGAAGACAAAAAAGTAGTTTTATATAATAAGAGAAACTTGCCTAGTATGCAACAGAACAATACCAATAGGGCTAAATCAATATATTGAAGACATAAATAATATTAGCAAGAACCAAGAAAATCGACAAACAGTAGAGTAAGATTATCTGTGTAACCAGATTTAAGATCTATGTTTTAAAACGAAGTAGTTCTATTACAATGTGAAGCCAATAATAAAGGAGAAATAAAAAGAATAAATGGGGGGATATACAGAAAAAACTCCTTTACAGAAGGTTATTCTAATAAAGGAGTTTCATTTTTCGGATATATATTGTTCTAATGATTATAAAGCTAAAGCAGTAATATTTCCACCTGGATTTTGAATAGATCGACTATATTTCCTACCCGATTTACCAAATAGCATCACCATAAACACTTTATTGCCTTCTGGTATTTGTAGTTTACCTTTGATTTCAGGAACCACGTCTACTAAAGCATTTGTCGCAAAACCATCCCAAAGAGTACCAATCCCATTACTATTTGCAAGAAGTTCGAAATAGCTGAGGGCAATAGTACAATCTTCAAGTGGAGAAGTTCCATTTTCTGGAGCAGAAGCGATAACCACATGAGGGGCATCACGGAATATTACATCAATATTTTTTGCAAACCACACCTTAGAGAAATTTGCAAGATACTGGAAACGTGTAGGGATCTCTTCTTTTTCAGCCTTATCTTTTAGGCTTTGATATACCAACTGGCGAAGTGAATCCATCTGCTCTCTTCCCTCAACAACCGTAAAATGAA
This sequence comes from Prolixibacteraceae bacterium, assembly GCA_025210775.1. Taxonomy (GTDB): domain Bacteria; phylum Bacteroidota; class Bacteroidia; order Bacteroidales; family Prolixibacteraceae; genus Halosquirtibacter. The sequence goes on from JAOARB010000028.1 coordinate 36,827, forward strand.
CATTGTTTTCATTTTTAGCCGTAGGAGCATAAGAAGCCATAGTCAACATATGATGGATAAGCTCTTTATCAACCTCTTCACTCTTAAACTTACGAATAGAACGTCTATTTTGCATCAAATTTTCCAACTCCATTGCTTTAGGGATCGGAGCAGATGCAAGGACGCTATTTTTAGGCTCCTTACCAAAGATAGAGATAGCTCCTTGTGGACAAATAGCAAGGCAGTGCTGGCATTCCAAACAATTCTTTTCCTTTCCCTCTTTAATGGTAGGATATTCGGTTTTTCTATCGATAATAAGCACTGGACAATCCATAGCACAAAGGCCACATTTAGTACACTTATCTTGGTCTACAGTAAAATTCATCATTCTATTTAGTACACTTAAAATATTATTTTCATACCTCCCTAGAGCGGTATTAATTATTGCCATTATTCAAAAAACAAAAGATCATCTTATTATGGATTAGAGACAAAGCACGTAATCACAAATAAGATGATCGATAGGACGAAGTTAAGGATATTTATTTTAAATCGTATAGAATGATCCATTTATAGAATAAGTATAGATAGCATACAATTAGCAATAATTTGTTTAAATTTAATCTGACTCGCTAATAGGCAACAAAGGCAAAAGGATTCAATGTTATACGCTAAAAATATATCCTTACTTCATAATAATCTACAAAATTTAAAAGGTCCTCCCTTCCAACTAAATATTAGTTAAGAAGGAAGAAACCAGTACTCGAACATAAACAACAATGGCTTTAGGAATTAAAGAATGGCTATTTAGGCTTTCTTAAAAGAGATAAAAACCCATATTAACTTCAAACAATAAAGCACCAAACCTATCAACTAAAGAACACTCAAAGGGTTTATGAACAGACAAACCCTCACTTTATCTTCATATGAGTTAAAGTGAGCAAATCAACACAACTTTACAGAGATCCATTCTATAGGAAATAGAGAATTGTAAAGCATTATGGAAAAGATGGTTATATCGCAACAAAGGCTTAAATGAGACAATACACCAGAAAACAATCTCTATTTCACTCATTCAGGACAAAGTACAGTGCGTGTTAATAATTTTCATATATGATCATTTATATTTCTTCAAACAAAAACAAGTCAATTCCAACTACTGTATGGTCCAAAGCTGAGAACGATGAGACTCAATAGTATTCGGATTAATATTAATAAAACCAATCACTTCAGAAATATCCATTTTAGGGAAAAGCTCGTATCCTGCATTCGACATTATTCCTAAATTTGAATAATAGAATTCATATAACTCAGGAGCTTTCTCCCTATAATCCGCAGCAAAATGCATCAATATTGTTTTTCCACTATATTTCTCTTTAGATGTTTCCTCTTTTACAACATAGTTCCAATTGTTTTGCCATCTCTCTTTATAAAAAGAAAAATCTCTAATTTCATAAGCACCCCTCATAGATAAGCCCAAACCTTCCAGTTCACATGTTCCCCAAGGATAGAATGTAATTTTAAAATTCCCCTTATCCTTATAATGTGTAGTAAAGACCTTCTCCGTTTTGTATAAATCAATAGGATATGGTTTCGAAGTTAGACGATGATAAGAACGGTGACTAATGGCTGAAAAATAACCAATTATCTCAGGGGAGTCAAAGTTTGACTTTAGATTTCCAGGTTCGGTACTAACCAAATCTTCATAATTCCATGTTGTTTGAGAAAGGTATCCCCACATATAATCTTTATAACCTTCAGAAAGCGTATAACGATACATGATTCTAGTTGGACCTTTATCTCTAAAAGAGCTTGGATATTTAATCTTTTCACCAATAGGATCGATTATAGAAGACGAGGAGAACGAAGATTCTGGTCTTAATCTTTCAAAAGACAAAAGCCCATCACTTAGGACAAAAACAATACGGTCACGATTACGTTCTCCATCGAAGAATATAGCTGTTTTCTCTTGACCGAAAAACCACGACTCATTAGAGTTTCCTAAAAGACTCAACTCGGCATTGGTAATATCTTCTGGTTCAGGCATGATTTCTGTAGCAGAGTAAATCTTATCACCAATGGTAATATCTAAGCGGTATATTTTATTTGGCTCCCCTCTAAAATAGTCCACACTTTCATAGAAGCCTGATCTAAAATTTTCATCATAAGGATGATCATCTTTAACGACTTCACGGAAAGCAAAATCTCGCTTCCCATCATTAATCACGACATGGGCACCTTTAACTCCATTATCTTTAATAGAAGCACCGACCTTCGCAAATCGACCAATGTGAACATAGTGTTTAGATACACTATTGGTAATCTGTGCTTGAACAGTATATTTTACACTATTATGATGATTAAATACCAATTTATTGACATCCACACGATCTTCCACACAAGAGGAGAAGAAAGTTAAAAAGAAAGCAATAATGATGATTAATTTGATTATTATTTTTAAGACACTCTTTGTCATGATCATTTTCTTTTAGAATGAAAAACTATACTCAATCATTGGAAGAAACCCCATAATTGAAGTTTGAGAAACACTTAAACTGCTCCCTCTAAATTGGTAAGAATAGGCAACAGGATTTTTACGTCCATAAACATTTGAGATGCCAAACCTCCAAGTACCTTTCCATTTATGACTTGCATTAGGGAGCAATATTGCCATCAAATCGAAACTATGATAATCTTTTCCACGAGCATTATATCGGTCCCCAAAAACAGGAATAATACGTGTTTCCTTGTCTTCATAAACCACCTGTTGACCAACAGGAAGCGTAAAGGGTCGTCCCGTTTTATATTGCCATAAAGCAGATAATTGCCAACGTGAATTTAGATTGTATATTGCACTTAAGCTAAGCTGGTGTGGAATATCATAAGGAGCAATATATTCTCTTCCATTATTGATACCATCCACATTTAAAAAGACTCTAGAGAAACTATAATCCGCCCTAAGATCCCACTTATTCAACTTATAATTGGCTCCTAACTCAATCCCATAAGCCATCGCACTACCAGAATGCAGATACTTTTCATATGAAACAGAATAGAGATCAGGATAGGTAGTATAATCAATTTGATTATCTATAGATTTATAGAAAGCATCTATTTTCCAACTACATTTATTTTTAGTACCATGGTAACCTATACTATATAGATCTGTTTTAATTGGATCAATATTATTCGATACAGGTACCCATATTTTGGTAATATCATAATCGTTTTCATAATTATCTAAAGAATGGACAAACTGTTTCAATCTAGAATAGGAAATAAAAAGGCGATGATTTTCATCAATATTATAGTTGACATTTACCCTAGGCTCAAAACTGTTCCATTTCTTATATATTCCTGATTCACTCATATAAGAGGATTTATAATCTTTATTATCTTCTAATTCAATAAGATTAACAGGGCCCAAAGCACCATACTGCTTAAAATTAAAGCCATACTCCACATTCAACTTATTAGAGATATACCTATGATGGGTTAAAGCAATAGAATAAGAAAGATTATGTCTTATGCCAATATCCACTTTACGGTCTTTAAAACGACCGATTAAAAAGTTGTGTTTCCCTATTTGCAAAGAAGTAGTGAACTTATTTTTATCATTTAGATAGAAATCTAAAGTGTTTTTTAATTGTAGCTCTTCAATGCCATTCTCCCATTCTCTTCGGGGTGTTATATTGGTAACATTTATACCATGGAATTTGTTATAAACTAACGAAGTGTTTAAAAACAGTTTCCCATTAAAAATATGGTTCCAACGAATATTTGCGAGCGAATTAAACCAGCGTGTTCCATTATTATCACCAGTAATATTATCCTTACCATGATAGCATGAGAAATAAAGTTTATTTTTATCCGACACCTTCCAATGAACCTTTGCGTTAATATCATAATATTCTGGAGCATCCTCTTCAATCAAACTAAACCAACTTTTTCGACCAGAGATCATATAAGAAAGTTTATTCGACAGAATAGGCCCCTCTAGGATAATTCTAGATCCAAGTATAGAGACCCCACCACGAATTTTCATTCTTTGCATATTACCCTCCTTAGTCGTGACATCCATCACTGATGAAGCCATTCCAGAATACTTTGCAGGAATATATCCTTTATAGAAATCTGCATTTTTGATTACTTCATGATTAATAACCGAAACGATCCCTAATACATGCGATGGATTATACAGTGTTGCTTCATCAAGAATAACCAAATTTTGATCCTTATTCCCTCCTCTTACATAATAAGCAGAAGCTCCACCACTGATGCTCTTCACTCCATTTTGAAGTTGAACAGTCTTCAAAATATCGGGTTCCCCAAAAGAAAGAGGAATTTGGGTCATCATCTTAGAAGAGATAGCGGTAACACCAGCATATTCATGCTCCTTTATATTCTTAGAAGATTCCACTTTCACCTCTCCTATCTCAAAGTTAGATGGATCAATATAAAAGTCATGATGCATGTTTCTATCCAAACGTATTTTTATCTTCTTATCAACAAATCCGATATAAGAGATCATTATTTCCGCCTCCTCTTTGCCTAGAGTAAGAGAATAGAAGCCATATTTATTTGTCGTTGTTCCGACAGAGAAATCCGCCATAGAAACATTTGCACCTACGAGCGTCTCTCCACTAGTTTTATCATAGACATAACCAGAAATGGTATATCTACGATTATTTTTCATTCTTTTCTTTTTGTATAGAATGATATTATTCCCCTTGCACTTATACACTATCTTACTAGAAGAGAAAAGATCACCCAATATTTCGTTTATAGTTTTATTATGATAATTCTTATTGATTTTTTCTGTTAACTCATTTAGATTCGCATTATACGCTAGGTGGACTGAAGGATATTCCTTTTCCAGAATGATCAAAGCTTCTTTAATTGTGATATTATTAAACCTGATGGTTTTATTTTGAGAAAATAACTGCCAACTACAAAGCAATAACAGTAATACAGTTATCACTATTCTATTCATTCGTCGGTAGCTTTATTTTATACACATTGTTTTCTTTAACAAGATCAATATAACAAACCAACTCTAACATCTCCACAACATCTTCAATAGACTCATTATTAAGACGCATGGTTAGGTTGCAATCCAATTTATGATCCTCAAAATCAATTTTCACATCATAAAACGTATTTAAATCACGAACAGCCACTTCCACAGGCGTATTATTAAACGCAAACTCCCCTGTTTTCCATGACAAATAGTTTGGATTAACAGTCTGGTATTTTTCAATCTTAGAATCCGCAACAGTGGAACTAAATCCAGGAGTAATCACAACAGATTTGTTTATATCATTTGCAGCCACCCTAACACGTCCAGTCTTAACAGTAACTTCTGTATCTAAGCTATCTTGATCTATATTAAATGAAGTACCTAAGACGGTCACATCAGCACGATCCATTTTTACGATAAATGGGCGATGTTTATCAGGGGTCACTTCAAAGAAAGCCTCCCCTTCTAAAGTAACGACCCTTTGGTTCTTTTTAAATTTCTTTGGATAAGAAATCTGTGAATCTTTATTTAGCCATACAACAGTACCATCAGAAAGGGTCACCTTCTCTCCTCTTACATGATTATCAGCAACAACAATTTTAGTTTCATAACCTCTATTCACAAGCCAATAACTAGCAACAGAAACAGAAATAACAATCATTGCAGCGACAGCAATTCTCTGAAGATAAGAATAGAGTGAAATCACCTTTGTTTTAGGTTTCTTTACCGCATTTTCAATGTTTAGCCACGCTTTCTTTAAATCGAACTCTTTAACCTCTATTGCTTCTCCATCCATTTCCCATAGACGTTTTAGCATCTTATACTCTGCAGACTTATTCTCTTTAAATTCTGATATCAGCTTTTCTTCATCAGAAGTGGTCTCTCCTAAAAAATGCTTGGAAAGAATATCGTAAATATCATTCATAACTCTAATATTAAAACCGGTTTCATTAAGCTGTCGTAGAAAAAAGAGCTTACCCCTAGTCAAAAGAGTCGAAAAAAGCTTTTTTTTATTCTTTGCGTATCACACCACAAGCAACACTTTTAAACACAACAAATTACAAGAAATAAAAATATGACTAGTTGTTACAAAAAAAGAAAACATTACAGTAATAGAGCTATTTTTTAAGAAAAGAGAAGCATTTTTTTGATAAAAAAACAAAACAAACCATAAATCAAGAAGTAGGACCTTTGTCCTAAACACACACAACAATAAAGAGGCTTATAAGCAGAAGGTATTATTCTATATTTTATTCATCAAACAATTAACCATCCTTATGCTCCCGAATGGGGGGCTTTTGTATAGAGACGTTATAGAGATCAAGTGAATGACTCACATAGCACTAAATAGGACACAAATCAATTATTCATTATAAGGGAAGGTTAGGCATTCTAAAATGGTCACAATAACTCTGTTATCTACTCCTTACACCATATCTGATTTCCAAAAGATTGAATGGTATGGTCTTGCAGATTAACAAAACCAATAATATCATTTCCTCTAAGTTTTTTCATACGAGGATATACATCGCCATAAAATGATCTCACTCCTAAATCATTAATATAGAAATCATACAACTTATTATTCTTGGTATTATATGATGATGAAAAATCAACGATAATGGCATCATCATCATACTTATCCTCACCCCAAGAGACACCTCTTTCACTTATTGGATTATGAATTAAATAGTCTTTATTAAAAGACATCCTTCTTATCTCATAAGCTCCTTTCATAGACATTCCCATTCCTTCAAGGACACATTGACCAGAGGGATTAAAAGTCATTTTAATCTCCCCCTTATCTGGATAAGTTGTCGAAAACACTTTCTCTGTCTTGTACGTATTTATTGGGTATAGCTCTGAAGTATGTCGTTTATAAGCCTTATTGGCAATTGCAGAAAAATAACCAATCACTTCAGGAGAGTCAAAGTTAGACCTAAGATTACCAGGTTCGGTACTTACAATGTCTTCATTATTCCATGTTGTTTGTGACATATAGCCCCATAAATAATCCTTATATCCTTCGGAAAGTGTATATCTATACATCACATCGGTCGCATCTGTGTCATTAGAATGTCTATCATTAAATGAACTTGGATACTTTATTTTCTCACCAATAGGATCCACAATACTAGAAGAAGAAAAGGATGCTTCTGGACGCAACCTAGAAAAAGAAAGAAGCCCATGGCTTACAACAGAGTTGAAATAGTCCCTATCTCTTTCCCCATCAAAAAAGATGGCTGTTTTCTGCTGGCCAAAAAACCAAGACTCACTAGGATTATCTAGTAATTCTAATTCCGTCTTCGTAATATCTTCTGGCAGCGGCATCGTTTCTGTAGCAGAATATGTTTTATCTCCTATGGTAATACTCAAACGATATTTTTTATTTGGCTCTCCTCTAAAATAATCGTCACTACGATAGAATCCTGATTTATACTCCTTATCCTTAAAAAAAAGATCCTCTTTGGCTATTTCATGATAAACGTATTCATTTTTGCCATCACTTACAACAACATAAGCACCACTGACTCCAATATCCTTTGTGGTAGTACTAAGCTTAGTAAATTCCCCAATAAACACAAAATGTTTAGATACACGATTGGTGATTTGTGCCTGTACTGTATATTTTACACTATTATTATGGTTAAATATTAATTCCTCTACTTGAACACGATCTTCAGTACAAGAAGAAAAAAAAGTCAAAAAACAGATAGTAATAAAAGCTAGAGTTAAGATAATTCTCAAAACGGACTTATTCATGATCAATAATAAAATTAGAATTTAAAACTATACTCAATCATAGGTAAGAAACCAAAAATTGAAGTTTGAACCACACTCAAATTACTCTCCTGAAATTTATATGAATAGGACACCGGATTCTTTCTACCGTATGCATTAGAGAGACCAAACTTCCATGTCCCCTTCCATCTTCTATTCTTCTTTGGATTAGGAAGTAGAGTGGCCATCAGATCCAGTCGGTGATAATCTTTTCCACGTGCATTATATCGGTCACCAAAAACAGGAATCACATGTCTTTGATAGTCATTATACACCACTTGTTGACCAACAGGAAGCGTAAATGGTCGTCCAGTACTATATTTCCAAATGGCAGAAAATTGCCAACGACGATTCAATTTAAACAAAGTAGTTAAGCTAAGTTGATGAGGAATATCATAAGGTGCAATATATTCTCTTCCATTACTTACACCTGGAACAGTAAGGAATACACGAGAATAGCAATAATCTGCCATAAATTTCCATTTATCCAGATTGTATCTAAGCCCCAATTCTATACCATAAGCTTTGGCACTACCCGAACGAAGATGCTTTTCAAATTGCACATTATATAGATCTGGATAAGTGATATAATCTAACTGATTTTCAATATCTTTAAAGAAACCTTCCACATTAATACCGATCTTTTTATTCGAATAGTTATATCCCAAACTATAGACATTTGTTTTTATAGGATCGATATTGTTGGATACTGGAACCCATATTTTAGTAATGTCATAATCATTTTCATAATTATCCAAAGAGTGAACAAACTGTTGAAGTTTAGAATATGAGGCAAAAAGTCGTTGTTGCTCATTAATATTATAATTTACATTAACTCTTGGCTCAAAACTATTCCATTGTTTATAAGTACCTGATTCACTTTTAAATGACGATTTATAATCTTTATTTTCATCCAATTCAATTAGATCAACAGGACCCAATGCACGATAATGTTTAAAGCTCAAACCATACTCAACACTTAGTTTATCGGTAACATCCCAATGATGGGTTACAGCTCCAGTGTAAGAAAGATTCTCACGAGTACCAATATCTACACCACGATCCTTAAAACGACCTATTAAGAAGTCGTGCTTTCCAGCTTGTAAAGAGAATGTAAACCTATTTTTATCATTTAAATAATAGTCCAATGCACTTTTGAATTGTATCTCTTCAATTCCATTTTCCCACTCTCTTTTGGTGATCATATCCGTAACATTAACTCCATGAAACTTATTATATACTAAAGAGGTGTTTAAAAACAGCTTTCCATTAAAGACATGATTCCATCTAATATTCCCTAATGTATTAGACCAACGAGTACCATTATTATCCCCTGTGATCTGATCGTTTCCATGATAAAAAGAGAAGAATAATTTATTATTATCCGACACCTTCCAATGAATTTTAGAGTTGATATCATAATATTCAGGTGCTCCTTTTTTGATTAGACTAAACCAACTTTTACGTCCTGAGATCATATAAGATAGTTTATCCTTCACTAAAGGACCTTCAATGATTGCTCTAGCTCCCAATGTAGAGATACCACCACTAATTGCCATCTTCTCCATATTTCCCTCTTTGGTTGTCACATCCATGACAGAAGAAGCCATACCTGAATATTTAGCGGGAATATATCCTTTATAGAAATCTGCATTCTTGATCACCTCGTGGTTTATAACCGAGACAATTCCAAGTACATGCGAAGGATTATAGAGACTGGCTTCATCCACAATAACCAAGTTTTGATCTTTGTTTCCTCCACGCACATAATAAGCAGAAGAACCATCACTAATGGTTTTTACACCATTTTGAAGCTGCACCACTTTCAATATGTCAGGCTCGCCAAGAGGAAGTGGTAGCTCTTTCATCATCCTAGGAGAGATAGAAGTAACTCCAGCATATTCTCTCTCTTTCATACTCTGGTGCGATTGTACTTTCACCTCAGAAAGTTCATAGCTAGAAGGTTCAACAGAGATATCATAACGTAAATTGTTATTCAATACTATTTTCTCTTTTTTGTTGGCATATCCCAAATAAGAAACATAAATATCTGTTTCTCCTTCTTCTAAGGTCAAGCTATAAAAACCATAACTATTGGTTGTTGTTCCTGTAGAGAAATTCGCGGCATAAACAGCACATCCAACCAAGGTTTCTTTATTGCTTTTATCATAAACATATCCAGAGATTGTATATTTTTTTGTACGCCTATTTTTTTTTAAAATAACAATATGCTCTCCTTTTCTCTTATAACTCAACCCGTTTGAATAAAGTATCTTTTTTAAGATTTCATCGAGGGTCTTATTACTAAATTTGTTTGTTATCTTTTCGTTTAACTCTTTTACGTTTGCATTATATGCAAACGTAACTTTCGGATATTCCTTCTCCAAGATCTCTAATGCTTCCTTAATGGTAACATCCACCAACTTGATGGTTTTATTCTGTGAAAATGCTTGCCAGCGAAAAAGAGATAACAGTAATAAAGTTATTACTATTCGGTTCATAAACTTCGTTTTTTTAATGTACTTTTTGATTGTTAAATAGCGAATAGTTAAATGGAACAAAAAAATTGATACTAAATTGCCAACTCTAAATAAGCGTCCTAACATTTTGAGCTTATTTCCTTGGATCATTGTGTTAATCATCTTATCCCAAGAATATTCTTTGATTGATTTTAAAACCGGTTTCACTATAGTGTCGTGGATAAAGCAGCCTACCCCTAATAGGGATAAGGAAAAAAGAACTTTATTTTATAAAACAATCACAACCAACACTTAAGATGTAAAGGACACATCAAAACGCGACAAAACAGGAATACTTTCGATCAAAACATCTATATTCTTTTACAGAAAGAAACATATTCCACTCTTTCGATATATGGGATTATCAAGGTAAATTCCCTTTAAAAAGAAATCAGAAACAAAATGGTCTTAAGATGAGAAACAGAAATATACCTGTTACATCTTAAGACCATTTTGTTTATTACACTTACCCCTTAATAAAAGCGCTGATTAGATTAATTCAACAATACTATTCTGCAATCCATCGTTGCCCATTTAAAGAAGTAATATGACCTTCAGTAAGGTCAATAAAGGAGGCTAAATCACCAGAATAATTTTTTATATTAGGAACAGCCAAATTAGAAGCACCAATCATTGCTATTTGAAGCTTATAGAATCCATATAGCTCTGGATATTTTGTTTTTAATGATGGAGAAAAATAGATTACAATAGACCTATCATTGTATTCATCAACAGAACCATTCTTTCTTAGAAAAGTATTAATATTAGATGTATTTAAAGAGATCAAATCTCTTTTAAATGATAGATTACGGATATCATAAGCACCTCTAATTTGTTTTCCCAATCCTTCGAGTATACATTGTCCTGTAGGCTCAAAAGTTATTTTAAATGTTCCTCTATCTTTATATTCTGTTGTAAAAACCTTTTGGGTTTTATATACAGATATTGGATATTCTTCACAAGAAGGAGTAACATAACATCGTCTACTTATCGCAGCAAAATACCCTCCTATTTCTGGTGAGTTAAAATTGGATTCCACATTTCCAGGTTCTGTGCTATAAGGGGTGTCTATACTACATTTAGTTTGCGACCAAAAAGACCATAGAAAATTCTTATATCCTTCAGAAAATGTTAGTCTAGATATCACACTATTGGTACTTTTATAAAACAAATATGGTTTTGGAGATACAGAATACGAGGAAGCATAAAATGATTCTGGTCGAAGTCTCTTAAAAAGGGTAACGTCTCCTTCTAAATACCAACGGCAATCATCCTTCTTATCGTTATCTTCCAGAAAAATCGTTGTACGTTCCTGACCAAAAAAACGAGAGATTCGAGACGTTGACAACAACTGACGTTCTGATGCTCTTAATTCTTCTGGTTTAGGCATTTTCTCAAAAGCACTATACACCTTTTCCCCAATAGTAATATTTAGGGTATATGTACGACCAGACTCTCCTCTAAAGTAATCTTGACTAACATATACTCCAGATTTCACTTTACGATTTGTGTAAAAAACATCTCCTTCAGGAATCTCGTCATATATAAATACTCTGTTCCCATCACTAACCACTACGTCTGCACCAGTAACGCCACTATTTTCTATAGATTCCCCGATCCCTACAGGTGTTACAATAGAGACAAAATGTTTTGATGAACGATCTGTAACCTGCCCCTGTACAATATATTTAGAAATGACTGTTTTGTCTTTAATCATACCATCAATCTGCATTGAATCTTCAGTAGTACAAGCAGACAAAGAGGTAATAAAAACCAATATGATAAATTTTAAACTAAAATTCATAACGTTTATTCAAAAAATTAAAATGTAAAACTATACTCTAACATTGGCATAAATCCCATAATAGAATGCTGAACCGAGCCTAATTTATTTTCTCTAAACTCATACGAATAAGCTACTGGATTTTTTCTTCCATAAACATTCGATACACCAAATTTCCATGTTCCTTTCCATTGCTTATTCTTATCTGGATTAGGAAGAAGTGTTGCCATCAAATCTAAACGGTGATAATCTTTCCCTCTTGCATTATAGCGATTTCCAAATAGAGGGAAAGTATATGAATCCCTTCCATTTGAAATCACGTGTTGGGCAACAGGCAGAGTAAACGGTCTTCCAGAACTGTATTTCCATATTGCAGAGAAATTCCAACGTTTATTCATTTTATACAATGCACTCAAATTAATTTGATGTGGGATATCGTAAGGAGCAACATACTCTCTTCCTCCATTTATTCCTTCAACAGTAAGAAATACTCTTGAGTAGCTATAGTCAGCTTGTAACTTCCATTTCTCACTGTGATATCCTACACCTAGTTCTAAACCATAAGCACGAGCATTACCACTTCGTAAAAATCTCTCGAATTCAATACTATAAAGATCTGGATATGTAACGTAATCCAATTGATTCTCTATCGACTTAAAAAAGCCATCTATATTGATTGACAAACTGCCTTTATGAAAACCATATCCAACACTATACATATTGGTCTTGATAGGTTTAATATTATTGGATACCGGCACCCAAATTCTGGTCACCTCATAATCATTAGAATAGTTATTCAGCGAATGTACAAACTGTGCCAATCTCGAATACGAAGCAAAAACACGATGATGATCGTTTATATTATAATTGACATTTAATCGAGGTTCAAAACTATTCCACGACATATAACTACCAGAATTACTTTTTTCAAAAGAGATCGTCTCATAATTCTCATCCAATATCAATTGATCCGTAGGTCCCAATGCACTATAACGTTTGTAGTTTATTCCATATTCTACGCTTAAATCATCCGTAATTTTCAGATTATGGGTAACTGCAGCACTTAGAGAAAGATTGTCACGAGTTCCAAGATCAACACTTTTATCCATAAAACGCCCAACTACAAACTGATGCTTTCCAAATTGTAAAGAAGTCGTAAATTTATTTTTATCGTTTAGATAATAATCTAAGGTACTCTTTAGATGAATCTCATTGATTCCATTTTCCCACTCTCTTTTTGTTTCAAGATCTGTAACATCGATACCATTGAATCTATTAAGAACAAGTGAATTATTTAGAAACATTTTCCCATTAAAAACATGATTCCAACGTAGATTGGCAAGCGTATTGGTCCAACGCGTTCCATTATATTCACCTGTAAGCATATCTTTTCCATGATATAACGAGAGGTAAAACTTATTATTTTCAGAAGCCTTCCAATGAACCTTTGAGTTAATATCATAATATTCAGGTGCATCCTTACTCAATAAACTAAGCCAGCTCATTCGTCCAGATACCATGTAAGACAGTTTATCTTTAACAACTGGTCCCTCAACTAAGGCCCTTGCCCCTAAAGTAGAGATTCCTCCACTAATTCTCATCTTACTAAGATTCCCTTCTTTTGTAGCAATATCCATTACAGAAGAAGCCATACCAGAGTATTTGGCTGGAATATATCCTTTATAGAAATCGGCATTCTTCACCACTTCATGATTGATAACCGAAACGATTCCTAAAATATGAGAAGGGTTATAAAGGTTTGCTTCATCCACAATAACTAAGTTCTGGTCTCTATTTCCCCCTCTAACATAGTATGCAGAAGAACCATCACTAATGGTCTTTACACCATTTTGTATTTGTGCCGCTTTTAGAATATCTGGTTCTCCAAACGGCAAAGGAATCTCTTTTATCTCTTTAGGTAAAATTGATGTTACCCCAGCATAAACTCTTTCTTTGGCTTTATAATGAGACTTAACTTTAACTTCTGCTAACTCAACATTGGATGGTTCAATAGAAATATGATGACGTAGATCCTTATCCAGTAACAACTTCTCTTTTTTATTATCATAACCAATATAAGAGACATAAATATTATTCTCTCCTTTGGATAAAGTTAAGCTATAGAATCCATAATTATTGGTAGTTGTACCTATAGAGTAATCTGAGGTATAAACACTACAACCAACCAATGTTTCTCCACTCTCTTTATCGTAGACATAACCAGAAACAGTAAACTTTTCCGCTTTCTTTTGCCTCTTTTTTTTCTTATATACGACAATCTTCTTTCCATATCTCTTATACTTTAGTCTCTTAAATGAAAGAAGATTTGATAAAATGTGATCTAAAGACTTATTCGTATATGTTTTATTTACTTTTTTAATTAACTCATCAAGGTTCTCATTATAAGCAAAAGAGTGGCCTGGATATTCTTTCTCTAATATCGCTAATGCCTCTTTTATCGTAACATCATTAAATCTAATCGATTTGTTTTGTGCCAAAGATTGGAAGCAACTAAATGAAAACAACAACAGGGTAACTACTATCCTATTCATCTTTAATATATTTTTCTTTTCAAATTTTCTATAACGGACCTTACCATCATCTGATATCAATCTCTAAACATCTACTATTCAATATTCACGAAGAGAAAATATCATCTAACTACATAAATTCCTTTTTTAAACCGGTTTTCACAGAAGTGTCGAAAAGAAATAGGAATCCCCCTACTCTTAATAAAAAAAGATAGAATTCGGCTATCTTAAAACAGCACAAAACACCAACTTATAAAACTCTATACCAAGACATTACAATCTTCAACACAGTGATATACAAAAAAATAAAATATATTATTTAAGAAACATTTATTTTAAAACAAAGCCACCTATCATAGGAATAATTTAGATCTGAAGCAATAAAAAAATAGACTCGTAGGGAGTAAAATAAGACAGCGCACCTATCTGTTTTATCTTTTACACAAGACCATAAAAAGAGATTAATTAAAAAGGTCTAGAAGAATCAACAACTTAAAGAAGTCATGTGTTTTCAATAGTTTACGCATATCCTTTAAGGCCTTTCCCATATGATTCTCTACAGTCTTAATCGAGATACATTGTTCTTGGGCAATTTCTTTATAAGACAATTTTGATTTACGACTCAAAAGAAAAACTTCTCTTGTCTTTGGAGGTAGTTTTGAGGCAAAAAACAGAAGTAATGGTTCAATATCCTCTTCTTGGATATCCAACTCACTTTCATAATCATGATCTACAAACTCATTTTCCAAAGTTTCCTTTTTACTCTTATCTTTTCGGATAAAATCAATACACTTAAACTTGGTACTTCGTAAAAGAAAACGTTCTGGATCTTCTATTTCTGAAAGCTTATTATTTTCCCATAATTGAATAAAAAGAGACTGCACGACTTCTTCAGCATCCATGTCATTATTAAGAATCTTTGAAGCATAGTTACATAAAGGATTATAATACTCTTCAAACAAATATTTTACACTACTCATCCCACCTCAATATTAATCAATTATTTTATGCAATTTTAAGTTCCAACACTACTTAATAAAAAAACAATAGCGTATCTGTTGTTAACCTATTTAGGCATAACATATCTGGAAAAACAAATATATTCAATCTAGTTTACAATGGAAAAAAATGAATCAATAGAAAGACTTTAGTAAACAATATATAACATAAAAACTTTAACTCACAAAGCCTATTATTTGCACCTACTAAGAATCAAAAAAAGAGCATATTTCATACTTTATCTTCTAATAGGACAAAGTATGAAATCATGCTCCTTAAAAACTTCTATGGGTAAAATAGAATCTATACTACGCTATTCATGAATCTTAATAAACTCTGATTCAATTTCATTAATTGATTCATTGTCAATAAAATTATATTTTAACTTCATATGTATTAGAAGATTGGGATTGTCTTGTAGCCTTTTTGAAAAATCAATATCTATTTTAAATTTTCCATTCTCTTGTCGTACAACCGAACGATACCCGATATGTCTATCAACTGGAGCCAATGCATTAAGCATAAATTCTGCTCTAACCTCTTTTATCGATGACAAAGGTCCCATTTGGTCACATGAGATCGTGAAAATACCTGGTTTTGACTCTTCGCTAGTAATCACAAAAGGATTCCTTACATCAGTAGAGGAAGTACGGAAAGTAACTCTAGACGATTCTGTTCTTGCACCATCTTTATCTACTGCAACCATATAGAACTCATACTCTTTATTGGCTTCTAATGCATTAATTACGATAGGATCTCCAGAAGTGTTTGCTCTTCTCTTCATCTGACCATTACCTCTTACTGTAGTATAAACATTGGTAATATCCCTTCCATTTACAAAATAACTATAAGACTTAATCTCTAATCCTGGCTCAAAATCTTTAGCAAAATTATTCTCTAACTCCACATAACTAAATCCTGTATTTAACACTCTTAATGGAGCATTCCAACTTGGAGCTTTATTAGGTAAAGATCGATAAGAAATCACTTTATCATATAGCTTTGTTCCATCAGTATGATAAATCTGAACAGTACATTGATAATCCTTATCAGGGCTTACATAAGAATTAAAAGGCATTTTTTCTTTTAACACAGATTCAGTTCTTCCTGAATTAGAATGATAAACAACTTTCAAAGAATATATCTCTGGAAACTCAGCCTTATTTTTCTCTATTAAATCCGTAAAATTTAACTCCTGATCATTATAAGCACCATTTATTGAATTCACTTCAACAACACCTTCAGTAATCTGAGGGTAAGCTTTAGTCGAAACTTTTAAAACTTTCTCATAAATGGTATAACTATTTTTTCTTTTTGCTTTTACCTTAAGAGTATACTCCTTATTAGACTCCAAATTCTGAAGCAAATAGTTATTATCCGTCCCATGATATTTTAGTTCTCCATTACAGAAGAAAGAATAATCTTCAATCTCTGCTCCTTCTACATCCCAATGAAGAGATAAAGAGCGTGGTTTATTTTCAACTACTTCTAATGTCAAAGTCTTTTCAGCATCCGTTTTAAAACTAATTTCCTTTTCAGTTCTAACACCATGATTACTTTCAGCCACAACTTTAACTTTATAGTCTGTATTTGGAGTAAGTCTTTCCAGTTTAAATCGATTCTCTTTAGAACGACTCAACACACCTATACCATTTCTAGAAACAGAGTAAGTCACTTCTCCTCCATCCGCAAGAACTGATTTTGTCCAACTAACCAATGCTGAAGTCTCTCCTACTTCACTTACAGTCACATCAAAATCAGACGGTTTTGCGTGTGCTAATGTTGTAAAAGTAACCGTTGCTTCTTTACTCTGTCCAGTAAGATTTCGTGCAACGATTTTAAATGTATGCTCTTTATTCGGAGTTAATGAATAATCAAAAACAAATTTCGTAGACGTTAATCGACTTTTAATAGTTGTACCATTTTC
The DNA here is from genome assembly GCA_025210775.1 of Prolixibacteraceae bacterium. Taxonomy (GTDB): domain Bacteria; phylum Bacteroidota; class Bacteroidia; order Bacteroidales; family Prolixibacteraceae; genus Halosquirtibacter. The sequence goes on from JAOARB010000028.1 coordinate 54,366, forward strand.
TGCATAGATAGAATATTCCACTTGACTACCATCAGAAGAAACAGAAGGAGTCCATTCTAAAGTAGCACCCGTAGCTGAAATATCTTTCGCCTTAACCGTAAAATCAGAAAGAGTAATAATCTCAACCGTTTTAAATTTTACAGTCTTTGCAAGCTCTTTATTGAACTTATTCACTACCACAACTTTAACAGTATATTCAGTCCCTTGCTCTAGCCCTTCTAGAAGATAAGTCCCACTAGACTGTTTGGTTGTTTTTAAAACACCGTTAAGATAGATCTTATACTCAGCCCCTTTTTTATCATTACCAAAAATATCATAGCATCTTACTTCTGCTTTATTTTCAGTAATGTTACTAATACGCAAATCAAAATCCATTGGTGCATCTGCTTCACGAGTTTCTACCTTTACCTCTTTAGCAAGACTCTTTCCATGGGCATTAACAGCCACCACCTTAATGGTATATTCTGTTTTTTCGGTCAAACCATTAAATTCGAAACTTCCAACTTCAAGATTTTCCTTTTTCAACACACCATCTAAGTAAACAGAATAAGAAAGATCATCCCTTTTAATCCAACCAACAATAACCTTATCAGCAAGAATCGTATTTGCAATCACTTCAAAATCTGAAGGAAGATTATAATCCGGAGTTTTAATGTCCACCACTGCCTCACTGGTTTTATTAAAACTATTTACCGCAACAACTTTCACACTATAGTTAGTGTTTCCTTTTAGATTCTCAAAAGTGTAAGATAAACCTTCCTGTTGCTCTACAACTTTAGCTCCATTTAAATACACATCATACTTTAATGAGCCAACACCATCCTCAACACTCCAAGAAATAACAATCGATTCTGGTGATTTATTTCCTTCTTTAATCACAACAGCTTTAGGTGCTGGTGCCTCCGAAGTAAAAAACGAATAGTTTACAGGAAACTCTGTTTTATAGATACTCTTTGCCACAACCTTAACATCATATTTGGTATTTGGCTTAAGATTATCAAATCGATATTTTAGATCCTTTATAGATTTACCTTTTAATTCTTCTCCAAGATAAACATCATAAAGAATGGTAGATTCATCTTCAATCTCTGAAGCATTCCAACTAATCTCAGCATAATTATAGCCGACCCCTTCTTCGATAGTTGAAACTTTAAATTCAAACGGTGTCAATTTCACTGGTTCAGGAGCCCCTTTTTCCTTACTACAGCCAAACAATAACCCTATCAACAAAATTACAATATACTTACTCGATAATTTCATAAAATAGTTTTTTAATTAATAATACACAAAACAACACTTCACATCAAACCAAAAACACAATTAAGTTTTTACAACACTATGACTTGATGCGGACGGCAAATATATAAACTATTTTAAAACAGTAAAAATTATCTTATTCTCACACCACTAAGTTACCTAAATAAAAAGAAGCAATAAAACGGCACTCAAAACAACACACAAACACTTATACCACAACACATTAGACGACAAATCAATCACAAATCATATTATTTCAAGACACAATCAAAAGAGTTTACACGACAATCTACCAAACATATTCAACGACACAAACCAAAGAACAGTCAAATTAACAATATACTTTTTAGGGATATTGTTAAATCTACACCAAAACTATTATGACAAATAAACACTTAATAATATGATAAAGGAGAACGGGGAACAGTATAGAACAGAAAATAGAGTAAGAAATATAATAGATTAAAAGCGCGAGATAGATACATCTAACACAAGTCGACAAAATCAAATATTTCATCTATAAAAACAGATCGAATATCGATAAATATGAATACAAAATCTATTCACATCTCAAGAGTGATCGGTGTTTGAGCAAACCCAAATAAGGTATAACTGGTTCTCAATATATGAGAGAGATATTATTCGTAGTAATGCACTAAGAGGCACAAAGAAGCGAATTAAAACAACAGGAGGATATAAAAATCAAACACCAAGTGGGCTAAAAACAATAACAACAAAACGGACACAACAGCCCACAGAACTTTTTTAATAAAAAAACATAAAAAAAACACTTTTATCGGCAAAATATCCATAATTAAAATGCAAAAACGTTCATTTAAGGTCATTCAACACTAAAAAAACCTCCTATTTTTATATCAAAAACAATTACAATATTGGCTTTTTGCCCACAAAACGAATTACACTCCCTAACCCACTATGTAGAAGACCTTCGTTTAATTCCACAACCGTTTCTTCTAATTCTAATATCTCCAACATAGCAAGCTCACGCTTAATGGAAATGATTGAAAAAAGCATATCTATATTATCTGGACCTCCAGCATTCGGGTTCTTTTTTTTCCATTCTAGTTGATTGGTACTAAAACCTTCAAGAATAACCACTCCTCCAGGTTTAACTAACTTAATCATTTTTTCATAGTAATCGAGGCGAATAGAAGTGGGGAAATGAGCAAAGATAAGAGCCACAACATCAAAAGAATTTTCTTTTAAAGGCATCTCTAAAAAATCGCCAACATGATAATCAAAAGAGACCCCTCGTTTATCAGCTAATCGAAGAGCTTTCTTCTTGCCCTCTTCACTGATATCAAAAGCAACTACATCCATTCCTTTTTTAGCAGCATATACAGCATTACGTCCTTCGCCTTCTGCAGCTAATAAAACAGATCCATTCAAATTATATTTATTCAATATTGCTTTTAAAAATTCATTTGGTTGCTCACCATAAACATATTCATTGGAGGCATACCTTTTGTCCCACATCTCTTTCATATGACCATAACATTTAGTGAATAGATATCACACAGACACTTATCAACAGTAAAGATATTAAAAAAGAGCGTCACAAAGCAACGCTCTTTAAAAACAATAGTTAATATAGACTGAGATAGAAGCGATTAAACTTCCTTAGAATTCTGATAAGCATCATAAACAATCTTCTCTAACTCTTTAAAACTAACCTTAAGAGAAGATGATTTTATCTTTATAGGGGTATGAAATTTCTTATAATTGCATTTCATCAACCATCTTTTAATCCCACAATCGGCTTTGTCAATATATTTCAATGGATCTGATGTATCCACAAGTAATAAATTTGAATTAAAGCCTTTTTGCTTCCTTATTCGCTTAATGTCTTTCCATTCAATAAGGCCTACACCAGACAACGTAGAATAATCAATAATTCCATACTCTGTCACTTCCAATCCATTTCTTCTATCAAACAATTTTTGTGGAAGTTTAATAATTAGAGTTCCAAAAAACAGAATAGCAAAAATGGCAAACGTCTTATTTACAATTTCACTTCTAAAGATAGTGGTCGTCATTCCATGTTCATCCAATAAAATGGCTATCCCAAAAAGAAGAAAAGAAAGACTAATAACTAAAGTCAGAAACACTTTAAAGTGGCTATAAGGAATTTTTATTTCTTTATTCATATCATCAGTGTTTGAGTTATAACAACAGAAAATAATGCCAAAACATTAGATTATTTTCGTTTAAATCTCTTTTACAAGATAACAAACAAACCACGTATTTTGATCGATAAAAAAGATGATATACAACACATTATCACAAATACACGAAAATAAATTCTCAAATATCCGCATTCCTAAATTAGCCGATCAAGGTCTAACATCAATAAAAATTATAAGAAGACGGGCCTTTACAACAAATCTCTCTCACCATATCCAAGGGCACAGAAGACCTTTTAGATACTTCCTCCAAACTCTTATACCTACCATACATTCTTCGGATAAAACATGGGATACTTTCACCCACCTCTATTAAATTTCCATCTGGATCATAAAAACGTATGGTACGTTGTCCCCATTTTTCTTCAACCAAACGATGAAGATATTCGAGACTATAATTATAGAGAAGTTTCTCAACTTCAATGATCTCTTCTGTTTCAAAGCAAAGTTCAATATTTTTATTCCCAGAAGCATCAAAAGTTCGACCCAACTTTTTAGACAATGGATCTTCTTCGGACAATTTCCATATAGATAGGCCACTCGCGAAACTTATGCATGTACCGAAGTCATGAACGATTTCTTGTTTAAGCAACTCTTTATAAAATGACTTCATTGTATCAAACTGCTGAGTGATAATTACGGTAGAGTGAAAAGTGATATTCATTTTCTTCTTTTTAAGAATTCAACAAAACAATTAATGACTGCCCTACTCCCATATTTCCATCCCCTTGAAAACTATATTCACACACAAGATAACAATTAATAAAAAGCTTTACAACAACAAGTTACAAAGAAACAACATGAAAAAACTTAGTTTATAAAATGACAATAAACCTATTCAGGCAGAAGCCATAACCTTTAATCTAAAAAACAAGACCATTAATTCGCTTTAAGGTTCCAAAGAAAGCGACCACTATCGATATTCAGATCAATGGAATCACAAAACAAGGTATTTATGAAACACGACCTAAAACCATCAATATAGTGCCATAATAAAAAACCCAATAAGAAGGACCAAAATCCTCCCTATTGGGTTACTATCATCGATACACCATAATCTCATTAAAAGAAACCGTTTGGTGCATTTATTCTCATCTACTCATCCTTTACTTAAAGAAATAAAGAACTCTTTTCTGGCAAGGTAAAAAGATCATCCATCGTATGTTCAATAATGATGGCACCCTCTTTATAGAAATCTTTGTTAAAGTCAGTACGCTTAAAATTCAATATCCAGGATTCAATCGGATCTTCTTGTTTAACAAAGATACCATCATCCACCTCCACATCACCAATTGACTTCAATAACATATGTGAAACCGTTACACGATATTGGTGATCTTTAAATTCAACAAACACCTTAAAAGAAGTGACATATTGATGATACGAAATGTCGGAATAAGGATTAATGCCAAGATATTTCCAATCATGAAAAACAACATCATTTGCAATAGCAGAAAGTCTTCTATCAAAAAGATGAATATCATTAAATCGATTTCTACAAATCAACAACTCTTTTGTATCGTCTAGATTATAAGCAGATTTATACACTTTTTGCCAGACATATTGACCATCACATACTTTTGATGAAAAGAGCTGCCCATAAGCCGAGTCTCCCAAAAAAGAACAACATAAAAACAGTAGGTAATAAAACAGTTTGTTTTTCATATAAATATTATTTTTGCTTTAGGTTATGTAAAACAAAAATACAAAAACCAGACATGACAATATCTCAATTTTATTCTAAATAGGCTACGCATACACTCAATAAAGCTATTGAAAACCGTTACCTTAACTCCTTTTTTATATCACTCCATGACATTTTTCTGATTCCCAAAGCTTCCCATCTATCATATGGTGTTTCTAACCCAGGAATACCCTTTACTGCATCGGTTATCACAGTTACAGAAAAACCATTCGAAGCCAAAGCCATAGCAGCCTCACTAACACATACATTCTCTGCTACCCCGAATACATAAACCTCTCTCTCTTTAAAATGAGACAACAAATTTTTACTATTCGGATTCCCTATTTCAAAATTAAATTTATCCTTTAGCAATACCAAAGAGCGTTCAGAATCATATATTCTCAAAAGCTCCTCTTCCGAAAGAACACTATCCCATACGACACAAGCACCATGATCATCAATCATAGAAAGCACACTCTTTTCTCCATCTTCGTAAGCAATACAATGAGGAGGGAAAGAAGTTACAAAATTAGGGGTATCGGAAATCTCCTCAGAATCTAAGAAATGGTGATCTTTTGTTGAAACCAAACGTATATCGTTTGCACGCACAAAAGCCAATATCTCCTCCCATAAAGGAATAAGCATCTGCGCATCTTTCACATACAGGCTACCCCTAGGATCCACAAAATCATATTGTGTATCTACATTCCAAAAAACAATGTCATCTCTATTCATAAGACAGATTTGATTAATGATTATAAGTAAGTAAATCTACAAAAAGATTTAGCTATATTGCTACAACATCAAAAGTGTTACATCTGTTTTATCCACAATAAAAAAAAGCCTTTTGAAAGATTAAATGATCTCTCAAAAGGCTCTTAATATCATAGATAGAAACAATTACTATTTCAACGCTTTGTCGATATTTTCCATCAATGCTTTGAATTCATTTAAATTAAACCCTTGTGATTGGTAAAGCACTTTACCATCTTTACCAATCAAGAAGTTTCTTGGAATCTGTCCTGATGCATATTTGTCGAAGATAGAACGATCAATATCTGGTACAAAATTCATATCGTACTCATATTTCTTCTTAAAATCCAATAGTGCTTCCCAACTATGCTCACGTCCCAATAGAATCAATTCAAAATTTGGATTGTCTTTGTATTTAGGCCATAGTTCACGAGAAAACTGAGGAATCTCTTTACGACATGGAGGACACCAAATAGCAAAGAAAGTAAGTAGTACAACTTTCCCTTTATAGCTGCTAAGATATTTTGGTGTATTTGGAGCAATCTCAAAACGGAAATCTGGAGCTTTTGCACCGTTCTTAACTTTAGATCCTGCAATACTTCCACCATTCGCTGCGAAAGAAGAAAAAGCCATTACAAGAGCGACAATACACAGAGTTAATCTTTTCATAAAAACGTAATTAAATAATCAGACATTTGTAAGACAGAGAGACGAATAGCTCCCATTAAAATCTTATATTATATATTTTCATACATAAAGACAATACTCACATAATATTATTATCAGTAAGTACACCTACAAATCTAAAAACGTTTTATTAAAAACTAAGAGAATTATGAAAATAATTATCCAAAATTGACAATCTTTTTATTTTTAAAGGAAGAAGTTCTATGAAACATAAAACAAAAAACCCTTTCCTCTTAACAAAAAGAGAAAAGGGTGTTCCGATACTCTGAACAAATATTATGCTAATCGCACGTCAACTGCGTTCAGACCTTTACGACCTTCTTTAAGTTCGAAAGTTACTTCGTCATCTTCTTTAACTTCGTCAATCAAACCAGTAACGTGTACGAAATACTCTTTGTTTGTTCCTTCTTCTTTAATGAATCCGTAACCTTTTGAGTCATTAAAAAATTTTACAATTCCTTTGTTCATTACAAAAACTATTAAGCCTCTTCTCGCAATGAAAGAGAACAGGCAAATTACTAATAAAAAATACTATATCAACGTCCATCTAGCCCAAAGATAAAACCTCAAAAATTCTATACGAGTTGTTACAAGTCAAAGAACAAAAGAATTGCTAATAAACTAGTTTTGCTCATAAACAGTATTGTTGATATCTACGTTAAGCTATATTAAAACGTCAACTACGTCAAGTGTTAATTACACTAATACAAAAGCATTAATAAATAAAGAACGACCTGCAATCATCACTGTATGTTCTGATTTTCCGTACCGCAATGTAGGAATAATATTTGATTGTATTGCACTCCCTATGTTTTTTTTTGCATTTTTATCAAAATAGCTTAACAAGCACCAAACCCACTTAGACACAATAAGTTAACACAACAAAAGAAACAACCCATTGTATAGAGTTCGAACAATAATCAAATATTACGATAACTGAGAAGAAAATAAAAAACTTAAAAATGATTCTTTTTATATTTAAAGAGCATCGTGATAAGGTTGTAAAAAAAAATGAAAGCTATTAACTTGCCCAACGAAAAGAGAAATGTATTTATCAGAAACAAAAGATTACACTTTAACATAAGGCATAAAATGCTACAAATCATACAACAAGACTTTGACTGTTCTATCTATCAGATAGAATCCACGGACCACTTAAATGGTTATTTTTTATCCACACCTGAAACACGTCACCTATGCTGTGATCTAACCTTCACTGGGAATAATCTAGAGCATGGATTAAAACAAGCATTGAGTAGGTCTTTAACCCAACTAAAATATTACGAACTTCTATCACCAGAAGAGAACCAGACCACACTATTGCTTCCTTCCTCATCCTCTTTGGCATTTCCTATAAGAGAGGCACTACAAGAATCTTTTGGATGGAACAGATACAACACCTTTTTTTCATTAGAATCGACCCTACCGCTAACAAAACAGCTATGGATTGTAGACCAAGGTAAAGATGCTAATTCTTTATCGTCATTCGATTCAATGATAAAGAACAGTGGAGACTCGATTGAACAAATGGTATTTTTGACATTTGGCACCAAACAATATCTTGAAGCAATAAAAGAAAAGGCATTAAAATGGAACGAAGAGAGAGCAAAAAAGATCGAAATTAAAATCTTTTTCTTTGAAGGCGTATTCGAATATACCGAAGATCCTATTTCCCAAGAGATGATCTTTAGTAAAGACCAGGCCAATCTTGCTCCTGAATATGTAGATGCCCATTACTACAGCGAAATATATGCCATCGAGAAAGACGCTATAGGATCGTTAGAACAACGTGTATTTACCCCAATGCTTCACCTACAGAATCAAAAAAGATATTGGAACACCCTTATTGAAAAAGCACAAAATGGTTTCACCTATAATGAGGCAGTAAAACAAAAATATCCTTTTATTGATGGCAGTGCTTTTGGCGATATCTCCCTCCAAGAGAAGGCTACAGAGCAAATAAATAAAATTGAGAAGTTATTATAAGTTATATCTGAAGACAGGGCTTGCGCATAATATCGTATAAACAAGCCCTGTTTTAATATCTGCACATTCTCTGAGGCCGTGTCTAATAAAAACCGGGATATTGTATTTTACCCCTAAAAATAAACCAGACTAAGTCTATTTTACATTCCCTTTGAAATTTGCTATTCTCAATTTTGATGTTTACACACTTTTTGAGGCGGTGTTCCAAAATAGTATCAATCTAGTTTCTTGGGGTGATATAATAAGGTTTTATCGTCTTGGTTATAGATATTGCGGACACTATCGGTGTTGTTGATGTGATAGACACATACAACATAGACTGGAGATCATTTGCATAAAAAGAGGCAGCCCTAAAAGGACCACCTCCAAACAAACCTAAAAAATAAAAGCACTAGCTATGCTTCCACTAAAGCATAAGCACAATCAGAAATGGCATCACTACCTTCATCTAGATCGTTGGTGTAGAAAGTATAGAACAATGCCTAAAGTGACTAAAAATCAAAAGGATCCACTATAATTAACCCTTAACTTAATGACATTGAGGGTAAACCCATATGTTTACACAACCATCATGCAATATCCAATAAATCAATACAATGAATTAAATGGGCAGACACGCGGGTCGGCCCCTACAACGCTTATAATCAATATAAAACACAAAAATGATCCTTGTTCGTCCTTTTTGATCCGCACAAATACGTATTAAAATCCTCCTTCACGAAATACACAAAAAATGCATCTATGATGCCCGTGTTAAAATCCAACCATCATGCAAACCAAATCCCGAAGGGATGACATAATTGTAGAAACAACACACACATTCTCCTCCCTAAACCCTGAAAGGGTGACACAAATATAATTCCATGAGGTTATATAATTATGTCACCCCTTCAGGGTTAAGGTCTTGAGGAGTCAATATCTTCTACAAATATGTCATCCCTTCGGGATTTTGCTGATGCAATAAATGAAATAATGCAGCTGTAATTCAAACGATAAATAAATTGGGCAGACACATGTATCAGTCCCTACCATACTTTATGGGACAGTGTCAAAAAGAAAAACAGAACTAACATTCAACGTGGATTTAAAGGTACTTTGTCCATGGTTTCTTCATGGTTTGTCCATGGTTCCTCCATCGAAAACCCCTAAATCGATGGACAAACCATGGAGGAACCCCCTATTTGATCTATAGAAAACTATACAAAAGGAATTAGATGGAATCTCAATAGACACTGCAACTCTATCCCATAAAGTGAGTAGATTATTTTTACACTTTAGACACAACCAGCAACCAATAAGATGAGGGGTAGTAATATCCAATTTTAATGAAAGAAGAGTAGGTAAAAGAAAGAATTTTATTTCCAATTATTCTATTTTCAGATAAAAAGACAATCCATCATATTTTACATTTTTGGTTCTATTTAATTCGTTTTCACTCCCCAAAAAAGATTGATTTACACAGAAAATCCATCTTCAATAGACGATGAACGTTAAAGATTGTGTTAATTAATATGTAACAGTAATATCCTATCACTTTTAGAAAGCCAAGATAAAAGTAGTCATGGAAGGCCATATCTACATCAGCACCTCAACAGATCATAAATCACTATATAACAAACAGATAATACACCTCAGACACAAAATAAAAAAAGAGTATATTATTATCAACAAATGTTTATATCTCCCAACTATTGGCAACTGTTAATATCATGTTAATCCACGTTTACCCATTGCGACAAGCGAAAACAATCGTTAAATTTGTGGGAAACAATGAATAAATGAATATTTAATTAAAATTAGATAACATATGAGTCAAGCTGTAGACATTAAGGAACTAAATGAAAGAATTCAAAAAGAGAGTTCGTTTGTAGATGTCGTCTCGATGGAGATGAATAAGGTTATTGTAGGACAAGAACATTTAGTAGAATCCTTATTGATTGGTTTGTTATCCGATGGACATATTCTTTTAGAAGGGGTTCCTGGTTTGGCAAAGACTTTAGCGATCAATACGCTTGCTAATATTGTAGATGCCAATTTCTCCAGAATACAGTTTACTCCTGACTTACTTCCAGCCGACCTTTTAGGTACTATGATTTACAGTCAGAAAAACGAAGAGTTTGTAATCAAAAAGGGACCTATCTTCACCAATTTTGTTTTGGCCGATGAGATTAACCGTGCTCCTGCCAAAGTACAGTCAGCACTACTAGAAGCGATGCAAGAGCGTCAAGTTACCATTGGGGATGAGACCTACTCACTAGGGAAACCTTTTTTGGTGATGGCCACACAAAACCCGATAGAACAAGAAGGTACTTACCCTCTACCTGAAGCACAGGTCGACCGTTTTATGTTGAAGGTAGTCATCAGCTATCCTAAGAAAGAAGAAGAGAGAGCCATCATTCAGGCCAACCTCCTAAAACAATTTCCAAAGGCAGAGAAGAAGCTGACACCAGAAGATATCTTAAATGCGAGAGAAGTTGTTAAGGATGTCTATCTAGACGAGAAAGTGCAACGTTATATTGTCGATATTGTTTATGCTACAAGAGAGCCAGAACATCACGGACTAGAGAAATATAAAGAGATGATTAGTTTTGGTGCATCTCCACGTGCAAGTATTAGTTTGGCACAAGCAGCCAGAGCTTATGCATTCATCAAACGTCGTGGTTATGTAATTCCTGAAGATGTACGTGCTGTATGTCCAAATGTATTGCGTCACCGTATTGGGTTAAGCTATGAAGCAGAAGCCAACAACATCACGACAGAGGAGATTGTATCAGAAATCCTAAATACAGTAAAAGTACCATAATTAATACCTTGAATATTCTGAAAAGGGGGAGGGTTATTTAATCCCCCACCCCTACTCTTTAAAGAAGAAAAAAGGATGTTTAATTTTTACGCGATTTAGGTTTATGGAGACCAATGAGTTACTAAAAAAAGTACGCAAGATTGAAATAAAATCTAGAGGGCTTTCAAAGAATATTTTTGCTGGAGAATATCATAGTGCTTTTAAAGGACGAGGAATGGCATTCAGCGAAGTTCGAGAGTATCAGTTTGGCGACGATGTGAGAAATATCGACTGGAATGTTACGGCAAGATATAACAAGCCCTTTATTAAAATTTTCGAAGAAGAGAGAGAATTAACGGTCATGTTGCTTATCGATGTGAGTGGATCTCGTGAGTTTGGAACGTTAGAGAAATGGAAAAAGAATGTGATTACAGAGATTGCAGCCGTTCTTTCCTTCTCGGCTATTGCCAATAACGATAAGATCGGGGTAATCTTCTTTTCCGATAAGATTGAGAAATTTATTCCTCCTCAGAAAGGGAAAAGCCATACGCTTCGTATTATCAGAGAGTTGATTGACTTTCAACCAGAGAATAATCAAACGGACATTGCTATGGCTGTTCAGTACCTTAGCAATGTGATCAAACGAAGATGTAGTGCTTTTATCATATCCGATTTTATTGATCATCATCAAAATCTTGAGAAAGCTTTAATGATAGCCAATAAAAAGCATGATCTTGCAGCACTTCGTATCTATGATCAAAGAGAAACGGAGCTACCTCCTATGGGGTTTGTAAAATTTAAAGATGCTGAGACTGGAGAATATATTTTTGCAGACACCTCTAGCCGTAAGACGAGAGAGCACTATAGCCAATGGTGGAAAGAGCATTGTCGTAGGACAGAGTACTTATTTACAAAGTCAGGGATTGATTCGGTAGCCATCAATACAGAAGAAGATTTTGTAAGAGCCTTAATCTCTTTATTCCGAAAAAGGGCTTAGTTGAAGCATTGCAATAAAAGTTAGTCATTAAGATTCATATACTTCTATGAAGAATATCGTAAATAAAATATCTATTCTTATCCTTCTTTGCTTAGTAACGTGGAATGTGTCGGCACAGGACCTACCACAGATAAGAGCCAAAGTAGATACCACCACGATCCTACTTGGAGATCAGATTCACCTACGCTATGAGGTGGAGCAGAAAGAGGGGCAATCGTTGGAATTCCCTGCATTCACCGACACTATCGTTTCGAAAATGGAAGTCCTTGGAGATGCAGTAATAGACACCATACAAAAGGAAGACAAATCTTTTCTTCGTGCCAGTTATTTAATCACATCGTTTGATTCTGGGGAATATAAAATTCCACGTTTCCCTGTACTTCTTCAGCAAGCTGAGAAAAAAGACACCCTGTTAACCCCTGCGGTGTCTCTTGTGGTTGCAAACATGAAATTAAAGTCCAAAGACGGGATAATAGATATACAGGAACCGTATAAGGCTCCTATTACGCTTGCCGAAGTAACACCATGGATTTTAGGTTTTTTAGTTGTAGTCTCTTTGATATTGATTATCCTATATGGAGTTTACAGGTATAAAAACAAAAAACCATTCTTTTCTGGTCCATTGGAACCAGAGGAGCCGTATGAAGAGAAAGCAGAACGTCTGCTTAATGCATTAAAAGAACAGATACCAGAAGAGAAGCAGCAGGTCAAACCATTTTATGTTGATCTAACGGATATTATTCGAGAATATCTTTCTCACCGCTTTTTGGTTTCGACTCTTGAATTGACGACAGATGAGATAATAGACACTCTGCGTAACATAGAACAAACGGCGGAATATAAGCACGAGCTAAAAGATATTGAACAGGTATTAAGATTGGCAGACATGGTTAAGTTCGCGAAATATCTTCCAGATGAGAGCGATCATCCAAAACAACTAAATATCTGTTTGTCTTTTGTTGAACAAACCAAACCGAGAAGAGAACAAGAAGAAGCGTCTGAAGAGGTAGAATCTGAAGAAGAGAACGTTCCTCAAGACCTATCTAAGGAGGATCTATCGACAGATACAGAGGCCCCTCAAATTGACGAAGAAGAGGAAAATTTAATGAAATATGGACCAAAAAATAATCCCGAATAGATGATGATGGACCACATTACCTTTGCACATCCGAAAGTATTTTATGGGGCACTTCTTTTGATACCATATATTGTATGGTATTTTTTAAAAAGAAACCAGATGTCCGCTAGTCTAAAGATCTCTTCTACCAAGAGTCTTGGACAATTACCTAAATCATGGAAATATTATGGACGACATCTTGTCCCTATTTTAAATATAAGCACCATATTACTGTTGCTAGCTTGTCTTGCTCGACCACAATCGTTTAAGAGCTGGGAGAATTCACAAACCAAGGGTATTGATATTGTGATAGCCATGGACGTTTCTAGTAGTATGCTTGCTCAAGATTTTACCCCCAACCGTTTAGAAGCAGCCAAAGAAGTGGCTCAAAAATTTATTGCAGGTCGTCATAACGACAGAATAGGCTTGGTGGTATTTAGTGGTGAGAGTTTTACGCAATGCCCCTTGACGACAGACTATGCCACATTGCAGAACTTATTTCAGAATATCAAAAGTGGCATGATCGAAGACGGAACCGCAATAGGTTCAGGACTAGCTACAGCTGTCTCTCGTTTAAAAGAGAGCAAAGCCAAGAGTAAGGTAGTCATACTTCTTACAGATGGAGCGAACAACAGGGGAGAGATCTCTCCTGTCACTGCAGCAGAGATAGCCAAAACCTTTGGTATTAGAGTATATACGATTGGGGTAGGGAAAAACGGAATGGCCCCATATCCTTTTAATACTCCTTTTGGTATGCAAATACAGCAAGTACCTGTTAAAATTGATGAGGAGACATTGACTGAGATAGCCAATAAAACATCGGGGAGTTATTTTAGGGCTACAGGAAATGAAAGCCTAAAGCAAGTATACCAAGAGATTGACAAACTAGAGAAATCGAAGATTGAGGTAAAGAAATTCAGTAAGAAAAATGAAGAGTTTGGTCGTTTTGGACTAGGAGCTCTCCTACTTCTTCTGTTATCAATATTATTAAGGAATACCATTTTCCGTAATATACCTTAACCTCCATATTCCATTTGAAACGATAATTTTTATAGTGATGAATTCATTTCGATTTGCACATCCAGAATATCTATATCTTTTGCTTCTCATACCTTTTATGGTAGTGGGATATTGGATATGGATACGATATAATAAGAAGCGATTGGCTAAATTTGGTCATTTCGACTTTATTCAACCATTGATGCCCAATAAGTCCTCTTTTAGGAAAGGATTGATTTTTTCTTTGACCTTAACTTCTGCTACCTGTATTATTTTTGCTATAGCACAACCTCAGTTTGGCTCTAAACTACAGAAAGTAAAGAAAGAGGGCATCCAGATTATGGTAGCCCTAGATGTTTCTAACAGTATGTTGGCTGAAGATATCCGTCCAAACAGATTGGATAGAGCAAAGATGGCAGTAAGCAAGTTGACAGACAAACTACAATCAGACCAGATTGGATTGATCGTATTTGGAGGACAGGCTTATACCCAGATACCCATTACCAGCGACTATTCTTCGGCAAAGATGTTTTTGGCTTCGGTCAACACGCAAATGGTTCCAGTACAAGGAACCGCAATAGGTGCTGCAATCAATTTGGCAACCAAATCTTTTAACCCTGAATTTACAGGGAGCAAAGCAATCATCGTAATTACCGATGGAGAGAATCATGAAGATGATGCCATCGGTGCAGCAACCAATGCAAAAGAAGAAGGCATTCATGTTTTCACTTTAGGTATGGGACTTCCGCAGGGGTCACCTATTCCTATACAAAAGAATGGACAACGTCGATTTATTCAGGACAACCAAGGTAAAACGGTGATCTCAAAACTAAATGAACAGATGCTAAAAGAGATTGCCGAAGCTGGTGATGGAGGTTATATAAGGGCCAACAATACAAATATTGGTTTGAATTCCATCTTCTCAAAGATCAATAAACTAGATAAAAAAGAGATCGAGACTCGTCAATACTCTGAATATGAAGATCAGTTTCCTTATTTTATTGGAGCAGCACTCTTCTTTTTGGTGTTAAGCATGTTGCTTATTGAAAGAAAGAACAAATGGCTAGCAAAAGTCAATTTGTTTGGTAATGAAGAAAATAGAGCTTAAAAGATCGTTATGATGAAAAATATTCTACTATTATTATTTATTCTGGTTGGTTCGCTACAAGTATCGGCACAACAAGAGCGACGATTGGTTAGGAAGGGAAACGAAACATTCCTTGAAGCTTTTAAGGATAAAAGAAATCAAGATACTGTCAAATATGCCAAAGCGGAGACCTTTTATAGAAAAGCACTAGAGAAAGATCCAGAGAACCTTCAATGGAAATCAAATCTAGCTAGTGCTATTTTAAAGCAGAAACATCCTAAGGAAGCTGCAGAAATCTTTTCTGAAGTAGCAGAAGGGATGACTTCTCCTAAAGATAAAGCAAAAGCATATTATAACTTAGGAAATAGCTATCTAGAAGCGAAGGAACTAGAAAAAAGCATCGAAGCTTATAAGTCTTCTCTACGAAATGATCCAACGGATCTTAACACAAAATACAACCTGACCTACGCTATTAAGAAAAAGCAAGAACAGGATCAAAAGAAGAAAGAGCAAGACAAAAAAGACCAAAACAAAGATCAGAATAAGAAGGATCAGAATAAAAAAGATCAAGACAAGAAAGATCAAAATAAAAAGGATCAGAATAAGAAAGATCAAGACAAGAAAGACCAAAACAAAAAGGATCAGAATAAAAAAGATCAAGACAAGAAAGATCAAAACAAAAAGGATCAGAATAAAAAAGATCAAGATAAGAAAGACCAAAACAAAAAGGATCAGAATAAAAAAGGTCAGAATAAGCAAAAAGGAGGTCTTGATAAAGAAAGAGCCAAGGCAATGTTAAAGGCGATGGAAAACAAAGAAAAGAAAACGCAACAGAAGGTCCGTCAAGCTCAGGTGAAGGCTGCAAAAGCAAAAGCTAGAAGTATTGAGAAGAAATGGTAAGGTCTTTCAAAAAGTTATATCTATTTTCGTAGTTGATAATATTAAGAGTTAAAATATGAGTGCTAAAAAACTATCGTTTTTACTGCTACTAATACTTACATCGTGGAAAGTATCTGCTGATAGAGTAAAGGTAGAACTTTCAACAGCCAATGTTGCTCGTGTAGGGCAACAGATACGTTTAGCTATTGCCACGAATGAAGAAGCAGATAAAGTAAAGCTTCCCAACCTATCCCCTTTAGAGGTATTGATGGGACCGATGACCTCCAGCAGTAGTTCTATACAAATTATCAATGGTAGATCGTCAAGAAATAATTCATACACCTACACCTATATCGTTAGATCATCTAAAGCGGGGATTTTCACCATACCATCGGTAGATGTGATCATTAATGGGAAGACCTATAAAACGCAAACCAAGAAGATCGAGATTATTAAAGGAAATGCAAGTGCAAACACCACCTCTTCAGGTTCGGAGATAGAGAAAAAAGATCTTTTCGTTAAAGTCTTGCTCTCAAGAACAAAAGTAAAAGAAGGAGAAGCGATTCTAGCTACAACAAAACTCTATACAAGGGTTCCAATATCAGGAGTATCTAATATAGAGATTCCTAGTTTTACGGGGTTTTATACCAAACCAGTAGAGGATATTCGTCGTTTAACACTAAAACAGGAATCCTATAATGATGACATATACAATACCGCTATCTTAAATAAGACGCTTCTTTTTCCACAGAAAAGTGGTAAGATAAAGATTGAACCTGCAAAGATTACCGTTCAAGTACAACAACGTATTAGAAGATCGCAAGATTTCTTTGATGATTTCTTCAACTCTACACGTACTGTTAGTGTAGATATCAAGAGTCCAACAAGAGTGATACATGCAACGGCACTTCCTGCAGCACCACAAAGTTACTCTGGAGGAGTTGGATCATTTGACATATCAGCGTCTATCTCGGATACAAAAGTAAAAGCCAATGATGCCATTACTTTAAAGTTAACGATCAAAGGGAAAGGAAATTTATCTTTGGTTACAGCACCAAAACTAAATTTCCCTAGCGATTTCGAGACTTATGATCCTCAAAATAAGAGTAGTATCAAGGTTACTTCGAGCGGAGAGGTAGGAAATAAGACACTAGAGTATCTTGTACAACCAAGATTTGCTGGGACATTTACGATCCCATCAGTAGACTTTTCATATTATGATCCAGCCAAAGGCACTTATATAACCAAAAGCACAAAATCTTTTACGATAGAAGTAGCTCCTGGAGAAGAGAAAGCATTGGCCGTAAGTAGTAATATGAGCAATGTAAATAAAGAGGTTATTAAGACCGTAGGAGAAGACATACGTTTTATCTCGACAGATAAAGTACGTTTTAAAAAGAACAATCAATTCTTTGGAACACCACTGTTTTACCTACTATATGTTTTAGCATTAGCCATATTTGTAATTCTTTACCTTCTTAACTTAAAGAAAATAAGAGAGAGAGAAGATGTTTGGGGAACGAAAAATAAGAAAGCCAACAAGTTAGCTCTTAGACGATTAAAACAAGCAGCAACGCACTTGAAGCAAAATGAGGATGAGAAGTTCTATGAAGCAATGCTTGTCGCTTTGATGGGTTATTTAGAGGATAAACTAACGCTTCCTAAATCAGAGTTAACCAAAGATACAATAAAAGAGAAACTAACAGCCAAACAGGTTGATAGCCAAGATATCGAAGCCCTATCATCACTGATTGATACTTGTGAGTTCGCACGTTATGCGCCATCACAAGATCACAATATCCAAGAAGAGGTATATAAAAAGGCTTTGAATATTCTTAGTATTATGGAAAAGACGATCAAAAAATAAAAGAGATAGAAGATGAAAAAATTAGTTCTATTTACATTATCAATAGTGTTCTCTCTATCGCTATTTGCACAAGATCCTTCTGTTGATTTTGAGCAGGCTAATGATCTATACAAAAAGGGAGAATATACCAAAGCACTTCAAACCTATCAAAAGATAAACGAACAAGGTTATGAAGAAGCAGAGCTTTATTTTAATATTGGGAACAGTTATTATAAAGAGTCTAATTTCACGTATGCCATTCTCTATTATGAGAAAGCATTACGATTAGATCCTCGTAATAAAAATATTCAGTATAACCTGAAGCTAGCCAATCAATATATTGTGGATAAGGTAGAACCATTGCCTACCGTATTGGTAGTGCGTGTGAAGAATGCAATCATTACATTCTTTAACTCCTCTCAATGGAGTATGATTAGTATTATGCTTTTCTTCTTCGGTATGGTTGGATTGGCTTTATTTGTCATCTTTGGGAATAGCAGCGGGAGTAAAAAAGCAGGATTTGCCACTGCCTTCTTTGGTATTCTATTTGCGATACTCTCCTATTTCTTTGCAGAAGATCAATACAAAGCAGAGACACAACATTTGGATGCCATCATTATTCAGCCAAGTGTAACAGTCAAAGGAGCACCAAGTGATACAGGAACAGAACTATTTATTCTCCATGAAGGAATAAAAGTTCACATTACCGATAGTATTCAAGGTTGGAAGGAAGTTAGAATTCCTGACGGTAATACTGGATGGGTAGAGAATAAAACCATGGAAAGAATATAAGATTCAAAAGAGTGATACTACAATAGAGTATCACTCTTTTTTTTATGAATTCAATTTTTACAAAAAAAAGATAAAAAATATAACTGAAGTCTATTTACAAATCACCCCCATTCATTAAGGTCAATTAACGTTTTGATTCATTCATCACAATTTTATTTGCATTTTATTACATTCTTTCTTGTAACTAAATGATTAATTAAACGTCTTAAGGTTATAGTGAGATAAATATTCAATTTATTTAACCTTAACAATAATCATTTCACATGAAAAATAATCGTATTAAGAATCTTTTCTTGGGCGCGATAATTAGTTGTATGGCTCCAGGTTTTGTAACAGCACAAGACATGAACAAAGAAAAGAAACAACCAGGTGATTCAAGTTTACCTTCTACATCTGCACAACTAGAGGAATTGATGTCTTATGAAAAAAGTTCATATAAGTATCAAGTAAGTGATTATTTTGCAAAACCTAAAGTTAGTAGTTTGCAATTCTCTCCTAATGGCAAGTATTTTTCTTATCAAGAGAAAGATGAAAATGGCAAACGTCACGTCTATGTTAAAGATCTTAAGACAGGAAAAGTAACTAAGGTTCTAGAAGAAGGGAAAGAACTTATTAGAGGATATGGTTGGATTAACGACCATAGACTTATCTATGTACAAGATCAGGGAGGAAACGAGAACTATCAATTGTATGCTGTTGATTTGGATGGTAAAAATCAAAAAGCATTAACTCCTTTTGAAGGGGTTAGAGTTTCTATTCTAAATAACCTAAAAGAACAACCAAACCATATCATCGTAAGTATGAACAAAGACAATCCACAAGTCTTTGAACCTTACAACCTAAATGTTGTAACAGGAGATTTGGTTAAGCTTTATGAAAATAAAGATCCACAGAAACCTGTAATGGGCTACGATTTTGATAAAGATGGCGTGTTACGTGCCATTACAAGACAGGTAGACGGAACAGATTATGAGCTATTATATAGACCTTCACAATTGGCTGATTTTAAAGTAATAGTAAAAACAGATTGGACACAAGATTTCCATATCATTGGTTTTGATTATAGTAAGAAAGATTCTCATCTGGCTTACGTAAAATCTAATCTTGGAAGAGACAAAAGTGCCATTATGCTTTACGATCTTGAAAAAAACAAGGCTGTAAAAGTGATGTACGAAGATGATACTTTCGATGTAGGTGGTATGTCTCGTTCACGCAAACGTAACTATGAGATTGATTATTTCTATATGAATGGAGAGAAATCGAAACTTACTCCTGTTAGTAGAAAATTCAAAAAACTTCATAAGAAATTTACCGCTAAATTTGGGGATAAAGAATTCTCTATCACTGATGTAACAGACGAAGAAGATAAGATGTTGATTATCGTTCATAGCGATAAACTATATGGAACTTACTATTCTTACGACGTTAAAAAAGATAAGTTTGAAAAACTTCTTGATCTAATGCCTCAGCTAAAAGAGGAAGATATGGCAACAATGTTACCAATTAACTTTAAATCAAGAGATGGCTTTACAGTTTACGGATATCTTACATTACCAAAAGTAGCAGAAAAAGGTCAAAAAGTACCACTTATTGTAAACCCTCACGGAGGTCCTTATGGAGTAAGAGATTCTTGGGGATTCAATCCTGAGACTCAATTATTTGCTAGTCGTGGATATGCTACCCTACAAGTGAACTATAGAGGTTCTGGAGGATATGGTAAAGAGTTCTATCTAGCAGGAAGCAAACAAATAGGTAGAAACATGCTTAATGACCTAGAAGATGGCGTAGCTTATGTTATCAAAGAGGGATGGGTAGAAAAAGATAAAGTAGCAATCTATGGAGCTAGTTATGGTGGACTTGCAACTCTTGGTAGTTTGATAAAAACACCAGATCTATATCGTTGTGGTATTGATTATGTTGGAGTATCTAACTTGTTTACATTTGTTGAATCCTTCCCTGCTTATTGGAAACCATTCATGAAGCAGTTCTATCAACAATGGTATGATCCAGAAAATCCAGAAGAGAAAGAGATTATGAAGCAAGTTTCTCCAGCATTAAATGCAGAACAAATTACAAAGCCTTTATTTGTTGTACAAGGAGCAAACGATCCACGTGTTAACATTAACGAATCAGATCAAATTGTTAAGACATTAAGAGCAAAAGGAGAAGATATTCCTTATATGGTAAAATATAATGAAGGTCATGGATTTGGACACGAAGACAATCGTATTGAACTATACAAATGTATGATGGGCTTCTTTGCTAAGAATCTTAAGAAATAATAAATAATCACACACATTTCAGAAAAGGACTCAATCGTTATAGATTGGGTCTTTTTTTTATCTCTTCTTATAGCCACTTATTAATGATATCATAGTATTGATACAACTCCCAAGCAAGTCTAACTATCGTTCAAATTCGCCTATATTAAATTATTTTTTTTGCCTAGAACACTCCTTTTAATTTAAGATCTATCCTCTTCTATTTTCTTCAGAAAGTTGATCAATATGTCTATTTTTGAACTACAATTAAACCTGTGTTGACATTTTGGGACCAAATTGTTCAACTTTATATATCACAATATTTTTATTCCCAATAGCTTCAACTGAATGGGACACGTTCGATTAATATTAGAACGATATAGCATACAGTAAACAAAAGTAAAATTCTATTTTCATGATGAAAATAAGAATTCGAATTATCATGATCGACAAAAAGAATAAACTACATCCTAAAGAGTACTTCCGTATAGCTCCTTTTAAAAAACATATACAGAAGACAAGACCTCATATCCATCATGGGTACCTAGAGATTGTATATCTCTTTAAGGGAACAGGATCACATATTATTGATGATCAAAGTTATTCTATGGATAAACCATGTATCTCTATTATAAAAAATGGTCAAGTGCATCATTGGGATCTATCAACAGAGGCTGATGGTTATGTGATATTAATACAAAAGGATTTTTTTCCACAATGTAATGATGCGGAATTGGAAGAGTTGGCAGAGAAATTGTCTAGATATGACTATATTGAGATCAAAGAGCCACAGTCAGTAACATCTCTTTATACAGTTCTAAACAATGAATATCCAACGAATAACCACATATTACTTCATAGTCTATTAAAAGCAATATTCTCAAAAACAGTTGAACATGTCTCATTGCCTCAACCAATAAAGAAACATCAAAACGACTATAAGACATTTTTTAATCTGATAGATAATCATGTAGAGAAAGAGAGAACAGTAAGTTATTATGCAACTCTGATGCATACAACCCCACAAAATCTAAATTCAATATGTAAGAAATGTGTAGGATTGTCTGCATCTCGTATCATAGCTGATGTAATCATCAAACGCTCCAAAAGACTTCTTAAATACAGTTCACTATCCGTAAATGAGATATCTTATCAGATGAACTTTAAAGATCCGTCTCATTTTGTTAAGTTCTTTAAACGAATTACACAGCAAACTCCCAATGGGTATAGGAAAATGAATGAATAGTACCATTACTTTTTCATTTGTACCAAAGAATAATAGTTGTGTTTAATTCTTTTGTCTTAAGAATCTTAATGCCTACAAGAATGTAGACAAAGAAAAAACTAATAAGACAAAATGAAAAGGAAACACCAACTATTCGTTTTGATGATATTTATAACATCATCATTATTTGCACAAAAAGGGATTAAAGGTATTGTCAAAGATGGCAATAATGGGGAGACATTGCCATATGTAACAGTACAGGTTCTAAATCAGAACAATAAAAATATAGAAGGGGTATTTACCAATAACAAAGGAGAATACCAGACCAAGCTAAGCAAAGGAACCTACCATCTTGTATATAGCTATATTGGATATAAAAATGATACACTAAAAAATATCCAGTTATCAACAAACCAAGGGTGGTATACAATACCAACAAAGAGATTATATGCAGCAACACATCAAATCGGAGATGTTCAAATTGTAGGGAAACAAAATAGTGTCAGGAGTACTCTTGAGAAGAAAAGCTATAATGTAAAGGATTTTGAGACAGCCAAAGGAGGTACGGCCATTGATATTTTAAATAAGATGCCTTCTATAGACATGGATGCAAATGGTAACATTAGTGTTAGAGGAACCCAAGATTTTATGGTATATATCGATGGAAAACCGACACAAATGGAAGCCTCAGTTCTTTTAGGACAGATTGCAGGAGATGCTATTAAATCGATAGATGTTATAACCATCCCTACGGCAAAATATGATGCGCAAGGGAAAGGTGGAATCATAAATATTGAAACAAAGAAAGGTCATCAAGAGGGGCTTTCTATATCTACTAATGCACTTCTAGGTGGTGCCCCTTGGAGTAATATCACAGATAAATATAGTGGTTATAAACTCAATGATCTTCGTTATGGGGGAGGCCTACATGCATCCTATACTAAAGAAAAGATATCTCTATATGGAGGATTTTTTTACAACAAGAAAAACGTCAATGGGAAAAGATCTGGAGATGCTAGATTGTTGCAAAAAGACGGATCCTATTATCATATGGTTGCACAAGGAGAAAGACCAGAGTGGTACGAATATTATACAGGACAACTAGGTGCTGATTATCGTCTTTCAGAAAATACAACCCTATCTGCTTCCTATTTCTACGGAAATAGAAATGATGGAAGATCAGCATTTTATGTATATGACACCTTTTATGCTGATCAGAATAAAGAAGCATTGCCATCTGTAGACAAGAATGAGAAGTGGATCTATAACCCCAACACAGACAATCGTGATGGAACATTTCATTCTTCTGATCTACATCTGACCCATCAATTTCAGGATGATAGTAAATTGAATATCAATTTTCTTTATGAATATTCTGCATTAAATAGAGAGTTGGACAATCGAAACTATGATTTCGACAAAAAGAATGATCAAGTAGATTCTAAAACAGATCATTACAAACAGACAGATAGCACCCCTCTTCATGCCTATCGTATGAGTATAGATTATGAAAAGATATTCGATAACAAGAATCAATTAACTGTTGGATTTCAACCTCAGAGAATGAGTATTGCAGGAGATTTCAGTTATGACACCCTAAATGTTGTATCACAAAAATGGGGAGACTATCGATCACTAGAGAATGGGGTGGATATGAACCGTGATATCTATGCCTTCTATGGAGACTATAGAGGAAATGTTGGAGAGCTAGATTATGTGGTAGGATTACGTATGGAGTACACAGATCAAAAGATGCAGATAGATAATCCTGATTATTTTAATATCTTCGACAGAATTCCATCTTCAGAATATAAGGTTAAACAACTTGATTGGTTTCCATCACTTCATATAGGATACAATATCACCTCTTCAAATACCATATCTGCTTCTGCTAGTCGTCGAATTAATCGTCCTGCATTAAAGAATATGGCCCCATTTCTATATCGTAGACATTATGAAGTATACGTTGTAGGTGATCCTACTTTAGAACCTGAATATCTGACCAATATAGTGCTCCAATATGGATGGAAGAATAAAAGCACCTCTTTTAATATTACAGGTTTCTATAGAGGTACCGACAATGCAGTATTCCGAGTAAACACGATATACGATAAGGAAAATGTACTGATACGAAGCTATACCAATTCAGGAAACACAGAGTCTATTGGAGCTGAGCTAAACAGTACTATTAAGATCGGAAAGACAGCGGACTTGTTTCTAGGAGGATCGATATACAACTACAAAATCAAGGGTGATATCTTTGGTTACAAAGAGAATAACCAAAGCACCAATTGGAGTTTAAAAGGCAATCTTAATCTAAATATTCTACCTTCGCTTAAATGGAGTAGTGATTTTAATGTCAAATCTGCGACTGTAACAGCACAAGGAGAAAATGAACTTTTTTATCAAGCAAATACCGCTTTAACTTATGATTGTTCTAAAGTGAAAGGACTAGATTTGTCTTTAAGAGTATTAGACATATTTAGTTCAAATATCACTGGTTTAAATACTCGTGCATACGATATGTCTGGGAAACAGATCTTTTATCAAGATACAGAATATACCAGAAACGGGCCTATTATCGAGGTAAGAATGTCTTATAGATTAAATAAACTTCTCTCTAAAAACAAAAAAGAAAGCACTTTTGGTCAAAAACAATTCTAATGTCTTATCCAAGAAATACATTGTACGTTTTTAAAGATGCATTGACATTCCTATTTCTTAATCAACTATTGGATCTTTTAAAGAAGAAATAAGAATTATCATTAAATACCAATAAAGGGAGCCAATAGGCTCCCTTTATTAGTATTAAGAAAAGGTAGTATTGGAATTAGAAGTTAAAATAAACCTTAACACCATATCTTGGGGAAAAGCCTTTTTCAAATCCAGTATAAACTCCGACTCCTCCCATTAGGAATATATTATCCAAACTATATCCTAGCTCCACATAGTTACTGTGTAAGCTACTCTTTAAATAGTTCACAGAAAGAGTCTCTTTAATCATGGTATTATTCAATACAGGAAGGTATTTTAAGAACAGATAAGCACTACTATAGTTTGCTTTTGCATGAAAATACCAATCCTTCTCATTTAGTGCATAATCATTAGGAATCATAAAACCATTACCTACAGAATTAAAGCCAATTGGTATTTGTTGTGTCCTAAAGCTCTTAAATTCTGAAAAATGAGAAGCATTCCAGATCTTTCCTCCTTCTACGAAATAAGAGAAACTGTTCTCGTAAGGAGAAGTAAATGTTTGTGATATCGATCCTTTTAGATGCATATACTTACTTGAGGTATCTAAGAAGTCACTTGCAATAGCTTGTTTAAAACCGACCTTGAATGTAGGGAAACGAGAGTCTAATAGATATTTTTCTTTTCGTTTTTTATCAAGTCTATAATATTGTTCTGGTGTATAACTTACCTCAACAGAGTAGCTGCTACTATTTGAATCGCTCAATAAAAAATCTGTTACATCTGCATTATCTGGTCGGTTCGAGTGATAATCCTGATCTTTCCTAAAGAAAGAGTAGTTTGTGTTATTCTCTACTTTTTTTCGTCTTTCATAATCAACTGATGCCTCTACAGTTAATCCATTAACAATATCAATCTTATTGCCAATTCTTAATAAATCGGAACGATAATAACGTTTATAGTTATCTTTAAAAAGAAGAGAGGAAATCGCATCTAGTGGACGAGGCATCTGATTTCCCTCTTTAAAATCAGAGGTAGTTGATCTTACATTCCAATAGAATTGTCCTCTTCTTTTCCAATTGTAATCTTTTGTTCCCTCCCAATCAAACATAAATCGTTTCGATGAAAAGCCATAACCAAATTTCAGATTCGAAGAAATATTGTTTTTCCTATCACGAAAATGTAATCCACTCCATAGCATCCAACCATCTACAGGGTTAAAGAAATTCTCAAACGTATTGCTTATACCCGAAGAATATAAAGAGATACTATCTTTTTTATTACGATAAATATTTAAATAAAATACAGAAACGAGTCCTTTACCAATCTTAAAAACATATTCCTTCTTTTGTTTGGTTGTATCTGCAATACTGTTTAATGAATCTTGTTGTACTATTGCCTTCTTCTGTTCTAATGTTAAAGGAACAGGTCTATTTTCATTCCAAAATGCTTTTCCTTTTTTAGAAGCCAAAGAGTCTACTTTAATCTTATGATGACTCACCACTTCTAAAGATTTCTCAACTTCACCAGATGATTCTCTTTGTGCATTATCAATTTTATCAGATAGCTTAGCAATACGTATTAAATCTCGCTTACTAAGCTTCTCTTTATTCATAAGTTCTTCTACTTTCTTTTGCTGTCTTATCACCTTTTCGCTCAACTGCTTTTGTTCTTCTTTTGCTTTTGCAGCTTGCTCTTTTGCAGTAAAATATTTCTCTAAGAAGAAAGGTCTCTTAAGTTGTTGATTATAGTCCACCTGCTTATATTTTACAGATGCGATATAATCTAAATTCACTTTTACACCCATCATATCTACTTTCATTGTCATCTTATGTTGGGTAGGCATATAGATATCCTTTCCCATATCATTAAAAGTCTGATGTATTGTAAAAGTTCCATAATACTGGTTATTCTTAAGTTGAACAGAATAAACATTCCAAGTATTATCAAAGATGGCAATCTCTCCTGAAAAACATTTTGGATTCTTATTTTTAGGTGTCACACGAATCTTATTAACGATACGGTCACCAACTTTAAAATAGCCCAGATATTGAAAGTTATAATAAGACAAAGCACGAGGAGACAATGGAGAGTACATATCTGGGATCTCTTCATAAATACTCATATTGATATAATCCATTGGATCGATATCGTCCATTCCCAGATCACTCGTAGAAACAAAATTCACCGCCTCTACCGTTTGATCGTAATGATCTGGCTGTCTAAATTTCACATGATTAATACTCTCCTGATATAATACATCCCCATCTTTTATTCCTTTCTTACCATTTACAGATATGCCTCGAGCAATCCATGCAGGCATTTTAACGATCTTAACTGTTCCAGTCATATAGACATCGGCTTGATAAGATTCGATAACTCTTCTATAATAAGGGGCCAAAGAAATAGCGTTCTTCATAATCGGAATAGCAGGATCTTTTCCTCCCGAATAAACACGAACTTCTTTAATCTTTATCTCTTCTTGTTGTAGAACAACCTTCATCTCAGAATCTCGATTTAAGATTATCTCTTTTGTTATATTCTGAAATCCCAAAGAACTAAAAACAAGATGATACTTCCCTTTTTCTAGAGAAATCTCAAAATCACCATTTAAATTTGCACTAGTACCAGTCTTTAATTCCTTGATGAAAATTGCAGTATAAGGAATAATTTCACCTTTACTGTCCAGTACTTTTCCCTTAATAGTATGTTTTTCTGCAAAAGAAGAAGAAACAGTAAAAGATATAATTCCAATGAATAAAAGTAGTCGTATTGCCATATGATTATTACGTTTGGTTTTCTTAATTGTTATTAATTACAAACTTTATTTCTATCAATATTTGTAATCAAAAGTAAATATATATTACACTCTATAACATCTTATAACCAACAATAACATATATATAACACTATGACTATAAACCAATAACATTCACTCAACGTCCAAACATTGAATCACAAAATAAGAAAGCTCCAACAGTTAAAGGAGAATTAAAAATTAAGTCTGTCATCATAAATAGTCATATTCATATAATCCATAGCTTCAAAATTATTTATTCAAACATCAAATGTCGATACCACTTATGGTTAAAATGATTCGGTGGAGAGAATTATACATGTATCCTGACTTCGAAAACCTAAAGAGCTGAAAACAAAGCGATAGTCCCCTTTTCTCTATAGTAATACTAAAATTACCATTTAAGTTGGTACTACTTCCTGTTTTCAGCTCTTCTATAAAAATAACTGCATTTGGAATTACTTCTCTTAAATCATCGAACACCATTTGCCTCTAAGAATATACTTATGGGCAAAATTGGATAAAGAAAGAATATTTGTTTGGTATCATCTGAATTATTAAAACAGATAACATCCAACATATTACACTACCATAAATGCAATAGATAAACAGACTCTACATTATGATTTTTCTTTTTAGCAGCATTAAACTTTAAACTAGATAATTTTGTCTTAAGTAAACATTCCATTTCTGGAGAAATTTCTGGATGATAACGATAACATCTAGGAATTCCTTCTTTAGAAATAAGTATATCGACATCAATATTAAGACCACAATTTTCTGCAACAATACGTTTAACAAATAGCAACTTCGATTTTGATGCAGTTTGTAATGATGGAACAACATCCCATGCAGTTTTATTTTTCACAAGTAAAGAATCAAAATATTCAAACTTCTCTTCACAATATGAATCTCTGTTTTCAGAGAATCCAGTATTAGTAAAAAAACAACATAAAAATGCTGTAATTACAATTTTTTTCATACGAATTTCTTTAATCACCGAAAAGTGAAATAGTACACCCATTGCTCTATCAATCAACAATAATAATGCCAAATATCTTTATGAGAACAGTTTACAAAACCACAAACACATTTAAAATACAATAATTGTTAATTAAAATCCATCACAAATGTAAAAGAATATTTATATAGAACAATCGCTCGACACCTCAAACTTTATAAATTCTATCAATCATTCTTCCTAATGCAATTGTTTTCTATAACGAACACAAATGGCTTTTATTATAACAAAAAAGAACAACGAAAGTCGAAGATTTGAACTATTGATAAGAAATTATTAAACAAAATCACATAAAACTCTAAATAAGAACACCTTGCTATAACACATAATATTACTCCATAAGAAACAAATTATTAAAAAACATATTTAACACAAATTTCCTTTTTAATTAATACGTCGTATTCAACTAATTTTAAATCAAAAAAAGGGTTGTCATGATAACACGACAACCCTTTCTTTAAAATCTTTATAGCACTAAAATCTTTTTCCTATGGAGAAACCATAAGAGAAAGCACTAAAACTAAGGTCTTCACTGTACTTATAATCATAAATAATAGAAGGTGCAATAGCCCACCCGTTATTGATATGTACTTCGTATTCTATTCCTAGTTTAGAAACCCAAAGTGTTTCTGTCTCTATATCTTTCTTAAATTCAAATTCCACTCCTGATCCAAATATAATTCCAAAAGATTCAGTAAACTCATATTTTCCAACAGCAATCAAAGCCAAAGCATTAGTTCTTTCATACTCTCTTTCATTATGTTCTCCATCCACATAATACTCCTCTAGCTCCATATCTGCCATCATTCCAACATCTAGTTTCTTACAAAGATTATAGAAATAATCAAGACCAATAGTTGGTACCCATCTCCCTGTACTCTTCTCTTTTGTCTCATGAGAAAAATAAGATCCAGCATTATGTGTAAAACCAGTATATAGGGCCAAAGTATGACGACCATGTTCTGTCGTTTCTTCTTCATGATGTCCCTCTTGTGCAAAAAGACCTTGTGTTCCCATCACTACACACAATAATAACAAAGCAACATTCTTTATCATAACAAACTATTACATTAATAATACAAGTAAACCCCTACTTGCATCCCCATTTAAAAATTGCGTGCAAAGATAAATATTATTATAGTTTAATAGGAAATATTAAGGTTAATAACTCTAAACTGTACTTACATCTGTATCACTTTTAGTTCCGTTCTTCGGTTAAGTCTCCTACCCTCTTCTGTATCATTACTAGCGACAGATTTTGTATAACCATAACCTTTATAAGTGATTCTCTGAGGATCGATTCCTCCATTAACCAAGTATTCTCTTACCACCTTAGCTCTATTAACCGATAGCGTATCATTTAAAGCCACAGAACCGACCGTATCTGTATGTCCTCCTATTTCAACCGTAAGATGACTATTCTCTTTTAGATAATTACAAACAAAATCAAGTTCACTGTGACTGATATCATCAAGTTCATAAGAGTTTGTTTCAAAGAATATATTGTTTAAAATCGTAGTTGCACCTGGTATTATCTTTTTCATCTCAATCAATACTTCATAAGGATTCCCGACAGAGTAAAGGTGAGACAAATTAAAATTCTTCGAATAAAAAAGATATCCTTTTGCTTCAGAAGTAAAGCGATAGTTTTTCTGTAAAGGCAAACTTACAATAAACTCCCCATTATCCTGCCAAGAAGCCAAAACCGCTTCTTTAGATCCATGTACTAGTTCAGCTAATATAATATCCGCACGCAAAGGATTGCGAGTATCTGCGTCAATCACACGACCATGAACAAAAGAGACAGGATCGGGTTTATTGCTTTTTAAGGGGAAAGCATAAATATCCTTTCCCATCCTATTATCTCTATCACTAACAAAATAAGCAAACTTACCTGTGGCTCCAACCACAAAGGCTTCATCATTATCAAAAGTATTGATAGGATAACCAATATTGGTTCTTGAGATCACCTCTTTTTCCTCATTTAGTCGCGCCATATAGATATCTTTCTTACCCATACTAGGCCATCCATCGGAAGAGAAATAGAGTGTTCGTCCATCGGGATGAATAAATGGAGAAGTTTCACTATGCAGTGTATTTACCATTTCATTAAGAGGGGTCACATTTCCAAATATCGGAGCCCCGTTGGCATCATAGTCCGTTCGTTCAGCACGATAAATATCTGTTCTTCCTTTTCCTCCTTTACGACTACTAACAAAAAACAGATACCTTCCATCCGCACTAATGGTTGGTTGTGATTCCCATCCACCAGTATTTACAGGTTTACCTAAGTTGATTGGTGCCGACCATCTATTGTTAGACATTTTAGTTGAGAGATAAATATCACAACTACCTTTCCCTCCTGGTCTATTACAGGCAGTAAAGAAAAGCAAACGTCCATCAGCAGAAATACATTGTGCCCCTTCATTCTCTGGAGTATTGATAGGATAACCCATATTCTTAGAACGAGCCCATTGGTCACAATCTTTCTTCGATTCATAGAAATCCTCTTGAGGAAAAGGATAACGACTTCCAGTAACTGGATTTTTCTTTAAAAGACGAGTAAAAACAAGCGTAGACTCATCGATACTCAAACTAGGCCAATACTCATCTTCTGCGGTATTAATATTTTCCCCTAAAGAGAAAGGGTCAAAATCCACAGGATGCTTTAATGCCTCGATTGCAAAAGCACAAGAAGCCCTGCGAAGTCTAACATCTGCCAGAAACAAACTATCACGTTCTTTGGTATGCTGAAGATAATCATCATAATGCCCCATGGCACTCTCAAAATCATGCTGCTCTTTCTCAACATTAGCCAAACTCAAAAATACTTTAGGATAACGAACATCTACATCCAGCTCTATCACCTTCTCTAGATTCTCCTTCTGTTTCTCTACATTCTTCATGTAATAATAGATCTCCGAAGACAATAAATAAGGAGATATCCAATGAGGGGAATTCTTTGACGCTTTCTCCAAAAAGAAAAGCGAACGCTTGAAGCTCTTATTATAGTAGCTCTCCATCGCTTGCTTATAATTCTTTTTAGCACCCGACTTAGAAGCTGAATATTGTCCTTGACAAACCAACGACAGAAACAACAAAGCTACAGATAACAATACCTGTAGCCTCGAGTTATGTTTTTTAAGATAATACATTTTCATCTTATTGATTCCATATTTCCCATGCTCTTTCAGCCTGTAGATGCAACATCTCCAAACCATTCTTAACCGTCGCTCCCTGTGCCAAACCTTTCTTCATAAAAAGAGTTTCACTAGGATTATAAACCAAATCATACAACAAATGCTCCTTGCCAATTAGCTCATAAGGAATATCTGGACAACTATCGACATTAGGAGATGTTCCGAGTGGTGTAGCATTTACAATAACAGTGTGTGACGATAAAATCTCACCATCTAGATCTTCATAACATAAAATACCTTCCGATGCTTTACGAGAAACATAAATAGGTTCAATTCCCATCTGTTTTAAACCAAAGAAGACTGCCTTTGATGCACCACCAGTACCAAGGACCAATGCTTTTTTATGCGAAGATTTCAATAACGGCTTAATCGATTCAGAAAAACCATACACATCCGAGTTATACCCCTCTAAACGACATCCATCATTATCTCTTACAATCTTCACCACATTGACAGCTCCAATCTCACGAGCTTCATCCGCAATATGATCCAACATAGGCATGATAGCCTGTTTATGAGGAATGGTTACATTTAAGCCACAAATATGATTATCATCGTTTATATATGATAAAATACCTGAAGCTTCAGGCAATTCAAAATTACAATACTCGGCATCCAACTGCTCTTTCTCAAATTTATCTGTAAAATAACCTTTAGAGAAAGAGTGAGATAATGGGTAACCTAACAGTCCATATTTTTTCATTAGTTCTCCTCCTTTACATTTCCTGCTAATTTTTCTAACAGTACAATAGACAAGACTCCTGCAACCATACAAACAGAAGCAATCATAAACTCAGTCGTCATCATGTCAGGCATTAACCATTCATATCCTTCTACGACCTTCTCTCCACTTTTCTTAAGTAACACCTCACCTGAAGCATTCAACTTATATATTTGTTCTTTCCAAGGCCAAAGAATACATAATGACCCTAAGATAAAACCCGAAAGAAGAGAAATAGTTTGATCATGAAATTTCTTAAACACCCAAGATAAAAGATGAGAAAAGGCAACCAAGCCAATCACAGCACCTAAGGCAACAGGTAAAAGAATGGCCCAATCCAAATTGCTCACAGAACGAATCATCACCAGCTCATAATTTCCCAGTAAGATCAATACAAATGAGCCTGATAATCCTGGTAGAATCATACTACAAGCAGCTACGACACCACAAAGCATCAAATAAAGCATTGAGCTATTCTCTGTAGCTGGAGTCATAAAAGATATCGACAATGCAATGGCTGTTCCCACCAAGAAGGTTATTACCGTTGGAACAGAACATTTCGTAATCTGTTTCGCCACAAAAAAGACAGAAGCCAAGATCAAGCCAAAAAAGAAAGACCATATATAGGTGGGATAAGCAACAAACAAAAATTTAAAAAGCTTAGCCAAAGAGATCAAACTAACAAAGACACCTAAAAAAACTGGAATCAATAACTTAAGATTCACTCTCTCTGCGAATCCTTTAAAATCTCCGGTAAAGA
Source organism: Prolixibacteraceae bacterium (assembly GCA_025210775.1). Taxonomy (GTDB): domain Bacteria; phylum Bacteroidota; class Bacteroidia; order Bacteroidales; family Prolixibacteraceae; genus Halosquirtibacter. Next base: position 88,115 of record JAOARB010000028.1, read on the forward strand.
ACATCTTGATAGTCGTAGCATCCACACACTTTATCGCATCAATGATAGGATTAAAAATTCCCGTTAATAGTGCTATAGTTCCTCCACTCACTCCCGGTATCACATTGGCTGCCCCCATGGCAATCCCTTTAAAAAACAGAATTATTGACTCTTTCATCTATATCTTAATCAAATAATATTATATATGCTTCAAAATAAAATCTGTAACAAATCTACAGATAACAGAGAAGAACAAGAAAAAAAAGACTCTATTTATGTTCATTTTTCATCAATATAGAAGGAACCATTCTACTATTATACCATTTTATCTTATTTTTAGATTCTTATTTTTTATGAATACAAGAATCTAAAACAATCAAAATGGTTATCACCCAAATACTCTCTTTTCTTAGTGCCTCACTTCTTCTTGCACTTATGCCCGGTCCTGACAATGTTTTTGTTTTAACCGAAAGCATCACTAAGGGAGCTAGAAACGGCATCCAAATCTCGCTAGGGCTCTCTCTAGGAGTACTCATTCATACTACGGCTGTAGCTACAGGAATATCCTTGATTATTTCTCAATCAGAAGTAGCCTTTACCACCATCAAATTCGCTGGTGCAGGTTATCTTCTCTACCTTGCTTATTTAGCAACACAAGAAAAGCCAATAAAGATGGAAGAGAATAATAAAACAGCCTCGTCCACAAGCATGCAAAGAATACGCAAAGGCTTTCTTATGAATATCCTTAATCCGAAAGTATCGCTATTCTTTATTGGCTTTCTACCTCAATTTGTGTCACCTAACGGATATAGCCCCATGACACAAATGATGATTCTAGGGATACTTTTTATGTTGGTCTCATTTACCACCTTCAGTGGCATTGCCTTGCTCTCTGGTAAAGTAACCCACTTCCTTGAAAGACCTCGATTTTGGAACATCACCAAGTGGACCAAATGCATCATCTTTACCTCTCTAGCTCTACTACTGATATTAGGCTAAAAAAATAAGCCAAGAGACCATCTTAAAAAGACACTCTCTTGGCTTATTTCTTTTGATGAACAAGACTTACATTCTAATCATTAGGCAAATACCCAGTAGTACATAAATCAATATTAAAGTGATTTTGTCGCAATATCTACATTGTCATAATTTAACTTTACGATTGTTTAAAAGACACATTATCATCACAACAACTTCATATCAACTTCATTTTATCATAACGCATAAGTGAACTTAATATGAAGTTGATATGAAATTGATATGAAGTTGTAGTGTATTTGATGTGTATTGGACATAAATGGGTAGTGAACTACATTTGAACTAAATATGGCGTTGTAATAAACATAAGTAGAACAAAGCTTGTTCTATAGAATTACTTATAGACCTTAGTTGTTTAGGAGAAATAAACGCAGTACAGAAGATTCGTGCAAAGAATGCAAACGATAAGGAGTAAGTAAAAATTCCAAGCCATAAAGACAAACATAAAATAAGCAATAGGGCCAGAATATCGGTAGGTTATTCTGACCCTTTTTAAAAAAGCATATTAGAGACATCGAGCTTTTATGCTTATCTCTATAGACATGGAATAGTTATTTTCTAGTGGCGGATTTTAGAGCGATCGAAAGCTTCGTTTTCTGCTCCTGGATCATTGTATTCAACAATCTTTTTATCCATAATTTCTTTTAAACGAACCACCTCTTTGCTATAATTAGGATCGTTGTATAAGTTTCTTAACTCATTTGGATCATTTTTAAGATCATACAGTTCCCATTCATCTACATCGTTATAGAAATGAATTAATTTATAACGTTGTGTACGAACACCATAATGGCGTTTTACCGAGTGCCATGAAGGATATTCATAATAGTGATAGAAAGTAGCATCTCTAAAATTTTGCTCTACTTGTGGCTTTTGTTCAAAGATAGGACGCATCGATTTTCCCTGAATCTCTTTAGGTATTTTCACCCCTGCATAGTCCAAGAAAGTTGGAGCGAAATCTACATTCATCGTAAGAGCATTAGATACCGTATGAGGTTTAATTGCTTTAGGATAACGAATAAGAAGCGGCATTCTATAGCATTGCTCATACATCATTCTTTTGTCAAACCATCCATGTTCACCAAGGAAAAAACCTTGATCAGAAGTATAAACCACGATTGTATTATCAAGTTCACCTGTTTTTTCAAGATAATCTAACATCTTTCCTACATTCTCATCAAGCGAAGCCAATGTAGAAAGGTAATCACGCATATATAGTTGATATTTATATTTCAATAGAGAGACAGAATCCCATTTTGTTTCTCTAAATTTCTTGATACGTTTCGCATAAGCATTTTCCCAGATATCTTTTTGTTCTGGAGTCATTCGACTATACACACGATATAACTTTTCTAAGTCTTGATCACGCTTGTTTGCTCCGTCTACATCATGCTGTTTTGCATCCTTGATCACATCAAGATCATGGGTACGACCAAACTCTTCTAGTTCTTGACGTGTTGCAATCTTAAAATCCCAAGCATCCCACATATGGTTTTTGATCTCCATCTCTTGTTGATGAGCTGCAGCACCACGGTTTGCATAGTTATCGGTTAAAGTGGTTGGTTCTGGGAACACTTTGTCTTCGTACATTCCCATATGACGAGGAGCAGCAAGCCAGTTACGATGAGGAGCTTTATGCTGATAAATCATCGCAAAAGGTTTGTTTTTGTCGCGTTGTTCTAACCAATTTATCGCTTTACGAGTAATGATGTCCGTCACATACCCATCCTCTTTTACTCTTTTGCCATTTTCAATAAAATCAGGTTGATAATAATTACCTTGACCTGGCAGAACGCTATAATAATCAAAACCAGTAGGGGTCGATCCTAAGTGCCATTTCCCAATCATTGCTGTTTGATATCCACTCTTACGAAGCAGTTTAGGATAGGTCATTTGTGATCCATCAAAAACATCTGCATTATCTTTAACGCCATTAACATGACTAAATTTACCTGTTAAGATAACTGCACGAGAAGGCGCACAAATGGCATTGGTTACATAACAGTTATTAAAACGAGCACCCTCATTGGCAATACGATCCAATGAAGGTGTTTCTATCAGCTTACTACCATAGCAACTCATTGCTTGTGTTGTATGGTCGTCAGTCATGATAAAAAGAATATTAGGACGTTTTTGGTCCTGCATATCTCTACGAGTTCCATCTTCTTTCTTCTTTGTTGCACATCCGATAAGAAGCATCGAACCCAGCAATAAAGACGAAGAGCTTTTTATATTGAGTTTCATAAATAAATGTATTAAGTTGCGCTACTTTGTTTTTATCCCCCCAAAGCAGGAATCATCAATGCGAAATAAAAACCTAGGATAGCACATAAGCACTATCCTAGGTATGCATTTATAACCTTTTTACTGAATAATTTTCTTTTGAATTCTTTTTCGATCTCACTTCTATTTTGAAGGATTTCTTTGAGACTTTCACTTTAACCTTAGGTGCAACCATTCCATCATAAGGATAAACGATGGTATAGAATTCTGTTGTCTGGCCTTTGGTCTTGGGTAATTTAAAAGCCACTCCTTTACGTTTTTTCTCTTTACGATAAGAATAGGAAACGGTCAAGTTTTCCTCTTCGACATCAACCGAAGCTTTTGAATTTACGTTTTGCACCAAGATATTGGCTTTCTTTTTATAGAATGAACAAAGTTGTTTCTTTGTTTTATCGACTTTAGCCTTGCCCTCTTTCACTTGGAATCGAACTCTAGCATCTCCTTGAACCTCTCCATCCAAACGGTCGTAAATCAAGAAAAAACGATGATCGACAAAGTAGATCTCTCTATGATGGGTTGAATTTGTATAGCTATCATTATCATAAGAAGCCACCTCAACGTTGCCCATCATCTCCAATTTCTTATTGTATGATCCAAGTGCAATATCTTTATTGTCAACAGTAAGGGTTTGATGAACAGCACTTTTACGATAAGCCTCTCTTAGTGCTTTCACTTTAGGTCCCCCACTATAAACATAGCATCCTGCATCAGGCATCAAAAGAGTCCCCTTGTACATCAATGAGAAAGTACCATTATCAGGTTGACAGTGAAAGTGTCCTGAAGGACCCGCTTTCATGATCAATGACAGATCTTTCTTATCCCATCCACTACGCATAGAGAAGAAACCACAATCTTCCATTAATGTAGAAGTAAAAGTTGGCTTAGATCCCTTTTTACCATTAGTAGCAAAATAGCGTATCACGTTATTATTAGGGAACATATGAGTCCATTTCTTATAATTCTTCCTCATGCTTGAAGCGCTTGGGCGCTTGGCATCACCAAACATAGGATAGGTCATATCGGACATTCCCATCTTCACTGTTGCCATAATCATACGTTCAATGGTCGCCTTATAATCTTTAGGGAATTCGCTTGCTTGTCCACTCAATTCAGCCATTCGCAAAGCTTTACTAAAGATCTCAATGGTTGCTACATGATAATTCGGAGAAAGTTCATATTGAAAACCATCGTTAAAAATCTGTTTCGGAAGTTCTTTTTCAAGAATCTCAATCCCCTCCTTACGCCATTGTGCTGCGTCTTTAAATTCAGGGAAATAGCATCCTGCGTAGATCATACGTTGTGCTTCAAAAAGAAGGTGGTTACCTTGTGCAGAATAGTTATCTCTTACATGCTGTACTTGCTTATGGTAAAGAGATAAAAAATCTAAAAGAAAAGAAGCATCGAAATTAGGCGAACCTTTAAAATACTCAAAAAGATTGGTTCCATCCTGAACTCTACGAGCAGTTTCTAATGGACGCCATGCATAACGATCAATATCGTGATCTACCCCTTTAGGATTGTCTTTGATCCAATCACGGAATTGGAAGATCCACTCTTTGACCACTTTCTCATCTTTGTTTTGATGATAAAGTTTGGCCATAGGTATCCACCAGTACATGCGATTCACTTGCCAACGAATCTCATTATCTTTGATTGGCCAATAGTTCCAATTGATTGTATCACCATAATCCAAGCAACCATAACCATAATGAACAAAGAAAAGATGCTTCATTCCATTATGGGCCTTCATGCTATCACTAGAAGAAAATGCATAAGGTTTACTTCCATCAACAAAGTCGATATGTTTAACAGAAGAACGATTCTTATAATATTGTGTCAGAAGGACTAGTGCTTTATCATAATCCTTATTTTGGGCTGCCTTTTTCACTTTTCGAAGCCCTTTATAGTTCAGGTTGATCTTCGATAACAACTCTTTTTCCTTTGGTTGAGCAAAAAGAACCATAGGAAATAAAAGAGAACAAAGAATAAGTATGTGTCTCATTAGTTTTAGTAGTTAGAAAAGAGGTGTACCAATAAGATACCCCTCTTTTGTTGTTATTTTTTCAATGGCATATTTTTCAACTTTGCATACTTAACCATTGCATCTAAATAGTAATAGTCTGCATAGTTAAGAGGCACATCAATCTCTGAACTTTTTGGTAGAGCACCAACACTATGCTTAAGAACAAACAACGCATTGGTTCCTGGTTCTGCTAAATATTGCTCTGTAGAGAGGCTCTTTAGCATATCCTCAGCATAGTCAAAATAGTTTTGTCCATCTTCGACCAACTGACTTAAATCTAATAAAGCAGAAGCGATCACTCCAGCAGCAGAAGCATCTCTTGGAGCATCTGGGATGTTTGGAGCATCATAATCCCAATAAGGCACTTTGTCTTTAGGTGTACGTGGATGGCTCATAATAAATTTTGCAATATGTTTTGCTTGCTCTAAATATTTAGGGTCTTTGGTTTGGCTATACATGTAAGTATATCCATACAATCCCCATCCTTGACCTCTAGACCAAGCAGACTCATCTGCATAACCTTGATAAGTACCTTGAGAGATCATCTTTCCAGTGATGGTATCATAGCTTACCACATGATAAGAACTATAATCTTCTCTAAAGTGGTTGTTTATCGTTTTATTCGCATGACTTACACAGATATCTCTAAATTTCTTATCTCCCCCATTATTGGAAGCCCACATAAGCATCTCTAGGTTCATCATGTTATCTACAATAACAGGATATTGCCAAGGACCGAAATCCCAAGATCTGATGGCCCCTACGTTAGGATTAAAACGAGAGCTAAGAGACTCACATCCTTTTAGTATTACCTCTTTATATTTTTCGTTTTTAGTAAGACGGTAACCATTACCAAACGAACAATACAACATAAAACCAAGGTCATGAGTATGAGTAAAGTTTTTTATTGGTTCTAAAGCTTCAGTAAGTTTTTCTGCTTTGGTGGCAAGCTCTTTATCTTTTGATATTTCGTAAGCATACCAAACGGTACCAGGAAAGAAACCACAGGTCCAATCTTTTATTCCTGCGATACGTACCGATCCATCAGGTTCAATAGAACGAGGGTTTGCACCAGGCTGATATTGATTGGCAGCCAATTTTACTTGTGCGACAGATTTATCTAAAGCACGATAGAACCATGCGTTATTATCCTCCTTTTTTGTTTGACATCCCCACGTCAGTAAAAGTGCAGAAACAGCAACTAATGACTTAAAAACTCTATTCATCTATTCTTGATTTTAATTAACGATCAATATTTACATTTTACTTATCTCAAAAGTAGACAGGAGCACAATAAACAAGATCCAATAATCTACAGAACACTTATAAGAGCCACAAAATATGGTTTAATAATGTTGAATTGAGTTTTAATTTCGTCAAAACAAAAAACGAATAATCTAACACACAACAAGTTAACACACTACACAATTAAGAACCAATAGACCTACATTAATGATATTTTTCTATCTCAAATAGAGAAATCAGCGATATAGGTCGTACGAACCAAACAAGAACCAGAATAATTAAGAAGTAAATATTGTGATCATCAACAAAAAATACCGTCACTACAGGTGGGTACCATTTTACATAAATGACAATAATAGTACAACGAAAAGGATGCAGAAAGTTCAATAGAACGTCCTTTACAAATAGCAATGATAGAATATAAACACACTTCTATGTATTGAATACAATAAAAACGATAGATTGAAAAGATACATCTATTGTATGTATCTAGAAAGGTATGAAAAAGAAAACAATTATGAAGAGTAACAGTGATATTTCGATATCAATAAAGAGTATACAAAAGGCTGGATATTATTTTTAAATAAAGCTTACAATGGAAAAATAAATACGATGTTAGGAATAAAGAAAAAGGTAATCGCGAAGAGTTAATTACCAAATAGTGAGGGTATATAAATTAAGAAAAACTTGCCTATAATCCGAAGAAGATAAACAAGTTCTTTGCTGCATAAATCCAATAAACAAACACTAAGAAACAAGGCTAATATTTAGCTTTATTCATCCTTTCATATACACGTTTAGGTATTCTACTTTCTTTACCTGATTTTCTCATTAGCTCAATATATTTATTATAAGCTTTATGTGCCTTTTGGGTCTTTTTTAATCCCCAGTAAGAATCACCAAGATTAATGTAGGCAACAGTTCGTTTCGGAAATTGATTTAGGACCTTATTTAAAATGTATATTGACTCTTTATAATTACCTCCTTTTTCACAGTAATAAGCCATGTCATTATATTGCTGAACCGTTTGTCTACAGATAGGATACTCATTAAAATAGTAGTCCATACGTGGTATTCGAGGTTTATCAATATTTTTAACTTCACGTATATGATTAAGAATAGACTCGAAAGTATTATTAAGCAAAAAACGATCTTTACATACATGGTTAGAATTAAATTGCTTCTTCAGAGTTTTGTAGTTTAAAGACACTATCTCCAACGGATTAATAAGATTATACTCGCAATGACTACTATACACATCAAAATCAGTTTTATCTATATATTCAGATGACATTGCTGTCAAAAAAAATTGATCTGAAATAAATGAAAGATTAAATTCTTCATAATATCCGCCTCTCCCAGTCATTTCCACATTATATACTAGCCTCTTATCTTTATTAATATTAATAAAGACTGTTACTAATTCGAAATTCAATTCATTCGTTTCTATTACGTCTTTTATAAAGTTAGAGGTACTAATTTGGTAGCTATCGTTTTTAGTACTAATATAAAACTTTGATATACCAGTGTCTGTCATGTAGACTATACTATCAATTTTTGAATCATTATTAAAATCACATCTTCGAACCCAACTATTTTTTCCATGAACAATAGAACATAAACAAAAAGGGATTAGGATACTCAATAAAATTCTATTCTTCATTTTGTTTCTTTTAAAGCGTTATAATGAGGGTTATTAATAAAAAAGAAGAAATAATTGAAAATCGATAATTCATTTATTTTTGGGTTACTAAAAAACAGATATAAACCATGAATATCGACCTTTGGTACAACGAAATTATAATATTTTAACAATAATCACAAGAAACTCAAGGCTTGATCTTAACAAGGAATAAATAGAAAAGTTTGATAATTCATCTACAATTACAACGAAATACAGAAATCGTAGTAAAAACGATTCTATAGCGAAGAGTCAAACCCCAAATAGTGAGGGTATACAAATTACGATTGTTTACATTAGAATCAAAAGCAAAGCCTCTCAAACAAGAGAACTTGAAAGAGAGGCTTTGTTTTGGTATAAGAAATAAGACTTAGTATTTCACTATTTTCTCTATTGTAGGTTCTGATTTTTGATCTTCATACACCTCAACAGAATAGACTCCAGCATCAAATCCACTTAAATCAATAGTCGTATTGAAAGTGTAAGCTGGAATATTTTTCACAATGGCACCACAGATGTTTCTCACAACCACTTTGGCAAGCTTATTTGACTTGCTATTGGAAATAGAGAAGATATCACGAGTGGGATTAGGATACAACTTCATATCTGAAACGATCTCATTATCTACAGCAGTTGATTCATCATTACTACCTAGCTTAACTTCTACAGACTTAGCATCGATACATCTAAATGTAAGCACCGTTTGGTTGGTTTCTTTTTCATATCCATCCAATATAACCTTACCTTGGGCATTATCTAATAACTCCCAATGGCCCCTTAGTTTAATCGTAACCGTCTGCTCTTGAGAATCGTTCCATAGGTTATCTTCTTTAATTGACCACACCTGATAGAAACTCTGATCTTTAGCAAGGAGTCCTAAATCAAGATGTGCCAAAGAGAGATCAATAGACTTATCTCCCTCTTTTACCATAACCATGGCATCCGAGTCTGAAAAAGCCAATACTCCTTGGTCTGTTGCAATTTCACCAGCTTTAAACAAAGAGTAAGCATAAGTTTGTTTCTCCTTTGAATATAAAATATGGGCAGCACTATTTTGTTGTAACACCTTAAAATAGTCTGCAGGAGCAGCTGCAATCTTATCATTCAAAGGCTTACCATCCAAAGAAACAACATATAGATAATCATCACCAGCAGGCAAGTTCCCATGGTTAAAATAGATCTTTTCAAAAGAACCTTGGGTATCTTTCTTATCTCTATCGTCACGTGATATTTGCTCAGCACGATCAACATTTAGATTCTCTGCATCAGGGATATAATAAGCTATCCCACGAGAGTCTTCAATAGTAACAGATCCATTGTTGGTAATCTCGTGATGATAATTATTTCCATCATGTGCTGTTCCATCAATCATCGTAGGAACCGAAATATCAGAAAGGTTATTTTGTAACACCGTTGTATGCACTGGGTATCGATCTAAAGTAGAAGAGATGTTACTCCCCATACAAACAACATAATCACCAAAGAAAGTATACGATTTCTTAGCTCTAAGTGCAATTTTACCACCATTTAATGTACGAACATCATAGAAACGGAAGCCATACATTCCCATTTGGTTTTGCAACGAAACTCCTCCTGCAAAATAGTCGAAAGTAAAGCGTGCATATTTAAATCCAGCTTTTAATGTTCTAAGAGGAATAACATACCCCGTAACACCAGGAGTATGACTCCAATCATATCCATTGGCATTCCATCCTGAAGCTTCAGCTGTAGGCATATTTAGTTGACTATCATTCGTGCCGATAATCTCCATTGCACCATTAGATTGCTGATAACCAAAGAAATTTTGTTCCCAATTGGTCTCATAATCCCAAACATACTTATTAAAACCTTTTACAGTAACCATCTTATCCGCATGACGGTGTACTTGGAAAGCAGCATAAGGGAAAGTTCGGTTACCACTAGTTAAAGAGCGAGGAGCCAATGGTGTTGTAGTACTAAAATTATTGGCATCGATCCAATTACCGAATCCACCAGAGAAACTAATATTACATTTAACATCTCTAGCCCTCAAATCTTTCACTCCATCTGTAGTATTCCATAAAGACAAGAAATGAGATTGTAATGAAGTCTTCATTTCACCATCCTCAAGAGCTTCAGTTAAAGAAAGAACAGACATGCTGTTATTTAAGAATGAAGAACGTTGGGTAGGGAATCGACCACAAACACCACGAGAGATATCAAATTTATTGGTATAGAAAATATTCGCTAACCAATAATTACCAAGGTTCTCTAAAGCAGAACGATTCAATGCATATTTTGTTCCAGCAAGATAGCTTGCCATCTCTGATGCTTCTCTTACACCATCGGCATTATATGCATTTCCCCAGAAACCTCTATGGTGATATCCAGTATAATCTTTCTTGATCATACCTCCCCATCCTGGAGAATATTGACAAGCTTCACTAATCACTCTGGATAGTTCTAGTAGTCGTACCTCACGTTGGTCATCTACAGAAGGCATCATCAAAGTAGTAATTAGTCTATTGCGATAGAAAGTACGCGTAAAGTCGGCATTTCTACATTTATTGCGATCCATGGTATTCCATCTATTGACATCGAAATCCACCAAACTCCAATTGGTCCACCATTTCATGGTAGCAAGAACCATTGAATAGCAATCGGCTTTGATCAATTCATCACGCATAAATAAGGCAGAATAGAAATAACCTGTCAAACGAAGGTATACTCCTCCTCCTTTGAATTCAGTAAAACATGATGCATTAAATTCTCTTGCATCGACATATTTGAACATATTGATAATTGCATCTCTTACATCATTATTGTGATAGTAAGGGTTGTTTGCATCCTCAATATTATAAAGAAGAGAAAGAGGGAACAATACTTCTCCAATCAATTTATGAAGATGTGCTCTATCGGCATCATCGACTTGACTATTATTATCATACTTAAGATAATAAGGAGTAAGGGCTGAAGTAATCTGATAATTACCTACCCTAGACATCGCTGTATTTCCACGATCTACTAAATATTGTAAGTGCTTTGCTACCCATTTTTCAGTAAGTGCAGTTCCTTTTCCAGTGAAAGTAAGCACAACCTTGTCACTAATCTGATCAATAAGACTAAAAGCAGCAATCTTCACCGACCCAACATTGGTAGCAATGTTATTGTTGTCTCTCACGACATACCATAGACGTTTGGTTGTTGGAAAATTAAAGTTAAAAGCATGTTCAATCTTCCCGTTAGTAAGATGAATACTTTTCACCACATTAGCATCACGAAGAATCTGATCGGCAGAAGTATATTGGGTATCATTATCTACTTGATCACTTAGAACATAATATAGGTCCCCTTCATGGTTTGTGTTAATAGCCATACGAACAGCATCTGCTGTATGACGACTAAGCACCTTCATATTAACAGAAAGAGAAAGTATTTTTTCATTAGAGGAAACGTCCACGGATACATTTCCTGCACCATCTTCTGCATGTAAAACAACTTTGGTTGTTTCCCCTTCAGTAAGACCATTAAAATGAACTATATTATTATTCATCGATGCTTTATAGTCGACTTGCTGTTGAGCAATCTCTACTCCATTTTGAAGCACTTTAATGGTAACACGAGCATCCTCAGAACAACTATAGTCAACAGAAATAGAAGACGATGAAGTAATTTGAAATTGGTTAATAGTTAAAGCGGGAGCAGTAACATCGTTATAATTCCATTTTTTCACTGCTTGATCATCAGAAGTAAGAAGATAGTTATCCATTGCAACGACTCCAAAAACCCCTGCTTTAGATGAACCCATCTGACCTACAAAAGAGTTAAAAGCAAGAGGATTAGCAAACTCGTATAATCCATATTCACCAGCAATCTTAGAAGCTTGAGCTGCCACCATAATCAAATCTTTGAAAGCCACCGCTTGTTGTGTTTTATTGAAAACACCACTATTGGCATAATAAGCCGTAGCATCTAGAGCAGTTCCATCAATAGCCTTTACCTGAACAGCACCTCTGTTTCGGTCAAAAAGGAAAACTTCACCATTCACTTCAAGAATATCTTTAATATTACTGATTCCTTTAGAAACCCCTTTAATGTCTGTCACTGTGTGAATCTTGTTTGCCCCTTGATAAACTTCAAGGAAACTTCCTCCTACCCAAAGATCACCATTGGCTCTAAGAAGACAAGTAAAAGGTACACATCCCACAGATTGATGAGAAATTCTATCTCCATTAGAGTTGAATTTCACAACCATTTTATTTGCACTATCCACACAGTAGATATCTCCATTGCTTGCAACAAAAAGATCGGTAAGATTTGCACCTGCATCAAATTTCGTATTTGCAATAAAAATATTCTTAGTCCCGGTTGTATAGTCCAACTTAATAATCTTATTAGACCCCTCTATTGCAAGCACTTCATCTTGTAGACGAGCCATAGACCTTAGTCCCGTTATGGGCTTAGAAGAGTCAAAATTCCAATTCTGAGAGAAAACACTTCCCCAACAGAATAAAAAGACAATGAGTAATAAGTTTTTCATAGATTGATTTTAATAAATTTAGAAAGCATAAAAGTGAAACCTTATACTTCAATATTATTATACATAGAGACAACTGAAGAAGTGTCCCCAACTCCTAAAGTAATCTCCAAACGCTTCCAACTAAAAAGAAGCAATTATTTTACAGTGAAAATATAGTCATTAAAAAAAACCTGTATCTCCACATTTCTCGTTTTCGATATTAATTATGTTGAATTTAAACCCACAAATGTAGAATAAAATAACGAAGTAGAAACCATCACAGATAAAGAGCTATTTTTCTGGGATATAGGCATAGAAAATATCGACAAGTATGAACTATTACAGCATAAAAAAGCAAAAGCGAGAGTCGTAGATTTCGTGATTAATTATAACTTTGATTTTGTGTGAAAAAATACATTTTGGGAAACATGAATATTAGAAGCAGATTACAAAAAATTGAAGAGTCGATACCAGAAAACGTAACGCTCGTTGCAGTATCTAAGACCAAACCAATAGAAGACCTTCAAGAAGCATATGATGCAGGAATCCGAATCTTTGGAGAAAATAAAGTTCAGGAGATGTGTCATAAACAAGAGGTCTTACCTAAAGATATAGCATGGCATATGATAGGCCATCTACAGAGCAATAAGGTTAAATATATTGCTCCTTTTGTTTCACTTATCCATTCGGTTGATAGTTTTAAGATTCTATCTACAATTAATAAAGAAGCAAAAAAATGTGATCGTGTTATCGATGTGTTATTACAGATGCACATAGCGGAAGAAGAGACTAAATTTGGACTTACCCCAAAGGAGGTAGAAGAGATTCTTTCTTCAGATCAATTTAAGGCATTAGAGCATGTTAGAGTTGTTGGTTTAATGGGAATGGCCACGAATAGTTCAGATCAAGAGAAAGTAAAACAAGAATTTTCAACACTTCATGATATTTTTGAGCACTTAGAAAAAACATTTTTCCCTAATTTGAGTTATTTTAATACGATCTCAATGGGTATGTCTTCGGACTATCCTTTAGCTATTGAGTGTGGCAGTACCATGGTTAGAATCGGAAGTACCATCTTTGGACAACGAAATTATAATTAACCATATTTAGAACGTTACTAAAAGAATAAAAGATATGACAAAGTTATCATGTGAATATATGGGCTTAGAATTAAAAAGCCCTTTTGTAGTTGCTAGTTCTGGATTAACACAATCCATCGATAAGATCAAAGAGTTTGAGAAACATGGAGCCTCGGCCATTATCATCAAATCCTTGTTTGAGGAACAAATAAGACACGAAGCTCATCATATAACCCAAAAAGAGGCACATAATTTGTCCTATCCTGAGGCACAAGAATATATTCATGAGTATACACGTAAAAATACATTAGAGAAACACTTTCAAATTATTTCTCAAGCAAAGAAAGAGGTCTCTATTCCTATTATTGCTAGCATCAGTTGCATCACAGACAAAGAGTGGACAGATATAGCAAAGAAGGTAGAAGAATATGGAGCAGATGCAATAGAGATCAATGCTTTTATCATTCCTACCAGTCGTGAAGAGAGTTCAGAAGATATTGAACAAAAATATATCAACATATTAAAGACAGTGAAGGCAGCAACCAACTTACCTGTTGGAATGAAAATAGGTCCACATTACACTAATTTGGTTCGTCTGGTAGATCGTCTAAAAGCATACGGTGCAGCATCAGTTACCATCTTTAACCGATTCTACGAGCCAGACATTGATATTGAAACGATGAAGATCACCTCTAGTGAGATCTTTAGTAGCTCTTCTGACCTACGTAGATCACTACGTTGGGTAGGAATCATCTCTGGTTATGTAGAAGGAATTGACATTGCAGCATCTACGGGTATTCATACAGGAGAAGATGTAATCAAACAACTTCTAGCTGGAGCAAAAGTAACCCAACTATGTTCTACACTATATATCCATGGTCCAGAGCATATAGAGAAAATATCCAAGACACTCGAAAGCTGGATGAACAAATGGAACTTCAAGTCGATAAAAGAGTTTAGAGGAAGACTCTCTAGTAATCCTGAAATGGATCAGCAAACTTTTGAAAGAGCACAGTTTATGAAGTACTTTTCAGATCATGCTTAAACCATATATATTAGAAACAAAAAAGGAGCTTAAATAAGCTCCTTTTTTTGTTTCCTCGCAAAGGTATCTTAAACGAGAATATATTTTAAAAGTATTTCTTCCCTATAGATCAGTAACACGCTAATCAATAAAGAAAATTATTCTACAATATCCATCTCCTCAATTAGATTCGTTGCTCCTGCATATTTATCAATCACAAACAAGACATAGCGTACATCTAAAATAATGTTACGACAGAATCTTGGATCAAACATCAAATCACTCATGGTTCCATCCCAACAACGATCGAAATTAACCCCTATAAGCTCCCCCTTTACATTAAGAACGGGGCTACCAGAGTTTCCTCCAGTAGTATGGTTAGAGGCACAAAAAGCAACAGGTAAATTGCCGTTCTTATTTGCATAGACACCATAGTTTTTCTCTTTATATAGAGCGATCAATTTCTTAGGTGCTTGATAATCGACAATAGACTGTTGACTCTTCTGGTACACTCCTTTTAAAGTCGTAAAAGGAGAATAATAGACTCCATCTTTAGGATTATATCCTTTAATCTGTCCATAAGACACACGCATAGTTAGATTGGCATCAGCCATAAATGGTTGATCTCCATTCATCTCCTGTAGAGCTTTCACATACAACTTCTGTGTTGCACTAATTTTCTCTTTAATATATTGATATTTAAAGAAAGAAGTAAAGACATAAGTTTGATCCATCTCATATTTCAAATGGAATATTGGATCAGAGGTCAACTTATCTCTATCTTTTCGTTTATACTTACGAATAAATGATTTCGTTGCAGCAGAATCAACAAGGAAGGATTTATTATATAAACGAGAAGCGAACTTTCCTTTACCAATATAACGAGACACCTTATCCATGCTTTCGCCATAATATTTAGGATCGATATTTTGTTTATATAAAACCAATAGTTTCCCTAAAACATTAGCATCTACTTCTGGATCATAATCCTTATAGAATTTATCCAGTTTCTTAATGATATCCTTTTTTTCAACATGAAGCCCTTTATCCTTATCATGAATAAATGTATTTAGTATAGAACACAATTCAAAAATATCAGCTCCTCTTTCAACGATCTCTTCATAGAAAACCTGTCGCTTATGATATGGAACAAATTCATTGTATAGAGAGTCAAAATCAGAAAGGATATGACCATATTTAGCTATCCTATTAGGTTCTTCATTAACCCAAGCTTGAAACTGCTTTTCTTGTTCTTGTTTTCGTTCTATTGCATGAAAACGAGACAGTCCCAATATCGCTCCTTGCCATTTCTTCCAACCATTTGCAGTACGTGCATATTTAGAAGCATACTGTATATCTACTTTTGGATCTTTATTCATACTCTCTTTCCATGTAGAAAGTTTCAAATCTCTAATGCTTATTCTCGTTGGAAAAGAAACATTCTGGTACATCGAAATTGCAGGAGAAGGAAGATATAATTGTGTTTTCCCAGGATATCCCATCACCATTGTAGGATCGCCTTCATTTAATTCACCAAGCTTAATCTTTAAATGATTCTTAGATTGTAGTGGAACATTATCAGCTGAATAATTTGCAGGTGCTCCTTCTTTGGTTGCATAAATACGGAACATTGAAAAGTCTCCAGTATGTCTAGGCCATACCCAATTATCGGTATCCCCTCCAAACTTACCAATAGAAGAAGGAGGAGCCCCAACTAACCTCACATCCTTATATATTTTATAGATATACATAAAATACTGATTCCCATAAAGTATTGGTTTAACCGACACTTCAGTGAATTCATCTTTACTATATTGCTTGATCAATGCATCACATCTCTCTTCTATCAGCTCTTTTTGTTTCGATTGATCCTTTAAAGCATCAACCCCTTTAAGAACAATCTGTGAAACATCTTCCATTCGTTCCAAGAAACGTACTTTCAATGAAGGTACAGCCAACTCTTCTTTTTGGGAATAAGCCCAAAAGCCATCTTTAAGAAGATTATTTTCCACACTACTCAAAGCTTGGATAGAAGCATAACCACAGTGATGATTGGTAAGAACCAAACCTTTAGAAGAGACAATCTCTCCAGTACACCCACCACCAAAGAGAACAACAGCATCTTTAAGGCTAGAGTGGTTAACATCATAAATATCTTTAGCAGACAACTTAAAACCAAGTTTCTGCAAATCCTGCATATTATACTTCTCTAGCAGTGTAGGAATCCACATCCCCTCTTCTGCTCTACTCTTTAAAGGGATAGATACTGCGATTAGAAGAAAAAGAGAAATAACCCAATGCAAAGAAACATATCTCTTACAATCCATCATGATTAACCTTTTCTTCTTAATTTACACAAATAGTCAAAATGCTCCCCTTCATCGAACTTTTCAACAACAAAGTCAGAAGCCTCAACAATATCTCTCATGTTATCTGGATCTAAGAAAAGCCAGTCGAACTTATCCCCTTTGACATCACCATATTTCATCTGGTAATTTACCACTCCATAATATTTATCACTATTGATATCGACATACGCCTCACCATCTTCATCCATAAAAAGATAGATCAAATCAGAAGAATCAAAAACGATACATCCATTAGGATTCAATAACTCTTTGGCCTGCTTTAGAAGGGTCTTAAATCCATCTAAAGAGCCAGAAATACCGATACCATTCATCAATAGAAGTAATGTGTCATATTTCTGTTTTGGTTGGTAAGTAAAAAAGTCCGCAGCCTCTACATTCTTAACGCCTCTCATTCGAGCAATCATACAAGCATCAAAAGAAGTATCTAATGCAGTCACATCGTATCCTTTTTGTTGCAAAAGCAAAGAGTGACTACCAACACATGCTCCCACATCTAAAACTTTCCCCTCACACCATAATAACGCTTTCTTTTCAAGAGATGGCATCATTGTCATATCACGAAAAAAATAAGCAGCATCCATAGTTTCATCTTCAGCGATATCCGATATCACTTCTATTAGAGCACTCTTTTTATTCTCCCAAAAATGTTTTACTGCAGCACCAATAGGATCTTTTTTAACTTGCATATATGTCATAAATTCGGTTCGTACAATTTTAATAATTCAAAAAAGTGAGCACAAAGTAAGCAGAAAATAATAAAATATTCACAATAGAAGTCATCACCTTAAATTTTTATTTTTTTCTGACCTTAGGTATTTTAAGCATTATGGTAGTCCCTTTTCCTGTATCGCTCTCTAACATGATGTCTCCACCATTCAAGCTCATAAAAGATTTGCAAACACGAAGACCAAGGCCTGTACCTTTCTCACCCGCTGTCCCTTCTCTAACAACTGGCATATCATTATTAAACAATTTGTACTGTTCTTTTTTATCAATACCGATACCAAAATCCTGTATAGAAAGCGTAATGTAATTTAAGCTATTATTTGAAATGTAGACTTTCACTTCACCTTCAGGGAAAGAATACTTTAGCGCATTTCGAAAGATATTTATTAAGACTTTATTAAAGATTCGAGAGTCTATAAATACTTCCACTTCCGGTGAAACATCGAACACAAACTTCACATTCTTATCTTCAATTTCTGAAGCCATCTCACAATAAGCATCATCCACAACATCTAGAAGGTTTTTATTTCCTCTATTAGCACGAATTTGACCATTACGAACACGAGACCATGACAACAGATTTGTCAACAGACGCTCCAAGTTATTTACCGACCCATAGATATTTGAAATAAAAGGTTTTAACTCCTCTTTAGACAATTCATCATAGTCATATTTAATCACCTCGTTAATACTGATTATCGAAGAAAGAGGACTTCTTAAATCATGGGTAATAATAGAGAATACATTATCATTTTCCTTTTTACTATTTTCCAATTCTATTTTTGACTGATACAATGCAGTATTGGTCTCTACATATTTGATATTCAACTCTTCTAGCTCCTTATTTTGTCGAGAAATATGTTCATTTTTAACCAATAATTGGTCGGTATGTCTGATCTTCAAAATATAACGACGAATAATAAAAACAAATAAGATAATAAAGCCACATATCAAAAAGAAAAAGATATCTCGCTCCATAGACTTCTGTTTAAGGATAAGCTCCCTTTCCCTACTTTCTGCATCTAACTTAAGACTCTTTTGAATCACTTTCTGTTTCTCGTAAGAAGCCTCAAAGTTCTGAATATACTCTTGTTTTTGTTTCTGATATCGATCTTGAATAAACTGATTCACCTGTTTATTCATTTTCAAAGCATTCTGCCAGTCCTGTGTGTTTTCATATATCTTCTGCATCAGGGTATAGTAGTTTTCTTCTAACCCTAAGTAACCATTCTTTTTTGCAATAAAATAGGTCTTACCAGCCGACTCTTTAGCTTTATTCCATAACTGTAAATAGCAATAGATTTGAGCGAAGGTACTATGAGAACTAGCGATGCCATAATCGTAGCTTACTCGATTAAATATCTTTAATGCATTACGTGCAGATTCTAAAGCATTCTTTGTATCTCCAACTTGGAGATATTCAAGCCCCATATTATTATAGACAGAAGCGACATGGGTAAATCTGTTATTCTCTTTGTATAGTTTTACCGCCTTTTTATAATTTAAGATTGACTCATTATGCATGTTTTGCATACTCTTTATACGTCCCATAGAGTTAAAAAGAGAAGCATTAAACATCACTTGATCATTGCCATCAACCTTAATATCAAGCGCATCTGTCATAAACAATTCTGCCGAATCATAATCATGAATCATTATATAATTCAGTGCGATCTCTTGAAGCAGAACTTTTTGATTATATTGACTTTTTTCTTGTTCTCGGTAATAATCAAGACATTGGCTTAAATTACTAATAGAGTTACTATACTTATCACTTGAAAATTCTGCAAGAGCAACATCTTCTAGAAGTCGATAATACTGTTGTAGGGTATCGCGAGCAACACCATTATCTAAAGCAGAATAGAGATAATCTAACGATTGTGCATAATCCGATTTTTCATAATAGGTACGACCAACAACCCAATCGTAAACGAAGACTGAATAGGGAGAGGGACTGGATTGCAATCTTTTATACATCAATAAGCCTTTCAAACAAGAATCGGGCTTTTCTTTTATTTCGTGGTCTGTTAACGACTCTGGATCAATTGGAATAACATGATTAGCTGCTACACCAACAGATGCACAGATAACAAAAAAACAAAATATAAATTTAAATTTCACCAATCCTATAACCTTAATCATATTCAAACCTTCATTCGTTAACAAAAGTAATATAATTA
This sequence comes from Prolixibacteraceae bacterium, assembly GCA_025210775.1. Classification (GTDB taxonomy): domain Bacteria; phylum Bacteroidota; class Bacteroidia; order Bacteroidales; family Prolixibacteraceae; genus Halosquirtibacter. The sequence continues at coordinate 108,240 of JAOARB010000028.1, forward strand.
GAATATAGAATCATTCATTTAACATTTATTTTGATCTTTTTTTATTCCCAAATCGTCATATGTTTAATTAAACAAAAAGAGAAGATCCTGATAAGAATCTTCTCTTTTTACAAATCTTTAGTTATAAAAGAAATTACTTCAATTTATCCAAAACAGACTTTGCAGAAAAGTATCCTTTTCCAAGCACCTCTCTTTTATCTCCATCAACAAGAATCAGTGTTGGATAGGAATTAGAATAGCTCGAACTTATTTCAAACTCTGTATTTACCTGATCATTAACATCCTTAGAATTCCACATCTGAACAAAAGTATCATGATCTAAGCCCATTTCATCAACAATCTCGATGAAACTATCAAAGCGATCAGAACGGATGGCTTTTTCAAAAATACCACGTTGTAGTTTCTCTTTAAACTCCCAAAATTTCTCTGGAGCAATATTTTTCACAATCCACAATGCTTTGGATGGCTCAAAACTAGAAAAACGGTAGGTTGTATCCATCAAACAAGCGTAATAAGCACTAGAGAAACGCTCTTTTGTTTTAATCACAATACTAGGAGTATGCTTTCTTAGTAAGTTATAAAATTCAACGCCTCCTTTTGGTACTTTGTCACCAGTCCACATTCCTCCACAATACACCTCCATAGGCATCTTATCTGCAACGCTATCCTTTATCTCTTTTATGGGTTTGATATTTCCATAACACCAAGCACAAACAGGGTCCATTATATATACTAATTTACGCTGATTTTGCTGTGCCATCGATTGGTTACCTAGTAAAAGAACAAAAAGCAAGACTACTAAAGCAGTTATTTTTCTCATTTTTATTATCTCTTTATGATTAATTAAAGACCTAAAGATCGTATTTATTAATCATAAAATCCAAACTATTTATATTAAAATAGGAGAATAAATTATAGACACATGATAAAACATTATAAAACAAGACCTTAACACTCTCTTAAGCAACAGAAGAGAAGAACAAGTATCCAACAAAAACAGCTGCAATGATCCCAACGAGATCACAAAGAAGACCATATCCAAGGGCATAACGGCTGTTTTTTATTCCAACAGATCCAAAATAAACAGCCAAGATATAAAATGTAGTATCTGTTGATCCTTGAAAAATAGAAGAAAGACGTCCAGCAAAAGAGTCGGCACCATAATGGTTCATACACTCCACCATCATTCCACGAGCACCACTACCCGATAGAGGCTTCATAAGTGCGGTTGGTAATGCATCAATAAAGCGTATATCTCCGCCGCAAAGAGAGACCACATATTTAATTCCGTCTAAACAGAGATCTAAAACACCAGAGGCTCGAAATACGCCCACTGCCACCAATATGGCAATTAGATAAGGGATAATCTTCACAGCGGTATAAAAACCTTCTTTTGCTCCTTCTACGAATGCTTCATATACTTTCACTTTTTTTCTAACTCCGTTAAGCAAGAAAAAGATAATAATCAAAAATAATATCCCATTGGCCACAAATGAAGAATAAGAAGCCATACGTTCAGGAGCCACTTGTAAGAATGCATAGACCACACCTGCAATAATAGCAATACCAGAAAGCAGATAAGCCAAGAGAACAGGGTCCTTAAAATTTAATCGTTGTTTAATTCCAACAGCAATCACCCCAGTCAAAGTAGAACAGAAAGTAGCAATCATGATCGGAATAAATACATCTGCAGGGAAAAGAGCACCTGCTTGAGCACGATAAACCAGAATAGATATTGGTATAAGCGTCAACCCCGAAGTATTTAAAACCAAAAACATAATTTGACTATTCGAGGCCACTTCTTTATTAGGATTACATTCTTGCATTTGTGACATGGCCTTTAATCCAAGAGGGGTGGCTGCATTATCCAGTCCTAACAAATTTGCTGAAAGATTCATCATTATGGTTCCATATACGGGGTGATCTTTTCCAAGCTCTGGAAACAATCTAGAAAATAGAGGTGAGAGCACACGGGACAACGATTGAACCATCCCACTCTTCTCTCCAATCTTCATTATCCCCATCCATAGCGATAAAACACCTGTTAGACCAATCGAAATTTCGAAACCCGTTTTTGCCATTGCAAAGAGTGCATCCATCATGATACTGAAGATATTAAAGTTACCAAATGCAACAACTTGGATGCATCCCCAGATAAATGCAACTAAAAAAAACATTACCCAAATATAATTCAATGCCATATTTTGATTACTTTAAGGTGTTTCGAGACTACTTCTAAGTTACAATTTTATAGCTGGAAAAGAAATTAAAAAGCGGAATTAAGTTTTATTCCCATCTATTTCTCATCTTTGTAGTCATCTAGACTAAGAAAAAAATAAATATCATATATATCATGAAAATACGTATTGGAGATAGAGTAAAGTTTCTAAACGACATCGGTGGAGGAACAGTCGTTTCCATTGAAAATCCTAAGATGGTTAACGTGGAGAACGAAGACGGATTCGAAATCCCTGTGATGGTTGACCAACTAGTAGTGGTTAATGCCATGCAAGAAGCGGACCTTGTAGAGGAAGAAGAAGAGACTACTGTAGCCGTTGAAGACGATGAAGATTGGAGATACCAAGAAGAGCTTCCAGAACTAAAAGGATTTGTGGAGATCAATATTCAAGAAGACAACCTTGAACCTGAATATTATATGGCTCTTATTCCGAATGATGCAGATGCACCAATCAAATCAGGAGTACAAGCTTACCTTGTTAATGATTCAAACCACACCCTTCTATTCCATTTTTCTAGACTTGACAACCATTACTACGAAACAATCGAAAGTGGTATTCTAGAACCAAACATGCGTTTTAATCTAACTGAGCTAAAAGAGAGAGATTTTGACAAGAAGCCAACATTATCGTTCCAAATCATTCCTTTTAGAAAACGCAACAAAGAGCTTCCAGCTTACCTACATAGAGAGGTGACCATTGATCCTGTAAAACTACACAAGAAAGGAGCTTTTGCGAAAAATGAATTCTTTGCTAAAGAGGCGTATATTCAAAGACTAAATGAAGCTTCTTTTTCGGAAATTGAGAAAGCAATGGAAAACATTTCTCATAAGGAGATCAAAAAAGCAATACGTCAGCAAGGCGATCTAAAGAAGCCTAAATTGATTATGGGATCTATCGTTCTTGAGAGTCTAGATATGAGAGAAATTGATCTACATATCGATGAACTAATTGATGACACAGCAGGTCTTTCTAACAGTGAAATGCTTCGTCTTCAGATCGAAGAATTTCACAAACAGATGGATAAAGCCATTAAAGACAGAGTTAAAAAGATTGTTTTTATCCATGGAAAAGGAAACGGAACACTAAAAACACAGATCTATAAAGAACATCGTAAACGTTACGGTAAATATATGATCCAAGATGCTTCATTCCAGAAGTATGGTTATGGTGCTTCTCTTATCATTCTTCGTAAATAGAGAATCTAAATGATCTTAATAGATCACTACTAAAAGAGTATACAGAAAGAGGCTACCCTTCATTGGATAGCCTCTTTTATATTGTCGTCATTTCAATCAAAATAACCTATTCTACATCAAAACTAACGAGCCACTTTCCCTCGCCACTTATTGGTAAAGAAGTAGCCTCCAGATCCTACTGCACCTAATAACCACGAAATAGGGAAACTCCACCATAATCCTTCGATACCATAATGATGAGATAAAAATATCGCAAGAGGAATACGTATCACCCATAAGTTGATTAATGTAATATACATCGGGATTAATGTTGCTCCTGCACCTCTTAAAAAGCCTATAAAGGAGAACATCAATGAGAAAGCCCAATACATCAAACTACAAATCCACAAGTAGTCATAACCAATGGCGATCACCTCTGGATCAGTGGTAAACCAAGACATCACTTCCTTTCCAAATAAGAATATCAAAAAAGCAATAAAGACACAATACAAACCGGAATAGATCACCGTATTCTTTAATCCATTGCGAGCACGTCCTTCGAATCCAGCACCTAAATTTTGTCCAACAAATGAAGACAATCCTGAAGCAAAAGTCAAGGCGGGCATCTTAACAAAAGCATCAATACGAACTGCGGCCGTATATGCAGCCACAGTATTGGTTCCGAAACCATTAACTAAACGCATCATAATCATCATCCCAATGGCAACAAATGATTGCTGCAGACCAGTAGGTAAACCTATGCGAACACACTCCTTAAAAATAGGGATATCAAAAATATACTTACGAAAATTTAGTCGAATAATCTTATGGGTACGATTCAGGTGAATGATCGCAGCAATCAACGCCACTGCTTGGGATAAAATAGTTGCAAAAGCAACCCCCTTAACTCCCCATCCAAGAACTACAATAAAAAAGATATCTAACACCACATTGAGCAATGTAGAAAATACCATATACTTCAAAGGGGTCTTAGAATCGCCTAATCCTCTCAAAATAGATGAGATTCCATTAAATGAAAAGAATACAAACATCCCTGAAAGATAAACTTGGATATAATCGACTGCCGATGATTGTAACTCTGGAGGAAGATCCATCCACCTAAAAACAGTACTTGCCATTGGAATACCAATCATAGAGACCAACAAAGAAGCGCCTAAAAAGAAGATAAAAACCGTATCAATGGTCCTTTTTACTTTCGCCTCATCTTTTGCCCCAAAATATTGGCTTATCACAATTGAAGCTCCAGACCCCACACCAATAATCAATGAGATCAAGGTATATATTATTGGGAAAGATGCCCCCACAGAAGCCAGTGCTTCTTTTCCAATAAAATTACCTACAATAGCGCTATCAACAACATTATATAAATTTTGGAATATATTGGCTAAAATCAATGGCCATACAAACGTCAATAACAGACGTCCCTCATTCCCCTTGGTTAAATCTTGCATATATTTTCAATCCTTCTTGTTTTCATTTTATATACTATACATTAGTTAAGATAACCAAAAATAGCATGACACAAAAGCAAAGGTAACAACATTTACACTAAACAATTATTTTTATAACATCTAATTTATGTTGCTCCTTTATTCACCCCTAACCATAGAATGGTCACGTTCTAAAAAAATGATGTTCAAACATTGGGTATTAAAAAAGCCCCTTTCTAATAACACATTGATTATCTTAATTCCAATATGAAATACATTGAAAAACTACGAACATTAGTTGCCACACACTTTGGGATACTATATTGCTACTTTATGAATAGCAAATTCATGACATTGCTTTAAACATCGTCCACACCCAACACAAATGTTTTGATTGATCGAAGCTTTCTTATTCCCTTTAATCCGAACCTTCAACCTTCCTTTAAAGGATAACCTTTTCACGGCAATTTCGTTGAGTTCTTTTATATTTATTGCGTTCTTTGGACATATCTCAATGCACTTTCCACATCCATCACAAGAAGCTTCATTTACGATAAAAACGCCCTCTTTAATACTCAATTCTTTTTCTACTTTTTTCGCAATCATTCTTTGCTTTAGATTCATAAATCAAAAATATTATTCTTAATTACACATCATACTCACTCACTATCGATCTATTTTCATTCACAAGGTGTTACATTAATAATCTGAACATAAAAACGCATCTTAAGTCTGCCTCTGAACAAGATCAATATCTTAATTAGTGAAAGTAAAACCACAAACAAAAGTAATTGCATTCAGAGAGAAAAACACATTTATCCCAATCTAAAATAAAGCAATTCAACGAACCCATAGAAATAGAGTATCAAAGGCAAAAAACATCAAACGAACAGTCCGAAAAATTACGATTGAAAAGTAAACATAGAGAACTTACACACTTTATGGGACAGTGTCCTTTATGACAGAAAATTTCCAATCCTAACCTATTTGATAAAGGGTTGCTCCATGGTTGCTCCATGGTTTCTCCATGGTTTGTCCATCGATTTGGCCATTTCGGTGGAGGAACCATGGAGCAACCATGGACAAACCATGGAGGAAGTATGGTGAAAATACGATGTAAAACATCTTTTTATCTCATGTTCTTTTATGGAAAAAACACTTAGTAAAACTTACAAGTTTTACCTCAAGCAAGATCATTATGATAATTATAGAATTTAGATAGACTGAAGACCTCTTTGATATTAACCTCTGGAAAAAACACTAGACTTAGTCAAAAAGAAATTAATTTTTCTTGTCATCTACTTTTTTGAGAGTGGTTCCGATTTGACCAACCAATTAATGAACCGAGTACTTGCCATTTAGCAATAGGAAAAAGGCAATTTTGTGTCTATTTTTATATTAATCGAACAAAAAATATCAAATAAAAAATATTTATGATGCAGATAATTGGAGACAGTTTATATTTGGCAACCATTTTTACTGGTTACCTATTTGGAGGGATCTATCTGCTTAGATCAAAATGTATGCCTTATCACATTCAAGCACTAGATATGAAATGGGGAGAGGTTCCAAATGAAGTTAAAGTATTGTGTCTAGCACTTATGCGTGTTGCAGGAGGTGGATATTTGGCCATGGCCTTTTCATTGACATTTCTTTATTATACAGGGGCTATATATTCTTTTGAAGGCAACCTTGCCTTTCTTGTTATCGGAACGTGTACCACAATCCCCTCGCTTATTGCCACTAAATATGTTCAAAAAAATACCAAAGGGAGACCACCTGTATTACTAGCTTATATTACCACATTATTTATATGGATCGGTTTTATCATTAAATTATTTGTAGAATAATTGACAATAAGATCATTAATATTCTACCCATAACAGCATAGCGTAATGGAGTAAATTATTTCTATCATATAAAGAATCTCTTTCTATTCTATAAGCAAGATAGGATAAAGGTCAAAAGAGATCAAATAAAAAAGGAGGCGCCATTAATTTCATTGTCAAATGAATCAAGGTCCCTCCTTTAATTATTGGTATTTAATGATAGATGTATACCACAACACTGTCTTTATTTTCAAAAGATACACATAATATCAATGAAGAACAATGAGTAATCTATTTTTTCTTCCATATAGAGATCGTTAGATTGGCATCTATATCTTGTTTTGTTTCAACAAATTCCCATTCACTCATCGCATCTGTATCTATTGGATGGTCATCTTCGGGTGGATCTACAAAAACAAGGTAACCGTTCACGACCATTCTACTTGATAATATTCGCAGCCATTCTTTATAAGAAATTTCATTATCATAACAGCGAACAACTACATGCTGATAGTCTGAAAAGAAAGGCTTCATATTCGCAAAATCGGTCTGGTAGAAAGCAGCCTTTTCAGAAATATCTATATCGAGAAAATCGTTTAACACAATTTGTTTTTGTTCCTGATCCCAGAAAAGAATATGTTTTTGTTCTTTCATCATAACCCCACATCCGATATGCCGTGCAGATCGATCGACACCATGGATATAATGAAAATAACGCATCAATTCGAAAGTAGAACGTCCTGTTGAACATCCAACATCCATGGTCTTCACTGAAGTTGGATCTTCAAACAAATGACAACATATATCCGTAATAACTTTCTCCTTATAATTCTGAGAAGGTGTCCATTCACAAAGGAGTTTTTCTACAACTTCTTTATCATAGACAACAGTCTCCCCTCCTCTCTCCTGTTGGTAGTCTGAGAGAATATATCTAAATCCCGCATGTTGATAGAAGTGTCGACGAAAAGCATATCGTGCATAACGTGAAGCTTCATTCCCTGTAGAGATCCAAGATCCGCCTTTTATCAGGTTATGCTTATGATCGAAAGTAGGGACTGAGAAATCATCATAGATAGGGTGTACTCTAAATCCTTTGTAACCATCTATTGGCGTTTGTGTCCATTGCCATACATTACCAATAACATCGTAAATATTGCCAAAAGCAAAAGTATTAATTGGACAAGGAGAATGATAATGTTCCAAATTGATATTACCTGGAGCTATAGGCCATTGATAAAGGTCTTCAATCTGCCCTTGTCGATAAATAGATTCCCATTGTGCCTCAGAAGGTAGAGCATAATTTTTAGACTCCTTCTTACTCTTCCAACGACAAAAAGCTTCGGCCTCTAAACAGTTGACTTCTACAGGCCAATCCCATGGCATATCAATCAGTTCAAATATAGTGCGTAATTTCCAATGGTTCTGGTGCATTATCCAAAAACGAGGAGCCATACAATGTTTATATTTAACCCAGTCCCATCCCTCCTGAGACCAATATTCCTGGGTACTGTAACCTTTATCAATCACAAAAGACAAGTATTCTGAATTAGAGCAGAGATATTTAGACACTTGCATCGAAGCCACCCTTTCGACAGATGTTCCATATTCATTGTCCCAGCCATAAGTTGGATAATCTATCGGTTTACCAAGTACCATCTCTGTTCCTTCAATTTCGACCATCTGATTTACAGGAGGGAAACCATTGGATGGAGCATTTTTCCAAAATTGGACAATCGAAAGATACTCTAATGGCAATTGTCTTATCAAAACAGAAGAGGTTTCAATATGAATACGTAGATGCTCGATTCCCATCATAACAATCCACATCCGAGAATTCCAGTCAATAGGTAGAGAGAAATTCTCCTCCATGATGATTTTCTCCACCATACCAAAGACTTTCTTACGATAGTTTCGAACTTCACCTAGTGGAGGCCAATCATAATGTTTCGAATCAAGATCATCCCATGACATCTCATCCACTCCGATGGCAAAAAGAGATTCAAATAAAGGATTGATTCTTTCTGAAATAATACCTGAGGCTAAAAACTTATTAACAAAGAAAGAAGCAGTATGTCCATAATAAAAGATTAATGGATGACGTAGCTCATCGGCTCTTTTATAAAAACCTAATGAATCAGTAATACCAGAATAAAGGGTATCCTCAACGGTTACAGCTTCTCTAAAATAATGTAATATATTGTTTCTCGCTTGTTCTATGTCAGTACCATCTAAAGGTACCCCTTTTACAACACTTTGAGATAATAACGTTCTCATCATTTCCTATGGATCTATTTTAGTTTCTTACATTATAAGACAATGAACAATCCGTTTTGTTTAGCTATAACCTAACTACAACGATTATTTCGGGTTTAGAATGACCTTTAATAAATATATTTTAAGGATATCATAAACGATCTATCGACTAAAATAGAACCAGTAGAACACTGTATATTAGGATTTATGAACAATGAGTTACAATACGCAACAGTTGTTTCAATACATAATTTTCATTAACTCGTCTGTTAATCTTTAATAAATTTCTTTTTTTACTACTTTTATAATGAAATTATCTGTTTAGGAGAAGCATCTAAAGAGATAAAAAGAGAGAGAGAATAGAGTACATATAAAACAAGGAACAATTCAAGAGTCAAAAGCATAATCACTTTTGTAATGGAAACGATTATATTATCCCAAGAACAAAAAAGTGTGATTCAATTTTCACAGCCAGGAGCCTATGCTATCAAAGGAATAGCTGGAAGTGGAAAAACGACAGTCGGACTGCATCGCATACATTTTTTACAGGAGAAATGTGCCCAAGGGGAGAAAATACTTGTAGTCACCTATCATAAGGTATTGACAGATTATCTTCGTTTTTTGGAGAAAGAACTACTAAAGACAGTAGTTGAAAGGGAGCTTCCTTTCCAAGACAAACTAGATGGTGTACCACTACTTAATGATAAAAATAAAGATGTAGATATTATCAACATCGATAAGATGATATATCATTTTTATTCGAAATATAGAGAGCGAAAAAGAACGCATCATTATTATAAAAATCTACCAGCAAGAGCATCTTCTTTTGCAGATATAAATGAGATTTTCCAAAAAGCCTTAAAACAGGCTCAAAACAAATATCCTCAATGCAAGATCCTACAAGGCAATAGTTATTTCTTAAAAGATGAAATCGATTACATCAATAATTGTCGAATAGATAATATTAAACATTATCAGATATTTACACGAAAAGGTCGTAATCGTAATGAGGAGATGAAAAAGACGCTTCTAAAAAAATCACAAACACGAGAAGCAATCTTCTATCTTCGAAGGAAATACAACAATATGTTGATCTTTTCTGGAGGGATGGACTTTCCTATCATGCGTCTATTGGCATTAAGAGAAGTATCCGAGAATCCTCCTCATAAATATACCCATCTTATCATCGATGAGTGCCAAGATTTGGATCGTACAAGATTGGATTTTCTTAAATTCTTTATCAAACCATCCAAGACCTCATCCGCTACATTCCTATATGATAACACCCAAAGTATCTATAATGGATCTTGGCTAGGGAGTGGACATGGTTTTAGTTCTTTAGGCATTGATATCCTTGGCAATAGAAGTAGGATATTGAAACGAAATTATCGTACTACTTATGAAATACAGAGTGCTGCACAAGCACTGATAAAACATAATGGATCCTATACACAAGAGGTAGAACCTGACTTGATCAACAAAGGAGGGATCAAACCATTTTGGGCACATTGTAAAGATCAGAAACATCATAACGATTATATCGTAGATGTGATTAAAACACAGATAGAAACACTATCTCTACAAGATATTATTGTGGCTACACGCACCAATAAAGAAGCAGAGGTGATCTATAATACGATCCAAAAAGCAGGTATATCATGTTCGTTTTTTCGCAATCACGATACCGCCTTTGAAGAGAATAGTGTTCGTGTAATGACCATTAACAACACCAAAGGTCTGGAGAGTCAGATGGTGATTTTGGCTAACATGATAGATGGTTCTATTCCACGTAAGACCAACGACCAGAATACGATATCTCAAGAATTAAGACTATTATATGTAGGAATGACTAGAGCCTCTAAAATGCTTTATATGGTCTCTTATGGTCAAGTATCTCCATTTATTCAGAAGATGCCAAAAGAGGTATTTGAAGTTGTTGATTTTAAAGATTATCGTCCATTCTCCCCAATTAAAGATGAGCTTAAAGAACAACTCCATTCATTGGTTGACAAACTAATGAAAGAGATTGAAGTTTTTGTAAAGTTGAAATGTTCGTTTCATCACAATGGTTGTTTTCAAACTTGTTACAAGAACCTTATGTATGGAGTGCTACGCATGGAACATATCCAAGAGGAAGCTTTCACATTAAAGAACTCTATCGACAACAACACTACTTTAAAGAATCTATATGATGCATTTCTTAAAAGTTGTGCCCACAAATTGGAAGAGGCTCATCATGAACTAATCTCATTTATTGCTTGTCCTTATCCTATAAAACAGAGAAGAGAGGCGCTGTCGAAACGTTTTGTTCGATTTTCTGAAATGTCCATTACTGCAATCTCAACAGCCGAAGATATCTTGGAAGGAAAGCAGGAGGATGATTACGATTATAGTCCTACGCTAGTAAGCTATTCTAAAGCATTAGAGCTGGAGCTCCATCATCTTTTTGAATATCATAGATTGTTTGATGACCCTTTCTTTGAAGATAAAATCCAAGCCGGGACACAAAGCTATAGGTTATTTGATTTCCTTCGTTTCATGCAGACACAAAAAGGTAAATTGTCTGATATCAAGCAATTATTGGATTACATAAACTTCAGAAAGAACCGTAATGGAGCTACTCACACGGTATGTATTGACCAATTGCAAGCGTCTCGAATCAGAGACATTCTAATGAAAGAAAACGGTGTATTCGATCTAATCAACCAAACATATGAGTCGTTATGAGCATTGAAATAGATAAATATAAATTTACAATAGGGATCAATTGGGGACCAATAAAAGAGATGGGATGGTTTAATACCGAACAAAAAATTCCTGTAGACCTTGACCTTATCTGTTTTGAAATTGACAGAGACGGACTGTTGGTAAATACCCTTAGTTTTGAATTAGAGAAACAGCCATGGGGTAAGCTTAGTCAAGACGATATGTCTGGGGACTTAAGTGGAGATGATCATAGAGATAACGAATGGATTGAATTTGATCTGGAACCATTAACCTATGGTCATCAACTTGTTGTTGGGGTAATCAACTATACAGAACAGAGCTTATGTAACATCACTCATTTTGATTATCGTGTCTATACAGGAGAGATCAACCGCCCGAAAGAGATATTCTATTATAAAAACATAAAAAGAGAGATCCCTTTGACCTTTGATTCCGAATCAATGATTCTAGGTTGTCTGGAACGTCTAAATGGGACCATTCATTATAAAGAACTAGAGATCTCTTCACACTATAAAGACCCTATCGGTCTATGGAATGAGATGGAAAAGAGTAGATACATTCAAGATGTGTTGGGTATCATAAGAAACCAAATAGATATGTTCTAAAGTACGAGGGAGGAATGGGGTTTTTAATAGAACTCCTCTCCTCTCTTTGTCTATCTATTCTAAATCTAAAAATAAGAATTGCTCTTATTCCAAATATCGTCAGGGGATCTTATTATCATCATTTCCTGTATAATTATCATCAAAAAGACTAGAGCTATCAACTCCCACAAGTAACATCTCATTTGGTTCTGATTTAGCAAGAAAGATCAATAACTTTTCGTTGTCCATTGCCTACTTTTGTGGTCTGTAATAATCACAATGTTAAAGTTTATGAACAACATGAAATCCTTTAGGAAGGAATATCTACAACGTATCAACCGAGTGATCGATTATATTGAAAAGAATCTAGATCAAGATCTAAGTTTGGAGAACCTTGCGGATATTGCCCATTTCTCTAGTTTTCATTTCCATCGCATCTTCACCTCATTTACTGGAGAAGCTCTCCATCAATTTATCAAAAGGAAAAGAGTAGAAAAAGCAGCAAGACTTTTACTTAATAAAACAGAATATCCAATCAATGAGATTGCTTGCGATTGTGGTTTTAACAGTACTGCTGTTTTCTGTCGTAGCTTTAAATCTCATTTTGGGATGACAGCACAAACGTTCCGAAAAGAAAGAGCAAAAAACTATAGCAAGAATGATCAATGGCTAAGCAAGAACAGTCAACTACAAGAATCTTCTATCGCATACCTTTGTAATATCAATTCAAACAAAAAATGGAAAGATATTATGGAGAATAACATTACCATCAAAAAGATGCCAGCTCTAAATCTGGTTTATATACGTCAAATTGGACCATATCACCTTATTGGTCAAGCCTATGATAAACTGTTTAAGTGGGCTAAACCACGTGGACTATTTGATCCTAATAAAACACAAGGGGTAACTATTTATCATGACGATCCTGAAATTACAGATATTGAAAAAATCCAACATAGCACATGTATCACTGTAGATAAAAAAGTCAATGTTGATGGGGAACTAGGATATATGAAACTACCAGCGTGCAAATGTGCAGTAGGTAGTTTTGAAATTGGTATGGAGGAATTCGAAACAGCATGGTCAATTATGTGTGGTTGGGTAACAGAAAATGGCTACCAAGCAGCCGATATAGCACCATACGAACTATATCATAATCACCATGAAGAACATCCTGAAAGAAAATTTATTGTAGATATATGTATTCCTATTGAACCAATCTATCTATTTTCAATATAAGATATTAATAACCAATCATTGTGTTGTTAAGTTAAAATATGCAATCAACACCTAATATATGTTTATATTTTACTGTTTTTCATTTCTATAATTGTAATATTATATATTTGTGTTAATATCATAATATTAATAACATCTTATGAAAAAATTAAATTTCATTGCAATAATACTTTTTGTTATTGCATTACTACCTAGCTGTGCAGTAATTACAGGTGGCAGCTCTTATAATGCACATCTTAATGTTGATGATGAATTTGTAAACATATATTACAAAGGAGAAATGATTGGTTCTGGACAAGGAACAGCAGTTGTAAGAAGAAAAGATGCCGACAACCTGACTTTTGTACTAAAAAAAGATGGTTTTCAAGATCAACAAATCTATTATAACAAAGCCAGTATTAGAGGTTGGAATATTGTAGGTTCTGCTTTCTTCGGAGTTATAGGTATAGCAGTAGATGGAATAACAGGAGCATGGTGGAAACCATATGCAAAGGATTCGACAATTGAAAGACATGATTGTAATAATTTCTTCTACCAAATCCATTACGATTCAAAGAAATAATTATTTGTAAAAATCTAGAGAAGGAAGAGAGAGACATAAATAGCTTCTCTCTTTCTTTTTATCTTGTATGGATACTATATACTGATATTAAACCTCCTCCAATATAGGAATACCTAGGCACTCTTTTTGTTTAATAAGTTTCGCCGTTTTTTCTTCTAACGATCCTAAGAACTCATGCACTAAAGTGTCAGGAGCAATGCGATCAATAATCTCTTGTAAGAAAGAAGAAGAGAAAGCTTGATGATGATCAATCTTAAAGACATGTTCACTGACTTTGCCATACTTCTCATAAAAGGATAAAGTCTGAAAATCATTAGGGAAGCCCTCAACAACAGATTCTTTCTGGTAAGTTGCTGATCCACTATAAGAAAGATGTAAGGTCTTTATTCTATCCAGAATCACCGTAGGTGTTGTTTCAATCCACTCCAATAATCTATCGGATGCCTCCTGTCGATTTGTAATATCTCCAAAAGCATTCATGAGGTGACCTGTATCCAATACAAAATGCCAGTTTTTGAATTCTAGCATCTCCATAAAAGAGAGAGTCTCTTGATGGTCTATAAAGGTTAAGCCTGGCCACCATAGATTCTCTAATGCAATGGTTACGGGAGGTTCTCCATCAGGATACATGGCAGCTGTTTTATTCAATAACGAAGCAAAAGCACGAAGCACCTCCATATTGGAATAAGTATATTGACGAGTATAAGAATGCTCCAATTCAACATGACAAGCATGAAGGACGGCATGATGGGCTTGCATTTTTAACGCATTGTTCCACAACATATACATATTTTGACACATCTCTTCAGGAGAGGTACCACCACACATATGCTTATAATACCTTTTATCCATCCCTTCATAATAAGACTCTAAAGCTCCTGGTTTCTGATTAAACACATCAAGCCAAGTCACCCAAAAAGGAAGATGAACACTATATATGGTTTCTTGAGGGTATACTGTTTTTTGATCATAACCAATTAGCAATTCAATACCATGAAGATGATGCTTCTTTAGGAAAATGGGAAGATCATTTTCCACATTTGAAAACTGATCGATATCGAACTGATAGTTTGAGAAGTTGATTAACTCTTTCATTTATCTGACTTTTGCATAGAAGTATATTTCTACTCCTTGAGGGGCAAAATTAAATTTATTTTTTCCATTTATTACAGAGATAAATCTTTATTGTCGTTTTTTCAATCTATTTAGAATAGACACACAAATCAATTGTCATTATACCCATGCCTACTTGAGCAATTCTTTATATTCAGACGTATTAAACCGACACATTCATTCTAAATTTTTTAGGACTACAACCATATTTTCGTTTAAATGCAGTTGCAAAATGTGATGGATAATTATAACCACACCTACAACCTATTTCACTTACAGTTAAATTACTAGTAGCCAATAATCTTTCAGCTAGATTCATTCTATATTCAAAAAGATAACCATAAATGGTATTACCTATTAATTGCTTAAAACCATATTTCAATTTCTTCTCATTAATACCAACCTGCCTAGATAGTTCATGAATCGAAGGAGGAGTATCTATTGAAGCTACAATACGATCTCTGGCTTCATATATTTTATCTACATCATATAATTCCATATGGCAATGACGACACTCTAATAAATCCACTAAAGGTTCAATTTGACATTCTAATAGCTCCTTCACTTTAGATTCTAAATAATCTTCTTCTCCATTTCCTATTAAAAATGAATTCTGAATTTGTGATATTAACATTTTAATTTTAGGAGTCATGGAAAGGTGTTTATTAGATAATACAGCCTCCTCACCATAAAGATGTTTACGATATAATTTTGCTAAAACACAAGGAATCGAATCAAAATATCGTTCTAGATTATTTTCGTCTAAAACAATACCAAAAGATGAGCAATACTCATTCAATTTAAAGGAAGTAAAGCTTCTATTAGAACTGGATAAAGACCATATATTATGTGAATTCTCTGCAACCAGACTCTTTTGCATTGAATTAGAATAAATAGGATTGCCTTGAAGCATAAAATGCATTCCAATAACAGGCGATTGCACCTCTTCTATAATCGCCACTTCTTTATGAAATAAACTATCCCATTTATTTATCGTACACAATGAACTTCTTTTTACTGTACATGAAATAAAACCTACTTCATTTTCTTCTTGTACAGTAATATGTTGCTTTCCTCGATCTAAATCTAATTGTGAATAAAACTTACTATTGGTATTAAGAATCTCATCAACGTGATATGCTACTTTATATCTCATTCGCCCCTTATATTAAATTTTAAGTTCTTCAAATGAAACATGATATTCAATCGAGAACCTTTCTTTGTATTGTATTTAAAAAGAATAAATAAAAATAAATATAGACACTAAAAATCAACTGTCATATCCCTATTAATAGGGATATATATCAAAGAACAATATCATCTCATGAAACAAACTCTTATTATGTTTGTGTTTGCCTTATGCTGTTTCTCTGTTTTTAATACACAGGCACAAATGGCAGCACCAATCACAGTTAAAGGAACAATCACAGATGCTGATTCGGGAAAACCATTGGAAGGAGTCTCTGTCTTAATTAAAAATCAAAATCAAGGAACCGTTTCAAATAAAAACGGACACTATGAGATACAATTGAATAAAGAAAAAGAAGAAATAGAGTTTTCCTACTTAGGTTATAAGGTAAAAACGATAGTACTAAAATATAAGAGTCAAAATATAACAAAAAATATTTCTCTTGTTTTTGAATCAAAACTACTTGATGATGTTACGATATCAGCTAAGTCAGAGTCTCGAAAAATACGTGAACAAGCTCTTCCTGTATCTGTTATTTCAATGAGTCAACTTCAAGGTACCGTAAGTGATATTAATGATGTTCTTTCCAAGACATCAGGAGTAAAAATACGTGCCACAGGAGGCGTTGGTAGTGCTTCACGTGTTTCTGTAAGAGGGCTAGAAGGAAAGCGAGTAGGATTCTTTATCGACGGAACCCCAATGAGTGACAACATGGATTTTGTTAGTATCAATGATATCCCTGTAGACATGATTGAACGTATTGAAATCTTCAAAGGTATTGTACCAGCAAAATTTGGAGGTTCCTCAATCGGCGGAGCAGTGAATATCGTTTTAAAAGAATATCCACCAAAGTACCTAGACGCAAGCTATACGATTCAATCTTTCAACACCCACAAGATTTCTACTGCCATGAAAACAAACAAAAATGGTATAGAGATGGGAATAGGTGGCTTCTATACTTATTCCGATAATGACTATAAAATGCAACTGCCTCTTCGAAACAAGTCACAGCACAATAACGATGGTGCACCAATGATCAAAAGAGATCACGATCAATTCAAGAAGATTGTAATTGGTGGAGGTTTCACTTCTAAGAAGTGGTATTTTGATAAAATAAAAATTGAACCATCTGTTGTTATAAGTAGAAAAGAGATTCAAGGAATAGAATACAATATTCAAAGTGCATACAGTCTTATGAATGCCTATTTATGTAATTCTATACTTGAGAAGGATGACTTCTTAATAGACGGATTAGATCTAGACTTTGAAAATGCCTTTACCTATTCATTGTATCAACTTAGAGACACAGCAATGCTTCGTTATAGTTGGGACATGAAGCCATTAGCACCAATAAGTCAATATGGAGGTGAAATAGGCAAACAACCGAATGATTCATACAATCAAAAATCTTCATTACTACAAAGGCTAAACCTAAACTATCTTATTAATAATAATCAAAGTATTAATCTTAATTGGCATTATCAATATGCTTATGGCAATCCTAAAGATCCATTGAAAGATAAAGCAATTGGATATAAAACCAACTTCAAAAGTAACATGCACAGTATCACTGTTGGAGTTAATCATGAATATCATACTGATGATCAATTCTTCACAAATTCTGCAACATTAAAATATTATTACTATAAGATAAAAACAAAAACCATCGCAGAATATGGAATGAGTACCATTGATCATATAGATATGCACAAATCAGACTATGGAATTAGTGAGGCTATTCGTCTTCGTTTCTCACCAAGATTTCTAATAAAAGGATCTGCAGGATACGACGTACGTATTCCCTCAGAAGGAGAGCTTCTAGGAGATGGTTTTATTATCTCTCCTGCAGGAAATTTAGAGCCAGAAAGAAACCTAGCATTTAACGTGGGTTGGATGTATACGCACAATGTTGCTGACCGAAAGGTCCTCGAACTTGAATTCAATGCATTCTATTCACATCTAAATAATATGATCCGTTTCACGGGAGGTCCTCTTCAAAGTAAATATGAAAACTTTGGTGAATCTAAAACCAAAGGGATTGAATTTGAAGCAAAAAGTGACATCACAAATTTTCTCTATTTGTGGGGAAATATCACCTATCAAGATCTAAGAGATAGTAGAAAACTACTTCCCAACTCCTCTGTAACAAATCCTACCTACAATGAAAGAATGCCCAATATCCCATATTTATTTGCTAATGTAGGTTTTGAGTTTCATAAAAGAAACCTATTAGGAGGGAAAGGACACAACACACGATTCTATGTAGATGGATCTTTTGTGGAAGAATACTTTTATGATTTTGAACAAAGTAAATTTCAAGAAAGAAGGATTCCAAGGAGTTTAATTTACAATGCAGGATTAGAACATAGCATAAAAGATCAAAGGATATTCTTCACATTACAAATGAACAATATCACTGATGAAACAACAGTGTCAGAGTTTAACAGACCATTACCAGGAAGAAATTACGCTTTTAAAATTCGATACGTATTTAGATAAAAATCAAGAATAATGAAAAAGAATTTATTACTACTACTGCTGGGATGTAGCCTATTCTCATGCAGTAAAGACGATGACATAACCAATGACATTGCTAAAGGAGATATTCTCGTGTCAACAAGAATACCTAATGCAGATGGAACATCCGGAAGTGCCTATATGCAACTTGTAAATAAGCTAGTGTCTCAAACAACGAATAATAAAACGGCATTACCTACCTCCTATTCCGTCCCTCCAGTAGTACTTGGGAAAGAGGTATATACCCTACCAGGTTTCTCAATGCAATCTGATTTTCTTCGTAAATATAAATGGGAAAATGGACAACTTTTAGAAGAAGCACACTTTACATTACCAGCTCAATCAGGAGCTGTTTCTATCGTAAAAACGGGAAATAAAGCATATGTTTCAATGTGTTATCTTGGAAAGGTGTTAATCCTGGATACTTCTAAAATGGAAAAAATAGGAGAAATAGATCTAAGTGAATATGGTGTAGGAGATAAAAATCCAGACCCTAGTATTATGCTTATAAGGGATGGACTTCTATATGTTGGATTAAGTCAGATGGTAGGTGGATATAGCCCCTCACCTAATCGTCCGAAAGCAGATGTTATCATTATTGATACGACAAATGACAAAGTTCTAAAAATGATAACCAATAGTAGTGCACAGTTTTCTATGCCAACCAAACCTGAAGCAGATGAGAAATCAATATTCATGGATGAAAACAAAGATATTTATATCAATTGTATTTCAGGATTCGGTTCAATCGGACATAAAGCTGGCTTGTTAAGAATAAAAGCAGGAGAAACTGAATTTGATAACACATACGATTTTGATGTAACAAACACACCAGTAGATGGAGAACCTAATCCGTTAGCATATCTTATTCACATAGATTACGATAAAAACGGGAAGCTATATGCGACAGCAAATATAAATCAATACTACAGTAACCCTCCTGATTATATGAAAGATCATACTGTGATCTCTCTTGAATTAGACATCTACAATAAGACCATAAAGAAATTAGATTTTCCGATGAGTACCAATTTCGGAGCTTCAGTCAATATCGTAGATGACCAAGTATTATTTGGACTTTCAACTAGTACTGGAAATGGATACTACATCTATAACAAAGACAAAAAAACTTGCAGTAAAGATCCTGTAATTAAAATCACAGGCTTCCCAGAAAGCATTTGTAAGATAAAATAAAACTGAATATTTAGATTGTACGCACATCCTGCTTCTTCTTTTTAACACAAAAGAGAGAAGTGGGATGTTTTTTATATTAAGTAAGATTAAGTAAATATCTTACTTGGAAATGTATCGAAACCTCTTCTTCAGTGAACAATCAAAATTAACTCCATTAACATATAGTTTAATATAAAAACGCACGTATCTTTGTTTTATACTTCTTTCTACGATTGAAACCTCAACAATCGGATAAGCAGGAAGAGTATTTCACCACACTATTCGAAATAACCAAAGAGTAGTAAAACAAAAATATAATGAGACCAGAAGAAGCAGATACAGAATATGATCTGATTTATATCCCTTGGGATATTGAGAGTATGCGCAGTGCACTACAAAGGTATACAGAACTTGTACAAAGTGGCAAAGCTTTTGACGAAGACTATTGCACAGCACATTTCACACATGATATTTCGAACTTCAGTGAAGATTTAAAAGAATATCATAAAGAGACGATCACACAATTAGAAGAGAATAAAAAAGCGAATACAGGAGAGCATTATTTCTATAAAATAGCTATAGAGATACCTGCCTTAAAAGAGGATATCATCAAGTCCTGTGAGGCCATGGTAGATTATGCAAGAAGGATTAATGACTCATCTAAAATGTGGCTTACTTGTGAAGAACCATTTGGTATTGAAGCCCTTTATATCACCGCAACCAAATATCCAGAATATGGTTATCTGTTAGCCAGTTTTATTATTCCTTATTGGGATGACGAACATATGGGCGAATCTCTTGGCTATCTTGGTTTATGGAGCGACAAAATTGGGATCACCAATGATACGCTAAAAGCACTATGCTACTGTGATAACAGCATGGCTAGAGAACAGATGCTTGGATATAGCACATGGGATGGTGGAGACACTGAACCTATTGAAGATATTCCTTTTGACATTGTACGTCATTTCCGTTCACATCCAGAAAAGTTTACCGAGTTTAAAGAGATCCTTCTTAAGAGGTATGAACATATGCCATTCCTTCAATACTCAGATGATCGTGACGATTATAATGAGAATCCCATTAGATCTCTTTTTATGGATATGCTCTACCCTATCGATCCTTATGAAGTATGGGAAGATGATTTCGACACAGACCAATGGTTATCACAGACGTTCGTTGATCTTCCAACAGATAAAACGATTGCGGAAACAAAAGCATATATCGAACAACGATTAGAAAGACCTATCGTTCCTTCTTTCAGTGAATATCGAGAGAAACAACGAATTGAAGAGCGTAGAAAAGAGATCGAAGAAGAGATACGTAAAAGTCAAGCGCCTTCCGCAAATGAAAAATGGAAGGATCTTATTGTAAAGATCTTTTCTAATGGTGAAGCACTTTGGGATTATATTACCAATAAGGACAATACATCAACACGACCTAAAGTAGAGAAGTTAGATATAGTAGAAGAAGCGACTAAAAAAGAATGTCTATATGCAAAAGAGTTAAAAGAAAGTTGTTCTTATGGCTCTTCTCTATCGTCACAAATTACTTCTTTTATCAAGGATTTTGACCAATCGCGAAGAAAAGAAGTGCCCTATAGAACAGAGAAAGAGAGAAAGAGTGAGATCCTTCGTCTCTACGATGTACTACATATAGCCATGGGGAGTCCTTCTATTGACAGCAGACTAATGCACCATTTCACCAAAAGAATTGAAGTGGGAACAACAGAAGAAATATTAGATAGATATCCTCGTGATTGGACCACACAATTAGATTTCTATCTCGAAACAATAGATGATCGATATAAGGACGAGATAAAGTACTATCAGTTACTCCCTCAAATCTATAATATTATAAAAGAACATAGAGAGGAAGCTACGAGTGTTATTAAAGAAATACTGGAACCTAAAGAAGATGATCACTTAGATGAGGACGATTGGAATTTCGATGATAAGAAAACAATATCACGATCTACCTTAGTGCTTCTTACACTTTACCTATACCACACTGATCACTCTAACCATATTGATGACGAGTTTTCTCAACTATGCCTATCTTATTGTAGAACTCATATTCAAGAGACCTATTTTACACTTCTAACAAGTCATGCACAATGGCCTAAATATAAAGAACTGCAAGAAATTAAAGCAGAGACCTTCACAGACTCTTATCGTATCAAAAGACAGAAAGATATGATCGAAAGATCTCAAGCTTGGTTACCTGTCGAAGAGTATCTTAGAAGTGGAAAAATACAAGGAGAAGGAGATAGTAATGATATAAGTTCAATTATTGAGATCCTTCGAAAGAATCTAACTTACGACGATAGAACTCCTATTGCCGAAAAACAACAAGGCTACGACTGTTTCTTCGAAAGAAGAGAGGGCGCTCCTATCGTCATTACGGCATTCCTTGCAGCCTCTATTCAAGAGATTGGGTTCAAAGAAATATCTAAAAGGCTGTTATATCTTTGTTTTGAATTGGCCCCATTACGCATTATCTCTCTTCTAAAAGGAATAATGCCACAGTTATCCAATCCTAGAGAATATCATTTGTTTACCAATCATTTAGATCTTCTTAAAGAATATGGTCTTTCTGACTATGGTTATTGGGGATATCAATTAATTACACTTCATAAATTTATCAATGTCGAGAATATTCATCTAATCAAATTAGAAGAAGAACAGGAGTATGTCAAGAAATATGTGCAACTCGTTCGCCTCTTTACAGAAAATATTCATATTGAATTAGATGCTAGTCATCCATTATGGCTAATTAGCGATCATATCTATAGTATCCAGAGGGCATTAGAAGAGAGTAAGAAATACATTGATCGAAGACACCATTCGAATATCATCAAAGCAGCAACCACACTTTTTGGTTTTCAAAATCAATATCAAGTAAGTCTCGACAAACTAGCTATCGATAAACTTAGAAGAGAAATCAAAGAGAATCTTTGTTCTCCTTTTTTATATTATGAGAAGTATCTACAATATGTTGGTGTCGAATCAAGAAAAGAGAGACTCTACCTAGGAGACCAAGAAAAGATTAATAAGCTAGTCGAGCTTAACACTACTCCATTATCTGATGAACAATATCAAAAGTTAAAGCACCATTACGCTTCAGAAAAAGACGGATGGGTACAGCAATGTATTGTATTAGACAAATCTGATGGTAAAATATTGCATAATGCAGATGCTTTAAACTTGGCAAGAGAAGCAGTCAAAAGAGGCGAAGAGTCTCCTGTCTCGAGTATTGATATTCTTTTTGTGGCACCTTGTGTTGAATCACATCTTGAAGCCATCACCGCTTACGAAGGAAAGGATGCACATCAAATATGGATCTCATTCTTTGACCAATATATCTTAGGAGATAAACCTTTTTCATATATTGAAAATCTTCTTCAGTTTACCATTCATGATTATGGATTCTTCGAAGGGTTAACCAATTATAATGATACTTTTATTGATGAATATTTCTTTAACCTAAGCCCTAGAGTTCAGAAGATCATCATCAATATCCTAGGTAGTCAAGGAAGTAAAAAACTAAACCTACTAACCAGAAATGATCGTAGAGAAGAGAAAAAGAAGCTCGTAGATGTAATGATCAAGGAGGAGTGTGCCGATAAAATTCTTTTTAATTATTTGGTCCTTATAGGGGATCGCTTTAATCTTAAAGAGTTGGCAGCAAAAGTAAATTGCTCAGAATATATCAAACAGAGTAATATCACTCAGATGATATTTGCGCTAACCTCTATTGCTTCCCTACGAAGATATCATAAATTAATCTTTGAACTTCGTTCTCATCCTTCTTTAAAAGTCCAAAATGCAACCCAAGAGTTGTCACGTATTTTCTCTATATCAGAAGAGAATCTGGATTTATATCGTATTATCGACTTCGGGTCTTATATAATGGGACTTGCAGACAATAAGGTAACAGAAAAAACGAACGTAACAAGAGAAGCGTATACGCCGATATGTGACCTACAGTCGGATAAGATCATCATAAAAAAGGGAATGTATATCGGTCTTCGCTTTACAGCCACAAATCCAGAGAAAGCACCAAAAGTATGTGATCACAAAGTGGTTGTAACCCATCCATCAAGAGACAAAGACGGTCAAATAAAGATGATGCAGTCTGGATGGCAACAAAATGGATATAGTAATTCCGCAATCTTCTTAGGTTGGTGTTTCGAGACCACAGAAGAGATTATTGCAGGAGACTATCGTTTTGAAGCATTCGATTTATATGGAGAATTGCTCGTATCTAAAACGATTACGGTAAAAATCGAAGAACAATAATCCATTCTTTATTAAACAAAATAATAGTTGGATACACCAATATTGGATGCTTAACATGTCTACCTATCTTGATATATTGTTTGTTTGATGATGAATAAGAAGACGTCTATTTTATTGGATAAAGTCGAATAGGCAAAAATTATTTTATTCAACATCAGACCTACTGCTTTTCTCAAAAAAAATGCATTTTATCCCCCGCAACAGATATCAGATCTGTTGTGGGGATTTTATCCTAACTCTATCAAAAAAAACACTTAACTCGAAGAATAAATTCCTCAAGCTAAGTGCAAACAAAACTATATTTAACTAATAAAATAATCTAGGGTTAGTTGTCATATTATTTTAATTTCTCTATTAATTGGGTTGGAAGAAAACGATACAACTGGTAAGCATCTCTTTTTTGCTCTGGAATATGAATTTGTGATATAGTGAAATAAATATAACCATCATTATCAATAGCAAAAGAATCAGCCCATCTTATTCTTTTATCTTTAATCACTTGATGAATACGTCCTTTGGTATCAATCATATTAATCGAATGATGCTCTATACCCCCCATCCATAGATTGCCCTTCTTATCAAAAATCATTCCGTCTGTCGCTGGTATTTGTGTTATCTTTTCAACCTTTTGTGCCAATACTTCTCGATCAAGACCGACCTCTCTTAGATATTGTGTAGCAATACGATAAAGCGTATGACTAGTTAATGCACTATAATATAAATATTTACCATCGGGAGTCAATGCAATTCCATCAATATGTACTTTATTGTCCCATCTAAAACTATCACAAACCAGATGATCTTTTTCACATTTTGTTGAATGATGGTGATCTAACACCCTACGAGCAACACCACTTTGTAGATCCAAAACAATAATTGCACCATCTCCTGAATCCGAGATATATGCTACATTATTTTCATTGTCAATACGTACGTCATTATAATAAGAACCTTTTTGATAGAGTTCTTTAGTAAAACGATAACTCCTCAACAAAGTATTATTCGGTAGATTAAAACAATATAAAACAGGACCTCCCTCTAAAACGCCTTTAAACTGAGGATTCTTTGTATCAAGTACCCACAACCGATCTATATCATCTACCACCACAGATTGCACTGAAGTAAAATATTTCTCCCCATCGGTTTCATTCCATTGTTTATTCGGATAAGCCTTAGACTCTCCACGAATCACCTCTGCTACACTTACAGGCTTTTTTTCTGCCCAATGAGGATAATTAACAAAAATACGTCCATGCTTAGACAATGCTACTCCGGTCCATTGATCAGAAGAGGAGGCCATCAGTTCTAATGGGTCACACTCTTGGCGTGGGCCACAACAACTTAGTACCCCCCCTATAATCAAAAAAAACATACAATAGAATAGTAGATAATATCTTAAACTCTTTACTCTTTTTTTCATAAGAACAATAACATAAGACTTGTCTCATCATAGATATATAATGGTAAATAGAAAAATCAATAGTCTGTCCAAATTAAAAAATTTCAATAAAAATCACCCTAGTATAAAAGGGAACAAAGAACACCTTGGACATCTTGATATATCAAATATCAGACAAGAAATTAACAAATAATACAAAACAGTATAAAACAATGTAGATGATTTAAACTATCTCATTTAAAGAACACATAAGTATAACAATATTAAATGCATTCGGTTTATGAAAACCATCGTTTTCTTATCTTTTTGCCACAAAATCATACCTCCTTATTATCGATAGAAAACAAGCAAAAAATAAAAAAATGCCCCAAGATACTATCTATTTTTATTCCCATTAATACCCCAAATAAGGGCTTGTCCCTAAAAATAAGAAATCAAAGAAAGTCGATAATCATTCTCAGTAGGATTCCCAAAGGCAGATCGAAGAAATAGTTTCCTCTCTTGTTTTGTTCAATAAATTTAAATCTAAGGGAAAACGTATATCTGAATCGGCAACAGATGCATCAACTTTTAGCTCTCCGCTGTGAGTTGTTTTTTAGTTACTCGACTCTTTGTTGCTGGATTCTTCTTTGAAATTGCTTTTTTTTAATGCTTCCCCTTACTTTACCAGTGTTACAACCATTTTATCTAAAGATTCATGGTTTAATCTTTTACGAATAGTCACAAACAATGAGGAATCAAAAATAGGCATGATTGTAAAACCTCGAAGTCCTACAAAGTATTGCATATACAACCCTAATAAGATAAAAGCAAAATACTGAATAATACAGTGTCGAAACAGCTTTTAGTCGTGTTTAAAACATATTATGTATACCGAATATTTACCTTTTCTTAACCTTCCCTATACCCACAACTCCATTTTGGGTATAGGGAAGGTTAAGAAAAGGTAAAGAAAGGGTTAAGGTGATATGTTTAAGATACCTATCATAATTAGTCAAATTATGGATATAAACATTACTAAAACCATAATTGGACACTGTCAAAATTGAGGCATAAATCATCCCTGCTCTTTAAGTCCAAGTATCATCTTCTTTAACTCATTTGATAAAGTTTGCTGTTCACGTTTTGAAAGGAAATCTACAGCCTGTTTGGCTTCATCAAACCTTAGATGTATGGTCTTGTTTATTAACTCCATTCCTTTATCTGTCAAACCAACACGTTTGACTCTACCATCTTCTGGATCTGGAGCCCTATAGACAAGTTCCATTTTCAAAAGACGATTAAGTGCAGCAGTCATTGCACCTGAAGTGATGACAACAGATTTCATTAATACAGATGGGGTCAATTCAAAAGGTTTTCCTGAACGCCTCAGTGTAGCAAGAACATCAAAATCAGTATAATGTATTCCAAAAGCTTCAACAGATTTACTCGCTCTTTTCTCAAGAATACGTCCCAAATAGAGGATTCGTCCTACAACCTCCATCCCTGAAGTATCAAGCTCTGGAGATTCATTACTCCAATCTTGAATCAAATCTTCAATTAAATCTTTCTGTTCCATTCAAATCAATATTATACTTTCTATACTAATGCAAAGATATAAACATTGTACAGATATGAATGGTTCTCTTTTCGTTATAAAACGAGACAATGAATAAAATATCATGTCACGAAATAGAAAAGGGAACTCGTAATGATCCCCTCTAAATAAATCTATATTATAAAACCTAACGTCTACATTAGTAAACAAAAAGATTCTATTCATCATCGTTTACATATCTAATTGGATAGCATTCATCCTATTTGGATTTTCCCATTCTAATACCACATTCTTTATAGAGATTGCTGATCTATAACAACAAAGAGTCTCTGCATTTTGTCAACGACTTACTTTTAAGTTTTCTCGCGACCATGTCTGATTAACGGTCTTGACCGTAGTATAAATATTAAAGTCATCATTAAGTGGTACTCTATCTTTATATCGATGGTTGACTTTATGTGACACTGATGACACTTCAATCTTCTTAATATTGGGGGCATCTTCTCACTGAATATCTAAATAGCCATCACCTGAAGAATCAACAAGGTTCATCAATCCATTACTCGGAGTATAGAAAATAGAGGTCTCACTTTCTGATTTCTTTCCTGAAATAAAGTATCATCCAATCAAGTATCTTGGGTTATGATCTTCCGTAAATATTTTTTCTTTCCTCTGACTTATACTGATAACTAGAAATAACTCCACAGTAATCATCATAAAACGCTAAATATTCGTGTATTAATCTTGTATAAGGTTAGAAAGTCTCAGAAATATCCATACAAGACTCTATTTTCATCAATTCAACAAAAAGATACAGATTTAAATGAATTTATGTTTCAAGCCTATCTACAATAAACGTCAATATTATATGTATAAAGCCATTTTAATTAAAAAAGTCGATCTCCTCTATTTCATTATTATCAATCAGCTTTTCATAAATATAAGCAGCACATGCAATATCCTGTATGGCCGTTCCTGTTGAATCATAAATAATTATTTCATCATCCGTAAGACGTCCAGATACTTTTCCTGTAATCACCTCACCTAAATCTCCATGAACCTTGTCTTTATTAATAATTCCTAAGCTTATTG
This sequence comes from Prolixibacteraceae bacterium, assembly GCA_025210775.1. GTDB lineage: Bacteria > Bacteroidota > Bacteroidia > Bacteroidales > Prolixibacteraceae > Halosquirtibacter. The sequence goes on from JAOARB010000028.1 coordinate 136,621, forward strand.
GATTCTGTGTTTCACCAACTGCTACAATCTGACTTTTTATATCCCCTACAATCTTTGCATTCACAAAAATCTCAGGATCAAGTTCGTTCTTTCCAGGACTATCTGCTCCTACTGCGGCAATAAAAGTACCTTCTTTGATCCACTCCTTTTTAATGTAAAAGTCTTTTGCAGGAGTACATGTAATTATGATGTTAGCTCCTCTACATGCTTTTTCAATGGTATCTTTAATTATTTTAATGTGATACTTAGAGGAGATTCTCTCTATAAATTTATCTAATTTTGCTTCATTACGTCCTGCGATGGTAATCTGTTGAATATTCGCAACACACAACATTGCTTCTATTTGGGCTTCGGCTTGTTTACCATATCCAATAACGGTAAGGTAGATCGGTTTTTTAGGCATCAAATATTTTGCTGCCACTGCAGTTGCTGCTGCTGTTCTCATTTGAGAAATAAGAGAGGATTCAAAAATACCTATCGGATATGCATTATCAGCATTTGACAGATAGATAATCCCCAATATATTAGGCAAGCCATACCTGCTACTATTTTCAAAAAAACCTCCATTGGCTTTCAATCCATAATAACTATTCTCTCCTAAGATGCCCCCTGTTTTAATGTGGTACTCTCCTCGAGGAGCATCAGCATGAATCAAGTTCGTTTCAATGCAATTATTCTCAGCATGGGCTCTATGTGCATAAGCTACCGCTTCAATATAATCTTTCATATCCATACACTTTGCATATGAAGATCGTGTAAACAAACGAGTTTTTGTATTCTTTATCATAAGCGAGTTATTTCCTTATTTGGTTCCAATAAATATGATTTCATCTCATTCCCCGTCATACAAGAATGTACAGGAAGAATAACAAGGGTATCGCCAATAGAATAATCATTGATCAGATGTTCAGGCATAGAGACAATCCCATGTTCTTGAGATAATTTTTTTAGATATGCTCCCGTAAGTTCATCTTTCCAACCTATTTCGTTTTTATTTACCACCTTTCCATAAATCTTACCATACACTTCATCTTGTAAGTTATCTTTTGAAAAATGGACTCCCCCTCCATAAATCACAATCTCATTACGATGCTTGTTTATGGACACTATTGGACATACCATTGCAACAGCAATATTTGAAATATCAGTAGAGCCTATTTGCACTTGAGCAAGATCATAGAAAACAAAATTGCCTGGTCTTATTTCATCAATTCCTTCAAAATCTTCTGCTACGCTACAACTAGGAGTATCTCCATAAGAGTTGATAATATGAGGATAACGTAGTTGGTATTGGTCTTTCAAATTCCTTAGTATCTCTACCGATTTCTTATGTACCCTCAAGATCTCCTGCTTACTTCGGCAGTCATATGTATGTCCTGCATGAGCCAAAAATCCTTTAAAGATGATTTTATCTGATGATTCGAGTAACGTAATAATGGCATCTATTTCTTCTCTATTAGATGGATCAATCCCTACTCTTTTATAGCCAACATCAATCTTTATAAAGACACCAATATTGTATTGAAGGTGGCTCATTAAAAAGATGGCAGCCTCAATCGATTCAACCATAAGATTTAATTGAATTCGCTTGGCAAGTGAATTAATCAATTCTATTTCAAGAATATTCACAGGGAAAGCCACAGTAATGTCATTCCATTGAGATGAAAAGTAATCTGCCATCTCTAAAGAAGAAACCGTAATCTTATTTACCCCTAATTCTTTATACCAAGAACCTATTTCCAATGATTGATGGGTCTTAAAATGTGGTCGAAAGATTAATGACTTATTTACAGCCTTATTATACACTTTTCTTATATTCCTTCTACATTTTTTCTCATCTAAAAGTAATGTTGGCTTTATAATCAACTGGTTCATAATATCTTATTTTAGATTTCACAAGAGTTAATTGACCTATAATGGACATCCTAATATTTATCTTTACATTAAGATATATTACAAACATACACAATTTATCTTTATATCAAGATAAATTAATCAAAACAAATCCGATAAAGTATAAACAGAACCCTCCAAAAAACTAAAAGGTTACTACTTTATTAAGAACTAGAATATTTATATCTTGTGGTGTAAAAAATAAACACCCAACAATTTAACGTACAGAAATGAACATATCCAATATTGAAGCAAAGGCGATGAAGAATATTTTGGTTGCATATCTAGTTATGGCAACTATAGGTATCGCAACATTTGTATTTTCTAATTCAGAAGCCGTTTTGATTGATGGTGTTTTTAATTTCATATCCGCTTTCTCCATGCTTGTCGGCATAAAAATATCTAAACTCGTAACGCAAAAACCCACCAAATCTCTTCCTTTTGGATTTGCCATGTACGAAACACTATACACTATTTTTAAAGGGTTGATGATCTTTGGGGTACTTATTCTTGCGGGATCTTCTAACATCATGAAGATCTACGACTATGCAACAACAGGGAGCTATGAACCAATTAAAGGTGGGTTTATTGTCATTTATTCTATTCTTATGGTTACGATTTGTGGTCTCGTATATCTCTACCTTAAATCACAATGCAATAAATTGAACAATCGAAGTATCATGTTGCAAACAGAGAAAATAGCAATATTCCAAAACACGATTATCTCGGCGGCTATTGGATTAGTATTCTTTCTTGTTGGTCAACTTAAGGGAACTTTTATGGACCCTATACTTCCTGTAGCAGATGCCATTGTCGTTCTTGTTTTATGTTTTCTACTGTTTAACGACCCGATTATCATCCTTAAAAATGCTTTTAATGAACTGATCATTAAAGATGTTCACCATGATATGCGTGAAAAAATCACAAAAATAGTTACCCCTATACTACCTAAGGAATATCAACTAAATTACGTATCTATCAGCAGACTGGGACGTACTTATTATTTTATGTTTTTGATTAACCCACTAAAAAGTGACCTTCCACTAGAGGAAATCGAATCCATTCAACAAAATATAAAAGAACATGTCAAAGAAGAAGCTATTTTCAGTTATTCTGATGTTATCTTCTCGAGTAAGGACATCGACACTTTAGATGATTAATAGTCTGAAACAGATCTTGTTCATCAAAAAAAGAATGTATAAAAAAGTTCAGAACTTATCTACAAGGGAAATCTCAGCAATGGTTTGATAATGGGTTTGTCCATGGGGAAACCACCTATTAATCCTATTTTAAATGATACTGCTATCGAGGCAGCTCCATTATCAAAGATCTTGAAGCATTCTTTATAGGAGACTTCAATCTTGATGGTATTTTAGACATTCGATTTATTTAAGATTTTGATATGAAAGAAGCCTTAATATTTCTTGATCTAGCAACACCTTCAGATAAAAAGCACTATTATTTTCAATAATAAAACAAAAACAGTGTACCATATTATTGAAAACTTCAGAGAATAAACCTCTATTCATTCGATTCATAATCTATAACAACACGATAATTAATTCCAGTCTTTATTGACTTAAAATATCTGTTGTTATAGATGGTAGACCTCATATTTTCTCAATAGAGAACCACAAAGATTGCCCTTCACTATAAAGACTACTTTCATGTTAGGTATAGGAACATATTCTGTACTTCAAAGAGACCATTCCTTAGTTTGTGATCATCATTTACTTGCAATAATAAGTATCGACAAACCTTCATTTTTATACTAAAACATCATAATAATCAATAACAGCAGTATGATTAATTCATGACATTCACATATCACCACACTCACAACACTACTACTATTCAGCGTTTTACACAATAATCCACCTTTAATACACAATCTCCCCCCTTATAGCATTTAGTAAAGTATAATTTTGTAAACATAATTCAACAATCATCAAACCTTTTCCTCCTAAAAATAGGACTATAACTATTTTGATTTCAACGCTCGTTTACCCCCCCTTAGAGTTTCATCATAGTGCTAATATCAAAACAAAAAAACCGAAGAGATGAATCTACAAATCATTAAATACTTTCTTGCAGTAATAATGTTCACCCATATTTATGGATGTACTAACGATTATTATCTACCTAATCATCAAGAGGGAGAAGCACCAGATTTTGCTGGGGGTAATAGAGCATCTGATTTTGATGTTTTAGATCTTACACCTGAACTTATTCATAAATACCAGATTGACGACAATTATTATTCTAAATACACGATGGTTTGGGGGATTCCAATTACAGCATCCAACGAAGTAGAGGATATATACCTTAAGAATGCTGCGGAACTTGTAGGACTTATGTTATCTGATCAATCTCTTCAAACCAATCATAGTAAAGAAATTCGAGATATCCTTTATCAAAAGATGTTACGTATCTCTATTTTTCCAGCTAATGAATATGGGACCAAACAACTGCCAGAATACAAACAATTTGATGTTGCCGATGCCTATGGGGCGACAGAAGAACTCCCAATGATTGGAGTGAGTACATATGAAGCAACAGAGTGTGTCAATGGTCCAGAAGAGGATCAAGGAAGAACGAGACAAGGTAATTCACTTGTTCACGAGATAATGCACACCATTCATCTATTTGCAGCGGATAAACTATTCCCTGGATTTAGTGGGATACTAAAAACTGCATATGAAAATGCCAAAAGAGAATCGTTATGGAAACCATATATGTATATTATTGACACGAATGAACTTGAATACCTAGCAGAAGGTGCAGAGATATGGTTTAATTGGCAACCCTATACAATAGATTTACCTGATGGAGATTTTGTTAGAATGAAGCAAGAGCATCTAAAAGAAAGAGACCCTTCTTTATACAAAATATTCTCCCAGATATTTATTCCTGAAATAGACGTGATGAATAATATATCGTTCTGCTCCCCAAGAGTTCGTTTGACTTTTTTTCCAAATCAAGTAACCAATAATTTCTTTACTGGTAAAGCAGAATTTTATGGAGACGGGAAACTCATTGACTCTTATTCTTTCAATAACAGTTATCCTGAAGTATCTTTTTGGGTCTCGGATCCAAGATACTCGTACTTAAAATATGAACGATACACTTTCCAACTTAATCTAGATTTTGATAATCCAGAATTAGAGTCACAAATATTAAAACTAGAGTTCACTCAAGATGAACTTCTTAATTTGGAAGGATTTCCAGATATCACATTAAATTTCTAAATGACAACATCATGAAAAGAATATATATATCACTTCTGCTAATATTCACCATAATTCAATCTTATGGACAAGAGAAAAAATGGCATTTTAAAGTTGTTCCAACAATAAGCTATATATCGCAAAACATTGAAGGACGATTCATGACGGAACCTTTTACCCCTAATAGTGAGATTGCTCCTCGAAGCTATCAAATAGACTATAATAAAAGCTTTCATTACTCACAATCTAACATCGGAGTAGAAGCAGAAAGAGGAATTAACCAATGGTCACTTGCGATAGGACTTCAAGTAGAAATTCCTCATAAAACCACAGACTTTATTAATGACAATGAAGATTTCACTATGAATGTCGATAGAGGTCTAAACTACATATCTTATATCAAAATGAAAAGAGATCTTAACATTTTTACATTATATGGGAAGTTAGGATATACTGTTTATTCTGGAATATCGATCAATGCAGACCGTGAAAACAATGGAGAGATAGATTGGCATGACCATAATTTCGGAGGAATGCTCGCAGGTATTGGGATTGAAAAAAATATTGTATCAAAACTTAATCTATTAGTCGAAGGTACATGGAATAAATATTCCATGGAACAACCATTAAAAGACGAGGCAACAAGTAAAGAGACCGTAATTCACTACGGGTTAAGTATTGGGGTTACGTATACAATATGGTAATCTCACCCAAAGAATTTAATCCTTCGGCAAAAGAAGAACTAACATATTACAAATACTATAATCTTACCCCCATTAATCTAAGTATAAATAATTAAAGAAGATTCAATGAGAAACAAAAACCTTTTATTTCACAAAGCACTACTCTTTAGTCTTGCGATGTTATTGTCTGGTTACACAACAAAGGCGGAAGAATTAATCGCTACAATTAATTTATCTTCTCCAATTTCCAGTGGAATAGGATTAAATATTGAATTAAGAGCACAACAAGACAATACTCCTATAAAATTTGATTATGGTAATGGTGTATTGGTTGAGAAAACAGTAAACAGTGAACCGACTCAAATATATGACGGTCTTCCTAATGACGGGAGCAATCAAAGATCAAGTATTATAAAAATATATGGAGAGACCACAGATTTAATCTCTTTCAGTTGTTCTTATCAACATATTTCTGCTATAGATATTACTGCAAATAGCAATTTAAGAGATCTTGATCTTAGTAACAACGATTTAGAAAGAGTAGATATTTCACAGAATACGAAACTTGAGAAGCTAATTCTTGGACATAATAATATTCAAAATATAGATTTATCCAATAATCCATCTTTAACTCAAGTTTGGTTAGCGACAAATCAATTGACGGAATTGAACATCGATAATAATCCTTCGATTGAGAGATTATCATGTGCAATGAATCAATTTCGCTTATCAACTTTACCTCTACCTAGAGAATCATTTATTGAGTATTATAGAGAGCATCAAAATAACATCTCTATTGAAGCAAACTATAATATTGGGGATGCTATTGATCTATCATCTGAAAATGTAATCGAAGGACACCAAACTCTTTTTAGATGGTTTCAAGGGAACATCGCATTGGAAGAAGGAGTAGACTATACTGTCGTAGAAGGAGTCACAACATTCTTACGATATGTATCGGGAAATATATCTTGTCTTCTTTCAAACGATCTATTTCCACATACAATGATACAAACCAGTTCTTTCACCATGCCTGAACAGAACAATCCTTATCAGCTTCTTGTAACTTTAACCAGAGATGCATCAACACTAGGTGACGATTTTAATTTCTCGTTAGCAGTAGCGGCAAACAAAGAAAATAGTTCAATTCGAATTAGTTTTGGAGAAAACACTTCAATCGAGACTCCAATTACAAATGAGCAGTCAGTTTATCGATTTGAAACGAAGGCAACAGGCAAAACTTACCTATGGATGGGAGGAGAAAAACAAGTAGCTCAAGATGGGGAAAATCCAAGAAATATTACTGAAATAAAGATCTATGGGAATCCAAACGATTTTTCTCGATTATTCTGTAGACAAGGTTTCTTCTCTTCTATAGATGTTAGCAATGCGACAAGTCTAGAATACCTAAATTGCGAATTCAACAATATAGAAAATATCGATCTATCAAATAATTCAATGTTAAAGGAATTATATTGTTCAAATAACCGTTTGACACAATTAGATTTAAGCCAAAATAGAGAGATTACTATTCTTTCATGTTATCATAACAATCTTGAAACTATTAATACAAATCAAAACACAAAACTTGAAAAACTCTATTGTAATAATAACGATATAACGGAACTAAATTTTGAGAATAATGATCTACTACGTGTTCTAGACTGTCGTTACAACCATATGCTTTTTTCCGTAATTTATCCAATACTTCAGAAACCTGAATTACTTTTTAGTTACGATTTTCAAACGATCATACTAAATGAAACATATCGTAAAGGGGAAACGGTGGATTTTGCTACAGAACAGTCTTTTGGAGGATATCCAACATATGTTACCTGGTATAGTAATGATGAAGTACTAGAAGAAGGAGTAGATTATATCTCTGCAAACGGACAAACCACTTTTATAAGAAATATTCAAGGAACACTTCGAGCAACCTTATTCAATTACTATTTTAGACAACAAAATCAAATATTCACAACTACTTTTGATATGCCTATAAGTACAAGTATACCAGAATGGGAATCAAACAATAGACAAGTATTTGGTACAGAGAAACAGATCGTAATAAAAGGATTAGAAAGAAATGCAAAAATACAGGTATTCAACACGATCGGAGTACATGTGCGTAGTTTGAATACAAATCAAAATGATATAAACATTCCTGTAGCACACGCTGGAATATATTTATTAAGAATTCAAGAAAAAGGGAAGGGCAATTCCTATAAAGTGATAGTTCAATAGCTATCTACACAATCCGAGAGAGGAGAAACAGAACTCCTCTCTCATCTTTTAAGTATAATGTGAGATCCAATAAAAGAGAAGTCATCTCATTCTTAAAACACCTTAACTATATCTTTAATAAAACTTAACATCCAATTGTAACACGGTTAAAATTTAAAAAGTATACTATATTTATTGCGGGGAATAATATAGATAAAAAACAGAGAGCTTTTAATCAATAGATATCGTGTACTGTTTAATTATCAAAAGAAATTGCAACATTGTGAGAAAGAAATCAAAATATTCTACCTCCTTAAGATGGATCCTAGTTATTCTATTATGGACTATTATTCCATTAGATCTTTGTGCCAAAAAATACCATATCCAACAAAATATCATCAACAGTACTAAGCGACAGGATAAGGTATACTCTATTTGCCAAGATAAAACAGGTTTTATATGGTATGTATCAGATGATGGACTAGTTTATTATGATGGGGTTATGCCTAAAACAATTTCAAAAACGGCTTCCCTTAATATTATAAAAATTGTTGACGGTTTCAACAACGATATTATTCTACTTACAAACAATAAACTCTATCAGTTCATTCCACGAAAAAATGAATTAAAACCTCTTTTGTTGAATCATCAAAATTCAACATTCACTCTTTATGATATCATCAAAATTGAAGGAACTATATACATTGCCTCTAGTGAAGGATTGTTCTTTTGTAATACACCATACCAGTGGCAACAAAAACATAAAGAGTATGATATTAAGACCATTACTGAGGGAGAGGAAAAAATACTCTATTTTGCATCTAAAAATAATCAGGTCTTTCGAACAGGAACAAAGAGTTCAAAAGCAGCAAAATTAATCTCTTCAATTAATGGCGAAATTACCGCCTTAAAATATAGAAATAACTCACGTGTTTGGGTGGGGACAAAAAAAAGTGGTATTTACAAAATTGATATCACAACAGGAGAACAAGAGCACTTCTCATTGTCCGAATTTAGTCCTGAACCTATTTCAATCAAATGTTTCTCAGAAGATGGGACAAGACGATTATGGGCTGGTACTTCCAAGATAGGATTACTTCGTATTAGAGACCGTAAACCCAAAGTGCACATTACATCTTATCGGTTAGATAAGAAAGATCTCCATAAAACAGATTACAATAATATAAATGCTCTTTTTCGTGGAAAATCAGGTCTTCTTTGGATAGGATCTAATGGCAACGGACTCGTTAACATTCATTTTTATGATCATGCCTTTCGTACTGTTATGAGTATAAGCAACAGAGAGGAAGTGCGTTGTATTTTAGAGGATAAAAAAGGATATACTTGGGTAGGAACACTCAACAATGGACTTCAACGTTCTAGCTTCAGAGAAATCATTAAGGCAAGAAAGGATAATAAAGAGATCCTTTTAAAACAATATACTTTTAACAATTCGATTATTAGTTCCAACAATATAACAGCCATTGAAGAAGGGACAAAGGGAAAAATATGGTTCAGTACCTGGGGAGGACGATTGTACCAGTTAAATCCAAGTAATGAAAAGATTCAAACATACAATTTTGAAGAATTTGAAAAAAACACTCCTATAGGAAACAATATCCTGGCTCTATATCAGGACAAAAAAAGACACCTATGGATAAGCACCTCTGATGGTTTATATCTACTTAGCAAGAACACAAAGAAGCTAGAGAAAATTAATATCCAATCCATAAATAACACTCAATCAAAGGAAAAATTCTTTGAAATTGTAGAAGTTAAAGATCAAATAATACTCATCTCATCTAAAGGGCTCTATATTTCTATAAACAAATCACCATTCTCATTCGATTATATCCCATTAAAAGAAAACGCTACGAATAAGATCTTATCCGCTAAACTAGATTATCCAAATATTTGGTTAGGGACACAAAAAGGATTGATCAGATTCAATATTATCAAACAAGAATTCTACAAAATATACGATAAAACAAACCTATCTAATATTGCCATAAAATCAATTGAGGTTGATCAAAAGCAAAACATTTGGTTGGTCACCAAACACGATATTCTAATTTACAACCCAATAGCCAATCGCTTTAACAATTTGGATATCTCCTTTCCTAAAGGCACCGTGTTTCATGGTCCCACATTCTATCGCCCACAAGATCGTAGTCCTAAGATGTATATTGAAACCAACAATGGTATTATTGTCTTCCGACCAGACTTTATCAGATTAAATAAAGACAAGGTTAGTGCGGTAATAACCCACTTATATTCTAAGGGAGAAAACACTTCTAGCGATACAATGATAGACAAAGATGTCTCTTTTATAGATACACTTAGGCTACCAGCCGCTAACAACAGTTTCAACCTAAGTGTTACTACCCTTGGCTTTAAGAACAAAAGATACAATAGAATAGGATATATGCTGAAAGGCAAAGACAAGAAAATGCACTATTTGATGGGGAATCATCATATCCTTAAGTTTCAAGACCTTCCTAGTGGGAAATACACACTCCTACTATCTGCATCGAACTGTAATAATGTATGGAGTAAGAAGTTATCAAAATATACCATTATTATTGATCCTCCGTTCTACAAAAGCACTCTTGCCTATTTTATTTATCTACTCGTTATTCTATTTATCATTATTACGGGAGGTAGGATAATTCGAAAACGTCTATTGATTGAATACGGGGTCAAAGAGCAAGCTATGATGATGGCATTTGCACCCAACACTCCAATCAATAATAATGAATCAGCTTATCCAATAAGCAACTTTTCATCTTCGATGAAGAACTCTCTTTCTTCTTCTGACAATAGGTATCGATGTTCACAGAAGCTACAGATATCAGAAATAAATCTTAACAATAAACTTAAACAATGGTGTGACCAATCATCTCGTTATAACCAGATACATAAATGCAGTATACAATTTAAATCAGATGCCAATATCGTAGCATTTATTGATTGGGAAAGAGTGAAAACAATTCTTCTAGATCTATTATTCTTTAGTCTTCAACATGATAAAAATGATAGAGTCGATATTGAATTAAGAACAACAGAAGAGAAGATTATTATTACAATAACAAATAATCAACACACTTCAAAAGGAGTCATTCCTATGATGTATCGAATATTGACAAAGAATTATATTGACAACAAACAAAACAATTTATTAAAGACACACCTAATAGCGGAATCTCATAAAGGTCATATTGAGGTAAATCAAGGTCAGGACAAACAAAATAGTTTTACTCTTATTCTACCTGCAAATAAAGAAAACTACACTCTTGATGAAAGAATTAATATGGCTGCAGAAAGCAATATTTCAAATCAACATCAGAGATCAACAGATGGAAACTTATTGCATCCTAGAGAAGAAGATAACAATATGACTAGCCCTGAGGATCATTTTGTTTCAGAAGTCATTGAAATTATCAAAAAGAATGTACAAGATCCTAATTTCTCTGTTAGTAACCTTGCGGATGAATTACTAGTTAGTCGCTCCTATTTGCACGGAAAACTAAAAGAGATATCTGGAAATTCACCAGGAGAACTGATACGTAGTATCCGACTTAAGAATGCAGCACATATGCTTAAAACATCCAAGCATAACATTCAAGAAGTAGCATTTCTTAATGGTTTTAACGATCCTAAATATTTTAGCCGAAGCTTTAAGTCAGCCTACGGCATAAGTCCTAAGCAATACAAGCAGAAATATAGATAATGTATTTCTATTCCCAACAATAGAAACTTTCTCTTGGTGGTGATATCATCTACCACTAAGGAAAGTTTCACTTAAAATCTTTATTGAATATTATTTTAGAACAAACCAGCCTACTTGCTATAATTTACACTCTTCTTATATCACAGATGGATACACAATGTTAAATTTGCACAATTTTAAACATTAAGAAACAATCCATGATAAAAAGAATCATCATACTGTTCTGTCTTATTACATTTTGGGGATGCAATGATAAGATAGATACGGATCTTCAAAGACTTAATCTAAAAGGAAGGGTACATACAATAAAAAGCTATATCTATACAGCCCATAAAGTAAAAGAGGATGTTATTGAAGAACGGGACACCACTACTTACTCAATAGATACCTTCACCAAAGAAGGGCAACTATCTACCTCAGAATATTATGAAGCGAATATCTTGACACAAAAAACGACTCACAATATTGTTATTGACAATAATACCAAACAAAGCATAACCTATGACACAAAGGGTAATGTTCAGTCCTATCGAGTGATTAAATACAATAAAAAGGACTACACCATCAATATCTCTACCCTAAACGACCAAAAGGAGCTTCAGAATAAGATGGTATTACAATACAATAAAGAGAAGGTACTTTTGGAACAAAATATTTATGATGCTTCAAATAAACTAATATCTAAATCCACATTCAAAAGGAAAGGAGAGATGTCTTTTATGACTGTTATTGAAAATGGAGAGAAGAGAAATTTTAGCCGAAAATTCAATCAATATAAAGATGTTATTGAAGATATATTGGGTTATGGGACTAATAGCCAAACGGTAACTTACCAATATACTTATGATCAGATACACAACTGGACCAAACGAATAAGTGGAAACATAAACATGGATCCAAATAAAAAACAAGTGATTGCAAGGACCATTAACTACTATTAAATCTATTACAAAAAGAAAAGAGTAGCCAAGAATCCGTTGGAATGTAATGGTTAAATACGAGAACTCTTCTGAGAAGTATAATTCTTTGTCTTTAAAGTCCACGAATAGCTTTAAAGGCAAAAAATTACTTCTCAAAAACTGTTTCTACATTATTTAATCATTGTAAAAACATAAAAAATATCTAAAAGGTTATCATATAACCTAAATGACAACCATCAGTCAGGTTGGATTATAAACGCTTTACATTTACCGCTTTCAATCCTTTTACACCCTTTTCTGTTTCAAACTCCACACGAGATCCAATCTTTAACGGTTCTGCACAGTCACTACTATGTACAAATATTGAATCCTTTGTTTCTGAATCAACAATAAACCCAAAACCTTTAGCGTCATCAAAGTTTTTAACTCGACCATTTCGTATTCTGGTATTTACGCGAAATTCTGCTTTAGGAATTGAAATCTCAATATTCTCAGCTTTAATCTCTTTTTTCTGAGTTAAATCTGGTGGCGTTGAAGTAATTACTCCATTCTCATCTACCCAAGCAATCATGTCATCAAGACTGCCTTTTTTGCCCTCTTCTTTTCTTTCAAGTCTACGAGCCTCTTTATCCTTGCGCTTTTTCAGTTTCTTATTGCGCACATCTTTTTTGCCAAAAGTTTCTTTGGATCTAGCCATTCAATATATATTTTAAATTGTGATAAAAGTATTCTTTAGATAGAAGCTAGATATACCTTCTATCTTACTTCTATTATTATATCATCTACGACACTTATTTCGGCTCAGCACTATCTACAAATGTAAATGCATTTCCAATAGCATTCGCTCTACCTGTTCGGCCTATTCTATGAATGTAACTATCCATAGTTAAAGGCATCTGATAGTTAATCACATGGGTAATCCCTTTAATATCGATTCCTCTAGCAGCAACATCTGTTGCAACTAAAACCTTAATCTCTCCTATTTTAAATGAGTTGATTGCTTTGGTACGATAGTTCTGTGACTTATTCCCATGAATAACATCTGATTTAACACCAAACTTAATCAATTGTTTGGTCAGCTTATTGGCCTGACGTTTGGTCTCAGTAAACAAGATCACTTTCTCAAAAGCAGGATCATCTATAAGTTTTAATAACAGATGCAGTTTGTTTTCTTCTGATCCAACACGGATAATATTTTGATTCACATTATCACTAGAGTTTTGTCCACTAACAACACTGACTCTAATTGGATTCTTAATAATCTGATTGATTCTTTTTTCTTGAGTGGGGTCTAACGTTGCAGAGAAAAGCATGGTCTGCTTTCTACTTCTCATCGACAAAACGATCTTATCAAGATCTCGGGAGAATCCCATATCTAACATTCTGTCGAATTCATCTACAACCAAAATAGAGGTATAACCTAGTTTCAGGGCATTTCTAGACATCAAATCAGTCAACCTTCCTGGTGTACCGATAATCATCCTTGTCCTTCTTTTGGCTAGTTGTATATCTTTATTGACATTCGTTCCACCAATAAAACAAGAGGAAGTAAGATTGGTTCCCTTTACAAAAGAGTTAAACTCGTCCTTTACCTGCATTGCAAGCTCTCTGGTAGGCACTACAACCAATGCTGTCACATGACTGTTTTCAAGCATCTGTTGGATAATAGGAATCAAGAAAGCCCCTGTCTTTCCAGTACCCGTAGCGGCGATACCGATAAGATTTTTCTTAGCAATAAGATCCTCAATACATTTTTCTTGTATCTCTGTAGGTTCCTTATAGCCCTTTTTTACAATGTTTTCATTTAAATGCTTGTGCAGATTGAATTGGGAAAAATCAATAGTGGAAACATATGGTGCAACAATCGATTCTGTTGCCGTCTTAACCAGCTCTTCTGGGTTAATATTGGAGGTGGGTTTTCTTTTTGATTTTTGCGTTTTATTTCTTCTGGAATTCTGAGGTCTATTTCTTTTTATTTTTTTGAAAGTCATTCTATCTCTTAATAAATTTAATTGAAATCGATACTGCCTTATATTGCGATAAGCACACTCCTCTTTTAATGTATTTAAAGGAGCAAATAGAAAAATATCACTTCTAAATACATAGAAGTTGAATAATGAATATTAATAAAGCAGTCTCTAATTATAACCGAAGAGCCTAAAAACGAATTCTAAAGTGGTTGTTTAAGGCACTTATAAGCTAATGGTGAGGTGTAATCTAGTTGAAGTTTTACTTTAGACTATAAAAGGAATAGTGCTTATTTATTTTTATTATTCAAATAGACATTCTAACTCCTTTGCATAAAACGAATGTTTCTAAAACTTAGTGAACAACCAAATTAAAAAAAGACGGTAATAGAATTTCAAAGATATAGTCAATCAAATCCTCCAAAGAAATGATTATGAGCAAAAAAACAAGTGTTACAAAAACAATCCCCAAGTATATAACTTGGGGAAAAATATTTTTTATAATAAACGTCAACGCTTATTAAAAGGGAATAGGGATTATCCGATAACTTCTACGTCAACAGCGTTCAATCCTTTTTTACCTTCTTTTGTGTTGAATTTTACTTTATCATCTTCTCTGATTTCGTCAACCAATCCTGAGATGTGTACGAAGATATCTTCTCCTGTTTCTACTGAAGTAATAAATCCAAATCCTTTTGACTCATTGAAAAACTTAACTGTTCCTTCTTGCATCTTTACAAAATTTTAAATGATTAATTATATACTATTATCCAAACAAAGAACCTCTAAAAAAGCTTTCTAAATAAATCTCGTACAAATTCATCTTAAAACAGATTATCTGTCCTAAAAACACTATTTAAAAAGAAAGTAATGATTTAATAAAACTGTAAAGAAGAGTGAACTCAAAAAAACTAATAATACTATTTACTACTTAAATTTAGACAGGTGTCTTTCTTGGATGCTGCAAATGTAGACTTTTTTATTGGGTTTACAAACTCTATCCAAACTTAGCGTGATTTTTTATCCTCACAAAAACCAACTAAACATCTCACAATAGTGATTACCAAACACATACACAAACAAAACTTAACATCTAATTAAGATTATATTATTGAAAATAATTGTAATGTTTTATCTCTTTCTCATGGATTCTCACTTATACGTCGATATTCTCCTGAGAAAACTCAATAAATATCCTCATTTTAACAAGAACAACCGGCAGTATACAGAGCATTTTAAAATGATTCGATGGAATTGTGACTTACTCAAAACAATGACATCTTTACCCATTTTACACTTAGTTTCATAGAGCAAACAATCTTAAATAAAAAATCTTCTTATCCATCATACTATTATAATGGTCATAAAAAAGACTTCTCTAACACTTGTCATCATTTTGTAATATCTGTTGTGTAACTTTCTTTCAAAGAAATTAAAAACAGATAGTCATGAGAAATAAAAGATATACAAAAGCCCTATTCTTATTTATCCTTGTTTCCCTTGTTATCGTAGGCTGGCAAGAAGAAAAGAATCATACTCCCACCATACAAGCACATAGAGGCGGGGCAGCTCTGTACCCAGAAAACACTATCGCTGCCATGATTCATGCAGTAAAATTAGGCGTTCCTGTCTTGGAATTAGATCTACATATCACCAAAGATCAAAAAGTAGTCGTCTCCCATGATGCCTATCTGAACGCAAAGAAGACATTGCGACCAGATGGAAAAAGAATTGATCCACAAGAACAGATGAACTATCGGATCTATCAAATGAATTATGACAGCTTGAAACAGTATGATGTAGGATCGCTTCCCTTTTCAGAATTTCCAAATCGTAAAAATATTGCCTGTCATATTCCTCTAGTGAGTGATCTTATCGACACCGTAGAGAAATATACCCAAGCTAATAAACTAACACCTGTTGGTTATAACATAGAGATTAAATCAGACACCAGTAAAGATGGGGTCTTCTCTCCAGACTACAAAAGATTTGCAGACCTTGTCATGGAAGTACTATTAAAGAAAGATCTAGGCAACCGACTAACCATTCAGTCTTTTGATTTCAGAACCCTAAACTACCTTTATAAGAAATATCCAAAGCTAAACTATTCCTATTTGGTCGAACCCAATGGCGAAACCTTCGAACAATCCTTATCACACCTAAACTTTGTTCCTCATATCTATAGCCCAGACTATCGCATGGTAACCCCAAAGATGATCAAAAAAGCTCATAAAAGAAAAATGCTCATCATCCCTTGGACCATCGATGACAAAAACAATATACAGAGGCTACAGAAACTAGGTGTTGACGCCATCATCACCAATCAACCGGATAGTGCCATGGTTTGGCTATCAAAACATTAGATCCCCGTCTAAAGAAGCGTTGTGGTATAGGGCAAAACAGTAATTAATGAAATAGAGCATTATTATCCCTACCCTATCCACAACCTTTTTTTGACAACTTCAATATCAGCGATTAAATCATTCCCAACCATAAGGGGAAAAGAAACACATCTAAAGCCATATTTATTTTAAAAAAAAGAGATATTTGTAACACAAAATGATATTGAGGTATCACGAAAAACAATCAATAATGAAAATAGAAGCAGTCATCTTTGATATGGATGGAGTGTTAGTAGACTCTGAAGGATTATGGAAAATTGCAGAAAAGGAGGTCTTCTCTTCTTTAGGTGTGGTGGTCACTGAAAAGCTTTCACACAAAACACAATCTATGACTACCGATCAAGTGACACAATTCTGGTTTGAAAGATATCCATGGGAAGGCACCAACCATCAAGAAGTCGAACAGATGGTAGTTGACAGAGTGATTGAACTTATCCAAAACGAAAATTGTGCCATCAAAGGGATCAAAAGCTTTATCGAGAAACTGCGTTCCGAAGGTCTTAAAGTCGGTCTAGCAACCAATTCCCCTTTTAAAATCATAGATCCTGTATTAAAGAAATCGGGTATTTCACATCTATTTGATGCAATCTCCTCCGCCGAATTCGAGAAACAAGGGAAACCAGCACCCGACATCTATCTTACTACCGCAAAGAAACTCAGTGTTAATCCCAAACACTGTGTTGCGATTGAAGATTCCAATTCAGGTATACAAGCAGCCCACGCAGCTGGCATGAAAGCCGTAGCATTTACAAACAATAAAAAGAATGGACACCACTATATCGTAGATCTAATAATCGACGATTTCGAAGTAGAGACATTGCCACTATTAGAGAAAAACAAAGTTTGATACATCATAAATATTCCTCCAAGACATTAAAAACACTCTTTTAGAACACCTTTCGACTAAAAAGAAGCCATCCATTCAAACCTATCCTCCTCTTTATTGTTTTTTTAGTAGACCGAATCATATCGTCTCTATTGAATAATAATCCTAACGATTATTAAAACCAAACATGAAAAGAAAGAGCAGAATATGGAAATAATTAAATCTCTTGAGAAGATCCATTTCAATGAAATATATGCCACCTTTAGTGAAGCCTTTAAAGAATATGAAGTACAAATAGATAAAGATGAGCTACAAATTATGCTACAGCGTAGAGGCTATGTACCAGAACTCTCTTTCGGTGCTTTTAAAGACCATCAGCTGGTGGCTTTCACTTTTAACGGCATCGGCATGTATCATGGAGTTAAAACAGCCTACGATACAGGCTCAGGAACCATCAAAGCCTATCGGGGACAAGGACTCATCACTAAGATATTTAATCACTCTTTACCTTTCCTAAAAGAAGCGGGCGTTTCCCATTACCTACTAGAAGTCCTTCAACACAACACCCAAGCAGTATCACTATACAAAGATCTTGGGTTTAAAGTGTGTCGTGAGTTTAACTACTTCCTCGAACCCAAAGAGAGCATCACACTATTACACGAGATTAAAGATCCCACACACCAAATAAAACCTATCGGACTCTCATCACTTAAAGAGATCAACGATTTTTGGGATTTTAACCCTTCCTGGCAAAACAGCATGGAAGCCATCGAAAGAAGACCAGAAAACTTTAAGATGCTCGGCCTCTTTAGAGAACAAAAAATGAAAGGCTATTGTATCCTTGAGCCCAACAGTGGCGACATCGCTCAAATCGCCGTGGACAAAGACTACAGACGTAAAGGAGTAGGCTCTCTTCTTCTTCGAGAGATCCTTAAATACAATCAAAGCAATACAGTCAAACTTATCAATAGTGAAAGAGGTTGCAACTCTATCACCTCCTTCCTCGATAAACATGCCATGACTCCTAAAGGCATGCAATACGAAATGGTCAAAACCCTCGAGTAATTCGAGGGATCCCTTTATTTCGAAGAGATAATTATATCGCAATCAAAACACAAAGAAATAAGTGCATTACTTAGAGCTAAAAAATAAACTTCTATTTTTTAGCTCTAAGCTTTTTAAGGCAAAAAAGAATCACTTTCTCTGACAGACACGAATGATATAAAAGATCCTGATGGTGTCGATCCTAAATGTTTTGAAGGAGTATTGGAATAAAACCAACCTTAAACCATAATAATAAAGACATAACATTTATTCATTAATTGGTCGAAACCACAATTTTAATGCTTGTAAAAATCAATGTCACGCAATATGGTTTCATTAAAAGGTGCAGACACACAAAACATTGAATATCAACAAACAACATATTCATTTGCAACATTGTAGGGGTAAACCCATGCGTTTACCCAACCATCATGCAAT
Organism: Prolixibacteraceae bacterium; assembly: GCA_025210775.1. GTDB lineage: Bacteria > Bacteroidota > Bacteroidia > Bacteroidales > Prolixibacteraceae > Halosquirtibacter. Next base: position 155,974 of record JAOARB010000028.1, read on the forward strand.
ACACACAATATCAAACAAAAGATCCGTGTACATCCGATTGAATCCGTGTTAAATCCACCATCATACAATATGGTTTTATTAAAAGGTGCAGACACATCAGTCTGCACCACACTACGGATAAAACACTGGATATTAGAATATAAAACAATCATTACAATTATGTCACCCCTTCAGGGTTTAGGGAGAGAGAATGCATTATCTTGCTACAATTATGCCACCCACGTTGTGGGTTCTATTGAAGCATCCATCGCTTCATTCATAAAGTGATATCATATCAACAATATCCTTTTGTGACAGCAGACATCAATTACAATGATACCTAAAGGGAGATGATAGTTTAACTTGTTTTTAATATTACCTTTGTTGATAGATACATTACTAAACTATAGTTGTTGTGAGTTTTTGGAGCCTTATATCATTTTTTGGTGTTATAACAGGGATCATTATCTTGACCCTTCTTTTCAAGATAACTAAGGTTCATAAAAGATATGTTCCTATTATCATTTATGTCATTCTCGTTTTACTTCATTTGTTTGTATTGAGTGTCACACAAATAGATGTAAAAGATTTCCCTCATTTACTCTATGTGACCGAACCATTCTCGATGCTCTATGCATTGCTCATATATATTTACGTACGGAATCAACAAAAACCTCAACTTGAGCTAAGAAGATCTGATCTGATTTTATTAATCCCTTTTATTCTTTCCGTTCTTTCATATCTACCCTATTTCCTTTTAAGTGCCGAAGACAAACTAGCTGATCATAGTAGCTTTGGTAGTGTGCATCAAGATATACTTGAGAACATCTGGGAATGGAACTTTGAGATCATTGTCAATTCAGCATTTCTGATCGCTGCCCTACAAGAGCTAAAGAAATATAACCTGAATATAAAAGAACAATTTTCGGACGTACATAAAGTGGATTTACATTTGACCCGAAGAGTCATCCAAGTGTGTCTTGCAGGTTATGCTCTTGAATTTATTTTTGTATACCTTACTTTCTTTGGTTTCCCATATTACAGTTTTTTATATAAGGTTGTTTCAGCATTTAATTTTGTTGTCTTATTCTTTATTGGATACGATGCCTTTATTTCGCACAAACATATTGATGAGTTACTCCGAAGTTGGGAAGAAATACCAGAGTCTGAGATCACTCTTGATGGACAAATTGTCAAATATACTAAGTCTGTTCTTTCTGACGACTCAATGGAAGAGATCAAAGAAAAACTACTAAAATACATGAAGGAGAGCCAACCTTTTCTGAACTCTAAATTACGCATTAAAGATCTATCGGATTTAACAAATATCCCTTCTCATCATATTTCATATGTCATCAATAAATCCTTTCAACAAAATTTTTATGAATTTATTAACCACTATCGAGTAGAAGCTGCAAAGGTGTTATTAAGAGACACAAAATTTAAGGACTACACCTATACTGCAATAGGTTTTGAAGTAGGATTTAATTCAAAGTCAGCTTTCTATGCCGCTTTCAAGAAAAATACTGGTACGACTCCTGCCCAATTCTAACAACTGATAATAAGAAGGTTAACTATCCCAACTTATAAGACAAGACTCATACAATACCTAATTAGTAGTCCTAGCTTATTACTCCGAACTTCCAACCCCATTCTCCGTTGTATGTTTGTTGTGTTCAATTTAAATAACAAACATTTATTAGTATGTGGAAAAGAAACTACAAGACAATTATTGTATTACTATCAATAATTATTAGTGCATCTTTAGCTAAAGGAGAGAATAAGTCAAACAATAATATCAACACACCAACCTATGATGTTATTATTGTAGGAGGAGGATTTAGTGGTTTAACAGCCGCATATCATCTAAAAAGAAAGAATGTTTTAGTTTTAGAGAAGAAAGAGGCTATCGGAGGTCGATGCATTTCAGGAAACTGGAATAACTTTCACTATCCTAAAGGAACAGAATATATAGGGAAACCTGAGTCGTATATGAAGAAATTGTTTCGAAAATTAAACATTCAGGCTACTCAAATTCCTGCTCCTACAGATGGGGTGGCATACAAAGGAAAATTCTTTTTCGGGGAAAAAATACTTGACTATCTAAGTCCTGAAGAACAAAAGCAATATACCCAACTACAAAGAAAGCTAAAAGAACTAGCAGACGAAGATATCGAAGATATTATTTTTGACAAGCAGCAACGTCTTTCAGAGTATACAGCACTTGATAACCTATCTGTTAAAGAATGGCTTAATAAAAATGGTTATTCTTCTTTAATACAGAAATTTATAGATGTCGAAAATCGAGGTTTATTTGGCACTGATAACGCTAATTGTTCAATGCTCTTTAACATACCAGAAATGGCATTTGACCTTCCTTTGGTAGAATCCATAAACAAAAGTGAAGTATACTCTTTTAATCATGGGATGTTTAGTGTTGCAGAAGCATTAGGGAAACGTCTTGGGAACCATCTTATTACAGGAGCAGAAGTATTAAGTGTAATGGTGAATAAAGATAATTCTATATCAGTGACTTATACTAAGAACGGGAAACAGTATCATGCCAATGCCAAAGCAGCAATTATGGCAACCCCTGCGCCAATTACGGGATATCTAGTTAAAAATCATCTATCACCAGAAGTAAAGAAGATACTATCAGAAGTAAGTTATTCACAATATGCAACGATAAACTTCTTCACCAAAAGACGTCTTCTCCACCAAACTTGGTCTGTTTCATGCATAGACGAAGGAGAGGTTGTTACCCTTTATGATGCAACAAGACCACAAGTAACAAAAGATTATCGAGGCAAATCAATATTATCGGTGTATATGGCACCTGAAGATGCTTACAATCAATCTTTTGTCAACCAGTCTGACAAGCAATTTATAGAAAATGCCTACCAAACATTAAATAAATATTATCCTGATTTCAATAATGAAGTTATTGATTATTCTATCACACGCTTTAAATATGCCTTTCCAATCTTTTCTCCCAAGTATGTAGAAACGATTAAAATTCTTACAAACGATAGCACCTTAGATGGGCCAATCTTTTTAGCAGGAGATTATATGGTTTATGCAACTGTTGATGGAGCACTGATTAGTGCAGAAGTAGCGGCAAAGAAAGCTCGTTCTTATCTCAGAATGCTCAACAATCAACATTTTACTATTGAACGAAAATAATCACCTTTCTCTTTCATTATAAAGATAAAAATTAAAACAAAAAACCTGTGTTTAATCCACCATCATACAATATGGTTTTATTAAAACACTAAATATCAATATTTAGAAACAATCATTACAATTATGTCACCCCTTCGGGGTTTAGGGAGAGGGTGTACTTTATTTTGCTACAATTATACCACCCACGTTGTGGGTTCTGTTGAAATAACCACGACTTCATTGTAATGTGATATCAACAATATCCTTTTGTAACAACAGACATCAATGCAATACACACAATATCAAAAGAAGATCCGTATTAAATCCACCATCACGCAATATGGTTTTATTAAAATGGGCAGACACATGGGTCTGCACCCTACGAAACGCAAAACATTGAATATCAAACATATAACACATTCATTTGCAACATTGTAGGGGTAAATCCATGCGTTTACCCAACCATCATGCAATACACACAATATCAAACAAAGGGAGAAATGAACCTATCTGTATAGATAGGACATCTCCCCCTTTTCATCTAATTTGTAAGAATTGTATTTTAAGTAGAATTGTAATATCTATTTCATTCAAAATAAATATTGTATATCTCAGGTTAGATCTGAGTATCTTTCTATCCTCTTAAGAGATGTTCATAACAGATGTCACCAACATCAAGGAGTTCTATATCAAATCTTCTTTAAGATACTTTTATATCTTAATTGGAATAGGCAGGCACAAACAAATAGTCCTAAAGGAAACCCAAACCAGATACCTACAGCTCCGTAACCCCAAACGAATGCCGACATATAACTAAATGGTATCGACAACATAAAGTAAGAGATAAAAGTGATTACTGCTGGGATTCGAGCATCTGCTAGCCCTCTAAGTGTTCCTGCAATAACAATCTGAACACCATCGACAAGTTGGAAAAGACCACATACAATCAACATCTGTGCTGCCAACTGTATCACGGTTGGATCTTGAGTAAACATCAATGGCAAGATATTGCGTGCACCCCAATAGAGAAGCACCGAGAAAGTACTATAGATAATCATGATCATGATGGCTGTCTTTGTAGCCCTCACGATGCCCTCCTTATCATTCTGTCCTTTATAGTGGCTTACACGTATGGTGGTTCCTGCCCCCAAACCTTGATAGATCATAAATCCTAACGTAGAGAGCGTAATGGCTATCTGGTGAGCCGCCATTCCGATTTCACCTACCCATCCCATCATGATGGCACATAGACCAAAGGCACAGGCTTCCATCACTGTTTGTCCTCCCAATGGGACACCTAGCTTAACCACTTTCATAAATCGCTTCCAACAGAAAGAACTTTGATTGTATAGTTTCACAAACAACTCATATTGTTCTTTCTTATAGAAAAGGACAATAAAAGCAACAGCCATAAAAATACGAGAGATCAAAGTACCAACACCAGCTCCTTGTAGTCCCATTTCTGGAGCCCCCAGTTTTCCGTACATAAAGATATAATTACCAATGGTATTGATGATGTTAGCCCAAAGCATAATCTTCATGGCTGTTTTAGTATCGCCTACCCCCTCAGCGAACTGCTTATAGCCATAGAAAACCATCATAGGAAATACCGAAATGGTAAGGATCATCAGATAATCTTTAGATGGTTGCAATACGGATTCGGGCTGACCCATAAATGGAATCATAAAATACATAATCAATAAGACTAACACCAAAATAACCCCCATAAAGGCATTGGCCATCAATCCATTTTTTATCCATGAACCGATCGTTTTATGGTCCTTTTCTCCCCAACTTTTTCCCACCAATGGCGTTAGAGCAAAAGAATATCCTAAACCAAATATTAAAACCAGGTTAAAAAGCGTATTGGTAAAGGAAGCGGCAGCAAAAGGAGTTGTTCCTAGTTTACCGATCATGATATTATCAATCAACCCAACAGTTATCTGACCTGCTTGTGCAATGATCACAGGAATACTAAGACGCAGGGTCTTTTTGTATTCACTTGAATTAAGCTCCAAATATTTCATTTATGAACGTATAATTTATATCCATCCGATGATAGATGACATTAAAAAAATAGTATAGTAAAATACTGTACGACAACAGTGTAGTGCAGGATAATGGATTAAAAAGATTGTTCAGGTAAGGGATCAATATGCACTGTATGAATCGTTATCTCAGCTGTGTGACCAACACTCTCCCCTTATTTGGTTACACAACAACTAAGAAAATAATAATTCAAACATTACACCTTCAGGAAATCTCTCTCCAAAAAGATTATCATTTAAGACTCTACCCCATATTCTTTAGGTCTACCGATGAAGACTTATGGCTCTTGAATCTTCCTGAATTTAGATGATTACCCCACCCGAACAAATATCTTTTTTAATTTAAATTCAACTTTCAATCACTTTATTATAATCCTCCTTACAACTAGAATGGTATTTCATCATGGCATATCCACAACATCCAACACATAAAACACCCTTCTTTTATCAAGCTTCCTTTATAGGCTCTACCCCTTTCCCCAACAGGAGTATAACCAGAAACTTATAACTCTTTATTCCTTTTATGTATTTCAAAAAAGACATCTCCTTTTTGCCTCCTTTCTCTATAATAAATTTCTTTTGGGAGGAAGTATTCGAATCTTCATCTCCCAATGTATCGACTCCATTATGACAATTAAATCATCTCTTAGATAATTTATTCTGCTTTACAGTGCCATCTATTGAAACAATATTCGCATCTTGGCCGTCACATTTAAATTTCTTGAACACAAAGATATTTCAGGATATTCTGATTTTACTTTACATTTGTTAAGTATGTTTCTCTAAATTATATTTTATGAAAAATGTTCTTTCTGCAATAGAAAAATATAATAAACTGTCTGATGACGACAAAAAGCTCCTTTTAGATAAGCTTGAACCTGTTCGCTTAAAGAAAGGTGAAACGCTAATCCATGAATTAGAGAAATCTCCCTATTTCTATTTTATTGAAGAAGGCGCAGTGAAAACAAATTATATCGATGAAAAAGGGAATAAGAAAGTGGTATGGTTTGGCTTCGAGAAAGATATATGCTTCTCTCAAAGTGCTTATTTCAATGTGGAATATGTCAATGAAACCATTGAATTACTGGAGGATACTCTTTTCTATCGTGTAAAGATTAAGGAGATAAAAGAGCTATATAACCAATATTGTAGCTGGGCCAATTGGGGAAGAAATTTTATTGAATTCCATTTTACAGAAACAATAAAAGAGATGGATGAATATAAATCGCGTAAAACAAAAGATCGATATATCGATTTGATAAATAACAAACCTCACATCCATATGAGAGTACCTCTAAAAGAGATTGCCTCTTATCTTGGGGTCTCGGCAGTAACCATTAGCCGATTAAGAAAAGAACTATAACAAGACTTTAATAAATTCAAAAAACGATGTGCATCTTACGTCACATCGTTTTTTGAATTTATCTCTTATGCATCTATTTTCAACAACACATCACAACAATCTACCGACGATGCATGTAACCCTATAACACTTACACCTCCTATTCTAGTGACAACTCTAGTGACTTGTCATAAAAATATGATTCACTGATTGGGCACAACGTTTAAACAAAACGCAAAATATCATCTACCTGTTTTCGTGGGGTAGCTGCAGCATGATCCCCCTCTTCATAACCATATACAATAAGTGTTGCAACAGTCTCTTCCTCTGGAAGACCTACAATAGAAGAGATCGCTTTATCGTCGATAACACCAAAAATACATGTACCAACTCCTTTGGCATGTGCCGCCAAACAGAATGTTTGACATGCAATACCAGCATCAAAGACTTCCCATACATTGGCTTTGTTGGTCGCATATTCATCCTTATCTAGCTTGCCACTCTTTCCCTTTACAAAACTAAGCACTGCCACTCCTTGGGCATTCTCTAGGGTCTTTACATTATAAGAAAAACCTTTGACCCCATCGGTACCTAACTTCTGGATAATCGACTTATCGTCAACAAGGGTATAGCGTGCTACTTGAAAATTGGCCCATGATGGAGCCCATCTAGCAATATCAACAATCTCTTTCATTAACTCTCTATCCACCTTTTGGTCTTTAAACTGGCGAACACTTCGTCTTTCTTTAATCATTGTTATGGCATCCATGATTCTTCTTTTTTATTTTATTTATAGCTCTATCGATATTCGACTCCTACTCCATACCTTGTGATCTAATACGATACTATCGTTTATAACGACACAAGACTAGAAAAGAAACAATCTCTACACCAGATTGGTTTAGTTTTAAATATCTTTCTTTTAATTACGATCCTTTATAGATGAAAGACGATTTTCCTACCTATCCCGATCGTCCAACAACGAAACGTTTCATCTAAAAGAACTAATACAAAAGTAGTTAAGAGAGCTACCGCTTTTATTGTAATAAGATTGGCTAAAATGGTATCTAAAAAGGTAATTAACCCTAAAAACTCCTATATACTGGCTTTATAACTAAAAAAGAGCTACTTTTAAACCTAAAAGGCGCAAATAGATACAATATAAATACCATGAAAATAGAATCTATAAACAGTTTATTAGAGATCCACATAGAGGAGATGGAAACATGGACCAAACGCCCTTACAAGAATAATTTCTTTGAGATCGTATATGTCGAAGAAGGAACGGGAAGACAATGTATCAACGAGCATCAATTTGAGTATAACAAAGGAAATATCTTTTTTCTTCCACCATTGGATTGCCACTCTTTTGACATCTTAACCCCCTCTAAATTCTATTTTATTAAGTTTACAGACCACTTCTTTCTAAACAAGGAGGATAGCCTATCCTATCAAATATGGTTCGATAAAATAAGCTATGTCATCGCCAATTACAATAAAGTACCAGGAGACATCATCTCAACAGAGCAAGAGAGACAGTTTATCATCAATAACATCAAGATGATACACAAAGAGTACCTCTGCTCAGACAGTTACTCTGATGCCATTATCACGGGAGCTATCGCATCCATCTTAAATATCCTTGCTCGTAGTATCGAAAAGAAATATGTCGACAAAGCTAATGAAACAGACAAACGCCTAGGAGAGATAATACGCTATATCAACACCCATATTACGGATAGCGAGAAGCTACGTCTTCAAAACCTTGCCGACAAGTTTAATATCTCCAAATCCTACTTCTCTGAATATTTTAAGAAACAAGCCGGCATAAGCCTTATTAACTATATTCTAAAATCAAAATTAAAAATCGTGGAGACCAAAATCCTTCATACCGACCTAAGCCTAAAAGAGATCGCTTGGCAACTGAATTTTACCGACAGTAGCCACCTTGCTAGGTCCTTCAAAAAAGAATATGGGATGACCATAAAGGAGTTTAAAAACAGAGGCAACAGCTGTTGTTCTTAAATCAGCACCACTCTATCTCCCAACAATCACCGCCCATCTCCTGCATCTACCAAACCACCTTTCCTCTTTTACCCTATCCCCCAACCAAAACATCAGCATAGAAACAGCAATAAATCCGCCTCAACAGGGATAAACGTAGATATCCATTCCACAAAAATATCAGCGTAAAAAGACACCAGATAAAAACGGTATTGAAAGGTACTTTGTCCATGGTTCCTTCATGGTTTGTCCATGGTTCCTCCATCGAAAACCCCCAAATCGATGGACAAACCATGGACGAACCATGGACAAACCATGGAGGAACCCCCTATTTGATCTATGGAATCCTTTCCTTAAAACCACACAAAAACACTCCCTTCAGTTCAACTATTCTTTTCTTTTAAATTATGTTGTAAATATTTATAAAATCTTCTAACTTAGTTATTCGAACATACGGGATCTACTGTTTATATCTGTTTCTAAGTAAACTCTATATATGAATTATCAACGTTCTCTATCTACGTCTCTTTATGAACAAAAACGATGAATGCTAGTTAGGAGCCAATTCTATCCAGAAGTATTATTAATATCTACACAAATTAGAGAAATAAAATATGAGAAAATCAGGACTTATTATATTATTGGTCGTATTAAGCTTTGTATCATGTACACAACGGAATGATAATAAAAATACAGAGCAAGACAATAGTACAGAAAAAATAGAAACAAAGAAACCCAATCTAGCAGTAATAGATTCGTTAAATATAGATTCCTGTAAACTTGTTGTTAATGATTTTTTTGACTGGTATATTAAATCGTATATTAGAGAAGAACAAACTCCTCCAACAGTATTGTTTTCACCTAGATTTAAGAAATATCCAGATGGTTATTGTTCTTTGAATATTGATGAATTTAAAAAAAGCATCACTGATTTTAAATACTTCTCTAAAGAGTTTATTAATTTTCTCATAAATCGAAACGTAGAATGTAATGAGGCAATACTAAAGGATAAAATAACAGACCTTGATGATATCTTAAACTTAAGAGACGAAACAGACAAATACTGTAGTTTCCTATTTTATGATGACTGGCTTGGCGGACAAGATTACATAGAAGTGACAGATTTTAGAATTATTAGTACTAAACAGAACTTTAAAAAGACAAAGTGTATTGTAAAAATGGAAACTTTGACTGATTACAATAGTGTTCATTCAAAAATATATGTTGAAGTGATTAAAGAAAAAGACAATTATAAAATTAACAATATTGAAGTTGAATTTTAGTCATTCTGACATCTTAAAATTGAGACTAAAGAATCAATTTTAGATGAATTGGATTTGCAACATTCTTCGGGATAAAAGGTTAAGCCACCTCTTGATTATACATTTCCATAAACTCTACAGGAGTTTTGTAACCGGGGACAGAGTGTATTCGTTCTCGGTTATACCAAACTTCTATAAATTGAAATATTTCTGCTTTTGCTTGAGAAATTGAGTAATAGTACTTATGATCAATCATTTTTGACTTAATTATTTAAAAGTGCATGATCAAAGAGATCCATTATCGTTGTTAAATACAGCCAACCTTGTTCTGTTAAACACATAAATTAGATCAGATACGCAGGCTTTGCGTGGTGCATTTGTCTTGAACTCTTTATCTAGGTAATTCTCATCTGCTACAGACTTAGCATCTCTACCACTGTATACTAAATTGACAATCATCAATTTACATTCTCTGTCGTAACTCTTTCTTTTTCGTATACCCATAATACAAATTTACTGATTTTTTTGTAAGACAAGCTTAATCTCATATCCGCACAAATGTACCACATCCATTTCCTTAAAACCACACAAAAACACTCCCTTCAATTCAACTATTCTTTTCTTTTAAATTATGTTGCAAATATTTATAAAATTTTCTAACTTAGTTGCACATAAGGTCGTTATTCATGCTTTATATTTTGTGTTAGCAATCCAAATATAAATGAATTATCGACCTTTTTTATTTTCTCCTTTTTATGAACAAACCCTGTAAGTTCAATCAAAAATACAAAGGGGGGAACTGATTTAAGGATGAATTAAACCGCTTGTCAGTTAGTATTGGTGAGTGGAAATATTAAAAGCAAGTTAATGGAAACTCCAACCAATTATACACGCAGGTTAAAAAACTATTGGAAAAGCAAAGATTTAACCTTTATTGCCACGTTTAAAAGAATAAATTCAAATCAAGGCTTTTTTAATTATTTGTTTAATCCAATAAACAAGAATAGAATTCGCTATCCATACATCGATGGCGTGGATATTGAAGATAATAGAGTGTCTTTCTTGTACGAAAATACTAACGGACTGAAAGATGGCGGTTATTATAAAATCAAGTTAACTTATACAAATACCCCTATTGGAAGAAAAAATCCATTCTCACTTGGAATTAATAATATAACACCTTTAAGTCAGGATGAAATAAAGGATTATATCAAAATGATTTCCGTTGCTACTTCTAAGATTATCCATATTGGGAAATATAAGCGTATTAGAGATGATCTCGCTTTTTTTACAGATGTGATGCGTGAAGAAAACGGAGAAATTCTGTTAGAATCAGGCCAAAGAAAAGATGTTTTTGTTACTCCCCAATTAAATTTTATTGAAGGTAATTTCTATTCATTCATCTTAAAAAAGAATGGTAATAAGCTACCAAGTGCAGTACCTAATACAATAAAAGATTATAAGTATAACCCATACAAAAAACTTATAGAAGAGCTCTCCCAGTTAACTAAAAACCCTAAGTACGATAAGATTATAGCCAACATGATGAGAGAGGTTGGTGATGGTATGTACTCGTCAAAGCAGCGAATGGTATTCGAATTATTACAAAATGCAGATGATTCAGCTGCAAATAATAATTTAAAATTTCATATTGATACGGAAGGTAGTTATTTAACTATTATGCATGATGGGATTCCTTTTAATCAAGACGATGTAGAGGCAATAACCAGTGCTGGAGAAAGTACTAAGAAAAACGATGCAAAAAAAACTGGTTATAAAGGGATTGGCTTTAAATCGGTATTTACAAACTGTGAAGAGGTTTTAATTAAATCCGGTGGATATAATTTTTCTTTTCAAAGGTTTCATCCTTCTTTTAAGGATTTTGACAAGTACTATTTAGAATCTGGCAGTAATGAACTACTTAAAAACAAAAGACTATTAGATAAATATAGAAAATCCTTCAATCCGTCAGAAGATATTCCATGGCAAATAATACCAATTTGGTCTGAAAATCTTCCATCAAATTTGGAAGACACAAACTTTGATACAAAGAAGAATAATGTAAAGTTTGCCATGAATTACGGGAAAAGCAATATACCACTTTATTTAGAGGCGATCAGCAACTTATCTAATTTTCCTCAGTTCATGCTTTTCTTAAGGAATACGTCAGGATTTTTGTCTCATGCCACTAGTACAACAATTTATAAAACCTTATTGGAGGATAGTTCAATAAGAATTGTAAAAAACGAGAAAAACCTTTCTGAAGAACTTTTTTATGAGAAAGTTATACTTGACAGGATTGAGGTGTCAAATGAGGTATTCGAAAATAAAAATATTAATCTTAGGATAGCAAAAGAAAAAGATGACCTAGGTAATGATAAATACTACTTTAAAACATCAGATGGCAATAGAATTGATAATGTACCTAATAAATTAGCATCTTTAAGTGAAACCGAAATAACCTTTGCTATACCAATTATTGATGGGGTTGTTAAAGCTGAACCAAGATATTTGCATGGTCAATTATTTTCAAGCTTATTTACCTACCTACCAATGGTTGAGCATAGACTTCAATTACCATTCTTAATAAATGGGGACTTTGTTCCTTCTTCTGATAGAGAAAAAATTCAAGGGGATAATCCTTGGAATATTTTTCTGATTTCTAATATTGCCAATCAACATGTGTTAGTTGTTAAGCATTTTGCTGAACTCTTCCAAAAAAACCAGACGAAATACAAACACTATTTATCTCTTCTTTTAAAAGAACTTCACCCAGTAACAGATACGTCCTTCAATAAGGTCACGGAAGAATATAATAAAGTCTATTCAGAAATGATTGTACAATCGAATTTTGTTATTTCTGATGAAGGCAATCCTGTTTTCATTTCAGATATCTTGATTGATACTTCTGGTTTTACGGAAATATTTAGCAATGAATTATTTTATGAGATTACGAAAACAAAGAAACGCTTGCCTCACTCAAATCTTGAAGCAAAATATTTACTTGATTACAGCTATCTTAATGTCGATCAATGTAATCTAAAAGACTTTGTTTCATCTTTAAGTGATGAGCATTTTCTAAAGCTTGGAGAAGAAATAAAGTTATTAAAGGAATCAAGAAAAGAAGGCCTAATCGTATGGTTAGATAAATTAGCAAAAATCTCAACGGAAAAATTCAAAAAGATTCCGTTCATAGAACATGGCAAAAGCTATTATTCATTAGAAAGTTTAGCCAATGAATTGGATGCTTGGATTATAAATAATAACACAAAAGACTATGAGCAATTGCTTTCTATTTTAGGATATCATACGATAAACTTGAATCTGGAAGAATATGTTAATATTGACAACTACTTGCACACCATTAATAATTATATAAATGACAAATCATTAGCATATGAGCGTATCGCAAATAATTCATCCTTAAGTGAACTTGATATTTCCTATAAACTTAATCTCATTGATTTTTTAAGATGTAGTGAGTTCATGAAAGGTATTGGCGAGACAAAATACTTTGGTGATTTGAAACTATTTGTTGATGAAAATGGTATTGCTAGGCCACTTCGTCAACTTATTAGCAGAAAAGAAAATATTGAAGTTAAATCGATTCAAAATTTTAGAATTTGCACCAACGAATACAGTATATTAACAGAAGACATAGTCAAGGAGCTAATACCAAAAAATAAGCTATTTACTTCGTTTATTCTCAACAAAACTCTTTTTAATGAATGGTCTCAGCAGTTTAATTCAAGAAGCATCAATAATTATGTTGATAGTTTAAAGGCTATTTATGGTTGGAAAAATGAAGATGAAGAAATACTTCAAAGTAAATGGGCAGAAATACCTTGGCTTTACATAGATGATGAATTAAGGTTTTCTAATTCAGATAATATCTTCTGGTCAAGTGCATTTACATCTTTGTCAAATGATGATTATCAAACAATAAAAGACATTCTTCATCCAACGAAAATTAAAACACTTCCTTATAAAGAATGTGGTGATATTATTCAAGCATTTAAATTAAAAACGGAAGACAGCTCTGATATTACTTGGATGAAAATTACGAATTTAGAAACCCTTTCAGCAAATACTTTATTAGATTGGATTGAATCTGATGGCATAAACAATAGTTTTTTTGAAAATTATACGCTCAAAGCTAATGCTAAAGGTAAATGGGATATTGTACAAGTCATCGACACTAAAATATTTGACGCATCTAATACAGAACTTAAGGATTACATTAATTCTATTGAAGGTTTAAAAGCTCTATTCTCTGAATTAGATGAAGCTTTGTGCAGTAATAACCGCAATAAAATTGGTTTGTTGCAGGGAGAAGACTTATTCAAAGCTATAATTGACTCCAAAGCTTTTGACCAAAGATTGGCAGTTTATTTACCACCAATTGCATCTTTTGAACAGATTTCTCATTTTATTAATAATTTACCTGAGTATAAGTTAGAAACAGGTACTGAATACAACAATAGTTCTCCTGAGCATATAATAATGAATCATCTTTTAAGGGCTATTGAAGATGTTAATGCTATACCGGAAGGCACACAAAAAATAATAGAGAATTTAAGGAGTAAAATTCAAATAAATCAAAAACCACTCTCCAATTATAACATAAGTGACCGTGTTACTTTTGGAACTAAACCAAACTTTAAAATATTAAAGCTCTCAGATATTTTGGCTGAGTTTCAAGGTGATTCAGACGAACTTGAGAGTATTAAAGAATCATTTTTATCAATTAATAAGGAAAAGTTACGTAAACTAATTTTCAAAACAAGGCAGTTAAAGCCTGAGGAAATACAAGTAAAAATTGAAGCAGAAAGCTCCACTTATTATTCTGTTCATCAGGTTGTCTTTAAGCTATTTTATAAAAAATATGTTGGTCATAAACATTGGGCAAAAATAAATTTTGATGAATATTGGAAATCACAAAATAGAGAGGACTACATTCATACTGGCTATAAAAAGATACTTGATACACTCATTGAAAAAGAACATCATGACCTATCAGGATTTACTTTTCAAGGCCTAAATCTAAATAATTGTGTTGATAAAAATTGGTCAATAAAAGCGGAATTACTGCCTCAATGGATTACGGAATGGATTGAAATTAATCAAGATGAACGCAATACTTTTCTTTCTCATCTTGGGTATAATAGTTCTGACAGTTCAATAGTCAATTTGAGAAAATCAGCAGTATCAGAACCATTTAATTACAACAATGTTGCCAAGTATTATGAAGATGCAAAAAATAACAGTCAACTTTTATGGAATACAATAATCTGGCTTTCCAAGTACAGCTCTGAAATTATAACAAAGAATATCAATATTATTAAGCAAATTAACAATGTCGTGACATTAAAAAGTGAGGGATTAACTTCTGTTGTCATTCCAATAATTAAGTCACTTGATATAGATGGCAGTAGAAGTTATGAATTGGTTAATGTCGATACAACAACATCTCTTTATTATCTGGATGAGAATATTGAGTTCGCAAAAGATATTATCGATGCATTAAGAAGGGACAACTCTACAATTACATTTATAGATGGTTCAATTGGTATAAAAAAGAATCATTTTACAGTTCACAAAATTTCATTGGTTACTTCTGTTGATTCTAATAAATTAAACGAAAATTCTGATTTGTGGAATGAACCGTATTACTCAAAATGGGAGCTTAAGAAACAGTTACCAATTTATATATACGATGGTAAGGAAATTCCATATGTTAGGACATTTAACGAAACTATTATTAATGAATTCACGAATGACCTAAAAGTAAAAGATGGAGATGGCTATTATATCTCAAAAGTTCTTCAATCTGATATTTTAAACAATCTACCTTCGGAATTTCCGAATAGTTATCTTCAAAAATTAAAAGACTGGCACTACAGAACTCTTACAGATGAGTCACTTCTTGATGAAGATTCATTTGAATACAATGAAACTTTTGACCGAATGCTACAAGATAGATTTGGTCTTTCAGCTGAACAACAGAAAGAAGAAAGTGGTAATGCAAAAACTCATGCATTGTATTTTTTGAAAGAACTTGGGTTTAATCTGGAAAATGGCTCTACAATAGGTGCTGCTTTCTATAATATTACAAATGAGCTTGGCGATCAGGTTTCTTGCATCGTCAGAAGCGCAAAGGGTGGATTACTTTATATTGATAAAGAGCATTGGGAAATGCTTGAAGATAAAAATACCTATCTGGTAGTTATTTATCCAGGGAATGAACCTCGCTTATTTAGAGATAGGCTTGAACTTTTATCTGAAGAATTATCAGAGAACGTATTATTTCGAATTCCTAATCAAAAAGAGACGGACGAAATTGATAAAGTATTTGATGCTTTAGAATCTGAATCTCATTTAATCTTGGTAACAAGTAAAAAAATGAAGGAGAGTTTATTCTCAAAACTAAAGAAAAAAGACAATTCCAAACAAGAAAAGGATGCTGCAATAAAAGGAGATAACTTTAGCTTTAACTAAATGTTAACGAAAATAAACTAGATTTAATTTTACGAAGAAGAACTTAAAGAACTTGAGTTCTCTATAAAAAGGATTTTTAATTCTACAGGATTAGCTCTGTTTCAAAATGGAGATGTATATATAGGGCTTACTGAGAAACATCTAAGCAATCATTCTTTGATTTAAGGCAATATTATTGAAAACTGGTATAATACCCTTCTTTTGTTCATAATTTTGTCTTAAATCAAAGAAAACGATCATCATTTGAGTATAGGCACAAGAAAACTTTCTTAGGTTAAAAATAAGGCATATCATTCCTATCCAGCTTTCGCTAGTGTCTTTTCGTCTTGCTCTAATTATTGTTTAATCTGTAGTTCCTTCATCTATTCAAGCGATAAAACAACTCTATGAATGATTGGAATATTAGTCTTTTTCACACCCTCCATATGGGAAAGAGATGCAAACAAGAGACCTCCGCTACTTTGAGACAGTGTCCCAATTTTTTAAGACGACCAATTATTTAAATCAAACCTTCTTTTGTATGCATCAGTGAATGTAATGTGTCACTCATTTATATTGTATTAAAATCATAAATAGAGATATTATTGGCATTAAGAGAATCATAAACATTGACGATAATATGCTTTAGATGATGTTTAAGGAGATAAAAGACATCTCAAGATATTACTATACAAGGATTGCTTTAGAGGTGCGGAAAGTTAAGTTTTTGAGTAATTGGAGGTAAGATACATTGGTTACTTCTACTTGTGGTAATTACTCGACAAGCATTAGGAATAATGTTACAATAATTTTACTTTTATTACATTATTTCATTCTTACAATAAAATCAATATATATCTATTTTTTTAGCAAAAGAAAGAGGATGGTTGGCGGCCCTTGTTCGGGGTATCTGATTTCTATATTATCTAAAAAATGACCCCCTATTTTTATTGTATCAGACAATGAATGGCACCCTTATAAAAAATAAATATGGAGTTTATATCGAACAAACAAAAGGCAATAATGGTGGTGATAACCTTGCTTCTTTCATTTGGTTCTTTCGGTCAGAAGCTAATTGAAAGTAGAAAAAACAGTTATTACACCTACATTTATAAGATTACCCAAAAGGAAGCGGAAGAGGTTTACAAGAAAGACTATTGGAAAGTAAAGCCTTCTTATTTTCATACTTTGGTTGATTCATTTCCAACAGATAGTCTATATAGTAAAAAACTGCAACAAGGCCATTATTTAAAGACTTTCGCGAAGGAAGAGAAACAAAAAATAACCATAACTTCTATTCAAGATTTTGATGTTTTTATTTGTAATAACAACACCGATTTATGCATTCAAGTATTGGATCTACAAGGGAAACTTATAGAGGATGCCAAGGTAAGTGTTCGTTCGAAAGAGCTTCATTTTGATAAAAAGACACACTCCTATCTTGATAAGAAATCAAATAAAAAGGGACTTTTAAAAGTTAGTTATCATGGTTTTACTGCCTATTACAATCTATATAAAAACAACCAAGAGAGTTTCCATCTTGGCTATAGAAATCCCAGATTCACTAGTAAGCATACGGGGTATTTGGTGTTTAATAAACCGAAATATATGCCTGGGGATACTGTAAAATTCAAAGCCTTTTTGAGTACTAAGAAGGGGAAACCGATAGACAAAGAGGTTGATGTGATATTGCAAAATGGTAGTAAAAATATCAAACTAACGAAACTTGCTCCCTATCGTAGTGGCGGTTATAAATATAAATTTTATTTGGATGATTCACTACAACTAAAATTGGATCGTAATTATACCATTCTTTTAAAACAAAATGATAGGAAAGAGTATATAAACGGTTATTTTAGATATGAAGACTACGAATTATCAAAGAATCAACTTTCTCTGAGAGTTGACAAAGGTATACAATTCCGCAATAAGGATATTACTCTTTATGCCAAAGGGACCAATGAAAATGATCTTAACTTGAAGGATGCAAGGATAGAAGTGTTATTGACTCCAGAATCAATAGACGATTACTATGAGAATCATGCGTTTATTCCTGACACGTTGCTCTTTCTAAAAAAGAAACTTGATCCGATCCATGAGACTAAGATAGTTTTATCTGACTCTCTGTTTCCTAAAGCTAATTTTGTCTATACAATAAATGTGAGATTAATCACTTCTGACAATGAATCTTTTTCCAAAAGTGAAATGGTTAACTACTTCTATAAATCAAAGCAATTCGATATCGAAGTAAAAACAGACTCTATCCATTTTGAATATCTAAAAGATGGTGAGTCTGAATCAACACTAGTAACGATAAATGCACAAGACAATTTTGGTAATAAGAGTTCTGTTTATAAAGGGATGACTCCATGTGATATCAAGTTAAACCCTTACTTTTCATCTTACACGATAGAAACAGATTCCATTTCAAAAAGTATCTATATTTATAATCAGCCTTCCTTATTGCAATGTGTTTCGAAAAGAACTAAGGACTCAGTTTCGATCGTTGTGAATAATCCTCGTAAGCTTCCATTTATATATAATATTTACAAAAAGAATGAACCACAAGCAAATGGCTATACGGATTCTTTGGATATTCATAAAAAGATATCGACCAAAGAGGACTACTATGTGTCGATTCGTTATATATGGGGTGGAAAGGTCAGGAATAAGAATATAAGAATTCCTTTAATCGACAAAAAGCTTAATATTTCTGTGACAGAACCCAAGATTGTTTATCCGGGACAAAAATCAAGGATTGACATCTTGGTTACTGATATCGATGGTAAACCTGTAGAAGGAGTCGACTTAACGGCCTATTCATTAACTAAGAAATTTGGTTATTCTACACCGAAACTACCCTATTTGGGAAAAGAGAAGAAAGGGAAAAAGACCTTTAATAATTTTAGTTTAAAAAGACCGTACAAACATGCTGCGAAGCAATTAGACTATAATGCATGGAAAATATTAGCAGGGCTTGATTCAATTGAATATTATCGTTTTATCTATCCTCAAAACTCCATCTATCGTTTTGAGTACACCACATCAGACTCAATAACGCAGTTTGCGCCATTTGTTGTTTCAAAAGGTACCATTAAACCTATTCATGTTATTTATGTGGATAATAAGCCTGTATATTTTAGTTGGTCAACCAATATTCGTCCCTATTCATTCCATATTAATAGTGGGTACCATCAAATAAGGCTTAGGACAAACGAGAAAGAGATCACCATTGACAGCTTGTATTTTAAGAAAGGCAAAAAGTTGATTTTCAGTCTTGATCAGTATATAAAAGATGCGAATATCAAATCCCAAAAGGTAAAAGCAAAACTTAGTCGTTTTGAGCAACAGGTTCTTCAGAAATATATTGTTCCTTATGAAGATAGCTACGAAGGGAAATATGCTTATATAGAACACAATGGAGATTTTCAGTTACTTGCCCCTAAATCAAAATATATAATCAATCACTTTATGGGGCCTTTAACTGGAGATCTAAACCTTCATGTTATGGACAGTTGTACAACAACATTCCAACATGAGCCTCTGCATGAATATGAGTTCTTTCCTACTTTTAAGATACGCCAATTTGATTCGAAAAGATATCCAAAATATCTATATCGTAATCCAGAGATCACGAGCCTAAACGATAGTGTGCTAACCAAACAGGTTATTGAAAAGAGATGGAAGGATGAATTTTACACCTTTGAACGTCAGAATACGAGATACGAAAACCCCAATTATACGAGTCAAGGAGCAGGGAAACTGCTTATTGATTTTATACAGAATGACAAGCCCATTAAAGATATGCCTTTGAATATATTGGTCTATAGATATGACAATCCTAAATTTGTTAGAGTTTATTCTATAAATATATCATATATACATCAGCTAAAAGAAGGTTTTCATAAGTTGGTGTTGTTTTATCCAGGTGCGAGATACCATATAGTCGATTCTCTTTATATTCAACCGAATGGACTGAATTACTACAAATTAAAACAACCTATTTCACTCAAGAAGGATAGTTTTAGTTTTTACCTAAGCTCTGTTATTGAAGAAAAGGAGTACAAAACAAACACATATTATGAAAATGAAGAGAGGAAATTAAAACTCAAAGAAGATATCAGATATCAAACGTTTACCACCAATAATAGTAAAATGGTTACAGGATACGTTTATGATAAAGAAACTAGAGAACCGCTACCTGGAGTTACTATATTCATAAAAGGGGAAATATATGCCACTATCACAAATATAGATGGGTATTACTCTATTGAAGTGCCAGATGGCAGCAGTATATTAAATTTTACCTATCTAGGTTACCTATCCAAAGAGAAGAAATTAGGTTCTAGAAATACTCTAAATGTAAACCTAAAACCGGATAAAAGTAGCATAAATGAAAGGATAATCACTTCGCATGATGCAGATGAAGTGTTTCAAATTATTCCTACCGCAACGACCAATACCCTTCAATGGGATATAAGTGGAGATATTTCTACGGATCGACAAGGCAGTATCACGAAAGTTTCGTTCTCATCTAATCGTAGTGGTTCGGGAAATGGAATAAAAATAAGAATAAATGGAGGGGTTCCTATTCTATTTGATCAAAAGCCCCTTTATGTCATTAATGGGAATATTTACTCTGGAGATATCACTGCCTTAGACCCGTCAGTGATTGAGGATATTAAAATTCTAAAAGACGTCAAGGATACAGCTATATATGGAGTTAATGGTGCAAATGGGGTGGTTATCATTAAAACGAAAGCAGGAGCTTTTAATACGACATCACCTTCACTAAAAGGAGCTGATTATGATGATACATTTTTAGAATCAGCAGGACAATCCAATTCTATTCGTAATAATTTCTCAGATTATGCATTTTGGCAACCAAGCTTAACAACAGATAAAAACGGAAGAACAGGATTTGATGTCCGTTTCCCTGATGATGTTACCAGTTGGCAGACCTTCTATCTTGCAATGAATGGTCATAAACAATCGGGACAATCCAATGGTCATATTAAATCCTATAAACCACTTATGGCGCAACTGGCTGTTCCTAGATTTTTGGTTCAGAGCGATAGCGCTTATGCCATAGGGAAAGTCCTTAACTATACCTCTGATTCGATAAAGGTCAAGACAAATTTTGAAGCGAATGGAGAAGAATTACTAGATAGATCCAGATTTTGTAATAACGCACTGATAGATACCGTTTTATTCATTGCTTCTAAAGATTCGGTGAAATTAAAATATTGCCTTGAATCTAAAGATGGCTATTTTGATGGAGAGCAAAGAACGATAGCCGTTTATCCTAAAGGTCTAGAAGAAACAGAAGGTAAATTTTATGTACTCGATAAAGACACGACCCTTCAGTTGCAATTAGACCCTAACTTAGGTAAGGTAAAACTTTATGCTCAAGCAGATATTATTGATGTTATTGATAATGAAATCAATCATCTGATTAGTTATAGGTATTTCTGTAATGAACAGATTGCATCAAAATTGAAAGCACTACTGGCCGAAAAGAATATTGCAAATTACAAAGGAGTAAAGTTCAAGAAGGACAATAAGATTAATAAGCTCATTCGATTATTAATGAAGAATCAGAATAAAAATGGTTTATGGGGATGGTGGAAAAATTCAGATGAAAGCTTATGGATTAGTTTGCACATATTAGAGGCCATTACCCATGCAGAACAACTTGGATATAAGAGCTCGATTAATAAAAAACAGATTACAGAATTACTTATCTGGGAATTAGAACGACCACTCAATTTTAATCAGAAGATAAGGGTAGTTAAAATTCTGAATCTATTGGATGCTAAAATTAATGATCAACGCTACATATCTGAATTGGAGAAGAGTAAAGACATTTCGTTAAATGGACTACTCAATATTATTGAGTTGAAACAGCATAGTGGAATGGAATGTCATTTGGATACGCTAGATTATTATAAAAAGACAACCTTATTTGGGAACACTTACTATTCGGATGAAAATAAGGAGACCGATTTGTTAGATAATGATATTCAAAATACATTACTAGCATATAAAGTTATTAAGGTAAATTCTGTAGCAGATACGCTAGAATTGAAAAAGATCCAAAATTACTTACTTGAGAATAGAAAAGAAGGACAATGGAGAAACACTTATGAATCTGCTCAAATCATAGAGACGATATTGCCTGATTTGTTAAAAGGAAAGGCGAAATTAAATAAGCCTAAATTGTCATTTAAAGGAGATATAACGAAAACAGTTACTGAATTTCCTTTCGAAATGACAATCAATCCAACACAAAAGATAGAAGTTTCCAAAACAGGAGACTTTCCAATATATCTTACAACCTATCAAAGCTATTGGAATGATTCGCCATCAGTAAAAAAAGAAGACTTTGAAATCTCTACGAGTTTTGAGAATAAGTCTACCCCTTTCTTAGAAGCTGGACAGGAGACCAAACTCATCACTAAAGTAACAGTTAAAAACGATGCTGAATATGTGATGATAAACATTCCTATTCCGGGTGGTTGTTCCTATGCAGATAAGAAGAATTATTGGGCAAATGAATCACATAGAGAATATTATAAGAATAAAACAACAATCTTCTGTGATCACTTACCTAAAGGAGAATATACTTTTGAGATAAAATTAATTTCAAGGTATTCAGGAACATATACAATTAATCCTGCAAGGATTGAGCTAATGTATTTCCCTACTTTTAATGCCAATAATGAGATTAAAACCATTAAGATTAAATGATTTCACGAACATCCATCGGTTGGCTAAAGGACTAAATAAAGAAGGTTAGCTTATTGTAGTTAATTTAAACGATGGTATGGAAATCCATAGTTAATGTAGATTGCGTTGTCTCTTGCTATACACATTATAGTCTTAGAAAGATAAGGTGTAATAACGTTGGGACAACGCAATATTGAGGAGGAGCAATCCTCCTTTTTTGTATCCATCACTTTCGTTCACTAAACAAACTACTTCTGAGAGAGGGGTCTAATTTAAATGCAAGAATTATTGTATTTCTTCTTATTAAATAAAGACAACAAATAGTAATATTTATTGTTTTTATTATTTTTATGTAAAATATTTTAATTCTAACTAATTCAAAATCATCTAATATTTGAAGTTATGAAAACTCTATTTATTCCTATTTTAGTATTAACACTATTGCTGTTTGGATGTTCAAAAAAAGAAATGGACAATCATCCACCAGAAGTTCCGATATTGATTACCCCTCCAAACGAAGCAATAATATCTATAGATTCTCAAGAATTTACGTGGAAAACAAATGATAAAGATGGAGATGTAGTTAATTCAACCTTAATGATTAGTAAGGATGGTGGTAAGAATTGGACACGTAAGGAATTATTTGGTAGTAAAAGCATATTAATTTTCAATAACACTAATGATAATATTGAAAGCTATGTATTCGAAAAAGGGGTCAAGTATCTTTGGAAAGTAATCGCTCAGGATGTAATTCCGGAACAAAGTTTAAGTTCTGAAAGTGAAACCTATTGTTTTTATACTCAACCCAAAGGATTGCTTAATTTGGAAGAACAATCGGGACATGAATATATAGATCTAAAATGGAAGGATGCCCCCAATCTAAAACATATTGAATTAAGTATAAACCCAACGATTGAAAATATGCCCAATTCAATCATTATCAAGCCTGGCGTTGAAAAGTATAGCTTTAAAGGGGTTAAAAATCGAACTGTATATACGTTTAGTTTTACCGTAATTGACAATGATGATCATAAAGCGGAAACACAGATTATAAAATCGATGCCTTTACCACCCGATATGGTTCACGATGCAGATTTTAACATGTATACCACAGTGAAAATAGGGGATCAAACATGGATGAGAGAGAACTTAAGGACAACTAAATGGCAAGATGGAACACCCCTAACATTAAGCAATGGGCAGGAGTATCCAGTTAAATGCCTAAAAAATCCACTTAGTGATGAAGGAGGTTATTTTTATCCTAAAAGTATCATTAATGCAGACAAAAGTATATGTCCTAAAGGTTACCACATACCAAGTGATGAAGAATGGAAACAGTTGGAACGATACTTAGGTATGCCTGAAGAGGATTTGGATAAATCAAACTACGATGAACGTGGTCAATTAGAGGGTATTGGTAGAGTACTAAAATCGCAAAATGGATGGAAAGATTACGAAGGCAACAGTGGCAATGGTATCGATTCACGTGGACTAAATATAAAACCAGAAGGCATATTAGAGATTAGTGGCTACATGGGAGAATATGGTATTGTTGTTAAAGGACAAGGCATATTAACTTATTTGTGGACTAGCACACAAAGTAAAGATAAGTGGTATAACATAACTCGATTTTTTAGATATGATAAAAGAGGTATTTTCCGTTTTATTCATAATGAAAGTTTATCTGTTCGATGTATCAAAGATTCTAAATAGTACTATTTACTCCAATATCGATAATATTAAAATTAGAGCGGTCTAGGATCTTACCGCTCTTTATTTTTGATATGTTTAAGAATAGCTTATAATCCAATTTAAAATAATGGCGACTTATAAAATGGCTACAAATTCATTTTTCATTAATAGCCAAACATACAAATATACCCCAATACAACTAATAGTAAATAATCGTAAGAAAGAAAATATTTATACATTTGGTTATTATATGAATATAAATAGTGCTAACAGGCTTGAATTCTAAAGAGATTGAAATCAAGCACGACACATTAAGTCAAATTGAAATAAACAGTAAAACGACAAATCAATGATAGAATGTAAAATTGGGAAAGGATGGGCTATTGCTGCTGCGATATCTGTATTAATATTTATTGGTGTTTTTGGTATTCTTGGCATTATGCCTTGGGTGCAAGACGAAATTAACCTAATACTTGGTCTTTTGGTAACTCCTTTTTCGATAGGGATAATTATATTCTTGGTATACGGATTAATTAATATTAAAAAAAGACGATTCATTATTGATAATGAAAAACTTATCTCAATTAGTGTGTTTAAAACCAAGGAATTATATTATGATGAAATTAAAGGCTATAAAGTTAATGAAAGATGGATATTAATAATCCCAAAAGACAATAAGAAAAAGAAGATCAAAGTGGATCGCAGTATGAGTGGTACTCAAGAAGCATTATCTTGGATTTCTGAAAAGTTTGACGACCTAGATATGGTTAGCAAAATAAATGATGAAGAAGAAATCCTAAATAATGAAAATATCGGATGGACACGAGAAATTAGAGAAGAGAAACTGCTAAATGCACGAAAAACAACAAAAGTATTAAACATACTAGGTATAATTTCCTTTGTATGGACTGTGTTTTTTCCAATACCATATATCTACGCGATCCTTTCCACTTTAACGATCCCCATCAGTGCAGTTCTGGTAACAAAATTCTTCAGTGGACTTATTCGTTTAGACGAACGCAAAGATAGTGCACACCCAACTGTTGTATATGCCTTAACACTTCCATCATTGGGATTATCGATTAGGAGTTTATTAGATTTTGAAATTTTTGATTATTCGAATGTTTGGATAATATCAGTAGCAATAATGGTGACTCTTTTGTCTGTCATTCTAATAAAACAGGAGGAATTCTCACTTAAAAATAAAAAAAGTTTATTATCAATCATCCCTATTGCAATGTTTCTATGGGCATATGGTTTTGGTGCTACCATTTTTATTAATTGCTACCTAGACACTTCTAGACCAGAACTCTTTACTGCTAAAATAGTTGACAAGAGTATCAGTAACGGGAAAATCACAACCTATTATTTAAAACTTACAAGTTGGGGGCCCCAGAAAGAAGTAGATGAGGTAAGTGTAGATCAAGCCATGTATGATCGAGTTGAAGTTGATAACAATGTAGACATCTATTTTATGAATGGAAAACTTGAAATTCCTTGGTTTATTGTATTAGAGAAACAATAAAAGTAAAGAGGATTGTAAAGATGTAAACCATTCGAAACAATCATCGAACTATTCTTGTGAGACTACCACATTTAATCTTTGTAAATAGTCTTTATTTGAACTCAAAATAAACCCGTCCCTTAATCCAATGATTATTTTTGTGAATTGGTTAAATATAAAAAGCGAAAGATGTAGAATTTTATTTAAGACAAATATCATGCATTTATGATTTACACTTGCATTCAAATCATAAATGCAATGCTATATTATAACCGACACAAAAATAATCTAAGCTAGTTAGGAGAGAGATAAAATACTTCAGACCTCTTCTAATTTTTTTTCTTCTATTATCCTTATTCCTAACAACCTGATTGATGTATTCATTTATGAAGTCATAGTTATTTAATTACCACCTCCTTAAAGGCATTTTTATTTATTGTTATTAACAAGAATGGGAAGAATAATAACCATGATTTTAAAGATTATCTTAGTGAAAGAAATAAATATTTAACAAAGATGAAAATCATTGAAAACCATCAAATAATGTCAGCATTTACTTCAGCAGAAATACCAGTGGATGGTGTTCTATCAAAATAAATTCAAGCCGAAAACCAACAGTTTATATTCATGGAGTTTGAGCAAGATTCAGAGATTACACCACATTCTCATGATGCCCAATCGGGTGTAGTCTTGAATGGAGAGATGAGAATTACCATCGATGAGAAAGACTTATACTACATAAGAGGGGGTTCTTCCTAGATTCCCGAAGATATAATCCATTCTAATAAGATAAAAGCAGGCTATTAAGTCTACATCCTCTTTGATCAAAAAGATCGATATAAGGCCCTAAAATAAAGAGAATGGGGTATGATAGATTTCGAAGAACAGAAACCCACCTTGACATCTATTATTAATCATCGAACATATAGATCTCAACAATAACTCAAAATAAGAAACCTAATTAACGTAAAAAGCGACACCTGATTAAATACAAAAAGAAGATCGATTTGGTAAGAGTATATAGAAACAAAAAAGCTTTACTTTTTCAAGTAAAGCTTTTTTGCGGAGAGAGGGGGATTCGAACCCCCGGTACCCGAGTAGAGTACGCCAGTTTAGCAAACTGGTGGTTTCAGCCACTCACCCACCCCTCCTAAAGATGGTTATTTCAATAAAAATAAGTCGGGGTACCAGGATTCGAACCTGGGACCCCCTGCTCCCAAAGCAGGTGCGCTAACCGGACTGCGCTACAC
>JAOARB010000029.1 GCA_025210775.1 Prolixibacteraceae bacterium
ACTCTGCCATCTCTCCAAATGAAGAGGTATTATTGTTTCAATATCTTTAAGAACTTGCACAGGAGGAGAGGCTCGAACTCCCGACACCTGGTTTTGGAGACCAGTGCTCTACCAACTGAGCTACACCTGTGTTTGCGGAGAGAGAGGGATTCGAACCCCCGGTACCTCGCAGTACAA
Source organism: Prolixibacteraceae bacterium (assembly GCA_025210775.1). GTDB lineage: Bacteria > Bacteroidota > Bacteroidia > Bacteroidales > Prolixibacteraceae > Halosquirtibacter. The sequence continues at coordinate 178 of JAOARB010000029.1, forward strand.
TGGTTTTCAAGACCACCGCATTCGACCACTCTGCCATCTCTCCTGAAATGCGATAGCAAAAGTAGGACTTTTTGTTATTCCTGCAAACTTATCTAAACTTTTTTTTTTGATAAAAAAGAGGCGACAAACCCTAACCTTTGGTTTTCAATGATATTGAAATAAATTTTTTTTTAAACTTTTTTGCGTCATAAAATGTTTTGATGTCATCTTGTGCTTTATTTTTCGATTTTCTTGAACAGAAAATAGATTACTCTTAAAAGGTATAAGTTGAAAAAATGAACACAAAGCCCATTTTATGGCAAAAAAAATGATTTTTATATTGAACAATGTGAACAATTGTATAAGAAAAGAGTTTTATTAGTAGAAAAGCGAACTAAAACGTTTTTTTTTCTTTTGTTTTTTGAAAATATTTATGAAATTTAAGACGATAATAAATTAACTAAAAGAAGATTATACACGATTTTCCCCATTGTGACCCGATAGCATCACAATAGACAATATGAATCGTGTTTCAATAAGTATCTCGTATCTTAACCAATTTTAATATACATAACCATGAACAAAACAGAATTAATTAAGAAAGTTTCAGAGGAAACAGGAATGACAATCAAAGACACTAAGAAAACTGTTGAATCGTTTCTTAATGCGACAATGGAAACTTTAAAAAAAGAGGATAGATTGATCATTGCTGGTTTTGGTTCATTCTACACTATCGATAGAGAAGCTAGAGAAGTAAGAAACCCAGCAACAGGAAAACCTGTTAAAGTTGAAGCGAAAAGAATTGTACGTTTTAAAGCAGGACAAGACTTTAGCAACAAAATCAACTAAAGATATTTGCTAAGAATAAAAAAGGGGAGCAAAGAATGCTCCCCTTTTTATTTTTATCTTTGTTCCTGAGAAACAAAGAATAGATACAAGGAACAAAAACAATCCATTTATTATGAAAGAAATAATCCAATACTTAGAAGGCTTTGCCACCGAAGAAAGGGTTGAATTATTTGAAAAGGTAATAGACAATCGCACCAAATATCTAACAGTAGTACTCGAAGATATATATCAAGCACAAAATGCAAGCGCCGTTTTAAGGTCTTGTGATTGTTTTGGAATACAAGATGTACATATTATAGAGAACAGAAATTCTTTTAACGTACATAGAGAAATTGCGATGGGTTCAAGCAAATGGCTTACCCTAAATAAATATAACGAACAAGAAAATAATACACGCCAAGCGCTCAGGGAATTAAAATCTCAAGGGTATCGAATCGTTGCCACTTCTCCTCACGAGAATGATGTTTATCTTCAAGATCTTGATCTTTCCAAAGGAAAAGCGGCGATTATTTTTGGTACAGAGCTAACAGGAATATCAGATATAGTAAAAGAAGAAGCGGATGAATTCATTAAAGTTCCCATGTATGGATTCACCGAAAGCTTTAATATTTCAGTCTGTGCATCCTTAGTGATGCAAGATTTGGCCACAAGAATAAGAAAAGAAAATCTACCTTGGCAATTAAGCGACCAAGAAAAAGATGAGCTTAAATTCGAATGGCTAAAAAAATCGATAAGATCTTCAGATCGTATTATTGAGCAATGGGAAGAAGCAAACAAACAACAAAAAACAATATAATTCATAAGTACCATGCATTGTTTAATCATTGATGACGATCCTCTCATTAGAAGCAGTCTAATAAAGATGCTTAGTAGAGATGAAAGAATTCAAGGCACACTAGAGGCAAAAGATGCATTTGAAGGCATCAATATTTGGAACAAACAGAAGAGTCAAATTGATTTTATTCTATTAGACATTGAGCTCCCTGAGATGACAGGTATTGAATTTTTAGAATCTATTGATCAACAACCTCCTGTGATTCTTATCTCTTCAAAAGAGAATTATGGACCTGACGCATTCGAACATGAATGTGTCGACTATATTCTAAAACCAGTTCCTTACCAACGACTACTAAAAGGGATCTCTCGTGTTGAAAAGCTACTTGAAAAGAAGAAGCAACCTCAACTATCAAACAAGACATTGATTAAACACAACAATGAGCATATACAATTAGACCTTGATGATATCCTCTTTGTTGAATCAGAAGAGAACTACGTAAATTTTCATACAAAAGAAAGAAGTTATTTAGTACATGCTACTTTGAAATCCATTTATGAAAACCTACCTAGTGACCGTTTCTATAAGGTTCAAAGGTCCATCATTGCAAACATCGATAATATCATTAGAATAAGAGGAAATATCATCGAGTTTGAAGGACCAAAAGGGGTTATAGAGAAAACAACAACAAAGAAAGACGAATTATTAAGTCTTCTAAATGTATTAAATAAGAAATAAATACCATAAATGACATCTAAAGACCGATTTACATATTATATAGAGAAATTTGGTGACACAAAAATCCTCAGATATAAACTTGAGAATTTTGATCAATTATCACTAAAGCAGAAAGAATATATCTACTACCTTTCAGAAGCATCCTTATGTGGACGTGATATTCTATGGGACCAAAATGGAAGCGAGAATCTTACTCTTCGTAAAACGATGGAGGAAATATACTCACAAGGTAAGCACAAGGATATTAGCTCTGAGCTATGGGAGCAATTTACTACTTTTCTAAAAAGAATATGGTTTGCCAACGGAATACATCACCACTATTCAATGGACAAATTCAAGGTCCCTTTCAAAGAAGAAGATTGGGATCAACTATGTCAATTATACTCTATTAAACTAGAAGAAACAGTAGCTAAAGAGTTGCATAAACTACTCTTTGATTCTGAATATAAGAACAAGCGTGTCTCTTTAGATTCAACACAAGATCTTCTTACATACTCTGCAAACAACTACTATCAAGGAGTAACTCAAGCAGAAGCAGAAGCATTCTACGAACAAAAAGCAAAAGAAGAGAAGACCAACCAACCTTCAAGAGGACTTAACACTCAACTAGTAAAAAATTCCAAAGGGATTGTAGAAGAGCGTACATGGCATCTAAATGGAATGTATCACGAAGCAATCAAAAATATCATCCATTGGTTAGAGAAGGCCAAAGCGGTTTGTGAGAATCCAAAACAAGAAGAGTGTATTGCTCTCCTTATTTCTTATTATCAAACAGGAGATTTACACACTTTCGATCAGTTTAATATTGAATGGGTTAAAGAACTAAGTGGAGAGATTGACTTTATCAATGGATTTATTGAAGTCTATGGGGATGCTCTTGGGATGAAAGCCAGTTGGGAATCCGTAGTACAATACACTGATCACGAAGCAACAAAAAGAACACAGATCATTAGTGAGAATGCACAATGGTTTGAAGATAATTCACCTACAGAAGCCAAACATAAGAAAGCTGAAGTCAAAGGTGTTTCTGCAAAAGTTATCAATGTAGCAATGTTAGGTGGCGACTGTTACCCTGCCACTCCTATAGGCATCAACCTTCCCAATGCAGAATGGATTAGGGAAGCGTACGGTTCTAAATCTGTAACAATAGAGAATATTACTGCAGCTTATGATAAAGCATCCAAAGGTTCGGGGTTTCTAGCTGAATTTGCCTATGACGAACAAGAGGAAGCCAGAGCGGAACTATATGGTTATCTAGGAAGTAATCTTCACACCGATCTTCACGAATGTTTAGGACACGGATCAGGTAAGATGCTAGAAGGAGTACCTGTAGATGCACTAAAGAACTACCACTCTACACTTGAAGAGGCACGTGCCGATCTTTTTGCTCTTTACTATATCATGGACCCTAAACTTGTAGATTTAGGACTAATTCCATCTCTAGAAGTAGGAAAAACAGAGTACGATGGCTACATCCGAAATGGTCTTCTAACCCAACTTGTTCGCATTGAACTAGGGAAAGATCTAGAAGAATCTCATATGCGTAACAGACAACTAATTGCTAAGTGGGTATTTGAGAAAGGAACAAGTGAGAACATTATCGAAAAAGTAGTCAAAAACGACAAGACCTATTTCACTATTAATGATTACACTAAACTTCGTGATCTATTCGGAGAACTCCTTAAAGAAGTTCAAAGAATTAAATCTGAAGGAGACTATAACGCAGGAAAAGAATTAGTTGAAACTTATGCCGTTAAAATCGATCTTAACCTTCATCAGGAAGTACTAGAACGCTACAAGAAACTAGAGATACCTCCTTATGCAGGATTCCTTAATCCAAAACTGACACCTGAGCTAGAAGGTACAGAGATAAAAGAGATCAAAGTAACATATGATGAAGACTTTGCTTCTCAAATGATGCGATACAGCAACGACTATTCCTTCTTATAAAAAGAGCCAAGAAACGAATCAACTTAACGACATCAAAGGTTGATTCGTTTCTACCTACCTCCTAACCATTGTGTTCTCTACCAATTATTCCCACCTAAGATCAAATAAAACATAACTCGTATTAGAGCGTTATCTATTATATGACAAAAACAAAATCTTATAACAAGAACATAAAACAACTACCACTTATCAAGTGGATGAAAGAAACTTTCTGGCACTACCCAGATAGGTTGCTTGCGATCAAAGTAACATTTGCAATGATGATGATCGTAATCCCATTTCTGATTACTCGAAATCCATTTATTGGGGTAACTCTCAGTTTAGGTACCATTGCAGCAGCTCTATCGGAGACAGATGACCATCCAAAAGGACGAATTATATCATTAGGAATCACCCTACTATGTTTCTTTATTGCAAGTGTATCAGTTGAATTACTCCGTCCCTATCCTGTCTTTTTTGCTCTTGGAATGGTGACCTCCACCATACTATTTATCATCATTGGTGGCATCGATGAACGTTTTAAAGGCATCACCTTTGGAGCCATCTTAATTGGAATCTATACCATGTTAGGCTCTAGCTTAAGTACCTATTGGTATGAACAACCACTATTCTTATGCATGGGGGCATTAGCATATGGAATATTCTCTTGGATACTTCTTCTTATTCATCCTTATAGACTATTGGAAGAGCAACTAGCAAGGGGCTACAGAGCACTAGCCAAATATATGGAGATGAAATCTGCATTATTTCCTGGAGATAATGAGAATATTGAAAAAATCGTCAACGAACTTGCACAACAAAATATTCTGGTTGTCATTGCATTAGAGCGATGCAAAAATGTATTACAGAGTTATACCAACTCCGTAAAAGACCAACAAACGATAAAACCATATTTGTATCGTTTTGTACTATTGCAAAGCTTACATGAAAGGGCAGCAGCGAGTCACGAGCAATACACCCTCTTGATAGGAGATATCAATAACGGTCCGATGTTACAAGGTATTGGACAGATGCTTCACCAACTATCAAGGGCATGTAAAAACATGTCTAATAGTCTACTTAGTGGAAATCCATACCAACATCCATCTTCTTTAGATTGGATCATTGGCGTACTAAAAGATCAAAGGCGCAAGCACCCTCAATTCCATGATCATCCACTGTCATTATTGATACATAGTTTAATACAATCGCATTTCTCATTACAAAACATAGAATATAACAAAGACATTGTTGTTCTACCGAACCTGTACAAAAAGAAAGTAAATGCATGGGAGAAGATAAAGAAACAATTATCTTTTCGTCATCCTCGATTACGATATGCCATACGTCTATCAACCTGCTTTTTAATTGGATATATTCTGATACAGACATTTACTATTCCTAAAGGAGAATGGATTATTCTAACCAGTCTTTTTGTTTGTCAGCCAAGTTATAGCGAAACAAGACAAAGGTTATTTCAACGTATATTTGGAACACTACTAGGGGTTATTATTGGGGTGACCATATCTCAATTAATGCCTACCCTACAAGGTCAGATCTTAACACTATTGGCTGCAAACTATGCTTTCTTTCTTTGGTTAAAAAGAAGATATTCACGATCGGTAATCTTTATTACCATCTTCGTAATATCTGCTTTTAATCTTATCTCAGGAATGGGAGAAGAAGTAATGGGGGCTCGTATACTTGACACATTAATTGGTGCAACACTTGCTATCTTATCGGTAAGATTCTTGTGGCCCGATTGGCAAAAGGATAGACTTCCTATATTGCTATCTACTGCCATGAGAAGAAATAATCTTTACTATAAAGCCATTGTAAAAGCATACCATATGTGTGAACTCAACGAAACGTCTTATGCTAAAGCAAGACAGAGGGCACACATGGCAGACAATGCACTTACTCAAGCATGGCAAGGAATGAAGCTTGAACCCAATTCAAGTAAAGAGAAACAAAAATATGCTTTTAGACTTACTTATCTAAACCACGCCTTGGTTTCTTATCTTTCTGCTTTCGGCTCACATAGACACACACCAACCCATTTTTCAGAGCAAGAATCATGGGCTTATCTTAAGATTGGAGAAGAGTTAGATAAGATTAGCAAACTTGATATGGCCAATGCATCTGACCTTCCTGTAATTAAGTTCAAACAATTCTTAGACGAATTAACAACAGAACTAGAAGTATGTGAGAAAGGATCAAAAAGACAGAAACTGGTCATTCTATACAATATTGCTCAAGTCATTTACCAGATTCTTGTAACAACAAAAAGGTTAGTAAAAGAAGATTAAACAGACCGTTTTACAAACATAAAGACCATAAAAAAGAGGAGCCACTTAAGCAAGCTCCTCTTATTTGTGTTACAATATTTTTATTTTACACCACTTCTGCTACCACAAAAGTACTACCTCCAACATAAACCATATCTTCATCTTCGGCCACTTCCCATGCCCTTCTTAATGCATCTTTCACAGAATCATAGCATTCTCCTAGCAAATCAAACTCTTTGGCCTTTTCTTGAAGAACAGAAGCCTCCATCGCTCTTGGAATATCCGGAGAACAGAAATAATAGGTCGCCTCTTGAGGAAGAAGCTTCAGTACTCCCCTAATATCTTTATCACTAACCATCCCTAACACAACATGTAGCTTGCGATAGTCTGATTCTGAAATCTGTTCCACAATTTGTGATATACCATCCACATTATGACCTATATCGCAGATCACTTTAGGCTTTTCTGATAAAGTCTGCCAACGTCCCATAAGACCTGTATTATCTTGTACATTACGCACACCATTATAAAGGTCCGACTCTGTCAATTTATATCCCAACTCTAGCAACTTTTCATATACTGTCACAACGGTTTTGATATTTTCCAATTGACATTGACCTAAAAGACTTAAGGCTAAGTTTGGATATTCAAACCCATTCTTCTTTTTAAGTTGTAAAACTCTTCTACCGTCCTTTATTCTTTCGTCACCAATAGAGAACTCCTGATCTGCGAATATCAATGGAGAATGAAGATCTTTTGCACGTTCATAAAAGACATCAGCACAACTCTTCTGCATACGACCAACCACAACTGGTGTCTCTTCTTTGATAATACCTGCCTTCTCCTTAGCAATCTTTGGAAGCGTATCCCCCAAGAATTGGGTATGATCTAAACCGATATTGGTAATCACCGAAAGATCTGGATGAATAATATTGGTACTATCTAGTCGACCTCCCATACCAACTTCGATGACTGCCACATCCACTTTTTGCTTATCAAAATAATCAAAAGCCATGGCTACAGTTAGTTCAAAAAACGAAGGAGTAACATCAGGGGAAATCAGTTTATAATGTTCCACAAAATTAATAACATTCTCCTCTGGAATCATCTCGCCATTAACACGTATTCTCTCTCTAAAATCTTTAAGATGGGGAGAAGTATATAAACCAACTTTATAACCTGCTTCTTGAAGAATCGATGCGACCATATTCGACACACTACCTTTACCATTGGTACCAGCAACATGAATCGTCCTATAATTCTCATGTGGATGATTATAGATATCGTCCAATGTTAGTGTCACATCTAAATCATGTTTATAAGCACTAGCTCCTTGTCTCTGGAAGAAAGGAAGCTGTTCATACAAGAACTCCAATATTGATTGATATTCTCCCATATTATTCCTTTTTATCTTATTTTTCTTTATTATATACAAACATCCATGCCCTTTCTTTGTTAGGATAAATAAAAAGGGGATGACCATTACAAAGTGGCAAATAAATAGAAGGAATCAAAGAATTATAATTGATTTATTTCTCTTATTCAACTACGAATTCTTACAATAAAAACATCTTTTGGGTCTTTTTCTTTTTAAGATAGAATAGTAAACTTCTAAATCATAGCATTATGGGCAACAAAAAGATATTTATTCTGGACACCAATGTCATTCTTCACGATCATCGATGCATACACAATTTTGAGAACAACGATGTAGTCATCCCAATAACCGTACTTGAAGAACTTGACAAATTTAAAAAAGGAAACGATCCTATCAATTTCCAAGCAAGACAGTTTGTTCGCGAATTAGACGAACTTGTTGGAGACGAACTTTTTAACTCAGGAAGAAGTCTTGGCGAAGGAAAAGGAAAGCTAAAGATCGAATTAGGTAAAGAATTTAGTGCGGAGATGAAAACCTCTTTTGCTGAAAACATTCCAGACCATCGTATTATTGCCATTGCTCTTTGGATTCAAAAAGAGAATGAAAAGGCAAAAAAACCACCATATTCTAATATCGTTCTTGTTTCGAAAGATATCAACCTTCGTATGAAAGCCAAATCTCTTCATCTAGAGGCAGAAGATTACCGAAACGACAAAGTAGAAAAAGTAGAAGACCTTTATTACGGTGTGCGTAACATAGATGATTTCAACACTGCCATCATCAACGAGATATATGAAAACAAAAGTATTCCTGTTGAAGAGAGTACCATTGAAAAACCTAGGGCAAACGAATACTACATTTTAAAAGGGGCTAATTCAAGCGTATTGGCTCGTTACAATGCAGCACAACAGAAAATTGAAGAGGTAGATAAAGTGACCACCTATGGTATCAAACCTCGTAATGCAGAGCAAACTCTTTGTTTAGATGCACTGCTTAATCCTGACATCAAACTTATCTCTATTACAGGGAAAGCGGGAACAGGTAAGACTCTTTTAGCTCTTGCGGCAGCATTACAACAGAACCACATCTACGATCAGATAATGCTTGCCCGACCTATCGTTGCACTAAGTAACAAAGACATCGGCTTCCTTCCAGGAGATGCAGAAGAAAAAGTAGCTCCATATATGGCACCACTATTTGATAACTTATCTGTGATTCGTCGTAGCTTCAATATCAATAGTCAAGAACATGCCAAGATCGATGAGATGCAAAAACAAGAAAGATTAATCATTACCGCCCTTGCATTTATTAGAGGTCGTAGTTTATCTAATTCTTTCTTTATCATTGATGAAGCTCAAAACCTTACGCCGCATGAAGTAAAAACCATTATCACACGTGCCGGAGAAGGAACAAAAATGATATTTACAGGGGATATACATCAAATTGACTCTCCTTACCTAGACGAGAAATCCAATGGACTAGCCTATCTTACCTCAAAGATGAAAGGACAAGAGATTTTTGCCCATCTAAATCTAGTTAAGGGAGAAAGAAGTAAGCTTGCCGAGATGGCCAGCAATCTTCTATAAATCGGAAAAGGAGTAGCCGACAATCGACTACTCCTTTTGTATATATCATATGATATGATTCAATTACTTCTTTTGTACGTTAGGAAGCTCCAAACCATATCCTTTTTTCTTATCTGCATTCTTCAATAAGATTCCGAATACCAAACTTAGAAGTCCAAATCCCATAAAGATCATCATAGGAAGAGTATAATCGTAAGTGTTTTGGATGCGTCCATCTGTTAAAGTAGTAGACGAAACAATACAATATTTCTCCAAAACAACGCCAATCAACAATGGCACGCCCATCAATCCCCAGTTTTGAACCCAGAAGATCAAAGAGAATGCTGTACCCAACTGTTTCTCTGGAATAATCTTAGCTACCGATGGCCACATTGCTGAAGGAACCAAAGAAAGAGCTACCCCTAAAAGAAGAACCAATACAACTGCCAATGGGACACTCATTAATGCAGGTACTGCAAATAATCCATGGATAAGAACAAGAAGGATAGAACCAATAATCATAATGGTCGCTCCCTTACCCATTTTATCATAGATACCACCAAAGATAGGTGTTAAGAATAAAGTACCTAAAGGAAGAAGACCAGGTAAATCTCCTGCTCTCTCTGGAGCCATATTGAATTTATTAATAAAGAAATCTGTAGCATACTTTAAGAATGGGAATACCGAAGAGTAGAACAATACACAAAGTAAAGCAATATACCAGAATCCTCTATTTGCAAAGATCGCTTTTAGATCCTTAAATGAGAACCCTTCATCTTCAGAAGTGGTTGTATCAATTTCTTCAGAAGCTTCTAACTTTTTGTCCATCACGATGTAGATGAAATATGACAAAAAGCCAATGATCAACAACACCAAACAAAATGCCAATGGTGAAGAAATAGTTCCAAAATACTTTACAATACGTAGCGGTGCAGCCATTGCCAACATCGTACCAATACGTGCAACAGCAACTTGAAGACCCATTGCCAAAGCCATTTCATAACCCTTAAACCAACGAACCAAAATCTTAGATACAGTAATACCCATGATTTCAACCCCCATACCAAAGATTGCAAATCCCAAAGCAGCTAGTGCCACTTGCATTGAGTGTCCTAAAAGCATCGCTCCCTCAGGAAAGGTGGTAGCAATAGCATAATATTTTAAGGTAGCTCCAACAACCATTAGCCCTGAAGCCAAAAGTCCTGCAATACGAGCTCCAAACTTATCAAGGATCAAACCACCGACAAAAAGCATTCCGAAGAATACGTTAAACCAGCCGTAAGCACTCGTAAACCATCCATAATCTCCACTAGTCCACCCCAAATCCTTTTCCAACAAAGGCTTTAAAGGTGACATTACATCTGTAAAAAAATAACCACAAAACATGGTTATCGAAACGATGATCAAGGCCGACCATCTCGCTACTGCGCTATCGCGCAAAGATTTCTGTACTGTATCCATTTTATCTTAAATTCATAGTTTGATTGTAAAAATAGTAAAACGAGACAATAAGCATCATGATTAATTCACAAATAAATGCGGTTAATCCATGACTTTACACTCATTTAATATCTAAAAGAGACTTTTACTCTTCCACATCATGCTTTAATGCAGCAGGTGCATGAAGGTCCGTCACCATGATAGAGATCGAAAAGTCGAACCAACTTAGAAGTAAATCTGTCTCTATATTAGAAGGCCAATATTTAGAATCAACAAATTCTTTAGTCAACTCCATCTGCACCATCTTCTCTGCATGAGCAGCCAAGAAATGCTCTGGCGCACCAAGATGAACATCTTCTTTATCGTCAATCAAATACACAGAACTTTGATTTCTAAAATGTTCTAAATAAAGAGGAGTTTCACTTACCTCCATGCGATTAAGGAAATCGATAAACAACTGCTTAGGAGTCAAGGTTACCGCAAATCGGTTCACCGTAGATGGTTCTAAAGCATCCATATTAGTCAATGTCTTGCTCTCTTCCTCTTGCTTTTCCTCAACCACCACTTCTTGCTCTTGTTCCTGTTCCATTAAAGAAAGTTCTTCCTCATTGGCACCAAGAAGAGATTCCAACTGAAAAAGATGATTTGCCATCTCCTCCATCTGATCGATAGAAACATTAAAAGCCATAGAAATAGCCTCGTCCTCCATCATCGTTCCCTCTGTCAGTGACAGGTGTACAGAAGCTGCATAAACCACCCCCGCAGCAATCATCTCCAAGTCATGCACCTCTAACGCTTCCGATTCATTTATTTGTAATGAACCTGCCATATCTATAGCCAACGGCAAATAATTACCCGAGAACTTCTCTTTACATACAGAGGTAATCGTTTCTTCTAATCTCTCTTTATTACTCATATAATTCTTATTTTCTATTCTTTTACGCTTCCATACAATCAGCAAAAAAGGTTTGTACTATCAATATGGTAGTACAAACCTTCCTTCCTAATCTACATTAATCGGACTATTTCTTAATCTTCTACAACCCTTCTAGGATCAACCAATTGAATCGAATTGATCGCCCCTGTTTCTTGGTCATAGACTATCTTATACTTGCGACCGCTTTGACAATGATTGGAAGCCATTGGAAAACGAACACCATACTGTGCCATTAAAAGCTGTGTTCCTGCCAATACCTTCGTACCATCCATCAAACTGACATGTGTCAAACAAGGCACACGATAATATATTCCATCTGGCGATATCGCTCCTGCACCCTCTTGTTTCTGAAGAGCTGCTTTAGCTTTATTATCGATCGTTACATTTATCATTATAGGCTTACCCGAAAGGTCCGAAGTAGGTACAACACCCTTTCTCTTATCGAAACGGAAAGCGATCGTTGGCGTTTCCGAAGGAACAACATCAAAAACAAAAGTCCTTGTTCTTTTTACATGTTTACCGATAAAAAGAGCAGTATAAGCTTTCTCTAACTTATCTAACTGTGCAGCAACCACCTCATATGCTTTCCCATCAGGAGGAGTCGTCTCATATACTGAAGCCATCGTATGGAAACGACGCTTTCTTAATTTTGTAATAGTATGAGCAGCATCATATGCTTTACGCTTCTCCGAGATCGTTTTCCACTCTTCAGGAATTGAGTCATTAACCTCAACAAACTCTTGAACAGATAGATCATTCCAAGGATACGCTGTTACTTCAAAAGGCATATAATCATTTTGAACCAATGGCAACATGGTCTTCATATTACTAAAAACACCATTAACACCTTTGATCACTCCTAGCTCATTGACAGAGATAGCAGACATCGCTTCCGATTTCACTTGATGATATTCATTGGCATCCACCGTAGCATAAGACGCAAAACGAACACTCGAAATACTCCACGTAGCAGAAGCAGTAGCTTGTGCATTCGGGATATTTAAAAGATCATTCGCATAAGCCTGATAAGGTCCCGGGATAAATTCATCGTAAGTAGCTTCTACATACACACGTACACCTGTCGCTGGCAAAGCATAAACAGGTCCATTGGTGTAAGGCATACGAACCTCATCTCCCTTTTTTCTATCTGGAGATGCCATGACTACTACACTACATAACATCAAAAAAAGTGTATACTTTAATATCTTCATAACAAGAGATCTATTTTCTTTTGTGCATTAAATTCTCCGTAAATTTCTTATTTATTTCTGTTCCCACCAATTATTTAACCGGGGAATTTAACAATCTTTCCCACACTTTACCAATAAATATAGGTAACATCGAAACTCTTAACGATCGATCATTCCCTTCGTTAGCAAACAGCTCTCCTGCCTTGCCATGTATCCAAACCCCAAGACGCAATGCTATAGAGGATGGATAACCAAAAGCCAAAAGTGAGACGATAAGTCCTGCTAGAATATCCCCACTCCCCCCCTTGGCTAAGGCAGAGCTGCCACTTCCATTGACAGTCCACCATCCCGCAGTATCAATCACCACACTATGGTTTCCTTTAATCAAAATATGCACCCCATATTTAATCGCCAAAGCGCGAGCTTTTTCTAAACGCTCCCAACTGCTATAGGTAGTTCCAATCAAACGTTCCAACTCCTTAGGGTGGGGAGTCAAAATCGAATTCTTTGGTAACAATTCTAATAAAGAAGGTTCTTTGGATATGATATTTAATGCATCAGCATCGATCACAATAGGAACTTGTGACTTTCTAAACAAAGAGATCAACGCCTCTTTTGTCTTCTCTGCCTGACCTAGTCCTGGACCAACCGCAACAGCTTTATATAAACTTAAATCTGGTAGCGAGCTAAAACAACCCCCATCTATATCTGTTGAGACCAAACATTCCGATACCGTCTGGTGGATCAAAGAAACAAAACGAAATGGAACATGTGCTGTAACCAAACCACAGCCTCCCGACAAGGCACCCAAAGAAGCTAGAGTAGCAGCTCCCATCATACCTTCAGATCCTGCAATAACCAAAGCATGTCCTCTGGTCCCTTTATGATCAAAAGGAGAACTTGTACGAACCCATTTGCTCACCTCCATCTCATCAATCAAGGAGGTCATAGGAACCTCTTCTTTCAATCCTTCTTGAGCTAAACCAATAGGCACCACCTCCCACTTTCCAGTGTAAATATAATTTTCAGGGAAAAAGAACGACACCTTCGGAACTTCAAAAGTCCAAGTATAAGTGGCCGTTACCACCGAAGCATTCAACTCATTAGGACCATCGGCATATAATCCCGAAGGAATATCGACAGAACAAATTGGACACCCACGTCTATTCATAGACTCAACCATCTGCAAATAGACACCATCCAATGGTCTCGACAAACCTATTCCAAACAAAGCATCAATAACTACTTCTGTGGAAGCCTCATCTGAAGATGAATCCACATCCAATGTCTCATCCCAGATCTTCACAATCAAGGACGACTCACGAAGCAACTGGTTATAGTAGTGACGGGCATCCGCGCTCTTGGATACTTCAGGATCTCCAGCATAGAGTGTAACCTTATAGCCCAAACGATCCAACAACATGGCCACCACCAAACCATCCCCTCCGTTATTACCTGGTCCAACATATATCGTCACACGGTAGCTATTAGGAAAGATTCGCGTAAAAGCAGTCGTCCATTTAGAGGCGGCCCTATACATCAATTCAACACTATCTATCTGTTGCAATTTACAAGTCTGCTGATCCCATAAATGAATCTGTTTCGGCGTCCAAAGGTCCATATCATTGATTTTAATTCCCTCTTACACAGAGATCATAATTAAAAAATGTTAATTACCAAGAATAAGATATTCAAATATCCCATCACGTTCTCTACAAGTTACAACAAAAAAACAAGAGCTCAAACAGTAAAAGGCTATATATCAATACCTGAACAATATAAACTAATAAAAATCATATCATTACAATATCCCATAACATACAATTACACCCCCATCCCCACACACGTGTCTAAAAAAAAGAATTATATTTGTGATAATAGAATTTTTATTTAGAATTAAAATTAATTAAACGAATAGCTATGCTAAAAAATCATCCGAAGGGCCTCTTGGTTGCATTCTTTGCAAACATGGGTGAAAGATTTGGATTCTATACCATGATGGGTATCTTGGTATATTATCTAACAGCAAAGTATGGGTTGACTGGAACAGAAGCAGGTAGTATTTATAGTGGTTTCTATGGTGCTATCTACGGTCTTGCTCTAGTTGGAGGTATTATTGCCGACCGAACTAAGAACTTTAAGGGAACAATCTCTGTTGGACTTATAACCATGCTTGCAGGTTACATATTTATGTCTGTTCCTGGATTAGGACTTTATTTTACTATTGGAGCCCTAGCCATTATCGCACTAGGTAATGGTCTTTTCAAAGGAAACCTACAAGCTGTCGTTGGACAGTTGTATGATGATCCTAAATATTCTCACCTTCGTGATTCTGCATTCTCTATCTTCTATATGGGAATCAACGTTGGAGCTCTTTTTGCACCTACCGTTGCTTCTTCTACCATCAACTGGTTTATCAAAAAACAAGGTTTCGTTCGTAACGATGAACTGCCTGCATTGATCCATAAATTCCAAGAAGGAACACTAGCAGACACCACTTCTCTTCAAGCTATCGCAGATAAAATGATGGGATCACACGTTGAACTTTCTCAGTTCTGTTCGGATTACCTTTCTGCTTATAGTACTGGTTTCAACTATGCATTTGGTGTTGCTGGAGCAATGATGATCTTCTCTTTCATCGTATACATGATGTTCAAGAAAATGCTTCCTGATGTTAAAGTAAAAGTAGCAGAAAATGGCGAAGTAGTAGAGATGTCTCCTCAAGAGACCAGAGAACGTCTGATCGCTCTATTCTTAGTTTTCGCTGTAGTTATCTTCTTCTGGATGGCTTTCCACCAAAATGGATTAACCATGACCATGTTTGCTCGTGACTACACCGTTCAAGAAGTAGGCCCAGCAACCTATCTTGTTTTTAACATCTGGTCATTGATCACTATCGTAGCTGGTATCCTTTCTCTTAGAAGCATCATCGTTAACCGTAACGACTTGAAGAACCAATTAGTTTCTATCATCGTTTTAGTTACTTCTTGTATTGGAACATACTTTTTCTATACAAACAACGATGCTGTTAACTCATTCTCACCAGAGCTATTCCAACACTTTAACCCTACGATGATCGTACTTCTTACTCCTATCGTAGTGGGATTCTTTACAATGCTTAACAGAAGAGGAAAAGAGCCTACAGCTCCTCGTAAAATCGGTTATGGTATGCTTATTACCTCTATCGGTTTCGCGATTCTTCTAATCGGATCTCTTGGACTAGATACACTAAATGAAGCACAACTTGATCCTTCTCACGCTCGTGTAGGTACAGGATGGTTGATCGGTACATATTTCACATTGACTATCGCAGAGCTTTTCCTAAGCCCTATGGGTCTTTCATTCGTATCTAAAGTTTCACCTCCTAAATACCAAGGTATCATGCAAGGTGCTTGGTTAGGTGCTACAGCTGTCGGTAACCTTCTATTAGGTGTTGGTAGTTACATGTACGAAAGAGTTGAAATATGGCAAGTATGGGCTGTATTTATTATCCTTTGCTTTATTGCTGCTAGCTTTATCTTCTCTATCATGAAGAAAATCGAAAAGTTCGGATAACCTATCTTTTTAATTATATGCCTCATAGGCGGTGTCCCTCGTGGATACCGCCTATTATTTTTTGTATCCAAACCTAAAGTAATCTAAGCAACATCTAACCTCTTTATCAACACAATCATAATCCCCCCCTAATTACAGGTTATCATACCTCGCATTAATCCTAGAATAAGGTGACTGTTCAATAATTACAAATGTTCATTGACAATAAACACCCATAAATATTGAACAAAACCAAAAGAATAACCGCCCAGTAAACCCCCTCACTACCGACAACACAATGTCACTCATTACTAATATCCAACACATTACGTCTTCAAGACAAAATATCCAATTTATTAATTACAAGACTCTGTTCATTATTTTACCATGTTCAATGTTTTCTTTAAATGCAAAGGATCCATCTATAGTGTCTTCTTATTATGAAAAAGGATAGAAACACGTTTTTTAAATAGAAAAGGCCCCATATTATTTTATAAACAGCTTATATTGTGGGGGTTAAAAAAGGGTAGATTGATGGTAGTTACGGGGATCACAAAATCATCTTTGGGTCACTTTCAGATTATCACAAAAACACCTTAACTTCATATCAAATTCATATTAACTTCATATCAACTTCATATCATGTTCACTTATACTTTATATTAAGTAGGCTTAAAAGTGAAGTTGATATGAAGTTGATATGGTGGTAAATTAGGGTTAAAAATAAGGTAAATACCATGAAGTATATATTGATCTTACATGGTCTATCTTTTATATCTGGAGATAGATAATGGGAGGGATTGAAGGAGGAAAAGATAAAAAACCCCTCTTTCCAAGAGAGAAAGAGGGGATGGTATAAAAAAGACAAGAAATAGAATGGACTCGGCAGTGTAGGATCGACAAGCAATCCCCTGCTATCAAGCACATTAGAAATTAGAAAGAGATTTGAACTCCCACTAATATTGTTTTTGAAGGCAGATAGAACCCATCAAAAAGGTAGTCTCCCAACAGATTGGAATAACGATTATTGGTATAGCCCATCTCTATTGGCTTATTATTAACGATCCATTGATCTGGGTCGAAACCATCATAATCGGTATAGGTCACTAAATCTTTGGCTGAGACAAACAGACGTATCGACTGGATGAAGCTACCTTGTAATATATCTGAAGAGAGGGTGTAGCCTAGTTGTATATTTCTTAACGATAGAAAGGAAGCATCCTCGACATAATCGCCAGGGATATGCTCTTTGTTTATCATTGTTAGGTCATCCCAAAAGTTTCTCGTTTCATTGAAAACGGAAAACTTAGAAGGACCATATTTTAGATTGTTTAGAAGGTATTTGTTGTGTTTCCCATTCAACAAGAGAGAGAAATCGAGTCTCTTATAGCTCATCGACAGGCTTACACCATATTCCAATTCAGGGAAGAAATTACCTATTTGAAGATTGTCATCGAAATCTCTAATGATCCCATCACGGTTTACATCGACATAGGTGTGGTCTAGTTCTGGCATCAAACGGAGGCTCGAGATGTCGCCACAAGAGGGAGTGAATCCCAAATGACGCTGTCCTGCCATCTGGCTATTAAGATCGGTGCATATCTCATTCTCGTTATGAGAAATAAAACCGGTGAGGTGATACGAGAAACCCCTTCCTTTCCATTGAGACCCTAACTCTAGTTCCCATCCGCTATTTTTCATCTTTACATCCTGTGGTGCATCGTATGGATAGGTATCTGTTGAAGAAGTGATACGATGGTCATAGAGATTTAAACCTCCAAAAAGAAGACCTTGCGCAATAGAGAGATGCCCGCCTATATTTTTCTTTGTGATCGACTCCTGGTCTATCACATCATAGAAATAGTTCATCTCTTTGGTTCGTGGCAAATAGAGAATGTCGGCCATTCCCATCTTTCCATCGCTGGCTCTAATGGTTAGCTCATCTATCCAAGAGAGATTTTCTTTAAAGAAGTCGTGGTTGGCTACATTCCATCCCCCAGAGAGGGCATAGCTCGTTTTTGTGATCGATCCTATCTTATCGTAACGTACCGTTCCTTCGATCTCCAACTTAGAGTCTAGCCCCAAAGAGAGGTGGGCATAAGGAGATCGTACACTATATTTTCTTTCTTGAGAGAAAGGTTCGATGCCCCATTTGTAGGATGGGTTTTCAGCAATATAGCGAGCTAGATCTTCGTGTTCTCTTAAGTAACGTTCCTTGTCATAATCGCCTATCTCTTTGGTTAGCTTGTCTGTTTGATATTGAAAGCCTGCCTGCAAAGCAAAATCTAGTAACGAGAGCTTTTGTTGATAGTCCACATAAGCATTCAGATGGTACATCTGCTTGTGGTTCTCTGTTTTCGTTCCAATTGAAGAATGATTAAGAGTTTCCCAATATCGCTTTTTGTCGATATCTTGATAATCGGCATAACGCTGGTCTAGATGCAAAGAGAGTCCTTTGGTTATAAGGTATTGCATGTTAAGTCCAGTGTCCCAATGCTCCTGATCGAATGAATTTGGAACTTTTAAAGGATCGAAACAATCGAGATCCATGGTAGGGGTAAAATAGACGATATGTCTTAGTTGGATACTTCCTTTTTCTCTTTTTTTATTCACATAACTGACGCGAGGCTCTATTGTCAGAGAACCCAAATTGAATTTAAGGTGGGCCGTCGCTGAATACTTTTTAAAGTTGTTCGGGTCGATGGTCTCTTCGTTGCTGGTAAAAGCCCCCGCAACATAATACTCCACCTTTTGGTTGCCCCCTTGGATGTTAAGATGATAGTTCTGTTCGAACCCTGTTCTGCGGAAAGCATCAAACGCATCGCTATTGCGATTCTCTACCTTATCGTTTCCAAAGTAGTAATAGCTTGTCTCATTCAGATCACGTATCTTTTGCCATCTCAGGCTGTTGGTCGTAAGAGGGTTGTCGTAGGTTGCTTCGCTCTTACCCATCCAAGAGGTAAAACGAATACGCATTTTATCGCGAGAGCCCTGTTTGGTTGTAATGCGAATCACGCCATTACCGCCACGGTAACCATAGATGGCGGTGGCCGCACCATCTTTTAGTACTTCTACGTTCTCGATATCCAAGGGGTTGATCATATGAAGATCCCCTTCGAAACCATCAATAAGATATAGAGGGTTGGTAAAACGGTAGGAATGGACCCCACGAATAAAGATCCCTTTTTTGTCTAGGTTGTTGCCACTTCCCATAGAGACCCCACTGACACGACCGATAAGAGAGTAGAGTGGATCAAAACGATAGTCTCTTTCGATCTCTTTGGACGTAACTGTAGATACCACTGCTCCCTTTGGGGTAAGATCGCTTGAAGAGGAAAGCGTGGTGCTTTGCTTCTCTTTTATATCTTGGGTTGAATCGGTTTTAGCTATATTAAAAGCAGCAAGCGTTCTATTGCCTGCGAAAGAAGTGGAGGGAAGTCCTATCATACATAGGACCACAGCGAAGAATAATATAGAGAAGAAGTACCCTTCTCTGATACTATTTAAACCATTTGTTTTCATCATTGCGATTGTTCGATTAGACGATTTCGATTCCAACATAGCATTGGAGATATCGTTTTCATAGATAGAGCACAAATATACGTTATTTAACATACACAGACAGTTATTTACAGTCATATTTTCTATTTGGATTAGAAATATATGTCACAAAATAGAAATCAGCGCTCTGTCGCTCGTTGCCATATCGCACATGAACAAGAGTCGTTCTAGACTACAAGCCCATAGACTAGAAGAAAAGAAGAGGATTAGAATAAGACCTAAAACGATTATAATATAGCCCGTTAAGGACCAGACCAAGAGAGACAACAAAAAAGAACCGCCCTTTATTGGTCTATAAGAGCGGTTCTTTTAGCACTATTATCCTAGGATCTTGTTGCTCCTATTAGAATGGTTTTTCTGTTTGCATCTCTTCTTGCAGGTTGCCTTTGTTGATCTTTCTTTTGGTCTTTCCTTTACTAAAATGGTAGCTGACACTTAGCATCACCATCCCTTTTAGTTGGCTTAGATCAAACTGGTTTAGCTTTTGATAATGAGACGCACCACGATCATCACTCCACAATTCATCATAAGAGAAAGAGAAAGGCTTCATCCCGAAAGGAAGGCTATAATAGACAAAGACATTCATCTTTCTTTTTAGCAGACTCTTCATCACCGTTATCGATAAATTGTCATTGCCCTCAGTGGTATAGCCCATCAACATAGGGATATGATACAAGTTGTTTCGATAGATTAGGTTCGCATACCATCCCTTCTTGAAATTACTGTAGTTTAGGCTGCCATGAAGGGTAAAAGCATTCTGATCATTAGAGATCTTGTCATACTCGATATGCATCCTTTTATAGCTCCCTTGCGCTTTTAGGCTAAACTTCTTAGACAGTTTGACCTTTCCATAGAAATCGACACCATAATCGCTATAGCTATCGGCATTGATAAAACTATAGACATAGCGGTCTCTGTAGTTAATCTTTTGTACTCCAAGTCCCCATTGCGAGATCTTTTTGCTCTCTACACTATAATAAGGAGTCAGACGGACTTTCCCACCTAAAAGGGAGATCGACAGGCTGGCTTTATGTAGTAGCGCAGTGGTAAGATCAGGATTACCACGTACCACATCATACTCGTTGATCGAGGTTATATAGTCTCGGGTTTGGTCACGAAAAGGATTGATCGTATTGGCTTTATAGCTCAAGATGAAATTGACTTTCTTATTGGGTTTGTACATCAATAGAGCAAAAGGAAGATGAGAGAGTTCATAACGGTTCTCCTCCCCTAGTTTGCTCCACTGGGCAGCATATCCAAGAGAGGCATTGAGCGTTTTGGAGAGAGTAAAATTAAAATCCCCATAAAAACGATGATACAGTTCAGAACGCTCATTCTCGTATGTGTTTATCTTATGAAGACCAGATCTCACGCCCCATAAGTTGGTGGCCATATTCTCGTTATGTTTCCAGATGTAGTTATGTCCCACATGAAAACTTTTGGATGACGATAGTTTTTGTTCCCACTCGGTGACCATCTTAAAATAGTCCCCCGTTTGATCCACAAGGTATTGATTGCTATCTACAAATAGGGAATTATTTAGATGCTCCACTTGTGATGATTCGTTTCTATTATAATACCCCTCAACGGTGAGCTTTGATCGTTGGTTTATACGTCCGAGATAGGTCATCTGTACCGAATGTTGGTCTAGTGAAAGCTCTTTATCTTTACTAAAGCCATAAACGCTCTGCTCCCCTGTACTCTTCGACTGAACCACGCGTTGGAATTCATGATAGGTGTCGTTCATCCCCCTTGGTAGTTGCCAATAATCATATTGAACACCAAGAGTATGGTGGTCGTTAAGACGATAGTCTACTCCTGTGGTTACCTTAAAGTCTCGACTTTTTCGCTTTCGGTTATAATCGTAGCCATCGAAATCGATACTCGAGATAAGATAATCCCCCATCTCGATAGTCTCATTGCTCTGGTCGTAACTTCTCTCATGGTGGTTCATCAATAGGGTATAAAACTGAAATTTGTTTATCGTATAATCGATATTCAACTTCTGTCTAGAATTATAATCCATGTTAGGACCACGATCATATACCGTTTTAAATATCTCGGTATCATTCATAAAAGCGGATACCCCTTCGTAGTTCTTTTTGGTAATCACATTCACCACAGCACTATATCCTTCCATGGCATAACGTCCATTGGTGTCACGAAAGAGCTCCATCTTATCGATACGATTGGAATTCATATTCTTGATATATTGAGGTGATTTCTTTACGCCATCGACAAGAAGTAAGACATTGGTATTGCCATTTACGAGGATCTTATTCTGTAGGTCATCGATCTCTACTCCGGGAGTTCCTCTTAATAGATAGATAGTAGAGGGAGCATTTTTCCTCATCTCTTTGGTTACCAATATGACATCCCTATCGATCTTATTTTGGATTACCGATCCTTTCACCTGTACCTCCTCTATGTTAGTGACCATCTTCTCTAAGGCAACAGAAAAACGTTTTTGACTTGCGTCCACCTTAAGCGGAATTTCTTTTCTCTGAAAACCGATAGAGCTCACCACCAATAGGTAACTATCCTGTTTTCCAACGGTGATATGATAGCTTCCTTTCTCATCACTTATTGCCCCACCAAGGAGGGTCGTTTTATTCGCTGAATACAAGGCAACAGTAGCAAACTGGATGGGCTTTTTATCACAGGAGATTATTCCTGTTATCGTGACTTTCTTGGTTGCTGCAAAGGCTCCCATAGAAAGAGTGAACATAAGTAATATAAAAAGCGTCTTGCGGATATAGAGAAGAGCTCTGTTTGATTGGATCATAGAGTAGTAGATTTTAGGTTTAATTTATAGAATGAATCCCCCGAACCTGTATAAAAGAGTGCTAGCGCACACAGGCTATTAATGACAAATATATAAACATTTTAACTTTATGTAACATTATGGTCTATATAGGGCCTATTTTATATTAAATACAAAGAAGAAATACAATAGCAATAACAATCTACCTCCAAAGACATCAAAAGAGATATGCAGAATTCGGAGTTGCATCGTGCGATACTACAGAAGAGAAGATCGAATGTAAACACAGCGATAGAGATAGCTGTCCTTATTAACCAGATCTTCGAAGATACAAAAGGGAACATTCGAACCTATCGTATGGCGTATGGGCAATAGGATGCCTTGCCATAACAAACAACGAGAAAGAAGAGAAAAAAGAACAGGCCACCTTAAAAAAGATGGCCTGCAAATAACTTATATAAAAGGAGTAAGATTAATACTCTCCCCAAGATTTAATCAATAGATCTTTATCTACATCCATTTTACAGATTGCATAGATATAAGCACTAGCGACACGAGCATTGGTGATCAATGGAATATTAAAGTCGATGGCATTTCTACGAACATTGTAACCATTCGAGATCTCACGTTTTGTGTGGTCTTTAGGAATGTTGATCACAAGATCGATACCTTTCTCTTTAATAATGTCAATGGCATTAGGATGTTGCTCCTCATCTGGCCAGTATACTTTCTCTGCTTCAACACCATTCTCTGCAAAGAATTTGTGTGTTCCAGCAGTAGCGAAAAGATTGAAACCTTTCTCTTTAAGCATCTTGGCACTGTTTAGAAGCTCTACTTTTCCTCTAAGTGGTCCAGAAGAGATAAGTACGTTTTTCTTAGGCGTACGGTAACCAACAGACAACATCGCTTTGTAGATCGCCTCGTAAAAGTTCTCTCCAAGACAAGCAACCTCCCCAGTAGAAGACATATCTACACCCAATACAGGATCGGCATTCAATAGACGGTGGAATGAGAATTGTGGTGCTTTCACCCCTACATAATCCAATTCGAAAAGAGACTTGTCTGGTTTCTCGAATGGTACATCCAACATCGCTTTGGTAGCAATCTCGATCAAGTTTGTTTTCAACACCTTAGAAACGAATGGGAAAGAACGAGAAGCTCTTAGGTTACACTCGATTACTTTGATGTCGTTGTCTTTTGCAAGCAACTGCATATTGAAAGGACCAGTGATCTCTAACGCTTTGGCAATTTGACGAGCGATACGTTTTACACGACGAATGGTCTCTACATATAGTTTCTGTGGAGGGAATACAATCGTAGCATCTCCAGAGTGAACCCCTGCAAACTCAACGTGCTCAGAGATAGCGTAAGCTACAATCTCACCATCTTTGGCTACAGCATCCACTTCAATCTCTTTGGCTTGCTCGATAAATTCAGATACCACTACTGGGTGCTCTTTAGAAACATGGGCAGCCATTCTTAGGAATCCTTCTAGTTGTTCTCTATCGGTTACCACGTTCATGGCAGCTCCAGATAGTACATAAGAAGGACGTACCAATACTGGGAATCCTACTTCATCAACGAAACCGAAGATCTCGTCCATTGAAGAAAGCTCTTTCCAACGTGGTTGGTCGATTCCTAATTCATCTAGCATGGCAGAGAATTTCTGACGGTCCTCCGCATTGTCGATCTTCAAAGGAGAAGTTCCTAAGATAGGTACGTTCTGTCCGTGAAGTTTCATCGCCAAGTTATTTGGAATCTGACCTCCAGTAGAAACCACCACTCCTTTAAGTGATTCGATATCGTGTACGTCTAATACTCTCTCTAGAGAAAGCTCATCGAAATAAAGACGGTCACAGTTGTCATAATCGGTAGAAACAGTCTCTGGGTTGTAGTTTAACATGATAGAGCGGTAGTTGTGCTGCTTGATGGTATTCACCGCATTCACACCACACCAGTCAAACTCTACCGAAGAACCGATACGGTAAGCTCCTGATCCTAGTACAAGAACAGATTTGTTATCATCCACAAAATCCACATCATGCTCTTGACCATGGTAAGTGAAGTATAAGTAGTTCGTTTGTGCTGGATATTCTCCTGCTAAAGTATCGATCTGCTTAACAAAAGGAGTAACCCCTTGTTGCTTACGATATTCACGAACTTTAAGTGCGTTGGCATTCATCTCTGTAGTCTCTCCTTTAAGCACCATACGTGCAATTTGGAAATCAGAGAATCCTAGTTTTTTTGCATCTAAAAGCATCTCTTGACTAACAGCCTCTAAGCTATCTAGCTCGACTAAGTCACAACGCATTTGATAGATGTTGTATAGTTTGTTTAGGAACCACTTGTCGATGCGAGTCATCTCCCAAACCTTATCTACTGAGTATCCTTTATGGAAAGCCTCTGCAATAGCAAATACACGACGGTCTGTTGGATTTTGTAGTTCTTGGTCGATATTATCGATTTCCATCTCACCACGGTTACCAACGAAACCATGCATTCCTAGTCCTACCATACGTAGACCTTTCTGCATTGCTTCTTCGAAAGTACGTCCGATAGACATGATCTCTCCTACCGATTTCATACTTGATCCAAGCTCTTGATCTACACCAGAGAATTTAGTTAAATCCCAACGTGGAATCTTACATACACAGTAGTCTAATGCTGGCTCAAAACAAGCTGTCGTCTCTTTGGTTACAGAGTTCTTCAATTCATGAAGACCATATCCAAGACCTAGTTTGGCTGCAACAAAAGCCAAAGGATAACCTGTCGCTTTAGAAGCCAAAGCAGAAGAACGAGAAAGACGAGCATTCACCTCGATTACACGATACTCTTCTGAGTTAGGATCTAGAGCAAACTGTACGTTACACTCTCCTACGATTCCTACGTGACGGATGATGCGGATACTTACCTCACGAAGCTTATGGTACTCTGCGTTGGTCATTGTTTGAGAAGGAGCAACTACGATAGACTCCCCAGTGTGAATTCCTAGTGGGTCAAAGTTCTCCATGTTACAAACCGTGATACAGTTGTTATAACGGTCACGTACCACCTCGTACTCTACCTCTTTCCATCCTTTAAGAGACTCTTCTACTAGGATCTGTGGAGAGTAAGAGAATGCATTGTTGGCAAGCTTATCTAGCTCTTCCATGTTATTACAGAATCCCGATCCCATACCACCAAGGGTATAAGCAGCACGGATAATCAATGGGAAACCAATTTTAAGGGCAGCTTCTTTCGCTTCTTCCATGCTTTCACATGCAATACTACGAGGTGTATCCACTTTGATTTCACCTAGTTTACCTGCAAAGATCTCACGGTCTTCTGTGTCGATAATTGCTTGTACCGGAGTACCAACAACCTCAACATTATATTTTTCAAGTATTCCTTGTTCGAAAAGAGCCACACCACAGTTTAGTGCTGTCTGTCCACCGAAAGCTAAAAGAATACCTTGTGGTTTTTCTTTTTTAATGATTTTCTCAACAAACTCAGGCGTTACAGGCAAGAAATAAACTTTATCTGCAATCTCTTCTGATGTTTGTATCGTTGCGATATTTGGGTTGATCAATACGGTTTCGATACCTTCCTCTTTCAAGGCTTTCAAAGCTTGTGATCCAGAGTAGTCAAACTCTCCTGCTTCACCAATCTTTAGGGCTCCCGAACCTAGTACAATGACTTTCTTAACTCTATCTTTAATATCTGTATTTATCATGATCTTTTTGGGTAATGTCGTTTCTTATTTGTTCGCTTTGCTCTTTTCGATATTCTCAATGAACTCATCAAATAGATACTCTGTATCTACCGGTCCAGAAGAAGCTTCTGGGTGGAACTGTGTAGAGAAGAATGGTTTTGTCTTATGACGAATACCCTCGTTGGTTCCATCATTCACATTCACAAATAGCTCTTCCCATTCTGATGGCAATGTATCTTGCTTGATCGCAAAACCGTGGTTCTGGCTAGTAATAAAACAACGTTGTGTTCCATCTAGTAACACTGGCTGGTTATGACTACGGTGTCCATACTTTAGTTTGTATGTTTCACATCCAGCTGCACGTCCTAACAACTGATTTCCTAAACAGATACCCATGATTGGTGTATCTCCGTCTAAAGCTTTACGGATATGAGCTACCGTTGCTTCACATTGGGCTGGATCACCTGGTCCGTTAGATAGGAAGATTCCATCACAATCGATCTGAGTAAAATCGTAATCCCATGGTACTCTGACTACTGTAGTGTTTCTTTTAAGTAAACAACGAATAATGTTATACTTAACACCACAATCAACCAATACGACTTTATGATCACCATTACCGTAAGTAATCACTTCATCCGTACTTACCATTGCGGCCAAATTTTCCTCGTTAGGATCGATAAAATCAATAGGTTGATCTTCGAATTCGATCTTTCCTTTCATCGATCCTTTCTCTCTTAAGATCTTGGTTAATTTACGAGTATCGATACCATAAATACCTGGCACGTCATGCTCTTTCAACCAATCGCCTAAACTTTTCTCAGCATTCCAGTGGCTGTAGGCTTCTGTATAATCGGCAATCACAAGGCCCGATGCATGGATACGATCCGATTCGTAGAACTTCTCAACTCCCTCTTGTTTCTCTCCTGATGGGATACCGTAGTTACCCACCATTGGATATGTTGGCACCAAAATTTGACCTTTATAAGAAGGATCTGACAAACTCTCAGTATATCCCGTCATTGCAGTATAAAAAACGACCTCACCTGCAATAGACTTTTCCTTTCCAAATGACTTTCCTTCGAAGATGGTTCCATCTTCTAAAACTAACTTAACATTACGAAGTTTATGCATCTCAGCGAATTTATTATATGGTATATATCTATTATTTCATTAAAAAAAACATAAAAAAAATGCGTCCCCACTACTTAAAAAATTAAGTAGCGAGAACGCATTTCTTCCAACAATGCGATCAAATCGATCGGTATTTTGAGTCTTATTTTCAACACGGTGCAAATTTAAAGCAAAAAAGAACAATAGTCCAAATAAATTATTATAAAAATGAATATCTTTTCACTAACATTGATATTCAATTAACATTATTCATTTTTTTGAATAAAAGTGTAGAGAATATGAATAAATATCATATATTTGCAGAGTATTCATGAATAAATATTCATCAACATGAAAACAAAAAAAGAACGATTAGTAAAAATTGTGGATTTAATTAAGACACATCATATCGAAAATCACGAGCATTTACTAAAACTTCTCGATGAAGCAGGATACGAAGTTGCGCAAGCAACGTTATCAAGAGATCTAAACAGTTTGCGTGTGGTTAAGATGAGAGACGATGAAGGAAAATTCTTCTATCACTTACCACCAGAGAAAGAGAATAGAGAGGAAGAATTTGGTCAGGAAGCCACTACTTCTCACGTTAACTTTCTAGCAGATGGTTTTAAAAGTCTTGTTTTTTCTGGCAATATGGGAGTGATCAAAACCATTCCAGGATATGCCAGTAGTATTGCCGCCATAATTGACGGAAAGGAGATCTTCGAAATATTGGGAACGATAGCTGGGGACGACACTATTCTACTTGTAGTAAGAGAAGAGGTGACTCGTAAGGAAGTAGCACAATCATTGATTGATATCTTCCCTCGACTATCCAACACCATACAGCTAGAAGACTATCCTTAAAGAGAGATAGAATATGGAGTTAATCTATGTATGTTAACGAAAAAACCAGATGAAAAAGGAAATTGAAATCGACGTAGTTGTAGCTAGTCAACATCATATACTGTATGTAGATATCATTAATCACACCATAGAGAAAGCCTCTAAAGAGCGTGGTACGGGTATTGCGAAGCGTACATATGAATACGTGGCTAGTAAGATAGAAGAGGGTAAAGCCGTTATCGCACTTCACGAAGATCGATTTGCAGGGTTCTGTTACATCGAATCATGGGGACACGATAAATTTGTGGCCAATTCAGGACTTATCGTGGCTCCTGAATATAGAGGGATGAGACTTGCAAAAAGAATCAAGAGTCGTGCATTCGAACTCTCACGTCAGAAATTTCCTGAAGCCAAGATCTTTGGATTAACCACTGGTCTCGCTGTAATGAAGATAAATTCAGAACTAGGATATCGTCCTGTGACGTTCTCTGAGCTTACCGATGACAATGCATTTTGGAATGGCTGTAAGAGTTGTGTCAACTACGATATTCTGGAGCGAACAGATAAAACCAAATGCCTATGTACAGGGATGTTATTTGATCCTGAGTGGGAGAAAACCATTCAGTTGCAACCTAGTAGATGGCAGAAATGGAAAGAGTGGCTAAAAAGCAAAAAAGAGAAAACCGTAGCATTTCAAGCTAATCGCTATCGGTTCTCTAACAAAATAAATGCTTAAAATATTTCTATTGCGAAAAGCGGAATGATGGATTTCTTAGGTGTTAGAATCATAAGAGTACTGTCAAAATCATCTGCAAGTACCTAGGAGAGACACATTCCATCGCATAGAATATAAATTCATCGAAACAAAAACATCGTTAATATCATACTCCAATGGAAAATAAAAAAGTTGTTCTAGCTTATAGTGGAGGATTAGACACCTCTTATTGTGCTATGTATTTAGCCAAAGAAAAAGGATTAGAGGTACATACTGCCATTGCTAATACAGGAGGGTTCGGTCCTGAAGAGTTAGCAGAGATCGAAAGAAAAGCATTAGCCATGGGCGTAAAGAGCCATGTCGTTTTAGACGTTACGGATGAATACTACGACAAAGGTATCCGTTACATGGTTTACGGTAATGTAATGCGTAACCATACCTATCCTATCTCTGTAAGTTCAGAACGTATTTTCCAAGCCATTGCTATTGCACAATATGCCAATAAGATAGAGGCTAAATATATTGCTCACGGAAGTACAGGTGCTGGAAATGATCAAGTTAGATTCGATTTGGCATTTGAAGTATTGTCTCCTGAGATCGAAGTTATCACTCCTACAAGAGATATGGAGCTTACTCGTGAATATGAGATCCAATATTTAAAAGATCATGGCGTAGAAGCCGACTTTGAGAAGATGGAGTACTCTATCAATGCCGGCCTTTGGGGTACCAGTATTGGAGGAAAAGAGACCTTAACTTCGGATCAAACGCTTCCTTCATCAGCTTATCCTAGTCAGATCACCAAAGAGACAGAAGAGACCCTTCAAATTGGTTTCCACAAAGGAGAGATTCACTCTGTCAACGGCGTTCTATTTGACAACCCAGTAGAGGCGATAAGGGAAGTCGAGAAGATTGGATCGGCATTTGGTATTGGAAGAGATATGCATATTGGGGACACCATCATTGGGATTAAAGGACGTGTTGGCTTTGAAGCAGCAGCACCGATGTTAATCATCAAAGCCCATGAGATGTTAGAAAAACACACACTTACCAAGTGGCAACAACATTGGAAAGACCAATTAGGCAACTGGTATGGTATGTTTATGCACGAATCGATGTACCTAGATCCTGTGATGAGAGATATTGAGAAGTTTCTTGAGAACACCCAAAGGAATGTCACAGGAGAGGTAAAAATAATATTAAAACCAGAGCATTTCACCCTTGTAGGTATCACTTCAGAAAACGATCTTATGAGATCTAAGTTCGGAGAGTACGGAGAGATGAATAAAGGTTGGAGTGCCGATGATGTTAAAGGCTTTACAAAGATCCTTTCAAACCAGTTAAAGATCTATTACGCAATAAACGAGGAATAACCAAGACCCAAACACATTAAGATAAGAGGCTACTCTTATCGTAAAATACCCTTAATTACTTTTAAAGTAAAAGACCTCCCACTGCCAGAACCTCGTGGGGGGTCTTAATAAACTACACCCAAAATGAGCCCAAAAATCAGAGTCGGTATCGTAGGTGGAGCAGGATATACAGCAGGAGAATTGCTACGTATATTACTTTTCCATCCATACGTAAGCATCACCCATATACAAAGTAGCAGTAATAACGGAGCTAAAATCACCAGTGTACATAAAGATCTTATTGGAGAGACAGAAGCAATCTTCTCTGATATTGAAATGGATCATGTCGATCTTCTTTTCTTATGTATGGGTCATGGTAGATCAAAGGCGTACGTTGAAGAGACAACCATACCTCAAAGAGTCAAGATTATTGATCTATCCCATGATTACAGATTAAAAAAAGAGGGAAACGATTTTATCTATGGTCTACCAGAACTAAATAAGGATCTTATCGTTCAGGCACAGCATATTGCCAATCCTGGTTGTTTTGCGACAGGGATACAGCTCGCCTTGCTTCCATTGGCAAAAGCACAGCTTATCAAAGACGATGTGCATATTCAAGCCATCACAGGATCTACTGGAGCAGGACAAGCACCATCTCGGACATCACACTATAGTTGGAGAAACAACAACTTGTCGGTATACAAAGCTTTTTCTCATCAACATCTAGGTGAGATCAATCAAAGTATCCAACAGTTGCAGTCCGACTTTAAAAATAAAATTCATTTTATTCCACTAAGAGGGAATCACACTAGAGGTATTTTTGTCTCGGCCTACACCTCTTATGAGGGTACACTAGAAGAGGCAAAAGAGATCTATAGCAACTACTATAATGATCATCCTTTTGTGCATGTAGTGGATGAGAATCCAGATCTTAAACAGGTGGTAAACACCAACAAAGCAATCTTGTACCTAGAGGTTCATGATGGCAAATTAATGATCATCAGCTGCACCGACAATCTACTTAAAGGAGCCTCGGGTCAGGCGGTACAGAACATGAATCTAATGTATCATTTAGATGAGTTCACTGGACTACATCTTAAACCATCAGTTTTTTAATTATGCAACTATTCGACGTATACTCACTATTCGATATCACTCCTGTGAAAGCCCAAGATTGTACCATTGTAGACAATCATGGTGCAGAATATTTGGATCTATATGGAGGACATGCCGTGATCTCTATTGGTCATAGCCATCCTCATTATGTAGAGAAATTACAGTCGCAGATATCCAAGATAGGATTCTACTCAAATTCGGTACAGAATCCTCTACAACAGGAGTTAGCAGAAAAACTAGGGGCACAATGTGGCTATCCAGATTACGATCTATTCTTAACAAACTCGGGAGCAGAGTCTGTAGAGAATGCACTAAAACTAGCCTCCTTTCATACGGGTAAATCGAAGATCATCTCTTTTGATCAATCCTTTCATGGAAGAACCTCTGCTGCAGTAGCTATCACAGACAACCAAAAGATCATTGCGCCTATCAATGCGCAACATCAAAATATCATCCTTCCTCTTAACGACCTAGAAGCGGTCAAAGAGGCAATACAAGAAGAAGATATTGCGGCCATTATCATTGAAGGGATACAAGGTATTGGTGGCATTCGCATTCCTAAGAAAACATTTCTAGAAGGATTAAGGACACTATGTGATGAGAATCAAATCGTGCTTATCCTAGATGAGATACAATCAGGTTACGGTCGTAGTGGTCACTTTTTTGCCCATCAAGCTAGTGGCATCAAAGCCGACCTAATTACCATGGCCAAAGGAATGGGAAATGGATTTCCAATCGGCGGGGTACTTATAGCGCCTCACTTTCAAGCAACCAAAGGAATGCTAGGAACTACCTTTGGCGGTAACTACCTAGCCTGTAGTGCAGCCATTGCCGTATTGGACATTCTAAAAAAGGAAGATCTTATAGCCCAAGCCAAAGAGATTGGAGCGTATTTTATCACAGAACTAAAGAAGATCTCTAGCATAGCCGAAGTGAGAGGCGAAGGATTGATGATTGGGATCTTATTTAACGATGCCGTAGCTCCTATTAGACAAAAACTACTTAAAGAGCATCATGTCTTTACGGGAGTAAGTGGACAGAACATGATACGTCTTCTACCTCCTTTGACACTCACCAAAGATTCGGTAGACTGTTTTATTACAAAACTTAAAGCAGTACTAAAAGACTAATATAACGTTACCTAGAGGTGGATAATCCCCTTTTTTTATATTAAAAGAGCGAGAGATGATTATCTTTACATGACAAAACTCATTGTATTTTAATATTAAATCACAGTAAGATATGGAAAAGATAGCAGTAATTGGTGGAGGCAACTTAGGTGTTGCAGTAACAGAAGGCATGTTAAAAACAGGTATGGCCCCCCAATCCATTCATGTCACGAGAAGACGTGTGCACTATCTTAAGCCGCTCGAAGAAAAAGGGGTAAATGTAGGAAGTGATAATGCCGCTGCCGTAAAAGATGCAGACCTAATCATCCTTGCAGTAAAACCCAAGCAAGCAGAGACAATACTAGAAGAGGTTGGACATCTTTTTACGTCAAACCAGATTCTTGTTTCTTTAGTGACAGGCGTTAGTTTAGAGCATATGGAGAATGTGTGGAAGATTCCTTCAATATGTTTTAGAGCGATGCCCAACACCGCTGTGGAACTTCAAGAGTCTATTACTTGTATCTCTCATCAATCGACTACAGCTGAGAATGTAGAGATGGTAGAGAATCTATTTAAAGCATTGGGACCTGTATTGATTATCCAAGACGATATGATGGCAGCAGCCACCGTACTAGGAGCATGTGGTATCGCCTTCGCTTTACGTTTTATACGTGCAGCACAACAGGGAGGAATAGAAATAGGATTTAATGCAGAGAATGCACTTAAGATCGCAGCACAGACAGTCAAAGGTGCGGCAGAATTAGTGCTTCAGAATGGGAACCATCCCGAGCAAGAGATTGATAAAGTTACGACCCCGCAAGGAGTGACTATCTCGGGTCTAAACACGATGGAACATCAAGGTTTCTCTTCTGCATTGATACAGGGGGTATTAACCTCCTACAACAAAATTAAATCCTAAAACGTATGAGTGATTACCACAACAACGATTCTATAAAAAGAGTAGCCATCAAGGTGGGAAGCAATGTGCTGACCAAAGAAGATGGTAAATTAAATATCGCAGTGATGGCACATCTTGTTGACGAGATAGCCTATCTGCGAAGCCAAGATATTGAAGTGATATTGGTCTCCTCTGGTGCCGTAGCAGCAGGAAGAAGTGAGATATCTCCATGTGGAAAGATGGATCATGTATCAGAAAGACAGCT
Organism: Prolixibacteraceae bacterium; assembly: GCA_025210775.1. GTDB lineage: Bacteria > Bacteroidota > Bacteroidia > Bacteroidales > Prolixibacteraceae > Halosquirtibacter. The sequence continues at coordinate 34,207 of JAOARB010000029.1, forward strand.
CTATTCTGCCGTTGGGCAAGTAAAGTTGATTCGTCGTTACAGTGATCTTTTTAAAGAACACGAACTAACGTGTGCACAGATACTTACCACCAAAGAGAATTTCTCAGATAGAGGGCATTATCTAAACATGAAGAACTGTTTTGACACTTTGTTGGAACAGAAAGTGATTCCTATTGTCAACGAAAACGACACCATCTCAGTAGAAGAGTTGATGTTTACGGACAATGACGAACTATCGGGACTAATCGCCTCGATGACCAAAGCAGACATGCTACTGCTTCTGACCAATGTTGATGGGCTCTATACAGGAGATCCAGCAGATCCAAGCTCTGAGCTTATCACAGAAGTAGAACAGAACAATAATGATCTTGAAAAATATATCCAGCCTTTAAAATCCACTAGAGGACGAGGAGGTATGGCCACCAAATTTAATATTGCTAAAAAGATGACCCAACAGGGCATCGATGTAGTAATGGGATGTGGTTTACGACACAACATCATTAAAGATATCGTTTTTCAAAACAGAGAGACACCATTTACTTGGTTTAAAAGCGACAAAGAGAAATCCTCTCCTATTCGCCGTTGGCTCGCACACTCTTATGACTTTGCACAGGGAGCCATCAAACTTAACTCTGGAGCCAAGCTTGCCCTTCAATCCAACGAAGGAGTCAGTGTTTTGCCCGTAGGAGTTATCGAAGTAATGGAAGAGTTCGAAGAGGGAGAGATCATCAAGATATATGATGAGCAAGGCTCCAATATCGGTATTGGGAAAGCCAATTACAACTCAGAACTCTTAAAAGCAGAAATGGGACAAAAAGACAAAAAACCTATTGTCCATTGCGATTATCTTTCTCTAAATCTTTAAATTTGACTGACGTATGAAATTAAATGAAATACTACATATAACCAGAAAAGCATCCAAAGATCTAGCTTGTGTCGAAACGGAGAAAATCAATCTTGTTCTCCTTCGTCTTGCAGATCTATTAGAAGAGAAAAGCTCGGAAGTGATCGAAGCCAACAGTAAAGACTGTGCTCGTATGGATCGTAATAATCCTAAATACGACCGTCTACTACTGAGTGAAGAGCGCATTAAAGGAATTGCTTCCGACCTAAGAAATGTAGCACAATTACCATCACCTCTAGGGAAAGTACTTCAGTCAACGGAACGTCCTAACGGAATGCGTATTGACAAAGTAAGGGTTCCTTTTGGTGTCATTGGAGTGATCTATGAAGCACGTCCGAATGTGACCATTGATGTTTTTTCTCTATGTCTTAAATCTGGAAACTGTTGTATTCTTAAAGGAGGATCGGATGCCTATCATTCTAATGAATATTTGGTATCATTGATCCATCAAAGCTTGGAAGAGAACCAATTGAATCCTCGTTTTGTTTCACTTCTTTCTACCGACAGAAAAGAGGTAGAAGAACTTCTTCATGCAGTCAGATATGTGGATCTAATCATTCCTCGAGGAAGCCAGCAACTTATTCAATTTGTCCGTCAGAACGCCACTGTTCCAGTTATAGAAACAGGCGCAGGTATCTGTCACACCTATTTTGATCAATATGGAGACATTGAAAAAGGAAAAGACATTATCACCAATGCAAAGACTCGTCGTGTAAGCGTATGTAATGCTTTAGACTGTCTTCTTTTGCACCGTGAACGTCTGTCTGATCTTCCTACCTTAACCAGAGAGTTGGCTAAGGAGAGAGTAGTTATCCACGCAGATAAAGCTAGTTTTGAAATTTTAAAAAATCACTATCCCCAAGATCTATTGGTAGAAGCAACCGAGGAAGACTATGGTACAGAATACTTAAGCCTTCAGATGTCTATTAAGACGGTGGATTCTTTAGACCAAGCATTAGATCATATCGATCAATACAGTTCGAGACACTCCGAGGCAATCGTTTCAGAGAACAAAGAACATTGTGATATCTTCTGCCGCAAAGTAGATGCTGCAGCCGTTTATGAGAACGTATCTACCGCATTTACCGACGGAGCACAATTTGGTCTTGGTGCAGAAATAGGCATCAGTACCCAAAAACTTCATGCCCGTGGACCAATGGCATTAGAAGAGATCACCACCTATAAATGGATCGTTAAAGGGGATGGTCAGATAAGACCTAAATAAAATATTATATAATACCCAAAAGCGAAGATCATGAAAAAGGATATCGAGACACTAGAAGAGATTGAACTATTTGTAAAACAATTCTACAAAACGCTTTGTGAACTACCGGAAATGGACCATCTGTATAACAAAGTGATTCAAGTCAACTGGGAACATCATATCCCCATCATGGTTAACTTTTGGGGATCTTTGATTCTTCGAGAGGGAAAATATAAGGGGGATATTATGGCTCACCACCATAAAGTGATGAAAGTAATCCCCCTTACCAGAGAACTCTTTCGTACTTGGGAAGAATGTTTTATCGAAGTATTAGATTCCCTATACGAAGGAGAGAATTGCAACAAAACAAAAAAGAGAGTGGTAGCCATGTCTAAATCACTCATCCAAAAACTAAATATTTAACGCATAATCATTTACACCTCATGAGAAACTTTATCTCCATTAAAGACATTCCTAGCCTAGAGAAAGCCATTGAAGTGGCACAAGAAGTGAAAGAAAACCCTTATGGTTTTAAACACCTTGGTGAAAATAAAACCATGATCCTTATCTTCTTTAACTCTAGCCTCCGAACACGACTAAGTACACAAAAAGCAGCCATGAATATGGGCATGAATACCATGGTACTCAATGTGAACCAAGACGGATGGAAACTAGAATCTGAACTAGGGGTAGTGATGGATGGAGATAAACCAGAGCATCTGAAAGAAGCCATCCCTGTCATTGGTTCTTATTGTGACATCATTGGGGTTAGAGCATTTGCCTCTCTGGAAGATAAAGAGGCCGATGATCAAGAGAAAATCATCCAACAGTTTATCGATTATGCAGGGGTTCCTGTTGTTAGTATGGAGGCTGCAACACGCCATCCTCTACAGAGTTATGCCGATCTTGTCACTATCGAAGAACACAAAAAGACAGATAAACCTAAGGTGGTTCTTACATGGGCACCACATCCAAGAGCATTGCCTCAAGCAGTAGCCAACTCTTTTGTAGAGTGGATGAAAGAGACCGACTATGAATTGGTGGTAACCCACCCTAAAGGGTATGAGCTATCGGATAGCTTTATGGAAGGAGTCACTTTAGAGTACGATCAAAAGAAAGCATTCGAAGGAGCCGACTTTATATATGCTAAAAACTGGTCGGCCTACCACGAATATGGACAGATTCTTTCTAAAGATCTATCATGGTGTGTCGATCAAGAAAAGATGGCTCTTACTAATGATGCCAAATTTATGCACTGTCTTCCTGTTCGTCGTAACATGATTGTTTCGGATAGTGTGATAGACAGCGAAAATTCTATTGTAATCGAAGAAGCAGCCAACAGAGAAGTATCTGCACAAGCTGTATTAAAGATGATTCTGGAGGACCTTCAATAAGATGCAAAAGATAACCATTATTAAAGTAGGGGGAGCTGTAGTGGAAGACGCAGCTTCTCTTGATGCTTTCTTGTCTGATTTTGTAGAACTTCAAGGAATCAAAATACTCGTTCATGGAGGAGGAAGAAGTGCTACAGCTATGGCAGAACGCATGAATATACCGACCCAAATGATCGATGGAAGAAGGGTGACCGACCAAAATATGTTAGAGATAGTAACGATGGTCTATGGGGGACTGGTAAACAAAAATATTGTAGCCCAATTACAAGCCAAGAATCTCCAAGCATTGGGTATTACTGGTGCCGACATGAATCTTATCCAAGCCCATAAACGTCCCGTTAAAGATGTCGATTATGGCTTTGTAGGAGATGTAGATCATGTCAATGCCAAGGCATTAAAGCAGATTCTAGAACAAGGGATAACCCCTATTGTAGCACCTCTAACGCATGATGGCAATGGTCAAATACTCAATACCAATGCCGACACCATTGCTGCCTCTTTGGCCGTAGGACTAGCACCGTTTTTCGATGTAGACCTATACTATGGTTTCGAAAAGAATGGGGTGCTTACAGATGTAGAAGACGACCATAGCGTCATCCCTGCTATGACAGAAAAAACCTTTAAAGAGTTTATCGCAAAAGAGGTCATCCACAGTGGAATGATACCAAAACTCACGAATAGTTTTAATGCTATTCAAAAAGGAGTTAAAAATGTGTATATTGGGCATATTTCAAACTTAAACCACCCTGAAAAGGGAACTCGTTTGTATCAATAAAAAATTATATCTTTAACGATAAAAGATTTATTATTATGACACCCAAATTGTTCTTATCTCATATTAAAGAGGATGCTATCGGACTTCTTAAAGCCATGATCCAAACCCCGTCCTTCAGTAAAGAAGAGGATATCGTTGCTACTCTTATTAGCGACCAAATGACCTCGTGGGGTATCCCTTTTGAGAGAGTTAAGAACAATTTGTGGGCCATAGACCCCAACTGGGACCCAGAGCGTCCTACCATATTGTTAAACTCACATATCGACACAGTGCAACCCTCCAAAGACTATACCGTAGACCCTTTTGGTGGCGAACAGATCGAAGACAAAATCATCGGTCTTGGGAGTAATGATGCTGGTGCATCGGTCGTTTCTCAATTGGCTACTTTTAGATACCTTTCTTTGCTTTCTGAACGTAGTTATAATTTAATATGGAGTGCAACAGCCGAAGAAGAGATCTCTGGAAGAAATGGTATCGCCTACCTCTTTCCTAAGCTAGGCAAAGTAGATCTAGCGATCGTTGGGGAACCGACCAATCTAGACGTTGCCATTGCAGAGAAAGGCCTAATGGTGATTGATGCAACTGTAGAAGGGGTAGCAGGTCATGCCGCAAGAGAAGAGGGCGTAAATGCAATATATAAAGCGATACAAGATATTCAATGGATCGAAAACTACACTTTTCCAAAGATATCGGACATGCTTGGACCAGTGAAAACATCGGTCACCATGGTAAATGCAGGTACCCAACACAATGTGGTTCCCGATCGTTGTACCTATGTGATAGATATACGCTCCAATGGACTCTATAGCAATAAAGAGATTTTCGATATCCTTTCGGAAAAACTACAAGCATCTCTTCGTCCAAGATCGATGCGCCTCAACTCCTCTAATATCGCTTTAGACCACCCGATAGTAAAGAAATGTGTGGCACTTGGTAGTAGCCCTTACGGTTCTCCTACCATGTCTGACCAAGCCCTTATCCCCTGCCCTTCTATCAAAATAGGACCGGGAGATTCAGCTCGTTCCCATACAGCAAACGAATTTATCCTACATGACGAGATCTCTCAAGGAATTGATTTCTATATCCAACTACTAGAAGGGTTCTCTTTTTAAAGAGAAAACCTTCTAACACCTATCGAAGTCTATAATCCTATGAACATAGATAGAAAAGTTGTATTTATGATTTGAATGCAACTTTTAAAGCTGTGTTTTATAGAATAGTTTCCGCTTTTCAGTTTTCTTTTTATCCCCTTTGTATACCATCCTTATTATCATATCTGATCATAAAAAAAGGATTACATCACGGTGTTGATCCTTTAGCATTCTATTTGATTGTTTATGACCAGAAGCACTTTTCATTTTATGAATAAGCCTGTGACTCTATTATAAATAAAGTAGAAATAAAAATTACTTTTGTAAAATAGGAAATTTACAATCTAGACCTAAAATATTTATATCTAATGAAAAGATTAAGGATCATTACTCCTCAGCTAATGCGTGGCACATGTTTATATCCACAGAGGATAGAGAAGAGTCCTTTGTATAGAAAGAGGAAGAGCTCTTTATTACTTATTTTATTGATGGCATTTCACTTCACAGCATTGGCACAGGTTACAATAAAAGGAAGAGTGGTGGATGATAAGGGACAAAGTATAGGGTATGCTTATGTTGTAGGATACGACCGTGATTCGACAAGACTAGGAGCAACGGTAACCGATACCTTGGGTATTTTTTCTCTTTTATGTAAAAATGAAACTCCCCATTCAATTAAAATAACCTCTCTAGGATATCAACCTCTCGTGCTAAAGGATATAAATAAAGAGTATACAGGATCATTCATTTTGCATGAAAATATAATTGAAACAGATGATGTTACCATCTCTGCAACAACCAATAAAATGGAAGGAAATAAGCAGACCCTTCTTTTTAGCAAAAAAGAAAAACTGACTTATCCTTCAGCAAAGTCCCTTATAGGATAAAATGTTCTTTTTCAAGAACAACGCCTATCTCGTGGAATGAAGAGCATCGATGGACGTAACATTATATTTCTACATAATGGCATTGAAATATCTACCCAGCAACTAGAATCTATCCCGTCTCACACCATACGTAAAGTGGTTTACTACGACCATCCTCCTGCGAGATATACCAATAAAAAACAGTGTGTAGTTGTTGATCTTATCACCTCACGACCTAAAAAAAGAGAGGTGACCTTCAATGCAGATCTCTTTGATGACTTTAAGATGCATTATGGCAAAAATACGCTAGCAGGTCAATATCAAGATTCTATCTTCACTTTTAACCTCCGTTACTATAGAGATTATCAAGATTTTAAAGACATTGAATATCAGGATCATTATACATTTGATAATAGGCAGATGTCATACATGCCACAAGCAGGTCTATTTAATAGTACCATAAACAACCTATCGACAGATATTCAACGCGATGGACTTCGTTCGAAATTTCAATTGAATCTTTCATTAAAAAAGAACAAAGCCAAGGAAGAGAAACTGCAAAAAAACAGTTCCATATATCGATTATACCATCTTCAGAGTAACAATCAAGGTGCGGCAATACGACTATACTATAGCTACGACCTAACCAAAAACACTCTTGTTGGTGGAAATCTCTTTTATAACTACATAGAGGACAGTTATGCAACAAAGCATAATACAGCAATGAATATAAATTCACTTCATTCCAAGAATATGATTCATCAAGAGAATCAAGTTCATCGATACCAAGGAGAATTCTTTTATCATACAGAGATAGGGAAAAGTAGATGGCATAGTGGAATAAAAATGGATCGTAAAATCCTTACCGAATTAAATGGGATAAATGACGCGCAATTGATCTACGATAATACCTATATCTATACTTCACTATCAGGGAAAAAATGGAATAAACTGTCCTATTATATTGGTGGAGGCATCGAGTATATATCCAATCAATGGAAAGACCAAAGAGTGGAAGATAACAAATTTGCACTATGGAACACCGATGTGGTTTTGTCCTACCCTTTAACTTCAAAGCACACCTTGAAAGGAACCGCTGCTATTGTAAATAACGCTCCTTCCATATCGATGATGGCCAACAATCGAATAGAGATCATGGATGGATATGTTTCTATAGGGAGCCCCAAACTAGAAGCTTACTATATAGGGTTGGTGAGCTTTCAACATCAATATTCGTCTAAAAAATGGTATCTCCAGACCAAAGTAAAATACCAATATTTTGACCAACCATTCAATACAGGTTACTACCAAGAGAAAGGAATTATCTACAAAAGTAACCTACAACAAACCTATCTAAAAGACCTCTCTTTAAGCTGTGCATTTCAATGGAAAGCCTCAGAACTATTGAAACTCGGTGGTTATATCAGTTGGGTAGAGGACCAACTAAAAACAAATGAAGGCAGAACAAAGTCTTTACAAGGTTATTATATCAGTTTGAATGCAAGAGGAAACTTCCACCACTGGTTTTGGTTAATCGAAGATAGAGAGCCTTACAAAAACCTTAATGGCGAAAATATCGAGACTTATGGTCGCAACGTCTTTGCAGAAATAGGATACAGGAAAAAGGGATGGAAGATCTCTTTATGGGGATTCCATCAACCAGAAAATAGAAATATTGAAGTGAATACACCAGTCATTAAGATTCAACAAACAAGCTATTGGAATGATGTGCAATCTATCCTAGGAGCAAACATAAGCTACCGAATATCTTTTGGCGAAAACAACCAAAGGAAGAAAAGAGCAAAAATCCGATTTAATGATAATTTCTCTACTCTATCAGAAGATAGTAGTGCCAAGCGACACTAAGCATGGGAGTTTCATCAGACATTAATTTCCCAATAATTTATATAAAATTTAGTCTTTAACGTCGAATACTGCTCATACCATAAATATTTTATCATGCTACGATTCTAGCACAATCATTCATAAAAAAGAGGTATCAAATAAAGGGTTCGTCCATGGTTCCTTCATGGTTTGTCCATGGTTCCTCCATCGATAACGCCAAATCGATGGACAAACCATGGAGGAAGCATGGACAAACCATGGAGAAACCATGTATCAAACAGCTATTTTGTCACTAGATAATATGATTTGAAAATCAACAGATGTCATTATTGCTGATAGAAAAGTTATTTAAAGAGGATAATTTCGGATAGATGCATTATAAATATCCTTAAACCGTAGTGTTATTTTGTTAAAAATAAGCAACAAAGTTAATTTTAATCAAGAAAATAACACCCCATTAATAACACTACACTCAAACAAAAGAATACATTATCAACTAATTACAAACTAGAAACACTCCAAATCATTCATTCGTATATAAAGCATTATAACACAAACAAATATCGATGTAATAAAATAGAGAAAACATGTACTAATGAAAGACAATACTTACTTAATATAAAATAGAAAAAGAGAAAACCTAAACGCAATGAGAACCCAACTAGTAATCATTTTTATAATGATTTTTAATTTGATTAGCTGTACACAAGATCAAGATCTAAATGATTCAACCTATGAAAAACCATCCGAAAAAGAGAAACAAGAAGAGAAACCTGTAAACAATATCAATAACACCTTTTTTGTAGATGGTAGAAACCATTCTATACGATATCCTTACTTTGGAAGAAATTCATATGACAACAATATTGTTCTTAGATATACCAGTCATGATGTAAGCCATCGTGCCAATAGAGGAGGTAATGGACAGATAAGTCAATTAAACATTTCGTTTAAGAAAAAGAAACTGTCAACAAGCTTAACGATGGAAGATATCAAATCACTTCATTTTATTGTTCCCAATGGAAACCAAACCAAGACAATTGTTAAGACACCTACAGAAGGAGTATTTTCATTTAAGCTAGAAGATCGTAAAGTAGATGGTATAGCGGATTATTATATATTAGACTTTTATATTGGTAAACGAGGTGAAAAAGAATATATCAAAGGGCATTACGAAGGTCCAATAACAAATAAAAATAACAATTACATTGACGACTAAGTTAAATCACTAAATTACATTCGTTTATCATATCTGGGGGTAACAAGCAATTTATTTAGAACGATAAATTATATTTGATTATACTGATTTATAAACATAATTATACTATATTGCTTGTCGAACAATAAACAATTCATAAAAAATATGAAACAGACAGTCATTTTACTATTTCTGGCACTATTATCATTTAGCTCATGTTCAAAGGATAAAGACTTAGATACACCGACACAAAAAGAAGCTACGACAGAACATCAAGAGATGTTAAAGGAGATCAATTTCCTTCGTACCAATCCTCAAGGGTATGCCGAGCAAAGGTTAAAGCCTTACTATGATAAGAGAGACGACAATGGGGCATATAATGACGTCAAAAATACGAAGGCAGTACAAAGTTTAAAACTAAATAAAAAACTGATTGCATCGGCAGAACATTACGCTGATGTTTTGGCTAAGAAGAATAAACTTAGTCACAGTTTTGGTGGTTCTTTAGGGGATCGTCTAAAATCATTTGATTACAACTGGATGGGATGTGGAGAGAATATCGCATACGGAAGCTATCCATACTTAAATGTAGAAAAAGATGCCAAAGAAACAGCCATCCGTTATGTTTTGATGTATGTTATTGACAAGAATGTAAAAGGGGTTGGACATCGTAAAAACTTACTCAATCCATCATGGAAAGAAGTGGGAGTTGGATTTTCAAAAAACAGCTCTAATTTCTTTAATGCTCAGCAGTTTGGGTCAGGTGAGATGAATGCACAATAACCTGTATTAACATTAATTTAAAGTATAACATTGCAATTACTAACATATTTTTGTTAACATTGCACATATAATTACAAATAGAAACATGACAATTTTAAATCATCATTACGGCCATCATCATTTCTTACCCAAGGGTAGGCCGTAATTGCTGTGTTTAAAATTTTATATAAACATATTAACGAGCTTACCGTATTACTTATGGTAGGCTCGTTTTTTTTTACACTAAATCTTAATTATCATGACAACCTTACGTATCGCTATTCAAACCAAAGGACGTTTAAATCAGGACTCGATAGAACTACTATCAGACATCGGAATACAGTTGACTCAAGGCAAAAGGAAGTTGATTTCAAAAGCGACTAACTTTCCTGTAGAAGTACTTTTTTTGCGTGACGATGATATCCCAAAGACCGTAGCTAGCGGTATTGCAGACATTGGTATTGTAGGAGAAAATGAAGTTCTAGAAAAAGGAGAATCAGTAAATATTGCTAAAAGATTAGGATTTAGTAAATGTAGACTTTCATTGGCAATTCCTAAAGCAGAGACCTATACAGGACCTCATTGGTTTAACAATAAAACGATAGCAACATCCTATCCAGAGACCTTAAAGAAATTTTTAGATGACAACGATGTGTCGGCATCTATTCACGAGATCAGTGGTTCGGTAGAAGTAGCTCCAAGTATTGGACTAGCAGATGCTATCTTTGATATCGTAAGTTCAGGATCAACACTAATCTCAAACAACCTAAAAGAGGTAGAGATAGTAACCAAATCAGAAGCATTATTGATCACAAATAGAGAGCTAAACAACGAAAAGCTATACCTTCTTCAAGATCTACTTTTCCGTTTGGATACTGTTGAGACAGCCAAAGGAAAGAAATATATCATGCTAAATGCACCGAACCATCGTTTAGATGAGATCAAGGGACTTCTTCCTGGGATGAAATCACCAACGATTATTCCTTTGGCTAATGAGGGATGGAGTTCATTACACTCGGTGATTGATGAGCCTCAATTTTGGAATATCATTAAAGATTTAAAAGACTTAGGAGCACAAAGTATTCTAATGTTACCTATTGAAAAGATGGTTTTGTAAAGGAGAAGAGAAGATGAAACAACTGATCAATCCAACGGTCAAAGAGATTAAAGAGTGTCTCCTTAGGCCACAATTAAAGCAAGGCAACCTAAAAGAACTTGTTCTTAAAGTAGCAAATGAAATCAAAGATAGAGGGGATATTGCCTTGATGGAATACACCCAGCGTTTTGATCATGTGAATCTAAAAACATTGACCCTTAGTGCTGATGATATTTCAAAAGCAGCATCTCTAGTTTCAGAACCACTAAAAGAAGCGATCAAGACAGCAGCAGTCAATATTCAAAGATTCCATGAAAGTCAAAAGATGGAATCGGTAAAAATAGAGACAGCACCAGGCGTGGTATGTTGGCAAGAACAAAAAGCAATAGAGAAAGTGGGACTATATATTCCAGGTGGTACAGCTCCTCTTTTTTCTACAGTGCTAATGCTTGGTATTCCAGCCCAGATTGCAGGTTGTAAAGAGGTTGTGTTGTGTACCCCTCCCAATAAGGAAGGCTCTATTGCACCAGCAATAGCTTATGCGGCACAGGTTGCAGGTATCACAAAGGTGGTTACAGTTGGTGGAGTACAAGCCATCATGGCAATGGCCTATGGGACAGAATCGGTGCCATCCGTAGATAAGATCTTTGGTCCGGGCAACCAATATGTGACAGCAGCCAAACAAGCGATAGGTTTAGACCAGTGTGCCATAGATATGCCAGCAGGTCCATCAGAGGTGATGGTATTGGCAGACAACACAGCATATGCCAATTTTATTGCAGCCGACTTGTTGTCACAAGCAGAGCATGGATCAGACAGTCAAGTGATCATGGTTACCAACCACAGAGCGCTTATCGATTCTGTTACCGAGGAGGTATACAAACAATTGGAACAACTAGACCGTAAAGAATTGGCCGATGGGGCGTTGAAAAACAGTGTATTGATCTATGTGGAAGAGGAATCTCAGATGATAGATATCGCCAATCAATATGCACCAGAGCATTTGATCTTATCAATGGACCATCCTCGTGAGGTAGCTTCAAAGATCAACCATGCAGGGTCCATATTTTTAGGACACTATACACCTGAGAGTGCTGGTGATTATGCTTCGGGGACGAATCATACACTTCCTACCAATGGTTGGGCTCGTTCTTATAGTGGAGTCAATTTAGATGCTTTCACCAAAAAGATCACGTTTCAAGAGATTAGTAGAGAAGGCCTATTAAACCTAGGTAATACCATTGAGATCATGGCAGAAGCAGAACAATTGGATGCGCACAAGAATGCCGTTAGTGTACGTTTAAAACAAATCAAAGAGAGATGAATTTTATACTGAACAATATTGTTTGTACCAACATTTTAGAGATGTCTCCATACTCTTGTGCTCGTGATGAGTTTGAGGGAGAAGCGAGTATCTATCTTGATGCCAATGAGAATCCCTTTGATAATGGACTAAACAGATACCCTGATCCTCACCAAAAGGATCTAAAAGAGATAATATCACAAAAGAAAGCGATTGGCTCAGATCAGCTATTTCTTGGGAATGGTAGTGACGAAGCAATAGACCTACTTTTTCGTATCTTCTGTAATTCAGGGAAAGACAATTATATCTCTATCACTCCTACTTATGGCATGTATGAGGTGTGTGGTAGAATCAATAATATTGAAAGAAGAGAAGCCCTTTTAGATGATGCTTTTCAGTTGGATGTAGAAAAGATCATAGCTTTATGGGACCAACAAACGAAACTTATTTTTCTATGTTCTCCCAATAATCCAACAGGGAATATGCTTTCGAAAGAGGCCATACTCTCTTTATGTGAATCTTTTCATGGTATCGTAGTGGTAGATGAAGCATATATCGATTTTTCTAGTGAACCATCGTTTACCAACTATTTGGATCAAACACCTAATTTGGTGGTACTTCAAACCTTTAGTAAAGCATGGGGACTAGCAGGTATACGTCTAGGAATGGCAATGGCACAAAAAGAGGTTATCGATCTTTTTAATAAAGTCAAATATCCATATAACGTAAACCAATTGACCCAACAGAAAGCATTAGACTATCTGGTTAATAAACAAGAAAAGGTAGATCAAGAGATTAAAAATATTATTGCGGAAAGAGAGCTGCTAAAGCGTGAGTTAAACGAACTCTCTACAGTAGAAAAAGTTTATCCTTCTGAAGCTAATTTTCTTTTAATCAAGATCTCTAATGCAACAGGAATCTATCAAGCATTGTTGCAAAAAGGTATTGTTACAAGAAACAGATCTAAAGTGGTCCTATGTGACGAATGTCTTCGTATCACTATTGGAACACCTGATGAGAATAGAGTATTAGTAGAACAGATTAAAGCCATCACCGAAAAATAATTGATTATGAATCCAAACCCTAAATTACTTTTTATTGATCGCGATGGGACACTTATTGACGAACCTATTGAGGACCAACAGATAGACTCATACGAGAAACTACAGTTTGAACCTTATGTGTTTCAAGCACTTTCAAAGATATGTCGTTCTGGCGCATATGAATTGGTTATGGTAACCAACCAAGATGGACTAGGAACAGCCTCCTTTCCTGAAGATACATTCTGGGGACCACATAAACGTATGATGGAGAGTTTCGAGAAAGAAGGGATTACTTTCCGATCTGTTCATATTGACCGTACTTTCGAAGAGGATAAAGCCCCTACTAGAAAGCCTGAGATTGGAATGCTTACCTCCTATCTGGATGGCAACTATGACATTCCTAATTCTTTGGTTATTGGGGATCGTTTTACAGATATCCAATTGGCTAAGAACCTAGGCTGTAAAGGGATCTACTATGGAGAAGCTGCGATCCCTTCAGAACTTACGGAAGATTGTATCTTATCTTCTAAAGATTGGAACACAATTGCCGATACGATTCTTTTCCCTACAAGGAAGGTAGTGATCAAAAGAACTACAGCAGAGACAGATATCGCTATCTCTCTTGAACTAGACAATAGTGAAAAAGGAGAAATCTCTACAGGATTAAAATTCTTCGACCATATGCTAGAGCAGATAGACAGACATGGAAACTGTAAACTAGACATTCAAGTCAAAGGAGATCTTGAGGTGGATGAGCATCATACCATAGAAGATGTCGGTATTGCACTAGGAGATGCTTTTAGACAAGCCCTAGGAGATAAGAAAGGCATCGAGAGATATGGCTTCCTTCTACCGATGGACGATACGTTGGCTCAGGTGGCCATTGATTTCGGTGGTAGACCATGGATATTATGGGATGCCAAATTCAAAAGAGAATATGTTGGGGATATGCCCACAGAGATGTTTTTCCACTTCTTTAAGTCCTTTAGTGACCAAGCGAGATGTAACCTCAACATTAAAGCCGAAGGAGAGAATGAACATCACAAGATAGAGGGAATATTTAAAGGGTTTGCTAAAGCCATTAAGATGGCAGCCACTCAAAATAAGAACAATTTTACCATACCAAGCACCAAAGAACAATTATAGTTATGTCTACACAAAAAGCAATACTTCTACTTCATTGTCCAGATCAAACAGGAATCTTAGCTAAAGTAACTGAATTCGTTAATGAAAATAAAGGAAATATCCTCTATCTAGACCAGTATGTGGATAGAGAAGAGTCTCTTTTTTATATGCGTTTAGAGTGGGATCTAAAGCAATTTACCATCCCGAAAGATAAAATAGAAGAGTATTTCAATACCCTCTTTGCAAAAAAATATAAACTCAACTTCCAACTTTACTTCTCGGAACAAAAACCAAAGATGGCACTTTTTGTTTCGAAGATGTCTCATTGTCTTTTTGATATTCTTGCAAGATATGCTGCAGGAGAATGGGAGGTGGAAATTCCATGTATCATCTCTAACCACCAAACCTTAGAGCCTATAGCTAAGAAATTTGGTATTCCTTTCCATTATCATCCAATAACAGCGAAAACAAAAGCGGAAGAAGAAAAAAAGGAAATTCAAATATTAAAAAAATACAATATCGACTTTATTGTTTTAGCACGTTATATGCAGATCCTTAGTGAGAATTTTATCTCTCATTTTCCGAATAAAGTGATTAACATCCATCACTCCTTCCTACCCGCCTTTGCGGGGGCAAAGCCTTATCATGCAGCACATAAAAGAGGGGTAAAAATCATAGGGGCTACAAGTCATTATGTTACTACAGAGTTGGATGCAGGACCTATTATTGTACAGGATGTAACCAAAATAAGTCATAAAGATACTGTACAAAATCTCGTTTGTAAAGGTAGAGATCTAGAAAAAATTGTACTTTCACAGGCGGTATACAAACATATCCAGCATAAAGTACTGGTATACAACAACAGAACTGTTGTATTTTCATAGGATTTACCCCTATGATAAAACTATTATTTAAGTATCAACACTTTACTTAGTATGAGAAGAATAAACATCCTACTTGTTATGGTGGCTCTGGTTATAGGAGTCGCTTGTACAAGTAAACAAAACAAACACAACACTGAGATATGCATTTCCGCTGAAGACATTATTGATTCTATTAAGCAGAATGAAATGCCTGAAGAATATGGCTATATCCTGCAAGTGGGAGATAAAGCTCCCAACTTTACTGTTACGTTGACTAACGGCAACAAAGTATCGCTTAGCGATCTTAGAGGGAAAGTAGTCATGTTGCAATTTACCGCAAGTTGGTGTCCTGTATGTAGAAAAGAGATTCCTAATATCGAAAACGATATTTGGCAGAAACTAAAAACCAATACGGATTTTTATCTTTTGGCTATCGACAGAGATGAACCTCTTGAAACGGTTCTAAAATATAAGGAGGATATGAAATTCACTTATCCTATTGCTTTAGATCCGAACGCAGATGTATTTGGCCTTTTTTCTTTAAAAAGAGCTGGAGTAACCCGTAATGTTATTATCGATAAGGATGGTCGTATCGCTTTTCTTACTCGTCTGTACAAACCAGAAGAGTTTGACAATATGAAAAAAGTGATCGAATATCTTCTTTGTCGCGAATAACCAATTTTCACCTTTGTATACCAGTACTTTAGCTTTATGAAAGTTGCAATTATTAAATATAATGGGGGTAACATTTTTTCTGTTCAAGAGACCTTAAAACGTTTAGGTATTGAACCCATTGTTACCGACCAATACGAGGAGATAACGAATGCTGATCGTGTTATCTTTCCCGGAGTAGGACAAGCACAGAGTGCTATGGAATACTTAAAATCTCGCAAGTTAGATCTTGTGATCAAGGAACTTCAACAACCTGTTTTAGGAATTTGTTTAGGTCTTCAATTAATGTGCCAACATACGGAAGAAGGGGATGTAGATGGATTGGGTATTTTTCAAACCCAAGTCAAACGATTTGTACCCACGGCTACAGAGAATAAGGTGCCACATATGGGATGGAATCAAGTCTATTTTTCTGAGCCATCCATATGGAAGGAGTCTTTCGATGAAGCTTATCTCTATTTTGTACATTCATACTTCGCAGAGCTCTGTAACGATACTTTAGCATGGACTCCTTATGCCCAAAAGTTTAGTGCTATGATGCAAAAAGATAACTTCTGGGCCATGCAATTTCACCCAGAAAAGAGTGGGGATGTAGGATCTAAAATGTTACAACAATTTCTAAAACAGCAACCATGATTGAAATTATACCAGCCATAGATATTATTGACAATAAGTGTGTACGTCTTAGCAAAGGCGACTACAGTACACAAAAGACCTATCATAGCGATCCCGTAGCTCAAGCACAGCAGTTTGAAGCACATGGGATTAAACGTCTTCACCTAGTGGATCTAGAGGGGGCTAAAATGAAACATATTGTCAACTATAAAACATTAGAACGTATTGCCACTAAGACCAACCTTATTATTGATTTTGGTGGAGGCATAAAAAGTGAAGAGGATGTGCATATTGCATTTGAATCGGGAGCTGAAATGATTACAGGAGGAAGTATTGCGGTACAAGATCCTACTCTTTTCACCTCTTGGATTGAGAAGTATGGTGCAGAAAGAATGATTCTTGGAGCAGATGCAAGAGATCGAAAGATCTCCACTATGGGATGGAAAGAGTCTTCGGAACTAGAGATCATTGATTTTATTCAGAGCTGGACAGACAAAGGTATAACCAAAGTGATCAGTACCGATATCGATAAAGATGGTATGTTAGATGGTCCCTCTTTTGACCTATATAAAGAGATTAAAGCACACTACCCAGATCTATTTCTGGTAGCTAGTGGGGGTATTTCTAACATGAACGACATACTACAATTAGACCAAGATGGTATAGATGCTACTATCGTTGGTAAAGCCATATACGAAGGAAAGATCTCTTTAAAGACATTAGAGAATTATATTCTAAACGCTTAAACCCAATGATATGCTTGCAAAACGAATTATACCCTGCCTGGATATTAAAGATGGGCAGACTGTAAAAGGAATAAACTTTGAAGGGATTAAGGCCGTAGGCGATCCTGTAGAGCTAGCTTATTGGTATTCTAAACAGGGTGCTGATGAATTGGTATTATTAGATATTACTGCTACATCAGAGGCTCGTAAGACAACCAAAGAGCTGGTAAAACGTATCGCTTCAGAGATAAATATTCCCTTCACTATCGGAGGGGGAATCTCTTCGCTAGAAGATGCTGCTACCCTACTAGAATACGGGGCAGATAAAGTGTCTATCAACTCTTCTGCCATACGTAATCCAGAATTAATAGATCAGTTGGCAACACGCTTTGGAACCCAGTTTGTGGTGGTAGCTATCGATGCCAGACAAGAAGAAGAAAGGTGGGCAGTAAAAAGTGCTGGAGGAAGAATAGACACAGATAAAGAACTTTTCTCATGGGCTAAAGAGAGTCAAGAGAGAGGTGCTGGTGAGATTCTATTTACATCTATGGATCATGATGGAACCAAACAAGGGTTTGCAAATAAAGCTTTGCTTCAACTCCATCAAGATCTATCTATTCCTGTTATTGCTTCTGGAGGAGCTGGCAATATGGAGCATTTTGTTGATGCTTTTATTGAAGGCAAAGCGGATGCTGCTTTAGCGGCAAGTATCTTCCACTATAAAGAGGTAGCTATTCCAGACTTAAAGAAATATCTAGCCTCTAAACAAATCCCAATACGATTATAATAAAAGATTCAGCCATGAATATCGATTTCAATAAAATGGGCAATGGTCTTGTGCCCGCCATTATTCAAGACTATAGAACACAGAAAGTGTTAATGTTAGGCTATATGAATGAAGCAGCCTACCTAAAGACGAAAGAGGAAAAGAAAGTAACTTTCTATAGCCGTACCAAAGAGAGACTATGGACCAAAGGAGAGACCTCTTCTAATTTTCTAATGGTAGAGAAAATCCTCCTAGATTGTGACCAAGATACTCTCTTAATCTATGTTACGCCAAAAGGACCTACTTGCCACAAAGGCACAGATACTTGTTGGGCAGAAGACAATACACCTAATGATATCTTATTCTTAAGTGAATTGCAAGATTTTATTGACAAAAGAAAAGAGGAGATGCCAGAGGGGAGCTATACTACTCACCTTTTTAATAAAGGGATTCGTAAGATCACACAGAAAGTGGGAGAAGAAGCCGTAGAGACCGTTATTGGTGCAATGGCTAATGACGATGAGAACTTCCTTTATGAAGGAGCTGATCTACTTTACCACCTTATCGTCTTATTGACTTATAAAGGATACCGTATCGAAGATTTAGTTCGTGAACTAAAGAAGAGACACTAAGATAATATAAAAAAGAGCGGTAGACACATAACACAACTGTATCTATCGCTCCTTTAGTTTCACTACCACAATAATCTAACTGGGACTGAAACTTTTGATTCACGAAATGGTCCCTTCTATAATCCCATTGAAAGCACATCAACTGATGGGATAGCAGGTGTCTCAATCAACGAAGTACGCACCCATCGAGGACGAGAGGTAAAGAAAGAGACAATAGACGGGAATAACTTAAACCAATGTTCTCCATTATCATTTTCTGCAAGAGATACATGTATAGAAATACCAGACTCTTTAATCCATGACACCATCTGCCCATTAAGCTGTTCTGCTTGAACGATAAAAGAGGTAATCCCCATTGCTTTGGCTTTCTCTATTGCACCTCCTAAAGCAATAGACCTATCCCACTCATAGAAGAGATTTGAAGTATCTACCCGACGGGACAAATATTGTAGTTGTTTCCAATCGGACGACACATAACGAATATATTTAGCGTTTCGATGTCTCTTTAGCACCTTAAATAATGCACCTATATTATCCACCTCTTTATCAAGATGAATCATAAAGAACTTATCTGTAGGCAAAAGGCTTAATACATCTTCTATATGAGATATATGATAGACCAAGCTACTTTTCGATAGCTTGTTTCTCAAAGAGATTGACTCAATCTTACGCCCCTTCATTTCAGACAAGCGATAAGCCTTATTGGCATATGCAGAGACATCATCTTGACGAAAAGCGAACCACTGTGCATCTTTGCTTTCAAAGACATCAATCACGACACCATCAGAACCATATTCCCATGCTAAGCGCACAGCAACAACAGTATTGCGGGGTTTATAAAAACTTGCGCCTCCACGGGCAACAATCTTAACCTGCGACCGTAACATTATTGGGAACCCAACCCAACAAAGCATAATCATTATAAATTTAATAACCATCATAATTCCTCCTCCCAACCATTAACCATATCTTCTATAATTGTAACAACAAAAAGAGGGGTTCAGTTTGTCAAAAAGGCTTAAATATTTCTGACTTAATTCATAAAAATTCCCTTTTTATTTGTCTTATAAGCTTTCTTAACCAATCTTTGTATTAAACGAAGAGTAGAAAGTTATGAGTTTAGAAATAAGAGAAGTAATCAACAAGAAGGATTTCAAAGTTTTTGTTAACCTTCCTTTCGAATTGTACAAAGATTCAAACTACTGGGTACCACCTATTAAAAGTGAGGAGATCAAAGCACTTCAATCAGAGCATAACCCTATGGTAAAACAGTGTTCAGTGAAATACTGGATTGTTTTTAAAGATGGGAAGTGTGTCGGTCGTATCGGTGCCATTGTACATCATAAGTACATTGAGAAGATTGACAAAAAAGTAGGTCGTTTTACTCGTGCTGAATTTATTAACGACAACGAAGTGGTAGATTTACTTTTCACTACTGCCCAAAATTGGTTAAAAGATCAAGGAATGGTAGAAGTACAGGGACCATTAGGATTCTCTAATCTAGACCATCAAGGAATGCTTGTAGAAGGTTTTGATCGTTTGCCATCTATCGGATCGGAATATCACCTTCCTTATTATAAAGATCAGATGGACCGTATGGGATTTACCAAAGAGATGGACTGGATCGAATTTCGTCTAGGTATTGATGGTATGGTACTTCCAGACAAAGCCATTCGTGTGATGGAACTTGTAAGAAAACGTAATGGTTTTGAGATCTTACATTTCGATTCAACCAAAGATCTTCTTGCTTATGGACGAAAGATTTTTGATATTCTTAATGAAGCATTTAAAGATCTTTTCTCTGTCGTTTCGTTAGATCAGGAGACTTCTGACTATTACATTGAAAAATACCTTACTTTCCTTAATCCAAGGTTTGTAAAGATCATGTTAGACAAAGACAAAGAGGTGGCAGGTTTCACTATTGGTATCCCTTCTCTATCAGAAGCAATGCAAAAAGCCAATGGACGTATCTTCCCTTTCGGTTTTATACACCTTAAGAAGGCGATGAAACATCCTAAGGTATGTGATGTACTATTGACAGGTCTACATCCAAAATATCAAGCCAGTGGTGCAGTAGCACTATTATTTGGGGAACTACATAAAGAGATGGTAAACCAAGGAGTAGAGTTCATTGAGACTACAGGAATGCTTGAAACGAACAATAAAGCCATTTCCAACTGGAAGAACTATCCTCACGAACAACACAAAAGAAAACGTTGTTATCGCAAGGATCTATAATATACTTTTTTGTGGCACCTTTAGCTTAAGGGTGCCACTTTTCTTTTATCTCGGTTTGAATAGAAGAAAGGACACAAACGCTATTAATTTAGCAATCATATTCCTTCCTCGTTTATCTACATATAAACAGCAGCGACCTTAGCCGATCTTCTCTTTTATAACCCCTGCAATCTGTCTTCTAAGCAATATATTATACGCTACAACGACACAGAGTAAGAGTACCATTGAGAAAACTAAAATAGGATGACTCGATGGGTAAATGTCAAAATAGTTGCTTAAATAAGAAATATAGAGACCTCTAAGGTAGTAGACCATACCTAAAGACGCCAAGAAAGTAACTACCGTAACAACAGAGATAACCCACCTATAGAAAGATGCTATTCTATCTTGACGATAACCGATATGATACAAATTCAGTAGTTGTTCTTTGTTCTTTTGAATAATTAAATGAATACTCAACAATATTAAAAATAGAGACAAAATCGTAATGATAAGTCCTAAAATAAAGACAAAGGCCATCGCCGATTTAATTAGGAAAACCCATTTGCCTAACATGAGACTATCCTTGCTTATTGAATAATTCTTTTGATTAAAGAAAGAGAGAATTCTTTTATCTGTAGGATCATGAAATTCAATCAATAGCCTATTAATTTTCTCCCTCTTACGACTCCCATAAATCGCATTTGCCATATTCATAAACTCCTCCGGCACAAGGATTGAATTGATCTTATTTGAGAAACCAATAATACGACTCTTATAGGTATGAGAAGCGCCATTTCCTAAGACCTCTATTTTAAAAGGAAATTGCGAGATCATATTCTTAGATATCACTGGAAGGCCTTGACTTTCGGCAAAGCCAAAATTATATAGCTTCAGATAACTCTCGGGTATCACAACAGGAACGAAATTACGTGTCGTATCGTATTTCCAATCTTTTAAATCAATATCTAAACACTCTTTGGGAACACTCTCTAGAAAAAGTTCGGTATAAAATGCAGGAATCTGTTTAGAAGGGATGGTATAACCACGAACTTTAAACGAAGCACTTGTAAATTTAGCTAGCCTCTTTGTAAAAGGAGCCTTTGCCATCTCATCAATCTCGGAAGGAGTAAAATAGATACGCTCCTTATCCATCGATTTAAACATTGAGATCTTTTTGCTGATCACTACTGTATTATTATTTAGTGCACCAGCATCCTCTTTGAGTAGAGGCTGTAGATCCGAATAGAGCTGGAAAATTAGAAGAGTCAATGTTGCCCCGATAAACAGAGTAATTACATACCATACTATCTGTGTGATAGAAAGAGTGGATCGTTGAAGTTTATTAAGCATGATTACAAATGTAAAATAGAATCGTATTTAAAAGAGACACAAGGATCTAATGATGTTAATAGCAAGCCCGCTTTCTGAGACGCTAACTCCTTTTCAATTAGAGCTACCACCTGTTTTACATTTTCTTGGTCAAGATGACTAAAAGGTTCATCTAAGAAAAGGAAATCGAAAGGTTGACACAATGCTCGCAATATAGCCACTCTTTGTTGTTGTCCAAAAGATAGCTCTCCGACCAACTGGTTACGTTTAAAGGAGAGGCCTAAAAGGACAATCATCTCCTCCATCTGTGCTTCTGACTTATAATGCGTTAGGTCATTCTTAAGTTTTATATTCTCCCATACCGTTAAAGTAGGGAACAATTTAAGATCTTGGAATACATAAGAAATGACCTCACTCTGAATGCCCTTAGCTTTCAGTTTATCGTCATAAATAATCTCTCCACAATAGTGGTTACTCGATCCATAAATAAAGTTCAATAAAGAGCTCTTGCCACGACCAGAATGAGCTCTAATCAGATATTTAGAACCTTGAGTAAAAACCAAACTGTCTTGCATATAAATGTCAGAACAGGAGATCTCCTGCTCTGACATATATATAGGTCTTAAATGACTTAAAGTTATTCTCATAAACCCATTCCTAATTGTGCAATATTATCATCCACTAGAGTGATAATTTGTTTTAAACTATTTTCGTCTTTATCCTTCATTCGGATAGATAGGCTTCCAACAGTATTATCTAACATGGTTATCTCTGCATCTTTAAAAATAGCCTTATCTCCTGAGATAAAATCTCTCTGATATGGAGGAAATTCGTTTTCAATCACCGCTTTCATTGATTCTGTAAAGTGATTATAATCTGCATCCAAATAGATAAAATATGGAGTCTTTTGAAAATGTGAAACCAATTTAGAGTCGTCGAAAGAAGGTGCAGTTGATTTTCCTGTCGCAATTTTAATGTTCTGTTCACTATTAGTGATCACAAGGTGATGATCATTTAGATCAAAATAAACATCGATACCTTCGCTAACTGTCAGTTGATAATAACCATTGTTAGAGTATTGGGTATGTTTAGCTAAAAGATCTTTTAGCCATTGATGATCTTCAGCGGTATTAAGTGACATCGCTAAGTTAAGTTCAGGCATGGTAGATTTACGACCATAACGACCAATTTCAATCTGGTTAACATCAGAAAGAGTTAATAACATTGAAGGATTAAAGCTTTTTAATGCAGTAGAGAAATTAACGCCACATTGTTTTTGACACTGTTGATCGATCATCTCAAAAGCAGACTCTTTTTTCATACTAGATTCAAACATATCCATATCTAAAGTTAATCCCATCATCGCGAAATTATCTTTAGGAACTGTTTTAAACAAATCTTTATCAAACACCATATCCTTATCAAGATTAAAATCTTTGATTACCTGACTTGAATAATATGCTTTGCTATCGATAGTGATCTCACCATCTTTAAAATCAAGATAACCTGTAAAAGCACACTCATCAAGAGAAAAAGCCATACCTGCATACTGAGGCATCTTAGAAATAAATGGTTTTAAAGAACTACCAGATAACCAGATATTAATATCCTTACTGTCCTTGACAAATTGTTTAAAACTTGAAATATCATTTACACTATTAGACTTTTCTAAGCTTAATAAACGATCTGATTTATCCTCTAAGATAGAACGACTTACGTAATTGGTTGCAGCTAAAACCAGGAAGTGTGTTTGGTTCCAAGACATGATCACTTCAGGACTTACTTTCACTACGTTGTGACCATTAACTTGGTCAATGATTAATGCATCATTAGACTCTTTACCTAGTTTTTCTAATAAAGATCTAAATTTTGCTTCATCTTTTAATAGAAAGGTCAATCCTGAATATTGCTCGCTAGCATTGTCGTTTACCATAAAGAAATAGACATCTTTACTTAGATCAATACCTGTATTCTCTGGATTTGCCAACACTTCATTCCACATCTCTTTTAGTTCCTTAGACTCATTATCTAAAGCAGAAGAGACCGCTTTCATTGAATTTAGATCTTCCCAATGTGCCAAATCACCTTTTTTAGCAAGAGACATCAAATCGACAGATCCTACAATTTGACTGTTCGAAGGAATAGTATCGGTGGCACTAGGCCCCATTGTACAAGAAGTAACCAATAATGCAAAGAATGCCATCGCAGCTATTGCATTATTCTTAATAGAAAAATAGTTTTTCATAGTCAGATATAAATAGTTAATTAAAGTCTGCCTTTGAATTCATATCCCGATCTTCTTTACAATAACTTATTAAGGGAAGGGCTCTCCCTTAGGATATTAAGAGACAGGATATGACTCAAAAACAATAACATAAATCAAAAATAGTTAATAAAAAACAGCTTAAAGAAGTTTTTCATAAAAAGATCTATCATCACCTTTCTATCTTCTTGCTAATTAAAATTCACTAGACAAAATAATATGTTATATGTGCATTGTATCTGCACAGTAATAATTAATCTTTCGAACTAACCATTAAATAGAATATCTCCATCCAAGAATAAAAAGAGATAAAAGAGGATGACAAACAAAACCAATATACCGACTTTGCTCATCAAACTTATACAGGAATATCATAATTCGTAATTGTTTTTTTGTTAGAATAAATCTCTACCAACACAAGACATTCGCATCAATACAAATAGGTACAAATCAAAAAAATACAATGATAGAACTGTTCCGTCTAAAAAAACTAGACGGAGAGGTTATATATTTGAACTATAGAAAAATATTCTCTTAACCTAAATACTTAAGAAAAAATCAAAATGAAGAAAATAGCAACCGTCCTTTTATTCTTAATGTCCTGTCATGTATTCTCTCAGAATACGCTTTCAGGGAAGGTTACTGATAATAAAAATAATTCAATTGAATATTTTAATGTCCAACTACTCTCCACAAAAGACTCTACTGAGATTATGTCTACTGCATTTATCGATGGAAAGTATAATCTTGACCACCTTAAAGATGGTAGATACACCTTAAAATTTTCTTCTTTTGGATATGAAACAACGACAAGGAACGTCATCTTATCAAACGATCAGTCCAAACCTCTAAATATCACCTTACCTCTACATATCAATGACCTTAAAGAGACTACTGTGATGGCAAAAAGGCCTAAAGTGATCAATAAGAATGATCGATATGTTGTTGATATTGAAAACACATCTATTAGTGATGCAGGGGATGCTATTGCTGTTCTACGTAGAACTCCTTTTATCATGGTCGACAACAAGACTGAAAATATAACTGTTGCGGGTCGTGATGCAACAATTATAATGATTAATGGACGTCAAATCACATCAAAACAAGAATTAAAATCTATCTCATCTCAAAATATTAAATCTATAGATGTTATTGAGAATCCATCAGCAAAATATAATGCAGATGGACATAGTGTTATCAATATTATTACAAAGAATAACAGAGCTAGAGGTCTAAATGCTGATATTTTTTCTAAGTATACAAGAGGAAGACACAATAGTGGGCAAATACAATCAGACCTATCCTATGGAACAAAGAAACTAATTTACATGGGGCAAATTGGTTATGCTTCAAATCTAGAAGAAGGATTTAACTCAACAATCGAAAGATATGAAAATGAGAACTACTCCTTTAAAGCCAACAGCTATAACCTTCAAAATGAATTTAAAACTAAGATGCTAACTTATGCAGCTGGTCTAGATTATCAACCCAATAAGCAACACTATTTCTCAATAAAATTAGATGGGATGGATGCCACTGTCACAGGGAACACCATATCAAATCAAGAGAAAACAAGAAATGGCAATGTCCTTCCAACAATGCAATTACACTCTCTAAAGAAAGACTCCTATAATCGAAACACTTATACTTTTAACTATAAATATAATAAAGAAGACATTTCTATTTACTTTGCATCAGATTATACCAAATATAAAATGACTTCCGACAATACGTTGGACGAACATACCATACCTGCTACAGAAGAGATGAAAAAAATCAATAATTCAAATTCTAACTATGACCTATTTTCTTTACAATATGATATCTCTCTTCCTGTCTCATTCTTAAATAGTAAAATAGAGTTAGGATCAAGATTCTCAAATATTAATAGTACCAATCATAATGCTTTCTTTAATAAAACTCAAAATAATTGGGTCCAAGATAAAAGCTATTCAGGTGATATTGATTATGATGAAACCTTACTTGGATCTTATATGATGATCGCAGGGAATATCAGTGATAAGATCAAATTTAATGGAGGAGTTCGTTATGAATTCACAAAATACTTTAACAAATGGGGAGAGAGTATTTTAGCTCAGAGTGATAGAAAAAGTCATAATTTATTTCCTAGTCTTCTTATTAGCTATAATGCAAACAAAGATTGTTCTTTAAGATTATCCTATTCGAAGAGAATTAAACGTCCATCTTATAAGTCATTAAACAATAGTTTATGGTATATCAACTCCTATTCTGCAAGACAGGGAAATCCACAATTAAAACCAAGTGTATACAATACCCTTTCTCTTTCAACTAACTACAAAAAGATTAATGCATCATTTAATATTTCTCATATTCAGAACCCAAATGATTTGTTACATATTAACGACAAAAAACAGTTAGAAAGACACATTGTCAAGTTTGTCAATACAACAGATCGTTTACTCTACTCTTTTAATATCAATACAAGTTATCAATATAAGATATGGAGTATTCAACCATTTCTATCTATGACTTTTGGTGAAAGAGCCATTTATGAAGATGGAGTAAAATATAGTACCGACTATCCAGGAGTCTACTTAAAAGTATCAAATAGATATTACGAAAAGAACATTCCTAGATCTCGACTTTGCATATAAGAAAATGTATCATAGCTTTAAAACTTTCGGGGAGAAATATGAATATTACTGTGCCTTAAGACATAAAATGTTTAACGATAAGGTGACGCTTCAATTGGCCTACCAATATAGTCCATCTAAACACACACAACTTTTCGATTACAGCTATAAATATTCATTCTTTACTTGGGACGGAGAAGAACGCAATCAATTATCTGTAAGCCTTAGATATCATTTTAATACAACAAAAAGAAAATTTAGATCTAGAAGCTCTTCAGAAGAAGAATTACGCAGAATGTAACTCTTCTTTATTAAGAATATAATACACCGATCCTTAAATAGAAACTTGTGATTAATACCAAATCTCACAATATATGAAAACGCTTTACACCCTTATGATTCTCTTATTGCCATATTGTACAATATATGGCAATGAGATATTTACATCTAAATTAAATCCAAAAGCAAAACTAAAGACTTCTCATTTTAAAAAGCAATTACATTTCAAATTTGATGATCATGCCATTATTTTAACCAAAGTAAAGATAAAAGGCTCGGATAAAACCTATCAGTTTCTATTAGATAATGGATGTACCAGTTCATACATCACACCAGAAGTCGCATCAGATATAAACTTCCATCCTACTCACACTGAAAAGATAACAGATGGATACCAAACCGAAGATCAATATTTTGGTGCATTAAGCCTATCTATTGATGGTATTCCATTCGAAAAAGTAGGATGTGCAATCATTGATTTATCAAAGGAAACATACCATTTAGATGGAATCATTGGATTTAATCTAATAAAAAGCTGTATCTGGCAAATTGGCTCCGAAAAAATAGTGATAACAGACAATGTCAAAAACATCACAGAAAGAGATAAATACTTCGCTCAAAAGTTATATAATGGAGAAAACCCTATTGCAAGCTTTGTTAATGGCTATATAGCAACCATGATGATTGACCTAGGGGATAATGGAAATCTTGAAATTCCTTCGAGAGAAATTGATTGGATAAAATCAAAGTCTATTGCAACAGGTGAGGGAGCAGTCTTAAATACCATGTCTGGAGAAAAGGAAACAGAGGCACACAAAAAATATCAGCACTTATTGGTAAAAGGCTTTATTCTAGGAAGAGATACCATACCAAACCTTGAAGTATATACTTCACTTAATGAAGATGTAATGTTTGGCTATATCGGGGCAGGGATACTTGACTACGTTGATTTGATCTTAGATTTTAAAAAAAGGAAAATGTACTCATGCCTAAAAGAAAAGCAGCCTAAAAATAGTATTCCATCCTCTCTTGGGTTCAAATTTAAAATAGAAGACCATCAAGTATTTGTTAAGTTCCTTTGGGACCACTCCTCTGCTATAGAGAATGGTATCAAACTAGGGGATAAGATTACAGCCATTGACGGTGTAGAAATTACCTCACTACAAAACCTTTCAACTTATGAACTAAGAGCTAAAATCAAAAAAGAACTACTGAAAGAGACCTTGAAAGTAAAGATCGAAAGAATGGATCATGAAGTAACCTTAAAAAGAAAAAAACTATTCAACATCTAAAACTTTAAAATAATAATTCTTTCAAAAAAAGATACGTGCATAATGTCACCAGTTTATTGATAAACAATCCATATAAAAGCCATAATGAATTTAATTAAAAGTAGTAGTATCAAGCAAACCATTCTATTCCTAATATTATTGCAACTAACATCTATAACTTCTGTATTAGCCAAAGATAAATTTAGTCGTAAAGCACAGGTTGAACAAAAGAAGTTTTGCAAAGAACTAGAGTTTGAAAACGAAAAAGGATATATCATTGTTGATAATATTCAAATCAACGGCTCAAATACAACCTATCGTTTCCTTTTTGATACAGGGTGTACTAACTCATGGATTTCAGAAAAAGTAGCACAAGAAATCGGCTTAAAAAAGAAATATAAAAGATCCTTTTCTGATGGATATCATGAGATGAATACTGATTTTTGCTTCACAAACATTACAATTGCTGGAATTAATTTTAAAAAAGTTGGATGTGGGATAGATAATACCCATATCTCAGGGGCTCTATGTGACATAGATGGAATTATAGGTAATAATATTATCGAAACCGTTGCATGGGATCTTTCAAGAGAAAGCATAAAAATGTCAGATAAAAGTAATTTGTTCTTTAATTTAAAACAATACGACCAAAATAAATTTGAAAACGATCATCAAATAGTAGTCTATTTTGAGAATGGAGGAGGAACAACAATACTTTTGGACACAGGATTTAACAAATTTATTTCACTCCAAAAAAGAGATGTTAAATATATTATCAAAGAAAAAACGATCGCAACGGGTGAAGGTAATGCACAAGAAGTTACTTCTGGATTTGTTCAAACAACTGCTGATACGATATTAAAAGTTCCTGGGGTAATTATAGGAAAGGACACGATCAAAAATAGTATCGTTTATACAGAACCTAATGGAACGAACGGTACAAATTCTAGTGTCGGAATAGAAATACTCGACTACTATAACATAATCCTTGATTACCCACACAATAAATACTACACAAAATGTCATCAAAAAGAGTTTAACGAAAATGATTCAAAAAAAGTTGGAATCAAATGCAATATCCAGGGAGAAAATGTAATCATTGGATATCTGTATCACAATTCTGATGCGGAAAGAAAAGGACTTAAAGTCGGAGATATAATTGAATCAATTAATAACACCGAAATGATATCACTTATTAATTTGACTGAATGTGAAGCATATCGAAGAATTAAAGAACTTATTTCTAAAGAACAAGTAAAGATTAAGCTAAAAAAATGGGAACATAATGTAACACTTAAAACGCACGATATATTTATAAATCAAAACAATGAGTAAGGAGTTGAGAATCCTCAATTAACACACACATGCCGATTATCCTTTTAGAGAGTATGGAATTGTTCATGGAAATCTTGATAAGATCTCTGCTGTTGCAGATTCAACATACACAGGAACAATCAAACTTGGGGAATCGCTAAAAACGGATTTTAAGACGGAACTTCCATTTCGACAAAATATGAAAGGTATTGCTGAAATAGTAACAGAGGAAATGTCTCTTGCAGAAAGAATTTGCAAACCACTACATTCTATTCTAAAAGAGCATCTAAAATAGACCATTTGTTTGCAACTAATAACATAATTTATATATTTGCAAACAACTGTTAAGAAAACCTAACTTATGAAATATCTGAAAAGGATTGAGAATCTTTCTACTGTTCACTGTGCGATACTCCACAACCAGAAAGGGAGTGCAGAGGAGATTGCCCAACAGTTGGAGATGACCAGAAGTTCGTTATACAAATATATCGATGAACTAAAGAGCTTCGGAGCCCATATACAATATTCTAGGAAAAGAAATTGCTTTGAATACACGATTCCTTTTGAATTCTATCTATCAATCAAGACACCAGAAGTAGAGCTCTATTATGGTGCATAAATAATATTTCAGCTAGGATTTTAGCATATTATAATAATTTCGTCATATCCTTTCAAAGAAAGAGGGCAAATACATTCTTGTAATTGCCCTCTTCTTATTGTAAAAATAAGTTCTATTTCACCATAAAGTCAAACATCATCTTATCTCCAATAAACCCTTGTAGACGGTCACCGATCTCCACCTTACCTACTCCTTCTGGAGTACCAGAAAAGATAATATCACCAATCTTCAAAGTCATATATTTAGAAGTATGGGCCACCAAATGGTTTACATCAAAAAGCATCTCTTTGGTATTCCCTTTTTGTACGATCTCTCCATTCTTTTTAAGACAAAAGTCGATATTACTCAGATCCTCAAAATGATCTACTGGAAGAAATTCTCCAAGAACGGCAGAAGCATCAAAAGCTTTTGCTTTCTCCCAAGGAAGCCCTTGACTCTTTAATTCTTGCTGTACATCTCTAGCAGTAAAATCAATTCCCAGACCTACCTCTGAATAGTAACGAGGAGCGAATTTCGTTGATATATTCTTACCTAATCGGCAAATACGAAAAAGAACCTCCACCTCATAATGCACCTCTTTAGTAAAATCAGGAATATAAAAAGGCTTATTCTTTTGAAGAATTGCAGAGTCAGGCTTTAGGAAAAACACAGGCTCTTGAGGCACATCATTGTTTAACTCTTGGGCATGCTTTGCGTAGTTTCTACCAATACAAATAATCTTCATAATCTTACTTCTTCAATTTTTCTTCTAAGCGTATTTGAGTCAAGACTTTTTTCGTATAACGAGGAAAATCTCCACCAATCATCCAACCATAATAACCTGGTTGTTCTTCTAGTACTTCAATCACAGGACGCCCTTTGTTCTTACCAAAATTAAACACTGGTACGTTCTCTTTATTATATACAATACGTCCAGCAAAATCGACATTACGATCAAAACAAGAGAATTCAGATAGGGCTTGAATATCATTTTTTACAGGAACGATTTTCTTTCCATTCTCTTCAACCTCTGTGTTCTCATATCTATCTAATTGAGCTTTTAGCACCTCATAAGTAGCACGAGTATCACACATTGCAGCATGTGCATTCTCCAACTCTTGGTTACAATACATTTTATATGCTGCAGCCAAAGTACGTTTCTCCATTTTATGGAAAATGGTTTGTACATCCACAAATTTACGTCTCTTAAGGTCAATATCAACATCCGCTCTTAAGAACTCTTCAGAAAGAAGAGGAATATCGAAACGATTGGAGTTAAATCCTGCCAAATCACAACCTTCAAGGAAGCGAGCAATCTCTTTTGCTTTCTCTTTGAAAGTAGGACAATTAGCCACATCCTCATCACTAATATGATGAACACCATAAGCCTCAGCAGAGATTTTCATCTCTGGATTTATTCTCATCTCTAACTCTTCTTCACGTCCATCAATATGGATCTTAAGGAAAGCCAGTTCAATAATTCTATCGTTAACAATATCTATTCCTGTTGTTTCCAAATCAAGGAAAACAATAGGATTTTTTAAATTTAAGTTCATATGTATATAGTAAAAGAGCTTTAGAACAGATTTCTCCTTATAAGGAGAAATAAATAGAAACAAAACGAACTGATAAAGTATCTTTATCAGTTCGAATCGAATATTATATAATAGACCTATAACAGGATTAAACTCCCACCATCATAGGCATTAGAAGTGTCAATATATTTTCATGCTCAAATTCATTCTCACTAGGAAGAATAAGACCTGCTCTTGATGGATCACACAATTCAAGACGAATTTCAGGAGCGTTGATGTTATTTAGGATCTCTAACAAGAAAGTCGATTTAAATCCAATCTCAATCTCAGCACCTTCATTATTACATGCCACACGTTCCACACCAGAGATAGCATAATCTACATCTTGTGCAGAAACCACCATCTCTTCTTTGCGGATATCTAGTTTCACCAAATTACTTGCTTGGTTAGCAAAGACAGAAACACGTTTCAAGGTATTATAGAAATCCAAACGATCCACTGTTACGATATTAGGATTGTTTTTAGGGATTACCGAGTTGTATGGAGGATACTTACCTTCCACCAAACGACAAACCATATAGTAATCTGTCATCTCGAACACCGCATTATAGTCGTCAAACTTAAGTGTTACATCGAACTCTTCTTTTGGAAGGATTCCTTTCAACAACTGAGCTGGTTTCTTTGGAAGAACAAAAGAAGCATCGAAATCACACACTAAATCTTTACGTTGGTAACGAACCAATTTATGAGCATCTGTTGCAACAAAGTTCACATTGTTGTTTGAGAATTCAACAAAGATACCATTCATCACTGGACGAAGTTCATCATCAGCAGTTGCATAAATAGTTTTTTCAATACCATGAAGAAGGACATCGTGACCTAACTGAATAGAACGTTGCTCTTCTTGAAGTTTTGGTAGTTCAGGGTAATCCTGTCCATCTTGTCCTACGATAGAGAATTTACCTGTTTCCGATAGAATCTCTATTGCACAACTCTCTAGATCCACTTGAAAAGTCAATGGTTGTTCTGCAAACTCTTTTAGAGTATCTGTTAGAATCTTAGATGGAATAGCAATGTATCCCTCCCCTTCCATACGCTCTGGAATCACCGAACTGATCAAGGTTGTTTCTAAATCCGAAGCAGTGATTGTTATCTTATTATCGGATAGATGGAATAAGAAATTATCCAAAATAGGTAAAGTGTTTTTATTACTAATCACTTTACTTATCGCATTCAAATGCCTTAATAGTTCCGTACTTGAAACAACAAACTTCATATTATCTCTTTTTAATCATTATCTATTCCTATCCGAACGCCAATATTAAAGTTGGTTCGGTTTCAATTGTCTTTTATTTCAATTGATTAGACCCACAGCATGATGGTCTTCAAAAAACAATCTACTCTGTACGAATATACAAACTTATCACTAAATAAGTTCGAAATGGTCGATTATTTTTGTCCTAACAAGGGTTATTTGCTAATACCTATAACGAGACCTACGAACAAAATAGAATACCACTCCAAAGATTATTAAGAATAACTGTGGAAGCAGTACATTCAAGAACTGAAGCAAGAACTGATTCTCTCTCACCTTCATTCGATCCAACAATCGCATTTTTATCACCCTTCCCGAAAGGCTAGAGATACCAGTCTTATCCGTTAGATATCTTAAAGCATTGGTCATAAACTCACGGTTCCCAAAAGTCTGTTTCGAAAAGCGATCGTACCCCATAGGAAGGAAACGTGGCGATCCTTGAATCACACGCACCTCATTAGCAAGCAAACGACCATCGGCAATCACAAGCATCTTGGTATCCTTACTTTTTTCAATCACCTTATACGAAGCATCAAAGCCAAAAGCCTGAGGCATACGATGTTTAAAGGCAGAAGTAAAAGCCCCTTGCATTTCCACACCTATAGTTAAATTCTTCTTATTGAATTGGGTTCTTTTAGGAGGATGATTAATCATCTCTAAAGAGACCTCTAAAGGTGTATTGGTTGTTCTCGCATAAGGAGAAGTGGTTAAAATAGAGCGCACCTCCACCCCTGCATGTTTTTGTGTGGGAGTGATAGAACTGACAAAATCTGTTTTAACACGATCCAAACCTTTACCAATAGGATGTTGCTGGTTTGGCATCAATAGAGGAGAAAAGTACCAAGGCGCAGGAGTATATTTAGGCTTATGTCCTGGAAGTGCTGTATTTACAGGCAGTCGCATACAATCTAAATCTTGGACCAGATCCGAATTCATACGCACCCCGTATTGAAAAAGTTGATCTCTCAAACTGATATCATTACCTATAGCGATGGTGGTCATTCCATGCTCTAAGCTATCTAGGCTAACACTCACAGGATCAATAAAGACTCCCAATCGTCCACCTTTCATCACAAACTGATCAAGAATAAACTTGGCTCTTTCCGAGATATTCTCTTTAGGATCAGCAACAATAACCGCAGACAGATCGTCTCTTTGATCCCAAATCTGTTGGGCCGTCAAATCGACAAAATCAAAATCTTCTCTAAGCTCTCCTCTTAGCACGTAAGTCTCTTTTGGATCTAAGGTAGCCCCTTCATTCAAGAAAGCCACCTTCTGTTTCAGACCTTGTTTTAATTTATATATAGCCCTTACCAGTTCATACTCAAGTAGCTCTGTTGAACTATTCAGATTTTGAACCGAAGAGTAAACACTATTTCTTTTAAGCAGGTTAACTACCACCTCTTTTCCATTTCCTTTGATGACCATCGCAGGGAAAAGAAGATGGGTTGAAGTTCCTTCTTCTTTTTTTATTCTAATGTCTGTAGGGATCAGTCCTTTTTTAGCCAAATATTCAAAATATTTCTCTCTCTTTTGTACTGGAACCTCTTGGTAAGGATCAATTAACGAGTAGTGGATGGCCCCATAAGAGACAGACTCTAAAGAGCGAATCTTTTGTATGATCTCATCTTGAAACACCTTAAATTTAGAGGGCATATCTCCTGCCAAATAGATGTCACACTGAACAGGGAAATCCACTTGCTCCATCACCTCTTCAGTTATAGGTGAAAGGGAATATCTACCCTCTTCTGTCACATCCAATTGGAACGAAACATAGCTACTAGCCCACAAAGCCAAAGAACAGAACCCAAGCCAATAGACCATCGTCACCCTTTTCTTTTTCGCAGGATAGACATTCCATGAAAGCACAAGGTTGGCTGCCCATAGAAAGAATGTAACCACCACAACAAAGTAGAATAGATCCTTTAACAAAACGACTCCACGGGCAATCGACTGATAGTGACTATCAATACCTAGCTGTGCCACACTATTCCAAAAATCACTCATCGGAACCATCTGCGAACCGACCCCAAAAGCATTAAAGAGCACCATGTTAATAATGGCAGCCAAAAGGAAAGAGATCACCTGGCTTTCAGAACATACCGAACAAAAGATCCCAACAGCCAGATACACTGAGGCTAAAAAGAATAGACCTAGATAGGAACCAATAGCTGCACCAGAATCAATACATCCCACTGGATCGCCTAAATAATAAACCGAAAAATAGTAGATTAGAGTTGGTACAATTGCAATAAAAACAAGCAAAAGACCTGCGAGGTATTTACCTAAAATAATTTCCATTCGTGAGATAGGACGAGTAAGCAAAAGCTCTAAAGTCCTCTGCCTTCGTTCTTCTGCAAACATCTTCATGGTAATGGCAGGAACCAAAAAAAGAAGAATCCATGGACCCAAATCAAAAAGCCCATCCAAATTAGCATAACCTGTAGACAAAAGGTTATAATCGGATGGAAAAACCCACAAAAGAATAGAAGTGGCAAATAGAAATATCGATATCACTAGATAGCCCGACAAAGAGCTAAAAAAAGATTGTATCTCACGACGAAAAATAGGCAACATAATACGTTATATATATTACTACGATAAGTTCTTAATGATGGCTTCAGCAGCTCTCTCTCCCGCTTTCTCCCCATCTAACATCTTTAACATCTCACTATAGCTATCCTCTATATTCTTACGATAAGCTGCATCGTGAATCAGAAGATTCATCTCTTTGGTTACATTCTCTACCGTACATTTCTCTTGGAAAATCTCTTTTACGGCTTCTCTACCAAGGATAAGATTTACCAATGAGAAATAAGGGATCTTGAGAAATAATTTCCTTAGAAAGGAAGCAAAACGTCCCCATTCCACTTTATAACAAACCACCTGAGGTGTACCTATTACTCCAGCCTCTAATGCAGCGGTTCCAGACGCAACAACAGCACTATGGGCATGTTTTAAAAGGTCGTGTGTCTGTCCAAACACCACTGGTAAGTCGGCACCTTGTTTATACTTATTGTATAGATCATTAGTGATGGATGGAGCCCCTCCAATGACAAATTGAAAATCTGGAAAATGTTCTGCCACTTTCGACATCACAGGCAACAGTCGCTGTATCTCTTGCTTACGACTTCCAGCCAACAGCGCAATAATAGGTCGCTGATCTAAATTATTCCTCGTACAGAAAGCGTCTGTTGTCTCATTCCAATCTTTCTGATACAAAAGTTCATCTACCGTTGGGTTACCAACAAAGGTCACTGGATAGTCATGCTTCTTATAAAATTCTGTTTCAAAAGGAAGAATCGTAAACATCTTGTCTACATATTTCTTAATCTGCTTTACACGCCCCTCTTTCCAAGCCCATATCTTCGGAGAGATATAGTAGAAAGTACGGTAGCCCAACTCTTTAGCGATCTTAGCTACTCGCAGATTAAATCCAGGGTAGTCAATAAATATCACCACATCGGGATGAAAATCTTTGATCTCTTTCTCTGCTAGCTTAAAATTACGTTTGATCTCCCCTAAGTTCATCAATACACTCAGAAAACCCATAAAGGCCATTTGATCGTAGTGTTTGATCAAACCAGAAGCCACCTCTTGCATCTTCTCGCCACCGAAATAACGAAATGTCGCTTCAGGATCTTTGGCACAGATTCCTTTCATTAAGTTCGCTCCATGAAGATCTCCCGAAGCCTCTCCTGCGATGATAAAATATTTCATATTATACTTCTCCTTTTGAAATCATTAAATTTTATAGGGTCATCCAAAAATATCCTTTAAGGATAAAGATAACCACAATCCAAACAACACTGATCGCCACCATCCCCTTACAGAATAAGTTTTTATTCAACTGATTGGCTAAGAAAAAAAGCAACAGGTTAGGGAATGCTGAGATAGACAAAAGATAAACCATTGCCCCTTTATCCATCGCAGTTTGAATATACTGATCAAAAGGAATGTCAGCATACTTTGTGAAATAAGTCAAAAAGAAAAAACAGGTAGGCAACAGAATTCCTGTAATAAAACCTGTCTTACTAGAGTTGATAAACGTCTCTCTTTGAACCTTTACATTATTTAAATTACTCATCTATAAATTCCATTTTTTCAATTCTTGCAACATCGTATAATCTGTTGTATCTACCGATGTAGGAACCACAGAAGCATAACCCAGCTTAAGTAGATACTCATCCGTATCAACAGCATGTTCTTCATCGTTGGCAAAATATCCAGACAACCAATAATACTCTTTGTTATGAGGATCGACTCTCTTTTCAAACTCTTCAGTCCAACGGCCTCTTGCTTGACGACAAACCTCCACTCCTTTGATCTCTCCTTTAGGTACATTTACATTCAAACATACACCTGAAGGCAATCCTTGGGAAAGCACATTGGCCACCATGGTACGTACCACCTCTCTCATATTAGAAAAATCAGCATCAGCATGATAGTCATTCAACGAAAAGCCTATCGATGGAATACCATGTATCGCTCCTTCCATAGCACCTCCCATCGTACCAGAATAGATCACCGAAACCGAACTATTCAAACCATGGTTAATACCACTAAGAACCAAGTCTGGTTCCACATTAGAGATCTTGTTTAAAGCCAATTTCACACAGTCTACAGGCGTACCCGAACAACTATATATCTTTAATCCTTGTTTCTCTTTCTCCAAACGAATACGCAAAGGATGGTCTACTGTAATTGCAGACGACTGTCCACTACGTGGTCCATTGGGAGCAACCACCAATACATCAGCCATGTCCTCCACGAAAGAAATCAAGCTATTGATTCCTTTTGCCTCAACACCATCGTCATTTGTGATTAAAATCAAAGGTCTTTCCATAATGTACATTTTTAATAAGGTCACATAACCTACATAACACAAAGATAAAAGAATCCCATCGCTAGAATTAAAAAAACATGATAAATATTTCATTCATCACCTCAACTTTAAACAAAGCTTTAGCATACCACAAAATACATATGTCCATAGAGATCTCTCTTCTGCTTCCCCTAACCAATTTAACGCAAGAATTGTCTAGAGCTATTTTTAGCTAAAAAACATAATGTAACGAAACGATTTCATCTTCTCTTCTTTTGATTATCTCTTTTTCCTTTTATCCATAACGGGGTACACAAAATATATCCCCCCTATTCATTACATGAGAAACAAAACTCAAAAAATGACACTCTAAAATCCCCAAACAGACATTTTCATTCATTTTCAGGCTAATGCGGCAAATCACAAATGTTATTTATCTCCAATAATCGACCAACCTCACCTCCATCTCACCCATTAACATAACCAGAACATGAATCGTATTTCATAAACCCTTTCTCCATGGTATGTCCACGGTTGCTCCATGGTTCCTCCATCGAAAACCCCCAAATCGATGGACAAACCATGGACGAACCATGGACGAACCATGGACGAACCATGGAGGAACCATGGAGGAACCATGGAGGAACCATGGACAAACCCTGTACCAAACCCCTATTTTTCTATTCTTACATTTTAAAGATCTGTATCTTCCCTTACCTACATTTTACTCTAAAAAGTAGTTAGAGATAGGTGAAGACAAAAATCTAAAGAGTTCCTTTATTTTCCTTCTCTTCACACATACACTCTGTAAAAAGAGACTAGAGGAGGTAGAATATTGGTTCTTCGGTTATATAATTCGCAACATATTACTATAAAATAGATTCATAACCTCTTTTTTGGTTTAAAGAGAGTAAATTCAAAATTTCTTAGTCTAAAGAGGAAATCGTATTTTTGAGAAAAGTTAAATGTATGAAGCGTAAGAAGATTGTTATCATAGGCCCAGCTTGGCCATATAGAGGAGGTATAGCGACCACCAACGAACGTTTGGCAAAAGAATTTGAAGCCGAGGGTCATCAAGTGCAATTGATTACTTTCACACTGCAATACCCATCGTTTCTTTTTCCCGGTAGCAGTCAATATGCTACCTGTGAAGCACCACCACTAGATATAAAAAGGATGATTCACTCAATGAATCCCATTAACTGGTGGCGTTCAGGAAAAAAGATAGCCCAAAGTGAGCCAGATATAGTCATCATACGTTACTGGATTCCATTTTTAGCACCTGCATTGGGAACGGTAGCTAGAAATATCCGAAAATATAGCCAAGCCAAAGTTTTACTATTGGCCGACAATATTGTTCCACATGAGAAGCGTTTTTTCGACAATATGCTGACTAGATATATGGTGCAATATATTGATGGTTTTCTAACTATGTCTTCAAGTGTACTAAAACAGTTGGATCTTTTTGACACACAGAAACCACGTAAACTTTCGGTACACCCTCTTTTTGATAATTATGGAGAAAAGATGGATAGAGATACAGCACTAAAAGCCTTATCGTTAGATCCAAAGAATCGATATATTCTCTTTTTTGGTTTTATTCGCGAGTATAAGGGACTAGACCTACTACTCGAGGCTTTTGCCCAAATGAGCAACAAAGACAATTCCCTTAAGTTACTGATTGCGGGGGAATTCTATGCCAGTCCCGACAAATATCACCAGATGATTGAAAAGCTTGGGCTAAAAGAAAAAGTAATACTTCACACTCATTTTATTGGAGAAGATCAGGTGAAATATTATTTTAACGGATCCGATATTGTGGCGCAACCGTATAAATCGGCAACACAAAGCGGTGTAACGCAGATAGCCTACCATTTTGAAGTACCGATGTTGGTGACCAACGTAGGAGGACTTTCAGAGATTGTTCCCCACCAGAAAGTGGGCTATGTGGTAGAAAAAGACCCCAAAGAGATAGCAGAAGCTTTAGATGATTTTTATTCAAAACATCGTTATGACTTTTTTGTTCGTAATATAAAGGAGGAAAAACAGCGATATAGTTGGGATAAATTAACAAAAGCATGCTATGAGGTTTGCGATGAAATAAATTCATAGTATTTTACGGCCTCTTTTCAAACAAGACAGACAAATATTCACATTTTTAGAATCCTAAAGATGAATCTACAGACCGAAGCAGAAAAACGATATATAAGAGATCTATACGAAGATTTACTACAATCATTTAACCGTCCTCTCACCGATGAGAACAAACAATTGATTGAAAAGGCATTTCATTTTGCCAATGATGCCCATATGGGAATACGCCGTAAATCGGGAGAACCGTATATTGTCCATCCTTTGGCTGTAGCTAAGATTGTCACTAGTGAGATAGGATTAGGCACCAAATCGGTCATTGCTTCTATCCTACATGATGTTGTAGAAGACACCGATTATACATTAGAAGATATTGAAAATCTTTTTGGAGCCAAGATTGCCTATATCGTTGATGGGTTAACCAAGCTGTCGGGCAATTACGACTCAAAGCAGGCTGCCAACTTCCGTAAGATGCTTCTTACGCTTTCGGATGACGTCAGGGTTATTCTAATCAAATTGGCAGATAGACTTCATAACATGCGCACGTTGGATGCCATGCCTGAGCATAAGCAGTTAAAGATTGCAGGAGAGACCCTATTCATCTTTGCTCCTCTTGCCCATCGTTTGGGACTCTATCGTATCAAATCGGAATTAGAAGATCTGTCGCTAAAATATAAACATGCCGAAGATTATAACGACATTAAATTAAAGCTCTATAACAACCAAGAGCAACGTAAGATGTTGGTTAAAGAGTTCTGTAAACCAATAGACACCCAGTTGAAAGAAGAAGGTTTTGACTTTACCATTAATGGTCGACCGAAATCGATCTTCTCCATTTGGAATAAGATGCAGAACAAAGGGGTTAAATTTAGTGAGATATACGACCTTCTGGCTATTCGCATTATCTTTAAACCCGATCCAAACAAATCAGAAAAAAGACAATGTTTCGATATTCTTTCTTTGGTTACTGATATTTATAAGCCCAAGCCAGACCGTATTAGAGATTGGATTACCATTCCTAAAGCAAACGGGTATGAAGCCCTTCATGTCACGGTTATGGGCCCTGAAGGGAAATGGGTAGAGGTTCAGATTCGAAGTCAACGAATGGATGAAGTGGCAGAACGTGGTTTTGCAGCCCATTATAAATACAAAGGCATTGAATCGAAAGAAAAGGAGAAAGAGGCTGAGCTAAATCGTTGGTTTGAAAAGATTAGAGAAGTATTAAAGAACTCCGAAAACGATGCCCTTGACTTCTTGGATGATTTTAAGCTAAATCTATTTAGTGATGAGATCGTGATCTTTACTCCCAAAGGAGAGATGAAGATCTTACCAAAGAACTCAACGGTATTAGATTTTGCTTATGATATCCACACCCATCTAGGGGACCAATGTATTGGAGCCAAGATCAACCATAAACTGGTTCCTTACAGTCAGAAACTATCGAGTGGGGATCAGATCGAGATATTAACCTCCTCGAAACAAAAGCCTTCGCCAGAATGGTTGGCCATTGTAGGAACTTCTCGTGCCAAAGAGAAGATCCGTAACTCTTTTAAGAAAGAACATAAACAACATATCGAAAACGGACAAACGATACTAGAAGAAGCCATTCAAAAGAGCCGTTTTCAACTCTCTTCTAATGTAATTAAGAAGATCCTTCGCCACTTCGAACTGAATACCAAAGAACAGTTGTATGCCAATCTAGGCATGGGGATTATCAATCTGGATAATATCGATCAAATTTTAGAGGTAAAATCAGAGAATAAATTCGTTAAATATTGGAAGCTGACTTTCGCTAAAAAGAAAAATCCAGAAGAAGAGAAAAGTAGTATTGATAAAAAGAAACCATTTTTATTAGGAGAATCCAATAAAGATTACGTTCTTAGTGAATGTTGTCTACCTCTACCTGGAGATCAGGTGGTCGGGTACCTCGGTGAAGAACATATTGTAATTCATAAAATGAGTTGCTCGAATGCCATTAAACTGATGGCAAACCAAGGAGACAAAATTATAACCGCTCAATGGACTAAGTTTAAACTCTATTCATCCCTCGCCCAGATTAGAGTTAAAGGATTGGATCGTGTTGGCATCTTAAATGATATTACCAACATCATATCTAAACAAAATGATATTAATATTAGATCGGTGAGTTTCGAAGCTCACGATGGGATTTTTGAAGGATTATTATATCTGTATATACATAATCTTCAAGACCTTGAGAATCTAATTGTAACCCTTAAAAAGGTTAAAGGAGTAGATACTGTAGTTCGATTAGAAACGAACAAACAATAATTATTCTTGTCATATTTAGAACTAATAAAAATAATTTCTTAATTTTACTTTACTATTTAAACTTAGATCAACAATGAATAGCGGTACTGTAAAAACAAAGGAAACAGTAAAAAACATTTTTACTGAGTATCTTATCAGAAAAGGGCATAGGAAAACACCTGAAAGGTTTGCTATTTTAGAAGAAATCTATTCACGCCAAGGACACTTTGATATTGAATCTTTATATATCTCTATGAAGAATAAAAACTATCGAGTGAGTCGTGCTACATTGTACAATACAATAGAGCTTCTTCTGGATTGTAAACTAGTGGTAAAACATCAATTTGGAAAGAATATTGCACAGTTTGAGCGCACCTTCGATGAAGACCTTCATGATCATATCATCGATACCAACAGTGGAGAAGTGCTTGAATTCTGCGATCCTCGTATTCATAAGATTATTGAAGAAGTATGTGAAAAGTATAATTTTAAACTTTCACACCACTCTCTTTATATTTACGGAGAGAAAAATTGAAGTAATCCTTACTTTCGAAAAAGAGGCTGTCTCAAAACAATAAATGATCTCCCTCCCTAAGGAAAGGGTATCTTATATGAAGTCGTCAGATAGAGAAAATATTTTCTCTTCGAATTTGTAAAGAAATTGCAAACCTCTTCTAGGTCACTTTGGGACAACCTCCTTTTTTCTTTTCTTTCTTAAGAAAAGATCCTCCCCAACCCATTTATGGCCTTCTAAGACCAATAGATTGTTACGTCTAAAAATCAGCTTCTCTCTTCTTTTATAGATCCTTCGCTAAAGACACATATTGTAAATATCAGTTTGTTAGAGAATAGATAACCTATCTATCGTTATAAAATAATTAGCCCCATAATAGAGAAACGACTCCTAAAATCCCGTGGTTGGATATAAAAAATGAGTTACATAGCAAAAGAGAGACCATGATAAATTATCACAGCCTCTCCTACTGGTTTTATGCTCCAATTATTCTCCTTCCGGAGTTGTCTAATTGATTAAAAACAACTACAACCTATATATATGTGTCAATCTAATTCTGGTTAAGTA
This sequence comes from Prolixibacteraceae bacterium, assembly GCA_025210775.1. Taxonomy (GTDB): domain Bacteria; phylum Bacteroidota; class Bacteroidia; order Bacteroidales; family Prolixibacteraceae; genus Halosquirtibacter. The sequence continues at coordinate 78,090 of JAOARB010000029.1, forward strand.
TCTTTCTTTTTCTTTCTATTTTGCCCACCATAGTTTAGTGCTTACAAGATCTACACCTTGTTGCTGAACCGCTGCATCATAGAATGCTTTGTTTACATTCTGTTCTAATTGAGGATATTTAATACGCTGTACGAAATCACCTTGAACAAGGCCTGTTCCTTCATCTACAACCGTTGGAGCCTTTAGAACAGGTAGTTGAAGACGACGATAATCAGCCCATGCTTCCCATCCATTATCAGGGAATCCTCCAATATATTTTTGGGTCATGACTTTGTCTAGCTTGCTATCATTCGTTCCACTATCAAAATCAAAATTCGCTGAGGTTCCATTGATATTCTTTTCGTTTGAACTTAAATAGTCTGCTACTGTTGTTGCATCCACATTCCATTGTTTCATTGACAAACGTACGCCTTCTTCGTAACACTCTTTAGCAGAAAGTCCCATATTCCATCCCTTCAATGCACCCTCGGCTCTTAAGAAAAAGACTTCAGATGTTGGCATAAGAATAAATGGACGAGCAATATCTTGCATCTCTTTGCCTACACGAGCATTGTTTTGAGGAAAGTTAGCTGGCATTCCTTTGGCATCTTCTGTCAGCCCTACATTAATAGCAGTCCATCTACCGGCATATGTTGGATCGGTTAAGAAACTACCATTGTTGTCGGACACGCCAAAGAAATGAGGTCCACGAGGGTCTACATTTGTTGGCACATCGGTATAAGTGATACCATCGCCAAAATAAGACGAAGGAGGGAAAGCTTGTCCTCCAATACCTACAAGAAGGTTATACATAGAAGTAGACATCGCTACCCCATTACCTGGTCCCCAATCAACATAGTATTTTGTTGAATAACCATTTCCCCATGGGGCACTCCAGTTTTGCATTTTTGGCATCTCACTATTACTCATTAACAATCCAGAAGCTGCTGCCTCTTCTGCATGTTGCTTCGCAATAGCTGGTTTTACTTTAGATATACGCATGGCAATACGAAGTCTTAGAGAGTTCGCAAAACGCTTCCATAGATCTACATCACCTCCATAGATAAAATCTTGCGTCCCCATACTTATATGATTGGCAGATAAGCCCTCAGATGCCTCTTTAAGCTCTTTCAGCATATCAAGATATATTTCCTCTTGAGTATCATACTTTGGATTGACTCCAGTACCATCAGCGGCATTAAAATAAGGCATGTTACCGAAAAGATCGGTCGTTCTTTGTGTCATCCATGCTTTCCATATGCGTGTAATATTATAAATATTCACTTTTACAGGATCGTCTTTGGTCACACGTATAATGGTGTTGGCAGAGTTTAGCCAACCATAATATGCTTTCCAATAATCTTGCGCCCATACATCTGGCATGGTACCTCTTTCTGTGGAGAAGTTAGGTGCCGAATAATATTGACTAAAAGCATCCACTCCAAGATTATGGATACGTTGATGTAGATAAGCTGTTAATGTAGATTCTTTGGTCATCTTACTAAACAGCTGAGCTGGATCGCCTGTGTCTATCCCTGGCTTATTAGGGTTGACATTCATTTCATCAAAATCAGAACATCCCGCAAAAAACAACACTAGGATGGCGATATATATATGCTTCATTATTTTCATGAGAGTAATTTTTAGAAGTCTAACTTAATATTGAAACCTAAAGTACGTGGAGTAGAAACGGCTCCTAGCTCAAGTCCTTGTGCATTACTTTGAGAATAAGAAGATTCAGGATCTAGACCTGGTAGATCAGAATAGATTAACCATAGGTTACGTCCAACGAAACTCACTTGTGCTTTAGTAAATGGTGTGTTTCTTAATAGTGTTGAAGGAAGAGAGTATCCTATAGACAATTCTCTTAATCGGATGTTTGTTGCATCGTAAACCCACGCTTCGTCAATACTACTTACTCTTGACCAATAAGACTCTGGATTCACGTTCTTGTTTACAACCTTACCATCTTTATCCACTCCTGAGACTGGATAACCTCCTGTTCCAGCATACCATGCATCACGACCTTCTGTAGTTTCAGCTAAAGTACCTGCTGCTGCTGCTGCATTGACAGAACCACTATATATGTCGCCTCCTTTTCTCATGTCGATCAAGAATCCTAAAGAGAGATTTTTGTATGTAAAACTATTCGAAAGACCTGCAGTCCAATCAGGAAGATAGTTTCCAATTACATCTTTTTCTTGGGTCGCAATAGGTAGTCCCTCGTCATCTAATACTTTACGTCCTTGTTTGTCTCTTAAGAACTTGGTTCCTTGAAGATCACCATAACTACCTCCTTCACGAGCGATTACACCTACTTGTGAAGTACTTGGAGAGATCACATAAGTATCTACTCCAGGGAATAGTTCTACTACCTTATTGGTGTTCTTAGCCCAGTTTAATGTCATGTCCCATTGGAAATCCTCCGACTTCAATACTGTTCCTCTAATCATTAGTTCGACACCTTGATTTTGAATATCTCCAGCATTGATAAATTGGTTTACATATCCTGTTGCAGGAGGAGAAGGCAAAGCAATAATCTGGTTTGTTGTATTCACCTTGTAGTAGGTAAAATCAAAGCCTAAACGGTCGTTTAAGAATCGTCCTTCTGCACCAAACTCATAAGAAAGGGCTTGTTCAGGAAGAAGATTTGCTGCTGGTAAGTCTGATGGCAAAGTAGCACCAGGAACACCAGATGTACCGATGGTTTCAATATCTAAGTATTGAGACAACTTATAAGGGTCGGTATCGTTACCTACTTGAGCCCATGATCCTCTTACCTTTAAGAAATTAATCCATTCCGGCATCTCTACCATCTGTGATATTACCCATCCTAGTCCAACAGATGCATAGAAATAAGATCTATTCTCTGAAGGAAGTGTACTAGACCAATCGTTACGAGCGGTAAGATCCACAAAAAGGTAGTTGTCCCAACTTAATTGTCCCATCGCATATAGAGAGTTGATCCCTTTCTCGTAATAATCAGTTATGGTACGTGGTGCTGCCCCATTATTGATAGAGTAAAAATCAGGAGTAATCAACCCATTAGACCACTGCATGGTAGACATATTATTCTGACGCATAATGTTTCCACCTACACTTAGATTGGTAGATAATTTAGATATTAATTCAGATTTGGAAGCAGTAATTAAGAAGTCTGCATTGTCTTCTCGTAATGTAGTTAAACCTTGTTTTACATCACCAGACTGTTGCCAATATGGTGTTCCAGTACCTAATTGATCGTATGCTCTAGATGTCGAATAGTCGGTACCATAACGCAACTTCATTGTAGCCCAATCTGTCAATTTATAGTTTAAACTAGCCATGGCAATCACACGATTCTTATCATCCCAGTTGGTGTTCATATTGACTGTCCAATAAGGGTTAAGAATTTGACCTCCATTATCTGAATAACGTCTTACAGTTAGATCATCGTTACGATAATTCTTCATGTCAGAAAGATGGATACTACGAGGCATCAAAGCCAAATTGAAATATACATTGTCTGGGTCCCCTGCCAATTTTGGTCTATTTTCTCCTTTAGAATGGATATAGTTTAACTTCATATCCAGAGATAATTTTTTATTAAAATCAACGGTCGTTCTTAGACTCAAGGTATTTCTCGATAGTTTATTGTCTGGCAATTGTCCCCAATAATCCATACGGCTAAAACCTGCACGGAATTTCACTTTATCAGAACCAGCCATAACATCAACGCTGTTGGTCATATTCACCCCTGTTTCTAAGAAATCTGTTAGGTTATTGTCATAAGCTGTTAATGCTCTTTTTTGTCCTGTCCAATCGGTTACTTCTTGACCTGTCATCTTTGGTCCCCAACTAGAGCCTCCACGTGTAACAAAAGCACCACCAGTACCTTGTCCATATTCATTTTGTAGGTCTATCTGTGTAAGAGGAGATTCAAAAACAACATTAGAACTAAGGGACACTTTCACCTTGTCTGTTTTTGCTCCTGATTTTGTAGTAATAAGGATCACTCCATTGGCAGCTCTAGATCCATATAAGGCAGCTGCTGCAGGTCCTTTTAGTACAGACATTGTCTCGATGTCATCTGGGTTGATATCTGCAATACCATCACCTCTATCGATAGCACGGTTACCCCATCTATCATCTGTATCTGAAGATGCATCCGTAATAGGGACTCCATCCACAACCACCAAAGGCTCGTTGTTTCCAGATATCGAGTTATTTCCTCGAATAACAATACGGCTACCTCCACCAGTACCAGTACTTGAAGGAGAGATAGTCACCCCAGCAACTTTACCAGAAAGACTATTTACCACGTTGGCATCCTTTACTCTAGTAAGATCATCACCTTTTAATTCTTGTACAGAATAACCTAAGGACTTTTTATCTCTCTTGATACCGAGTGCAGTAACTACAATCTCATCCATTCCTATGGCTTCAGATTGTAAAAAGACATTTAAATTGGTTTGAGTACCTACGGTCACCTCTTCTGTTTTCATTCCAACAAAAGAGAATTGTAGAACATCACCTTCAGAAGCATTAATATTAAAGATACCATCAATAGTAGTGATTGTACCTGTTGTCGAACCTTTAATAACAACGGTTGCTCCTGGAATAGGAAGCTGATCACTCTTTCCTTTCACCACTCCCGTAATGTTAGTTTTTTGTGCAAAAACATTTATCGAGACCATAAAAAGCATCGACAATAAGAGTAGTTTCCGTGTTCCGTTTTTTAAAAATTGCATCATAGCGGATACGTGTTAGTTAGTTACATTTTAATAAATTCCCCGACTGAATGTTTCTTCAAGGGAATATTCAGAGGAGGAAAAAAAGAAGAAGTGATACCAGTATAAATAAAATTACCAGTACCATTAACTGAGCCTTTCTTACTCTCTTCATCTTTTTCTGAATCTCTCTTTCCATTTTCATATCACGAAAATATCTTAAGAATTCATCTCTCTAACTCAGTATTGTTCCTAACTCTAATTCTTATGTTTCAATCGTTGAATTATTGTTTCAAAAAAGTAACACTATCGTTTCACACAAAAGCATAAACAATTGTATTTCAAGAAACTACAGGGCATCTAAAAATTCAGAAGGAGTAACATCAAATTTCTTACTAAAAGCACGTGTAAAGTAGGATGCATTATTAAAACCAACCATATAAGCCACTTCGGAAATCTGATAATTACGTGTTTCTAACAATTCCATTGCCTTTTCGAGTCTAATTCCATTCATAAATTCAGTAGTCGATTCGTTACAAATGGCTTTAAGTTTTCTATGCAAACTGGTACGACTCATATTCATAGATTGACATAAAAAGTCGACACTCAATTTACTATTTTGCAAATTCTTTAGAATTGTTTCTCGTAAAGAAGCGACCCACTTTTGATCTATTGGAGACAAAGTAGATTGTTCGTGTAGTTTTGTAACTCCTCTACGTTGATTGGCAAGACGTGCTCTGTTTTGCAGAATTGAATCTATATATGAAATAATCAAATGAGGATCAAAAGGCTTTGAAAGGTATAGTTCAGCTCCCTCGTCTACGGATGCAATCTTTGCTTCCACCACATGCTTAGCCGAAAGGACAATCACTGGGATATGACTCGTTATATTATTTTTTTTCAATAAAGAAAGAAGTTCAATACCATCTACTTGAGGCATCATAAGGTCTGTAATAATAATATCAGGCATATGTTGTAATGCCATCTTATAACCTTGTTCTCCATTAGTAGCCAAAACTACTTGATATTTATCTTTTAGTAGGTCATTAAGATAGTGAAGCATACTTATATGATCGTCAACAACAAGACATTTTAGAGAAGGTACAAGATCAGAAGAGGATTCCTCAACATATTCTGTATAGGGAGTAGTATCGTTCTGGTTGATCGAATCTATAAACGCTGTTTTTTCCTTTAATTGACATGGTAGGTTAAGTTTAAATGTGGTACCAGTGCCTTCCGTACTCTCAACAGAGATCGTTCCCTTATGCACATTTACGAAATCACGAACAATACTTAATCCTATTCCTGTTCCGACTTCACTCGATGCTTCATTAACCCTAAAAAAAGGATGAAAGATATTATCAATCTTATCTTTAGGTATACCTATACCTGTATCAGAGACCACTAACACAAGACCTTCTTCATTTTTCATTGGATCAATAGAAACAGAGATAACAGAATCTTCTTTTCCATACTTAAGTGCATTAGAAAAAAGATTAGACATAATGGTTTCGATCTTTTCGAAGTCTAATTCCACTTCCATTGTAGGATCAAAAGGAGAAAAATCAAACGCAATACGTTTCTTTTCTGATATCGTTTGAAATTCAGATATCTTACGCTCTACTAAGTCATTGATATCAAAAAAAGAAAGATGTAGGACAGGAGTATGGATACTCATCTTCTGAAAAGCTAAGATGTTTTCTGCCAATTTCTGGAGATATTCTGATTGTTGGTATACAAGTTTAAGTTTATCGATATATCGAAATTTGTTTCCCTCTTTCTCAATAATCTCCTTAATAGGAGCGATAATTAAAGTTAGAGGAGTCATAAACTCATGCGCCATCTTTGTAAACATCTCTATTCTTACTTTGTGAAGCTCCTGTTTGCGTTTACTATGAAGTTGTTCTAGCTCCGCCTCTTTTTTTAGAGAGTAGAATCTATTTGCAAGCATCTGGTATATCCAAACAATCACCATTAGTATAATAAGATATAAGAGAAAAGCTGACTTTGTTCTCCACCATGGCCTTAACACCTTAATAGGTATCACGATCTCATTACTAATACTATTTACGTTGGGATAACCACATCGAACCCTAATATTAAAATCACCATAAGGCAATCCCATAAGAGTGAGATAGCGTTGATCTCCTACGGATATCCATTGATCAATATATCCATCTATTCGATAACGATATTCAGCCTTCTCTTTTTGGATATAATCAATACCAGTAAATTTTAGATTAAAAGCACTGTATTTAGGAAGCCATAACAGAGGTTCATGATCTTTTCGGTAAAGATGATATTTCTTATTTTCTCTATCTGCAAATGTCATCTTCTCTAATACCAATTTGGGAGGAGAAATATCATAGTGCACTTTTAATGGATTAAACAGATATAAACCATTTACAGTACCTAAAACAAAATGACCATCATTTAATATGGTAGCACATGTAAACTGTAGAGATTGTAAACCATTGGATTCATCTAATCCAATAAGCTTTTCCGTTTTAGAGTTCAAAACAGAGATCCCTCTATTGGTCATTACCCAAACCCTATCTATTGAATCTTGAAGTATAGACATTACGGTATTGTTGATCAATCCTTTGGCTTCATTGATCCATTGGATGGTATCCTTTTTAAAACACCCTATACCACCACCATTGGTTCCTATCCATATCTTTTGGTCGTGATCTTCCAATAAAGAAGTGACAGACGACCGTCCTCGTCCATTTTGATTCGATGGATTTGCAAACATACTTATCAAACGATTGTCATCGCTATTGTATTTCAATAGTCCATTAGAAGAACCAAACCATAGGTTCCCATTAGAATCATTTAGAGAAGATAAGATATAGTGCCTTAGATCTATCTCTTTGGTGTAAGAGGAAACCAACGACTCAAACCCACCTTTAGAATTCAAATAAAAGACGCCTTTTCCTAGAGTTCCAATAAATACCTTCTCGTTGTTATCTATCACAGTCCATACATTATTAATCAAAGAGGCAGTCTGATCAACACGATTAAAATGCTCCCATTTAGATCCATTCTTTCGCAAACGGAATATTCCTTTTTTATAAGTTCCAATCCATAGATCACCATTAAAATCTCTATGGATGGCTTTAATGACCTTGGCATTGATAGCTGGAAATGGAAGCTGATCCATTCTTCTCTTTTTATTTAAATCATACGCCCATAAACCTCCTCCATCTGTACCAACAAGCAATATATTGTCGGTCCATTGACAGAAAGAAAGAATGTTATTGATTAATAAATCTTGGTCTAGTTCCCCTGTATGTATTTTTTGATAGCCATAATAACTTTTAATCGGATTCCTTGCCCATAATCCGAGACCTACCGTACCATACCACTCTACCCCTTCATTATCCTTCAAAACAGTTAGAACTGCTGGAGATCCTTTAAACTTAAATTTGCGCTCTATCTTTCCATATTGGTCGATCGCATAAACACCATCCCCATCGGTAGTAATCCATATGGTACCATCCGAACCTTGTGTAATCTCTCTGGTTACTTTTACACTGGGGTCCAATTTAAAGCGAGTAAATGTCTTTTGGTCTTTATCAAAAATAAAAACCCCATTTGCTTCAGTTCCGATCCATATTTCATGAGATGTATTTAAGATATCTACAATCTGAACTGACGGCAAAAAGAAAGATTCTTGTTGTGTCGTTAATGTAGAGTAACATACCAACTGTCCATTCTGTGTTGCATACCATAACAAATCTTTATCGCTATCCAAAGCAACAATATTATCGGCCTCAACGCACCAAGTCCAAGAGAGCGAATCTATATTCGATAAACGAAATAATCCCTTTCCTATCACTGAAGTCCATAAATTATCTTGAGAATCGAGAAGAATATCAGAAACAGTCTCTTCTTTTTCTTTAGAGATAGAGACACGTGAGAAAACATCATCTTGATTGTCATAGAGTGAAAGCCCATTATCGGTAGCAACCCATAGACGATGCTGGAAGTCAATCATCTTCTTTATATGGTTGCTTGTCAACCCTTTATTCGAACTTCCTTTGCGATAGGTCTTCCAATGGTAACCATCATACTTATTAAGACCGTCAAATGTTCCAACCCATAGGTATCCTTGGTAATCTTGACAAACAGAAGAGATCGTATTATTGGACAACCCATTGGCCATAGTGTACCTATCAAAATCGGTTATTTCATCACCAAAGACAATAGATGTAGTGCCCCATAAAAGTAAGACGAGATATTTAAAAAAAGTGTTCATAGATGATCTAGCTAAATGGAACGATTAAATTACATAATAGAAATAACCTTTAGGTAAAATATTACCATCTTATACAACACATCAATAGGAACAATTGATTAAAAAAAGAACTATTAAAAATCAAAAAAGGCTTATAATCATAATGATTATAAGCCTTTATGTAATATATAGTAATATCAAAGACGATTATATCGAAGGATCTTCTATTTTAATCAACGAAGCATCCTTTTTTGCTCTCTCTACAATACCCTCTATGGTCTCCTCAGGAGATTGTTCCCAAGCAAGAAGGACTCCCATACGACGACCTACACGAGCTTGTTCTTTACCAAATATACGTAAATCATTATAGGAGTTTTGTAATGCCATATCCATCCCTGAAACGATATAGTTATCTGTCTGTATAGACGAAAGGACTACTGCACTTACCCCTTTTCTTAGTAATCGAATTTCCTTAATAGGCAAACCTAAGATTGCTCTACAATGTAGTTCAAATTCATTTAAATTTTGGGTATTCGCTAATGTAACCATTCCTGTATCATGAGGACGAGGAGACAATTCTGAGAAGATCACATCATCTTTGGTTACAAAGAATTCAACGCCCCATAATCCTGCACCAGTAAGAGATGCAGTTACAGCTTTAGCCATTCTTTGCGCTTCCTCTAGAATCTCCTGTGACATAGCTACAGGTTGCCAACTCTCTTGGTAATCACCATTAGCTTGACGGTGACCAATAGGAGCACAGAAAAGCGTCTCTCCTTCTTTTTGGGTTACCGTAAGAAGAGTAAATTCATAGATGAAAGGAACAAATGCTTCCACGATCACCTCGGTAGCATCTCCTCTTCCTTTCTCTTGTGCATTATGCCATGCATCCGAAATATGAGAAGCATCTTTAATGGTACTTTGTCCTTTACCAGAAGAAGACATCAAAGGTTTAACCACACATGGCATACCTACGACCTCCACTGCAGCTTCTAGTTCTTTTAAAGAAGTAGCATAACGATATTTGGCCGTTTTAAGATTCAAATCTTTTGCAGCAAGGTCCCTTATCTGCTTCCTATTCATGGTATAGTTTACCGCCTTAGCAGAAGGAACGACCTGTATTCCTTTGGCTTCATAATCAAACAAACGTTCTGTTCGAATAGCCTCTATCTCTGGAACAATAATATCAGGATTAAACTCACTAACCACACGGTCAAGAGCTTCTCCATCCAACATATTGATTACAGCACAATGGTCGGCAACTTGCATGGCTGGTGCATTTGGGTAACTGTCCACAGCCATTACCGACTGCCCTAATCGTTGAGCAGAAATAACAAACTCTTTTCCGAGTTCTCCTGAACCTAAAAGAAGAATTTTCTTTTTCATTAAATATGGGAATTAAAATTTTGGAATGATACCATAAAGATAACCGCTTTCTAGCGATTATTGTTCCTTTCACTTATCCACAGAAAGATCGATAGTAATAATTTAAGATTGAGAACAGAGGCCCTCACTACCACATTTTAAGATCGTCTATTGAAGTAGGATTCGTATAATAATCGTATTTTCGCAACATACATTTAAATGTGCGACAATAATAAATATGAATAACCACGATATACTACTAGTCACAGCCCCTTTTTGCCAACCGAATACTCCATATCCTGCAACTGCATTTTTAAAAGGATATTTAAAAATGAGAGGATTTGATGTCGAACAGTTGGATCTAAGTATTGAAGTTCTGAATAAGATATTAACTCCTGATTTTTTAAATCCAATCATTGAGAAAATTCCAGAGGAGGATACAGAGCTTTATCTTATCGGTCAACAATATGTGAAATATGTAGTGCCTGTAAAAGAATTCTTACAAGGGAAGAACGATGGTTTTGCATATCGCATTAATCACGGAACATTACCAGAAGGAGGACGAAGCAATCAAATCAAAGAGAATATAGAGATCTACACCGAAGATACCATCTTTGATAAAGCCAAATATCGTGCTACAGTATTTATTGAAGAGATCATTGATATCATTGCTAAATATGAAGATACAAACTTTGGTTTTAGTAGATATGCAGAACGTATCTCCTCTTTCTCGGCCTCTTTCGATCAAGTAGAAGAAGCATTAGACCTAACCTCCGCTATTACCCAACAATTTACTTCTACTTTAGTAGAAAAGATAGAAGAGAACAAGCCCTATATGGTGGGCTTTTCTGTTCCCTTTCCGGGGAACCTTATCTCGACTTTACACTGTTGTAAAAAGCTAAAAGAACAATTTCCTGAGATAAAGATCCTTATCGGTGGAGGGTTCGTTAACACAGAATTACGATCACTAAACGAACCTAGATTGTTTAATTATATCGACTATGTAACATTAGACGATGGAGAGAAACCTCTAGAGCAAATACTGCGTAAAGAGATACGTAACGAAGAGGTAGAGTTGGTTCGTACTTTCACATTAGATAGTGATGGTGTAAACTATCAAGACAACACCTCGAAATATCCTTTATCCCACCAAGAGACAGGGGCTCCTGATTACACAGGACTACCATGGGAACTATATATGGAGATGGTAGAAATGACCAATCCTATGCATCGACTATGGACCGAAGGGAAATGGGTAAAAATGATGGTAGCACATGGATGTTACTGGCATAAATGTTCATTCTGCGATACCAGCTTAGATTATATTCGTCGCTATAGTCAAGCATCTGCAAAAGAGCTTTGTGACCGTATAGAAGAAGTAATAAAGCAAACACAAATACGCTCGTTCCATTTTATCGATGAAGCAGCACCACCTAAAATACTTGTCGAGTTAAGTGTTGAGATCCTTCGTAGAGGACTTCAAATAACATGGTGGACCAATGTTCGTTTCGAAAAAGCCTTCACTCCTTCCGTATCTAGGTTATTAGCCAAAGCAGGTTGTATTGGTGTCTCAGGAGGACTAGAGGTAGCGTCTGATCGTCTGCTTAAGATGATGAATAAAGGGGTTACCATCACTCAAGTAGCCAGAGTTACAAAAGCAATGAGAGAAGCTGGAATTCTTGTTCATGCTTATCTTATGTACGGTTTCCCAACACAGACAGAACAAGAGACCGTAGATGCATTAGAGGTCGTACGCCAACTCTTTGAAAATGGATGTATAGACAGTGGATTCTGGCATCGATTTGCAATGACAGTACATAGTCCTGTAGGGTTAGATCCAGAAAGCTTTGGTGTGGAACGCATAGATATCTCAGATCGTAAATTTGCAGAGAACGATTGTGACCATCTTGATCCTAAAGGAGCAGACCACTCTTTATATGGAGATGGATTAAAACGATCGTTATATAACTATATGCATTATGTTGGTTTAGACTTTAAACTACAACAATGGTTTGAACACCCTATCCCCAAAACACATATAGCCAAAGATTTTATATCTAATGCCTTGATGGAATCCTCTATTGTAGAAGACCATCCTCGTGCAAAGCTATGGATATCTCCTGATTTTAAACTCATTAAATTAAGTTCAAAGAAGAAAAAGAGCAAAATAGCTTTTATGACCACTCATGGGTTAGAAACGATTAACATAGATCAGAACAGCCTTGAAATGATCGAAGCGATACTTGCTTATCCAGAGATTCGAATCCAACCTATCTTATTATCAGAGATAAGTAAATGGTTAGAGAGTCAATGGAACAAAGATTTATATTCTCTATTTATTCATAAGGCATGGATGAGTCTAAAGAGTGCTGGTTGGGAAGTAATCTAATTCTCAAAATGAAAGCATTGACTTCTACAAATAAGCATAAAGTTGGTTTTTTTAGATAAAAAGGTTTTTTTTATCTACATTTCGCCTTCAATGCTATTTTGACACAAGAAGAAAATATATAATGAAATTCGTTTTAAAAGATTAATGTAGATCATGGAGAATGTTACCCGATTGTTCGATATACTAGAATTGTACCGAACCGATTATGCAGCAAAAGAAGATGCTCTTTGTAGAAAAAACAAAGGGGAATGGGTAAAAACATCATCTTTAGAGTATATAAAAAATTCCTACTTAGTAGCGACTTGGCTCTATTCCATGGGAATACGTAAAGGCGATAAAGTAGCAACCATCCTTTCTAATTCACCTCAATGGAATATGATTGATATGGGGGCAGCGCTTATAGGAGCCGTACACGTACCTATATATACGACACTAAATTTGGGGGAGGTAGAGTATATTTTAGATCATTCCGATGCTCAAATATTATTTATTAATGATAAATCGGTCTACCGCAAATATTCATCCGTATTCATCAATAACATAGCGATAAAGAAGACCGTCACGATCAATGATGATGTAGACAACACCTACTTCTGGAATGATCTTTTGAAAGAAGCTGAAACGCTTTCGTCTAAATATAAAGAAAACATAGAAGATATTAAGGCATCCATACAACCTGACGACCTTCTATCGATCATATATACCAGTGGAACCACAGGTACGCCCAAAGGAGTCATGCTTTCCCATCAAAATATTCTTAGCAATGCCAAAGCATGTGCTAGAATGTTCCAGAATGGAGATAGAGCCATGGGAATCGATCACAGGGCTTTAAGTTTCCTCCCTCTTTCACATGTATACGAAAGAATGGTAACCTACAATTTCCAGCTAAGTGGCTTATCGCTATATTATATAGAGAATCTAGGGTCATTGATTACGGATATAAAGACCATCAAACCACATGTCTTTAATACCGTACCTCGATTACTTGAGAAGATCTACGATAAGGTAATTGGTGTTGGGGATGATCTTAAAGGCTTTAAACGAGTTCTTTTTGATCAAGCAGTAAAGTTTACTCAGAAATATGAGATCGGAATAAAATACAATATTCTGGATCGAATAAAATATAGATTCTTTGATAAGACCGTTTATCAAAAATGGAGAGACATCCTTGGTGGAGAAGTATTCTATATGGTTTCTGGAGGATCTGCGCTACAATTAAAGATCCATCAGTTCTTTTGGACAGCGAACATACGTGTTTATGAAGGATATGGACTAACTGAGACCTCTCCTGTCGTTTTTGTAAATAATCCAACAGACGATCAATACGTAAAACTAGGTACAGTAGGACCAGTAGTCGATAATGGCACTCAGTTTATGCTTGCAGAAGATGGGGAGATACTTGTCAAAGGACCAGGTGTAATGCAAGGATATTTTAAAAACGAAGAGCAAACACAAGAGATTATCGACAAAGATGGTTGGTTCCATACTGGAGATATTGGACAGCTTATAGACAATCGTTTTATGAAGATCACGGATAGAAAGAAAGAAATTTTCAAACTATCGGCAGGGAAATATGTTGCACCCCAAGCAGTAGAAAACACCCTTAAAGGAAGTCTTTTTATCGAACAAGCATTCGTTGTTGGAGAGAACGAAAAAGTCGCAGGAGCCATCATCAAACCAGATTTTGCATATATAAAATCATGGTATCAAAAAAATGAGATGACCTATAGTAGCGATGAAGAAGCGCTAAACAATCCAATCGTAATAAAAACCATACGTAAAGAGATCGCAGCGTTGAATTCGAAACTATCTGCTCATGAACAAGTAAAGAAAACCATGTTTGTTATTGAAGAGTGGGCACCATCCAATGGGCTACTTTCTGCAACTCTAAAGCTAAAAAGAAAAGAGTTAAAGAAGAAGTATCAAAAAGAGATTACAGAGATGTATCAATAAAATATTGAAGATGAAAGCAATTATAAATATGAACCCTCATCTAACCAAGCAAAAGATAGTGGGGGCTATCTTAGTATTTTCTGTCGCAGTTAGTTATTTCTTTCTATCTGCAGGAGCATCGATATGGATGGATATAATTCAATTTATTCTTATTGTACTAGGTGTTCTGCTTTATACTAATTTCTTTAAATTAAATACCTGTAACATCATTCTACAACCCAAAAGTATTGTGGTAAAATGGAAAGGTAAATTTAAAGCCGACTGGATTCATTTTAACTATGTCAAGTCATGGGGAATGAACGAACAGGAGTTGTATATAGAGACAAACCTAACAAAGAAAAGCTACTCTTTAGGCTTTCTATCAGAGAAAAGAAAAGAAGCACTAAAAGAGGCACTCACTCAATATGCTTCATACATTGATAAAGAGTTTGGTTCATAACTGAGCATTACATGATACAAAGAATACAGGGCTACATTAAGGATATCTCACCTTAAGTAGCCCTGTGTTACTTTGAATAAAACCGGTTCAATTATTTGACTTGTTTATATGGCTTTTATTTCACGTAATTCCATTCTTCTTATTTCGACACAGAAGGGTAATCAGAGTCTAGATACAACTGGAATTTATCCAAAAATTTAGCTACATGTATCCCATCAACCAAAGAGTGGTCCACAAGAATAGAAAAAGGCATCACATACTTCTCATTCTCAAAGACACGCATTCCAAAAGAGATACGAGGGATAGAGTCACGTTCATCAAAATGACGTGCATGAGAGACTGCAGTAAATCGTGTCCAAGGCAAGGTAGAACAATAAACAATATTAGGCATTGCATCATTGGCTTCTACACATAACCCTTCGGTAGCTTGCACCTTCTCAATTACCTTTGTCGCATTTTTAACAAAAGTATTAAAGTCCGGATCATACCCCAAGATACCAAACCCAAAAGTCTCATCTTTACGACCTATCGTAGAGCCTAGTTCAATAAAATCGTAACAATAGACCTTTCCATCTACCAAACGATATCGTAGATTCTCAATATCCTGCATCGCTCTACCAAAAGCGTGCATATAAGTAAGGAAATACGATTGATTCTCCTCCACACTTCTCTGGTATGCTTTCGTTACATCCATCTCCACAGTCACACTATGAAAAGGCTCTTGCATCTGAGAGAAGAATTCGAAATGTTCTCTTCGTTTCCAACTACTTAGGTCTATTTCTTTTCGATTAAACATTCTATTTTTTATTTTTACTATATTAATGATCTTAAATAAAGTGTTTTCATATAAGTAGCGATTCTTTTTTATTCATTACACAAAAAGAAACCTACAAATACTATCTTAACATTTTTTATCGTTATCAATCTAATATTCAACTCAAAAACTTAATCTCATGAGAATTATTGGTAACCTTATTTGGCTTATATGTGGAGGATTTATCTCAGCTATAGAGTACTTAATAGCAGGAGTATTCTACTGCATCACCATTATAGGTATCCCTATTGGTCTTCAGTGTTTCAAATTTGCCTCTGTCGCAATATGGCCTTTTGGCACCAAAGTAGTTAGCAAACCTGACACAGGAATACAACACGTACTTTTAAACATTATATGGTTAATATTAGGTGGTCTAGGAATCTGTTTAACTCACATCCTTTTAGGATTAATCCTATCCATTACGATCATTGGATTACCATGGGGGAAACAACATTTTAAGCTTGCTAAATTAGCTTTCACGCCATTTAGTTATAACATTGACTAACCCTTTACATCATCATCTTCACTGAGGATAATGCAAAGCATAAAAAAGAGACACCCAACAAGGATGTCTCTTTTTTTCTTTATTGTAAACAAGAAAAGAGATTACTTTCTTTTCTTAGCAGCTTCTTGTTGTTGGCGAGCCATATTCTCCATTCGCGTTTGCCACTTTGATTTCTTTACTTTCTTCTTTTTGTTTTTTGCAATCTGAGCACGAATATCATCTTCGTTAATCAGACGTTTTACAAAGAACATTTGGATGAAAGTAATCAATAGAGATAAGAAATAGTAGTATGACAATCCTGAAGCGTAATTGTTAAACATAAACAAGAACATTACAGGCATCATATACATCATTCCTTTCATTCCAGGCATTGCATTAGAGGAACCCGTCATCTCACTATTGTATTTCATATAAAGGATGTTCGTTACAGTCATCAATAGACAGAACAAACTTACGTGATCCCCATAGAAAGGAATAGTAAATGGTAAAGTGACAATAGAGTCAAATGTTGACAAGTCATGAGCCCACAAGAACGATTGCTGACGCAGTTCGATCGATACTGGGAAGAATCGGAACATCGCAATCACGATAGGCATCTGGAACAACATCGGAATACATCCACCCATTGGGTTCACTCCAGCCTTCTTATAAAGAGCCATGGTTGCCTGTTGTGATTCCATCGCCTTCTCTTTTCCATACTTTTGTTGAATCTCATCGATCTCAG
This sequence comes from Prolixibacteraceae bacterium, assembly GCA_025210775.1. Lineage (GTDB taxonomy): Bacteria > Bacteroidota > Bacteroidia > Bacteroidales > Prolixibacteraceae > Halosquirtibacter. The sequence continues at coordinate 95,207 of JAOARB010000029.1, forward strand.
GCTTTAAGACTTTCATCTTCGCTTGCGACTTATAAGATTTAAAAGTAAATGGGAAAATCAATAGCTTAATAAAGATGGTCAAGAACAGAATGATGATACCATAACTTCCGATATAATTACTCAAAAGGTTAAATACAGGAATTACAATAATTTTGTTCACCCATCCAAAGATACCCCATCCCAATTGAATCAAGTGATCGAAATCTAGATCCGATCTTTGTTTAAGGATAGTATACTTGTTTGGACCATAATAGAAACCTAGATCATAGTTGTTATTCACTTTTGAAGCATCAAAAGGAACATCCAACGAAGCAGTCATCTTAGCCAAATAAGCAGTCGAATCGTTTACTTCTGTTTTAATCTTAAGATCTGTATTAGAGAATCCATTTTTATTAACAAGGATAGAAGAGAAGAATAACTGTTTGAAAGCAACCCAATCAGTTGTACCCTCAATCTTTTCACTCTTATCCGATGAGAAACCTAAATCGTCCACATCTCCCTTGCTCTTTTTCTTCTCGTCCAACACACGATACATCACAGTTGTATGTGTATCCTCACCATATTTAGAACGAGCTTCTTGACGTGGAATACGAGAACTCCAATCAATCTGCATCAAACCATTTTGAGCCAAAGCCACTTTTGGTAATTGGTGTGTTGCAACTTTAAGATTAAGGAAATATGAGTTATATGGTAATGAATATTGGTATTGAATAACAGCCCCCTCAGCAGTTCTAAGAGTCATATTCAAATCTGCATTCTTACCAGGATTTTCCTCATTGAATTTCACTATAGCTTCTTTTCCTTTAGGCACTTCAGGACCTGTAGCCATTACAGTACCTTTAGAAGAAGGAGTAAAATATAATTTATTTGTCTCGATAGATGCACCATTCTGAATTGCATTAAACTTCAATCCAAAACGGTTAATATCTCCCTCGAACAATACAAGAGGAGTACCATCAAAACGTTTGTAATCTTTTAACTCAACAGAGTATACACGTCCTCCCTTTGTAGACAATTTCAATTTCATCAAATTGTTCTCCAAGGTAACATATTCCTCTGCACCCACAATTGCAGCTCCAAACGAACCTAGTTGTGATTTTTGCATTGCAAGCCTTGCAGAATCATCTACAGCTGGCATCACTTCTTCCATCTTAGCTGTAGCATTCTGTACAACTGCCGCATCATCGATAGCAGCGATGGAGTCTTGCTGACGTTGCATTTCTGCCTGTTCTTCTGCAGAAGGAGCCAAGAAATATTGGGATCCAACTAGAATAAGAAAAATCAGCACAAATGCTTTTAACGTGTTTTTATCCATATATTTTTCTTAATTATTTAACTTCTTTTTGTGCTGCATCAACGAAGCTCACAAATAGAGGATGTGGGTTTAACACCGTACTCTTATATTCTGGGTGGTATTGAACACCAACATACCACTTATGTTCTGGGATTTCAACGACCTCAACCAAATTAGTTTCTGGATTAACCCCCGTAGCGATCATTCCAGCCTCTTCATATTGCTTCAAGTACTCGTTGTTGAACTCATAACGGTGACGGTGACGTTCTTCAATCTTCGTCTTACCATAAGCACGATAAAGATTAGAGTTCTCTTTCACTTCACAAGCATAAGCACCTAAACGCATTGTTCCACCCATCTCAGTGATCTCTTTTTGAGCATCCATAAGATCGATAACAGGATTCTTACATGATGGGTTCATCTCTGCAGAATCAGCATCTTGAATACCTAATACGTTACGAGCAAATTCAATAGAAACAATTTGCATACCCAAACAGATACCCAAAAGAGGTACATTATTCTCACGAGCATATTTCGCTGCCACGATCTTACCATCGATACCACGATGACCAAAACCTGGAGCAATCAATACACCATGACAATCGCTTAGTTCTTCTGCAATATTCTCTTCAGTTACCTTTTCAGAGTGAATCCATTTTACTTTTACACGTACTTGGTGAACAGTACCAGCATGAATTAAAGCTTCAGTAATCGACTTATAAGCATCATGTAATTCTACATACTTACCGACCAAACCAATATTTACAGTCTTAGTTGGATTCTTGAAACGATATAAGAAATCATTCCATGCTTCCAATTTAGGCTCTGTATGAGATTTCAATCCTAACTTACGACAAACCACCTCATCTAGCTTCTCCTCTTGCATCTTCAATGGCACTTCATAGATAGTAGGCACATCGATAGATTGGATCACTGCATCTTTCTCAACGTTACAGAATCGTGCCACTTTACTGCGCACGTCTTTGTTCAACTCTTTTTCAGTACGAAGAACCAAGATATCTGGTTGAACACCATTTTCCAATAACATTTTTACTGAATGCTGTGTAGGCTTTGTTTTCAACTCTCCCGCAGCAGAAAGATAAGGAACCAATGTCAAGTGAACGAAAAGTGCATCATCCCCTAGTTCCCATTTCAATTGACGAACAGATTCGACAAAAGGTAATGACTCGATATCACCAACGGTACCACCGATTTCTGATATCACTACATCATAATTTTGCTTTGTTCCAAGATATTTAACATATCTCTTAATCTCGTCTGTTACATGAGGAATAATCTGAACTGTTTTACCCAGATAATCTCCACGTCTTTCTTTATTTATTACAGATTGATAGATACGACCTGTAGTCACATTATTCGCTTGTGATGTAGGTGTATTCAAAAAACGCTCATAGTGACCTAAGTCAAGATCTGTTTCTGCACCATCATTCGTCACAAAACATTCTCCATGCTCATATGGATTTAAAGTTCCTGGATCAACATTAATATATGGATCAAGTTTCTGAATGGTAACGGAATGTCCTCTAGCTTGTAATAATTTGGCTAGAGATGATGCAATAATCCCCTTCCCTAGTGATGAGGTTACCCCACCTGTAACAAAGATGTATTTCGTATTTGCCACGATTAAAAGAATTTAGTGCTGTTTACAAAGCATACAAAGTAACAAATAAAAAATGGATTTTTTGAACTTCTATGCCGCCTAATTTAACGACACAAAAATAGTTTCTCCCCACTAAAAAGGAGAAACTATTTGTATTTTTTTTGTTTTAATAAATTATGTTACTCTTTCATTAGGTCACTTACTCGCTTCAATTGAACAGCAAGATCGTTTAATTGAAGCTGTAAACCTTCCATTCGATTATTCACTTCTCTCATCAATGGCGAATCTGCCGCAGAAGACAAGAAACCTAAATTGTTTTTCGTGGTTCTTAGTTCATTCTGCAATTTCTCCATCTTAGCAAGGATGTGATTGCGCTCTTTGTTCAATAAAAATAATTTATCATCACTTTTCATCAAGCTCTCCAATCGGATATTAAAACGGAAAAGAACTTTCTCTTCTTCCGCCATATCAATTTTAGAAAGTGCTTCGTCTAAAGCCAATCGATACTGATGGTTGATCTCTGAAGTTTTATTTCTTGGAACCATTCCAACTCCATCCCATTGATGGATATAGCCACGAAGGATCTCCGTATTCTCCTCCACGGTTTCAACAGGAACAAAAGCTTTGATGGTATCGATAATCTGACGTTTTTGATCCAGATGGTCTTTCTCTTCAGAAAGCATCTCTTTATGAATACCTTTTTTGCGATCGAAGAAAGCATCACAAGCCACTTTAAATCTTTGCCAAATAGACTCACTCATACGAGGTGGCACATTGCCAACCAATTTCCACTCTTTCTGCAACTCGATTAATCTTCGTGTTGTAGCTTCCATATCCTCACTAACAGTCAGGGCCTCTGCCTCTTTACAGATAGCCTCTTTTTTATCTAAAACTTCTTGGTACTGTTTCTTTAGATCTTTCTGCAACTTTCTCTTTTGTGCAAAGAACATGTTACATGCATTACGGAACTCATCGCTTAATTTACGATCTTCCTTCACATAATAGATACCTAACTCTTTCCACTCTTTTTGTAGTGCCACCACCTCATCGGTATATGCACTGATCTCTTTATAACGCTCAAATGGTTGAGAGATAATCTCAGTTACACGAGCCGTAAGCTCTTTTTTACGATGAATATCTTTGGTTTGTTTGGCACGTCTTTCCGCTTGGAAACTATGGTATAAGTTATTGATTTCAGCAGTAGCTTTACTAAAACGATCCCAAAGGGGTTGCTTCATCTCTGCACTTACAAAACCAATCTCTTTCCAACGTTCATGTAAAAGTTGAAGTTCTTTAAATGACTCTAAAACATTCTCTTTCTTAGCAAGTCTCTCCACTTCTTCACAAAGTTCTGTTTTCAACTTTTCATTTTTCTTTTGATCCATCTCGATGAACTCTCTGTTCATACGTAACAGATCGAAAAACTGATCCAAAGCGAAATGATAGCTTTCACTTAAAGCTTTATATTTATCAGCAGGAACGGAGCCCGTTTTACTCCAAAGCGATTGAAGTTCTCTAACACGATCATAATAGACACGCATCGATTCATTCCCCTTAAGCATCTCTTTGATCTCCTGAACAATCCCTTGTTTGATTGTCAAGTTATCTTTAGATTTTGCCTCCCTTTGTTCTTTCTCTTTTTTTCTTTTTTCATGATATTGTTGCATCAGTTCAGAGAACTCTTTCTCAGCAATATCAAAAGGAGGTTTAAAATCTTCTTCTTTTTCACCAGAGGAAATAAAAGCATCTTTTAGCTGCTGATTCTCTACAATCTTAAATGCAGCAAACGCTTTTTCAATGGTATTCACATAATCGCGTATCTCTAATACATTCGGATATTTCAACAATTTTTTCAGAGCAGAAATAAGCTCACTCTTATCAGACTGAGTATAATCTTTCTCTGTATCAATATAGTCATTGATATCCAGTTCTTTTGCCGCCTCCTCTTGAGGGGTTTCCGAAGTCGCTTCGTTCTCAACAGACGATTGGTCTGTTTTCATTTCTTGCAAGTCGCCGTCCATTTCGCTCATATTTTCTTTCTAAATATGGATTAATTCAGTAGCTCTGAAAACTTACATACAATCAACTGTTTTCCCTCGGCTACTGAGAAGATAAAAAACTCTAAATTAGATGTCTCGTTTATAAATATACTATTTTAGATCTAATAAAGAAAGTTACCATGAGATTAATTTAATCCCTTCTATTCTTTTCCAACCAATTTCTCTTACATATAAGATTATTGCCACAATAATTATTTTGTTTTTGAAAAAATACAATACAATTCTACCTTTGTGAATTAAATATTAGATCATAAGCATGAGAATTGACATACTTACAGTAGTGCCAGAACTCTTAGAAAGTCCCTTTAACCACTCTATCATGAAAAGAGCCAAGGACAAAGGACTTGCAGAAGTACATGTGCACGATATTAGAGATTGGTCCACGGACAAACACAGAAGAGTAGACGATTATGCGTTTAGTGCTACCGCTGGTATGGTGATGACCATTGAACCTATTGAAAGAGCGATCACGCAATTGAAATCGGAAAGAGATTATGATGAAGTAATCTTTATGACTCCTGATGGTAAACCTTTCAAACAACAGGATGCCAACAGCTTATCACTTAAAGGAAATCTTATTATTCTTTGTGGACACTACAAAGGAGTAGATCAACGTGTTAGAGATCATTTTATCACCATGGAGATCTCTATTGGAGATTTTGTCCTTACAGGGGGAGAACTAGCTGCATCATTGGTTTGTGATTCTATCATCCGACTTATACCAGGGGTACTATCTGATGAAACATCTGCACTTACCGATTCATTCCAAGATGGTCTATTAAGTCCACCCGTATACACACGTCCTGCGGATTATAAAGGATGGAAAGTTCCTGAAGTTCTTCTTTCTGGTAACGAGAAGAAAGTAGAAGAGTGGAAATTGGAACAAGCCTACATACGAACAAAACAAATTCGTCCCGATCTTTTAGATGACGATGAGTAAAATATCACAAGCTGCCTTATCTTTCAAGGCAGCTTTTTTTATGCATTTTATTTAACTCTTTCATTTTTTGTCTTTCTATTTGGTTGTACCTTTCACTTATTATTTTTTCAAATAAAATCTCTAACTAAAACAGACTCTAATGCGAAAAGTAATATTATATATCAGCATGAGCATCGATGGTTTTATCGCAACCAAACAAGACAATCTCGATTGGCTTTCTATTGCCGAAAAAGAGGGCGAAGATTACGGTTATACTGAAGTCTATGCAGAAGCAGACACCTATTTGGTTGGACGAAAAACCTATGATGTCATTCTTTCTCTCACAGGAGGAACTCTTCCCCAAACAGAAAACATGAACTGTTATGTGTTCACAAGAGAAGATCGTCCTGCAGAAAAAAACCTAAACTTCTATAATGGTCCTGTAGAACAACTCATCAAAGAGCTACGTTCACAAAAAGGAAAGAATATCGTATGTGATGGAGGAGGGGAAATGGTAAGATCTCTGATGGAAAAGGACCTTATCGACGAATATATCATCTCGGTTATCCCAACCATATTAGGTGATGGGAAAAGACTCTTTCTTGGAGGTATCAACCAATTAAATGTAAAAGCCATGCCATCGAAGTATTATGACACGGGAGTGGTTCAACTTCATTATAAGAGACAAACAACCTAACAAATAAGGAAAACGAAAGAGAATATCTACATGGCCTCTGTGGATAAAAGAGCCATTCAGTGGTAATATCCCTTTTTACTGTTTCTAAAAACAATAAAAAGGGATGTTCCCAACATTTTCCTTATGACAGAAAACGCAATGTTTTCGGTTCTAGTCAAAAAGAGCTTGTACATATTCCGTTAAAGCCAGACGTGCTTCTTCTAGCTTCACCTCCCATGCAGCAATAGAGTTTTGACCAATGATATCCGTAACATACTTAACCGAAAGCATTGGTACTCCATATTTCTTACATGCCAAAGCCAAAGCAAAAGCCTCCATATCGAACACATCGGCATGGGTATCAACCTCTGTCAGAAACTGATCTCCCGTATTACAAATCGATGTTTTTTGAGGACTCTTTAACCAACTAATGGCATTCAACTCATCTAGAAAGCTCAGTCGATAAGGAGCACCAAATTCTTTGACAATCTCCATATCTCTATCCACAAACTCCGTACACCAATGGATAGATCCGATCTGATGTTTAACAGATCCCGAAGTTCCAATATTGATCACCAAATCAGGCTCATATGCTTCCATATGCTGAAATAGATTTAGCGATGAATTTACTTTTCCTACACCACAAATAAGTGTATCAAAACGGAAAGCATCTGAGTGAATCTCTGTCATCTCTGCCTTCAATGCGTGTACTAATAAAATCTTTGGTTTCGACATCTCAATCCGTTCTTAGTTATATAATTTTTACTCTTTATTCGCATTCTCTTCTACAACCGATTTTTCCTTCTTTCCTCTTCGCAAAGGCGGATGGTACTACCAAACAGCTGATCTACAAATCAATTGTAAATTTTAACAACTTACTAAAAATAGCAACACAAACCTAAACCAATCAATTGTTAAAGATAACAATTACTCTGAAGATTGTCGACATAAAAATATGAGGATAATATTAAATATTACTACAGAGCTATTTTCCATATCATTCGCTCTCAAACGGACTCTTCTTTTTTACTAAAAAAATGGCTCTACAATAGCACCAAACCACCAACAACTCCCGTTTAATAAGGGCTAATACCATATTAACCAATAATTATAATAAACATAAAACAGAGATAGGATCAAGCTTACTATTGATGAACAGAGGTCAAATGAGTCGTAACTTAATTTCATCCTTAAATAACCCCCATTGCTTGGGCTGATCAAGTTCACCATAACTTCATATCAACTTCATTCTAGAGTAAACTTGACATAACGTATATATGAACATGATATGAAGTTGATATGAAGTTGATGTAAAGTTGTAATGAAGTTAAGATAAAATTGGAATAAACGTAAAAATGGTTTGGTAGGCTTCAAAAAGCGATATTTTACACCCTTTTTGAGGCCATATTTACACTAAAAACAGAAGTCACTACTGAACATAAAAAGACATTTCAAAAGATAAATGCTACGATTATTTACACAAAAGAGAAATGAAAAATAACTAGAATAAGCAGATCACAAGTAAGACAATTCTTAAAATTTATTATTTAAAACAGAAGAAGAAGAAACGAATAAAAAAGTTTTGTATTTTTAGTACAAAGTTATGGGAACCAACACATTTCCAGTAGCTAACACCAAACACACATTTTTCTCAACTAAACTGAACACTTATGAGAGGCAATACTACGCTCCCGAAAAAACGGTTGGCTTCACTAGATGCATTTAGAGGCTTTACCATTGCTGCGATGATTATTGTAAACACTCCAGGATCATGGCAACATATCTATGCTCCTTTCCGCCATGCCGAATGGAATGGACTCACCCCAACAGATCTTATCTTTCCCTTTTTCCTTTTTATTGTCGGAGTCTCTATCACTTTTGCCTTTTCAAAGAAAAAAGAGACCGTTTCGCACACTGTATTGATAAAACAGATCATTAAACGTGCCATTATGTTATTCTTAATCGGAATAGGGCTAAATGTTATTGGTTCTGGATTTAGTGAACTCAGGCTACCCGGTGTACTACAAAGGATAGCCGTAGTTTTTCTTATCTGCTCCATGTTGTTTCTATCGGTAAAGAAAAAAACACTAGTCTATATTGGCCTTTTTATACTAGCCTTCTACTGGTTTATCATGAAATATATCCCCGTACCGGGATATGGTGCTGGAGTATTAGAACCAGGTAAAAACCTTGCCAATTATATTGATAGCATGGTTATTCCTTTTAAGATGTTTCAAGGCACATGGGATCCAGAGGGTTTGTTAAGCACGATTCCAGCTATTGCAACGACCATAACAGGGATAATGACTGGATTTATCATCCAAGCCAAACAGAGTCACCAATATAAATTACAACGTATATTTGGTATTGGTACGATCCTATTGATCCTAGGAATCCTCGTAAACTACTCCTTCCCTATCAATAAAAACCTATGGTCTAGTTCATATGTATTGGTTACCTCTGGCTTAGCCAATATCGCATTAGGTACAATCTATTATCTGATGGATGTAAAAGATCATATGAAATGGGGCAAAGCAGGAGTGATATTTGGAACCAATGCCATCACAGCCTATATCATTCATTATCTATTGATGATCCCTTTGACACAAATCAAATTTGGAGGATTCAATATCCAACAACATTTTATGCAAAACTCTCTTGAATTGGGTATTGAACCTGAAACAGCCTCATTATGTTGGGCTATATCTTATGTGATCCTATGTTTTATTCCTATCGTTGAATTGTATAAGAAAAAAATATTCTTGAAAGTCTAAACCTTATTCGATTAAGTAAAATTCTAACATCCTATTTATAGAGCTTGTTTATAAGAACAGATATCAAACAAAGATATCCACTCCGTTGAATGTTTCAGAAAGCAATAATGCACCCAAGACATCCAATCGATATTCTTATGAACAAGCTCTATCTGCTTATGCCGAATAACTACTAATTGGCATTACTTCTCCAACATCTTTCTTGTCTCTCTTGTAACTATAAATAGAATCTTATAATTTTGGGTTTATAAATATTATAATCCTGATCTATTCTTTCCTTTTAAGAAAGAAAAGAGGTTATCTTATTTTATTACAAGAGCATCTCTATGATTAAAACCTATTTCTGAAAATCTAAAATCAACTATGAAAAAAGTAATGTCTTACCCCTTCCTAAAGAAGCAAAGATTCATTGTTTCTTTATTTATTATTTTCCTTGCAAATTCATATTCATCCTTTGGTCAATCTTTTGATATTAAAGGGACGATATACGAAGATGAACAACACAAGCCACTAGAGTATGCAAACATCTATATTCTAAATTTAAAAGATTCAACAAAAGTAGAAGGAGCAATTACGGATCTCAATGGTCAATATAGGATTGATGATATAGAGGCTGGGAATTATCGAATGATCATTAGATATCTGGGATATCAAAACATTAACAGAGAGATTAAAATTAGACGAGATACCAGATATCCGAAAATTGAACTGCATAGATTAGATCAATCTATCCAAGAAGTAAAAATAGAAGGGAATAGTTCTCCTGTAAACTACAGAGTAGATAAAAAGGTAGTTAATGCAAGAAGTTTCCCTGAAGCAAAACAGGCTATCGATTTATTAGAAAGTATTCCTTCCGTTCAGGTAGATGTGAATGGTCACATTACGTATAGAGGGGACGCATCTTTTATGGTTTATATAAACAATCACTATGATGCAAACGGTGCCACCAAATTAAAACAGATACCTACCAATAGAATCGAACGAATTGAAGTTATTAATAATCCTTCTTCAAAATACGATGCTGAAGGTTCGGCTGGAATCATTAATGTAATACTAAAGAAAAAAGTATTAGATGGAGTAAGTATTACCTCGAGCTATCAAATAGAGACCACAAAGACACAAGAGGGTTTACTTGCTTTTGAGTCAAAAAAGAATGGAATTGGCTGGTACCTAAACGGACAATACTCCGACTATCATTTCAATCCTACTTATCAAAATAAGACTCAAACTATCGGTACACAACAGTATAACTATAAGATAAAGAATCAAAGTAAAGCTGAAATATCCTATATTGAATTTGGGTATAACAAGAACTTATCGACCCGTAGCTATATTGATTTTTCGATCAATGCCTCTCCAATAAAAAATAAAACAACAAACACAAAGACAGGAACACTAGAGAACCAATCTTATGATCTAAATAAAGAGTATTCCTATCAAATGGTTGGGGCAAATATTAGTTACGATTATAAGATCGATTCATTGTCTACTATTTCATCTAATCTAAACCTATCGACCTACCTTAAACCGGCAGAAGATAAACTATATGAATCCATAGGAGACAACGACTCAAATGGATACGCAACCAATGAAGACAACGACACCAGTATTGAATTTAAAGTAGACTATAACAAGACTTTCAACGATAAAATAGAGATGGAAGCTGGAGGAAAGGTTCTATTAGAATCAATGCCACAAATGGCTTCTTTCAATGGGATATGGGATCAAGAAACGATCATAGATAATGGCGAAAAAAAGGGACAAAACACAGACTATTCAATGGGGATATATGGATTATATTATGCTTTAAAATATCAACATAAGAAACTTTCTTTAAAAGCGGGAGTACGATACGAGTATAGTGTGCAGAAGACCCAATATTCTTATCAAGGCAAGGAAGAAACGAACGAGGATGTTTCTTCTCATTTTTTATCACCTTCATTCCATTTACTATATTCATTTACCCCTCAGAAACAATTCATTTTTAATATTTCAAGAAGGATAGACAGACCTCAATATTGGGAAATAACACCACTATATCAATACCGAACATTTAATGAATTTTACGAAGGGAATTCTCTCCTTACACCATCTCATTCATACACAATAGAGTCGGCTTACCAACATGCATGGGAAAGTTGTTATTTCAACATAGAGACCTTCTATAGACAAAAGAATGATTACAAAGAAAATTACAGATGGCTACGAGCAAACGATGTCGTAAGCAAGCCTTACAATGTTGGAACATCAAAAAGTTTTGGAGTAGAAATTTCCACTGGATTTCATCCTTTAAAATTTTGGCAAACGCATCTAAGCACAAGCCTGTATCAACATGAGACAAAGGCAGATTTCAACAATGAAAGGATTAAAAATGAACAATTAAAATTAGATGTTCGATTTAAAAACACCTTTAGATTATCCAACATATTTAAACTAAAATACAATTTAGCATACTACAGTCCAGAAATAACAACACAGTATGAAAGAAGTGGATATTTTAAAAATGACCTCTCCCTTATATCAACACTAGCAAAAGGAAAGTTACAGTTTATATTAGCATACAATAGCCTCTTTAATACGATAAAATATGACACAACTATTTATGGGAATCAAATACACTATGCAATTGATAGTCATCAGAATTCCTATGGATCTTTTAAAGTCGTGTTGTACTTGGATCGAAGGAAATAGGGATCTATTAGTAAAAAAAGGAAGGTTAGTGTCGCAAAACACTAGCCTTCTTTTCTACAAATATTTTTATAATCACAGTAGGTACATTTTTCATCACATAATGTTTGTACGAAAGGCACCTCTGGGTTGAATAGTAACTCAAATACTTTGGTTAGTTCTTCCACTAGTTTAGGAGTTTGTTTGGCTACATCTTCTATCTCACCATCCTCTTTAGAGTTAATGATCGATTTGAAGGGGTCTTTAAAGAATTCGTTAATCTGATAGATCCCTGCACTTATTGGTCGTGGTACATCGGCATGTTGGTCATAGACCATCCCATAAATGAGTGTCTGTAATGCAGCTTTATTCCTTGACGCATCTTCGTCATCAAAAAGAGATGGTATGTTATCATAATCGAATTTGACACTACCAGACTTATAGTCAATAATCCGTAGTTTATTGTCCACTTCATCCACCCTATCGATGGTACCTCCAATCTTTATCTTGTATTTACCATCGAAGATGGCAATCTCTTTTTGTTTTCTAACCTCCAGACCAAGAATGGTAATCGGAGCTTGCTGGCTGTCTATATGTAATGCTTTTTTGACATATTTCTTTACAATCTCAAACACCAAGATATTTCGTCCTTGTAGTGTGGCATAAGGCGTTTTAAAGTATTCCTTTCGGAAAGCTTTAAGTATCACTTCATCTAGGCGTGCATTGTTTTTGGCTAGTTGAAGGAACATCTCTTTACTCACCACTTGATTTAACCATGGGGTATATAGATCTTCCATCACCTTATGGAAAATATTACCAAATAGACGAGCGTCAATCTCTTCGGCTACCTCATCTTTTGGATTCACCCCTGCCACATAACGGAAATAAAAACGCATAGGGCAATCTAAATAACCATTTAAAGCAGAAGGAGAAAGTGTTCTTTTGCCTTCAAGATAAGGGGACAATCGCTTCATCACCACAGCATCTTTATTGACAATGATCTCTTTGGCTTCCATACTACCGACATCATAAGTCACAGTAGACTCTTTGATACCATAACCATATTGCATCTGAAGCTGATAGAGATATCTACTTTTCTCTCCATTGTTCATACCATCGGTCGTAGAGTTATAAACCAGTTCGACATGCTCTGGATTTTGGAGCAAACGATAGAAATAGTAGGAATAGATCGCACATTTTTCCTCTACAGAAGGAAGTTCAAAAGCACGCCTTAGATTATACGGAATCACGGAATTGGAACTAGAGCCTTTTGGCATAGATCCTTCGTTCATCGATAGTACCACCAGATGATTAAAATCGAGAAGACGGGTCTCCAAGATCCCCATCACTTGAATCCCTTCTAATGGATCGCCTTCAAAAGGTAGGCTATCTTGGGAAATGTATTGTCTTAGGAGTTTAAAATAGACGTATAGACTGATGGTGAAATTTTGAGCTTTCTGGTTTTCTGCCAGAAGTTCTCCTAAACGTTTAATCGACTTATAAGCCTTAAAGATAAACTCCTCTTGCATGCCTACATAAGACTCCTCTTTGGCTTTAATATTGGCAAAGATGGTCTGTAATATCCCCAAAAGATAGCTATTAAAGCCCATCACATCGGTATGGAAAGCAAAAAGGGCAGAAAGGAAATCTCCCTGTCTTAGTTCCTGGGGATGCAAATAGACTTTATTCTCCTGTATGATCTTAGTAGAGATCGCATGGCTATTCTCTTGATCACACATACTGACCAACTGGTGGTTTAAGATACGTTGAACGTTTTTATGATAGAAGAGCTTTACTCCCTTGGCATCCACATGAAGGTTACGGTGAAGATCAATCAATAGAGAAATAAGACTATTGACAGGAGTTATTTTCATTGGGAACCCCATAGTAATATTGACCACTAGATCTTGTATCCCTGCTGTAGGTATCGCTCCAATGGTAGGAAGAAGAAGATCTTCATCACACAATACTATGGCAATATCATCAAAACGTATCTGCTTCTTTCCTGCATATTTCTTGATTACTTTATGAACAAAAGATGCAACTGGTTGAGACTGCCCTATAGAAGAAGGGACAGAAACAATCTCAATCTGTTTCTCTTCCAATGGCTTATATTCGAAAGCGGTATCTTGGGGAAACATCTGCACATTACGTCTTAAGAAAAAAGACGCATCATGTTCCTTATCATCGAGATAGTCAGGATGGATATCCCAAAAGAAAGCAGCTTGATGGTGTTGTTTTAGAAAGTTTAATAGTGTAATCTCACATTTGTTTAAGGCATTTAATCCAACAACAAAAACAGGTCCAGGTAAATGAGCTTGAAGTGTTTTCTGCTCTATTCGTTCTGCTACATCACGATAAAGGATACCTTCATATCCCATATTTTCAGACAACAGGAATTGACGAAACTGGGTATATACTTCATGTAGAGTACACCAAGTTTTTTCAAAACGTTCCTGCATACGGGTACGTCCTTTTTGACTAAATGTTTTCCAGAATTTGGCTAGAAACTCCTTCTGTTCTTCAGTCAAGAAATCAAATTTCTGATCAATGGCTTTATAGTCCTCTATATGTGTAAACAACAATTTGGCATCCACCATATATTTATCGATATCATCGAAATCGGAGATAAGTGTCGTTCCCCAAGGATAAAAACTGTCAAACGTTTCATCGGTATTGGTGATCTTTTTATAGATACGATAAAGATGGAAAACTAAGGTTAAAGGATCCACCTTTTGGATAGAAGAGAGTTCCTCTACAATCTCATTTATGGTTACTATTTTGGGAGTCAAGATTGGCTCTCGTGCAATAGATTTCAAATAGTTCAGAAAGAAAGCACCAGCACGCTTACTAGGCATCACAATAGTCAAAGCGTGAATATTGTGTCCATAAGTGTGGTAAAGATGTTCTGCCAATTGATGTAAAAATCCTTTCATATCGTTGCTTATATCAAGTAGAAATGTAAAGATATTAAAACGGAACGCTTTTGCCTTCATTAAAGAGAAAAAAGCATTCAAAGAAGAGCGTCAAGAATAAACATTTTTGCCTTTATCTGGTTCTGATTAAAGATAAATATTAAAGGACCTATGTATGGATAAATTCTCAAATATTGGCAATCAAGACCTTGATCTTATTGAAAATATATATCAAGATTATATCGCTAATCCAGCGTCGGTGGAAGATTCATGGAGACATTTCTTTGAAGGATTTGAATTGGCACATAAGAACTTCTCCTTACTCCCAAAAGAGTTAGGATATAACGAACCAATACAAAAAGAGTTTCATGTCATTAACCTTATACATGGGTACAGACAAAGGGGACATCTTTTTACGCGTACCAATCCTGTAAGGACCAGACGTAAATATAGTCCTACATTAGATATAGAGAACTTTGGACTCTCCTCAGAAGATCTTGAGACAACCTTTCATGCTGGCAATCTAATAGGCCTATCTTCTTGTACTTTGAAAGAGATCATAGAACATTTAGAGCACACCTATTGTGAATCGGTAGGAGTAGAATACCTCTATATGCGCCATCCTGAAGTGGTCAAGTGGTTACAACAAAGAATGGAGAAATCTCAAAACAGAGAGCCTTTAACAGAGGAGAAGAAACGACATTTCTTTCACCATCTAAGCTATGCTGTTGGTTTTGAAAATTTCATTCATCGTCGATTTGTTGGACAAAAACGTTTCTCTATTGAAGGTGCCGAGACACTTATACCTGCACTAGACAGTGTGATTGAATGGGGGGCAGAATTAGGACTAGAGGAATTCATTATTGGGATGGCCCATAGAGGAAGACTAAATGTACTATGCAATATCATGCAGAAGCCTAGTCAGGAGATCTTTAATGAATTTATGGGAACCGAATATGAAAAGGGGATCTCTTTAGGAGATGTAAAATACCACTTAGGATATGAAAATGAAATTCTCACAGACAAACAGAAGAAAGTAAAGATCAGATTATTACCCAATCCTAGTCACCTAGAAACGGTAGGACCTTTGACTATGGGAATGGCAAGAGGTTATATTGATCATAAATATGATAAAGACGAAAAGAAAGTAGCACCTATTGTCATTCATGGAGATGCTGCCATTGCTGCCCAAGGGGTGGTATATGAGTCTATACAGATGTCTGAGATCGATTCGTATCGATGTGGAGGAACGGTTCATTTGGTTATTAATAACCAAGTTGGTTTTACCACTAGCTACCTAGAAGGTAGATCCAGTACCTATTGTACGGATATTGCAAAAGTCACACGTAGTCCGGTCTTCCATGTCAATGGAGATGACGTAGAGGCAGTCATATATACTGTTAAGCTTGCAATGGAGTTTAGACAGAAATTCCATTCGGATGTTTTTGTAGACATCCTCTCCTATCGTAAATATGGACATAATGAAGGAGATGAGCCTCGTTTTACCCAACCCACATTGTATGGCATTATTGCACAACATAAGAACCCAAGAGATCTTTATGCGGCAAAACTTATTGCCAATAATATACTAGATTCTCAGATGGTCAAATATAAGATCGATGAAGTGGAACAGATCTTAAATAAGAACCTTGAAGAGAGTAAAAAGCTAGGTTCCATTAAGATTAAGGGCTTCCTTCTTGAGGAGCAAAAGCATTATGAATTGCCTCAATCGAAAGATGATCTCTATGATAGACCAACGATTTTGTCTAAAGACCATATTCTCAGATTGGGAGAAGAGATCACTAAAATCTCAGAAGAAGGAGGCTTTTTTAAGAAGATCCTGAAACTGAATGACGATAGAAAAAAACTTCTTAAAGAAGGAGTGATAGACTGGGCTATTGCGGAGCAGTTGGCTTATGCTTCTCTTCTTGATGAAGGTTATTCTGTTCGTATAACTGGACAAGATAGCGAACGAGGGACGTTCTCTCATCGTCATGCTGCATGGGTAAGAGAAAATAGCGACAAGAAATATTTCCCTTTAAAACACATTGGAGGAAAGAAAGTTCCTTTCTATATCTATAACTCTCACCTTTCTGAGTATGGTGTGCTAGGGTTTGAATATGGATATGCACTAGCAAAACCAGATGGCTTAACGATATGGGAAGCACAATTTGGTGATTTTGCTAATGTAGCTCAAGTGATATTTGACCAATACATTAGTAGTGCGGGAGAGAAATGGGGACTAAAAAATGGAATTACTCTGTTTCTGCCACACGGCTATGAAGGTCAGGGTCCAGAACACTCTTCGGCTAGAATAGAGAGGGTACTATCCATGAGTGCCAATTTAAATATGCAGGTATTGAATTTAACTTCTGCTGCCAATTTATTTCATGCACTAAGAAATCAGGTGTTGTCAAACTATCGTATTCCTCTAATTATATTCACACCTAAAAGTTTGTTGCGACATCCTGCGGTAAACGATTCTATTGAACGCCTATATGATAAAGGTTTTCAAAGTGTCATCGAAGAGAAATCAGATGCACTAAAGGTGAAGAAAGTTGTTTTCTGTACAGGTAAGATCTATACTGATTTAAAGCAGGAGATGGAAAAAGAGGCACATCAAGATATTGCTTTAGTAAGAGTGGAACAGCTCTACCCTTTCCCTTATCAAGAGATCAAAACGATACAAGAGAAATACCCTCATCATTGTGTTTCCTATTGGGTACAAGATGAACCATACAATATGGGTGCTTGGCCTTATATTACACTACATCATAGTGAGTTAAACCTACAACCCATTACGAGACCTGCAAGTGGTAGCCCTGCTACAGGATTACCCAAACAACACCAAATGCGATTAAATGAAATATTAACGAAGGTTTTTAAAGATCTTAAATAAATCAATGGCTATGTACCCAATCATTGTTCCAACCCCTGGAGAGTCGATAACAGAAGTGGAAATTGCAAGATGGCTTGTGGAAGAAGGCCAATATGTTTCACTCAATCAAACTATTGCTGAGATAGAATCTGATAAAGCAACTTTAGAGCTCGTGGCTGATGTAGCTGGTGTGGTACACCTACATGCAAAAGAGGGAGATACGGTTCCTGTTGGCAGTAAGGTGGCTGAGATAGATGAATCTGCCACTGCACCGGAAGGTAGCGAATCAAGTAAGGTTGAAAATAATATACCTATAGAAGAGACTCCTATTGTAGAGCAGAAGACCACAGAGAAGCCTATAAAGAAAGAAGAAGATCATCACAGCGAAATAAAAACAACCCCTACAGCTAAAGCGATGATGAAAGAATATGATCTTAATGTGGATGATATTATCTCTGGACTTAGGCGTATAAAAAAAGGGGATATCGAGCAGGTACTATCTGCTAAGGACAATCCCGTATCAAAAGAGGAATGGACAGAAGAGATAGAGATAATTCCAATGTCTCCTCTTAGAAAGAAGTTAAGTCAACGCTTGGTTTCAGTCAAAAATGAAACCGCAATGCTAACGACTTTTAATGAAATTAATCTCTATAAGTTAATGGAGATAAGAAAGAGATATCAACCTGATTTTCAAAAGAAGCATGGGTTTAAACTTGGTTTTATGTCTCTTTTTACCAAAGCAGTAAGTGAAGCGTTGAAACTTCATCCTATGGTTGGAGCAAGCATCAAAGACGAAGAGATACATGTTCCTCATTACCATCATATAAGTATCGCAGTACAGACACCCAAAGGGTTAATGGTACCTGTGGTAAAAGATGTAGAGAAGAAAACCATAGCTCAGATTGAAGGAGAGATAAAAGAGCTTGCAGCGAAAGCGAGGAGTAAGAAGATCTCATTACAAGAGATGGAAGGTGGTATATTTACCATTACCAATGGTGGCACTTTCGGTTCGATGATGAGTACCCCTATTATCAATCCTCCTCAATCGGCAATATTGGGAATGCATAATATTATTGAAAGACCCATTGCCGAAAACGGACAAGTAGTGATACGTCCCATGATGTATGTGGCACTCTCTTATGATCATCGCATTATCGATGGGAAAGATTCTGTAGGATTCTTAGTCAAAATAAAACAGCTATTAGAAGAACCTAGCCTACTACTCACGGGTCCAGACCCTTATCTATCTTTATTTGATTTATAATAAAAACAAAAAGAAGCTATCTTACTTATCGGATAGCTTCTTTTTTATTTGTCTAAATGGTTCCTAGACTTGTCAGGAATCTATTTAAAATTAAATCTATAGGTAACACTTGGGATAAAACGAAACAGAGACAACTCTGAAATCTTTATCTTCGTTTCCCCTTTGTCTCCAGTACTTTGTTCTGTTATGTAGTTATAGGCATTCTTTCTTCCATAAGCGTTATAAACACCAAAAGACCATGTACGAGTTCCTCTCTTTTTCTCTTTATGGAAAGACAAAGAACAATCAAGACGATGGTACATTTTCATTCTTTTGTTATTTAACTCAGGAATATATAACGTTTTAGGCGAATAAAACAGATTAGAAGAGTTCGAATTTGAAGAATAATAACTTGTAGGAATCGTAATAGGATATCCACTAGATAGAAGATAGTTGGCACCAAGACTTATTTTCTTAGAGAATTTATGCTGAACTACAATCTTCATATCATGGGTTCTATCGTATCTGTATGGATACCATTTCCCATTATTCAATTCATCAAACTTTCTTTCATTCTTACTCCACGTATATGAAATCCATCCAGTTGTTTTTCCTTTCTGTTTACGAAGAAGGAAATCAACACCATAGGCTCTACCAATACCAGTAGTAACTTCATTTTCCCAATTCTCTGCGCTATCAAAGGTTCCATATCTAAATTCTACTTGGTCATCTAACTTCTTAGCCCAACCTTCCACACTAAAGGTTAGCGCATCAGAGACATTTAACATGGCACCTAAAGAGACTTGCTGACTTTGTCCTGGATGAATACGTTTGGTTGCTGGAACCCATATAGAAGTCCCCAAAGCAAAGTTATTTTGTGCAAGAAGATGAACAGGTTGTTGCATTAGTGCATAGGATGCTTTCAAAGACATCTGGTCAGATACTAAGAAACGTACAGAGAACCTAGGCTCTAATTGTTGAAAAGAGACCTCATCAGTCTGATAGAAAGAGTATCTCAATCCCATATCTACTTTCCATCTTGCAAATGGATCAAACTCCCAATGAGCAAAGGCTGCTCCTTCTTTTGTAGAAACCTGTTTTGCTCCAGTACGTATTTCATTAGAATAAGCATTACCACTTTTATTCTGTACTGTCTCTCCTGGTGTAAAATGATGATATATTCCAGAAAGTCCCCACACCAATCTATTAGAAGGCGAGATATTAAAGTGTGAATCATATTTTAAACCAATATCTGACACCTTCGAGATATAACTATTGTTTATTCTATTCTCAGATGGTTTGTCCACACCTACTTTCTTCATATACTCATACATCTTTAGGTCAGTACTGTAATTGTACATCGATGTATACGCAGTAATATTGGAATACAACCTTGAGTTATGTATATGGTTAAGTCTTAAAGAAGAGGTAAAGTTTCCCCACTGTATGTCTGCACTAAAATCTGATTTTCCAACATTACCATTATCATATTTGGTATCATCCTTGAAACCTCCACCAAAAAGATCCTTTCCTTTGTAGAGACTTAAGAAGGCCTTTGTCTTTGGAGTAATCTGATAGGTAAGTTTACCCGTTATATCATAAAAATAACTCTTCAAATCATTCATACTTGTAACTTCTGCATCGTCTTCTCTTTCTGTTGTTTTAGCTTTTGCCTTTAAAAATGGAGCAGCCAACACATCTAGATAAGTCCTTCTGGCAGTAATAATAAATGAACCTTTTCCTTTATTTATTGGACCTTCAATCAATCCCTTACTTGAAATGGTTCCAATAGTAATATCGCCAGTAAGGTGATTACGATTACCTTCCTTCATTGAGATATCTACAACAGAAGAAAGACGTCCACCATAATTGGCAGGAAAGCCTGCTTTATAAAAATCCACATGACTTATCGCCTCTGGGGTAAATACAGAAAAAAGACCCATCACATGCGAAGCATTATAAACAGGCACCTGATCAATAAGAAACAAGTTCTGATCAGGACTACCACCACGTACAACTAGTGATGAACTTCCTTCATCTCCTCCAGTTACCCCAGGAAGCATCTGAAGAGCTTTAATAACATCTCTCTCTCCTCCAAGAGAAGGAAGATATTCAATTTCCTTAGGAGAAATGGAGTGAGCTCCAACTTGTGCATTTTGAATATTCATCACACGATGCTCTCCTTTTACAACGACTTCCTCTGTAGTAATAGACAAAGGAGGCAATTCGATATTCATCATTGAAGAGGATAAACCTTTGGTAGATAAAGTTAGTGTTTCATATCCAATACAACGAATCACCATTTTGTCCTCACTATTTTCAGGAACGATGATAGAGAAATATCCAATTTCATTTGTTACGGTTCCTTTGTTTGAAGGAGTTAGAAATATGGTAGCACCTACAATAGGTTCCCCATTCTTTGCATCATTAATCTTTCCCGAAATCGTTCTATTCTGTGCATAAGCAGAAACAGATAGTATCCATGAAAGAGCAATTAAGACTAAAATCTTTATATAATTTTTTTGCATGATCACTTTCATCATTATTATTAAAACTTATACTCATTTCTAACATAATACAAAGGAGTAACACTCTTATTAGAACCACCAAAGATTCCAACCCCATTCTTTATATTAGATTGAACCATTATCGTTGGAGCAAAAATATCCCCATTGCTATTGTTTTGAATTGTAACATCTCGCATATAACGGTTAAGAGAATTAGACAGAGAGATAAATTCCAATCGGGTAGTATATAAGTTAGTTCCATAGTGACCAAAAGTTTCATCTGGATCTTTAGAAGCAAACATTTCCATGTCTGAATAATCATCGTTAGGATCTATGTAGATTTCAATCTGTTGACCATTATAATATTTAAGGTTCCCCATAAGCAACCTATCGAAATATTTATTCTTTGAGAAAATAACATCTCGACCTTTAACATCAATGTTAGATGGCTGATAAGGAGAATCTTCAAGAACCAAAGGGAAGAAATCCTTAATACTTAAAATAAAAGGATTGATTAAGTTACCATACTTAGTCTTCCATTGCGCTTTTGTTTCTGCTGGAAGAATCTGCTCCAAAACATTATCTGAAAACAACCCACTAAAATTGTAATATGGCAACTGCCCATCCTGTGTATCATTTATCAATTGTTGAATGATCTCCTCTGGAACATTTCGACTTCTTAAGCCTGCAATTGTTGTTGGAAGCATCTTAAAATAAGATGGATAGGATTCTAACACCGAAACATTTAATCTAAAATATTGTGCATTACTAGCTGCCTGCTTAATATTAAAAGTTGTCTTATAGTAAAGGTCTGAACCACTGTTTATATCCTCAACAAAAGGCTGCTTATCAAAATCTACCTTACAATCAGAAATATCCACTTTTGAAGGCACATAATCTTCAGCGGTGATCAATGGATGATCTGGGATCTCCACTTCCAATTTATATCGATGTCCTGCTTTAGGGTATTCAGGACTTACGAATGCTTTCTTTTTAGAATCAAAAGAAAGATTAATAATTCTTGAGCCATCTTCAATGATTCGAATAGAGGAAACGTTAAGAAGATCATCTTTGTTTCCTTGATCATTTAACTTATGTGTTTTTGAAACAAAAACCTCCCATGAATTCTGTGGACTAAATATACACTCCACTGCAACTTGTGAAGCAGTGTCGGACAAATAATCACTTGTAACATCCTTCTTACATCCCCATTGTAGCATAATAAGGAACGTAAAAAATAAACTAAACAACTTACTGTTATACATAATAATATTAATTAAATCTCAAAAAATTTATTTATACTCTATACTAAAAAGAAGGGGGTAATACAGAATATGATTTGAATGCAAGTTTTACTCTATTCAGATACTTTTAGAATTAGAATCTTTTTTACCAACGAGCTTACTATCTAAAGTATTTATTCTTAAAGGCAATACTACTTTGAAACAACCTCCAATGATACCGATGCCATTGCTTACATTTGTTGGAAGTTGAATTCTTTTAACTGTAGTGTCATTGTATTCTTGGTTCTGTATGGCAGATCGATATAAATAATTATAATACTTTATATCAACAGATTTAACCCAAACGGCGTATTCTGAAGAGAAACCATCAAAATAGAAATCCCTTGAAGAGAAAGACAACTCTTTTGAACCATTAGCAGCAATTCGTAAGAAGATGGTTTTAAATGGAGTTTCAAATTCATTATACTTATTATTATCCACGTCCATATCTCTTGTAAGTATAGGCACAGAACTGATTGTTTGAACAGAAGTCGATTCTTGTTGATGTGACAAATAAAACTCTTTCTGCATAAGTGAGATAGTACAAAATACCTCTTTATCAGTTGGATTAATAATAGATAAAGAGAGAGATACATTTCCATCTATCATTTGTGATGTAAGGTTATTCACTTCAATTGCTTCAGGTACGATTACATTTGCAGAGGAAGAAAAACCATCGGTATTGGCATTCAATTCATAGGTAGATCCTGGTGTAATTGATATTTTATCCGATTGCCATTTATCTTTAGACGAAAAGGATAGTGGTAAAGAGACCTTACGATTGACATCTTTCAATAGTAAACTCCCCTTTTGAATTGCTTTATGGGAAGTTCCTTTTCCTAAATTTCCTGCTATTCCCCAGAAAAGTTGAACCTCATCAAGCTGATTAATTTCTCCTAGAAGTATAGCTCTACTCTTAGGGACAACTAGATCAACTTTAGAGATCTTTTCTTCACAAGAAAAGAACATCAGAGAAAACAGCAATATCATATACCTATAATAGAATACTTTTTTCATAACTAAAAAGAATAACTAAAACCTAAATAAGGGAAACAATTCATTAATTTCATTTCATTGATCTCCACTTTGTTTTCATTAGAATCAATGGTAGAGGATAACATAAATGAATAAGGATTAGCGACAAGGTTATTAATACCAAAATTCACTTTCCATTTATTCTCTCGTTTGGTTGTTCTTGTATAACATCCACCAATATTGACGTAATAATTATCTCTCAAACGATAATTATTAGGTTTCTTCACTTGATAATTCACCTTGCCTACATCTTCATAATTCTGAATCCCAATTACTTCATCGATATTCGGCATAGTATATTCAGGCAAGGTAACCGGAACTCCCGTGCTGTATCCCGCTGAGGTAAAGAGTTGAACAGAACTCGAAATATTACAATTGATTAATGCATTTATTCTATTTCGGATGTCTCCATTGCTCGAGAAGAAATCTCCATCGTTAAGCTCTTTATATCTATCTTCAGAAGTCATCCAACCGTAAGAGACTTCAAATCCCGCCAATTTTCCTTTAACCTTATATTGAAAATCAAATCCCTTCACTCTTCGATTACCAATATGAATACGATCCTCAAAACGAGGAGCTACATAATCGGAATAAACGATCTGACCATCACGGTAACGAATTATTCCTTTAAGCTCCTTCTTATAAGCTTGTAGTTTTATATGACCAAATTTCTCTAAATCAACATTGATTCCTGCCTCCACAACATTAGACTTCTCGGGAGCAATCTCAACACTACTAGGAGCTCTTAGTTCGTTAGGTAGGGCAATAGCACCCAACGTAATCTCATGTTGAAATTGAGTTAGTTGAGAATAAGACATATAGAATTCGGTATTCATCCAAGGATGATAGGAAACAACAAATCGTGGCAGGAGGTAATGATATTGTTTTTGTCGAACAAAATATGATGTGGTATTTAATCCAGCACGTATATTTAGATAATCTGTAGGAAGCCATTGCCCTTCCCAGAATCCTACAGCATGAATAGAATTATCTTTTAGTACCTTAGGATAAACTTGTTCTGTATAATCTGCATTAATAGGGGTTAATGGATATTCGAAATGCAGATAATTTAATTTCAAACCAAAAGTATGACTCCAATGATTTGAAACAGAATATTGGAATTGCGTTTTAATCGCCACATCATAAATACGATTTTTCAACTCCAAATTAATGTTCTCATCAACAAAATGATTACTCCCAATATGATTATTATAGGCACTATAAGTAACAGACGTTTCTTGAAATAGCTTGGTACTATGTACATGATTCCATCTAAATGTACCTAATAAGTTTCCCCAATCTAAACCAAAACTATCAAAACCACCAAAGATATCATCATCAAGAGCAAACTTATCATGACCAGTATAAAGCGAAAAAAAGAATCGATTCTCGCTATCTAAAATATAGTTGGTTTTTATATTTAGATCATATAAGTTTAATCGTACTCCGGTAAAGAAAGCATCAATAAAACTTCGGCGTAGTGCCGCAACAAATGACATCTTATTTCTAATGATAGGACCTTCTACAAATGCTGAAAGCACCAATGGATTTACAGATATATTCCCATGATACTCCTTCATATTTCCATCTTTTGTTCTTATGTCTAAAACAGAAGAGAGACGTCCATTATATTTTGCAGGGAAAGAACCATTATAGAAATAAACTTGTTTGATTGCTTCTGAATTGAATATCGAGAAGATACCACCAAAATGATTAAAATTATAGACAGGAATACCATCAATTAACACCAAGTTATGGCTATAATTACCACCTCTAACACTAAAACCTCCAGTACCTTCAGCTCCACTAATGACACCTGATTTCGTTCTTAAAGATTTTACAAAGTCTTTTTCTCCCAATAGACTTGTAGAAAACTCCATGTCCTTATTAGAGATCAACTCACAATTAGAGAGATCCACAGAAGTAAAGATGGGTTTTACCAACACCTCCGAAAGCGTATGTGAACCAAGCATAAGATTGAAATCATGAGTGATATTTTCTTTTCCTTCAGGAATAGTAAAAACCTGTTTCTTATATCCCAATGAATTAGCAACAAGATATTTAGTACCCTTTTTCAATTTCAAACTATAGAATCCATAGTCATTTGTAGCAATACCTTTCTTGCTTTCTGGATCATATACAATCCCATCAATTAAGGTCTCACGAGAAATTGCTTCCCTAACAAAGCCCGAAACAACTATAAAATTGTCTATACGTGACTTATCAATAACCAAAAAGATTTTTCTCTTCTTAATGACATATTTAAGATCTGTCTTTTCAATTATATTTTGAAGAAGATCTTCTATCGAATAGGATCCATCCGAAAATTGAATCGCAAGTGAAAGATTGAGATCATTGGAACTATATGCCAACTTAAAACCTTTAGACTCAATATAATCCAACACCTCTTTTGTCTTCCACACCGTCGATTTATCTAGAGTTAAAACCTTTTTAGATAAACCCTCTTTATTTTGAGCTATAGCGGACCAAGTAGTCATACAAATCAATAACAAAGTAATGATTTGAAGTCTAACTTGATTTTTGTTTATTCTCATCTATTATCAAAGAATCTTTATAATTTATCACCTTAAAATTAAATAGCAATTGAAGTTCATTTAAAGACTCTTCTAAAGATTGTTGGTTAAATTCAATGGTAGCTTTATGACCAGACCAATCTTGCTTTTGAACAATCTTCTTATGGTGAACTTTTGCTAAGGTGTCAAAGATATAAGATAATGATGCATCATCAAATCTTAAAACCCTTGTTTTCCAAGACATAAAGTTCGAATCATCGTTCTTCTGCTTTGTCAATTGCTTCGATTGATACACTCCTTTTTCTCCTGGAGTAAGAATAACTTGTCGCCCTTGAGAATCCGAAAAAGATACTTTCCCTGTATTCACCACCACTTCCACATGATGGCCTCCTGTAGAATGAATATTAAAAGAAGTACCCAAAACGGTCACTTTCGTTCCATCTACGGATATTGTAAAAGGACGTTGTTTATCTTTGGCAACACTAAAGAATGCCTCTCCCTTTAGAGTAACCTCTCTTTTATTAGAAGCAAATTTGGATGGGTAAGAAAATGTGGCATTTCTGTTTAAAGTAACCACTGTTCCATCATTCAATACAACTTCCATCATCTCGTTGGCTACCACCATACGATCACTATTTTCAAAAAGGTGATATAATGCCCCCAACCCAATTAATACAATAATTGAAGCTGCGATGCGCCATCCCGAAAGAGAAAAACGCCCCTTTATATTTTTCTCTTCTCTCAAAGAAAGATCCTTATTGGCAACAAAATCATGCCAACCATCAGCAACATCAAATTTGTCACTATAATCCTTCAAATGAGTAGCATCCATCAATGATTTTAATTGTGCATACTCCTCTTGATGCGCTTCGATCCATTCTGCAAGTACTCTCTCTTCCTCAACACTTGTTTGCTTAGAGAAATGCTTGGCTAATATGTTGTCGATATCGATCATGTCTCGAAATTTCTTTTTATTATTACTACCTAAAAATGACTAAGTAAAAGCATCAGAACAATCATCATCGCCACAGGGATAGGATTCTTCTTTAGATACTCTCTCATTAATTTAATTGCCTTTCCCATCTGGTTCTCTACTGTTTTTAAAGAGATATCTAGATCTTTAGCAATCTCTCCATAGGTCATAGATTCCAAACGACTCATCTTAAAAATGACGGCACATTTTGGGGGTAAGATAGACAGCGCCTTTTCGATATACTGATTCGTATCGAATTCATGTTTTTCACTATCCTGATTTTCCATTTCAAGCTTATTTAAAACACCATCATCCTCAACAGACAAATGATGTATCTTCTTTCTAAGTAATGAGATACAGTTATTTCGTACAGCTGTAAATAGATAGTACTGTGCTTTGGGATCATCCACAAGTTCTTTCTTATGCGACCACACCTTAATAAACACCTCTTGAACGACATCTTTACTCTCACTCTCATCTTTTAGATAGTTATATGCAAGAGAACATAAGCTTGCATAGTGCTTATCAAAAAGAAGATGAAATTTATCTATATCTACACTTTTAGTCATAAAACTCGACTTTCATTAATCTTAAGTCATTTTGACCCAATAATACAAAATAATCTTTATTATCCAACAATAACTATCTAAGTATTAACAGGTAACATGATTTCTTTTAAAGAAAAGAAAAAAACCTCATGACCTTTGGCCATGAGGTCGAACTAAACAAATATTCAATTTATTTTTAAATATTCACTGATCGATGATATTCATATAAATTAAAAACAAAATTCTTTCTGGACTATTGAATTATAATATCTTTTTCTATAACAGTTCCATAGGTTACTTGTCCGCCTACACCTCCATCATTCATCTTTAGTGAATTAAATCTGTGTTTACGAAGAAGCTCAACTTTTGCAGGTCCTTTCACAAGACCATCTTCTTTTAATTTAGCTATTTTTAAAGAGACAGCTCCTCTGGTCGAAACAGAATAGAGCGTCATTTTCTCATTCTGCCTAATAGTTAACCATATACTTTCTCCAGTGTCAATAGCACCACCTTGCCATGTAAAAACATTTTCTCCATCTAAATATAGAGAGGAAAAACCATTGGCAAAGTTTACCATTGGTGCTAATTGCACTAGAAAAGTATGATCAAAATGCGTACCCGCATTTTTTGTATACACAACATCAACATCTTTAAAACCGTTTGTCTTCCACGAGTAGAAATAATGGGAAAGGATGGAGTATTCTTTCTCTGCCTCACCATTAAATCTTACTCTGGAATCCCCAAAGAGAGTTATTCTTACCCCCGTAACGCCACTCTCTCTGAAAGTCGCTTTAACCTCAGTTATATTTTGAGTCTTATTATAAACCACATAATAATCCTGATAAACAGGAATATCTGGTTTAAGACTAGTAGAATCTATACTTTGGCAACAAACCAATCCCCATAATAGAAATTGGACTAGCACAACCTTTACAATAACAGCCAAATACTTAATCATATCCAATGCCTTACAATTGATAGGAAGCCCCCAAATTGGCAATTCCTTTATATCCCATACCTAATTCAAAAAACACTCCCAATCGCTTTCCAGCTCGAATACCAATGGCATTAAACTGTATATTCATCAAATATCTTTTATCGTTCTCTGAACGCATCTCTTCATTAGACAACACATCCCAAATAAAAGTATATGCTATAGAGAGACCAGAATAAATCTGCAACCAATCATTGGATACATACAAATAACTTACACCAGCTCCGACAGAAAGGAAATAACCTTTTACATTAGAAACATATTCAGAATGCTGGTACATATCCTTTTCTATATTCTGATAACTCACTTCAAATAGAGAGAACCATTCCTCTGTCAATGGATATTTATACCCTAAATTTAATGCAGGAAATGTGTAAATATCATCATAAGTTACTCCACCTAAAGTAAAGATCGTTTCAAAAAGATCTGAACTCATATCTATCACATCATTTGATGTTATCACACCAAGACCAACAACCAACTCATGCCTTTTATCGACCTGTGCAGAAACACTCAGTTCCATCATAAAAAACAGAAACAGTAAATTGATCAGTTTACCTATTTTCCCCCTCATTAAATATATTTTCAAAATATCCATTGAAACAAAACATCTCAATAACACTAATAACACGTCAAAAAGGGGAGATACCCCTATTCTAAAAACATCTTTTTTTTACAAAAAATTCAAATCAACACACAAAACACACATTAACAGAAAGTTATAAACAAAAAAAAGATTGTATCATCACCAAAATGATACAATCTTTCTATTATAAGTATGTCGACTTAAATACAAGTCGGACAATAAAATTTAAGTCAAAACAATTACTATTGGGATCTTTCTTTTTCTACCACAAGTTTTCCCATATTATAACCAACAACAACAATGTTCTCTCCACATTCAATCATTCCCAAAGGAGTCGTTGCGTCATAGATAACTCCATCTATTTTGATCTTGCCAACAGGTCTTAATACAGAAACCACGGAACCTGTTTTCCCTTTCATTGAGATCAAACCTTCTCTTTCAACAACTCTACTTTCCTCTTCTTCCAATGCAGAATGAAGACCGAACAACCTAAATAACGGAGAATCGGACGTAGACAGTCGTTTCCCAATAAAGATCATTATAATAATGGCAACAAAGATCGATCCTAAAACAATATTTAAGGCCGTTGTGATAGAAGAGACTTCTACCCCTTCAAAATCGAACACATCATTGTCTACAAGAGCCAATACCAAAGAACCGATAATACACAATATCCCAGAAATACCAGTGAATCCAAATCCCGGAATCACAAAGATCTCTAAAAATAAAAGTATAATACCAATACCAAAGATCATCACTTCCCATGCTGCAGCCAAACCAAAGATATACAATGGTATAAAGAACAATCCACCTGCAAGAAGAACCAATGCAAATGGACTAATCGAGCCCGGCATCTTCAGTCCTGAGAAAAGACCAACCATTAGGAATATGACCAGCACAACGGGCAAGAACGAAGAGACAAAAAATCGTATAAAACGGTCTGACAATGAATATTCATACGCAGTAACTTGTTCTTTACTGAAGTTTAATCTTGAATATACTGTAGCCAGATCTTCTGTGATAGCATCACAGTAGCGATATTTCAAAGCCTCTTCTGCTGTAAATGTAAGCACCTTCCCTTTCTCACTAATCCCTTCAATCTCGAGATCTTCATCAACCATTGCCTCTGCAATTAAAGGATCACGTCGCCAAACTTCCTCTCCATCTTCATCGACAACCTTTCCTTTCGCTTCGGCAGTAGCTCTCATCGTAGCTCGTTGATAGCTTTGGTACTTATCTGGCATTGCAGCTCCATCAAGTCCCACAACCGTAGCTGCACCGATACTTGCACTAGGAGTCATAAAAATGGAATCACAAGCAAGCGATATCATTGCCCCTGCAGAAGCAGCATTATTGTCAATATATACATAAACGGGGATCTTTGAACGAAGAATTTTAGACCGAATAGAATCTGCGTCTTTGACTCTTCCCCCGTAGGTATTCATAATGATTAACACCGCATCGACACTATCTTCCTCTGCCTGAGCAAAAGCTTGCTGGGTATCATACCAACTAAAACTATTTATTTCATCTTTCAATTGATATGTCAATAGTTTCTCTGATGCTTTACAAGATGAGGATGGCAACATTCCAATAAGGATAAATAGAGGAAGGAGCCAAAAGGTCTTATTGATTCTTCTCATGTTCAATTTTGGTTACAAAATTTAGAAATAACTCCAATCCGCGTCTTTTCGAATCATCCAGATCATATGATATTTCTTCTTCTAAATATTTTTTGATATCTACTTTCGGAAACAATGGCTGATAAATCTCTACCGTAGCATCAATATTATCACACCCTTCTTTTAAGGCACGATTAAACGTGGAAACAAAATTCTCATCTAATTGCTTATTTGCAATCCATGCAGCAAAAACAAAAGTCTCTCCTGTCGCTTTTTTCCACATCTCGGATAAGTCAATGATATATTTATATTGGTTCTCTATCTCAAATACACGATCCCCAATAACTACCGCAGCAGAATTACCTTGGATTACTTCTTGGTGATAGCCTTCATAACCAGGTTTAAACTCAGGAGATATATTCCAGAAATAGCGACATAACACCTGACACAACATTACCGATGTCCTCGATTGATAATCTAAATATATTGTGTCGATCTCGTGAAGTGGAACTTGACTTACCAACACCACAGTGTGCACAGGACCATCGCCTCCAATACAATAATCTGATACAATATGATAATCTTTCATCTTAGGTAAGATAGCAACTGGAACAAGCCCAAGATCGACCTCACTATTTAGGAGTTTCTTTGCACAATCGGCAGGATGGTCTAATGACAAATCTATTTCATTTATAATCTTGTCTTGCATGATTCCATGAATCATAGGTTTACTATTTAAATAGGAAACTGCTGATATCTTTACCTTTTTCATCTTATTTTTTGTTTTAAGAATGCAACAATTTTAGAATTGAAATGAACACAACTTACAATTTAGATAAAAGTAAGAATAATGTTGATATCAAAAGAAAAAATAATAGGAAAAGAGGAGACAAATTGAGCGACCAAACTCTGTTTACACTTAAAATCTGTGTAGTAATATTATGTTTGACAACCCAAATACAACTGAATTATCGTCCTTTATATGAGACAGTGTCAATTGGCTCTTTCTAACAAACAACTCCAATATGTCAGCATAGATATGCACTAAATTTAATACTAGATTGAAAGGTACTTTGTCCATGGTTCCTTCATGGTTCCTTCATGGTTCCTCCATGGTTTGTCCATCGATTTGGGCTTTTCGATGGAGGAACCATGGACGAACCATGGACAAACCATGGAGGAACCCTTTATTTAACCAGTGGAATTATTTTCAGATATCCCCTAGCCTATTCAACCATTCCGTTTCTCAAGAATCCTCTTTTGATGGCTAACAAAACCTTCTATTGTCATTGCCCCAAAGCACGGGTGGCATTGGTTGTCTCGGGTTCTAGTACCCCTAATGTTAATGGCTTTTCAACCTTCTTTATCTTCTCCTTCTTATGCGACAGCCCTGATTTGCCAAATTAACTTGATGTTAATCATTTTAATATTTCTTATTAAATAAAAGGCATTTATAAAAAATTAATCGTAGCTTCAATGTTGTAAAAATATCCGATCTTAAAACTTATGAAGACGAAAAAAAGATTACTTATACTACTTTGTTCTCTACTTTCCTTTGGATGTTCATCAAAATCATTCACTATTGATGGTACTATAACTGGAATGAAGGATGGTAAAATTTATCTTCAAATATTAGAACAAAACAAATTACAGAAAATCGACAGCACAACTATTAATAAGGGTCATTTTAGCTTTAATGGTAAAGTAACCTACCCTTCTCTAATGTTCATTGGACCTGTAGGCAATAAACAAAAATACCTTCAGTTGTTTGTAGAAAATTCCAATATTACAATAAAATCACATATCGATTCTCTACAATCACCAAGAATTACTGGATCCAAATCTCAAGATCTAATGTATTCTTTTCAATCATCTCAAAATAACCTAAATCAAGAAATGAGAATGCTTATCAAGCAATTTAGGAGTACCAAAGAGATGGATAAAAAGAGAACTTATCGCCAAAAGCTTATCGCTTTAAATCAGCAGTCAATAAAGGACCAGAAAGAATTTGTACAAAGCCATACAAACTCTCACGTTACGGTATATATGACTGCATATGATCTGAAAGATAAATTTAAAACGGAGGAACTAAAATCTTTATTGATAGACTATAAAAAGAATTTTCCTAAATCGTCTTTAGTCCAACAACTGGACCAAGAAGTACAAAAGATTGAGAGTACTGCTATTGGTCATCATGCCCCAGACTTTGAGGTTACAGATATCAATGGCAATAAAGTAACACTCAAATCATTTAAAGGGAAATATGTGTTGATCGACTTTTGGGCTTCATGGTGTGGACCATGTCGTAGAGAGGCACCTAATTTTGTAAACATATACAACAAATATAAAACCAAAGGTTTTACCATTTTTGGTGTATCCTTAGACAAGGATGAAGCAAGTTGGAAAAAAGGCATCAAAGAGATGAAATTATCATGGAATCACACCTGTGACTTTAAGGTTTGGAAATCAGATCTTGCCAAGCTATATAACGTTCAAAGTATTCCTACATGCTATCTTATTGACCCCAATGGAATCATTGTTGCCAAAGGAATTGTAGGAGAAAAATTATACCATAAATTGAACGAATTAATCAAGTAGTCTTTCCCTTGTATAAAAGGGCTAGTATAACAAGTATTAAGAGATATAAAATCGCTTAATACATGATTTTTCACATGTTTTTTGTTTCAATATTTTAGCTATTTCGTTAGAC
Source organism: Prolixibacteraceae bacterium (assembly GCA_025210775.1). Classification (GTDB taxonomy): domain Bacteria; phylum Bacteroidota; class Bacteroidia; order Bacteroidales; family Prolixibacteraceae; genus Halosquirtibacter. The sequence goes on from JAOARB010000029.1 coordinate 129,046, forward strand.
ATATAGTCATAAATATTGTTTCCGACTATAAGTTTTTACGCATAGATAAATTTAAAAGTCATGACAAAATACGATATTATTATTCTTGGTAGTGGACCTGGTGGATATGTGGCAGCAATTCGTGCCTCACAACTAGGCTTTAAAGTTGGTATTGTGGAAAGAGAAAACCTAGGAGGCATATGTCTTAACTGGGGATGTATTCCAACCAAAGCACTACTTAAAAGCGCACATGTATACGAAGACATGAATCACGCTGCAGAATATGGTATTACCTTAGACTCGGCTCCTCAAATTGATTTTCCGAAAGTAATTGAAAGAAGTAGGAATGTCGCTTCAGGAATGAGTAAAGGTATCGATTATCTTATGAAGAAAAATAAGATCGATGTTATCATGGGAAATGGAAAGCTTATCTCTCCTACCCAGATTGAAGTGACCGATAAAGAGAACCAAAAAAACATTGTGGAAGCAGATCATATTATCCTTGCTACAGGAGCTAGATCAAAACAACTTCCTAATTTACCTCAAGATGGTAAGAATGTTATTGGCTATAGAGAGGCCATGACTTTACCTAAACAACCTAAAAGCATGATTGTGGTTGGTTCTGGTGCTATAGGATGTGAATTTGCTAATTTCTATCATACGATTGGAACCAAGGTTACCATTGTTGAGTTCCTTCCTAATATAGTGCCAAACGAAGATGTTGAAGTTTCTAAACAGTTAGGTCGCTGTTTTAAGAAATCAGGTATCAAGGTAATGACAAGTGCATCCGTTGAACATGTTGAGATAAGCGAGCAAGGATGCATTGCAACAGTAAAAAATAAAAAAGGAGAACAGAAGATCGAAGCTGAGATCGTATTATCAGCTGTAGGTGTAACTCCTAACATTGAAAATATCGGATTAGAAGAAGTTGGTATTAATATCGAAAGAGGAAAAATCGTAGTAGACGATTATTACCAAACCAATATTCCATCCGTTTATGCTATTGGAGATATTGTTAAAGGACAAGCTCTGGCACATGTTGCTTCTGCGGAAGGAATCACTTGTGTTGAAAAGATTGCGGGAAAAACTCCGAGAGTGATCAATTACAACAACATTCCTGGTTGTACTTATACCTCTCCAGAGGTGGCCTCTGTTGGTCTTACAGAAGAGAAAGCAAAAGAGCTAGGACACAATATTAAAGTTGGTAAATTTCCATTCTCTGCATCAGGAAAGGCAAATGCTTCCAATGCAAAAGATGGATTTGTAAAACTTATTTTTGACGACAAACATGGCGAGCTTTTAGGAGCTCATATGATTGGAGCTAATGTAACCGAAATGATTGGAGAGATGGTCGTAGGTAAAAACCTAGAGATCACTGCACATGAAATTATTAATTCAGTACACCCTCACCCAACTATGAATGAAGCTATAATGGAAGCTGCTGCTGCAGCTTACGATGAAGTAATACATATTTGATATTACCAAACATCATCTTCTATTGAAAGGATAGAAGATGATGTTTAATTATTAAAACCTAAAAATGAAAAAAGTAATTTTACCCCTTGCCATGGCTTCCATGTTTGTGGCATGTACAAACGAGTTCGTTCTAAATCCAGACGAACTAAAAACCGAATCAGTGGAGAATACTCAGAATATCTCTGTTGATAAAAACAAAAAATCTTTAGCCGTTAAAGATTCAATAGCCACTTTAACTAATGCTAATTTGAATCTTGAAGACGATCCTTACTGGATTCCTATTCCTCCTAGAGAGAATGATCAAAATCTAAGTGAAGATGATCCTTATTGGATTCCAATTCCTCCTAGAAAAAACGATCAAAATCTAAGTGAAGACGATCCTTATTGGATTCCAATCCCTCCGAGAAGAAATGATCAAGATCTAAGTGAAGATGATCCTTACTGGATTCCAATTCCTCCTAGAAGAAATAGTCAAACCCTAAGTGAAGAGGATCCTTATTGGATTCCAATCCCTCCGAGAGAGCAAGATCAAAACAAATAATATTTACTCTCTAAATAGTAATCATTTAGAGAAATATCTAAATATTTAGAACGAAAAAGGGTGAAACATCATGTTCCACCCTTTTTTATAATTATAGAGATTTATTTCAATCTATTTTAAAGAAGCAATACGTTCGTTGATCACACGTATCTTCTCTTCAGCATCCGCTTGTTTCTTACGCTCTAGCTCTACCACTTTCTCTGGTGCACCACTTACGAATTTCTCGTTACCTAATTTCTTCATTACAGTATTAAGGAATCCCTTAGTATACTTTAATTCAGCTTCTAGTTTCTCTAACTCTTCTTCTACGTTAACTAAGTCTCCTAGAGGAAGGAAGAACTGAGAAGATTTAACTAAGAAAGTAAGTGCTCCACTTACTTCTTCTTTCACCTCTTCTAAAGAAGATAGGTTGGCGATCTTAACAAGAACAGGATTCAACGATGTATGGTATCCTTTATCTCCTGCAAATACAGAAAGCTCTAAAGACTCTTTGTTTGCAATATTCTTCTCTTTACGAATTGTACGAATACCTGCAACAGCTTCTTTTAGATCTTCAAAATCCGCAAGAAGAGTCTCATTTACCTCTGCTACATCTGGCCATGCAGAAAGCATGATAGATGCTCCTTCTTCTCTTTTTTGAATCAACTGCCAAATCTCTTCAGTGATGAAAGGCATAAATGGGTGAAGAATTCTTAACAACTTATCAAAGATTGCCAATACTTCGGCATAAGTCTTAGCATCGATAGGCTGTTGATATGCAGGCTTCACAACCTCCAATAACCATCCAGAGAATTCATCACGGAATGTGTTGTATATAGTCATCAATGACTCAGAAAGACGATATTGCTCGAAGTTGTCATTGATACTTTGAATTGCTTGATCTAGTTTCGAATTGAACCACTCAATACCTTTAGCTGCATAAGCTGGTTGTTCTAATGATTCATCTACAGACCATCCATTAACCAAACGGAAAGAGTTCCATATTTTGGTAGTAAAGTTAGCTCCTTGCTCTGTTAAAGACTCATCGAAAAGAAGGTCTCCTCCAGCAGGAGAACATAACAACATACCTACACGAACACCATCAGCTCCGTACTTAGCCATCAAATCTAATGGATCTGGTGAGTTACCAAGAGATTTAGACATCTTACGACGTTGCTTATCTCTTACCATACCAGTAAAGTAAACATTCTTAAATGGAAGTTTGCCTTTAAATTGGTATCCTGCCATGATCATACGAGCTACCCAGAAGAAGATAATATCGTGACCTGTTACCAAATCATTCGTTGGATAGTAGTAGTTGAACTCTTCATTATCTGGATTCTCCATTCCATCAAATACAGAGATAGGCCATAACCAAGATGAAGCCCATGTATCAAGAACATCTTCATCTTGACGAAGATCTTCTGCAGTTAATGCACTATTACCACTCTTCTCTTGTGCTAGTTTAACAGCTTCTTCTGTACTGCTAGCCACTACATAAGAACCATCTTCTAGATAGTATACAGGGATACGGTGTCCCCACCATAACTGACGTGAAATACACCAGTCTTTTACATTCTCCATCCAGTGGCGATAAACGTTCTTAAATTTCTTAGGGTGAAATTCAATCTCATCGTTCATCACACTCTCTAGAGCAGGCTTAGCAAGTTCACTCATTTTAAGGAACCACTGAGCAGACAATTTTGGTTCGATAACCACGTTAGTACGTTCAGAATAACCAACTTTATTAGTATAATCCTCAACTTTAACAAGGTTACCAGCCTCTTCTAACATAGGAATAATGCTCTTACGAACATCAAAACGATCTTCGCCTACAAACATTCCTACTTTGTCATTGATCGTTCCATTATCATTGAAAATATCAATAACTTCTAAGTTATATTTTAGTCCGATCTCGTAATCATGAACATCGTGAGCAGGAGTAATTTTCAAACATCCTGTACCAAACTCCATGTCTACATACTCATCTTGTACAATAGGAATAACTCTATTTACCAATGGTACGATCACACTCTTACCAGCCAAATGTTTGAAACGGTCATCATTAGGATTAACACAAACAGCTGTATCACCTAAGATGGTTTCAGGACGAGTCGTTGCAATAGTTACATACTCTTCTGTACCTTCAATCTGATAACGTAGATAATAAAGTTTACTCTTCTCTTCTTTATGAATAACCTCTTCATCAGAGACAGCCGTCAATGCTGAAGGATCCCAGTTAACCATACGAACACCACGATAAACATATCCTTGGTTAAAAAGATCAACAAAAGCAGTAATCACTGATTTAGAACGATCTTCATCCATAGTAAAACATGTGCGATCCCAATCACAAGAAGCACCTAATGTTTTTAGCTGCTCAAGAATGATTCCACCATATTCATCAGTCCAATCCCACGCGTGACCTAAGAAGTCTTCACGAGAAAGATCATTTTTCTGAATTCCTTGTTCTTTTAAACGAGCTACCACTTTAGCTTCAGTTGCAATAGAAGCGTGGTCCGTTCCTGGTACCCAACAAGCATTCTTATTTTGCATACGTGCACGACGCACAAGAATATCTTGAATAGTATTATTCAACATATGTCCCATATGCAAAACTCCTGTGACGTTTGGAGGAGGAATTACGATTGTATAAGGTTCTCTCTCATCAGGCTCTGAATGGAACATTTTTTGGTCCATCCAATATTTATACCATTTACTTTCTACATCCGCCGGATTGTACTTGCCAGGTATTTCCATTAATTCTTCTGTTATATATTTATTATCAATACTTATCTATCACTTATAAGGGTACAAAAATAAAAAAAAGTGTGGATATATTCGCTTTTGATCACATCTCTAGATACAATTATATCAAAAGAGCAATTTAAAATTTCCTATTTTTTATTGAGAATAAGGAAATAAAGAGAGAGAAAGGAAAAAAGAATTATTTTAAACAACCTCTATTTTCAACTAAAGCAATCTTTTTAATCATAAAATTTATATTTTTATAATATACAGAGACACATTTTCTCATAGAAACAAAAAATTTGGAACGGTTTTTGATGAACAGTATCGTCATAAAAAAGAATGACTACTGGGATTCTTAAAATTACATGCAATGGAACAGTTTTTATATTTAATACTAAGAGGAATCACACGCACATTCAATTTTCTACCTCTTAGTTTACTATATTTTGTATCTGATTTCTTTTACCTTAACTCCTATTATATTTTAAAATACAGAAGGAGAGTCGTTAGAGAAAATCTTCAAAATTCTTTTCCAGAATTACCCTTATCTGAGATCATTAAGATAGAGAAGAAATTCTACAGACACATCTCCGATATCAGTGTAGAAACATTATATTTTTCTGATATTTCAAAAAAAGAAGTTGAGAAAAGGATCTCAATAGAGAATCCTGAACTACCAATGAAATACTTAAAAGAAGGAAGACAAGTGATCACCTCTCTAGGGCATTACAACAACTGGGAATGGATCAGTAGTTTAAAACTTTTTTTAGATACCACATACTATCCTGTATACAAACCTCTTCACAGTAAAGCTTTTGACAAATTCTATTTTAGACTCAGAAGTCGATTTGGAGCGACACCCATAGATAAAAATCAGATATTCAAACGTCTATACAAAGATGCGAAAGAAGGCATTCCTTCTATTTCGGGTTTTATCAATGACCAGAGTCCCAAAAGAGACAACATCCAATATTGGACCACTTTCTTGAATCAAGAAACAGCCATGTTTCTAGGGGTAGAGAAGATATCAAAGAAACTTGATGCTGTAGTGTTGGCAGCAGAGATAGAAAAACCTAAGAGAGGTTACTATAATGTCAGATTTACATTAATTACTGAAAATGCGAAAGACGAACCACCATATGCCATTACACAAAAAGATGCGCAACATTTAGAGTCTATTATTAAAAAGAATCCTGAATATTGGTTGTGGTCACATAAAAGATGGAAACATAAAAAAGAGGAACAATAGTTTTATATCTTTACACAAAAAATATCCATGAACGAAACAACCTCACATACACTAAGTGTTGCTGTCGTCATTCTAAACTGGAATGGAGAGGCACTACTTGATGAATATCTTCCTGAACTTGTAGAACATTCAACCTATCCCAACACACGACTTATCGTTGCAGATAATGGCTCTACAGACAATAGTAAGGAGGTTGTAGATAAGTTCCCTGACATAGAGTGGTTAGCACTAGATAAGAACTACGGTTTTGCATTAGGCTACAACAAAGCATTAAAACAGGTTGATGCAGACATCTATGTTCTTTTAAACTCCGATATTCGCGTATCCTCTCAATGGCTTGAACCTATTATGGAAATGTTTGAAAACAATCCAGAAGTAGCGATACAGCAACCTAAGATATTAGACGACAAGAACCATCAGCTATTCGAATATGCTGGTGCATCAGGAGGTTATCTTGACACCACTGGATATCCATTCTGTAGAGGACGAATCATGGATGATTTAGAAGAAGATAAAGACCAATACAATTCGCAAGAACAGATCTTTTGGGCCTCAGGAGCATGCCTTATAATCAGATCTAAGACATGGCATCAATTGGATGGTTTTGATGAAATCTTCTGGGCTCACATGGAAGAGATAGATCTTTGTTGGCGAGCACAAAACCAAGATGCAAAGATCATGGTCAACCCAAGTTCTAAAGTCTATCATCTCGGAGGAGGATCTTTGCCATATGGCAATCCAAAGAAGACCTATTTAAACTTCCGTAACAATCTATTTCTATTAGCCAGAAATCTATATCGTAAAGAATGGTTTACCACCATATTTCTTAGGCTTACCTTAGATGGCATTGCCTCTGCAGTATTTCTCGTTACAGGAGAGCATAAGTTAATACCCTATGTATTTAAGGCACATATGCACTTCTACAGAGCACTTCCGAGCATCATTAGAGGAAGAAAAGGAAAAAAGTTTAAACATAAAAATGAACTACCTATCTTTAATGGATGTATACCATTACTATCTAAGTTACGCAAGATAAAACGTTTTGATCAATTAAATTTTAAAGCCTAAAACTCAAGGGTCTTAGGCTTTAAAAGAAGCCCTATTCACTCTCTTCAGGCTCCATATTTTGAGTTAATTTCCGTACAAAAGAGAAACCATAAAAGAATTCCCGAAGCACAACACGTATCACCGTATAGCCTGGTATTGCTAGAATCATTCCAGGAATTCCTGCAACCGATCCAGCCATCAAGATAACAAGGAATATCTCTAAAGGATGAGCCTTTACACTATTAGAGTAGATCAAAGGTTGGAACACGATATTATCCACAATCTGAGATAATGCTGCAATCAACAATACCAGACCGATCAATGGAAGCGTTACATCCATAAATGGGGCGTGAACATTGGTTGCAATAGCTACAGTAACCCCAAATATTGCTCCAATCCATGGGCCGATATAAGGAACCACATTCATCAGTCCAGCAAAAGTAGCCACCACCACTGCATGGGAGAATCCTAGACCTATAATTGTAAATCCAATGGTATCAAAGATCATGATACCAAGTACTTCCAAGACAATACCGATCACATATCTTTTTAACAACGAAGAGGTAGAATCCAGAATATTACGCACTTTACTTTCGTATTCACTAGGGATAAAGAGCAACACACCCTCAGTAAACATATCCTCTTCACGAAGAAAAAAGAACAGGATAAAGCTGACAGAGAAACAGAGAATAAAAAGACTTCCTAAAGTACCAAAGACCGAACTAAAAATATTAGATACCTGACTTAGATCGAAAGCTTGCATCAGTTCACTTCTTGCAACCTCCCCTAAACTTTGCTCCTCCAAAGAAGGTAGTTTAATAAAAGGATAATTCAACGTCAGTTGTTTTGAAGCATCCGAGATATATTTAATAACCGAATGAATATTAATATTAGACAACTCTTTGGCTTCCGATCCAAACATAGGAATCAAAAAGGAGAAGAACCCGATAATTATCACCCATAAGATCAAGAGGGTAAGTCCAGAAGAGAGATTGGTGTTCATCTTCCATTTTGCAATACGTATACGATCTAAAAGATGTTTGATCGGCTTGCCTATCACACTCAATACCGAAGCGATAAGGATATATATTACAATGTCACTAAAATACCATAACAATAGTGCCAAAATGACAAATCCCATGGCAATAAGAATATTTCTAGTTCGTTGATTCATTATTCATTACTTTTGTTTCAAATGTAAATATAAGTTTTATTGGCGTTCTTTGATCAATGTGCACGCCTATTTCACATTAACAATTATGACTATTCAACCAGATGTTACCAAAAAGATGTTGGAGAAGATCTTTGGCTTTAGCTCTTTTAGAGAAGGCCAAGAGGAGGTAATTACTCGTGTCCTCAACGGCAAATCGGTACTATCGATTTTTCCAACAGGTAGTGGCAAATCCTTATGCTATCAATTGCCTGCACTAATGCTTCCTGGATTGACCGTCGTCGTTTCCCCTCTGATAGCACTTATCGACGATCAATTAAGCTTTCTTCATTCTCGTAATATTCCAGCAACCAAGATCGACTCTACGTTAACCCTTCATCAGGCACAACAAATAAGGAAAGATTTGGTTGATCAAAAATATAAAATACTATTTGTCTCTGTAGAGAGATTCAAGAACGAACGTTTTAGAAGATTTCTTCACACCCTATCGCTTTCACTTTTGGTCGTTGACGAAGCCCATTGTATCTCAGAATGGGGGCATAACTTCCGACCGGATTACATCAAACTACCTGTATACAAAGAAGAGTTTGGTTTTCCTCAAGCACTGTTACTTACCGCCACGGCTCCGCAGAAAGTACAAGAAGACATATGTAAAAGGTTTCATATCGCAACCGATGACGTTATCTCTACGGGCTTCTATCGTCCCAATCTAAATTTAAGAGTCTTGGGCGTAGAGGCTGATCAAAAGATTGATACGATCGCCAAGCTCTTAACAGCAAAGCCTACCGATCCCACGATTATCTATGTCACACTACAAGAAACGGCAGTCACAGTTGCCACACAACTTGTAACCCAAGGATTCAATGCTCGCCCATACCATGCTGGTCTTTCGTCAGAGATACGCATGCAAACACAACAAGCATTTATGCAAGGCAAATGTGACATTATCGTAGCCACCATTGCCTTTGGTATGGGAATAGACAAAGCCAATATCAGAAGGGTAATACACTATGACTTACCCAAATCACTAGAAGGACTATCTCAGGAGATTGGTAGAGCAGGAAGAGATGGGAAAAGTTCAGATTGTACCATATTAGGCAATTTGGATCATATCCAGACATTAGAAAATTTTGTTTATGGGGATACTCCTAGCAGAGACACCATCTCTTCTCTTGTACATAAGATCCTTGAATCGGCACCTACATGGGAGACCAATATATACCAATGTTCGGTAAGACAAAACATTCGACAATTGCCATTACGTACGGCACTTGTCTATCTTGAGGCTTTAGACATTATCACTCCAACCCATAGTTATTATGCGGAGTATCGCTTCAAGACCAACCAAACGCCACAAGAGATTGTCTCTCATTTCAAAGGAGAACGTGCTACGTTTATAAAAAATATCTTTTCATATTCCGACAAAGCAAGGATATGGTACGATGTCAACTTCGAAAAGATAGCAAAAGCGGATGCCAATGCAGATAGAGAAAGAGTTATACACGCTCTAGAATACTTCTCGGACAAAGAATGGATACAGTTGGAAACCAAACGCATGATGGAAGTCTTCAGTGTTCATCCACCAGAACAATGCGACATTGAGAAACTTGTTGATCATCTATACCAACTCTTTGAGAACAAAGAGAGTGGGGAGATATTCCGTATTCAACAGGTGGTAGACTTAATTTCAGCATCGGGATGCATCTATCACAAGCTAACCGAATATTTTGGACAAGAAACCTCATGGGATCAATGTGGGCACTGTTCTAATTGCCTCAACGAAACCGTTCCTATACCTCCTAGAAAAGTCAACGAAGATTTCTCACCACACCAATATTCAGAGATCAAAGATCGTTTTCTAGAAGTATTTAAAGCACCGTTTTCCAAACATGATATGGCTTGTTATCTATGTGGAATCTCTACACCCCTATTGGCAAGGTACCGTCTAAAGAAAAGCACCTATTGGTCTATCTTTGCACTCTATCGTTACCACAAGGTAATGGAGTGGATCAACGAAAACGAACAATAAAATCTTCATTTCAAGATCTCTTCCAATTATCGAAGAGATCTTGAATTTTATACTCCACTACCCTCTCCCAAATATCTTTTAAGCCTCTATTTTCAAGAAAAATAAACATATCAACGAGCCTTGGTGTTATCTGTGATAAATAAGAATCTAATCATATCACATTTAAAATTATTACCATGAAAAGAATACCCATATTATTGCTCATCATGACATGCTTTATTTTCCAGCCTCTTATGGCAAAGAAGTATACCATAAACAAAGCTAAGATAGAGTGGATAGGTAAGAAGATCGGAGGCAAACATAATGGATATGTCCAATTAAAAGAGGGGTTTATTGAAACAAGTAAACAACAAATACACAAAGGGACCTTCACAATAAATATGAATACCATAACTTGTGAAGATCTTACAAACGAGAGTTTAAATAAAAAGTTAGTAGACCATCTAAAATCAGATGATTTCTTTAGCGTTGCAAAACATCCGACAGCAGAGATTAAGATTCTACAAGCAGAGAAATTTGAAGAAGGCAAGGCGCAGATCACAGCTATGGCTACCATAAAAGGGATATCCAAACCAATAACCTTCATTTCACACAAAGAAGAGGATGGATACAGTGCGCACATTAAAATCGATAGATCTCAATTTGATGTACGTTATGGATCCAACTCATTTTTTGACAATCTAGGAAACAAAGCCATTGACGATATCTTTATTATCAATGTTCATATTGTTACCGAATAACATTAGATCATTTACAAAATAAAATCCCCATCACTGTTGCTATAAGTGATGGGGATTATTGTTCTTATATCGTAAGGTAAGTATATTACCTATTTCGTTGTAACATCTCTATTCTTTGCTGAAATCCCTGTTGTGCTTGATATGGTATTCCCTCCACTTTTAAAGCCTTTTTGCAAACATCCACCGCCTTAGAATATTGACCTTGTTGTTCATAAACCTGACTCAAGAAGAACCACCCATCAAGATAAGTAGAATGGTTTGACAAGACCCCTTTCATCACCTCCACAGCCTTATTCTGTTGCTGATCTTGCACTAAATAATAAGCGTACGTATATCCATATTTAGGATTATCTGATGCGTTCTCATAAGCCACTTGACTATATTTTATTGCACCATGTAAATCTCGTTGTCCAACAATCACAGCCATATTAAACGCTGCGATGGCAGAAGAAGGATTAACCTCTAAAACCTTTTGATAGCAAGCTTGGGCCTCATCTACCCTTCCTAGCTCACCAAGAAGAAGCGCATAATTAAGGTTGGCTGCTTCATTATTCGGCTCCAGAGACAAAGCTTTTCTTAACATACGTTCAGCTTCCGAATGATCGCCAAGTAATGCACTTGTATACCCTCCATTAACAAGAGGAATCACTGCCTCATCAAAAAGAGTATTCGATATTTTAAATTGCTTTAATGCTTTATGATGGTTTTCTTGTTGCGAATAGTAATTACCTAAATTATAGTGGGCCACCCAATCATCAGGACGGATCACCATAGCCTCTTCATATTCCAACAAATTCGTTTGAACTTTCTCTCTATCCTTCACATCAAACGAATCTATTGGATAATAGCTAAGAGCCGTCGTTGCAACTCTTCTAACCAAACGAACCGAATCATCTAAAGCCTTCACCAATGTTTGTTTCGCTTTTTTTGATTCTCGATCCATTCCGATATTGGCAATAGCAGAAGAACGAACCAAAGCAGAAGGGTGATTCTCAAAAAGATCATACATCAATGGCCATTTTTTAGGATTATCACATTGCTCCATCAAACGCACCAACGAATTAACAAAGATCTCCTTCTTTGGATTCTTTTGTATCCATCGCATCATATTAGACAACTCATCCCATTTTCCCTCTCTGGCATCTTTTATCCATTGTCCCACTTTTAATGTTTCAGCCTGATAATCTTTCTTATGCCATTTACGAACCTCCTTATCAGCCCATTGATTCGATTTATCCGTATGACATATGGTACAAGCATTAGGCGAACCAAAAGCGATACTCGCAGCTGGCATTGGAGGACGCATAGAGTGGTCCGACCTTTTCATCCTAGCAAAATCAGTCTTAGGCATATGGCAAGAAATACATTTCCCCGCACGACCTTCAGGTGAGTGGTGAGAGTGTGCCGTAATATTTTCCACCTTATCCTTATGACATGGCATACATGCTTGATTAAAATCTTTATCTTGAAAACGATATCGTCCACTAGAAGTATGGCATGTAACACAGTCCATATCAGCATTAGCTTGAACACATGGACTCTGACTCCAAGAAGTATAAGTATAATTTTCCCCTAGATCTCTTCCATCTGGATAGTAATCCACATTTTCTAAAGTAATCAGACTAAAATGATCATAGAAAGGTTCTCCTACAGCATAACCTTTGGTCAATGGACTCATCTTTGCATGACAAGCAGAACAAGTAGCATCACTCTGTTCGTGAGAAAAATGTTTCCATGAAATCAGTTTCAAATCCTTCGGTTCTTCCCCTTTTAAGGCAGCCTCTCTACAAACACGTATATGCTCCTTAGAAGGACCATGACAAGCTTCACAATTAATCCCAGGTTCTTTCCATGTTAACTCGTAACTATCGGTCTCAATATCATAGTTCTTTGTCATCTGACTCACATGACAATCATGACAAGTGGTATTAAAAGTATACAAATAGTGTTTCCATGGCAAAGCTTCATCGGTCCTCTCCTCATCACTAAAATGACGCATAGCACTTTGCTGGGTATTATACCACTCTTTTTTATGAACATCAAAAGCCAAAGGTAGAGTCTGTAATTTACCTCTTTCTAATTCGGTCATAAAATAGTAGATATTCTTTCCTCCCATTGCATAGGTCGCCTTGTAGTCCGTAATCTTACCATCACTATTTTTTTCTTGATAAATTAGATTTCCATCTTCCGACTTCACTCGAAAAAGGACATCCTCCACCTTAACCCATTCTGGGAAATGAGAAAGATTCTCAGCAATAAAAACCGCAGAAATAGGCTGCATTGCTTTGCCATGATGAGAGGGTTCCCATAGTTTATAGAAACGTTCATGACACTCTTTACAGCTCTCAGATCCAGCATACTGATCCTTAGTCTCCTCCTTTTTATTCTGGTGTTGACATGAATGAAAGAAGATAAATATCCCCGCAATAAAAGCAGCAAAAAGAGGGGAAAAAACAATTAGTTTAGATAGTCTATTGTGATTCATTAATCGTTAGTTTTCTTTTGCGAAAGGTAATCATCTTTTTATAAACTATCTTGGTGATAAAAAGTTCATAAAAATATTCTTATCCTAAATAAAGTAGACAATACAAAAACAGTCCCTACTCTTAACAAAGAATAGGGACCGTTTACGTTATATTGTTATTATGATTGACTAATCAATGTATTCAGCCAACATATGTCCTTTCTCATTTACATCGGTCATTCGAACACGGAAAGTATGGTTTACTTTTGCCTCATCATAAGGCATCTCAACCTTCACATAATTGTCGCTCCATCCGACCATGACACTCTTATCTTTCTGTGATTCAAACAGTACATTAGACTCCAAACCAACATTCTCTTTATAGAAATCAGCCAAGAACTTCTCTGACATTTGATGAAGTTGTTTTGCCCTCTCTTTACGTTCTGACATCGGAACTTTACCATCAATCTCAATCGCTTTTGTATTGGATCTTTCAGAATATGGGAAAACATGAAGTTGTGAAATAGGTAACGACTGAATGAATGCCACAGCATCTTCAAAATATTCTTTGGTCTCTCCACTCATTCCTGCAATCACATCCACTCCAATAAAGGCGTGAGGCATTAAAGATTTAATCTTAGCTACTCTACTAGCAAAAACTTCTCTCTTATATTTTCGTTTCATCAGTTCCAACACCACATTATTTCCTGCTTGAAGAGGAATATGGAAGTGAGGAGCAATCTTATTTGAAACCGCAGCAAACTCAATGATCTCATCGGTAAGCAAATTAGGCTCAATAGAAGAGATACGAATACGCTCAATACCATCCACTTTATCTAAGCCTTGGATCAACTCAAGGAAAGTTTCACCAGTACTACGACCAAAATCACCAATATTAACTCCCGTAAGAATAATCTCTTTGGTTCCTTTCTTCGCAATCTCTTCGGCTTCTTTAATCAAAGAAGCAATATCTGGATTTCTACTTTTTCCTCTTGCCAATGGAATAGTACAATAGCTACAGAAATAGTTACATCCATCTTGCACCTTTAGGAAAGTACGTGTACGATCTCCAAAAGAGTAAGCATGATTAAAAGTCTCGATCTCTTTAAATTGACATGTCGAAGCAAATCCCTTCTCATGCTTTTGTAGATTCTCAAGATATTTAGTGATATTAAATTTATCATTGGCTCCCAAAACCAAATCTACGCCTGGGATATTGATAATCTCATCTGGTTTAAGCTGAGCATAACACCCAATCACCACAATAAAAGCAGCAGGATTCAGTTTCTCAGCTTGCTTAATCAAATGGCGACTTTTCTTATCTGCAGCATCCGTCACAGAACAAGTATTGATCACATATACATCTGCCAACTCTTTAAAATCGACCCTCTTAAAACCAAGTTCTTTAAAAGATCGAGCAATAGTAGAAGTCTCTGAAAAGTTCAGTTTACACCCTAAGGTTGTAAATGCTACTCTCTTATCAGAGTAGTTCATTATATATTCTGTATTCATCTTTCCTCTCTCAAAATTAGCCTAAACAACTAAAAACAAATCATATAAAAATATGAAGCCACAAAAGTAAGAATGTAAATCTCTATTATCAAACTAAAAGATCTTTTTTTATTTGTTGAAGAAAAAATGTTGAAAATGGAACATCGAAAAGAGAAGAATCAAAAAGAGGGAATTCGTAAAGAGAACCCCCTCCAAAATGGAATATTATGAGTTAAGCATTCAAGACATGTATTAGTGAAAAACATCGAACCTGCTGAACCTACTCCACCCATATTAACATCCAAAACGAAAAAGTGTTTTAAAAAAACAAAAAAAGTCACCTCCGAAGAGATGACTCATACAAAAACGTTATATAAAAATCGATGTGATTAGTACATAAAATCCCATGGTGGTAATACCACTGGTTTTTTCTTCAACACATCTAGACTCTTCTGATCTAAATATTGTTTTTTGATCACAATACGGAACATATAAGCATCGAACCATGCATCAGAGAAAGTCAAATAACCTTTATGACCACTGGTCGCACCCCAGCTGTTCTCAAATTGCCATTTTGTAGATTTTCCTTCTTTATCCACATCCACAGCAACCAATGTCATGGCATGAGAAGAACCACTATCACGTGTATAGATACGTTGTTTTTTGTTCATTCCAAATTTCACACCATAAACAGAATCAAAATCATAATTATCAACATCTAAGATACCATGTTTTGAGTCCATTTGCTTACCAACATCACATGATGCATACATCGCTTGGTTGTCTTTGATACTCTCCACTGCAAACTGCTTAATCGCCTCGTTTGGAAGGTTGATATATTTCCAGTTTACTCCCTCTGCTGTATTACGGTAGTTACGGATCTCATACAATTTATAGTAAGGACGAGTAGGATCATTCATGATCATCACGTAATCATTCAAATTCTCTTTCCCGATCACCTCATCATAGAACGACTGTGGAGTATAAGTTTTCAACTCACTTAAAGTACCATCTTTCGCTTCAAAACGCCATTGGAACTCTTTCACAGGCTCACCTAAGTTAAGGCACAACATGCGATAGATCTCTTTCATCATCTCTTTCTTCTGAAGATACAATGCTTTTTTCTTCGTTCCAGCTTCCGCTGCTTCTCTTAGACGGATACCATCTTCACGCAATTTACGCACCAACAGTTTATTCATCCAACGAGTATTGTTACTAGAGTGAGTCTCTGGCATTACACTTTTTGGAACAGCACCATATTTACCTGCAACGTTCACAAAAAGGTTCCAAACTCCACCATCACCAATCACTTCATCAAAATACCAACGTACTTCTCTGTCTGTAATCGGCTTTTTAGAAGTCTCAATAATGTTATTTAAGAATAGGTTAGACTTCTCAAAAAGATCCCAAAAAGAAAGGTAGTTTTGAGAAAACTCAAAAGAAGATGTTTTATATGCATCCATCACTTTAGGACGAAAAACATTTAAACTAGTAAACAACCAACAACGTCCTGAACTATGTTGATTCGTAATTCCCTTAACATCTACTTTGTATTTAAAATAATGATCCATTTGACCTGCATTCTCACGATTGTATGCAATGTCTTTGACATCATTACTTGAAAGGGCATTCTCCATTGCTTTTGTATAATTATCCTTCTTATACGAAGCACGGATCTCCTGAATATCCATTTTCGTCAATTCTCCTTGTTTTTGGCCAAAACATATAGATGAAATAGCCAACAAACAGCCCAAGCCTAAACTCTTCTTAATCATACTTGTTGTTTTATGTGTAAATTCTACGTGTTCACTCCCTACAAATATCAAGAATATTATCACAAAATAAAATGATATTACTCTCTTTCATAATCTAAATTAACAACTCTTTCATCTTTCTATTAATTATCAGTAATCAACAACACTTATTATGCTTTCAATTGAGAAGTTCAAACCAATTATCTCTAAACTATTTACAAACAAGTACGAAAAAGGATAGATGAATCAACAACCCCATTCATTATTGATTCTATCTTCTACTCTTCTTAATAATCGACTGAAATTTCCCTTGCATTCTTGCTTCCTCATTCTCCCTTTTGGTATCGATTAATATTTCTGCTTCTAGGTCTACCACAAAAATGCGATCCCTTCAGAATCACCTCAAAGAAAGAACTCCCTTTTAAGGGATCAAAAGAAAGAGTAACGAATTACAAATCTTACATTTATAACAATCTTCTATTATATAGACATCCATATAGCTATATTATACTTTGCACCATCTCCCATCAACATCAGGTTCAAATCAACTTTGTCTCATTTTCGGGTCAAATTCACATCAACTTCATATCAAATTCATATCAACTTCATATCATGTTCACTTATACGTTATATTAAGTAGGCTTAAAAGTGAACATGATATGAAGTTGATATGAAATTATAATATCCCAATAATGCCTCTAAAGTATTCTAATAATGGTCTTAAAATAGGGAAGATTACTATTAATCACTTATAAAACAAGAGTAACATACGGTTCATAGGCAAGAGATGAATATCCTTTTTTCATCACTACATCATAGATCACCATCTAAATCAAGACTTTAGACAGAGACCATTTTTGAATGGTATTTTTAGATTTCATAATTGCAGATAGATTTCGGAGGATCTTAATCGAAGAAAAAAGCAATATTTTGATGGTAAACAAGAGAACAAAAAGAGACAAAAAAAGGTTTGTAAAAAAGAAGAAGATCTAACACTATTTCCACTTAAGTATTTGGAATATTGTTAGATTTAAGGCAACAAAAAAAGAGAGAAATAAAACGATCAAAGGATCGTTTGTTGGAGTTAATCATAGAATGTTGTTTCTTGCAACATATTACATTATATCAATGGTTTAAACAACTATGGAATCGATAAGAGAGATTTTTCGCATAGGGAATGGACCTTCTTCCAGTCACACAATGGGACCAATGAAGGCAGCGGAGATGTACAAAGAAAGATTTGAACATTTAGAACAATTTCGTGCCACATTATATGGTAGTTTGGCCGCAACGGGGAAAGGTCACCTTACCGACTGGGCAATAAAGAAAGTGTTTGAAGACAAACAGTTAGAAATTGTATGGGAGCCAGAAACTTTTCTTCCGGAACATCCGAATGGAATGAAGTTTGAAGTTTTCGATGGATCAGAATGGAAACATGAATGGACTGCCTTTTCCATTGGTGGTGGGGCAGTTGTTGACAATATAGCAGAAGGAGCCACACCTTCTATCTATCCTCTGACCACCATGGATGAGATATTAAAATGGTGCTACGATAATGGTAAACAGATCTGGGAATTTGTAGAAGCCTATGAACCAAAGGAGGTATGGAGCTATCTTGAAGAGGTATGGGAAGTAATGAAAAATGCAATTGAAAGAGGATTGGATGCAGAAGGAACACTGCCTGGTGTAATCAAATATCCACGTAAAGCTGCAAGTTACTATACCAAAGCTAGAAACTTTGAACGTACGATGAAAAAAAGATCGATGGTCTATGCTTTTGCTCTGGCTGTTTCCGAAGAGAACGCGGGTGGAGGTAAGATCGTTACAGCACCAACATGTGGGGCTTGTGGTGTCGTTCCTTCCGTACTATTTCATATGCAAAAATATGAGAAGATATCTGATGTGCGCATCATACGAGCATTAGCCACAGCTGGATTAATTGGTACGCTGGTTAAAAAGAATGCCTCTATCTCTGGTGCAGAAGTAGGATGCCAAGGAGAGGTTGGTACCGCTTGTGCAATGGCCTCTGCAGCAGCAACACAACTTAGTGGCGGATCAATTTTCCAGATTGAATATGCTGCTGAGATGGGACTAGAGCATCACTTAGGCCTGACATGCGATCCTATTGCAGGGTTGGTGCAAGTACCTTGTATCGAGCGTAATGCTTTTGCTGCAGCACGTGCATTGAGTCACAAAAACTATGCGATGTTATCAGATGGAAGACATATGATCAGTTTTGACAAAGTTACCATGACAATGAAACAAACTGGCGATGACCTTCCTCACTTATATAAAGAGACTTCTGAAGGTGGTTTGGCCCATTTTCATGGCATCAAAAGTTAAATCATTATTCTCTCAGAATAGCTTGGGCTATTCTGAGGGAAAGCGATAACGTATTCTTCCTAAACGGTTGAATGCAGCCATCAACTCTTGTTTTCTAAACATGGCATAACTACCAATACCTTGAGGTCCTAAGATATTCAGTCCTTGATGTTCTAGGTCATGAACGATAAGGTCCACAATTTCATTTAGAGTTCTATTGCCATCCATATATTTCATGGCATAAACCAATCCATCACTGATACTTCTTAATTGACTCTCACACACCATCTGATCGAGCGAAGTTAGATCGACCTCTTCACTACCAAAAAGAAGTTTGGTACGACTAATAGGTTTCACCTTACGACTTCCTTTATGCTTAAATCCTTCAAAAGAAAGAGGGGCAGGTATTCTTGGTGTAAAGAACGTTTTAGGTGCAGAAGCACGTACAATGGCTGGTCCTACTTGTGAAATATCGTGAGCTTGAATAGAAACATCTACGGCCATATACTCATCCATACAGATTACATGATCTGCTTGAGAGAAATAGTCGCCAGAACCTCCCATTACAAGAATAGTTGAACATCCATAACCATCATATAGGTTACGTACATGCTGAATAAAAGGAGTAATTGGTTCTTTCTCTCGTGGCACCAAACGTTCCATTTGGGCATCACGAATCATAAAGTTGGTCGCCGAACTATCTTCATCTAAGAGCAATAGATCAGAGCCAGACTCCAATGCTTCAACAATGTTGGTTGCTTGAGAAGTAGATCCTGAAGCATTCAACGTATTAAAACACTCGGTATTGATACGCTGAGGAAGATGATGGATAAAAGCTGAGATATCAACATGTTGGACAGGTCGTCCTTCTTCTGCCTTGATTTTCATCGCATCTGGTCGGGTAATCACTCTTTCACGACCATCTCCTGGACGGTGGTTAAATACACCTAACTCTATAGCACGAAGTAAAGTAGATTTACCATGAAAACCTCCTCCTACAATAAGCGTTACCCCTTCAGGAATTCCCATTCCCCATATCTTACCCGCATTAGGAAGGTCCACACTGACCTCAAAAGAAGAAGGAGAAACAAAAGGAACAACATGCTCTGAATCAGAAGGACGGTCATCTTTACCACTCATACGAGGTAACATCGATTGATTAGCAACAAAAGAAACCAATCCCATCTCTTTAAGATGTTTACGAAGATAATCCGCATCCTCATTGACCTCTATATACTCCATCAAGAGAGCAAGGTCAATATTTTCATACAATAAAGTTTCTTCTACTAATATCGGGATCTCGTCAAAAAAGATAGCCATTGCTTCTTGAGAAGCTATACGTCTACCATAAGCAGGCAAACCGACAGTAAAACGCACCTCAATATTGTCTCCATCAACAATAATCGCACTGCGATCTAAGATCTCCTGTTGTGGAGAGTCGATACTGATACGCCCACTTTTTCCACTTCCACGATGTCCTTGAGTAAAGTGAAATATCGCTTTGGCAAAACGACGAGCTAAGAAATCACAAAAACCAATACGTCGACTTCTATTTGAGTATAAGTTGGATGGGAAACCAAATTTTTTACGATCAATAATGATACGTAAGCGACTAGGAGAAGCGAAAGGATCACTTTGAATGTGATCAATAGCAAGCACAAAACCTTCTTGTCTATAGTGGTATTGTCCCGCAATACCTTTATAAGAAAGGTATCCCTTTCCATCAATAGAGGTTATTAAATGTCGTAACTGATCTTCGTTGTGCATATATAGAAAAGCTTTATTATCTGGTATACTAAACTGTTTTGGTAAGATAAGAATGATATTGTTCTTACCATCATTAAAGGCTCATATCTTATCATGGATAGCAATCAAAAATGGGAAAAAGATCTATAGCCATTAGGTTCTTACATTTCATTTTTTTAAACGATTAACAAACAGGATCAAAGCAATGTTCTAAATTCATTGATCCTCTTGGCATAGATAAAGGTTCCCATACTCTTAAGAATAAAATAATATTAGATATTTTCACCATAAAAAAAGAACCCATGAATTGGTTTTATTTCAACTTCGTAGGTATCCTAACAAGCGTTACTTTCAATGCATTAATAATTAGGAAAAGTCAAACAACAATTCAGAAGCACGATCTATCTCTATGGCTGCAATAATTAGATCTTTAAATCATAAAAAGGACCAATAAATAATAAACTATTTTTGGTTATTGGTGCACTCTAATCTTTATCAAGATATTACATTCTTCAGCCTTTAATACTAACAAAGGTAATGCTTTTCGTTGGGAGTTACAACCACACTAAATTACGGGGAAAGAGAGACACTGTAAAGTCCTTAAAATGGACATATTGAGATAAAAAAGTAGAAACAGCATTCAATTTAACATTTAAATTCAAATCATTTATTAATTTTGTCTGTAATTTTTTGCAAATAACTCAGAAAAATAAAGATGAAAGTCGACGTTTTATTAGGTCTTCAGTGGGGAGACGAAGGAAAAGGAAAACTGGTTGACGTTTTAACACCGCAATACGATGTTATCTCTCGTTTCCAAGGAGGTCCAAATGCAGGACACACACTAGAGTTTAATAACATTAAGCATGTTCTACACACGATCCCTTCAGGAATCTTTAGGGAGAATAAAATCAACTTGATTGGTAATGGTGTAGTGATAGATCCTGTGATCTTCAAGAAAGAAATTGAAGGAATCGAGAAATTAGGTATCGATATCACTAAAACACTTATTATTTCTAAGAAGGCTCACCTGATTCTTCCTTCACACCGTCTACTAGATGCGGCTTCGGAAGCAGCAAAAGGAAAGTCTAAAATTGGTTCTACTCTAAAAGGAATCGGACCAACTTATAGAGATAAGATTGGTAGAGATGGTCTACGTGTAGGAGATCTTCTTCACAATTTCGAAGAGAAATATCAAAAGTTGGTTTCTCAACATATTGAGCTTCTTGAGAAATTCTACCAATACGATTATAAAGAGACATTAGAAGCTTACGAAAAAGAGTGGTTGGCATCGATCGACACACTTCGTAAATTCCAATTGCTAGACAGTGATCACCTTGTGAATCAAATGTTGAAAGATGGCAAGAGTGTAATCGCAGAAGGTGCTCAAGGAACATTATTGGATGTAGATTTCGGATCTTACCCATTTGTAACTTCTTCAAACACAATATCTGCTGGTGCTTGTACTGGTCTTGGAGTAGCTCCTAACAAAATCGGAAATGTTTTCGGTATCTTTAAAGCATACTGTACTCGTGTAGGTATGGGACCATTCCCAACAGAGCTTTTTGATAATGATGGTAAAGAACTAAGAGATCGTGGTCATGAGTTTGGCTCAACTACTGGTCGTGAAAGACGTTGTGGTTGGTTAGACCTTGTAGCTCTTAAATATGCAATCATGATTGATGGTGCTACGGAACTTATCATGATGAAAGCGGACGTTTTAGACCATTTCGATCAAATTAAAGTTTGTACAAAATACAAGATCAATGGCGAAGAGACAACTGATTTCCCTTACGAGGTTTCAGAGGATCTAGAGCCTGTTTACGAATCTCTACCAGGATGGAAAACAGATCTAACTGGCGTAACATCGAAAGAGGATCTTCCTCAAGCTTTGATGGATTACGTTAAGTTTATCGAAGAGTACGTTGAAATCCCTGTTACCATTGTTTCAGTGGGACCAGATAGAGACCAAACTATTCGCATTAAATAGAAGTTGTAGTACATCTATATAACAAAGAGCAGCTCTCTGTAGTTGCTCTTTCTTTTTACCTTCAGAAAAAGAGGACACCACCATCTTTTTCTTTATATGAGAGTCGTTTTTTCTTATAATAGATGCTAAAGAGATAGCATTAAAAAATGAACATAAACATATGACAACATTTATTGGAATTCTTATCCCCCTTATTATTGTAATCATCAGTAGTTATATTATCTGGAGAGGAACAGATCTTTTTGATGGTGCAGCATCCTATCTAGGACGTAATCTAACGGAAGGAATCAAAGGAGCTACGATAAATGCCATAGGAAGCTCAATGCCTGAGTTTCTCTCTACTCTTATCTTTCTTTTCTATCTCGATAACAGCGAAGGACTGTCTGGTGGTATTGGAATTACAGCAGGAAGTGCCATCTTTAACTTGCTGGTGATCCCTATTGCCATACTCTTTACGTTAAAGATGAAAAAGATGAGTACCGATATCCTATTGGATCGTTATATCATCAAAAGAGATGGAATTTCTCTATTGGCAATCAATTTGCTATTAATCGTTATTCTTACAAAGAATGCAATCCATTGGTATCATGGCTTAATCCTTATCCTCTCCTATTTTGTCTATCTAGCAGTAATATGGAAAGATCTTAAAAGATCAAGAGAAAATGGAAGAACCTATGTGGATGAAAAGGAGTATCAAATGGAAAACGAAAGCAAGAGAGTAGACAATGCCCTTGCTTTAGATTTGATCTCTGTTTTAAAACCATCTAGGGCAACCAATAAAAGAAATGCAATAATATATCTTTTCTATACGGTGCTGGTGGTGTCTGTAGGAACATGGCTGCTTGTATATGCAATAGAAAAGATGGGATCAGGCTCTTACTCTTTTATGGAATTAAATTTAAGAGGAATAAATCTTCCAACCATTTTTGTCTCTCTAATATTAGGAGCTGCCGCTTCTAGTGTTCCAGACACCATCCTAAGCATAAAAGATGCCGTAAAGGGAAATCATAAAGATGCCATATCTAATTGTATTGGAAGTAATATCTTTGATATCTCTTTTGCATTAGGACTTCCTATATTAATATATACCCTTTTTAAAGGAGATGCAATCCTTCTTTCACCAATGCTTAAATCTTTAAATGTTCAACTCTGGTTGCTGCTGTTTGTTATCAATTTGATCACCATAGTAACAATAGTCATACGTGGTAAGATTGATTATAAAGTAGGACGAATGATGACCGCAATATACATTATGTTTATTGGTTATGTGATTTTCGTATCCATCACTGGTCATTTTGATAATTTCGTGTAAAACCTGCACGATTCTATCAAATAATTTATTATCTCTTAAAATTATTATTTTATTTAGAGATATAATATACAATCTGAATAATATATTGTTAATTTACACCGCCAATAAAAAACACTCTTTCGATAAGTAAACTATTAATCAACAATTATAATCCTACGCAATCTAAACAAAATTAGATTGTGGCTACAAAAATAAGATAGCATGAAGAAATTTTTATCTTTTTTAGTCATGATGCTTGCAATCAACTTTCAAATGTTGGCTCAAGCTCCTAAAGGTCATATTGAGTTCGAAAAATATGAACACAGCTATGGTGTTATAAAAGAAGCAGATGGTAAAACTACCTACAATTTCAAATTTAAGAATACGGGTAAAGCTCCTTTAATTATATTGAATGCACAACCATCTTGTGGTTGTACTACACCAATGTGGAAACGTCGTCCTATTCCTCCTGGAGGTTCTGATGTATTGGAAGTAACTTTCGATCCTGCAAACCGTCCGGGTGCTTTTACTAAATCCGTAAGAGTGTTCTCAAACGCAGACAACAATAACATTATGCTTCGTATTACAGGAGAAGTTATTGGAAGAGAACGTACACCACAAGAGTTGTTTCCTCGTAAAGTAGGTTTAATCAATATGGCTACCAACTATATTGCTTTTTCACGCATTCTAAACTCTAAGGTAGTAGAGAAATCACTTGAATTCTACAACTTTGGAAACCAACCGGTAACCTTGGATTTGGCAAGAAAGCCTGAATTTATTAACGTTAAATTTGAACCAAGAGTAACACAACCAGGTAAAAAAGGTAAGATTGTAGTGAGCTACGATGCTACTAAAGCTAAAACATTTGGATACGATTCACAACGCATCTATCTTAAGATGAATGGTAAAGAGGACTACAATTACTCTATCGGTGTTAGTGCTAATGTTACAGAAGATTTCTCTAAACTAACAGCAAAAGAGAGAGCTGCTGCACCTTCTATTCGTTTTGACAAAAACACTTTTGATTTCAAAAAAATCAAACAAGGAGAGAAAACAGAACATACGTTTGTGATTAAAAACAAAGGTAAATCGAACCTTCTTATTCACAAAATTAAGGCTTCATGCGGATGTACTGCAGCAAATCCAGAATCTAAAATTATTCCTGCAGGAAAATCAACAAAGCTAAAAGTAGTATTCGATTCTCATGGAAAACATGGAAGACAATATAAAACAGTAACGATCATTACAAATGATCCAAACCAACCAACTTCTATCTTGAAGGTTATTGGTGAAGTTACAAAAGAATAACTGCAATAGTTACCACATATAATAAAAAGGACTTACAATATCATGTAAGTCCTTTTTTTAGTATTTACTAACCTCAAAAATAGTTTACAATAACAAACAACATAATATCATTTCTATTTTTACTGTAGGACTATTGCTTTTACATAATTAAACAATATTTTTGCTCTCCGACAACAATAATTAATTTACATAATGAAGAGCAAAATACTATTCTGGGAACATATCCTAGTTCTATTATTGGGTGTGCTCATTACACGAATACCCCAATTTATCTTCATCTTCCAGTTCCGACAATTACAAAATGAAACAACTTCATTTGGATTGATAATAAAAGGAATACTTATGGGGATGCGTTACTCAACAACCATAGGTTCATATATTTTACTCCTTCCATTGTTACTAAGTCTTATTGGGTATTTATTCAATATAAGACATCGATTTGTCAACTATTTCAACAAATACTTCTATATTCTATTATGGAGTATTGTTCTGATTATAAATACGGCTGATATTCCCTATTTTAAACACTTCTCAACTCATATATCAAATGGTGCGTTTACATGGATTGACACTCCTATAACTTCATTTAAGATGATCTTATGGGACACCCACTTCTGGCCTTATATAATATTGACACTGGTTCTTATTGAAATATGCAGTAGATTGATCAAATTGATTTATAAAGGAACAACAACCCAAAGAAAACATAAAGGAATTGTTCTCTTTCAGTTTATATTGCTACTTCCATTTATTTTTGTTGGATTAAGGGGAGAATACCGTCCTCATAGACATCCAATACACATCTATACATGTAATTTTTCGGATGATGTAATCATCAATGAGGCGTCTATTGATCCGACCTTCTATTTAATTAAGATGGTAAGTAAAGCATCCAAGAACAAGAATATCCACTTTATGCCATCTAAAAAAGCACAAAAGTATTATTCTGAGAACCATAAGTTAGTTAGATCCAAACAGAATACTCATAGAGCTCAGAAAAAGAATCTAGTCGTTGTGATCATGGAAAGTATGGCTACGGCAAAGATGGGGTATTTCGGAAATACGCAAGGATTAACACCTTTTCTTGATTCATTAGCACAAGTCGGGCAGACATATACTCATTTCTACAGTCAAGGACAATCTACCCACTATGGTATAGCAGGAGTATTATCAAGTTTGCCTTCTTTATTTAACAAACAACAGTTACATTTTGGATATAGAACCCCATACCATGGACTACCAATCTCTTTAAAAGAAAATGGATACACCAACTTTTTCTTTATACCTCACAAGGAGGATTTTGATAATGTCAGGGGCTATGCTAATAGGAATAAATATGATCATATTTTTACGGAAAAGAATTACCCATCAGAGAAGATCATCAGTCCTACTTGGGGAGTATCGGATGATTATCTTTTCGAATTTGGTATTGATCATATAAGCAAATTACACAAAAATGAAGAACCATTTTTTGCGACATTCCTAACCATTAGTGATCACACCCCTTATATTGTTCCAGATTACTTTAAAGCTAAATCGAAAGATACCAAGCTACAGATTGTTGAATTTGCAGATTGGTCGTTACAACAATTCATTAGAAAGGCTTCTAAACAACCTTGGTATTCCAACACCATATTTGCTTTTGTTGCTGATCACGGAGTCAATTGGGAACAAAAAGGGAACAATCGTATTCTGGATAAATTTCATATTCCATTTATTATTTGGGATCCATCAGGAGAGCTTCCATCCAAAAGAATTGATGATATTGGTTCACAAATAGACATCTATCCAACATTAATGGGGATATTAGATCTACCATACACGAATAAAACACAAGGGATTGATTTAAATAGAGCGAAGCGTAAATATGCATATTTTAGCACTCCAGATGACAAATACTATGCCATTGACAAGAACTACCTATGGGAAAACACCTATAAGCATTTCGCTCCTAAATTATATGATTTGAAACAAAACAACCTTAAAGATATCATCACCAATCATCAAGACATTGCTTCTCCAATGCAGGCCTTTGTTGAAAGCGAAATGCAGTGCTGTTATGAACAATACTATTCAATAAAGAAAGACAAAACAAATGAGCTTTAATCATGCTTCTTTTCACAAAAGAAACGATATATATTCATTGAACGTCTCTTTATAGAAACCTATCTTAATGTTGTAATTCAAGGAAAACAAAAAAGTGCAATAGACTATATTCAATATAGTTTATTGCACTTTTTCGTTACTATTATTTTAATCTATTTGTTGTGCATCTGCATATCAACCAATTTGCGATATACATTATGAGCATCATATAAAGATTGATGGGTTCCCATCTCTACTATCTCTCCTTTATCAAACACACAGATTAGATCTGCATTACGAATAGTTGACAGACGGTGAGCAACAACAATAGAAGTACGATTTTTCATTAGATTATCTAAAGCCTCTTGAACCAATACTTCACTCTCTGTATCCAGAGCAGAAGTAGCCTCATCGAGAATCATAATTGGAGGATTCTTTAAAACAGCCCTTGCAATAGAAAGTCTTTGACGCTGTCCTCCAGACAATTTACTTCCTCTATCACCAATAGTTGAATTATATCCATCTTCTGTAGCAGCAATAAATTCGTGCGCATTAGCCACTTTAGCTGCAGCAATCACTTGATCCATCGTTGCATTCTCAACACCAAAGGTGATGTTATTATAGAAACTATCGTTAAAGAGGATCGCTTCTTGGTTCACATTCCCCATTAGATCACGTAAGGAAGTCGTAGTCAAATCACGAACATCTATTCCATCTACAGTAATAGATCCTTCTAATACATCCCAAAAACGAGGTAACAGATCCACTAAAGTCGATTTTCCAGAACCCGACTGACCAACAAAGGCAACAGTCTGTCCTTTTTTAATGGATACATTTACATTCTTTAATATGTAAGGTCCATTAGGATTATATTTAAACGATACGTTTTTATACTCCACTTTATCTTTAAAACCTTCTTGAGGAAATACATTGGTTCCATCAACAATTTTACTTTCAGCAGACAAGATAGCGTCGATACGCTCCATCGAAGCCATACCTTTTTGGATACTATAAAGAGCCGAACTAAACGCTTTCGCTGGATTAATAATAGAATAGAAGAAGACAAGGTAAGTAATAAATTCCTCTGGAGATAGAGCCGATTCTTCTCCACTAAGAACCAAACGTCCTCCATACCATAAAACAATAATGATCACCCCTGTACCTAAGAACTCACTCATTGGATGGGCTAAAGCTCTACGCCACATCAGACCATTCATGATGTTACGATAATCATTACTCTCTTCATAGAAACGCTCTTGCACTGCTTTCTCTGCATTAAAAGCTTGAACAATACGCAATCCTGTAAGGGTTTCTTCGATACGAGAAAGGATCTCTCCCATTTTATTCTGCCCTCTCATAGAAGGCTTCTTAAGACTTTTACCCACACGACCAATAAAATAACCTACGATAGGCAGCATAACAAAGACAAAAAGCGTCAATTGCCAA
Organism: Prolixibacteraceae bacterium; assembly: GCA_025210775.1. Classification (GTDB taxonomy): domain Bacteria; phylum Bacteroidota; class Bacteroidia; order Bacteroidales; family Prolixibacteraceae; genus Halosquirtibacter. The sequence goes on from JAOARB010000029.1 coordinate 157,902, forward strand.
CTCATGGTAATCATCACAGATAAAGAGATAATGATAATCACAGGGTTCTTAAAGAACATCTCCAAAGAGTTCATGACAGAAGCCTCCACTTCTGAGACATCCCCTGTCATTCTAGCAATGATATCACCTTTACGCTCCTCTGTAAAGAAACCGATTGGAAGATTGGTTATCTTGTTATATAGAGAGACACGAATATCACGAACCACATTGTTACGTAATGGAATCATTGCATAAGTAGCAAGATAAGTAAAGCCCACTTTTAGGAGCACCATTACCAACATAAAGACTCCAATTAGAAGAAGTGCATCTGCTGGATTTGACGCTTTTACTAGCTCCGACACAAAATAATTAAGATGCATCTTAATACTCTCGATAGAAGTCCAAACAAAAGGACCTGGATCAGTAACCATCTTCTGTGTCCCAAATAATACACCTAAGATAGGGCTAAAAGAAGCAAAAGAAAAAGCTCCAAAAAGGGCACCTAATATATTATAGAAGAAGGTTAAAAAAACCTTGCTCTTATACGGTGATAAATAACGTCTAAATACGTCTAAGATATACTTCATTTCTTTTTCAAATATTGGATCAAATTAAAGTCCGACCTTTTCACTTATTATAGATAAATAGCAAAAAACATCTTACTGTGACAATAAAGCAAAAATAATATAATTCCTTAAACTCTCTCCAATATATTCAACGAAACGCAATAAGCACTCAATAAAGAACCTCCCAGAAAGGGGATTGCTTTAAGAAAAAAATAGAATAAAAAGATCTGCTAAGACCTGAAAAACAAAGAGACATTAAAGACAATCCAAAGTAAAGCTAGAATTGCTATCTTTGCATACTTGTGTAATCTTTAAGGATAGATATAAAAAACCCATGAACCACGCAAAGAACTCATCTATACTACTAGACAAAGCCATTGAAGAGCTTTCTCAACTCCCTGGTATTGGCAAACAAACGGCACTAAGGTTAGCCTTACATCTATTAAAGAAGGGAGAAAAGACCCTTACTAAGTTTGGACAAACATTTGTAGATATGGGGGCCAACATACAGAAGTGTAAGGTATGTCAAAACATCTCTGACACCGAAGTATGTTCTATATGTAGTGACGATGAAAGAGATGGAACCACCATATGTGTAGTTGAAAATATTAGAGATGTACTCTCTATTGAAAACACCCATCAGTTCAGTGGCAAATATCATGTACTAGGAGGCACGATATCTCCGATGGATGGAATAGGTCCCAATGATCTAGAGATCGAATCACTACTTGATCGTCTAACAGAAGAACCGATCAAAGAGATCATCCTAGCATTAAGCACCACCATGGAAGGGGATACCACCAACTTCTATCTATATAAGAAGATACAACCTTACGATGTTAAATTATCGGTACTCGCACGTGGAGTCTCTATTGGAGATGAACTATATTACACCGACAGCATCACATTAGGAAAATCTATTGTCAATCGATCTCCATTTACTCCTTCTTTATAACAACCCAAGCGCATGGATTCAATATTTAATACTCCCAACCTATTATTACGTCCAATAGAACCCAACGATATCGACCATATCTATACATGGGAAAACAACACCACCTTATGGCAAGTGGGTCAATCATCGCTACCTTTTTCTCGTCATATTTTGGAACAATATATCAATACGGTCAACGATGATATTTTTGAAGCCAAACAACTTCGTTTAATCATTGAGACCAAAGAAGAGAAACAAATTATCGGAGCAGTAGATCTATTTGACTTTGACCCATTACACCAGCGTGCAGGTGTTGGGATACTTATCTATCCTGAAGAGAAAAAACATAAAGGCTATGCCACCGAAGCCTTAAAAGCAATCGAAGAGTATGCTTTTTTCTTTCTTGGAATACACCAACTTTATGCCACCGTTACGGAAGACAATATTGCAAGTATCCATCTATTTCAAAAAGCAGGATACCAACTAACCTCAACCAAAAAAGAGTGGATCAAAAGAGGAAATCAATGGTTAGATCAACACATTTTTCAACTCATAACCCCTCTCAGCTCACTATAATTGTGAGTATCTTGGTATTTCTTTGATAAAATCATAACGATGATTCTCTCTGTCTAGTTTACAACAATAGTGGTTCATCCCATTGGTAACCACAAGATAATCAACATTTAAATCCAAATTGTAATTTGCGATCTGATTAAACACATCTTGGGTAATCTTGACAGAGGAAGCCTTACACTCAACAGCAAGGATAGGACTGCCTTTGGTATTAAAAGCAACAATATCACTACGTCTATCCAAACCATTAATCTTTGTAGCATATTCAATAACCACAAGAGATTTAGGATAATCAAGGTGGTTCACCATATAGTGTGCAAAATGTTGGCGAACCCATTCCTCTGGGGTCAAACGAACATATTTCGATCTAAAGACATCCCACACATAAGGTTTATCCTCCTTCTTACACCCTTTTAACCTAGCTGGTGGTAATTGCAACTGACTCATAATTAATGATTATTCTTTTGTTGTTGAGATTATTATTCTGTACTTTAAAAATATAAACAAAATTAAGTTTCTTTGTAAAAAGAAAACCCTATTATCCGAAGAACTATTCTTAAAGATAACAAGGAGAAGCGAAAAGAAAAATTATTAGTAACATAGGACGATTATATATTATGAAGACCAAAGAAGAAATTACACACAACTGGCTTCCACGATATACGGGGAAGAAATTGGAAGAGTTTGGAGAATATATCATCTTAACTAACTTCCAACATTATGTACATGTCTTTGCTGAACTTTTCAATGTAGACATTCAAGGAGAAGATCGTTCCATGCCTAATGCGACTTCATCCAATATTACCATTATTAATTTTGGTATGGGAAGTCCTAACGCTGCAACTATCCTCGACCTTCTAAGTGCAATCTCACCAAAGGCAGTATTGTTCCTAGGTAAATGTGGCGGTTTAAAACGTAAAAATGAATTGGGAGACCTTATTCTTCCTATTGCAGCCATTCGTAGTGATGGTACATCTAATGATTACTTACCACCTGAAGTGCCTGCTCTACCTGCATTTAGTCTTCAGCGTGCCCTTTCATCTGCCATTAAGAACTTCAACCGTGACTACTGGACAGGTACTGTATTTACAACCAACAGAAGGGTATGGGAATACGATGAACGCTTTAAGAAATATCTACGTAAGACACGTGCAATGGCAGTAGATATGGAAACAGCAACCGTTTTCACTGTAGGTTTTGCAAATCAGATTCCAACAGGAGCACTACTTTTGGTCTCAGACCAACCAATGATTTCTGATGGAGTAAAAACAGAAACCAGTGATAAGAAAGTTACGGAAAACTATGTAGAAGAACATATCCGTATTGGTATTAGCGCATTAGAGATGCTAAGAGATGGTGGAGAATCAGTAAAACATCTAAAATTTTAATCTTAAATGAGTTTCCACCAAATCATACAAGATATTGAAAAAAGAGCCTTCTCCCCCATCTATTTTTTGGAGGGAGAAGAATCTTATTATATCGATGAGATCACTAACAAACTAGAGCAAGAGATTCTTCAAGAAGAAGAGAAAGCTTTCAATCAGACCATTTTGTATGGTAAGGATACGGATGTAAACGAAATCATGATGGCTGCCAAAAGGTATCCTATGATGTCCGAACACCAAGTGGTCATTGTTAAAGAGGCACAAAACATTCGTAACATAGAGACACTAGAGAAATACTGTAAGAATCCTCTTAAGAGTACAATCTTAGTGGTCAACTATCGATATAAAACCATCGATAAACGAAAGTCTTTAGCCAAATCCATAAAGAAGAACGGGGTTCTATTTGAAGCAAAGAAACCTTATGAGAGTGAGATTCCTAGTTGGATCAACAATCGTGTAAAAGCATTGGGATACACCATTGATCCTAAAGCCAGCATGTTGCTTTCTGAATCAATAGGGAACAACCTTAAACAGCTCTCAAATGACATTGAAAAACTAACCATCGGTATACAAGCAGGAGAGAAAATCACCCTTGAGCATGTAGAGAAGAATATCGGTATTAGTAAAGAGTTTAATAGTTTCGAATTGCAAGACGCCATTGGTGCCAAAGATGTAGTGAAAGCAAATCTTATTGTAAACCATATGGATGGCAACCCAAAACAGTATCCTTTGGCAGCCAACATCGCAGTGTTATACAATTTCTTCAAGAAGATGTTAATGTTGCACTATTCTAAGGCAAGAACAAAAGAGGAACTGGCACGTTTTATGGGTATTCATCCTTACTTTATGACCAGCTACAACAAAGCTGCACGTAATTATAACATTCGCAGTGTAGTGGCTGTAATTGGTCTGCTAAGAGAATACGATCGATATTCCAAAGGAGGCACATCAACCAACATAAAAGATGGGGATCTTCTAAGAGAATTAGTGTATAAAATAATGCATATCTAAGATATTATGGGAAGTACAATAACGACACTGCTATGTTTATCAATAGGGCTTATTTCATATTTATGTTTTCAAAACAGAGACCTATTTAACAAACTTGAATTCAATGCACATAGCGTAGTTCACAAGAAAGAATATTATCGTTTATTCACCCATGGTTGGGTTCATGGCGATTGGAATCATCTTCTAATCAATCTATTTGTTCTATATGCATTTGGAACCAATACGGAAGCCTTCTTTACCTACAACTTTCCTCAATGGGGAAGAATATACTATCTTATTCTTATTTTATTGGCACTTCCTATCTCTTCTACATATGATTTGATAAAATATAAAGACCAGCCCTACTATAATGCAGTAGGAGCATCAGGTGCCGTATCGGCAATCGTCTTTTGCTCCATTTTCCTAGATCCATGGGGTAAGATATATCTATTTATGATCCTTCCTATTCCAGGTCTTCTTTTTGGAGCAGGATATCTCTATTACAGCTACTATATGGCAAAACAAAACAGAGACAATATTGGTCATTACGCCCATTTCTTTGGAGCTGTATTTGGTTTCTTTTATCCTTTACTAATTAACTATAAAGTCTTTTTTCAGTACTTTATTGATAAACTGTAGCATAAATCACTCGGATGTCATTAGGAAGATTCATAAATTATGATGGACGTATTATCCGTTCCAACACTCCATTGGTTACCATACCAGAATTTCTTTCTTGGGATCATTATGCAAATATTGATATTAGGGTAAGCAAAGAGGGCATCATCTATTCACAGGAGATATGGACCGATATGATTCGTAAGAGTGGTATCTTAGGAATTGAGATCCCCGATACCCTACTGCTACATCAACGTTTTGAAAGAGAAGTGCTTCGTACAGCCCATCAAAATGATTGTGAGGATGGAATTTTTAAGATCACTATTTTCCCAGAAAAGCACTATTCAATAGAGCTTACCTCCACTCCTATCAACTATTGGGAACTAAAAAGAGAAGGATGGTGGATCAATATTATGGACTATTCAGACATGCTTGCTCTTCCATATTGGTATCGACATCACAAAGTTTGGGAACCAATTAAGAAAGTGGCATTAGAGATGGGGTTTGACTCTTTTCTTATAACCAACAAAGATGAAGAGATTATCGAGATGCTACATGGAGGATTCTTCTATGTTCAGAACAAACAACTCTATTATGTTGGAGACCCGCTACACATGAATGCTATTTCACAACAGATCGTAAACCACTACACTTTAGAGAGTGGTAAGATCATTCATCAATTAAGCGTTCCGAAAGAGACAATAATTACAGCAGATGAGATCTTTCGCTTTGACAATGCAAGAGGACTACAATGGGTTCTTGCCATTGAGCAACGCAGGTATTTCAGTATGATTGGGAAACAAATCTTTAGGTGGTTATACCAACGTTGGGAGAAAAAAGCAACTGGACAGTCCATCTCTCTTCACTAACAACCTTACTCGCAATGCTTTTTCTCGACAGATCCTACAAACGCAAGGTATTTAATTCAAAGAAGGGTGGCGTGGAAAGTTCTTCCAATGAGAATAAGGTTCTCCGAGAGAAGTTAAGATATCATCCCATATATTTACATTTGGAGGAATAATGGCAGTAGTATTAGGATTGATCACTTTCCAGTTATTCATCTCTATTTCATCATTTAGTTGCTCTTCAGCCCATCCAGAATATCCCAAAAAGAAACGCACATTAGACGCATTGGCATATCCTTGACGTAACATATTCTTTAATTCATCCAAAGAGCCACCCCAATAAAGACCTTCTGAAATCTGCACACTCCCCTCTAAGATATCGCCTAAAGTATGGACATAAAAAAGACGATCATTATCCAGAGGACCACCATAAAAAAGATCGCAATCGGAATCTGGAAAATCATCAATAAGAGCAGGAGCTTTATAGGGTACCACTTTATTCAGAACAAAACCGACAATCCCTTTTTCTGTCTTTTCTGCAACAAGCACAACGGCACGCGAAAAGAATCGCCCAACCATAAATGGTTCAGCAATCATCAATGCTCCTTGTTCGCATTTGCCTTGGTTACTTATCTCTAGAAAGTCTTTATTAAAAATCTTCATATCTTATTATTCTTCTATAACAATAAATACCTTCTCATTCCTCTTCTTCATAAAGAAACGTTCACGTGCATACTTCTCTAAATCGCCATTATTATGAGACAACTCTTTCAAACGTCGTCTATTCTTTTCAATATTTTTCTTATGACCTTCATGAACACGCTTCAATTGAGCCAACTCTCTTTCATGTCTTTTATAAGCGATATAAGAGTGTGAATCAAAAAAGAAGCTCCAAAAAAAGAACGCAAAAAAGAGAGAAAAGACAGCCAATCTAGAAGTCATCTTATACTTTTTCTTCAATCTAATCATATTCATCATATTAGTATTAACACGAAGATACAACGAAAGGTTGAGTTTTCTAAATAAGAATATGAACCTGACGGCTATTTTAGAGATAAAAAAAGGGCCTCTAAAAAAATTAGAGTCCCCCTAACAATCCAATAAAATCTTTATTCTATATCCGGTTTAAAATTAGGATACATGTAATGGGTTGCAGGAACAAAAGTTTCCTTAATTGTTCTTATCGATGTCCATCTTAGATAATTAAACAATGCACCTGCTTTATCATTAGTACCAGAGCCTCTTCCTCCACCAAAAGGTTGTTGTCCTACAACGGCTCCAGTAGGTTTGTCATTAATATAGAAATTACCAGCACTATGACGTAAACGTTTCACTAAACGGTCGATCTCATAACGGTCACCACTAAATATGGCTCCAGTCAAAGCATACATGGAAGTTTTATCAACCAGTTCTGCCACTTTATCGATCTCCTCATCCTCATAAACATACAACGTAATGATAGGGCCAAAAAGCTCCTCTTTCATTGTAAAATAATCAGGTTTCTTAGCCACCACAATGGTCGGATCAATAAAGAATCCTTTCTCATCATTGTAAGTTCCGCCCCAGAAAATATCAGCATCTTTATCTTCTTTAACCTTATCGATTGTACCAGCTAGCTTAGCAAAACTTGTTTGATCGATCACTGCATTTACATAATTGGTAAAGTCCTCTACTGGCCCCACCTTTATATGTTTCAGCTGCTTGGTCAGTTCTTCTTGTAGCTTCTCCCACATTGAAGAAGGGATATAAGCACGAGAAGCAGCACTACATTTTTGTCCTTGATATTCGAAAGCACCTCTTACAATAGCAGTCGCAACCTCAGTAGCATTGGCACTTGGAGAAGCAAAGATAAAGTCTTTACCACCTGTTTCTCCAACAATTCGAGGATAAGAACGATACTTCTGAATATTATTACCAATGGTATTCCAAATAGATTGGAACACTTGTGTCGAACCAGTAAAGTGGATACCTGCAAAATCAGGACTATTAAACACCACCTCTGCAGTATCAGGACCAGAAGAGTGAACCAAATTAATCACCCCATCAGGAAGACCTGCCTTACGGAAGATATCCATAATGACATGTGCTGAATAGATCGCTGTCTTAGAAGCTTTCCACACCACCGTATTTCCCATCATGGCTGGAGCAGCAGGAAGGTTACCTGCAATCGCTGTAAAATTAAATGGTGTCAATGCAAAAACAAAACCTTCTAAAGGACGGAACTCATTGTAGTTCCATATTCCTTTGGATGAGTTGGGTTGCATTGAGTAAATATCTGTCATACACTGGACACCGAAACGAAGAAAATCCGCCAATTCACAAGCAGAGTCGATCTCAGCTTGAAATGCATTCTTCGATTGGGCCAACATGGTTGCTGCGTTAATCTTAAATCTATAAGGACCGCTTATCATCTCCGCCGCTTTCAAAAAGATCGATGCACGATGATGCCATGGCATATTTTCCCATTTCTCTTTTGCATCTAATGCTGCATCGATAGCCATTTGTACATGCTCTTTCTCTCCGATATGATAATATCCTAGCAGATGATCCAGATCATGTGGTGGGCGTATTTGTTCTCGATTCTCAGAATAAACAGATTTACCATTGATAATCATAGGAAGGTCCACCAACTCCGATCTCCATTCGTAGATCGCTTTTTGCAACCGTTTGCGTTCAGGGCTCCCAGGTTCATATGAATATACGGGTTCGTTAATAGCTTTTGGTACTCTATAAAAACCATCTGTCATAACTGTCAAATTTTGAGTAATTCTTAAATAGGGTTAAATACTTTATGACAAAGGTAATTAGTTAGACACGAACAAATACTAACAAAAATCATAGAGAGAGATCTATTTACTTATATATATATACCTACACCCCTATATTTAAAACAATATGTAAGAACACTTAACAATTTAATAATACAAATTTAGTACAAGAGGAGAGAATTATGTTTATAATAGTTATAGTGTCAATATTTTATATAATTTACTTCTACTTAAAAAATAAGAAAGAAGTTATTCCTAAGATCAATACAAAAAAACTTAATTATTATCATTGGATTCTATCCTCACTCTTAGCCCAATATATTCTAATTTACCTCTTTCGGAAGCGTCACAGTAACCCAACATAAAATTCAACAAAATTGAAATAGGTTTCAAAGGTACTTCCTCCATGGTTTGTCCATGGTTGCTCCATGGTTCCTCCATCGAAAACCCCCAAATCGATGGACAAACCATGGACGAACCATGGAGGAACCATGGACAAACCCTTTATTTGACCTATAGAATGTATTACGTTTTCACTTTCGATAATTCAACCGTTTGGTTGCTCTAGAACTCTCATATAACACCACATGAAATCTTCGAATAGCCTTGATCTAAGGTCAGAATACGTTGTTTATTCCTGTTCAAATAAGATGGAGTGAATTATCGTTTTTCTTTGTTTATAGCTTTAGACATGCTGATCTACTTACGGCTATTAATGCTAGAGAATCCAATCAATTGGGTATAACGAGAGCCTATAGGAGAGTAGAAGACCCATATCTGATACTGATTCTCTGTTTCGATATGGTTGCCTTCAAATTGGTTAAGGTCAATATCATTATCTTGCGCTGTTTTATATCCGTAAGCATAATTATATATACCCTCTTTTAGTAGAAGATCTCCATAATATCCTTTCTGTCCTTTCACACGATAGAGTCTATTTTCTTTCTTTACATCCCAATCTGTCAAGGCACCGAAGATATATATTCCCTCTGCTAGATCGATATCAAGATCCAAGTGGAAATGAACAAAATGATAATCTGCTTGGGTCGAAGCATCGGTCGTTCGATCTGCTACAACCGTAAAACCGCCATTGATATCGGTATTCGACTGGTAAACACTTCCTTTACGCAAACGATCACTATATAGGGTAGCATGATAATAAGGCTTGATATATCGCATATATTCGACATTCAAATTGACCGCTTTCTCATCACGAATAGTAAAAGCCCTAAACTCATTGCCTGGGGTAAAATAGAGATTGGGATCATTTTGATATTTAAGCACCTTATCGGATTGAAAAGTGGGTGATACCTCTCTTGCCATATCCCAACGTCCATTTTGAGTTACCACGACATGGAGCTCCATGTTAGGATCAGAGATATTAAGGGTAGTTAGTGGAATATCAAAAAACAGTTCCTGCATACGCCCCTTATCTCGAAGAAGATTCGAATTAATCACCTTTCCTGCAATATCTACTTTAGGATCGACCACTTGGAATCTCCTTTGCATAAGAATAATATCCTCTCCTTCATCACTATCATACACCTGAATAATATAGTTGCCTGATTGAATGATTTCAACATCTTCATTAGGGATATTTAAACGAAAGTGGGTATAAGGCACTTGGGTATTTTCTGAATTATAATAGTCATAAAATTCATTCAATTGCATTCCTTTTTGATAATCACTAAAAAGATTATCAAGTGGAACCCAATCCCAATCACACTGTACGATTTTATACGAAAAACTACGACTATCCTCTTTTAAATCATCAAAAGAGAGGCGTAATTTCTGTGGACTATCAAGAAGAAGAATAGGAAGGGATAGTTCATCTTTAGCATGAGAGAACTGCACTGTTTTGATCCATTTGTCATGAACAAAATTACGATTTGTGGTATCATTAAAATATCCATTGTCATTAGCATAACAAAACCCCAAAGGAAGCATCAATAGAAGCCCCCAAAGAGATATTATGATTCTATTTCTCATCTCTATTCTCTTTTTTTTCATTTCAAAAAACGCAAAAAACACCATTTTAGTATGACTAAGATCAGGATTCATCTATGTATCAAGTTATAAGAGAGATAAAAAAGATTGGATTATCTAAAATTTTGAAATAGACAAAATAACCATAACTAAAGAATCTAAGAAAAGTCATAATATAATAAAGATGGTTTACAATAGGCAATTAGGTTAAAGTTTGTAAAATTGAATGATTTTATAACATACTACACCCACATTTGTCTTGGGTTTCTCAGTACGATTTTAGTATCTTTGTGCGGCAAATTAAATAATTAATTCATTGCGATGTCAAACGTTATAAAGCTTAAAAAAGGTTTAAACATTCCGCTAGAAGGTGAGGCTAAAAAAGTAGTTGCGAAAGCATCTTTAGCCCAAACTTACGCAATTAAACCTACGGATTTCCCGGGTTTGACACCTAAACTTTCAGTAAGAGAAGGAGCTACAGTGAAAGCTGGATCCCCTTTATTCTACGATAAAAACAACCCTGAAGTGCAATATTCATCTCCTGTAAGTGGAGAAGTTGTTGCTGTGATTAGAGGGGAACGTCGTCGTATTTTGGAAGTAGTGGTGAAAGCCGATAATGAAATCGTATACGAAGATTTCAAAGAAGGTAATCCATCTTCTTTAACCAAAGAAGAGATTAAAGAAAATCTACTGGCTTCAGGTTTATGGCCAATGATCAAAATGCGTCCTTACGGAATTGTAGCTAAGCCTGCAGATACCCCTAAGGACATTTTTATCTCATGTTTTGATTCTGCGCCACTTGCACCAGACTTTGAATTTGTTCTAGCTGAAGAGCAAGCACATTTCCAAGCAGGGGTAGATGCTCTAGCAAAACTTACTGATGGAAAAGTTCACTTAGGTCTTCCTGAAGAGAGTGCTAACAAAATGTTCAAAGCGATCAAAGGTGTAGAAACCCACACTTTCGCAGGAGCACACCCAGCAGGTAATGTTGGTGTACAAATTTCAGCTATCTCTCCTATCAACAAAGGAGAAATTTACTGGACTATTGCTCCACAAGATGTGGTTACTATCGGTCGTTTGTTCCAAAAAGGAATCTACGATGCTACACGTATTGTTGCATTGACAGGATCTCCTCTAGACAAACCACAGTACGTAGAGACTATGGTTGGAGCAAACATCTCTTCTGTTCTTCAAGAAGGAGTAGACGAGAGTACAACCCGTATCATCTCTGGAGACGTACTTACTGGTACTCAAGTGAAGCTAGATGGTCACCTATCTTTCTATTCTAATCAGATTTCACTACTTCCAGAAGGAAACTACTATGAAATGTTTGGATGGGCACTTCCTGGTCTAGGTAAGTTTAGTCCTTCAAAAACTTTCTTCTCATGGTTAGGTTCTAAAACGAAGAAATTCAAATTAGACACCAACTTCCACGGTGAAGAGCGTGCATTTGTAGTTACAGGTGAATACGAGAAAGTTCTTCCAATGGATATCCTTCCAGTGCATCTATTTAAAGCAATATTGGCTAACGATATTGATAAGATGGAGCAACTAGGAATTTATGAGATTATTGAAGAAGATATTGCTCTTTGTGAGTATGTATGTACTTCTAAAATCAATATCCAGAAGATTCTTCGTGACGGTATTAACACAATGATCAAGGAGTTAGGATAGGAATAGAGGGTACTTTACTCTTGTCTTATTCTTCTGAATCTATATAGAATATGAAAGCATTAAGAAACTGGATTGACAAACAAAAGCCGCAATTTGAAAAAGGCGGTAAATTACATATGTTCAAATCTGTGTTTGGCGGATTTGAAACATTTTTGTTCGTGCCAAACCACACTACAAAGACGGGATCACATGTAAGAGATTACACGGATCTTAAACGTACAATGTCAGTAGTGGTAATGGCTTTGATTCCTGCATTGCTTGTAGGAATGTACAACATCGGTTACCAACACAACCTAGCTGTTGGAGAAGAAGCTTCATTTTGGGCTACTTTCTTCTACGGTTTCTTCCGTGTTTTACCATCTATCATCGTTTCGTATGTAGTAGGTCTAGGTATCGAATTTGCCACTGCGCAAATGAGAGGACACGAAATCAACGAGGGATTCTTGGTAAGTGGATTATTAATCCCTATGGTAATGCCGGTGAACACACCTCTATGGATGCTAGCTGTTGCTGTTGCATTCTCTGTTGTCTTCTGTAAAGAAGTATTCGGTGGTACAGGTATGAATATTTGGAACCCTGCACTTGTTGCACGTGCCTTTTTATTCTTCGCTTACCCTTCACAAATGTCAGGTGAGTCTGTATGGGTATCACTTGGTGGACAAAAAGCCATTGATGCATTCTCTGGTGCAACGCCACTAGCAAAAGCAGCTGAAGCGGTAACTACAGGTACTTTAGATCTAGGTAACTTTTCTCCAATGGACGCATTCCTAGGATTTATCCCAGGTTCTATTGGTGAGACTTCTACCCTTGCTATCTTAATCGGTGCTGCAATCCTAATCTGGACTGGTATTGGAAGCTGGAAAATCATGGTGTCTACTGTATTAGGTGCATCTTTTGTAGGTATTCTTTTGAACCTATTTGGATCTAACCCATACATGGTAGATATGCCTTTCTGGTATCACTTTATCATTGGTGGATTTGCTTTTGGTGCTGTATTCATGGCAACAGATCCAGTATCTGCTGCACAAACAGAAAAAGGTAAATGGTATTATGGTTTCTTTATCGGAGTACTAGCAGTAGTAATTCGTGTAATGAACCCTGCATATCCAGAAGGTATGATGTTAGCAATCTTATTAATGAACACTTTTGCTCCGCTTATTGATCACAGCGTTGTTGCTGGCAACATCAAGCGTAGATTGAAACGTGTAAAAGCCTAAAACCTATTAATTTAGTAAAATGGATAAGAATAGCAATTCATATACGTTTATCTATGCTTCGGTAATGGTGATAGTGGTAGCAGCAATCCTTGCGCTTGCAGCTGTAAACTTAAAACCATTCCAACAGAAAAACGTAGCAATCGAAAAGAAGCAAAATATCCTTAAGTCTGTAAACGTAATTGCAAATGCTGCTCAAGCAGAAGCAAAATACGAACAAGTTATTACAGAAGCTTTTGTAGTAAACAACCAAGGAAACAAAGTTGAAGGAGATGCTTTTACAATCAATTTGAAAGAGCAATACTCTCAGAAAGATGCTTCTAAAAAGCTTCTTCCTATTTTTGTTGCCAACACAAAAGATGGTAAGAAATATATTCTACCTCTTTACGGTGCTGGTCTTTGGAGACCTATCTGGGGATATATCGCACTAAACGAAGATATGAACACCATCTACGGTGCCACTTTTGACCACCAAGGGGAAACTCCTGGTTTGGGTGCAGAAATTGCAACACCTGGATTTCAAAAACCTTTTAAAGGAAAAACAATCTTCGATAAAGACGGAAAACTTGTATCTATCACCATTGCCAAGGCAAGTGAGAAAGCCACTGCAAATCCTGCACATAGTGTAGATGCCATTTCAGGAGGAACAATTACTTCTAAAGGACTTCAAGCAATGGTAGGTGACGATCTTAAATTATACGAAAACTTTATCAAAAAAGTAAAATAAGATGAGTCAGTTATTTTCAAAGAAAAATATGCAGCTATTGACGGGTCCTCTAGGCAGCAAAAACCCTATTACTACTCAGGTATTAGGTATTTGTTCTGCACTAGCCGTTACAGCTCAACTTAAGCCAGCGATTGTAATGTCTCTATCTGTAATGGCTGTATTGGCTTGTGCCAATGTAATCATTTCGATGTTGCGTAATACTATTCCTAATCGTATTCGTATCATCGTTCAGTTAGTAGTAATCGCTGCCCTAGTAATTTTGGTAGACCAATTACTTCGTGCTTTTGTGTATGATGTAAGTAAACAGCTATCTGTATTTGTTGGTTTGATTATCACCAACTGTATCTTGATGGGACGTATTGAGGCTTTCGCTCTTGGTAACAAGCCTTGGCCTGCATTCCTTGACGGTATTGGTAACTCTGCTGGATATGCATTAATCCTTATTATTATTGCATTCTTCCGTGAGCTACTAGGATCAGGTACACTTCTTGGATTCCACGTAATCCCTGACTGTGTATATGAACTAGGATATTCAAACAACGGTATGATGATTCTTCCTCCAATGGCATTGATCACTGTGGGTGTTATCATTTGGGTACAACGTAGTTTTGATAGAAAACTAATTGAAGATTAATCGTTTTAAAGTTATAAATACAGATGGAACATTATATTGATTTATTTATTAAATCCGTATTTATCGATAACATGGTATTCGCATATTTCCTTGGAATGTGTTCATACCTTGCAGTATCGAAAAAAGTAAATACAGCGTTCGGTTTAGGACTTGCGGTAATCTTCGTTCTTGGTATTACACTTCCAGTGAACTACCTTTTGGAGACAAAAGTTTTACGCCCTGGCGCATTGGCTTGGTTAGATCCAAGTTTTGCAGATGTGGATCTTAGTTTCTTATCTTTCATCATGTTTATCGGTATCATTGCTGCAATGGTACAGTTGGTAGAGATGGTAGTAGAGAAATTTGCACCTGCTTTATATTCTAGTTTAGGTATCTTCCTTCCTCTTATCGCTGTAAACTGTGCGATTCTTGGAGGTTCTTTATTTATGCAACAAAAAGAGTTTGTCAACATCGGTGAGGCTACTGTTTACGGTCTTGGTTCTGGTGTCGGTTGGTTACTTGCTATTGTAGCTTTGGCTGCAATTAGAGAGAAAATCCAATACTCTAACGTACCAGCTCCTCTTAGAGGATTAGGTATTACTTTCATCATCACAGGATTGATGGGAATTGCATTTATGGGATTTATGGGTATCAAACTATAATCCTAAGCTAGATTTATTAACGACAGAATAATTAATAGAAAAATGATACTACTTGACGCAAGCCAATCAACAGTGGTTTTAACCAGTGTCGTAGTTTTCCTTCTTGTTATTCTTCTTTTGGTTAGTTTACTTCTTTACGTTAAGAAGAAACTTACTCCAGAGGGGAAAGTGAAGGTGGACATCAACAAAGGTGAACAAGTCATTGAAACCGATCCAGGAGCAACGCTTTTGAGTACTCTTGGAAACGAGAAAATTCTTCTTCCATCAGCATGTGGTGGTGGAGGTACTTGTGGAATGTGTCGCCTTCAAGTAGATAATGGAGCTGGCTCAATTCTTCCAACAGAAACAGGCTTCTTTACTCGTAAAGAACAAGCAGACAACTGGCGTCTAGCTTGTCAGGTGAAGGTGAAAGAGGATATGGAAATCCGCGTTCCTCAAGAAGTGATGGGAGTGAAAAAATGGGAGTGTGAAGTTGTTTCTAACGACAACGTTGCTACTTACATTAAAGAATTCGTTGTAAAACTTCCTGAAGGTGAAACACTTAACTTCCAATCTGGAGGTTATATCCAAATTGATGTTCCTAAATGTGAGGTTGACTTCAATGACTTTGACATCGCTGACGAATATAAACCTGAGTGGGAACAACATAAAATGTTTGACCTTAAGATGGTAAACCCAGAGCCTACGTTCCGTGCGTACTCTATGGCTAACCACCCTGCAGAAGGAAACATCATCATGTTGAACATCCGTATTGCTACACCTCCTTTTGATCGTGTAAACGGTGGATTCCAGAAACTCAATCCAGGTATCTGTTCTTCATATATCTACTCATTGAAACCAGGTGATAAAATTACGATTTCTGGTCCTTATGGAGAATTCTTCCTTCATGACGATGACCAAGAGCGTATGTTTATCGGTGGTGGTGCAGGTATGGCGCCAATGCGTTCTCACCTTTTCCACATCTTCCACACTGTGAAAGATACTAGCCGTAAAGTTACATTCTGGTATGGGGCTCGTTCTTCTAGAGAAGTGTTCTACTATGAGCAGTTCCGTGAAATCGAGAAAAACTTCCCTAACTTTGAATTCCACTTGGCTCTTTCTGATCCTCAACCAGAGGATAACTGGGAAGGTCCTACAGGATTCATTCACAACGTAATTTTCGAGAACTACCTTCGTAACCACGAGGCTCCTGAAGACATTACATATTACATGTGTGGACCTCCAATTATGAACAGTTCTGTTGAGAACATGTTGTTCGACCTAGGGGTTGAAAAAGAGAACATCCACTTTGATGACTTCGGTAGCTAATCGTCGTTCTCAAAGAGAATATATTAAAAAGCCATTTCGAAAGAGATGGCTTTTTTATTTCGCTTAACTTCCTGTAATATAAATAACCATTCCAATGCACCCTCTCATTTGATAAAAAGATCCATTATAGATTTGATGATTTGGACCTAAATGATTCATAAAACAATATAATTATATTTAATTTGCACTTATATACACTATATAACAAATTAGATTCATCAATGACAAGATATCTTCTAGTTGCAATACTACTTCTGATCACTAAAATTACAGTAGCACAAAAAGAGTATGGTTTGGGAGGCTACCCTAATAATATAAAATGGAGATACATCAATACGCAATCGGCTAAGATTATCTTTCCTGAAGAAATAGAGCAACAAGCGCAGGAAATTGCAGGTTATATAGATTATCTAAGTGCATATCAAAGATATTCTGTAGGCTTTAAAAGTAAGAAGATCCATATTATACTTCAGAATGATCAAGTTATCCCCAGTGGATCGACAACACTGTCTCCTTTTTTAAGTCTGTTTTCTCTAGCTCCAGCACAAGATCAGAATATATATGGGAGTTTAGATTGGAACACACATTTAACGATTCATGAATATCGACATGCCCTACAGTATAGCAATATCAACAGTAAATTTGGGTATGTAAGCCATCTACTCTTTGGTGATCCAGGGCTTGATCTATTTACAAAGATCATCGTTCCACGATGGTATATCGATGGAGATGCTATTCTAAGTGAGACAGTGCTTACAGATCAAGGAAGAGGCTATATTCCAAGTTTTAACAACCAAACAAAGGCATTACTGATCGACAATATAGTTTATGACTATCAAAAAGCTTGTAACGGTTCATATAAGGATATGGTTCCTACCACATCCCAGTTAGGCTATAACATGGTTCGTGAGGGACGAAATGTTGCCAATGATGGAGATATATGGAATAAAGTCCTTAATAGCACTACTGGATTATATGGGGGGTTATATCCGTTCTCACAGAGTCTTCATAAACACACGAAGTATAACACAACAAGGCTCTATTACCACACCATGGATATGATGCAGAGCAAATGGAGTAAACAGCTAGATACCTTAGCATTAACCTCTTCACGCAAATACATTATTAATACAAAAGATAAACAAGTCACCTCCTATAAGAACTTACGTTACGAAAACAACACGCTCTATTACATAAGAGATGCTTACGATGACCTACCAGAGCTTAATATGGTAGAACAAGGAAACAACAAGAAGTTACTAACCCTTTCGAATCTAAGCAGTGACCATTATTCGGTAAAGAATGGTCAAATCGTTTGGTGTGAAAAAAGAAGCCATCCCAAATATCCTAACAGTACTTATTCCGTACTATTTCGATACGATATAAAGCAGAAAGAGAAAATAAGGTTATCCAAGAGAACGAGATATTTTTCTCCATCCTTATCCTCTAAAGGAGATCGTATTGTTCTTTATGAACAAGATAAGAATCAAAAGAGCAGAATTCTTATCTTGGACTCTTATGATGGACGAGTACTTAGAATCCTTCCAACGTATAAAGATGGAACAATTTCGAACCCTCTATGGAGTAAAGATGAGAAGAGCATTATATATATAAGCCATGTAAAAAACCATATTGCACTTATCAAGCAAGCCTTACTTCCTAAATCGAAAGATCAGAGATTCACCTTACTAACCCCTCTATCGGATCACATCATCTCTAATTTTGATTTAACATCTGATGAAGTCTTTTTCAGTGCGAGCTATTCTGGCATTGACAATATATATAAAGCACCACTAGATGGAAGTCAGAAGATAAAGCAGATAACATCGGTAAAGGTAGGAGCCTACCATCCAGCGATAGACACTACAACACAAAGGGTATACTTCAGTGAATTTGAAACCAATGGTTTGAAGTTAAAGTTTTGTTCAACAGAAAAGAACTTAGACAAGGATGTCAAAATTACTTCTCTTAAACAAACGAACCTATTCCCTATTCAAAAAGGAAAACAAGAGATAAACACGCTTGAACATAACGTAATATCATCACAAAATAGGGGGAAATATGTAACCCAAAAATATAAAGGAATCACAAGAGGTCTTCGTCTATATTCATGGGGATACACCCACAATAACAACAAATCTGGTATAGGGTTTAAAGTTACAGACAACCTCAACAATATTGCTTTATTTGGCTCAGTAAAGCACCACGATGACTTCCAACTTATTGATTATAAGTTAGGGTTAACTTACGGTAAATATCCATTAAAGATGGATCTATTGTTCAACAAACAAATACTTGACTATTCGGATGCAGGTCTTTTTTCTCTATTCAACAACAATGAGAATCAATACATTGAACGAGCCTTGCGTCTTTACTACCCTTTGAAGTGGAATAGCTCAAACGCCTCCAACTACTTTCAAGTAGGAATAAAATATGGTTGGTATGATTTTGATATAAACGACTCGTTCACTCGAAGCAGAGATAACCGACTATCGTTCAGTTCTAACCTCTATTTTGGAAGTCTACGCAATATGGCAAAGATGCATGTTCAACCTCGATGGGGCTACAACTTCCATATAGGAGTAAAAAAATATAATGACCAAGGATACGAATTGAACAAAACGATAAACACCGAATTGTCATTATTTATTCCTGGGATAGGAAACAACGATGGATTTAATATAAACGGTTCTATTGAAGATCGTGAAAGTGATTATTTCCCTAACTCATTTTGGGATATCTCCTCTACATTTATCATTCCGAGAGGCTACCATATTCCCAATGCCAGATACCACTCCTCTTTTAGTATGAACTACCATTTTCCCTTATGTTATCCTGATGTTGGATTAAATGGGCTGGTTTATATCAAAAGAGTTAGATCAAAATTATTTTATGATTACGGATATGCAGAGATCGAAACTCCATATAGCACCATTAGTTATGACTCTTTTGGTCTTGAATTAATTGGGGATACCAGATGGTTTAATTCTATTCCTGTTGAATTAGGAGTAAGATATATCCCTAGTACAACACTACTTGAGTTATTAACAAAAAATAAAGAGTTTGAGTTTTTTATTCATTTCTCTTTATAAACACAAAGAGAAGATCTTTTAAGTTATAGAGATGTAATAAAACGATTTCTCTATCTACTTATGATAATATAATCTATTAAGTATCTATATAATGAAAAAATTAAGCCTAATTATTCTTATCTCATGGATAGGAATAATTATTCCCATCAAAGCTCAAGAGCCAGGCAAGGGAGGACATCCTGCCGACATAAGATGGAAATATTTAAATACGCAAGCCGTAAAGATCATCTATCCAGAAACGATTGATAGTACAGCACAAAAAGTAGCGAATTACATCAATCACATCTATCTTAATCAATATTATTCTATTGGTTTCCAAAGAAGAAAGCTTCATCTGGTACTGCAAAATAATCAAGTACAATCTAACGGTTATGTTGCTTTAGCTCCTTTTAAAAGTGAATTTTTTCTTACGCCACCTCAAGATAAAAACATGCTTGGATCGATGGATTGGGCAACTTCACTAAGCATACACGAATACCGACATGCACTACAGTTTAGTAATACCAATAAGAGTATTGGAATGATTGGATACCTACTAGGAGGAGATGGTGGATTATCAACGATATCTGCTTTGATCGTTCCCAATTGGTTCTTTGAAGGAGATGCCGTATTAAGTGAAACGGTACTTACGGACCAAGGACGAGGATATCTTCCTAGCTTCTTTAACGAACAAAAAGCACTGCTTATAAACGATATCCACTACTCCTATCAGAAAGCAAGAAATGGCTCATATAAAGATCTACTACCCAACCACTATCCTCTAGGTTATGCAATGGTACGCAAAGCCCGAGAGGTGGCAAATAATGGTGATGTTTGGAATGACATACTAAATAAAGCGATGGCACTTCACGGTATTGTATATCCTTTCTCTCAATCCATAAGAAAATATACCAATCTTACCTCAACACACTTATATGAAGCTGCTTATAGTGACATGCAGGAGAAATGGAAAGAACAATTAGACACCATTCAACTATCGACATCGGAGAATATAATTACCAAAGATCATCCTTTTGTGAGCTCTTATATCAATCTTACACATAGCGATCAACATCTCTATGCGTTAATGAATTCATATAGTAAAACCCCACAAATTGTAGAGATCAAAAAGGGAAAGCCACACAAAGTCTTAAGTGTAAACCACCTTACTAGTGCTCAATTTGCAGTCAATAAAAACACCATCGTGTGGGCACAATCACAATCAGATCCTTTTTATCAATATCTAACTTACAGTAATATATTTAAATTCGATATTGAGACCAATACCAAAACGAAACTTACAACTAAAGGTAAATACTTTGCACCATCCCTATCTCCAGACAACAGACAAATCGTTGCGAGTGAATTCACTCCAAATCAAGAAAGCAAGATTGTCATCATAGATAGCCAAACAGGAGAACGCATGCATACATTAACTCCCTATAAAAATGGACAAGTGAGTTTTCCTAAATGGGATAAAAAGGGAGGTGCCATCATCTATATATGTAGCTATAATAACCTTGTGACCCTTGTTAAGCAACCTATAAATGGTTCTCAAGATTCATATACTATTTTAACTCCACCATCCAATCATGTCATCTCTAATTTTGACATGACAGACAAAGAGATCTTCTTCAGTGCAAGCTACTCTGGAATCGACAATATCTACAAGACCACTTTAGATGGAGTACAGGTAATTTCTCAAGTAACCTCTGTTAAGGTAGGAGCCTATCATCCAACGATAGACAAAGAGAATCATAAGCTTTACTTTAGTGAATTCACCACCAAAGGACAAAAACCAATGTTCTGTGACGCGGATATAATCTCAAACAAAAGAATCGAAGTAACCAACCTAAAGGATAAATCGATCTTTCCAATCCTTAAAGGACAACAAGAAGAGAATATCTTAAGTCACAATGACGATAAAAAGTATTATTCTGCTCCTTATGATGGTTTTCTTTCAGATATTCGTCTCCACTCATGGGGATCGGTAAACGTTAACAATCACTCAGGTTTAGGGGTACGTCTAGACGATAATCTAAATAATCTTTCGTTAGGTCTTGCTTACTCTCAAAACAACATCTCTGAACAGTATCAATACGATATTGGATTAACCTACGGTAAATATCCCGTAAAAATAAAAGTATCTTATAGTAGAGTAAGTAAGACTAATGGTAAGGATCTTTTTGTTGATCAAACCAAAATGATCGATAAAATGTTTGCCCCCTTAGTAGATCGTACAAGATTAAATTTATCATTGCCATTACAAAGCAATTCAACGAATTATCACTACAGTGCTCAAGTAGATCTTGGAATAGGATCATATAGATATAAAGTAAGAGATTTATCAAACTACACTTTAGAACAACAACTTTTTGGATCCCAAAGGACATATTCTGAATTAGATCGTCTTTTCCCAGAAATATCGACCAAAGGAATAGAATACAGAGCAGACATAACTCTCTCTGCAATGCGTAGAAAAGCCTATACACAGTTACAGCCGAAGTTAGGTTGTTATTTTCATTTAGGATATATTCTTGAGGAAGAAGAAGAGACACCGACCTTTAATTTTAAAGGAGATGGACAATGGAATATTGAATCACGTATCTATCTTCCCGGATTTATGAACAACGATGGTTTTTATGTTGATGGAGCATATGCCAAAAACGATAACCTATTCTTATATTCACTTAAAAGTACCAGTTTCCTTGAAGCAAGAGGGATCAGAAATTTAATTACACAACAGCGATACTCTCTTCGGAACAACTACCAATTTCCTATTGTATATCCAGACTTTGGTATAGCAAGTATTGTCTATTTTAAACGTATTCGAGCAAACCTGTTCTATGATATGCAATGGATGAAAGATCTCATAAACTACCCGTATGAAAAACAGGTAACTAGAACCTACGCCTCCTTTGGTGCAGAGATCACATTAGATATAAACTGGATCAATACCCTTCCTATCCCAGTAGGATTAAGATATGGAAAAGCGATCCATAGCGAATACGCAAGATACAAACAGAATCCTTTCTTCGAAATATTTACCGCTATTACCCTATAAACAAATAGAGATCACATAGAGTGGTTACTTTTCTAAGTAGCCACTCTTTATTTTCAAATAATATAATAGGTACTAATATTAACTCTATTTTCTACAAAGAATCTTCCTTCCTAAAAGAAGAGGAACTTACACACTAATTCTATCACATTGAAATTTTATTAAACACGATGTAACATTTGTCACAGCTATCCATTTTATGAAACCAATACCTTTGATATTCAAATCAAACAAATAGATACAAATGAAAACATCATTAATAATTATTTTAGTCTTCATGATATTCTCATGTAATAGAAAAGATCAATTGATATTGGCTCCACTTGAGAAAATGGAAAAGATTGATTTTAAATCATTAAACTTATTTCCTGAAGGTATTGCTTATTGGGAGAAGGAGAATCAAATAATACTTGGTTCTTATGGGCATGGAGATATTTATCAATACGATCGTACGAATCATAAATTATCAACTTTAATCAGTGACTCTCTACTAATAGGACCAGCATCTATTGCAATAGACAATAATAATGACGTAATGTATGTGGCCAATGGAGATGGTGGACTATCGAATAGATCTTCCATTCAGAGTACAAACAAAAAAGCATCTCTACTCATATACAACCTTAAGACTAAAGAAAGGATGCATAATATCGACCTATCGAATCTTTACAAAGGAGATAAAACAACAGCCAATGGACTCGTTTTAGATCAAGAAAATAACATCTATATATCAGACAGTTTTAAGCCTGTCATATACAAAGTGGAACATAAAACGCTTACACCATCCGTTTTTGTAGAAGATGAGAGATTCTATGGAAAATCATATAATTTAAATGGAATAGCTTACCACCCAAATGGTTATTTGCTTGCATTGCAAATGGGTACAGGAGAGATCTTTAAAATAGATATCAAAACAAAGAAAATATCACGGGTTAAGTTAAACGATAAAATCATTGGAGCCGATGGGATAACCTTAATAAATAACAACCAAATCCTTTTAACACAAGCCTACGAAATAGTTAATGGGGACGTCACTACTGGCGCTCTAAAGACAATCGAAAGTTCAGATAATTGGGATACAGCAACCATCACAGACAAAACTGCAGACAACTGTTTAAATCCAACGAATAGTGTAATAATCAAGGATCAGATATTTGCCATAAATTCGTCTATTGGCGCCTATCTATTCCAGAATAAGGACCAAGAAAACTATAGTCTATCAATTCTAAACCTAAAGAAAAAATGATCTAAATATAACAAACAGGAGGTGTTTTAATACTTCCTGTTTGAATAGCTACTATTTAATTAATCCAATAGTTCAATACTTTCTATTCCGAGACGAACTTTCTTCATTAATTCCATTTTCTTTAAAACCTTTGAAACAACCTCTCTAGAAGTACCCATCTCTTTTGCAATAAAGCTATGAGAAACATTTATTACTCTAATGCCCTCTCGTTTTGAAACTCCATTTAAGAAACACATGATTCTCTGTTCTAATTTGTAAAATGCTAAATCACTATACAAATCGACCACGTCCTCCATTGTATTCAATATAGAGTTTAATATGAAATGATTCCACTGCTTATAAGCCATCCAAGGTTGCAAAACTTTCACTGGTAACATCAAAAGAGTACTATCTTTAGTAGCGTTTGCTTCAACGACACTCAATTTCTTCTGTAAGACACTTTTTAGTGTCAATGCACAAGTCTGTCCTTGCATGATATAATACAATAAGATCTGTTTTCCATCTTCATAATTGGTCCAAACACGTATCTCTCCATCCAAGACAATTGGAATATATCTTATAAGTTTTCCCTCTTCAATAAGATTGTCTCCCTTTTTTAATACGACAACTTCTCCTTCTGCACACAAAAGTTCGACTAATTCCTTCTGATGAAATCCTATATTATAAAGATATTTCTGCAACATAATGAAAACCCAATAAATTAAATATTACACTTATAAAGATACAAGAACCATTCTTAAATAAAGAATCGTAAAAAGAAGCAATCACATTTATCAACAGTCATATTTAAATAGCGACTAAAAGAAAAACATTTATTAACAAGTCCGCCTTATTACCTAAATATTAATATATCTATATCAACATATGTTAAAACTAAAATAAGTTGAGTACCCTTTACACTTTCTAACCTCCTTTCGTTAGTCCCCCCAAATTAGTGGATTAATAACAATTAGTAAAAACTAAAAAACACATCTTATGAGTTTTTGTATTCATTATTTCTCGAAAATTCGGGAAATAGCACAAAAAGGAATCATGATGTTGGTACTGATGAGTCTGACTCTAGTTACCAATGCACAAACCGCTCTAACGGTAAAAGGAAATGTAACAGGAGAGGATCAACTTCCTATCCCTGGAGTTTCTGTTGCAATAAAAGGAAGTACTAATGGAACCATAACGGATTTTGATGGTAACTTTATTATCAAAGCCCAAAAAGGAGATGTTCTATCGGTATCTTATGTTGGAATGGCAACAGAAGAATTAGTAGTCGAGAATGCAGGTCCTTACCAAGTAGTGCTAAAAAGCAACATCCAAAATGTCGATGAGATTGTGGTAACGGCATTAGGGATCAAAAAAGAAAAGAAATCACTTGGTTATTCAGTGCAAGATCTAAATGCCAGTGATATCAACAAAGGGGACTCTAACCCACTATCTTCTCTTTCAGGAAAAGTTTCTGGAGTACAGATTAACAATTCAGCTTCAGGAGAAGGAGGATCTGTTCGTGTTACCATTAGAGGTAGTTCTTCTATCGCAGGAAACAATCAACCATTATATGTAGTAGATGGTATTCCTTTAGATAACCGTAGTTTAGGAAAAGATGACCTATGGGGAGGAACAGATTACGGTAATACAGCTGCCGACATCAACCCAGACAACATCGAAAGTATGTCTGTACTTAAAGGTCCAACAGCAGCAGCACTATACGGATCAAGAGCAGCCAATGGGGTTATTCTTATTACAACCAAACAAGGTAAAAAAGGAAAGATCAACGTTACCTATAGCGGAAAATTCACTTTTAATGTGATCGCCAAAGAAAACGAAGATCGTCTTCAATATGAGTATACCCAAGGGAATAATGGTATCTTTAAAGATGCGACCAATGACTTCTCTTCTCTTTACTCTTCATGGGGACCAAAAAACGATGGTCAAAATTTGACATTACCTAACGGGAAAGAATACCCTGCGAACAATTCAAAAAATCGTTATAGTGATTTCTACGAAACTGGTCATGAATTTGTAAACAGTGTTAACATCTCAGGAGGTACAGAGAAGGTACAAAGTACTTTGGGACTTACTTATACCGATCTTAACAGTATCTCACCATACACAACACAAGACAAGTATAATATCAGCTTGCGTACCAATTTCAACTTAACAGAGAAAATGAAATTGGATACCAAAATCAACATGCTTTATAACGACGACCAAAACAAAAGAGAATTTGGTATCTCTGCGTCTAACCCAGTGAAAGGATTGCTTTACAACCCCACCTCTATGCCTTCGAGCATCATGCAAAGCTTCTTAAAAGACGATCATTCTTATCACTATTACAATGAGAATACCATCTTCCTAAACCCTTACTGGTTGACTGAAAGCACCATGACACAGGCACAAAAGACAAGAACAATGGCCATGGCTAAATTCTCATATGAGATCACAGACTGGTTATCTTTCTTTGTTCGTAGTGGTGTCGACTATTACAGTCGTTTTACTTCGGATTCAAAATATGCCAACCCTACTTTCAACACAGGTAGATACGAAGAGACTAATGCACGTTCACTAGACATGAACAACGACTTCCTTATCACTGCACAAAAGAAGATCAACAAAGACTGGGAAGTATCTCTTTCTGCAGGAGGAAACATGTTCTACAAATATTTTAACTTTACTGGAGTAAAGGCAGAGCAACTAACCGTTCCTGGATGGTTTTCTATTACCAACTCTCCTAGCCCTATTACAAGTTGGAATCATGAAGAGAAAAGAATCAATTCTCTATATGCTTTTGGTCAAGTCTCTTACGGTCATTTCCTATATTTAGATATCACAGCTCGTAACGACTGGTCCTCAACCCTACCTGCAAGCAACCGTTCATATTTCTACCCATCGGCATCGTTAGGATGGATATGGAGTGACATGCTAAAACGTGCCAACATCGAACTTCCTAGCTGGATTACTTATGGTAAGATACGTGGATCATTTGCTGTTGTAGGTAACGATGCACCAATGTATCTTACCAACTACACTTACAAACTAGAGCCTGGAGTAAATGGCAATCAATTTGGTAGAGTAGATCCAGTAAAACCAGCAGAAGATCTAAAACCAGAGCAAACCACTTCTTACGAAATTGGTGCCGACCTAAAACTATTCAATGGTCGTTTGTCTCTTGACTATACTTACTATTTCAACTCAACTAAAGATCAAATCTTAGTTATCGACGATATCCCATCATCAGGATATAAGCAACGTGTAGTTAACGCAGGAGAGATTCAAAACTACGGTCATGAATTCTCTATCACTGGAGATATCCTTCAAAACAAAAATGGATTAAACTGGAAAAGTACTGTTAACTTCAGTAAAAACACCAACTACGTAGCTTCGTTGACTGACGATCTTCCATTCTATTCTGTCATGTCAAATGCCAACATTATTCCTGCAAACATCCGTATTACGGCAGAAGGAGGATATGGTGACATCTACGGAAAAGGATTCCAAAGAGACGACAAAGGAAATGTAAAAGTGGATGACAAGGGTATTCCTCTATTGACTAAGGATTACATCAAACTAGGAAACAACCAACCAGATTTCCTTATGGGATGGAACAACTCATTTAACTACAAGAAATGGACTCTTGATTTCATGATCAATATGAGCATGGGAGGCGATGTTTACTCTTGGACAAACTCTATTCTTGCAAGTAACGGAACAGGATCATTTACGACAGCCCACCGTGAAGGAGGAATGATAGTAGAAGGAGTTAATGCAACCACAGGAAAGAAAAACACAAAAGAGATCACTGCTCAGCAATATTGGCAAGCAGTAGGTGGTGAAAACGGAGCTGTAGAACCATTCCTTTACGATGCTTCTTACATCTCTTTAAGCAACCTTTCTCTAAGCTACAATTTCGGAACTATTGGTAACGATCAGTTCAGCATCAAAAATCTGGTACTAGGCATTTATGGAAGCAACCTATTGTATCTATACAAAGACACAGAAGGATGGATTCCAAACAGTGCAGCAAGTAACTTCGACTCAGTACAAGGTATCGAAGCATTTAGCCAGCCTTACACAAGAAGTTTCGGTTTTAATATTGGTTTTAACCTTTAAGAAAGAGTAGAGATGAAAAAAAATAATATTCTAAAGATATTTATGGCGTTGCTTCTGTTTACAGGATGTACCTCTGATTTTGATACATTAAATACAGATCCAACAAAAGTCACAGAACTAGATTCTAAATATTTATTTACCACTGTTGAGAAACGTGGTGCACTTTCCAACTGGGGAATCTTTCAGTTGATGCAGAGTTTGTACGTCAACCAATACGCTCAATATTGGGCCAACTCAACTAGCTATTTTGGTAGCGACCGTTACACAATGAACAACGGATGGATTGAGGGAGTATGGAACGAATTCTATAGCGAACATTTCCGTGTACTAAATCAGATCATTAACGATCCTGATGAGAATGTAAATCGTATACAGATGGCACGTATTTACAAAGCTTTTATGTTCCAAAGATGGACCGACAACTGGGGAGCTATCCCTTATACTGAAGCTGCATCGGGAATATCAAAGCCTCAATATGATACCCAAGAGACGGTATACAAAGATTTGATCGCTGAACTAGAGGATGCCGCTGCGAAACTAAACCCAGAAAAAGAAGCAGGTGGATTTGGTGAAGCGGACCTAATGTACAACGGATCGGCAGAGAAATGGAAACGTTTTGCCAACTCTCTTTTGCTTCGTATCGCGATTCACATCTCTGATGTAGAGCCTGAATTGGCAAAAACAACTGCTACTAAAGCACTAGCTGGAGGCGTAATGCAAAGTAATGCAGATGCAGCACTTCTTCCTAGTGATCCGACAAACAGAGAAGCAACCAACGCAATCCATGAGATCGCTTATTGGAACGAGTTCCGTATGAGTAAAACCATGGAAGTATACCTTAATGGAGACAAGCTAGGTGCAGTAGACCCTCGTCTAAAAATCTATTGGGCTCCTGTAGCAAAACGTAACGACCTTAATAATCCTTACGCTGTAGCGAACTTTAAAGGAATCCAAAACGGATTGGCTGTAGAAGATGTACCAAACGAAAATGTAGGTGCTTATTCTAACGTAGGACCTTTTGCTTCAAAATATAGTTACGATGCAACAAAACAAGAATACAAATCTCTAGATGCAGGAAAAGCACTTCCTATGTTTGTATTTAGTTATGCTGAAACATGTTTCCTTAAAGCCGAAGCAGCACTACGCTGGAATATCGGTGGCGACGTAAAAGCAAACTACGACGAAGGTATCCGTGCCAGCATGCAACAATGGCCTACAGAAAGAACAGGAACCTATGCAGGTCCAGTTCCTACAGATCAAGAGATCAACGACTATATCGCTGCCGTTGGTGGTACTATCGATCAAGAGAAGATCAGTACCCAAAAATGGTTGGCACTATTTCCTGATGGTTTCGAAGGATGGACAGAATTCAGAAGAACAGGATATCCTGACTTTATCCCTGTTCCTGCACCAGACCCATCAGCTGGTTTAGATGGTGAGTTTATCTCTCGTCTGGCATACCCAGAGATTGAGAAAAACTTAAACTCTAACTCTTTTAACTCAGCAGCAAAATTAAAAGACCATATGTGGTGGCAAACAAAATAAAACGTTAAGCCATATCAAAACTGAACAAGAGACTGTCCCTCCATAGGCAGTCTCTTTTTTTGTCATGACCCAAATAGCTGGATATCAATTATATTTAAATTATGTATATTTACATTGTTATGTCTTTTGAAAATACTAGCTATCTAGTTGGCATATAACCACACATTAATAATTAATTAGACAAAATCATGAGCAAAGGAAGTAAACTATTACACTTATTATTTCTATCACTATTCATTTTTTCTTGTGAGAAGAAAGACGATACACCTACACCAATCGCAGATTTCGATTTTACTATAGGAGAAAATTATGAAGTCACATTCAATAATAAATCTCAACATGCGGAGACCTATACTTGGGACTTTGGTGATGGGAAAACATCCGAGGATAAAAACCCTACCCACACTTTTGTAAAAGGGACATATTCAATTGAACTAACAGCAAGTAATAGCGCAGGAGTGAATAAAAAAACGCTAAATCTACTTATTGAATCTCAAGAAAAGGCATCCGTGGTACTAAATGATCCAACGAATATTACTAACGCAGGATTTGATATTGGATACAAAATTACAGATGGAAGAACATTGAGTAGTTACAATGCTTTTGCCCAGATATCTGACAAAGAAGACTTCTCAAATACGATTGAAGTTTATGAAGCCGTAAGTTTAAACAATACTACTTCTGAAAAATTCATTCCAATAGGGAGAGGTATCGAGAGTCTATGGTTTCGTAATTTAGTTCCAAACAAGACATATTTTATTCGTATAAAATTAAGATACACATTTAATGAAACAGAAGAAGACATCTTCTCTGAAACAAAAACGCTTACCACATTAGATATGCCTGAACCAACTTTAGAATTAACTAATGATGACCAGAGTTTACTATATTTTAATGTAACTAGTTCTTTGCCAAATTTCAATGGCAATTTTACTAATAATGTGGATAATAAAGTTACCTTCTCTTTTAACGAAGAATTTACTGAAACATTTGAACCAGAAGAAGTAGGATATCGCTTTAATTCATATTACAAAGAACCATCGAAAACAGTCTACGTAAAATCTACGTACACCTACAATGGGGTAAGCAAATCAGTCACAAAACATATCGCATTTCCAGATAATTTTTATGATTCTAAAGAATGGAAAGGAAATAATACTTTAGCATATAAAGACAATAACAACAATATGCTTTTTGACATTATAGGAGATGATGGACAAAGACTTGTATTTCACATCAGCAACTTTAAAGGAGTCGGTGCTTACAAACTAAAAGGCTATCCAGAAGATTTGAACAATGCAATGTACGCATACTACTATCCTAATGCATCTGCGCCAAGACATAATCTAAAAGAACTTAAAGATATGCCTACTCTCTATATCTATAAAGAAACGAATGATGCATACTACGGAAGACTCGGAAACAAAACAGATTCTGAATTAGCAATGTATTTTAAAGACAAAGACAATAACCATGCAAGTGTATGGGGAATGATCTTTAAAGCAATAAAGAAATAAACATCTAACAAATTAAAAAGGAACACTAATATCAATTAATGTTCCTTTTTCTAACCAGTCTTAGCAAGATATTAAAGTCGACTTTTTAAATCATTCTTTACGCTTCATCGAAAGAGCAATAAGATCACAAACAGATCCTAAAACACCATCGCTAGATTGATCATAATAAGCATACCATGTTCTATCTGCTATAGAACCATTAAGATCTATTATCTTAAAGTCTTTATTATTAATATAGGGTAATACATACCATTTTGACATAACAGTCATTCCTAAATTTGCTTTTATCATCTCAAAGATCAACTCAGTTGACGCTAGCTTTCTGACACTTCGTGGAATAATACCATGAGGCGCAAGATAATCCTTTAGAATAATACTCTCTCTATTATTAGCATTGAAATGAATAAAATCCAGAAATTTAAAATCTTTTGGCAATAATTCTTTTTTCACCTTCACAAAAGGATGACTTGACGAAAATATAGCTACTAATTTATCCTTAAACAGTTTTTTCTCAAACAACCTATTACCTATTTTCTTCTCACTAGTAATCGCAATATCTAAATCTCCATTTAGTACAGCATTAAGCGGATCTGAAGTATAAGATGGATTTATTTGGATATTAATCTTTGGAAATTTCTTTTCCATACTCTTAACTAAATATGGATACCAAGGATAGGTTGTATAACACTCAGTACAAGTTCGCACTACTTGCCTTTTCATAAGCATATTGAGATCACTATTTAATAACTCTAATTCTGGTAGAATCATTTGACTTGCTTCCAATATACGTTTACCTACATTAGTAAAAATAAACCGATGTCCTTTTTTTATAACGACCTTAGCACCAAGTCTTTCTTCTAGATCTTTTAACTGGTGACTCAATGCAGATTGTGTAAGATTTAAAGAGTTAGCCACATCAATCATACTAGTATTCTGTGACAAACCATTTAGAAGTTTCAAATGTTTAATTCTAACAATATCCATAATACTAAAAACGATTTCTTAATACTTACTTGAAAATAATTCAAATATATGAAGGTACCAACATGATATATTTGTAATTTATTTTAAAACATGAAATTATGAAAATCGCAGTAATTGCAAAATTCAATAAAAACATTCGTCCTCATGTAGCAACGAACGAAGTTTTTGAACATATATCAAAAAAACTTTCAATTGATATTGAAGTTACATGGATCGATAATGAAAATACTGGTGAAATAGAAGCCATTATACCTAAGTTTAATGGAGTCCTTATTGCTCCTGGCTCTACACTTAATGCAACCATGATTAACATCATTAAATACACAAGAACTCACAAGATACCAACATTAGGCACATGTGGTGGATTTCAAAATATTGTAATCGAATTTGCAAGAAATGTTTTAAATATAAAAGATGCAGCACATGCAGAATATGACAACAAATCGAACAAGCTTGTAGTCACTCCTCTTACCTGTTCACTTGCTGGTCAAACACACAAAATAAGAATTACAGATATCCATTCTAAAGCATACTTTTCATATCAGAAAAAAGAAATAATAGAGAAATATTATTGTAATTTTGGTATTAATAATGAATACATTAATTCTTTTGAAAAAAATGGATTTAATGTAACCGGAAAAGATGAAGAAGATGTAAGAATAATGGAACTTGACAATCACCCTTTCTATATTATCACTCTTTTTGTTCCTCAAGATAATTCTTCATTTCAAAATCCACATCCTTTGATTGAAAATTTCATCAAATCCTGTCTCCTTTTAAATAAACCTTGAAAAACAACATTAATTAAATGAAAAAGAGCCTATTAGAAAACACTCACACTAAAAAAACGGTAATTTATAGTATTTAAATCTCAACTATAGAAGAAATCCTAAGGTCAAATAAGAACAAACTATCTGACACAATTAATCACCAATATATGGCTCCTAAAGTGAGTCCTTTTATGAACAAAAAAATATCAAAACAGAACAAGAGACTGTCCCTCCATAGGCAGTCTCTTATTTTTTATTTACAACTATTAGAGAGATACAACATTTTTTAAAGTAACATTACGATCATCCTCCACGTCTAATAACATATAGATTCTAATCAAACAGAATCACAACTATAGATACCAATAAATTAACTTCGACATAAACAATAGATCTAACTCAATTATAGAAGTTTAAGTCATCTTTTTAGACGGAGAATAACCCATCGAAAAAGAATGGATTATCGAAAAAACCAAGACGTAGTAATAATTAAAAAGAATGTAATGAGAACTATTTTAACCACATTATTAATCATCCCCATTTTATTTTCGTGTAACCCCAAAAAGAAAAAAGAAACCGCAACTCCCTACCCCTTAGCATCGCAATATCTTAAAAAAATCAAAGAGTCAAAAGCTAGAGGACTTGACTTATACCAGCAGATGACTAAAAATCCTCAAACAGAAGCAGAAAAACAAACCAACGATTCTCTATTGTCTCTTCAAGCCATTGCAATTGACAATTACATTAAACATTTAACCGAATCTTACGGCAAAGTTCCTACAGACTCTATATTGAAAGAGATAAGTGGCTATAGAGGATATATTCCACCCGCAATTGTAGCCAAACTACAACCCGAAGATTGGCAAACAGAGATAGGACAAAAAGCTAAAAAGCAATACGATCAGTTCATGAGCTACTATAAGAAGTTCGAACGATTCAATGGGGTCTCTTTAGCCAATAGCAAAATAGAACTGAAATCTACTGAAGGAGAGATATCATATCTAGGAGAAGCTATTGCAAAAGGCACCTATCTTGTCGACGTATGGGCCAGCTGGTGTTCTGCTTGTAGACGCTTCAATAGGACACACAAACAAGACTATAGCTTTCTTAAAGAAAAAGGAATAGAAACCGTAGCGATCTCTATCGACAAAAATGAAGACAATTTCATACGTGCAGCCAAAAGTGACCACGTTCCTTGGACCGATCTAAATGACCACACGGGGGAATTCTCTAAGTTTATTGGTAACGTCCCTCTTCCATTCCAGTTTATCGTAAAAGATGGAACAATAGTAAAAATATTACACGCCGGTGGAACCAAAGAACAGCTTCTTCAATATCTAAAATCAAAATAACAAAACAGACCAAACAGAGACGTTCCTCCTAAAAGCGTCTCTGTTTTTTTTACTTCCACCTTTGATCTTTCATGATAAAGACATTGCAAACATCAATAATTATGATCGACCAAAGAAGTTTAACGAAACACTAAGAAAATAAACTGTTTACAAATAGAAAGGAGATCAAGACATAAGTCTATCGATCTCCTTTGTCTGTTAAACAAAAAACAATTATTGTATTACTTTATTCAATTTACAAAGATCCACTTGTTTATCATGTGTGATCTTAACAATATAAGCACCCACAGGAAGCCCTTCAATATTAATCATTGTATTGTTCTTCACTTCCTTAATCTTAGCTCCTAATAGAGAAAAAATCTCCACTTTCATGTTCTTACAATTCTCCGAACGAACATAAAAGTAAGTTTTTGCTGGATTAGGATAGATCGAAACATCTTTTGAGATGCTATGAATATCAGAAACAGATGTCAACCAACTATTGTCCCATACCACTGGCGTTCCTCTAAAACTACGTCCTTCTTGCAATGTCAGATGTTTAACTACCTCAAAAGTCGAATTTTTATAATCATAAGAAACGAGTGTTCCCATTCCGTGTTGTCCCCCAGTACGAGAAGTAGAATAAAGTTTCCCATTGTATTCTGTCCATCCAGCCGAAAAACCACCACCATCAGATGCTTTATCAAAGCTATATTTGATCTCAAATGTCTGATCATTTATATCATATGTAAACAAAAAGCCTTGACCATTATCTCCAGAAAAATTGGACGAACCATATAACTTTCCTGCCACCTCTGTAAGATATCCATTGGTTGATCGTATGACACTATCCAAACGATATTCATTATTTAATGTAAAATTAGAAGGATCAATAGAATAAATCATAGCCCTATTTTCATCTGGTTTTGTTCCAAAATGAACTCCAGTAGTCACGCCATAAACATATCCATTGGAAGCCAAAGTAAGGTGATAATCCATTACACCATTATCAACAATATCAAAGAGTCCTTTGTGCTCTTCAAACGTTTTATCCATATAATTATAGACCACCACATTATTGTCGTATGCAAACATAAGTCTATTTTGAGGAAGTTCTAAAAGATTAGACATTCCTGAGCTATATTTTGGAGAAAATCCCTTAAGTAGTTTCGCATTTTTTTGATCTAAATCATAAGATACAAACCTTGTAAACACACTAAATCCATGCGTTTCTGTATATATGTAATACAATGTCTTATTTGAATCATAAAATATATTTCCTAGATTAAATGATTGACCAAACTCATCATCATTAAATCTAATAAAACAACGGGGCAAAAATTCAACAGAACCAGAAACAACATTAAACAATGCCAAACCTCCATTTTCATCCATCAGTGTAGGATCACCTTTAGCATTTGGTCCACCTTTACACACAAATCCAACAAACATAGAGTCATTCAACGAAGTTAGCTCTCCAATAATATTTCGACCATCACGAGACGCACATTCTTTAAACACTGAAATCTGGTCTAAAGCAATATCATATTTAAAGAAAGAACCAGCACCTCCATTAGAACCATTTCTTGTTCTTCCAACTATTCTTCCATTATCATTTAATATACCATATTCAATATTAAAACCTGGATGAGTCTGATCATGAGAAGTACCACTCATCAACACTTTAAACGAACCATTAATATAATCATACGACCATAACTGTGCTTTATCTTCGCTAAAAGAGCAGGTTCCAAAGACCTTTGTTCCTACAACAATCATTCCTGTGCCAGACACAACATCAAAAGTAGAAGGAAAATCAAATACTTTCAAATAAGTGTTACCTGAAGGCGAATATTGAATAATAGTTCCTGTTCCATGTGCTCCACCAAACTTAGTCGTAAGATACATTTTGCCATCATTTCCTTGTACCATACCAACCAAATTATTTCCTAATACAGATAGTTCAGGAAATAAAATAGTCCATTCATTCGTTTGTACTCCAGTTGATAAATTATAACTCCAAACTCCACCACCCCAATTAGCACTAGAATCAAAACGATCCTTCGTTCCATATATCTTATTGGTAGATGGAACATATACCATTTGTCCATGAGGATGAGCCATAACCCATCCAGCAGCATTCAAAGCACCGACATAAGAAAGTTCATCTGTTACAGTGTTAATCTTATAAAGATACCCAGACGAACCTCCAGGATGATATTGGCGATTTAGTCCATAAATATTGTCCCCATCTCCTTTGATCAATTGCGTTACAGGGCTATAACCAATATTCTTCTTGGAATCATTAAAGGAGCCAATCACTTTGTATTCCTTTTTATTTGTATCATATTTCCATATTCCACCATCACCAGAAACACCTCCTTGCTCCGCAACGCCATAAAAAACCCCCTTAGATACTTCTAATACATTATAACATGGCAAACTTAACCCATCGTAAGCATCTGAAGGCATTTTTTTGTTTGCATCCCATGGTTGATCCCCTATAAAAGAATACAATACCTCAATCTTCTTTGTCTGTGGATCCATACGATAAAAAAAACCTCGAGACTTCGCTTTACCAGCTATTTCATACCAAGCCTGAATCCCTCCTCCAAAAGAATTAACACCATAATAATAGCCATCTTGCCCAAGAGTAAGCCCACCTGCAAAGTTTGCTGATCCATCACCAAAAGTAGTATCTAACATTAAATTAAATCCATACATTGGATTCCCTTTCAAACTGACATATGGAGAAACCACGTCACTATTTAAATCATACCCAATAACAGCACCATTACTATTAGCTCCACCATACTCAGAACTCCACAACAGAACTTGTGAAAAAGCAAAATGAGACGAAATAAAACAAAGAATAAATACTAACACGATTTTTTTCATAACTATCAAATTCTAAATATAAACACGACTTTGATAGAAATACAAAACAGGAACTTAAAAGTTCAAAACTCAAAGAGCACGAAGTAAAAAAACTAACTACTCCTTTTTAGGATATTTTTATTTCCCTTATCACAATTTGAGCACAAGAGGGGTAAAATAAAATGGAATATAATACAATAAACACAACTCTTATATTCATAAAGATTCTTTTTATAAAGGATATTTACCTTTCTCCACCCAAGTCTTTGGCATAAAATGGGCTATCTCCTCTTCGCTTGGGGCAGTAATACCCAAACGTTTTAATACCTTTTTAACATCGATAGCCTCTTTTTTATTCACCACAAACCGGATACAAACTCCTGCTCCATCACATTCATGACCTCGAT
>JAOARB010000030.1 GCA_025210775.1 Prolixibacteraceae bacterium
AAATATTTAAAAATCTCCTTTGGAAGAATTAATTCGATAAGCATCGTTAGCTGTGGATCCTGTTCTTTCATAATGGTACGAAAATAATAAATAATATTACATCATCTTATTTGCTATCCCACCTAAAACATGGACTGATCCAGTAAAATTCAAACAGAATGGTTCAATGTTTTAATTCGATCTTAAACTCTAAAAGCTTATCTATTCTTATGTGTTTTAATCGCATAAATTTCATTATGGAAATGTAAAAATATTTGAAGAGTAAAAAGTGATAATAATTTTAGATCATTAGTAACTTTTATGGTGTCTAAACGTCTAATATCATATAAAGGCTTCAGTTTCTGTTTTAGAATAATATGACAACGAAAGAATATAATGATTTAGTTACCTGTCATTCAGATTCAGCTTTTCGCTATGCTTTGCGATTAGTTAAAGATCATGATGCAGCAAATGATCTTATTCAAGATTGTTTTGAAAAGGTTTGGATTAGGTGTAAAAGTATAGATTTTACAAAAGGGAAGAGCTATCTTTTTATGTCTATACATAATGGAGCAATGGATTTATTTCGTCGTTCTAAGTTTGTTGATAATAAACTTGATGCTGCAGATGTGGATAAAAGATTTACAATGAATGGTTACTCTGATCTACAAGAACAGTTACATGAAGCATTGGAAACTTTATCTGATGTTCAAAAATCAGTTGTATTATTAAGAGATTATGAAGGTTATTCATATGATGAAATTGCTGATATAACAGGCTTGAGTACGAGTCAAGTGAAAGTGTATATTTTTAGAGCAAGAAAGAGTTTACGACAATATTTAGGTAGTATTGAAAATTTGGTTGATTGATGAAAAAGATAACTGTTGACAACTATGAGGAGTTTGCTCTTGATTATATTGAGGGCACACTAGATAAATCTACCAGAGATAGATTTGAGGTGTTTTTATTTGAGAATAAAGACTTAAAACTGGAGCTTGAGGAATGTTTCGATTTAAAACTTTCTTTTGCAAAGGATGAATGCTGTAGTTTTAAGGAGAAACTATATAGAGATAAAGAGGTTGAAGATCTTATTATAACTGTCTGTGAGGATGTTGCTACACCTTTGGAGAGGAATCAGTTAAATGAGTTGTTAAAGAAAGATGAGTATATACAAAAGGAATTAGATATATACGAGAAACTATTTTTGGTCCCTGATTCTACTGTGGTTTGTGATATAAAAGAACAACTATACAAAAAAGTGGTTTCGAGTAATATTTTCCGTTATGTTGCAACTATTGCTGCTTCTTTGTTATTGTTCTTTTCAATACATCAGTATTTAATAGAGCCAAATTTTGATACACCTCCAATAAGATTGTCACAATCTACTCCATTTAATGCATCTTTTATGCCTCCGAAGTACATTATAGAATGTAATCTGTCTGAAAGTTCTGATACTAATGAGGATTTGAATGTGATGAATGATAAAGAAAGAGATAGTGATTTAGCAGGAGAGGATGTAATAATGACTCCTCCAACTCGAAATATTGATGTTACATATTCTTGTACAAGGGAATCAGAATTAATGGATTATGTTGAACCAATCGGCGTAGTCTTTAATACAGAGTTATCACTTGAAGTCATTCCTCCTTCGGATAATAATATTGAATTAGATTGGAACACGCTTTCTACTTCACCACAAAAGAACAAGTATGATGTTAAAGATGAATTAGATCGTCCTCTTGTTGAAGAAGAGCTTCCAGAGAATAAAAAACAAAAACATAGATTTTTTCGAAAGCTGAAAACAAACTTAGTCGCGATAAGTACAGCCTCATTTAATTAGTCCTTAAATTTAAAAAGATGAAAAATAGACAATTTAGCTATATAATTATTACACTGTTGGTTTTAAATATATGGAGTGTTGATACTGCTGTAGCAATGAATAACTTCATAAATATTAATAAGCCTGATACTGTTGTTGTAACACCTAGAGATAGTGTTATTAATACAGATAAATGGTTTGAGAAGAATGGAGGCAAGATAAAAGATAAACAACCTGCTGATACAACAAAAGCGGGTAGTGGAAATCTGGACCATTTGTCTGAGGAATGGTTTAAGAAAAATAGTATTGCTTATAGTGAAAATAGAGAGGTCCAAAATATTTACTCTAGTGATATTGCAAAGGATGTTAATGTTGCTGTTAATGATGTGGTGTTTGACCTATCAGATATTAATGGATGGTTTGGAGGTAATAAAAATAAGGATGTATTTCGAGGTCGTTGGTCATTTATTGATTTAGGGGTAAATACGTTAATGAATACATCATATGATATGTATGGCATATCTAATGATTTTATGGATATTGATAACAATAAATCTATTGAATTTGCTATAAACTTTTGCAAGTTAGGGATCGGTTTATCACAAAACAATAATAGAATTGGTCTTATGACAGGTTTAGGTATTACGTGGAATAATTATCGTTTTAACCAACCGCTAACTATTGAAAGTAAGAATGGGATTATTATTCCTAGAGATATCTCTAACGAAAATGTAATTAAATCAAAATTAGTTAGCTCGTATCTTTCTATACCATTGATGTTACAGTATCGCATACCTATCCAAGGACGATCAAATTCTTTATGGCTTGCTGTAGGTGTTACAGGAGAAGTAAAATTGGGGTCTCATACAAAAATTAAAACTGATTCAGGAAAGACAAAAGATTTCGGTGATCTACAACTTGTTCCTTTCCGCTATTCTTATACTGCTAGGGCTAGCTATGGTATATTGTCATTATATATGAAATATTATCAGCCGGGATTATTCCAGTCTGATAAGGGTCCAAAAACGACCCCTCTGACTTTTGGTATTGGGCTTCTTTAAGATCTAATACCTATTTAAATTCATAAACAGTTCACTTATATTACGTATCTTTGTTTATAGAGTTAATGCGTTGATATTAATAACTATAAAATCATCAAAGATATGATGAACTTACTGCTGATTAGCAATTCGACTATGCCAGGAGAGGCATATCTGGATTATCCAAAACATGATATCCAAAACTTTCTTGGAGATAAAGTTAAAAATGTGCTTTTTATTCCTTACGCAGCTGTTACATTCTCATTCGACGAATATGTTTCAAAGGTGGGAGAGAGATTCGGTGAGTTAGGATATAAAGTTAATGGAATCCATAAATATAATGATCCTGTTCTAGCTATAAAGGAGGCTGAAGCAATTGTTGTGGGTGGAGGTAATACTTGGCAACTTGTTCGTATGATGCACGAACAACTGTTGATGCCTGTTATCAAAGAGAAAGTATTGGAAGGTACTCCATATATTGGTTGGAGTGCAGGTTCTAATGTTTCTTGTCCGTCTTTAAAAACTACCAATGATATGCCTATTGTTGATCCTTTAGGGTTTGATTGTTGTGGACTTATTCCTTTCCAGATTAATCCACATTTTCTAGATGCCAATCCAGAAGGTCATGGAGGAGAAACTCGAGAACAACGTATAGAGGAATTCCTTGAGGCGAATAAAGATATGTATGTTGCTGGTTTAAGAGAAGGAACCATGTTTAAATACGAAGACAATAAGTTATCTCTTATTGGTAACCGTGATTGTCGAATATTTAGGCACGGTCAAACTCCTAAAGAATTATCATCTGAAGATGATTTTACATTCTTGATGAAATAGAAAAATTTAAAGAATCGAACAGAACAATGTTCGATTCTTTTTGTATATGCTTGAGTGTAGGGATACTAATTGTATCTTTTTTTTAATCATATCTACTTCTTAGTTATGGAACTATTGACATCTAGTTATTTTGCTTTATTTATAATTATCAGCATTGGGTTCATCTTAGGTAATATCAAAATAAAAAATATCTCCTTAGATATTTCGGCTGTTATCTTTGTTGCTCTTGTTTTTGGACATTTTGGAATTACTATTCCTAAAGATTTTCAACGAATGGGGTTGGTCCTATTCTTATTTACTATTGGGATACAGGCTGGTCCTGGTTTTTTCTCTGCATTTAGAGAGAAAGGGAAGTCTTTAATCATATTAGCTTTTGTTTTGGTCTTTTCGGGAGGAATAACTGCTGCAGTATTAGCGATGTTACTGGATATAGATGCGGATATCTTATCTGGATTATTTACCGGAGCTTTGACGAGTACTCCTGGATTAGCTGCGGCTATTGATATTACTGGTAGTCCTCTTGCTTCTATTGGTTATGGTATTGCTTATCCTTTTGGCGTAATTGGGGTTATTCTTTTTGTGAGATTATTACCAAAGATTATGAATCTAAACATCAAAGATGCAGAACAATCTTTTGAAAAATCTCAACTTGTTTCCAACCCACAGTTTATAAAAAGAAATTTTGTTGTTGAAAATGAAAATGTGGTTGGAAAGAGTTTATCTGAATTAAAGGTGCGAACAATGACTAGGGCAGTCATCTCTCGTGTTCTACATCAAGATGGTTTGGCAATTACTCCAACGAAAGATACCATATTACAAAAGGGAGATATTGTTAAAGCTGTAGGACCTGAAGGATCGATGAATAAGGTTGAATTGCTTCTAGGTCCTGTAACAAAGCATAAAATCCCTCTTAATAAAAGGTATGATGTTAGGCCTGTTCTTGTCACTAAGAGTGAGGTGATAAATAAAACCATTGGGGAGCTTAATATTTTAAATACTTATTCTGCGAATATCACACGTATTAGAAGATCAGGAATTGATCTTGCTCCAACTCCAAATACACGATTATTACTTGGTGACAAGGTCGTAATTGCTGCTTCTGTTGATAATATTAAGCAAGTCTCAGAAGCTTTTGGTGACGATAGTAAACGTCTTTCAGATACAGATTTCCTTCCGATTTCTTTAGGTATTGTTATGGGAGTTCTTGTTGGGAAAGTAAGTTTAGTCGCAGGAAGTATGTCTTTTAGTCTTGGCCTTTCAGGAGGAGTATTGTTAACTTCTTTGGTATTGGGTAGAGTTGGAAAGACAGGACCTATTCTTTGGACTATGACAGGTGCTGCAAATAACCTTCTTCGTCAATTAGGACTTCTTCTTTTCTTAGCTTCTGTTGGTACCAGTGCAGGAGGTTTGATTGTTTCTACTTTCCAACAATATGGTTTCGAACTCTTTTTAGTGGGTGGTGCAATAACACTTGTTCCAATGATCTTGGGGGTATTTCTTGGAAAAAGAATATTGAAGATTGATATTCTAACTATGCTTGGTGGCTTAACTGGTTCTATGACTAGTACACCTGGTTTAGCCGCAATTGATTCTATGACTGACAGTGAGGCTCCTGCGATAGCATATGCAACAGTGTATCCTGCGTCAATGGTTTTTGTAATAATTGTAGTACAGTTATTAGGCTTAATGGGATAGCT
The DNA here is from genome assembly GCA_025210775.1 of Prolixibacteraceae bacterium. Lineage (GTDB taxonomy): Bacteria > Bacteroidota > Bacteroidia > Bacteroidales > Prolixibacteraceae > Halosquirtibacter. The sequence goes on from JAOARB010000030.1 coordinate 5,370, forward strand.
ATATTATGAAACGGTTGTTATTTACGAGAGAGATTACTCCTTTACAAATATCTAATTTTAATCTTCCAGATCTAAAGATTGATCCGAAAGCTTTTATTAGGGTAGAGTTTGTCGATTTTAATTATTCCAAAGAGACTAAGTACGCTTTGTTTACAAGTAAGAACGCTGTAAAGGCCTTAGTCGACAATTCGTATATAAAACTATTAACCAATACTATTTGTATCGCAGTCGGGGATAAAACGGCTAAAGAGCTACATAAATATGGACTAAAGACAATTACCCCCAAAAATTCTTGTGCTGAAGGATTGGTAGAATTATTTAAAGAACATCCTCATATTAATGGAATATCTTATTTTTGTGGAGAGAAAAGACGTTCTTTAATTGAAGATTTTTTTGATTCGTTTAAATATGATTATCATTCTATTGTAGTATACAAAACTGTAGAAGTCGAAGTCTTGCTTGACCCTTATAATTATGATGGTATTGCCTTTGCTTCTCCTTCTGCTGTTTCTGCTTTCTTTAGACAATATCCAGGTGTTAAACTACCTTGCTTTGCTATTGGAGATACTACTGCTGATGCCTTGAAATATTACACTGATTCAATTATGGTTGCCCAAAAACCTTCAATTAAGCATCTCGCTCTTTGTGCATATGATTTTTTTGAAAATAAACATTAATAAATATTTACGTTATGTATCAATATAAAAGAAGCTCAGAGCTGTTTGATGCTTCAAAAAAATATATTCCAGGTGGAGTTAATTCTCCTGTTCGTGCTTTTAATTCTGTTGGTGGTACACCTGTATTCTTTAAAAAAGCTAAGGGTAGTATAATGACAGACGTCGATGGCAATGAATATATTGATTATATCGGATCTTGGGGACCTATGATATTAGGTCATGCTTTCCAACCTGTTATTGATGCGGTTAAAGTAGCAGTTGATAATTCAACTTCCTTTGGCGCTCCTACAGAATTAGAACTTGAAATAGCAAAACTAATTCATGACATGGTTCCTAATGTGGACATGATTCGTATGGTTAACTCTGGAACAGAGGCTTGTATGAGTGCAATTCGTGTGGCAAGAGGTTATACAGGAAAGGACAAGTTTATCAAGTTTGTTGGATGTTACCATGGTCATTCTGATTCGTTTCTAATTAAAGCGGGTAGTGGTGCTTCTACTTTTGGTGAACCTAATTCTCCAGGTGTTACTGCAGGTACTGCTAAAGATACATTGACTGCAGAGTATAACAATCTTGATAGTGTTAAAAAACTGATCAAAGAAAACCCTGATCAGATAGCAGCTGTCATCATTGAGCCTATTGCAGGTAATATGGGATGTGTTATTCCTAATGAAGATTTTATTAAAGGTTTAAGGGATTTATGTACTGAGAATAACATCCTTTTGATCTTCGATGAAGTGATGACAGGATTTCGTTTAGCTCCTGGTGGTGCACAAGAATATTTAGGTATCGATGCCGATCTTGTTACTTATGGTAAAGTAATTGGTGGTGGTATGCCTGTAGGTGCTTATGGTGGCCGTAAAGAGATTATGGATGTTGTTTCTCCTGTTGGTCCTGTTTATCAGGCTGGCACCTTGTCTGGGAATCCAATTGCTATGACTGCTGGGTATACGCTTCTTCAGGAGCTTAAAAACAATCCTCAGATCTATACTGAGCTTGCTGATAAAACAGAGTATTTAAGAAAAGGATTAGTCGAAGTATTTGATGCTAGTGGTTTTGACTATCGTATCAATACAACTGGATCCATGATGAGCATCTTCTTTACCGATGTAGATGTTGTCGATTTCGAAACTTCTTCGACTGCGAATAATGATAAGTTCCCTAAATTCTTCCATGAGATGTTAAAACGAGGAATCTATCTTCCTCCTTCATCTTTCGAGTCTTATTTCTTATCTAACAGCTTAACTTACGAGCAACTTGATCGTACTATTGAGGCTTGTAGAGAGAGTCTTGAGGCAATGAAATAATATTTTAAAGAGGTATGCTATTTAGTATACCTCTTTCTTTTTGTCTTTATTATCTTGAGTGGATATACTGAAATATTCGAAGTGCCCTTTGTTTATATTTATACTCCAAAAGAGAAAGACTAAACGTTCCAATTATTAGTCCTCCAATGATAGATTCTTTGTATGTTAGAAGGGAATCTGGTACAACCGTAAATATAGAGGAGATCACGAAAGAGATAAGAATACCAATCGTGATGAGTTTGACCGTACGTATGTTTCTTGCATTGTTTTCAAGATTCTTGGATACTTCCATCCATTTTAATAGTCTTGTTTTTTTAGAAGAAGATCTAAATTTCTCTTGAAATACGTGAAGTAAGATTGAAGAAATACTATACTGTGTCGATGTGGTTGTTTTCATATGACGTAATTTTTATGCAAAAAAAAAACGAACCACATTTTTGCAGATCGATCTCTTTCTTATAAAAAATTACGATGAATTAAATTCATCTCTTTAACTCCTTTTTTAATGTTGTTTTTTAAGGAGGTAAAGAGACAAAAGTATAAATATTATCGATTAAAACAAAAAATCAGAGATATTATCTTCTCCAATCAGATTCTTTTACGAGTTTTATCAGATGTTTTACATTATCTACAGGTATGGATGGTAGGAGTCCATGTCCTAGGTTAAAGATCCAGTTCGTCTCCTTTCTTCCAAATTCAAGATATTTCTTAAAGTGGTCATCTATTACCTCTGGTGTCGTTTGAAGAATTCTTGGATCAAAATTTCCTTGTAGTGTAATTTTATCTCCAACATATTTACGTACTCCTTCTAATGGAGTTTGCCAGTCAATACTTACACAGTCACATAGGTCATAATTTACCATTGATATTCCTGTCCCAAGTCCTTTAGGTAGGAAGATAGTTGATACCCCTTCTTCTCTAACTGCCGACAATATTCGTTTAACGCTAGGTAAGAACATTTCTTTGTATAACTCAGATGGAACTAATCCAGCATGTGTCTCAAACAATTGGAAGGCATCAATTCCGTGTTTCACTTGTTGTTTTGCATATTCTATAGACATTTCAGTTATTCTGTCTATAACCTTCAGTGCCTCTTTCTTGTTCTTGTACAATGCAGGTAATACATCAGGGAAGTTGAGATTCTGACTAAACCCTTGGTACATGTAACACAAGGTGGTTAGTGGTCCTCCACAAAATCCAATTAATGGTATGTTTTGTGGCTTTTGTTCTCTGATAAGGTCTATAGCTTTATATATATGATGAAGTTTTTCTGGCGACTCTATTAGGAACTTATTTACGTCTTCAACATCTTTCAATGCTACCTTAAAAGAGGGTCCTTTGCCTTCAAAGCTTAATTCCATACCTAATGCTTCAGGGATGACAAGAATGTCTGAAAATAAGATGGCCGCATCTACTCCCAAATCTTCTATTGGTAATAGTGTTACCTTGGCTGCGAGATCAGGTGTATCCATCATCTCCTTGAAACCATATTTATTTCTCATTTCCATATAACTTGGTAGTACCCTACCAGCTTGTCTCATAAACCATACTGGTGGTCTTTCAGTTGTCTTCCCTTGAAGGGTATCTAAAAAAAGTGATTGAGGCATATAGAATTATTTTGAATAAAAGATATAAGGATAGATATACTTTAGTTTTCTATCTATCCTTATAACAATGTTTGATTAAAAATGATTTTTCAATCGATTAGTTTTTTAATAGTCGAGCAATCTCTGGTGCGTGATAAGTGATGATAATATCTGCTCCTGCTCTTTTTATCGATGTCAAGATCTCGATCATTACACGCTCTCCATCTATCCATCCTTTCTCTGCAGCTGCATGTACCATTGAAAATTCACCACTTACATTGTATGCTGCAACAGGCATATTGAACTCGTGCTTTGCACGATAAATTACATCTAGATAGCTAAGCGCTGGCTTTACCATTACAATGTCTGCACCCTCTGCAATGTCCATCTCGATCTCTCTGATGGCTTCATCACTATTTCGTGGGTCCATTTGATAAGTTGCTCTGTTTCCAAATTGAGGTGCACTTTCTGCTGCTTCTCTAAATGGACCATAAAAACCTGAAGCATATTTTGCAGAATAAGCCATAACAGGGATTTTGTTAAATCCATTACGATCAAGTGCTTTACGCATCTCGCCAATTCTTCCATCCATCATGTCTGATGGAGCAACCATATCTACACCTGCTTTAGCCAATGAAACAGCTTGTTTGCAAAGGGTATCAATTGTTAAGTCATTGTCTACGTCACCATCTATGATTGTTCCACAGTGTCCATGTGTCGTATACTCGCAATTACAAATATCTGCTATGATATAAATGTTTGGTAGTTCTTCACGAATTGCTCGTACTGCTCTTTGTACAATACTATGATCTTGTGTAGCACAAGTTCCATCTAAATCTTTGTGCTCAGGAATACCAAATAATAGAATCGATTTGATTCCCATGAAGTATAACTCTTTACATCTTTCAACCAATACATCGATTGACATTTGTGAGTTTCCTGGCATTGAAGAAATTGGCTTAGTAACTTTCTCTCCTGGACAAACAAATAATGGCATAACCAAATCATTTGCCGAAAGGGTAGTTTCTGCAATCATATTTCTTACATGCTCGTTATATCTTAAACGACGCATTCTCGTTGTTGGGAATAGTGGACGTAATGACATATCTATATCTTTTTTATTTAGAAAAGGTGGTAATTAATATTCAGTTTCTTACATTCTTCTTTCATCTCTTGAGCTAATCTTTGGCTCCTCTCTACAGAATCTTTTATTGGGACAATGATACTCTTTTTTATTTGCTTCATTGTAGAATTGTCCCCAACTAAAGCTGTTATCTCTAGATTCTCTCCTTTACGTATGGCATGTGCTGCTAAAGGAAATTTACATCCGCCTTCTATCTCTGCCATGAATGCTCGCTCTGCCAATACAGCGTATTCCGTGTCTTGGTCATTTATTTTGGACAAAATCTCTTGTATCTCTGTATCATCCTTACGACATTCGATCGCAATAGCACCCTGTCCAATGGCAGGAGTCATAAGGGATAAATCAATTATATCTGAATCATTGTAGGTAATCCCTAGACGATTCATTCCTGCTGCGGCTAGAAGGATGGCATCGTATTCGCCATTGTTTAGCTTTTGGATACGAGTATCTATGTTCCCTCTTATATCCTTGAAGGTTACGTCTGGTCTTATTTGGGCAATCTGTACTCTACGGCGCGGACTTCCTGAACCCAAGATGAAGTTCTGTGGTAATGTCTCTAATGTCTCCCCGTTGCGAGTTAACAAAACATCATGTGCATTCTCCCTTGGTGCATATGCTGCTAGACAAAATTGCGGTGGGTTGACACTAGGTACGTCTTTTAAACTATGTACTGCAATATCTGCCTCTCCATCTAACATCGCCATCTCCAGCTCTTTTACAAAAAGACCTGTTGAACCAAATTGAGTTAATGAACGATCTAATACACGATCTCCTTTGGTGCTGAATGTTTTGATGTTGAATTCAATATCAGGGTGCTTTGATCTTAATAACTCAACGGTTTGTTCTGTTTGAGTCTTAGCTAATAGACTAGGTCTAGTAGCTACATTTATAACTCTTTTTGTCGACATGATTATCCTATTTTTATGTATCATGGTAATTTGCCCTGAAAATGTTCAGGGCAGACCTAGAATCACAAAAATAAGAATTAGTTTTCGTTTTCTCTAAAGATCATTTCCAGTGTTTCAATAGGAGTGGAGTGTTTTTTGTGATTATCTTTCAAATGGTTGATACAAGCACGAGCAATTTTGTTTACAATATTGGTGCTTATATGCTCAATCTTCTCTAGTTCAATATCACTTAGCTTCGACTTATGATAGTCTATCTCTTTCTCCTTGATTCTCTCTAGATTGTCTTTTAGGGCAACAATTACTGGTGATAAATTTTTGATCTCTAACCATCCATAAAATTCTTTTATCGATTCCTCTATGATCTTCTCTGCATTTGGTACTGCAGCATGACGATGTTTCATCGCTTTAGATATCGATTGTGATAATATGTCTACTGTTGCAACCTCTACATATGGATTCTCTTCTATATCTACGGATACATTTCTTGGTACCGATAAATCTAGTATTAAACTCTTCTTGGTCTTGCCTTCAACATGATGTGGTAATATCGTCGCATGAGGAGCTCCTGTCGATACTACTATCACATCTGCGTTCTGTACCTCTTCGGTCAAATTCTCGATAGGCGCAAAGCGAAGATCAAATTTAGCAGCTAGATTCTCTGCTTTCGTTAATGTTCGGTTTACTACAGTTAGTGATCTATTGTGCATGTGTTTTAAAAGATTTACACATGTGTCTTTCCCTATCTCTCCTAAACCAAATAAAAGAATGTTTGCGTTGTCTAACTCTTCTGTGTGGTCTTTGATATATTGAACTGCTGCATGAGAAACGGAGGACGCTCCCTTGCTTATATCTGTAGTGTTTTTGATTTTCTTACTTGCTTGAAAAACATAAGAGAATAGGCGATTCATAAATGGATTTACCATCCCCTTTTCATCTGCCTCTCGATAAGAGTTCTTTACCTGCCCTACGATCTGAAAATCTCCAATGATCTGTGAATCAAGACCTGATGTTACACGGTATAAATGCTGAATCGCATCATGACCTTTAAGGATATAGCCATGGGTGATAAAATCCTCATATTTTGCATTGCAATTAGATAAGAAAAGATGAATCGCTGCATCTGGATCAGATGAAAATCCATATAACTCTGTTCTATTACAAGTAGACAGTGTTACTAAGGATTCTATTTTCTTTTCCTTCGCCTGATCTAATATATTGCTTTGATCTTCGGGTTGTAGTGAGAATTTCTCTCTTGAATCAATTGCAGTTTTCTTATAGCTAATACCAATAACAAAAAACTTCTGCAGATTTTCTCTTATTCGAAATGACATAGTTTCTTTATACTTCTTTGTAGAGTATGGCCCTATTTTAGAGTCATTGTTAATTGTTCTTCAATCATCAAATTATGCAAAAGTATAATTTTCCTACTCAATATTGAACGGTAAGACATGTTTATTTATACTATTTATATCTTTTTTAATTCTTTGTTTTGATTATTAAATCCTTTTTATTTAGTTGGTTACTATCTTAATTGTAATATTATGAATATAAATAAAATATCGATTTTAGGATGTGGTTGGCTAGGACTACCTCTAGGTGAGTTTTTTGTTAAAAGTGGATTTTCTGTAAAAGGATCAACTCACAATCTTGAAAAGATAAACATCTTAAAAGATGCTGGAATTGAGCCATTTCTAATTGATCTTTCTCCTTCTCTAAACAAAGATGCGGATAAGAAGTTCTTTGATTCTGATATCTTGATCGTTTGTATCCCACCAAAGCGTAGAGCTGATATCATTGAGTATCACCAGAATCAAATGAAATCACTAATTGAGTCAATAGAACTAGGCTCTATTAAGAAGGTGCTTTTGGTTAGCAGTACTTCTGTCTACCCAAATACCAATGGACATGTAGATGAAAATTGTATATTGCCTCCTGCTAAAGATAGTGGTACCGCATTAAGAATCGTAGAGAACCTATTTATGCAAAACGATCATTTCCAAACGACCATCCTTCGCTTTGGTGGATTGATAGGTTATGATAGACTCCCAGGTCGTTTCTTGTCGGGTAAGAAGAATCTGAAAAATGGATCTTCTCCTGTTAATCTGATTCATCGTGATGACTGTATTGGTATTATCTCTTTGTTGTTGAACAAAGAATATTGGGGAAAGATCGTTAATGGCGTAATGCCTGAACATCCAACTCGCAAAGAGTTTTATACTCTTGCTGCTGAGAAAGAGGGGTTTGATGTGCCTATATTTGAAGAGGAACAATCGAACCAATTTAAAATAATTGATTCTATCGTTGTTGGACACGTGTTGCCTTATTCTTTTAAGTATAGTTCTCCATTACATACATTGATGTAGAAAAATGGGAATTCTTATTTTTGGCATTTTTATTACCTTCGCATTGTATTTGAAAATTTGAAATCAAATCTTACTTAATTAAGCTAGAGGGAATCCGATGTGAATTCGGAACAGTTGTTCGCTGCTGTGTGCCTTTTTAAGTAAATATCATTGTGTCACTTTTGTTCTATTTATGAATGATGGGAAGGCGATATTTATTGGGGCGAGTCAGAAGACCTGTTTGATTTCAATATTTACATACACCATTCGGACAATTGGTGGTAAATAGCTCATGGATAATCCATTATTTATAGATAATGGATTCCTTATTTCCTCATATCGTCTTTTAATTTGTTAAATTTTTATTGATCTTTTATGAAACAGATTGTTTCGATTGTAGGGGCGGGTCCTGGTGATCCTGATTTATTGACTGTTAAAGCTTATAGGCTATTGCAAGAGGCTGATGTGGTATTGTATGACAGCCTTATGGGGGAAGAAATCCTTAAAGTGATTCCCGAAAAGACAGAAAAAATCTACGTGGGAAAAACTTATCGCGATAAACAATGTCAAGAGCAGAGACAAATCCGAATTAATCAATTGATGTACGATGGTTATCTTAACTCTCGTAAAGTGGTGAGATTAAAGACAGGCGATCCTCTTATCTTTGGAAGAGGTATTGAAGAGATAAGATTCCTAAAGGATAAGAATGTCCCTTATGAATTGGTGCCTGGTATTACTGCAGGTATTGCTGCTGCGAATAATTTTCAAATACCGATCACTGAAAGGTGTGTTAATACCACTTTGTTGTTTTGTACTGGTACTACTGCAAAAGATGAGTTTAAGCAATTTAAATCTATATCAATGATGATCAAAGAGGGTACTCCTTTGATCTTGTATATGGGATTAAAAAATATTGATACCATTATCGAGCAATTGTTGTCTCATGGAGTCGATCCTAAAACAAAGATTGCTGCCGTGTCTAAAGTGTCTTATGTGGATGAATCTATATTAGAAGGAGACCTGACTAACTTTGGACAAAAGGTAAGAGAAACGACGCTTCCTACTCCTACAGTATTGATGATTGGAAATAATGTTGATTCTTTGATGTAATGTCTATTGTATATACTGCAATGATGTTCTTTTGATCTTAATTGGCCGTGTTTATTTTTTTAGGAATGTTTCTCATTTCGTTTTTAGTATCGTAAAATAAACGCAAAGAACCATGTTCTGTCTTGTGTGTAATATCATATCTATACCTTAAAGCACATTTATTCTTCTTCTAAGTCGCTTTTATTATATATACACAAAGGAAGCAATCTAAAGTACTTCTCTTCATACTTTCTCCATGGTTCCTTTATGGTTCGTCCATGGTTCCTCCATCGAAAACCCCTAAATCGATGGACAAACCATGGAGGAACCATGGACAAACCCTTTATTTGACTCTTATTATTTTCCCTTTTTGCTTTGCTGTGAATTGATCTGCGTTTAATTTTGAAGTGAGGGACCGTCTCTTTGAAAGTGGTCAAATTGTTTTTTGACTTTTCTTTCTTCTTTAATGACCTCCTTTAGGCTCTTGATAAATCCTTTTCGATTCTACTTAGACGAATAAAAAAAGGACACTGTCCTGCTTCAGGGAAAAGTGTCCTTTGCTGATACTCACGAAAAAGTGTTCAGCTTTTTATCTTTAGTTCTAGAGGCATTAGAGTTGCTAAAGAAAAGTCTAATGGGTGGAGACTGTGAGTATCATCCTTGTTATTTTGTGTATCGCTAATTTAGTAATATTATCAAAATAACCTTATGTTGTCACCTGTTTTTTTTATTTTATTTTGATTGGTTTTACAATTAGTTGATGTGTAGTGATTTGGTTGTTTTGTTGAGATTGATTTAGGTCATTTGTTTAAACTTGTTAACAGGCAAATATTGCTATTTGATACTTTTTTATTTCTTTGAGATTTTATTTTTGTAGTAATGTCTTTTGTGTTAGGTAGATAGGTGGTTTCTGTGTTTTTTATTCTTTTTTTTATTCGCTTTTTATTTGGAAGTATGGGGTAAAAAGCCCTTTCTTTGCAACGCTTTCGAGAAAAACGAGAGCGTCGTTCTAAACGATATTTGAGATGTTTTGAAAATGAGTTTTCGCTTGCAAAATAAAAATGAAAAAACATTTGGAGTTTTGAAGATAAATAACTTATCTTTGCAACCGCAAAAACAACGGCGCAGCGGCGCAGTTGGATGATTTAGAAATAAGTTCTTTGAAGATATTTTTTTGATAATGACAAGTACAA
>JAOARB010000031.1 GCA_025210775.1 Prolixibacteraceae bacterium
ACTTAAATCAAAAGGACTTGGAAAGGATACAAAATGAACTGAATAATAGACCTCGTAAAAGATACCAATACCTAAAACCTATCGAGGTCTATTATTCTATGAAAATGGATAGAAAAGTTGCATTTATCGCTTGAATGCACGTTTTATTAAATGTATTCTAGCATCTTTCCATTGAGCTTTAGTTTAAATACACCCAAGAAATTTTCATCTTTTTTAAATACACGTGAAGTTCCACTCACATTAGAATAGTATCAACATAGAAACTTATATTTTAGAATCAATCAAATTTAAATTGATGATTCTATCCAAGATGTTATATTCTCGACTATAGCTTTTTGCCAGTGGGCAATATTGGATTGAACAGGAAGAGAACGTATAGAACACTCTTGATCTCCAAGAAGAGTTGTATCTTCTGAATAATAATGACCAGACTTTGACTCGGAAGAAGATCCAGGATAGACCAATGCCACCTTTTTAGCTTTATAATATTTTAGATAGACAAATAGTTGTCTTAGATCGTCTGGAGAGGGATTATAACCATTTAGATTTTTCCATTTGGTATCCAAGACAACACACTGCTCTTTTCCTTCATTGATAACGATATCTGGTTTCATTAGAGATGCCCTTCCCTTCGTGGGCTTCCAGAAATGTTTGGTTGCTTGTGCTTTTACCGAAGAGTATCTACCTAAATGTTTTTTTAGGCTCACATATACAAATTTCTCCCATAAAAGGTTCATATCAAACATAAGCGCCAACACATCGTTCTGTCCTCTAGATAAATCGGGATGATAATTTAAAAGCAACAGGCGAGCAATTTTGATTGCATCTTTATAAGGTTCTGTTTTTCGATTTAGCGCTATCCTTTCAAACATTGACTCTGAGACACGTATATTGGGCATTTGAGGGAAAAAAAGAAGTAAAGAATGGATCCTACTTAAAAGTAGTGGATTGTGATTTACTTGCTTTAACATTAAAAGTGTTTTATACAATATCTGATGGAGCAAGTGATGGGTATCGTAATGAGTATATTCTACCCAAAATCGTTCTTGATGAACAAGATTCTTGTGGATATTCTTACTGAAATTAAGTTTCCCTTTTAGTGCGGATACGTTCGCCTCTTTTCTACGATACTGTTTAATCAAACCTCTATAGACCAGATACTCTATTTCTCGTATAAAGAACTCAAAATAGAGTTCTAAGACACTATTACAACGAAGTGAAAGACTAGAGTTACTAGGAGCATAAATATTCAAATCACCAACTGCTTTAAGCATTCCTATAAGCACCTCTCGCCACGATTCTTTATCGCTATTCTTGTCTGCCTTAGGCAATACCTCAATAGTAACTTCCCCCACTTGTAATACACCAACAAATTCACAAAAACGAACTCCTTGGTGTATTAGAGAGAAAAAAGGGACGCCTGGCTCACCATAAAAAACCTGTAATGCTTTTAAGATTTTTTTATCAAAGACAACCCCATCAACTATTTGGTTTAGTTTTATCGACTGATGTTCAAAAACAGTAATATATTTTCTCTTATTTCCCACTACTTTCTCGCTTTATGATTCAACACTAGAACCTATTTGTCTTCTCAATAAAAGAGAAAGTGCATGTATAAATTCATCGTTATCCATAAGGGTAATATTCTTAAGGCGATAAACAGGCTTTTCCATTAACATAGAGGGATCATAATTTTGGAAATCAGCAAAAAGCAACTCTTCTTCCTCTCTATTTATCTCAAAAAAGCCTTCACCAATAACCAAACCTATCTTTCCATAATCACCATAGAAATATTCCTGTAAAAGAGGAAGGATATTATTATGGAACACCACTTTTAAATTATCTAGATTCTTCACCTTTAAGAAATAACTATGCCCAATAAGATGGTCTTTATCCATCAACTTCTCTATACGACGATTGATAATTTCCATAATATCTTTCACATCATCCGCCGATATTGTATCCACGTCCCATTGTCCATCCGAGGCAATAAGTTCTGATTTAGGAGGCATCTCCTCAAAACAGAATCTTCTACGAAGAGCAGTATCCAAAGCCTCTACGCTTCTGTCTGCCGTATTCATTGTTCCCAAAATATATAAGTTCGAAGGAACCCCAAATCTCTCTTTACTATAAGGCAAGATAACTTCCAAAGACTCCTTTTGTCCCAAACGTTTATCTTCTTCGATCAAAGTAATCAATTCACCAAAAATCTGAGATACATTACCTCTATTGATTTCATCGATAATCAAAACATAAGGTTTCGATTTGACAGCTTTGTTTACACCTCTTTTAAGACCTCTTTCATTTTCCAAGAAAGAGATAATCTCACGTACATAAGTTGGACTATAAACACCCGAAAAGTCTCCCGTCTCAAAGACCTTTTCTATATGACGTATATTGACTGGATACCAAGCATTTTCTTTGATACTTGCTTTAGGCTGAACATAAAAGACAGAAGTTCCTCGATAAGCAACATCAAAAGCCGTTCTTTTGGATTTGATCGTAATAGGTTCTTTGCCTTCCAAATCAGATATCTCATCTTTAAATTTCTCTATAATGGACTCAAAATTTCCACTCTTTTGATCCGCAATACGACACACTCTTTTAAATATACCATCCTCTACAGCATAACTTATTGACTGTCCCTCTTCTTTAGGCTCTTGTGGCTTAATACCCTCTACAAAATCCTCATAAGACATGCTCTGATGGAAAGTAGTAAATATAATCTGACCATTATTAGTCAAGCGATCAAACTCTTTTTTTACTTCTTTACGATCTTGTGACAGATCAAAATCAGGATTTATAATCTCAATTGCTCTATTGATCGTATTATAAGTCTTACCAGTTCCTGGAGGACCAAAAAGTATTTGATTTTTGGGTGCGGCACACAATGAAGACTCTTTTGGTCTTGCAACTGTTTCACCCTCATCAAATAGAGCCAATAAATCTGGCAGATATTTCTTATCAGATAAATAGGTTAATGTCTGCATAGGTAATTGCTGTTTGGGGACATCCCATTCACCAACAGTATCCCACTCAACTCTACGTACGTTACAATATTCTTGTTCTGAATCATAAGAATAATCAGAAAGGACAGTTCCTTTTCCAAGAATCTTTTTATTCCCTTTTTTTACTAAAATAATATCTCCATTGGAAACCTTATGAACTAAATTCCACAACATTAACGAAGCGACATACTTATCTGTCTCTCCTAGTATATTTTTTTCAAGTGCTAACTGAATCTCTTCACGAGATTTAAACAGGGAAAGATCTTTAATAGAATTCCATCCCATGGTCATCTCACCTCGTTTTATATTCTCATCCCATAAAAAAGCTTTCTCTCCAGGAGCATATAACCAATATTTCTTTGGTTTTAAAACATCTAATTCTTTAGAATCATCCATATTACTATTTTTTATTGCTTCTTTGGCTCTTTCTCTTAAAAGAGTCCAATCTAAAATATCTCCTACTATCTTTTGGAAATCTATTTTATCTTGATCAAAAGAGGTAATCACATTGTCTATAGCTCCTGCCTCAACCATTGCTCGGTGAACTAGTTCTTTACTCTTTCTGACGCCAACGACCATCGCATAGTTATCAATAAACTGAATCAATCCATCTTTAGGCAGCTTAACACTACTCTTATTAAAATTCACCAGTTGTGAAGCTAAGGTAATAGACTTCAGAACAAAACAAATTTTCTCACCTTCTACGATACGAAGAATAAATTCACTACCATCATTTTTAAAAAGGAAACCAGAATACTTTTTTGAATCTCATGGCCTCGAAGGAGTACTAAAAGCAATCTCACTCTTTCCTAAATAAATACACCCACCCCAAGAAGATTCCAAAACACTACTATTTAGTTGTTCTTTAATTTTTGACAACACTTTAGCCACATCCTCTAACACACTATCTTTCACTACCATTAATATTATCCATAAAATAACTATTATAAAAAGAAGGCAACGATCAAACATCGTATGTAACAGAAGTATAAAGAGGGTAAATAATGCATACTAAAATCGTAATCATCAAAAAAAGGGGCCCTTTAAAGGCCCCTCTTGACTCCATATATAATTTAATAATCACATACGATGGTCTGTCTCAATTCTTAATATTTTGATATTCTTTAAAGAATATATCTATCTTCTACAATTATACATTCAAAAACTAAACAGCTCTATCAAGTTCAGTACATTTCTTTGCTCGATCAGCAGGAACAACCCATACATCTTTAACAAGATCAAACTTACCTTCACGTATACTACAAGAATGACACGTTGGGATAATCATATCACAAGGTACCTTAGGATTAACAATATAAGCTCCTACAGTTGCAGTGTTATCACATCCCTCAACAGAGCATTTTGGTGGCCACACTTCCCCAGAACACTGAGTCCAATGATCCTTCCAAGAACCACATCCACACTCACAACTTCTATTTGAAGCACCCCTCTTGTTCTTCCAATTCTTTAAAGTCACCTTAATAAACGTATACATAACACTGCGTTTTTTTGTTTCTTATTGTCAACTAGCTAATCATCTCAAGAAATCAAAATCATCAACAAAATAGTATCAGATAGTCCTCTAGGAAACTTGAATATGTTTTTACTAAAAGAGCATCTCTTTTTGATAAATGCTCTTATTATCCAAACTTTTGTTATATTGGGTTTAATATTACACAAACAACACTATTCAATCCCACTAATCAGTTCAAATATAATCAATATTTTAAATCTGCAACATACTTTTTAGTACGTTTATGGTTAACAAAACACAATATTTGATTAACTATCAAAAGCTTATACAAAAAACACAAACTACCACTTTAACACTTATTAGTACACTTTCACATTAATCCACAGAAAAAGAACGCAACCAAGCAGTAGACCATCACTAAAATCGATTAATGTAAAAGAAATAATCCAGGACCACTATTAAATAAACATAGCCTAACTCATTATCACCAACTTTAAAAAACTAGACATGACTCTATGGCACAAAAAAAGCCACCAATCAAGGATTGGCAGCCAGAAATATATAAATTGTTAGGTGGTTCTAGAAGTCATGAACTAAGGCCCTGACCTTACTATTCGAAAGACCTGTAACTTCTGCAACATCCTCTATAGAGAGTCCTTTTTCATAAGCCCTTCTAGCAACGTCTTCCATCTTCTTATCCGCATCTAGTTTATCAAAGAGCACATCAACAAGCCAATTTAAAGTTTTCAGGAATTCATCGATATCTTGTTTCTGAGTAAAATCATACTCACAAAAAGTAGAGACCTCTTTATGTAGAATTAAGAAATAGATTCCAGCAGAAAACCATGCATATATTACATTCAAATCGATACGATAATCTTTAAAGACATCCCTACATTGTTCAAATATAGGCTTAGCAAGGATTTCTCGCTCAACAGAAACTTTGGCAGTAAAACCAGCCTTATCCCCTAGTTCCCAAACAAGAAACTGTTGAAACTCTTCATTAGCATATACACCCAAGAACTGATCTTCTAATAGCTTTTTCATAAACGCACGATGATCAGTAATAGGTATCTTTGTAACCTCTTTCAAATTCGCTAACCAATGATCCTGCTTCTCAATATAAGCACGAAGCAATCCATCAAAACTTTCATAATGTCTATAAATAAAAGCTTTATCAACTCCAGACTCTTCAGAAACCAAATTAATACTCAATTTAGAGTAACTTTTTTCTTTCAAAATCTTTCCTATTGCTTTCATCAGTGACAATCTAGCCGCAATTGCCTTTCGTTCTCTTACATTTGCCATTCTTTAATTTTTATTTTACACTTATACGCAAATCAAATTCCCTATCCACAGCTGCTAAGGTATCACAAAAATAATCTAAATCCATTTTTGTATGCAATGCCGAAACATTCACTCTTAACCTAGAGTTCTTAAGTTTCACTGCAGGATAAGTAGCTGGTACTACATATACACCACGTTCAAACAACTTACGTGCAAGAAATATAGCTTTCTTATCATCATTTACCATCAATGGAACAATTGGAGATTCAGACAAACCAATGCTATACCCCATCTGAGTAAGCCTATCTTTTATATAAGCTGTATTATCCCATAAACGACCAATAAGCTCAGGTTCTTCTTCAAAAAGATCAATAGCCTTCGAAGCCGCAGCTACTGCAGGAGGAGCAATCGATGCAGAGAAAGTATTAGAACGAGCATATAATCTCAAATATTCAATTACTTTCTTTGAACCAGCAGCATAACCTCCAGAAGAACCTAATGCTTTGCTCAATGTACCTGTAACAATCTCAACGCCATCATGTTCATTAAAATAATCAGCTGTACCTCTACCTGTTTGCCCCATAACACCAAGTCCATGAGCATCATCCACAAAAACCTTAGCACCATATTGTGCTGCAAGCTTACATATATTAGGAAGGTCGGCAATATCTCCATCTTGAGAAAACACCCCGTCCACCACGATAGCCAGATTACGATGTTTTCCTTGTTCTCTTTTCAAGGTTACTTCAAGGTAATCCATGTCATTATGCTTAAATATCTTGCTATTGGTTTTTTTAAGACCATCATAAATACTAGCATGAACAAACATGTCCACTAAAACCAGATCCGACTTATTAAACAATCCTTCAAAAACACCAATATTGGCAGCATATCCTGAAGTAAAAAGGATAGCATCCTCTTGTCCATGTACCTTAGCCAACTTCTTCTCCAACTCTCTATGAAGATCTGTATACCCACCAATAGGAGGGGCAGCACAAGTACCAGTACCATATTTTTGTACCGATTCAATTACGGCATCCTTTACTTTTTGATGTTGAGATAATCCAAGATAATTACTCGAAACAAAACTAACCACTTTATTTGCTTCATTTGAATAATAATCTGTAATCTCCATATCTTTATCCACTCCTGTTTGTGACATAAATCCATATGGATATGACTTCTCTTCATCAAATTGATGAATATATTTTTGAAAAGCCTCTGCTGATTCGTGAATAGAACAATCTTGCATATCTGCAAAATCTCTCATCGTATAATACTTTCCCATATCTCGATTAAATTAGAACACTTTGGTGTTACGGACATAACACCATTTTTGGTTTTTTTCTCTTAGGGAAAGATACAGACATCTAAGTCAAATAACATAATACAAAAGTACACTTTTTAGTTTATTTACAACATAAAAATACTTTTTCACATTCGACAAATATCTGACAACCAAGACACTCCAAAACAAGCCACATATATTATTGGGCTAAAACAACAAAGCCTTTTAGAGCATAAATCGATCATTTCAATCTCCCGAGATAGCAAGAAAAAAACGAAACATATCCCAACAAAAGGGAGGCTGGACTAAAAAACAAATCTTAATATTTTTACAAAAAACACAATAACTTTCATAAATACATCAAATAATACATTAAATAAAAAAAGGCCAATAAAAACATTTATGAATCACATTTAAAGAGCCCAAACTACACATCAACACTAAACTCTTTAGTACATATAATTCAATCGATACGATGTTGCAACTTGACCTTTTTTTATTCGTCTGAGTTTATTCTCGGAGAGTTTACGACTTAATCCATCTAAATGATCAATAAACAAAATCCCATTGGTATGGTCATATTCATGCTGAATAGCTCTCGCAGTATAACCACCAAAACTTTTCACTTGTTTATTAAAATCAACATCTAAATATTCAATGGATATAGTCCAAGGACGGCATACTTTTTTGTTTAATCCAGGAAGGCTAAGACACCCCTCATAATCATCCCAAGACTCCGATCCAGATTCGATGATTTTAGCATTAATAAATGTCTCTTTAATACCTTTATCCCCCTCTTCAAAAAACCCCTTTCGATCTCCAGGTGCCAACATTTTAAAAGTAGTCTGTGTATCCACAACAAATAAATTCAATGTTTGCCCCACCTGAGGGGCTGCCAAACCACAGCCGTTGGCCATATTCATTGTTTCCCACATATCATCAATAAGCTTCAATAATTCAGGAGTACATTTAGAAATAGACACACATTTTTGACGCAACACTGTATTTCCATACGCTTCTATAGGTAGTTTCATAATCTTACTTTTAATGATTTACACGCAAAATTATCTATAATAAACGGCGAAAAAAATGAACCTAGGTTAATAAACACTCTTTCGGATTCGACTCAATGCTTGGGGCGTAATGCCAATATAAGAAGCAATATATTTAAGAGGAACTTTCTGGATCATATAAGGCTGATCATATATAATATCGAGATAACGTTCTTTAGCACTCTGTTTGAGTAACCTAATTTCTCTTTTGCTTTTCTGCAAGAACCAATCTTCAAGCAGATGATGTCCCCACAACTTTCCAGATTTTGTTCTATCATATATTGTCTGAAGATCGTCATAGGAGACACTCCAAACGACAGTTTTAGACAAAGCCTCTTGAATATAATTGCAAGGTTGTTGGGTTAAGAAAGAATCATAAGCACAGGTAAACTGTTTATCAAAACTAAAATCAAAAGTTCGTTCTTTATCGTCAGCCGGGAAATAGTAACGTACCGTTCCTTCTTCAATAAAAGAAAGGAACTTTTCAGTCTGTCCACTTGTAATTAGGCACTCCCCTTTTTTATATTCTCTTCGAACAAAAAAAGAGGAAATACATTGCCAATCTACATCACTCAGATCCACGATACTTTCAATATATTCTTTAAGATAACCCATAAACTGTTTTTTAGGTAGAACAACGAAGATACAAATATATGAAGAAGTGCCGTTTCTGGTAAAAAAAGAGAAACGAATAATCATCCACACCTTTATTAAGAAGTCTCAAAAGAGTCTATTCTAATTCATAAAAACAAAATGACATAAGCTCAATTGACAGATGTTACAATTTATTCTCCTAAAGAAATAGATATCGTTTGTTTCAAATAAAAAACCCCTATCTACGATTGCAGATAGGGGGATACTGGTTTTTATTAAGAAAAGCTATTTCACTTCCATTTGGTATGTCTCGATACTGTAAGGAGGTATAACCACCTCCGATACACTACGAGGATTTTCTTCAATAATATTGGTATGTTTTAGATTAATAAGATCAAAAGCTGAATGTATTTTCACATTAGATTTCTCTCCTTCTGCATCATACATTCTGAATATAACTCCATCATTGTCCTCTGCCTTTTTAATGGTACTAACCACGACATCCTTATTATCAATAGCAAAAAACTCCATTGTCTCAGCAAGCGTTGCCTTTGCCGATCTTTCAGGATTAACCACCACTGATACAGGCTCATTAAACTGCTTTGCAATACGTGTTCCTTTCACATCACCTGTTTTACTAGAAGTCAATACATGGCGATAATAATGGTTTCCATGTTGAGAATATTCATTACCCTCCCAATGACAAGAAGTTCTACTTGCCAACAAGATATGTTGTAAAAGATTGGCTTGTGTATTATGGGTAGGGTTAACCCAATCCACAGCAGCAACAGAAGAGCTCAAAGTAACCGCAACATCATCATTATTTGCAGAGAACCAATCCATGATAGCTCTTGGATGCACATCTTTACAAAGAGGAGTATAACGTTCGCCGGCCGTTTTAATTTCATTTTTACCAACCTCAACAGTACCAAAAGGGACTTCATGTTTAATTGTTGGATTAGAGATAGCCACAGGATATGCTGTTCTAAACTCACGGTACAACTGTCCGTCCCAATTCTGAAGTTCATCCTCAAAGACAACTCTTTTTAGTTGATGATAAATGGTAACTATCTGCTCCACTCTAGCATGTTTGATTTGTTGTGTCAAACGAAATTTCGAATACACTGCGCCCGTTTCAATTCTTTCCCAAGTGGCATTATGATCGCTCACCTTATCGAAATTTGTCATGGTAGGCTGTTGGATATCACCAAACTCACCAGCACCATTTCCTTCAGAGCGAAGAGTAAATATCTCTCCCACTTTAAACTGATGGGTATCAAAAAGATTCTTCTTCAGCTCTTTATCATACACTTGTTGGATGCCACCTTTAGAAAACACCACTTTATAGTAATCATTTTCATAAGTACCATTAAAATGAGTTTGATTTAGAAGATTAGACACCTCCACTACAGGTTTTGCATAATAGGTTTTGTAACCAACAGATGGGATATTTTGAGCAATAAAAACCAGTTTCGCCTCTTTAATAGAGCCATCACCATATCTCTCAACAGAAGTTAACTGTACAGGGACACTGTTTTTCTTTGCATCATACAACTCAACCCCTTTAGCCTTTCCTTTAGGGAAATTCAATGTAAAAGCAACAGGATCAGTTCTCTTCCAAGACAAACTATTAAAGAGAACAATAGGAATACCCTTTTTCTCCTTCGTTTTAACTCGCTGAGCGATAAAAGTAGTAGCATCATTCAGTAACTTATCTCCCATCACTTCCGCTTCCTTAAAACGCTCTTTAAACAAATTATCCGTAATATCACCATCATGACCTCCCCATCCATGGTCAGGATATATTTTTGCTTGCCAAGCTTTATCCAATTGCTTATATGGGTAAGGCATTTTTTCATTATCTAATATTGAAGCAACAGTCCAGAATTTCTCTGATGCAGGCAACAACTTAGATGCCCTACGGCTTGCAGACAAAGCATCATGATGGGCTGGACCATGAATATAGACCCATACATTAGGACGTTCACCATAAATCGTATCTATAGAAGTAGCATGTTTTTCAGCCAAAGGCATATACTCATCGACCGTCATCAACTCCATATGAGGCAGATGAATCTCTTGTTCCTTATTTGAATCATCAACCACTTTATCCGTACCATTCCATTTCTCAATATAATCAGAATAATCAATAGCGGGCAACATGTCTTGGCTAGACAATAATGGTGTTTGCACCTCACTACCATCAAAATATTTACTCCACCATACCACTTGTTCTGCACCATATCTCATCTTATTCTCCATTGTATTTGAAAGATGAATACGGTCATCGCCATAATGTCCAGGAGAATAAGTAAATACAGCACTACCATCAGGACTAGACCAATAAAACATTCCTTTGGCATGACGGCTAATAACCATATAGTCTACTCCTGCCTTCTTTAGAATTTGAGGAAACTGCATAGATTTTCCTGGAACATCCACATTCCAGTAAACTTTAGAATCATATCCACCAAAATTCTTTTTAACCCAACGTTTTCCTAAGTAAAGTTGACGTACCAAATCCTCACCATCATACATATCCTCATAAGGACAATTATAAGTAGCTCCAACAGAAAGGAGTTTACGCTTAAGCAGTTCCGTAATCTTCTCTTTTGAATCAGGATGACGGTCAATATATTCTCTAATCATCAATCCATCTTCAATATCAAAGCCATAATCTTCGCGAGCAAAAGCATCTTTAATTATTGGAGTAATCAACATCGTATCTCTATCGATAATACAAGCCTCAGGACGATCCATCCATGCAATATCTTGATGGCTAGAATTCATAATAGAGATCAACCCTTTTTCATATTTATTTTCAAAAAAAGGTTGGTAGGCACGATAGAAGTCTGGGCGATAACGTTTTGTAAAATCACCAAGCCAACCATTATGATCATGAGAATGAAAGATATACAGATAGTCCCCCCGAACTTCATTTTCGTTTATCGAACCATTCTCACTTTTCATTTGTACCTCCAACACTTCTTTATCGTACAATATTTTTAATGATTTCTTCGGTGCAAGAGATCTAACAGCAGCTTTTGCCATCTCTCCTTGTTTACTAAATTTCACATAAGGGCTTTTAACACCATCTACCACCAATGCTATTTTCTTTCCAACCAGATAAGCTGGAGCATCCACAAGCAACTGTTTATTAAACTGCTTAATCGAAAAAGAGACATCATTTAATGCAGCTTTTTTTAACCATCCCAAACATTTTGGAGCTTTAACAAGCATAAACCAAGCACTCGAGGATTTAGCTTGTCCAACGACATACACTTTTGCCTTTTCTCCTTTTTTAATCATTGAAACGGGTACAGTCAATCGAAAGGCTCCAACCCCATCTCCGTTACCATCTCTTCTGTATAGATAATATTTGGCATCGCTATTTTTCACTTGATTAGAGACATTCACATTTCCTTTCTCATCGGGAGTAAAAGTAAGCAACGGATGACCATTAACGACGATATCGTAAGGTTCCAAATTATTCAAATCAATGTTAGAATAAAAGAAAAAATGAACCACCTCTTTATTGTAATCCGAAGGCACCACATCAGTCAGAAATTCAAAACCTTTTTTCCCTGTAGAAGCACGAGCAATCATAGCTGACCTTATATCATCCCTCATGGAAGGATAGGCATAAGTTCCACCACTAGTTTGAATAGAAAATCCATCGATATCATTCTTAGATATCTGATACAAAGCGTAATTTACATTCACATTATGGATATGATTCTTTCCTGCACTCTCATGAGCAGACAAAGTGAGACCACAAAAACACCATGACACCAAGAAAGTGAGGAAAAGAATCTTAATCCGAGGATTTAGTATTGTATTCATATTTATAATAAATTTATTGTTTAGCTAAAACGGTTTGGCTTTTTGTCTAAAAAAATATTCCGACAAGGAATATCACACTAAATCAATCTCTTACAATTAATTTCAAGGACAAAATACAAATAAAAGTAGTTCTGTACAAACAGAAGAGAAACTCTTAACAAGAACTCACCAAAACCAACATTTTTTATCTTTTTTCAGAAAGCAAAACTTCTACTCTCGATGTATCGAATTGATAGCTGCTTTCATAAATCCCATGGCATAGGCCATACCGGCATACCAAGGCGCATCACAACTCATCTGAGGTGTATGATCAGGAATTAGCACACCATTAAAATCATTTTTCTTTAAGATCTCAAGGATTCTAAACATGTCGATATCACCTTCATCCACAAAAACTTCCTTATAATTAGGCACCTTGCCTACTACATTACGAAAATGAATATACCCAATTTTATTCTGTTTAGAATAACGATCTGTTGCTTCATAAACATCGCCTTCAGTCATCTCGGCAATAGAACCTAAACAAAACTCCAATTGATTATGATGGCTTTTTTGTATATCTAGAAGACGCTGATACATATCAGGTTGATAAACCAATCGTGGCGTATTACGAACATAAGGCATCGGAGGATCGTCTGGATGGGCAGCAAGAATAACACCATGTTCTTCAGCCACAGGTACGATCTCTTTTAAGAAAAACTGTAAACGAGACCATAACGTTTCGTGATCAATAAAAGGCATTGATCCATCTTCGGCGTTCTTATCATAGACCATATTCCAAACCATACCATTCGGTATAGGTGTTTGATCTACCTCTCCATTCATTCCAACGGACTCAGCTTCTCCTCTTGCATAAGGCCCAATATCACGTGCGGCAACCCCAGCCAAAGAGAAATTGTAACCTAAATAAGGAATACCTGCTTTACCGACAATACGGATCTGTTCCTTAATAAGTTCTATCTGTTGCTCTTTCTTAGGACCATCCAAAAGAATATCATGCCAAATAGCGGGATCAAAATTCTCTATTGCCTCCAATTGAAGGTCATGATCTTCGATCTCTTTCTTTAATTTTAGAAGAGCATCTAAGCTCCATAGTTGTCCATTACCAGCACTACCCCATCCTGTATTAGAACCGATAGGCTGGTTGGCATTGTCTTTATTATTTGAGTCACTCCCAAAATAGTCGACAAGATGTACAACCAAATGGGTAGCACCACATTGTTTAGCAAAACGGAAATGATCGCTATCCAACATGTGTTTATATAGCCCAAAACCTAATTTCATTATTGTTTTATTTAATTGTTATTCAGTCTATTTTGCATTAACCTAAAGTATAACAAAAAAGAGTTGTATATAAAAAAACCAATAGAGCAATTTGTCATCAAAACACAACAGGCCATTTATGGTAATACACAGCATTATAATTTCTTCTAAACAGAGTCGATCACCATAAACAGCCGAATCGTTAATAAATCGTAGAAATAAGTAAGATTCTATTTCCAAGAAATATTCACAGGAGTATCTACATGAAACGATTTATGTTTTTCGAGCATCCCATTATCACTATCGATTTTGAAGACCACCAAAGAGTCAGAATCCTGATTGGCAACAATCAACCACTTACCAGAAGGGTCAATATTGAAATCTCTAGGAGATGTACCAAATGAGGAGATTGTATGAACTAAAGAAAGAATACCTGTGTTTTCATTGATAGAAAAAACAGCAATAGTATTTGCACCACGACACGTTGCATACAAATACTTCCCGTTAGGATGAATGCGAATGGCTGCTCCACCAAAATCGCCATGATATGAACGAGGAACAAAAGAGATTTTTTGGACTCTTTGAAAGCCATCCTTCTCTTTCTTTACCACATAGATATGTCCATCCAATTCACCTAAGAGATAAGCATATGTCTGCGTTTTATCCATAGTCATATGTCTTGACCCTGCTCCGGGATCAACACTGATATCCTCCGCTTTACTAGCAATCCATTGATTTGATGCATCATGAACATAAGCCGTTGCTTTATCTAATCCTAGATCCACCACAAAAACTTTATTGTGATCAAAAGGATAGACCATATGCGCATGGGCAGCTTCTTGACGTTCTTTATTAGGACCAACACCTTTATGTTGGATTATCTGCTCACACGATCCTAAAGAGCCATCTTTAAGAATTGGAAAAGAGAGTGCATTACCCGTTCCATAGTTCGCAACCATCAATCGACCATCAACAATAGAGAGATGACAAGCATAATCGCCGATGAGTTTTTGAGAATTCAAGAGATTCAAGTTTCCATCTTTTTTAATCTGATAAGCATATACTTTAGGATATTCTGTTTCGGCTAACTCTTCCACCGCATATAGGTATTTACTATCTGAAGAGACAGTAAGATAACTCACATTACGCAATGAAGTATAGTTTACATTGGTTATCGTTCCTTTCTCTGAATCAAATTGAAAGCAACCAATACCTTTTCCATGTGGGTTAACCGCAGGTGCTCCTTTTCGCGTATAACTACCAGTATAAAAAAACATAAGAGAGTGACACAACACTGCTTGGCATAGAATACTCTTGATCATCGTCTAATTATTTTATTGATTTATAATTAATATACTAACTCTTTTTAGGACGTGGATCATATTGTATGGTATGGTTCATATATGCACCATCAATATAGATGTCCGTCCCAGTTATATAACTTGCAAGATCACTAGCAAAAAAGGCAACCGATGGAGCAATATCTTGAACACTACCCAATCGTTTTTGTGGTATCCATCGCTCAAATTTGTCTTTTCCAAATCGAGCAATCTCTTCCTTATTCATCTCCGTCTCTATCGCTCCAGGAGCAATAGATAGTACACGAATATTATCCTCGGCAAGCTCCAAAGAGAGACATTTAGAGAACATTCGTAACCCCGCCTTAGCAGAACAATAATGGATCAGTCCTTTGCGAGGCACACTATCATGAATAGAAGAGATATTGATAATTACACCACTTCGGTGTCGTCTCATTCTTTTGCCTGCCTGTTGTGAACATAGCCATGGTCCTTTTAAATTGGTTCCCATAACCCTGTCCCATTTAGACTCTTCAAGGTCTAAAGCATGATCTACGGTTTCCACACCAGCATTATTTACCAAGATATCGAAAGAATCCCAATGAGAATCGATCTTCTGAAACATTCGATTCACATTCTCTGCATCAGCAATATCAGCACCGACAGCAAAAGCTTCAATAGAATAGGTCTGCTCTAATTCTTTGGCAAGCAATTCAGCTTTTTCTTTATTTGAATAGTAGTTGACGGCAACATTGGCTCCACATCGTGCCAATTCACGACAGATCTCAGATCCAATACCTTGACTACCTCCAGTAACTAAAGCATTCTTTCCTTTCAAACTAATTTCTTGCATTTCATTTGTATATTTACGAATTAAATTACATTATGCCAAATCTCTCAAAAGCCTCCACTGTACTCATCCCTTCTTCTAAAGCTTTTTTAACAAGTTGTTCACCACGAGCTTTCTCGATGGCACCCATAAAAGCCTCTTTTTCTACCTCCTGAGGAACGACAAGCACTCCATCTCTATCGGCAAAGATGATATCCCCAGGATGGACTCTAACTCCTTCTATCTCAATAGGGACTCGATAATCTAACACCTTTCCTCTAGGACCTTGATCTTGCGCATATCCCCCCATTGAGAAAGTAGGAAAACCGAGCTGTAGAATCTCATTGGTATCACGAGAGTAACCATTTACAACAGCTCCTGCAGCCTTCAATTTCATAGCACGAGTACTCATCAGACCTCCCCATAAAGCATAATTAGGAGAAGAACCACTACATATATATACTTCCCCTTCCTTTAAGCTATCTAAGGCTTCGAACATAAGTCCAAAAGGTTTACTCATCAACGGATTATGACTCTTTTCTGAGGTCTCCTCAAAAACATCGGCTTCCAAAACAGTCATGGCTCTACCAATAAGTACATAATCGCTATTTAGAGGTTTCAAATTAGGAGGTAAAAACTGGTGTTTATACCCTAATTTATCCAATACATCTCCGACCAGAGCAACAAACAACTCCTCTTTCGCAATACGAAACAATTGTTTGTCATTTTTCCATTCCATCATCCTTCTCTATTTTAAATATAGTTTCTTTACCTTCTTATGAAGGTTTTGTTTCTGATCTAAACTCAATGATTTATAAGTACAATCATTCAAATGGGTATCCGATTTTTCAATGATCAACACTTCACAATTCTCTTGCATCGCAATATTATGCCAAGTACCAGCAGGAATATTATAAACCCTTGCTTTCTCCATCAGCATGGAACTTATGGTTACCTCATCTGAGTTATAAGTCCCAGTGATCAGTGCTGCTTTTCCTTTAAGAAGGACAAACACTTCATCGGTATGATGGTGTACTTCTAGCTTATCGATATTGTCAATTTCTTGATTCTGATCGGAATTTAATTGTGCCACTTGCCATCCTTCTCGAATCAAAAAAGGATGATACCCCCCCTCTTCTGTACGATAGATCTCTATCTCTTGCATATTCTATTTTGTTGATTTTAAAAAATATCTCAATTTTTCTTTTCTTTCCAGAAGGCTTCGATCTCTTCTAATGATTTCCCTTTTGTTTCAGGAACAAACTTCCATATAAATCCAATGGCAGGCAGGGTTAAAAGGGCATATAAAAAGAAAGTACCTGACGGTGAAATAGACTTAAATAACACGGGATTTGAAAGAGTAATTACAAATCCTGTAGCCATTAACGAAAAGCTCCCCATCGAAACAGCCAATCCCCTAATGTTAGTGGGAAATATCTCACTGATAATAACCCATACGATTGGACCATAGGAGAATGCAAAACTCGCCACATAAAATAGCAATGGAACAATCACATATGGAGAATCTATAGCAAAAAGTAGTCCTACAGAAGCCAAAGAGACAAAAGCACCAATTACCCCTATCATTAAGAGTCTCTTTCGTCCAAACAGCTCTATTTTCGATATTGCTACAATGGTAAAAAGAGAATTCACAATCCCTACCAACACAGCTCCAAAGAAAGAACCCTCCACGCTATTCATTGATTCATTCAAGATATTTGGAGCGAAATACATAATGGCTGCAATACCACTTAAATGAGAGAACATAGGCAACAATATTCCTATGGCCAATGGAGTTCTCATTTCTGCACTAAAAAGTTCTTTTACTCCTTTAGTCTTTGATGTTGGACGTTTTGCAATTTCAGACATTTCTTTTTGAGCAAGTTCTTCTCCCATGATCCTTGTCATTATGAGGCTTGCCTCTTCTGATCGTTGCTTCGTAGCTAGCCATCGTGGACTCTCTGGAGTAAAGAAGAGTAGTATAAAAAAAGCTATAGCTATAGGAAGCTCTGTTCCGAACATTCCTCTCCATATCTCTTCAACAAAGATCCAATGAAAGAAAGAAGGAGGTCCATAAGTTAATACACCTGCCGACAATCCAGCCGTATTTAGAATAATCCAATCTACTAAAAAAGCTACAAGTATTCCTAAGGTGATTGATAGCTGATAAAAAGAAACCATTCGACCTCTTCGATCTGCTGGCGTTAATTCGGATATATATATCGGTGCTACAACGGAAGTAATCCCAACACCAACACCTCCTATCATTCGGAAAGAAACTAGCCATTGAAAAGCATATTGTTTATCCATGGTAAACCAAAAACCGATAACTTTGTGATGAAAGTTCGGTACCAACATACACCCCACAGCTGACAATAACAGTAGAAATGCGGCGATTAAAAGTGTCCTTTTTCGACCTATACGATCAGTGATTATCCCCGATACGACACAACCGACAATCGTACCTAGAAGAGCAGAAGAGACCACCCACCCAAGCATAGCCGAAGACAAATCAAAATGGGACTGTAAAAAAGTATTACATCCTGAAATTACAGCGGTATCATAACCAAAAAGGAAACCACCGATGGTTGAAATAATACTAATAAATAATAAATAAACTTTGTTATTACTCATCATAGTTATGGGATCTATTAGGCTACAAAAGAATCCAATTGTAGCAAATTATATTGGTTTAGTGCATATTTGCCAAAACGTTTTAGCAAATATGCAAAAAAGATCTTATGAAACAATCATCTGGTACTATTTTTCACATTTAATAAATACTAAAGATAAAACAAAAACACTTATTAACACTTCTAACACCATGAATATATGCAACTTATAACATAAAAAATAGTACACAAACTAAAATGCCTATTAAATTCTTTGTAAGTAGAACCCAATAGGCATTTTAAAAAAGATAGCACAACACAAAGGAATCAATAAGCCTAAGAATTACGTATCGATTCACCACAAGATTCGCGAGGAATAAAACCCGTCTGTAATACTTTCTGTATTATTTTCGTATCACGACTTTTAAGTTTATTTAGGAGAATATCCACAGCACTATCCCCAATCTCTTCGATAGGTTGTTTCACCACAGTGATCGATGGTTCCAAAAGATCGAAAGCACTAAACTGATCGTAACTGATCATCTTCATCTCTTGAGGCAACAAAATCCCTCTTTTTTTCATCTCTCGTAGACCAGCTGTTGCTAAATAGTGAGTAGCGAAGATGATTCCATCTAAAGGATTACTTAAGGTACAAAAATCATCAAAGACAGAAGACATTTGCGCTTCATAGGTTTGTCTATTTAACTCTTTTATATTTGAAGAACTTAAGGGTAATCCAACTTCTTTGATGGTTTCTTTGTATCCAGCCAATCGCTCTTTGATTGCTTCTAACTCAGGGGTAATAGAGACAAACCCAATATTCGAAGCCCCACTATTAGACATATGTCTTACAGCCTTCGCAATACCTTCTTTGTTATCGACAATAACATAATCCGTTTCAACTTCAGGGTAATGACGGTCGATCAACACAAAAGGAAAATTCATCTTCTTCAGACTCTCTATCTGCTTTTTATTCTTTTGTGTTGAAGCAATAATTAAGCCATCCACTTGACGATCTAACATCGAACGAATCAATTCTTCTTCTCTCTCTTGAGACTCCTCTGAACTACTATAGATTACAGTATAATGATGTTTGGCTGCCTCTTTTTCAATCCTACGTGCAATTCTAGCATAAAAAGCATCAGAGATATCGGGAATAATAAGACCAATCATCTCGCTACGTCCTTTTTTCAATCCTTTAGCAAAAGCATTAGGACGATATTGTATCTCTTTGGCATATTTAATTATCCTCTGCTGCGTATCTTTACTTATTCTTTTCTCATCACCCCTTCCATTAAGCACAAGAGATACTGTAGGTACAGATATTTTAAGATGTTCAGCGATGTCTTTTATTGATACTTTTTTCATATTTTAGAATGTCTCTTTCTCATTTAATGTAACACACGACCATATCAACTCTTGGCAATAAACTACCTTCTACAGTAAAATCATAGTTTATTAGCATAAACAGAAAGAAAAGATCTTAAGTTCAACTTTAGATGGTTTCTAACCTCAAACGCCCCATATTGAGTTAAACAGTCGTTATATCATCATTTTCTTTTTATCCTATTCGTCACTTCATAATAAATAGGATCTACCTATTTTTCAAATCTAAAGTCTCCTCAACCATTAAAAACGTACTTGGCTTATTCATAAAATGGATGCAATATTATTTTGATTTGTACGAACTCAAAAAAGTTTTTTTCATCATTCTCACCGACTCTCTTTATTAGAACGAACACCGCATATTAACATAAAAAGCAACAAAAAAAAACCTAATTTTAAAGTACTTCCTCCGTGGTTTCTCCACCCTTTGTCCATGGTTGCTCCATGGTTCCTCCATCGAAAACCCCTAAATCGATGGACAAACCATGGAGGAACCATGGACGAACCATGGACGAACCATGGACAAACCATGGACAAACCCCCTATTTGACCTATTGGATTCTTTGCAGATTTACATTGAAGAAATGATTAATCCACTTTTGTTGTTTTCTCCTTTTTATGATCAAGTCCTCTACAAACTTATCAAATAAAACGAATTAAAATAAATCATATTTATATTCTTAAAGTTGTAAGCCAATAGAATAACAAAGATTGAGGGTGCCCAAATCATTGGACACCCTCTGTTGATTGAAAAAAATATATTAGAAATCGAAGACAAATCAACTTTTCTTTGTAATCTCAAATGGATCACGGTCCCACTCTTTGGTGATAATCAGATAATCGGGATCCATTACCAGATGGTCCGGTTTTCTCTTCAAATCAAAACGAATGACATTCTTACCAGAGACCAGTTTTCTTTTTTGTTGATACAACACCTCCTTTTTGGAGTTGTATATCACCACATCAATATAATCATTACAATCCGTTGGACGAGCTTCTCCTTTACCATCCACATAAAACTTCTCTATATCCACCACGGCTTCCACTTCATAGGTGAAATCTTTATTCCTACGATAAGTAGCTTTCGTAACAGTTGTATTATACATGGTAATCTTCTCTAAAACATCAGTAACCAAATATTGTAACGAATCGGGAGTTTGCACTCTTAACCTTTCAACAAAATCATTGGTGGTAGGATATGGAGCCCCTTTGTATGCATAGGCATCTAAAAAGGTTTGTAGACTATGAAGGAAGCGCTCCTCGCCAATATAATTACCCAAAGCATGCATAACCAAGGCTCCCTTTTTATAATAGGTATCTTGTTGGTAGGGAGCTACCTTAACCAATGGTCGTTCCTCATGTTTCTCATCCTTTCGAGACATCAAATATCTAAACATCTCATTTTTAAAGAACTTACGCATGCGATCGCTACCGAAATAATCTTCCATACAAAGAATCGCACTATATTGGGTTATCGATTCCATAAGCATCTGTGCTCCCTCAACATCTGCTGCCACCACTTGATGAGCCCACCATTGATGCGCCATCTCATGAGCCGTAACAAAAAATGGATAATCCATGATATCTTGATTCTTCTTAACATTCTTATCCTTTAATGTACGAAGATCCGCAATAAAACCTATGCCTTCCGAAAAAGGGATCATGTTAGGAAAGGATTGCGCATAACTAGAATAACGAGGGAATTCAACAATACGCAGCTGTCTATATTGATAGGGAGAATAGATCTTAGAATAAGTAGACAGAGAACTCTTTACCCCTTGCATCATATTCTTCAAATTATATTCATGTCCTTTATGATAAAAAATACTTAAGTCAACTGTCTCTCCATCTTCAGATGTCCACGTGTCGTTTATCACCTCATAATGACCTGATAGGATGGCATAATAATGAAGCATTGGCTTTTCCGACTTATAATGGAAATAGTTCCTATTATTCTTTGTCCATTTTTTCACAAGCACTCCTGGAGTCAAAGCAGTCTGATCTACAGAGGTACTCACGACCGCTTCAAATCGAATAAAATCAGAATCCGATGTAATAAAATTATGGTTCAAGCCATAAGCATCATCTCTACTTTTTACAACCTTTCGTTTAGGAAGCTGATGTTTTTCTCTGGTTCTCTTATCTGAGATCTCATCCTTATAGCTATAGCCAATAGACGGGAAAAGAGAGTTATAGATAAAAGTTCCATTCTTCTGACAAATATTATTTGCACCATTTACAGAGAACCCATTATTCTTGCCTTCAAAAACAAAAGACATCTTCAGATTCTCTCCTTTTAACAATGGTTCAGCTAAACGATATAGAGTAATATGATAATCTTTGTCCTCTTTAATCACTTCCACCTTACGATTAAAGGTTAGAGAAGAGATATGTTTATTGCTTTGAATAAAAAGAGTGTCAACCCTTCTAATCTCTTTGTTGGTTAAGACATAGTCTCCCTTAGCGAACACATCCCCATTATCAGGATAAAGGTCTGCATGAATAGATACATCCGTTATCTTTGGTTGAGTTAAGTTCTCATATTTCTTATACGTCTTTTCATACATGACAGTTCTTAATTCTCTAGAATAAGGCGTACGGAACGTTGATTTGACATTGGTATTGTAAAAGATAAAAGAGGCAAACAATACGGTGATCGTAAAGCAGCTTACAAGAACTTTTACTCCATTCCCTTGAACTTTAGACTTAAAATTATACCATCTTATAGACCAAGCATTATCGGTTTGGGTGATTAAGAAATAGTTCGATATAACCATCAAAATAGCAGCTACAAAAATCCAATAGAATTTGAATATCCAATATGGGAACAATTCAAAACCATAGCCATTCATGTCAGAATAAGGTATAGAAGGAGCAGCACCAAAAATCAATAATGGGTGTTTAAATATATGATAGGCAAAATATCTTTTTACGACCCAATAAAGAACAATCATTACATGCCCTACATATTTCTGGTTTACCACCACGTGAATAAAGAAAGCAAGTGCAATAAAGAGTAGATCATCCGTAAAACTAAATAGTAGTTGTGAGGTCAAATACTGATCTAATTCATAATGGTAATACCCAGACATGGTTTGTACCAAAACCCCACATAAAATAAGAATAATTCGATAGAAAAATACTCCCATTGCAAGGGCCACAAATTTGGTTGACAAACTTATCCAATTAGGAACAGGATAAGTCAATGCGATCTCATCTATTCTCTGGTCACGATCTCTCCAAATCATCTCTCCAGAGAAAAGAAGTACAACAATTGCTAAAAACAAACGCATCGTTCCTCCCAAAACATCTATCACCTGATAAGTGACAGGATAGGTATTTGTGTCATAATGTTTCCCAATACCTTTAGAGGCAAGGAACATAAAAAAGATCATTATCACAGCAATGATCCAAAAATAAGCATTGCCAATAAGTTTCTTAAATTCAAAAGAGAACAGTTCTTTCCACTTTGTCAATGGAGTGTTTCTAACATTTACTGTAGGCATCTCTTTTAATGAAGGTGTTTCATCAGAAACAGAAGTCATAACCTTTTGATCTTTGACCTTCTTTCTTCGCTCTATACTATAGACAAATTTAAATCGCAAATAGGTAAACACCATCATCACAAAACCCAGACCACACCATAGGATACGGTTATATAAAAAGACATCCTCTAGTTTGGCACCAGTCTCATTCATATCAGAAGCGGAATTAGAGGTAGTGACTTTGATCGACGCAGCAATACCAAATGGATCAATAATAGATGCAAGGGTTTGATTCTCTAGGTCTCTAAAAAGATTCATAGCCACCGCATACAATACATAAAAGGCCAATATAAGAATCCAATTTACAACGACATTTCGAAGTAAAACACTCATACCAAAGAAAAGAGCACAGATAAAGAATATGTTAGGAAAGACACGTGTCAAATAGGGATAGACATAGGTATACAATTCATTAGGGCCAATATAAGTTTGGTTTAGATAGGGCATCAAACTACCGATATAAAGACCTATACCTGCTCCTGTAAATACGATACAACAAAGGACCAAAACAGCAGTAAAGCGTCCCAGTAGATAATCCGCTTTTCTTATCGGAGTAGAAAACATACACTCCATGGTATTATACTGATAGTCTTTCATCACAACATTGGCACTTATCGCTGCAACAATAAAGATCCCGAGATAAGAGAAAACTCCCATCACCGTATCAATAATACCTGGAGCATTAAGGAAAACATTCTCTCCTGCTAATCGTACAGAGAAACCTTTAAATGCACCACCTGCTGCATTAAACAGACCAAAGGCAATCAAAAATAGAATGAACCAATAGAGATAGATGGCAGGTCGTCGGAACATTCTTTTTATTTCAAATCGGAAGATCTCAAAAAACATATATTTTGGATTATTAAAATGGAACAAAAAGCTTTTTACAAA
The DNA here is from genome assembly GCA_025210775.1 of Prolixibacteraceae bacterium. Taxonomy (GTDB): domain Bacteria; phylum Bacteroidota; class Bacteroidia; order Bacteroidales; family Prolixibacteraceae; genus Halosquirtibacter. The sequence continues at coordinate 24,371 of JAOARB010000031.1, forward strand.
GCCAAAGAATAATAAAAGGAAAGAGAAAAGTGGTTCCCTCCTCCATTCCACAAGACTCTATTTTAGGGTAGAGAAATAGACATCCTCTAAATCGGGAGAGACAGAATGAAACCCATGGTTTGGATTCTCATCATTATAGATATGAATCAATGGTTTTCCTTCATTAAGATGAGAAGTAATCACATCATAGTTCTCTTCATATTCTGATATCTCATCTTTAGTTATTCTCTTTTCCCATATTTTTCCATTCAACTCACTAATAAGATCTGAAGGGCGTCCTTTCAACAGTACATTTCCTCGATTGATTATCGCCATATCATTACACAAATCCTTTACATCCTCTACGATATGTGTCGAAAGAATAACGACTTTTTCTTCACTTATTTCACTCAACAAATTATTAAAGCGATTACGCTCTGCTGGATCCAGTCCTGCCGTAGGCTCATCTACAATAATTAACTTAGGGTCTCCCAATAGGGCCATCGCAATACCAAACCTCTGTTTCATTCCACCACTAAAAGTATGGACACTTTTCTTTTGATCCTGATAAAGGTTTACCTGGTGTAATAAGAAATCTACCATCTCTTTGCGGTCTGATTTATCATCAATACCCTTTAGTACGGCAAAGTGATGTAACAACTCTTTGGCACTGGTTCTTGGATATACTCCAAATTGCTGAGGCAAATAGCCTAAGGTTTGTTTAATCTGGGTCTTCTCTTTTATTAGGTCCATTCCATTAAAAATAATGGTTCCCTTATCAGGCTCTTGTAGGGTTGCCAACGTTCGCATCAACGAAGACTTCCCTGCACCATTAGGTCCTAAAAGACCAAACATTCCTGTTCCTATTGTTAGATCTAAAGAGTTTAGTGCTTTCACACCATTAGCATATGTTTTAGAGAGATTTTCTATTATTAGCTCCATTTGTTCTTCTTTTAAATATTAAGTCTACCTACACACTATCGTTCTATCTTATCGGACAATAAATTCTTACTTGATTACTTTGCCATCTAGAGATTCCATCTCTTTTAATTCAGACATTTCTTCTTCCTTAAGATCATCATACTGCTGTTTTGTAACAGATCTAGAATTAACATGTGAAAAAGTTGAATCATCAATCTTATCCATAATATCTACTGCTAAGAATGAAAAATTCTCCCCTTGCAACTCTAAAACAGCTCCTTCAAAGAAGTATGGTTCTATAGGAGTGATATATTTAGGGAGTTCTGTAGTAACCCAGAAAGAATACTCTTTCCCACTTATTTTATATTCACGACAAGAATATCCTAGAATTTTCTTACTCTTTCCTGTTTCCTTAACATCACTCTTCTTTATAGGCATCTCACAATGAAACATTTCCCCTTCAACCTCTACATATCTACGATAAGTTTCATTTGTGAAGTCACAAGAATAATCAGATCCCTGATCTTGCATAACAAAAGCAACACCGCCTTGCTCTTTTGATTCTACAGGATAACATTTCCCTTGCTTTTCATTATATGAAAAATGGAACGTTTTAGTTATAGTTTCAGGGACAAGAGCCTTATACATTTGTTGTTCTGGACTCAACTGTTTATGTATATTGATTGTTTGTTTATAAACAATTGTTCCCTTTTGTGCTTTTAAAGATGTGGTTGACAACAAAAATAAAGTCATACAAATAGTAAGAATACGGATCATGATAATATCGTTTTTAATTATTATAAAAAGTCTGTTAAATACTTACATCAACAAAAGTATAGGTAGGGAAAAAAGAACTGGGTTAATGCACCGTTATCTAGGGTTAATGTGTGTTAATGCACAAAGAATGAGTTCGTTTATAAACTAGAATAGTCCTACTTTTGTATTAAATAATTAGACGAAAGAGATGACCAAAAGAATCCGTAACATATTTATTTTAGTGTCCATATCTATTATTGGATTGATGGCACTACAGCTATATTGGAATATAAAAACATACAACATCAATAAAGCTCAATTAACTAAAGAAGTCGATCTTGCACTACAGACAAGTATTGGTAAGGAGATGACACGTCGTTATGCCAAAGAGGTCAAAAGGCTTTTCCCTGAAGATACCACAGAATATACGATACTGGTAGAGGGACAAAACAAAGAGAGTGATCTGGACTCAATATCGGAACTGCTAAAACAAAAAAATCAGACATCTACGATTTCATACATCTACAAATATCATATTGACTCTAATCGAATAAAAGAAAAGATCAAGAGTAAATCTTCTCCGGATAAAAGAATAAATGAAATCATAGCCAAACTATTATCTTCCGAAGAGGACAGTGATAATAAAATTCAACTCCAATATATCGATTCTATCTTTGCAGCAGAATTAAGCGAAAGAGACATTATTATAGAATACTATTTAGAACTATATGACAACAAAACCAAAGAAGTCATTGAAAGAACATCTGAGAAGTATTCAAATGATAACAATGTAGTTCTGTCCGACACCTATGTAACGGTAAACAAGAAAAGAAGTATCCGACTTATCTGCACCAACTGGAATCAGATAATCCTTTATCATATTGGCTGGAGTGGATTGCTGTCTATCCTTCTTTTTATTCTTGTAATGGTTTGTTTTGTCTATATGCTTACAACCATCTTTAAACAGAAGCAACTATCAGAGATCAAGAATGATTTTATCAATAACATGACACACGAACTAAAAACACCCATTTCAACCGTGTCCGCTATTGTAGAGTCTATGCAATCTTTTGGGGTACTAGAGGATAAAGAAAAAGCTCAAAAATATCTTGCCCTCTCTAAAAAAGAACTCACTAGGCTATCTGGCTTAGTGGAGAAGGTTCTAAATATGGCTAGAGAAGAGAAGGCTCCTGCAAAGATGGTAAAAGAGAAGATTAGCCTTACAGAGATGTGTAACAATATCAAAACGGGACAACATATAAAACAAAACAACAAAAAGGTAACCCTATATACTGAAATACAAGAGGATGCCAATCATCTCTATGCCGATCGCTTTCATATTAACAATGCGCTACAAAACTTGGTAGAGAACAGTATTAAATATTCGAATGACGATGTCGAGATCTTTATCAAAAGTACTAGAATAAAAAAACATATCTATATCACTGTTAGTGATAACGGTATAGGGATACAACACAAATACCAAGCAAAGATCTTTGATAAATTCTATCGTGTGCCTACAGGAGATATCCACAATGTAAAAGGATTCGGGTTAGGCCTACACTATGTAAAGAGTATTATAGAGAAGCATCAAGGACGCATAGAAATCAAAAGTGAAGTCAACAAAGGCACCACATTTACAATTATACTACCAAGCTAAACAACCATGAAAGAGAATATTAAAGTACTATTAGTTGAAGATGAAGAGGCACTCGGAATGGTCGTAAGCGACAGCCTTAGAAGTAGGGGGTTCGATGTTACTTATTGTATCGATGGAGAAAAAGGGTTAGAAGAAGCGATACAAGGCTCCTATGATATCTTGGCTTTAGATGTTATGCTTCCCAAGATGGATGGTTTTACTATTGCCAAAGAGTTTAGGAAGAACAACCAGCACACTCCTATTATATTTCTCACAGCGAAATCCCAAACAGAGGATGTAGTAGAAGGATTTGAGCTAGGAGGAAACGACTACCTAAAAAAACCATTCAGTCTAGAAGAACTTATTGTTCGTATCAAAGCTCTAGTTAAACGCTTTGCTCAAGAGGAAGAACAGACCATCGAAGCATGTTATATTGGACAATATAAATTTAATATCATCAAACAAACCTTAGTGTTAGATGAAAACAGTAGAAACCTTACACACAGAGAAGCCGAACTTCTATATATGCTTTTTGAGAAACGCAATCAAGTTCTTGAACGTAAAAAGGTATTGATGCAACTCTGGGGAGACGACTCTTTCTTTAATGCACGTAGTATGGATGTTTTTATTACACGTCTAAGAAAATATTTAAAGGATGATCCTAATGTTCAGATCGTTAATATTAGAGGTTTTGGATATAAACTTATCCTATAGATAGACCACTAGAATGGAGGTATCATATATTCAAACGATAAATGCATCTTTTCTATCTATTTCCATAAAAGAGCCCCTTGATAGACTCTCACTAAGAAGGGGCTCTTTTGTATATTAATATTGCTGTTGATCAAATGATTTCGTTATAGCTGATTCAACCTCACCAGTATGTTTTGTCGATTTACTTTCAATCAACATGATCCAACATTCCTCTTCTGAAGAAACCCTATGTTCCACCCCTTTCGAAACAACAAACATATCGTTCTCTTTCATTGTAAAAGAAGACATTCCTTCAACCTCCATCAATAAAGATCCTTTCTTGACCAAGAAAAGCTCATCTTCCTCTTTATGACTGTGCCATGGCACCTCCTCTCCTTTTATTTTAGCGAGCTTAATAAGCTGACCATTAACTTCAGAAATAATACGAGGAGAAAAATACTCTTTAACACCTTCAAATTCTTCAATTACATTCATACCTACCGTTTTTATTGTTCGATATTAAAATTTCATCTAAAAAAGCTACATATCTAATTATTCATAAGATGTAACAATTTATAATAGAGACTAATCTACAAAAATCTCATCAGAAAAGAAATTTTTATTGTAATTCTAATCTTCTCCTAGATTAAGGAGTTCTTTTGGGTTTCTTATCACCTTAATTTCTTATAATTATATAAATAATCCCACTTCACATGAAGTCCAATAAAGAAAGTGACCCTCATCAATTCTAACAAGGTCGATAGATGACACGAACAATTAACTCACTTGGAACTTATTTATAATTAAAACTAATTCTCTATATTTATCTCCTATTACGAAATAATCATTATTACTTATTCTAACATATAGATGGAACTACTATTTACACTAAAATCGTTAGGAAAAAAACAGGCCTATCTTAAAGAGGCCCCCATTCATATTGAGACAACAAACGATATTACTTTAAGACAATTGCTTGAACGAATCGTTACACATCAGGTAGAGCAATTTAACAAAAAGATAGATTCACCGGAATTAGTCTCATTTCTAAGTGAGAAAAGCATACAAAGTAAAACTACCTCAGGAAAGGTTGGTTTTGGAGACATTTATAATACAGAGAAAGCGGATGTAACCAAATCCATCGAGACCGTAATACAAGCATATGAAGATGGACTAATTGCAATATTTGTAAACGACCAACAAATAGAAGCATTAGAATCAATGATCACTATACAAGAGCGTGATACGATCACCATCATCCGATTTACTTTTCTAACCGGTAGTTTCATTTAAACAGCAATAATTATGACCGACAACAGAAATTATATTGACTCAAAAAAATACAACGATCACCCGCAGCAAATACTAAATGCTTTTAAGGCGGTGTTAGAAAACAAAGCGACCAAATATAAGGGAACCAAAGACCTATCTCTTAATAATGCAAAACTAGGGGTGTTGTTCTTAAACAGAATACCCAAATATCAAACAAAAGAAGAATCTACCTATGGGAATCGATCTACGTTTGTTATAGACTCACCTAGATTTAATCTTCTTTCTCTATTGAAACAAGAAAATAAAGGTGATTTTTGGAACACCACCACCTATCCTCTACTGGAATTCCTTTTTGGTGAAAGAATGGCTCCTTTTATAAAGAAAGCATGGGACACCCTACCAGAGTCAATGTATCAAGAGGGATATGATCGTAGGTCATTTAGAAGCAACAGCTTAGAAAAGATACATTTCAACAGACAACTTAATTTTTTCTTAGATCTTATCTATGAACTTAAATATGATTTCTCTTTAGAGGAATATGCCATCTATTCAAATGAAGTCTATTCTACAAGAATTTCCCATGTCTTAGCAGGAGCTATCGATTGTGGAGACGAAAAGATCACCACACTATGTATGGATGCTATTATGGGGCGCTCCACTATAGCCAAACCGAGTAGAACGATCGTCAAAGCAATGCTTCTTTCGCATCAGCCTACTTGTTGGACAGCGGTAGAAAAACTCCTATTGAGTGCACAACGACAAGAAGGGTTGCGTCAAGTGATTCTTGAATCGTTAGACGAAACCTCTCTTGGTGCAATGAAGCATTTCATCAAAGTAATCTTGGAACACAACCTTACTCGTTTCTCATCTGTCATTAGGGCTGTAGACGTATGGGCAGGATTTGGTTGGGAAGCCGCCAAAGAGAGTACCGTAAAGCGTTTCTTAGAACTAGGAGATCATTTTCTTTCTTCTCCAGAAAAGATACCTTTAGCTGTTGAGAGCAAAGACAATGGTGAAATATATATGGCACTATGGGCACAGGGTGTATTAGACATTATGGAATGTACTCCCCTGCTAGACTCTTTGTTACAAAAAGATCCTGAGAAGATCTCTCTTGCCTTGTATTTTATCTCTCAAGCCGACCTTGTTTCTTTATCTATGAAATATGGCAGAGAGTTTATTTGGCATAAAGATCCGATCATTGCCTGTCAAGCAGCGAACTTATTTAATAATCCAAATATTCTAAAACTATTAACCCAAGAACAGAGATTTGAATTATTCAAAAAACTAGAAGAGAGAATAGGCGATTTTCCTAAAAAGACACTCTCAACAACAGATAGAGTTTTCTCTTGGTTAAAACTAGAGAATGGGAAAGAGATTATCTACGATCTTATGATCAACCTTTTAGATCTTGAAGATGACAATCAAATAGAGTGGTTGATGCCTCATTTCGAGGAAATGTCTATAATGCTAAGAGAGAAAGTTACACGCAACGTACTATCTAAATATTGGAGTTGGAGCTACGATATTAACCTTAGCCTCTCGACACCTATTAGCGGTAAGAAAAGAGATTTTGCCTTCTCTATTATTAAGGACAGATCTGAGATGATCAAAAGAACGGCCATTAATGCTTTGTACAATGCAGAGATTACCGACAAAGAGTTGATGTTCTTTGAAGAGCTACTAAAGCGTAAATCTGCCGATCATCGTAAATTGATTCTTTCGATGCTACAAAACAAAGATATCAAACAGATTTGTAGTAGTACCTCACGTCTGTTACAGGCTAAAAATGAAGAGCAGAGGGTTGCGGGTCTCGATCTTCTTCTTTGGATAAAGAAAAATAAACCAGAACAAAAAGAGTGGTTAAAAACAGAGGTAGAAGCTTTTGCTAATAGAGGCAAAATTAGTAACAAAGAAGAGCTTATTCTATCTGGGTTGATCGAGAAGAAAGACAATACTCCTACCTATACTGTCAAAAATGGCTTCGGTCTTTACAATCCTGACTTGGTACTAAAAGAGTGTGGATTTCCATTAATCAGAACGGGGGTATATGCTGAAGAGACAAAAAACAATCCTTATGGATTAAGCTGCTCTGTAGCGCATATCAACGAAGCATTAAAAGACCTATCTGATCTTTTCCATGCCAACCAGAACTATGAGTACCAATATGAGGATTGGAATAATAACATAGCTACCGAACTTCTAGGGAATAGTTTCTCTTCAATAAAAAGGAAAACCAATGGAATGACAGCAGAAGAAAGATTCTGTAATTATCCATTATCACAGGTGTGGAGAAGCTGGTATCACGCTTCAGGACTAACACCAAAAGACTTGATGATCCTCAACCTGACCTTTCTAATACAGAATGAAAACGACAATTCTAATAGAGAAGAACTGTGGTTTTCGAAACCTACCGTACCTCACCATGGCAACTATTATTGGCAAAATCCTATCTTTAAAATTCTAAATAACCTTGAAGATCTTTATCCATATACAAAAACGATCGACTTCCTTTCGGATCTATTTATTGAGATTCTTTTCTCTGTAAAAGGCTCCACTATTGGCGATTACATAGAAGAAAGAACACGTTGGAACACCAACATATCATGCTGGAGAAACAGATATTATATTCGAGAGACATGGAAAAGATATGAGAAGACCAAAAAAGAGATGAACGACCACCAGTACCAGATCTATTGGTATATCTCACAATATATCTATCTTAACCTACACCCTAAAGTGAAAGAAAGGTATCTTCCTCAGTTATACGACTATTCTAAAGCTTACAAACTAAATCTGATTACTAAAGACACGTTGGTATGGAGAGCACTTAAACCTGATGCCGTTTCTGATCTTACTGGTCAAGTAAAGAAAAACCATTACAATATCATTAATGAGTTTGATTTTCTTACCGAGATAGCCGACCAATTAAGAGAACGCATTCTTGATGTTGAGCTTATTAGAGGAGACTCTTCTACCCTATTAACCCTACAAGCACAAAACATCAAAACGCTATATGGGACCAAACATCTTGTGATGATTCTTAAAGCCTTAGGCAACGATACCCTTAACAGAGGATATATCTACACCTTCGGCAAAGGAACGTATAACAAAAAAGAGATCCTTAGCGCTCTTCTTAAAAGGTGCCATCCATCTCAACATGACAATCAAAAAGCATTTGACGAAGCAATCAAAGAAGCAAAGATTACAGACAAACGTCTTTGTGAAGCAGCAAGTTATGCACCTCAATGGCTTCGTTTTGTAGCACAATATCTTAAGTGGAAAGAGATGGAGTCGGCAGTATGGTGGTTACATGCACATACCAACGGAGAGCATAATGTACAAACAGAATCAGAGATCGCTAAATACTCTTCCGTTGAGACAACAGCTTTCCAAGAGGGAGCGGTAGATGTAGATTGGTTTAAAGAGGTACACAAAGCATTAGGTAAAGACAAATGGAAAAAACTTTACGATGCAGCCAAATATATCTCTGATGGAAACGGACATAAGCGTGCCATGCTTTATGCCGATGTGATTCAGAAAAAGACAAAAATAAAGGAGATCACCGAACGTATCAATAAATCACGCAACCAAGATTATCTACGTGTCTACGGTCTTGTTCCTCTAAGTAAAGCAAATCCTGAAAAAGATCTGCTTCGTAGATATCAGTTCTTACAACAATTCAAGAAAGAGAGCAAGCAGTTCGGTGCACAACGCCAAACAAGTGAAGCTACTGCAATGCGTATTGCAATGGAGAATTTAGCTCGTACTTCTGGTTACCCTGACCCTATTCGATTACAATGGGCAATGGAAAGTAAAGAAGCACAAGAGATCATCAACAATGCTTCCGATATACTTATCGATGACTGCCTAATAAAATTAATCATCGATGAGCATGGAAGATCTTCTATTGTTGCATCTAAAAAGGATAAGAAACTAAAATCTATTCCTGCCAAACATCGTAAGAACAAAGATGTGATGGCACTGAAAGGCTATCATAAAACACTTCAAGAACAGTATCGTCGTACTCGCAAGAGTCTCGAAACTGCGATGATACAAGGGGATGCCTTTAGTCTAGAAGAGATGAAGAACCTTTCAAATCACCCTGTAGTAGCTCCAATGATCCATAAACTGGTTATCACTGATGGAAAGCAGCTCGGTTTTTGGGAAGAAGGGAAAATAAAAACGATCGATAACGAGACTTTTACGATTGATGGAGAGATAAAAATAGCTCACTGTGTCGATCTTTATAACGCCCAACGTTGGTCTAACTATCAGAGTTATTTCTTTACAAATAAATGGGTACAACCATTTAAACAGGTCTTTAGAGAACTTTATGTCCCTACACAAGATGAACTTTCAGAACAATCTATTTCTCGTCGTTATGCTGGTCACCAGATACAACCACAAAAAACAGTGGCTCTATTAAAAGGACAACAATGGACCGTCGATTATGAAGATGGGTTACAGAAAGTACACCACAAGGAAAACTGTATCGCTAGAATGTATGCACTAGCCGACTGGTTCTCTCCTGCCGACATTGAAGCACCGACAATAGAGACCGTAGAGTTTGTAGATAGAAAAAAAGGCGAACGCATAGCTTTTGATCAGATAAACCAGAGAACCTTCTCCGAGACCATGCGTGATATCGATCTGGTAGTCAGTGTCGCTCATGTGGGAGAAACAGATCCTGAAGCAAGCCAATCCACGGTAGAGCTTCGAAGAGTGATCGCACAAGAGACCTGTCGACTCTTCAAACTAGACAATGTGGTTTTAAGTGGACAGCATGCACAGATAGAAGGAACGATGGGGAAATATTCCGTACATCTGGGAAGTGGCGTATGTCACAAAATAGCAGGATCAGCCCTTTCTATTATTCCTGTTCATTCTCAACATAGAGGACGAATGTTCCTTCCTTTTATGGATGAAGACCCAAAAACAGCAGAGATATTATCTAAGATTATGCTTCTAGCTAAAGACCACGAGATAAAAGATCCAACCATCTTGGAACAGATCTAATCTTAAATATTTTCCCCTTAATACCAATAGGATGTTGCCTATTAACACCCTATTGGTGTATATATTTTCCATCTCTCTATTAACTTGGTGATTGTTATAATAAAAGATCTGCGTCCAGATCATCCCATACCTAATAAAGCCACTATTATACTCTAAAATATTGGATCAGAAAAAGAGTTGTTTATCTCAAATATAATTTGTTCCTTAAACAGTACAGAAAAAATCATTAAATTATACCAATTATGGATATGAAATACAATCATTTAGGTGTTCCGACAGATAAAGAGTTTGAAGGTGAGATAGACCTACCGCATCTTAAAATGACAGTTTCAGATCATCAAAACAATCCTTATGGAATACAGCTAATGAGATTCTGGGAAGATGCACCTTATCCAGAAATTGTACAAAAGTTACCTCATGCGGCATTTGAAGTAGAAGATCTTGAAGAGAGCCTTAAAGGACAAAAAGTAATCATCAAACCCAACTCTCCAAGTGAAGGTCTCATCGTTGCATTTATTGAAGTCAATGGTGTTCCAGTAGAATTAATGGAATACAAGAAATAGAATTCTTAACTATTCTGGTTTATTTATCATCCAATAAAACAGGATATAAGACATAGAACATCAACATAGCATTAAACATTAATTATTCCCATTCAATTTTATATTGTAATGGGAATTTTTAGTATAAATGACACACCACAAAAATCAAAAAAACTAAAATCACTAGATGACATTTTTTTACACCAAAACGTATTAGGATACGTCATATTTTTATCATAAAAATATTAACAATTATTACATCTATTATTCTAATAACCAACAAAATAAACAATAGTTACATCACGTTTGTTTCAAGAAGTAATTAACAAATTAATTTATTAATTAAACTACCTCTTAGAAATGAGAAAAATTAAATTAACATTAACACTAGCCATTATTGGACTATTTGGCTTTGTTAGCAACAGTTTTGCACAGGTAACAATAAAACCAGGTATTGGTATCAACATCACAAACTGGTCTAAAGATCCAAGTGGAACATCTGTAAAAGCAAATGTAGGATGGCAATTAGGAGGAACAGTAGCTTATGGAGAGAAACTCTTTATCGAGCCAGGTATCTTTTTTGTTCAACAATCAACAGAAGTTGCATCCGTATCGGGGGCACAAAACGCCTTTAAGTTTGATAATAAGATCTCCTCTATTCGAATTCCAGTGAATGTCGGATATTCTATTCTAGGTAAAGAAGATGGCATGTTTTCTCTTCATATATTTGGAGGACCAACAGCATCTTTTGTAACACACGTAGATAATGATCTTCTATCAAAAGAAAACTTTAAAGATGTAAACTGGGGAGTACAAGCAGGTGCTGGAGTAAATCTTACTATTTTCTATCTTGATCTCTCATACGAGTGGGGATTAAATGAATTCTTAAAAGACACAAGTGAGAAAGTAAAATTACAAGGCTTCTACATTACAGCAGGTATAAAAATCTAAAATCACTTACTAGTTCAAAAAGAATTTCCTTTTTGACTATTCAATAAGAAACAGGAAACCGTATTCTCAATTGAAAAAGGTTTCCTGTTTTATTTTATCCCTAACGACAATCATAAATATAGACCTATAATTTCCTTCCCCAATACCCAAGAAATCGCATAAGATCTATTGTTTCTTTATGCAATTCCTACAAAACAAAATAGATCCGTGTCCATCCTTTTTAATCAGCGGAAATCAGTATTAAAATCCAACCATGAAGCAAACCAAATCCCGAAGGGATGACATGATTGTAGCAAACAACATCCTCTCCACTTCAGAAACCCAGAATGGGTGACATAATTGTGATTTAAGATATTACCCTATTACACAATACACATTGTATCATCGTATTAAAACGTAATAATGATTCAAAAAGACACTAGTCAAATCAGGATAAAAATGATATACCTATTTTTAACAGAAGAAGACTTCTATAAAGATCTTCTTCTATCAATACTCAAAAACAATCGTTTTCGTTGATTTAAACTGAAATAATAAACAATGAAAAGGCATTATACCCGACTTACAATGATATCGCCCTAAATCAAAAGGATTGCAGAATTTATCGGTTGAATACATGAAAAAAAGAATATTATATTCCTACAGTTTAGACCTTAATTTGTTTCTATGAATTTTTAGGTATTTTTGATTTCCTGAAGTTAAATTTTTGATACGTTCTTCTCCTGTAATACCGAATAGTTGATATTCACTCTTACTATACTCTTTTGATAAAACTATCTTTCCAGATTCATCAAAGGAGATATAATTTTTATCAAATAAAGCATCAAATACAGGAGAAAGGAGAATTCCATTATCAACATCTAACCGCTGCTTATTATCAGCCTCACTCCAAGGTAAAATATGAGAGGCAATCAAAATATCAGTCATGGAAGATCCAGTAACTGCACATTTATTTTTCCACCTATGCAAGATTCTTCTACGATACTCACCTTGTCCTATTCTAGTTGTTGTCATCCTCTTACCAGATGTATTATCTAAAGTATGATAATTTTCCTCTTTGGATTCCTCTAATTCGTCTCGGTTATCTAAAGTCACATTTGCCATTTTTAGAAACAGATTTCCTAACTCTTCAGAGATAGCATACAAGTATCCCTGGTTAACATTCCCATCATTTTTAATTGGAGAATGTTTTTTAGGCAACAAGTGTTTTATATCCATAATCAATTCTTTAGGAACAATCGTTTTTTCAAATTTAGAATATTCCACATCGACCATTCTACCATCACTTTCCCAATAATCTAATTTATCAAAATTTTCAGGTTTAGATGTACTATACTCTTTAGTCTGAACAATACAATAACCAACAATTTTGCCCTTGAAATAATTAAAGACAATATCTCCAGGAACTAACCTGCCCATATTCTCCCAATACTCTAAAGATTTACCATTTTTACTTTTGTAAGGAGCCCACAAATAACCACCTTTTTCTTCTGATCGATAGGTTTTACCTTGATTTACCCAATAAAACATGCGTTAAAATTTATTATATTTTAATGAAAAATTGGACTTTGCTTTACAGAGACAAGCACATATATCTCAAAGATGCTATGTTACAAGTCGCAGTTAGAAAATATCCTTTATAATCTTATTGACACATTAAATATAATTAAACATATTTTATTACTAATTACATTATAATAAAAACTTAACAATAAAATATTATAATTGCATGCAATTCTATATTAAAAATATCAGGGCTTGTTGATAAAACGGAGAAAATAAAAAAAGGTCGATAGTTCATTTATCTTTGGGTTACTAAACAAAAGATAATAGGAGTAATATTGGGAGTAAGCATGAACTAGTGTTTGTGATAACGTTCTTGATTGCTTCGATACTACTCAATTATGACCATTTTAATCTAAGCAAAATACATCGTAATATGGAACGTCACAATGCTCATTGGTGTATTTCCTTACATAAGGATCTTGATCGTTGTATTCGTCATGTTCAGTTATTTCATTCGACAGGATGGTTTTAATGTAAAGGGGCGACACCAAAACCAACGAAAACACTATACTTCGATCAATTAACACAAACAACTAAATATCACATCCCGTTTTGGGGTTCTGTTAGAACAGTAGACACTTTAAATATAAAAACATTTGTTTTTGAATCATTTTATAGGCTTTAAAGCGGCTTATCTAGGTAATAGATAGTGGTTAACAGCTATAAAACAGCACCTTACTTAACCATAAACCAATATAACGCCCATTGCTTGGGAATATCATTGTCATATTAAGTTCATATCAACTTCATTTGAAAGTAAAGTTGACATAACGTATAAGTGAACATGATATGAACTTGAAGTGAAGTTGAAGTGAAGTTGAAGTGAAGTTATGATATCCTTGATGTTAGATTATAACGAAATTATCTATTATTTGATAGGTATCGAGGAGCTATTTTAGATATTGAGAATCAGTAATAATATGCATCGTTGACAAGGGCATCACACATTGGATGTTTTGATGTTAAAACAGGCGTTTTAATGGTATATACGAATATGGCGGGATTGATAGATACCTCAGAGATTGTTGTATTTTACTGTAGTAATTTTAAGATGCCAGCAGATAAGATAATGTATAGGAAATGGCATCAGGTGTGAGTGTTTTAGGCATAAAAAACCTCCCATACAGGGGAAGTATGGGAGGAGGGAAATAAATAGTACAGCTACTCTTATTTGATTTCAAGAATCATCACAGAGCGGGCAGGCACATCTATATTTTGTCCTAAGTCGAAAGACTTATCTGTCATTACATCTTTGGCTGAAGTCATTCCATCAAGCATTTCGTGGAAACGTACAGTGTTAACAGAAGCGGCTTTCTCGCCTTTGTTAAAGATCACCATTACTTTAGCATCGTTGTTATAACGGAAGTATGCATAAACACCATCAACAGGAGTATAGTGCATCAATTTACCATTATGGATTACTGGTGTATTTTTTCTCCAGTTCATTAGTTTCTTAAGGTAAGCTTGTGCTGCTGCCTCTTTTTTACCAAGACCTTCTCCAGTAAAAGCGTTTACTTTATCACCTTTCCATCCACCAGGGAAATCTGTTCTTAACCATCCATGGTCACCACCGTGATCAGAAGTAGCAAGGATCTCTGTTCCGTAATAGATTTGAGGGATACCACGCATTGTAAGTATATAGGCCATAGCCATCTTATAAAGATCGTAGTCACGTCCTAGTTGGTCATAGATACGCTCCATATCGTGGTTGTCTGGGAAGATAACCAAGTTACCTGGTGCTGGATATAAGAAGTCACTAGAAAGTGTTTCATAAAGGTTGATAAGACCGCTACCCCAAGTGTCTTTCACTTTTAATCCTTCTACAAGGGCATGTTGAAGAGGGAAGTCCATTAAACTAGGAAGGTATGAAACATAACCATCGTGGTTCTTTTTACCTTTTTGCCAGTAAGAAACGATAGCTGGATTTAAGCTCCACTCCTCTCCTACGATATTGATATTTGGATATTCCTCAGTAATTCTTTTAGTCCAATTAGTAAGGAATGTTTT
Source organism: Prolixibacteraceae bacterium (assembly GCA_025210775.1). Classification (GTDB taxonomy): domain Bacteria; phylum Bacteroidota; class Bacteroidia; order Bacteroidales; family Prolixibacteraceae; genus Halosquirtibacter. Next base: position 39,716 of record JAOARB010000031.1, read on the forward strand.
GTCAGAATAAGGGTAAGTATCTACACGAATGCTAAACAATTCTGCATACTCTATCCACCAAATGATATTTTGAGTCAAGTAAGTTGCTAGAAACTCATTACGTTGATTCAAGTCAGGCATGGTATCTACAAACCATCCGTCAGTAAATTGTTTTTGGTCTTCTTTAGATGCATACATGTCTTGGATGGTAGTTCTTTTGTGAGAACATTGATTGAAAGTTCCATTAAAGTTAAGCCAGTCCTTTGTTGGAAGGTCTTTCATCCACCAGTGTCCTGAACCGCAGTGATTAAGGATCACATCCATGATAATACCTACACCTTTCTTTTGTGCAAGTTGAGATAGTCTACGGTAGTCTTCGTTAGATCCGTAACGACCATCAATTTTATAATAATCGGTTGTTGAATAACCGTGATAAGAGTAGTTTGGTTGGTTGTTCTCCAAAAGAGGGTTGATCCATACGCAAGTGTATCCCATATCAGCGATATAGTCGATATGATCAATCATTCCTTGGATGTCTCCACCGTGACGACCATCTTTATTGCTACGGTCAGCTTGTTCTGTCAAACCTTTCACGTTGTCGTTATCAGGATTTCCATTAGCAAAACGGTCTGGAGTAATCAAATACATTACATCCGAAGGTCTAAAGCCAACACGTTGAGCTGAACCTTTTTTACGAGCCAATAGCTTATAGTTATATTTAAGAACGGTCTTTTTTCCTTTTTTGAAAAGGATATCAAACTGACCTGGTTTGGCATCGCTAGAGATGTTAAGGTCAACGAAAAGGTAGTTAGGATTCTCTACTGAGCTCACTTTATCTAGATGTACACCAGGGTATTCTACTACTGGCTTAAGGTCTGAAATATTTTTACCATGAACCATTAGTTGTAGTTTCGGGCTTTTCATTCCTGCCCACCAGAATGCTGGTTCAAGATGTTGGATTTTGTATTTGGCAGACACCGAAGTTACTCCCAAAGACAAAACTGCTAGTAATACTAGTAGTAAACGTTTCATACTTTTTTGTGTTAGTTTATTTAAAATCTTACGTTTAAATATAATTCTAAAAAGAATTTCATCTTCTGTTCTCTCTATGATAAATGGTTCCTATTTATTAAAAAGAGATCCAGAAAATAGATATTTATTACTGATTAAACAATCGTTATTAGAGATCGTTTATTTCCGATATAAAAAATACGGATCTCAATAAAAATATTCCCTTAATTATTTCAATGTCCAAGTAACCAATACTGGGGATAGAAAACAAATATTACTCGTAAACAACCTGTTATAACGTACCAATAACCAATCATTAATAGACAAACCGTTTGTCCTCCCAATAATGTCGTTGGTGGTTTGTTTGTTGCATTTCATACATAAAAGAGGTTGTTTTAATACAAAAGATGCATACAGTAGGGATTTTATGTGGAGGAAACAGATAAAGGCCTTAGTAATCAGTTTAATTCTTTTCATCACACGGGATAGATGTATTGAAATCGGCAGACACAATAAACTGAGACGATATAATGCACAAAATCAACATTTTACAATTATGTTATTCCTTCGGGGTTTAGGGGAGGGAGAATGGGTGTTGTTTCTACAATTATGTCCCCCTCATTTGGGGGTTCTATTGAAGCAGTAGATGTTTTAATCGTTCACTTAATGTTGGATATCACACACAAACACGGAACAATCCCAGATTAAAAGATCTATGACGGAAGGGGAATAAAAAAAGCTATCCTAGGGGGGCCTAGGATAGCATTAAGCAAAGGGTTGTGCGGCCCTTGCATTTCTAAGGAATATTTTTGTTACTACGTAAAGTAAAAAAAAGAGAAAGGGGAGGAAAATGAAAAGTAGGATACCTCCCCTCTTATTTTAAAGAAAAAATGAGAAATCTTACCAGTTACGCAGTTTCTGATAATCTAAATAGTAGCGTATTCTCAGTGAGATACTATTGTTTTGTGCTCCATCTAACATGTTAGATACATTCTCCCAATAGTTTCTATCGATATGAGAATCGTTGGTTTGTACGTTATTTTTCCAAGCTAAAGACAATTCACTTCCTGGAGCAAATTCCCAAGTGTAGACCATATCTAAGTTTAATGCATTATAGTTGATATGGTTATGGTTTTCATATTCAGACTGGTCTTGCATATCTCCTTCCGAAGTAAGCGAATAACACTCTTTATACTCTACTTCGGACCAATAATGACGGGCACGAAGGCTAAGAGATGCTTTCTGTCCAAAGATCCAACGAGCTTCAAAAGTATTGATAAAAGTGTCGATATCACGATTTACGAAATAGATCTTATTGGCATTTTGATCATAAGAGGCAAAGCCCAAACTGTTTTTTGCGATCTCTGTATAGAAATGGTGTTTAAACAATATCTTATCGCTCACCCTCCATTGTGGGGTTAGTTCCAGCCAGTAGGTTGCTTTCCCAAAGGTTGTTCCTCTCCACATAGCGACCTTGCTAGTCAAGGCAAGAGATTTCCTATGGTCTGTTTCATGTGTTAGCGCCATCCAGTAATCGACAGGTTCTTTATATTTCCATCCTTCGACACGAGGTTCGAAGAAATCATATTTTGGTATTGGTGTCAAGCTCCATTCTAAAGCTAAGGCCGAGAAATCACGAAATACTACCCTACTCTTCCAGTACATATCTAGTTTAGAGAAACGATAAGGACGATATAGGCTGGTATGCGTCACGTTAAATTGATTGGTAAACTCGTTGATTGTTCCTGATGGTTGGTATTGGTTATATTTAAATGAAGCCAAGTTAACCTGCTCGTTATTCTTATCTAAGAAACCCATTGCATTAGGATCGAACTTATTGTCGACAGTAGAGTTACTCAGATCAAACTGAAATCTTCCTTTGATACGAGAGAATTGCAGTTTATATCGTGTACCATTCTTTTTATCTTCGCCATTTCTATTTTGACTCAAAGCAGCGTTACCAGAGATAGCATAGGTCTCTTTCTTGTTGGTAAATTTAAATTCGGTAGCGGTAACCATAGAGCGAAAATCGGCATGAGGATGGATCATGTGAGTATTCGCAAGGCTGATATAGGATTGGTTTCCAAGAGACTGGTCTAACACCATCATGTTATAGTTAGAAACTCCTTGGGTCATCACCTTACGCGTCGTATGATGGATGGTGTCCTCCACATGTGCATAAGTCTTGGCATTGACCGCATTAATAAAACCTATACCCAATCCTTTGTTTGTTCTACCAGAAAGTTTTACGGCATTCAACAGTCGTGTATCGATAGGGTTTTCTGTGATCACCTCGCCTTTTTCTAAAGACTCACGCACTTGATCACGGTTTTGAGGTGTACCCCCAAGTCGTCTAGAGTAGAAGATGTTACCTTTATTAAAGATCTCCGTTCCTTCAGTAAAGAAACCACGTTTCTCGTCATAGAAAGTCTCAAAAGGAGAAAGGTTAAGCTCTTTGTCGTCCGATTGTACTTGACCGAAATCTGGGATAAGCATCATGTCAAGGGTAAAACTTTCGTTGATCCCATATTTGACATCCATACCTCCTTTGAAAGACCACGAGTCGTTTCCTGTAGCACCATCACGGCTCACATAAGAAGAGACATAAGGGCTAAAAGAGAGTCTGGTTTTAGGTTCCACCCCTTTGATTCCGTGAAGTTCACCGGCTTGGTTTAACCATCCTACGATATTTTTATCTACAAAGTTCCATGTGATCCCTTCGTTCTTTCTTTTGATCAGACGAAAGAAATTCATCTGCCACACTTGAATATCTGTTTTAGGAAAACGAAGTGCTGAATAAGGGATACGCATCTCTACGACCCATCCATTATCTACAATCTTCACACGACTGTCCCATACAGCATTCCATGATTTGTTCATGGCAGGCACCGTATTATGAGAGTCCATCTGTATACCTGAGGCGGTCACCATAAACTCCAGTGCCGAACGGCTATCGTTCCAAGGGTTTATTTCTATAGAGAAAAGATCGGCATTCAATTGGTCGCCGGCATCACGCAGACCATATTCGGTGAAGATACTATCAGGAGCAGAATCATAAAGCATGGCTCCGACATAAAGTGCGTTGTCGTCATAGATCACTTTGATCATAGAACGCTCTGTTGGCGTACCTCCATTGACAGGACTTTGTTGAATAAAATCCTCTATTTTAGGGGCATTTTCCCAAGCCTTGTCGTTTAGTATTGCATCAATACGAGGAGGATGCTCGCAACGAGAGGTATTAAATTTCTTTCTTTTTATTTGTGCACCTGCATCACAAACGAGTGCAACAAACAACCACAACAATAAAAAATATTTTAGTTTCATAAGTATTAGTATAGTTTTATCAAGCAGACAAATGAATAATGGGGAATACTACCCGTTGTATTTAGATTCACAGCAAAATAAATGATGGATCTCATTGTACACTAATTATATTGACCAATAGATCAAAATAGGATACCAATAACCATATGGGCTAAAAGAATCACCCTTTGTCCAAAGTAGAGGTCATTAGTCCTTTATTTTTGGTTATATATCCTAAGCCCATTTGATGGTCGATAGAATAGTTGCATATAGGGAGAAAAGATTCTAATTTTACTTTTTGAATATTCAATCTTATCGGGGCTTTAGAATGTATATTGCTCCATTTTTAAAAACAAATTAGAGACAGCGTCGTTATTCTTTTACATAGAGAAAGACAAACTGCTCCTTAGCCATTATAAACATGCAAATCATCGCTTCAGATAATAGTTGGATCTCCAAAATCGTAAACAATAGATGGGTGCAACACCTCACCTACTGGATTGCTTTTGTCTCTTTCTTTGCCTATGCGTGGGGGACATATGATGCCAAATACCTTAAGACCATTAGTGTTGAATTGATCAATCTTCCATCTAAGATCGTACTGGTGTATGCTGTTATCTATATCTTATATCCTCGATTCCTTTTTAAAGGGAAAGTGTGGAAGTTTCTTTTCTGGCTCTTTGTTATGGTTCTGCTGGGAGCTATTGCTCAAAGAATAACAGACAACCTGATCATCGTTGATTATTTCTTCCCTTATTGGGAGAAGGTAAATACCTTTGAATTCTCTCAGTTGGTACGTAGTGCGGTCAATCTAGGAGCGGTATTGGCGTTACCAATGACCATCAAGTCGATGGAGTATATCGCAAAAGTACAACAGAACGAGCAGATGCTTGCCAAAGAGAAATTGGAAGCAGAATTGGCTTTTCTAAGAAATCAGGTACAACCTCACTTCTTGTTTAACACTTTAAACAGTCTCTATTCTCTAATCTTAAAGAAGTCGGATCAATCATTGGATGTCGTATTAAAACTATCGGAGCTATTACGATATATGCTTTATGAGACCAACGCCACGAAGGTAGATCTACAGAAAGAGTTGGGAAGCATCAGAAGTTACCTTGATCTAGAGAAGATACGATATGGCAACCGAATAGATTTAAGTCTAAATATATGGGGAGATATTGGAGGACATGTAATTGCACCGATGTTGATTCTTCCTTTTATAGAGAATAGTTTTAAGCATAGTACCAAAGGGTTTGATGGTATGGCATGGATCACTATCGAGCTAGGGGTAAAAGAGAATCGTCTAACGCTAAAGATAGAGAATAGTGTCCCAAATAACAGTGCCAATATGGACTCCATGGTTGGCGGTATTGGATTGCAGAATGTTCAAAGAAGGTTATCTTTGATCTATCCTGAAAGGCATGTATTAAAGATTGAGAGCAATGACGAATGCCATAGTGTACATTTAAATGTGGAGTTATAATGAAGATTAAATGTTTGATTGTTGATGATGAAGATTTGGCTATCGATGTAATAGAAGAGTATATACATCGTATAGATTATCTACAGCTAGAGGGGAAGTGTAAGAGTGCCGTAGAAGCACTGTCGGTGTTAAACAGTAAATCCATTGATCTATTATTCTTAGATATTCAGATGCCTGGATTGACGGGGATACAGCTTCTTCGAAATCTATCGAATCCTCCGAGTGTTATATTTACGACTGCTTATTCTGAATTTGCATTAGAGAGTTACGAATTAGAGGCACTAGATTATCTTATTAAGCCTATTCCTTTTGATCGTTTTATTAGAGCCATCAATAGATATTTTAAATTAAAACAACACCATTTTCATATTCCTGAGAAGAAAGAGACAAGCAGTTCGGAAGAGCCTTTTATCTTTGTTAAGTCAGAGAAACGAATGGTTAAGGTATTTCTAAATAAGATCGTCTATATTGAGAGTCTACGCAATTATGTCTCAATATACTTAGAGAATGGACAGGAGGTGGTCACTCCCAATACCATCAGTAATATAGAAGAGAAGCTACCAGAGATGAATTTTCTACGTATCCATAGATCTTATATTGTAGCCATTAGAAAGATAGACAGCTACTGTTCGGCTAATATTGAGATAGGAAGCAAACTACTCCCTATAGGACGAAATTACAAGGGGATGGTGATGGATGTTTTAGACCAGAAAGCCATCGACTGATCCCTGATTACGCTGTTTGAATTTTAATTTGATTTCTTTATATATAGAAAGAGGCTGACTCAAAAATTGGGTCAGCCTCTCTATCAAAGGTATCTGTGGATATAGTGTATTTAACACTTAAATATTTACATCTTATAGTAATACATTCTAAATGGAAATTCCTTCCATTGAACAGCAAAAACCAGATTAGTAGAGGTAACAGAGATTAAGTCTCTTTTAAAAGAAAGAACGATCAGACTTGTTACGCCCGTTGTAATATCTTTCTGTTTCGTAAAAGAGATAGACATCACATTATCGCTATAGCTCCATGTTCCATATCTTTCGACATTATCTACGTCATCATATTCAATAATGGTATGGTCGGCTTTAAACTCATATCTAATGGCATCAGGCTCATTGGTTGCAGGACCTCCTCCTATTTGATAAAGACTCCATACCCCTAGGAACTGTTGGTCATTGACAGGAGTGTTGATATTTGTATTACCTGATTGAGGACCATTAATCCAATGCTCTTTTACTTCTTTGATGTTATAATAGAAAGACACTTCTGTCGCATTATCTTCGGTGGTTCCATATACCAAGAAACCGTTTCCACTTCCATCTTCATGTGAGATGCGATTGATCTTTAATGCCACTCCTTTAAAGGTAAAAGTCTGTTTCTTCAAGAAAGGCTCAAACAATAGTTTCCCTCTTTCAGTGGTCACAGACGATAAGTCCATGTTATTGTTTGAAAGATTAATCTCATGATTGTCATTGTCTGCACCATCGGCTAGATAGAAAGTATTAGGGTTATCAGAAACTTTTATGGTATTAAAGATCTGGTTAGAGATCATCTGTCTTCCAATAAATTTCTCCATAAGTTGGTTGGCACTATTGATATCGGTAGTATTAATCGTCTTTCCATTAACACTAGTAAGCTCGATCCTGCCTATACCTAAAACTCCTGCTTCATTTGCTAGAGATTTACCATAAGTATTCTCTACAGTTACATTCAACATTTTCTCTTTGTCTAAAACATCCTTTATATCATAATAAAGATAAAGCTTCTCATTCTGCATCTTCACCACATAACTGATGTTATCGATCGTTAAAGTTCCATTGTAATCCCACTCGTAAGAGGTAGACATTAAAGGTTTGTCTGATGGATTAGAAGGGTTCATTTGAGAAGAGACAATATTTAGTTGCATATTCTCGAAATGGTATACAAAAAGTTTCTCGTTATCTAAGATGGACTTATTATAGCTATCCCACTCTCCTACTTTCTCTACTTCATTATAAAAATCGATTCTCCAATTGGTACACTTATAAGAGGCTGGGGTAAACTGTTGTAGTTTTGGTACAAATTGTTTGTTCGTTGTTATCTCACGCACTTTATCATTAAAGTTGATAGATGGTCCCTTATCTTTGCTACAACCAACGAAAGCAATAGCAATCAATAATAGTAAAAGATTTAATGTAGTTTTCATAATATAATAGATCTTATTTGTTGTTTGTTCCACTTATATGACTGCCCATTTTAGTATTCGTTGCCTCAACAAGTTGATTTTTTCATATTTTCTTTTGAAAACGACTTATAAGACTACAAAAGAAAGAGCTAGTCCCTCCTAATAGTATCCATCCTATCTTTCTATTCTTTTAGATAAGAGGCCATTCGGTCGATAACAACCTCTATTTCCCATATCCTTTTAGGCATTATAAGATGGGATAAATTAAGACTACACTTTACAATTAAATAGGTCGGATAAAAGCGCCTTTGATTACAGATAATATTGTAAATTTGTTTCACTCATGGGTTTAACGGTAGACAAGAATCAACCAATCGTCTCGTAAAAAAGATAGGCAACAATGAAAAAAGGAGGATCTCAATTTGACAATACAAAGATCTATAGCACGAAAGAGATCACAAATGTTATAAAGGTAGGAACTCCTTTTTATCCGAAGAGTACAGGTTTCTTGCTTGTCCGAGAAGGGGAGATAAAAGTGACTTATGATTTTGAAGATCATATTATCACTCCCAATGAGGGAATTCTTATTTCACGAAATGTCATTTACGAATTTCATGAAATAGAGGAATCTGCAGATTTACTTTTGTTGGTTATAGACAATGATTTCCAACTTAGGGCTCCACTACAGATCAATCGGATAGATATTGCTCAGAAGATTAGAATGTATCGCTGTGTACATGTTTTACTCACCACTAAGAAATTTAATCACTATTGGCAGCTTCTATCTTTATTAAAAGAAGACGATCTATTAAGAAATCCTGTTTTAGACATTAATTTCAGACACAATATCATCTCTGCTATCTTATACTTACTGTTGGATGGTATTGAGAAATTAGCCTCACTACAGAGCACTGATGAAAGCAAAAGCAAGAGATTGGCACTCGACTATATTAAACTTGTTTCAACGCACTTCAGAGAACATAGGCATCTTTCATTTTATGCAGATAAATTAAGCATTACCTCCAAACATCTATCCGAAACGGTAAAGAAAGTAACAGGAAAGACAGCCAAGGAGTTTATCAATATAAGTCTGATAGACGAAGCCCGATTACTTCTATCGGAGAGAAAACATTCCATTGCTGAGATTGCCTATATGCTTAATTTCAGTGACCAATTTTCGTTTAGTAAGTTCCTAAAAAGACATACAAATATGAGTCCAACGCAGTTTATGGAATATCAAAACAATAAAAATACGTAATTTGGACATCGTATTCCGTATAAAGTCTATTATTATCCATTTCCAATATCAGATCTTTGCAACGAAATAATGAAGACGTTGGAGGTGTATTAGAAAAGAATATTTCCTTTTTTAATAACAATGCCTTCCATCTCTTTCTATAAAGTAAAGATATGCATCAACGAAAATGGACTCCCTTCTTTGGTATATTAATCGTGCTTCTATATGGAGGTACAAAGGCAGTTGCACAAAAACAACACACTGAAGTTATTACCCTAGAAGAGATATGGCGGAAGGCTTTAGAAAACAATATTCAAATAAAGATTCAACAGAGCAATATTGATATTACTGGCAAGGAAGTGAAGATTAAAAGACAAAAACTACTTCCTTCTATTACTACTAATTTAGAAGTAGCATATTTAGGAGATATCCACATTTATGACAAAGATTTTACCAATAAGGTAAAGGTAGATATGCCAAATTTAGGTAACTCTTTTGCAATCCAAGCGCAACAGTTGATATACAAAGGCCGGGCGGTACAAAAAGGAATTTCTCATGCCAATTTAGCGCACCAATACAGTAAGTTACAGAAAAGAAACACCGAACAAGAGATCAAACTATATGTTACGGGGCTCTACCTTGATCTATATCGTCTATACAATCAGAAGTTTGTATACCACAGGAACATTGAATTAGCACAAATACGACTTCATCATACCAAAGCATTACATCAGCAAGAGCTGGTAACACAAGATGATGTCCTACGTACGCAATTCATGCTATCAAAGTTAAAGATTAAACATCATCAGATAGAGAATCAAATACAAATTGTGAATCACCAATTAACGACTGCTGTAGGAATAACTCCAACCGTTATCATTTATCCTGATACGACAATATTATCCACCCATATTAGCCACTATGATTACCAAACGTATCACGATAAGGGGGTAAAAGATAATCCTAGGTTGTTAATGAGTCAAAAAAAGGTAGAGATAGCACAAAATGCACTTAGTCTATGTAAATCAGAGATATCCCCATCGATCTCACTATTTGCAGTAAATCATTTACAGAGTCCTTTAACGACTTCTATTCCTGTAAAAGACAATTATGCCAATAGTTGGAAAGTAGGTTTAACTCTTTCAATGGATCTCTCTATGGGCTACAAGATTAGGAAGAGAAAAGAGCTTAAACGGCTTCAAGTTCTACTATCACAAGAGATGGTCGAAGAACAAGAAGAGAAAATAGATATGGAGATTCATTCAGCTTATTTAAAATATAAAGAGAACATCAATGAGTTGGAGACCTTCAAAGAGAATAAACTTTTGGCTCGAGAAAACTATCGAATGATAGAGAAGAAATACGTAAATCAGTTGGCACTATTGATAGACGTATTACATGCCAGTAATACTAAGTTAGAGGCAGAGCTAGATGTAGCAAATGCAGAAATAAATGCACTCTTTTCATACTACAAGATATTAAAAATTACGGGGGAGCTATAACCTTCAAAACAAGATATGTCATGAACAAAAATAAAAAATCGTTAGGCAAAAGACGCATATATATCACCAATACATTTCTTTTTTTATCCATCTCGGGAGTTCTAATCTGGAGTATCCGAACTTTCTTTCATTTGGATAGTGAGAGTTATACTGACGATGCACAGATAGAGGAATTCATTAACCCTATAAATTCTAAGGTACAAGGATACATTCAGGAAGTCTATTTTAAAGAACATCAAAAGATTAACAAGGGAGATACCTTAATTGTAATTGACGATAGAGAATACCAAATCAGATATTCTCAAGCAGAAGCGGTCTACCTAAATGCCTTAGCTTCGGAAGAAGTGGCACAAAATAGTATTGTCACCTTAGAAAACAATATAGACATCAGTAAAGCGAACATCCAAGCAAATCTTTCAACACTATCTAATGTGAGAAAGAACTACCAACGATACAAGAATCTTTTTAAAGAAAAAGTTGTTACTAAAGCCCAATTAGAGAATATTGAGACTCAATATGAGTCCTTAAAACTAAAGATCGATGCACTGAAAGAAAAAGAAGAGAGTACCCTTCTAGCAATCAAGGAAGCAAGAATAAAATTACGTATTCATAAAGCAAAAGTAAAAAGTGCGAAAGCCTCTTTAGAGATGTCACAATTAAATATGGATTATTGTACCATAATAGCCCCCTATGACTGTACGGTAGGGAGAAAGAAGATACAAAAAGGGCAGCTTATCCAACCGGGGCAACAGTTGTTATCTATAATAAAAGAAAATGAGGCATGGGTGGTCGCTAATTTTAAAGAGAAACAGATGCCATACATTCATATTGGTACCAAGGTAGAGATCACCGTAGATGCGTTAAACGACCAACATTTTGAGGGGGTTATCACGGCTATCTCTGGTGCAAGTGGTTCGAAATATTCAGCTATTCCTATAGATAATTCTACGGGTAATTTCATAAAGATACAACAGCGGTTTCCTGTTCGTATAGATTTTAAGGGCAGTAATTTCCCTAATGATTTTGGGTTGTTAAAAGCAGGGATGAATGTCACTGTGTCGATATCACACTAAATAAATATGGCAGATTATAATAGAAATTTCTTTCACCATTGGGTTCCACAGTGGTTACAAAATATACTTGTGATCATAGGGTTTCTACCCTTAATGATGGTTAATGGGGTATATATCAAGAATCTCTCCTTTATGGTTTCGGAGACACAGCTTTTGTCCTCCTATTTTATGATGGCCTATTTTGCATCTTCGATAGGGATGTATATTGTCTATCCATTAGGACTTAGATTAAAGCAAGCGTTTCATTCGAAGAAACTTGTAATTGGGTCGCTTCTTTCACTTGCGTTACTAAGCCATATATGTAGTAGTACCAATAATGCCACTCTATTTATTCTTTGTTCTCTTCTTATAGGAGTTGCTAAGTTTATCGGGATTTTCGAATTTCTTATTCCGCTTATTCAACTTCTATGTACCAATACATCAAGAGAGAAGTCCTACCCTATACTCTATCCATTACTTATGCTTATATCCTATTTTGGATCGTTCTTCTATACCAAAATAGCAGAGATCTTTCATTGGAATGATGTATACCATATCATGGTGATTATCTTATTGGTAGAAACCCTGATAATGATCCTTGTAATGCATCATAAAAGATCGATGCGCAGGTTTCCTTTTTATCAGATCGATTGGATAGGGATGATTCTTTTCACGACGATATTAATGGGCATTAATTACATATTATGTATGGGAGAATATCATGATTGGTTTAAAGGACCTATTATCAAAGAATTGGCTATTTGTATATTGACTCTCCTATCGATATTTATTTATCATGAATCAAAACTTAAGAGACCTTATCTTGATTTAAACCATATCAAACAAAGAAATGTCATCGCATCAATCATCCTCTCTTTGGCAGTAGGGTTCTTTCTTGCAAGTGGTTCAGTGCTATCGATATATATCAAGAGCATATTGGGCTATGACAACAATAGTTATGCTGTTTTTTATGTAAGTATGCTACCGGGTTGTATTATCGGAGGTCTTATCTGTTATCATTGGTTTAGGCATAAATGGAATTTAAAGATATTGATAATGATAGGAGTAGGTTGCTCTATGAGTTCAAATATCATATTCTATTTTCTTTTTAGTCCTGTTGGAGATATATCTAATATGATTCTTCCGATGATCATTAAAGGGGTAGGAACCATTATCCAATTTGTTACCATAGGGATCTATTGTTACCAAGACCTTCCTCCAGAGAACAAATTCTCTGCCGGAGCAATCTTTACCACCATACGATCATTTGTTGGGGTTGCACTCTTTATCACACTTTTTAATTGGGGATTTAAATATTTACAACTACAACATCTATCGAGTCTGGCAAGTAATATAGATTGTATTTTATGGACCACACGTAGTAAAAGTAGCATCTATAGGAGTATTGGGATTCAATCCATACTGTTGGCAGCCAAACAGATCTACGGCTATACCATTATCATTGGTTGTAGCATTCTTATATTGATCTCCTTTTTTAGGTTTGACAAGAAATAAGACAGATCAAGATATATGCTAAAATTAATAGCTCTGTACGATAAAAAACGAAAGTAAAAAAACATCTTCTCTCTATTTCTTTAGAGAGAAGATGTTTCTACTTATACTTACAAATGTTTATTTCAAAACACTTAAGTTGGGATTAGAGACATTAATGATGTACTCCCCCTCCTAATGATTTATACAACTGTATTTTAGCCAAATGGTAATTTAACTGATGATCCACTAAATCCATTTCAACAGTCAACAGTTGTATTTGAGATGTAAGCACATCGATATAATTAATCATTCCTTGACGTAATAACTTCTGTGATTGATCTAAAGAGTTCTCACTTGCATTTCTCTCCAATAATTTGGTAGAGATCATCTTCTCCTCCGAAGTAAGAGTACTCAAAGCATTGCTCACCTCATTACTTGAAATCAACAATTGTTTTTGAAAAGCATACAACTTCTCTCTCTTTGTAAACTCTGCCACTTTATGTTTCATCTTTAGATTTCTCCTATTAAATATAGGCTGAGATATGGCACCCGAGACACTAGAGAAGAGTGATTGAGAGCTAAACCAACTTGTTATAGATGTAGCATTTAAACCTGAGTTCCCCGATATAGTGATATTGGGATAAAGATTTGTTTTGGCAATATTCTCCTGCTCCCATGCAGCCTTCAAAGCAAATTCAGCCGCCCTAACATCAGGTCTTAGTCTTAACAATTGAGATGGCACGCCAATAGACCATTTATGATTTTTGGGAATAGAAAACATCTTGTTTCTTGACAGTTTCCTTCCTGTATGACCCAATAAAATAGAAAGGGCATTCTCTTGAATATCTATTCTCAACTCCAAATCGGTAATCAAAGCTTTTGAATTCAACATCAGAGCTTCCGCTTGAGACTCATTAACCCCATTAAGTAAACCTGCCTCTTTTAATAGAGAAACGGTTTTAAGGTTCTCTATACGCAATTGATAATTTTTTTGGGCAATATCCAGTTGTTTGTCTAAAGCAATAAGACGATAATAGGCAGAAGCAATATCCGCTATCAAACTTATTTCAACAGACTGTTTGGTTTCTATTTGTTGCAAATAAAGAGCCAGTTTTTCTTTCTTCGTACTCTTTATACCTCCCCATAAATCAAGTTCCCAACTTAAGGTAAGCCCTGCAGAATAAGAAGCACCATCACGACCAATAAGTGTTCCATTATTATGTCCCACACCAATATTACCATTCAAATCAGGCAATGACCCTAAGTTGGCCTGTCCCATTCTCCATCGTGCCATATCGATACGACCAATAGCCGTTTTTAAGTCATAGTTGTTTTCTAGGCCTTCTTGGATATAGTCAATCAATTGTGTTTCATTAAAATACTCATGCCATCCTACTCGTGCAATATTAGTTGTATCCTGATCATGGCTATTTTTATACGACAGAGGAATCACTTCATCCATATCAGGACGCTCATATTTCTTTGTAACATGACAAGAAGAGATCAGACATGCTACCACTATTATTAAAAAATATCTCATCTTCATTTTAGTTTATATCTTCTGATGTATATTGAAGAGGCACAACCTCTTTTACTGTTTTATCGGTCTCTGTTATTGTTTCTCCAGATATCCATTCTTGTAATCCTTGGAAGACAACAAATAAGATAGGAATAATAAAAGGACCTATTAATGTTCCAACCAATAGTCCTCCTGCAGCACCAGTACCAATCGAACGATTTCCCATTGCACCGACACCACTACCTACAACAAGTGGTAACAAACCGAAGATAAAAGAGAATGCAGTCATCATAATAGGACGAAAACGCGTTCTTGCGCCTTCAATAGCAGATTCCACTAATGAGCCTCCTTCTTTTCTGTATTGCAAAGCAAACTCGACAATAAGGATCGCATTCTTTGCAAGCAATCCAATAAGAACAATCAGTGCGATATAGAAGTAAATATTCGATTCTAAACCAGCTATTTTCACAGAACAATAGGCCCCTGCGACTCCAATAGGAAGAGAAAATAGAACAGATAAAGGCAGGATATAACTCTCATACTGAATAGACAATAGTAGATACACAAACAAAATACTCAAGACAAAAATGATGATCGATTGCCCCGAAGCAGCAATCTCCTCTCTGGTAATCCCCGAATATTGTATTTCATAGTCCGAGTTTAGAACCTGATCAGACACTTCATTAAAAGCTTTTATGGCATCTCCGGAAGAGTATCCACTAGCAGCTGTTGCATTAAGCGTAGCGGTAGTATAAAGGTTAAACCTATTGATAGTCTGAGCACCATAACGTTTCTCCAATGAAACAAACTCGGTTATAGGAGCCATCTCTCCAGAAGAAGTACGAACAAAATATCCAGATAAAGACGCAATATTCTTACGCTCTTCAGGAGTCGTCTGCATCATCACCTTATATTGGCGTCCATATTTATTAAAGTTGTTTATATAAACACCTCCAACAAACCCCTCCATGGCATGGACAATATCAGAAACCATCATACCAGCCTGACGAACTTTCGGTTCATCGATAACAAGCTCATATTGAGGAAAATCAACATTAAATGAGTTAGAAACAAACCCTATTTCAGGTCGTTTTCGCAGTTCAGACATAAACTGATTAGAGACCATATTAAAGTCTTCATATTTACCATGACTTTTATCTAGCAGTTGCGCTTCTACCCCGTTAGACTTACCAAAACCACGGATACTTGGAGGAGCAAAGAATACTATTTTTGCTTCAGGAATAGCAGCCGAAGCTTTAAACAACTTCTTTATAATCGAATGTTCAGACAAAGAATCATTGCTACGCAGAGACCAATCATCTAAGTTGATAAATCCCATACCATAGCAGCTACCAGCACCAGCAAAGAAACTCTTACCCGACATCAATGTTACGGTTCGAACTCCATCGGTTTTATCAAGAATTCCATACAATTGCTCTAACACATGATGCGTTCTATCTACAGAAGAACCTGCAGGCAACTCAATATTTACATATATAGAACCCTGATCTTCAGTAGGCACAAAACCAGTAGACAAATTCTTATTCACAAAATATATTGTAAAGATAGATCCAATGACAACTAAAAAGGCCAACCATTTACATCTAACTATTCGACGAAGTGCCACTGTATATTTAGATATGATGGCATCAAACGCAGCATTCCAACCTCGATATAACAGATCAAAAAACGACTTCTTTGTACCATCAGAATCTTTCACTTTTAGCAACAGCACAGAAAGTGCAGGACTTAAAGTCAAAGAGTTAACCGAAGAGATCAGAACTGCAATTACCAACGTATACCCAAACTGTTTATAAAATACACCAGCAGGTCCACTCATAAAAGTAATCGGGATAAATACTGCCACCATGATAGCAGTAGTCGAAATAATCGCTCCACTAATTTCACTCATTGCCGTAACCGTTGCCGTACGAATATTCTTTGATCCCATCTCTAGCTTGGTATGGACAGCCTCCACTACAATAATGGCATCATCGACGACAATACCGATTGCTAAGATCAAAGCGAAAATAGTCAATAGATTAATCGAATATCCTAATATATTAAGGAAGAAAAAGGTTCCTATCAAGGATACAGGGATAACAATAGCAGGAATAAGTGTCGTTTTAAAATCTTGCAAAAAGAGAAATACCACGACAAATACAAGGAAGAAAGCTTCAAAAAGAGTGCTATTGACTTTCTTTAAGGAAGCATTAAGAAATCTATTGACGTTGTAGTTCACCATATAGTCTACCCCTTCAGGGAAATTCTCCTTCATCTTATCTAGAGAAGCTTCAATCTCCTCTAACACCTTCTGCGCATTGGCGCCAGGCAACTGGTATACTCCAAAGTTAATACTAGGATTCCCATTAGAAATAGCTGTACCACTATACGTAAAAGCATCCAATTCAATATCAGCGACATCAGATAATTTTAGGATATCGCCATTAGGAAGAGAGCGAATCGCCATAGACTCATATTGAGCAACATCTGAATATTTTCCCCCATATTTGATAACATACTCATGAGGCTCTCCCACATTTTGTCCTAAAATACCTGGTGCCGCTTCTAGACTATAACCATTAATTACATTCTTGATATCTGCTGGAGTAACCACATAAAGGCTCATCTTATCAGGATGTAACCATATACGCATGGTATAATCTTTTGATGCTCCAGAGGTACCTACATTACTAACACCTCTGATCCTCTGTAACTCTGGACGCATCTTTATATTAAAATAGTTCTCTAAAAATGTTCTATCATATTCAGGATTGGTAGAATAGATAGAGGTATACATCAATGGAGAATTCTCTTGTTTCTGGGTTACCACACCATATTTAAGCACCTCGGCGGGCAGAACAGAATTGGCAATAGCCACCCTATTTTGAACATTCACCACAGCCACATCTGGATCGAAGCTCTGTTCAAAAAAGACGGTAATCGTTGCTTTACCATTACTCGAAGCCGTCGACTTAATATAAGTCATTCCTTCTACACCGTTGATCTGTTCTTCAATAGGAACAATCACACTCTTAACAAGTGTCTCGGCATTTGCTCCAGGATAATTTACCGACACCACGACGGTAGGAGGAGCAATACTTGGATATTGGGTAACAGGAAGAACATAATATCCAATAACCCCCATTATTACGATAAGAATGGATATTACAGTCGACAATACTGGTCTATCTACAAATTGTTTCAACATAGTAATATCTTTTTATTTAAATACGGTTTGATAAGCATTGGTAACCATCTCCATATCTCCATCGACAGGAATAATCTTCATATTCGGCTTAATCTTCTTTTGTCCTAAAGCTACGATCTTATCGCCTTCAGTTAGAATATTAAGAATCTCGATTTTCCTATTGGCAGCAACTCCCACTTTCACTGCAATCTTATCTATGGTGCTGTCTGGCAATACACGATACACATAACTCTTCCCTTGCTCTTCTATTACAGACATAGCAGGAACCACCATGGTATTCATACGTACTTTGGGAATTATTATTTGCCCACTACTACCATCGCGTACCAATCTATGAGAATTTGGGAAACGTGCTTTTAATCGTAAAGATCCTGTTGTTCTATTAATATCACCACTAACTGATTTTATTATACCCATCTCTCCAAAGGATTGCTCATTAGCCATAATCAACTCCACTTGTGGCATAGTAGCAATCTTTGCTTTAACATCATTGCCAAGCATCTCTTCAACAAAGCTCAAGAATGTCTTCTCACTCATCGAGAAATATACATCTACCGAATCAATATCAGATATCGTCGTTAATCCCAGAGCATTAGAAGGAGAGACCAAATTTCCTTTTTTATAAGGAATACGTCCAACAACACCAGCGATAGGACTCTTGACATCGGCATAAGCTATTTGCGCTTTGATATTCTCATAATTACGTACTGCTTGTCTATATTTAGCCTCTGCTGTTTTCAACTGCACTCCACTCACCACATTAGCTTCAACCAAAGGCTTTAAAGAAGAAACCTGAATTTTAGCTTCCTGAACAGAAGCAGCAGCAGCCTTAGCTTGCATATCAAGAGCGTCTGTTTCTAATGAAAAAAGACGTTGACCAGCACGAACCCACTCTCCTTCTTCAACATGTATGGCTGTGATATACGCACTAATTTTACTTCTCACCGTACACATATCACTCCCCTGAACGGTAGCTGGATATCGATTCTTTACCGTAACATTTTCCTTTATTACCTCCACAACTGGAATTCGAGGAAGAGGTCTTGCACTCTTTTTTACTTGTTTTTTACAAGCCACCAATCCCAACAGCGACACACCAATTAGGACATAGCAACTCAAGCTACCCTTTTTTACGTCTAATACACTCATTACTTTTCAACTAAGTCTAAAGAACTAGCTATTCTACATCTGACATTTTCAAGATCTTAGGATCTATCTATTTCATAAAACACCCTATGGGATCCATCATAGTCATACAAGAAGTCTAACCAATCAGAATAGAAGCTATTCTCAATTATTTTATATCTTAAAAGAGTATCCTATAACACAACCGCAATAAAATCAAACCCCATATTTATCATATGGTTGTGAATATAGGATACCTAGAAACTATAACTATTTTTCTTTTGATTTCTTTCGAATCAATGCAACAGCAACTCCACTAACCACAACAATAGAAGTGATAATGACAAGCCAAGAACCGCCATCTTCATTGTCATTATCCACTTTCTTTCGGTCTAACGCCATTTCAGTCGTTCCACCATCTTGTAGATATCCCGTATCGACCTTTCGCTCCCCATCATTTGCGACAGAAGTATCCTGTCCAATGACTGCTTTTGACAAAAACATCATCAAGAGCCCGACAATAATTGATTTCTTCATACTTCCTATTATTTAATATTTGATCGTCAAAATTAAATTGTAGGAATGCCATCTGCATTGATCCAGATCAATGATTTACATAAAGTAGTATATTTCAGATTCTTTAAGACTTAATAAAAATTCGTAAAGGAAGAGAGAAATCAGCTCAAAACTCCAATAGAAGAGCCCACAGGCAAAGAGAAAAGAGTAGAAAACAATAGAGGTAAAAAAAGAAAACCTTGTATCAAAACAGAAATATCCGTTTTAACACAAGATCAATCAACTAAAAAGAAATTACGATTGATTATTTTAAATATCCTAGATCATAGAGATAATGAACCACAACAGACCACTTCCAAGTACCATAGCAGGAAGATAAGAAGTAAACGGATGACATACCTTAAAATGATTAAACAATGCTCCTAGAGTGGTTAGAAACAAGCCAATCGCAGCATAGATTGAAACTAGAGAAATCTGAAGTCCAATGGCTCCAACTATTTCCAAGATCCCAACCAATAAGATATAATTACCTTTTAATCCAAACTCATCAAACTGCTCTTTTAGAGGCTTGTACTTCATCAATTTAGCACCTCCCGCAATCATAAAAACAATGGTCAAGAAAACCTTTAGAATAAACATGAGTAATAAAATTAAAGATTTATGAATGATACAAAAATAGACCTTAATATTCCACATAAAAAGGTAAATATCATTCTTATGATGGTAAATGTGTACCTACGACTTACCACTATAGAAAAGCATATATTTCTCTAGATTACGATGAATATATGCCAGATTATGGTGGCCATCAAAGATATGATTCTGCACTTCAACCCCATGAGACAAAAGCACATTAGCAAGCACCTTACACCCCTCATAGAAGCCTCCTTCATCTTGATCTCCTGCATCCAAATAAACTTTGACATCCATATTTAAAATAGAAGTCTGGGCTATCGTAATAGGGTCATATTTCTCCCAAATCTCAAGATCATTAAAATAACAAAGATCCTCCAAATCAAAAGAGAGATCCAGTGCAGGCATATGCCCTCCCACTTTAGAGAAAAGAGAGGGATGTCTAAATGCATAATGCAGTGCGGCATAACCTCCAGCAGAAGCACCGCCAACATAGCGATCTTTCATTAAGCACTGATCAAAGAATTTGTTTTCGACCAAAGGGATCACTTCAGAGATAAAATAATCCTCATATCTACCACGATTAACCTCAACCCCGCGACTATCTTTAGCAATCTCTACTTCAATAGAAGAGTTAATACCTCTACTATTATCCATTCGTGGAGCTACGACAACCATAGGTTCAATCAACTGTTTTTCAATTAATCTGTCCATTGTTTGTTGGAGTCCAATATCTCTAAGGAAATTTTCATCTCCACTTCTTCCATGAAGGAAATATAATACGGAGCAAGAAGATGGTAATTTTGATGGCAGATAAATTTGAACAGCCATCTCTTTGTTTAATAAGCGACTATTAAAAGTAAGGTTCTGAATCGTTGAATTATATATCATCATATAACAAATAAAATTACATTCTTCCACATCATAGATAGGATCAAATAGGGAGTGAGCGTAACTTTTTAGAAGTTAGTTATTTTCAATTGGGCGACATTTAGAAGTGTATAACGTCCATTAAGAAACCGATAATACCCCCATCTAGTAGAAGAACAGCAAAGATAATATTACTAAGATAATTATCGAATTCAAAACATAGATACAACGTCATAATAATTCCCCAAAAGAAGAGGTAGAAAAGAAAGATTACATAAAGTAGTTGGAGTGTTCGATGATGAAAAAAGAATGATCGTAGGAATTTAAATATATAACAAAAAAGGGCCTGTCTAGAATCCAATAAGGATTGACAAGCCCTTTACAGACAAGGCTAGATAGCCCTTTCGAATAATAAATTTAAATGAAAGTTATTATTCAATATGGGACATTTCATTTAGAACAAAGTCCGCAATAGCACCCTCTGTAGCAGAAGAGAAAGCTGCCAAAGGAGCATTATTCATATGTATTTGCCACAATTCTCTATTTTCCCAATTCTCAAAGAATAGAAATAAATTAGGATTTTCATTATCTTGGTGAAGGTTATAACTAATACAACCTTTTTCATTACGTGTTGGCTCAATTAACTTCAACAACTCCGCTTTAACCAATTCTCTGTTCTCTTCTTTTGCTAAAATTCTAGCTACAATTGTTAACTTCTGATTACTCATCTTTTTCTTAATTTAGATTCAAATATTACCTTCTTGTAAATAATATTATGGTTTTTATAGTAAGCCAATACGATCGATTTAACATTACTCACTACAATTTATTAGTATCCACAAAAAGTTAAGACATTACACTCATTCAATCGTTTTATTCTAAAAATAGCTCAAAAAACATTAAATGTAAAAAATATCGAATTATTGTAAGTATGAGTAGAATAGTATAACTTGCATCCCCACCTCTACTATGCCGTTTTGGAAAGAATCTGTATTGCTTAAAAAATTCAGAATCTATGCATCTTGCTTGGTATCTGTAATGATAATCTCACGAAGAGAGACAGCCTGAGGCAATTCATAAGCATATTTAATTGTCTTAGCTACGTCATTGGCAGTGATATTTACCGCACCAACCGCTTCTTTCCATTCATTATAACCATCAATAATAGATTGATCTGTGGTATGATCAAGCAACTCTGTTTTTACAGCTCCTGGCATAATAGATAATACTCGCACATTAAAAGGAGACAACTCTCCACGTACCACTCTTGTTAGCCCCGTAACACCAAATTTACTTGCACAGTAAGCCGCATGATTGCCAAAAGGTTGCACACCCGCAATTGAAGATACATTAATTATTGTACCACACTTTTTAGCTTTCATGTCATTCATTACGATTTGCATGCCATTCATCACTCCCATTACATTGACATCCAACATCTTTTTCCACTCTTCAGGATTCTGAATAGAGAGATCACCTAAAAGCATCACCCCAGCGTTATTGATCATTAGATCTGTAGTACCAAATTTCGCTTCCGCTTCTCTTACAGCCTTTTCAAACTCTTCTTTATTGGTCACATCCACTTTCCTACACATCGTATTAGGGAGATCTAAAGCTTCAATTATTTCAACACGTCTAGCCAAAAGCAAAAGTGAATATCCATCTTTTGCAAACTCTTTGGCCATTTCTAATCCAAATCCAGAACTAGCGCCAGTAATAACGATAAGCTTATTATTATTTTTCATGATAATAGGTATTAATAAATAATATGACTGTTTATGCCTACTCTTTAAGGTTTTACAAATGTATGACGTATCTTTATTCCCTCAAAATACTCTTTTTTTATATCTATTATAAAGATTACTTATGGATACACGCTTATTAAAAATATTTGTAGCTATATATGAAGAAAAGAACCTATCTAGGGCCGCAGAGAAATGTTTTGTTTCTCAACCCAATATTTCAAGTGGATTAAAACAATTGGAAGAAACGATAGGAAAGAAACTCTTCATAAGAACCAAAAGAGGGGTAGAAATCAAAGAAGAAGCACACTATCTATACCCTATAGCGAAAAGGCTAATTGGGGAGTTAGACTCTATTCCTGAGATGTTTTCTCTTGTAACACCAAAAACAAAAATTGTTGTAGGTGTTGCAGACAGTCTCCCTCAACAGTTTAAAAGTAATTTCTTTAAGCAAGCATCAGAGATACTAAACGATGTGGAGTGGGATATACGACCAATACATAGAGACTGTGATATTAATCTTCTAATACGAGAATGGAAATTTGAAGATCATATCTTCCTCTCATTAGGCAAAGAGGAGTATGTACTTTGTATTCCAGATAGGCATCCTCTTTCAAAAAAACAGGTTATAGAAGTAGAAGAGTTAGGCGAAGAGCCCTTTATCCATTGTCCGCCATGTGAGGCACATCAACAAACCTTGGCTATTTTAAATAACAATGGAAAGAAATGGAATACTGTAGCTAACTGTCAGAATAAAAATGAAGTACTTACACTGCTTATCTCTGGTTTAGGGATCACTTTCTTACCAGAATATTTTGCCAAAGGATGGAACGGTTTCCAGATCAAACCCTACACCGGACCAAAAAACTTTAGGGAAATAGGAGTATCTTATGGACAAAAAAGCATGAAAGATCCAAACATCTCAAAACTAGTCACAGCTCTATCTAAATTAGATCCTCTGTTCTAATTTAGATAGAGAAAGAAAAACTGCAACCACTCCTGACGCTTGGTTAATCGAGATAAGCCCTAACCTTTTGCCAATTCTCAAATGGGGATTTTCCAATCTGAATATGTTCACCTTCAAACAGTGCAGCTCCATTCTTGGTCAAATCATCAATCAGATAGTCTCCTTTTAAAAGATTCTTATGATGGGATAAAATCAATCGTTTATGAAACATCGGCAGATATTTCTTTACCCATAATAATTTATCCGCCCAAGCAGTTGCATTATCAAATGGAGCGGTAGAAAGAATATAACAATCATACTTATCAAATAGAGAAGCTACCGCTTCAATGGCCTGAGGCATGGGGTCCATTAAAGAAAATACATGAGGGATATTATCATATTCTCCCTCATATTGGGAACGAACTGTTTCATCTACTTTATTTACACCAGACATAAAATCGACAATGGTATTGTCTAAATCAATATAAAGGATCTTTCTTTTTTTCATAGGTCAATATTTCTATATTATTGGGATAGTATTGTTTTGTATCATTTTAATAGCAGAGAGAACCACCCTCTTATGAAGAGCAAAAGATTGTTCTGGTTGTTCAAAACGTACATACAAACTTTCAGTCCAGTTTAATTCTTTTTGTAATGAAAATGCTAATTTACTAGGGGTTTCATGCTTTACGATTTCATGATCATCAACACAAAGTAAGACCCCTTCTATACTATTCTTTATCTTTTTTAATCTTAATGCACCATACTCAATAAGGTGATCCTCTTTGTGTGGATCATACAAAACAGACAACATCTGATGATAGTGATAGTCAAAATAATCATGCCATAGGATTGGGTCACTTATCTTAACCTTATAAACGATGTTCTCAGGTGCTTGTGGGGAAAGACAAAAAAAGTTATCCTGAATGGTTATTTTCTTTTCAATACTGGTGTAGGACGGAATAGATTCATCTTCAAATAAACTTATCAGTTTTTCCATCTCTTCAATATGAAAAGAAAAGTTGTCCTTTACTTCCTTGCCTTGATGAAGATATTTTATTCCTAAAACACACCATGAGTCGTACCCATCAAGATCATAGGTGATTTTAATATCTGTTACCTGACGAAATATATTTTGTTCTATCGTTTTCATAAGCTAAATAATAAATCGTTTACAAGCTTACAATGAATCACTGCACTCTATCTGCACTCATCCTTCTTTATATAAGAAACGCCCCTTACCAATAGCGATGCACTCATAGGAGTATAGAACATGTTCAACTTTCTTATATTAAGTTTTACACTCCCCTCACAACTCTTGTTATCATGAAAAGAAGCTCCAGCTAAATCCACAAAATAAGATCTAAGAATAGGTGTTATGATATTTTATTCCGAGAATAAACCATACAAAGTCTAATCCACATTCTTAAGTATCTAAGATTTACTCCAATAATTAACCCCAAAAAGTTTCTTTTACGCTCCACCCTATTTTTCCACCAATAAATCTGCCATTTTATTATTCCAAATTTTGATGTTTACACACTTTTTGAGACCATATTAAACAGTTTCAAATCATTGATTCTTCCGACTTATGTTTAACACAATCTCATTTCCACCTTACCTATACTTCACTGCCCATTCAGGTCAAATTCTCTTTAAATACATATCAACTTCACTACAATTTCATATCAACTTCATATCAAGTTCACTTATACTTTATGATAAAATGAAGTTGATATGAAGTTAATATGGGGATAAAACAAACCTAATATAACAACAAATTGAAATTATGATAAAGTAAATATGACAATAAAATCAGGTTAATATTGTTTTAAGTATTACTAACTATTTAGAAATCATTGGACCGTTCCATAATAGGAAAAGATGACTGTTAATATAAAGGAACAGATAAAGAGAAGTTCGGTAATTCATTTAGAAGTGAGTTATTCTACGAAATATTGTCGCATTAACCTTATAGACAAGCTCATTATAAGAATAAACAACAGACTAGCATATTAAAAAAGCAGAAAAAATTCATCTATAGATAAGCCTTTAAAAAAGACACTATTAGATGCCACACGAAACACATACCCCTTACCTATTGGGAAGAAATTAATTAAGAATAACAAAACCTTCTAAGCATTAGATTGTTTTCTTTCCAGTCACTTAAGTTTTATTAACACACAACACCTAAAGATCAATACTTAATAATACACGAAACATTAAACAGTCTATTCTTGATTATGATCAGAATAGTTTGAATTAAAATACATTTATTGGTATGATGAAACTAAAAAAAGAGATTAATGGACCAACAATACATCAAGAGTTGCCATTCTATGGACACATGGAAGAAATTATCAGTGCTAAATTGAATAACGGATTGGTTGATATAGAAAAGAATAAAGAAAAGTATATCAAAGAGTTTTCTAAACTGACCAATCAATTGATCCATCCATTTAAAGAGTTCTTACCCATCTTTTTACAAAACATTCCTCCACATCAAACATCGAATGAGTATTTCCTAAATAATATTTTGCATAACTCAATAAACATCAATAACCAAACCCTAACTTTAGACTATAATAAAATCGGTTTTTCTACAAGTAAAGAGACTATTTTAAAAAATGCCACAGTCGAATCAAATGACCTACAATGGGATATATCATGGGAATATCATCAAAACAAATCATTTAAAACAAGCCAACTATACATTCTTTTTTATGGTAAAGGGAAAGGATGTGTTCGCCTTATTCCATTAAGAAGAAATCAATCAAGGTGCAATATAGAACCTATAATAAGCTTTAAATATGAACCATTAGAGGCGATATGGATCTTACCGTGGGATTCCACGTCTGGAATGTTTGGCCAAAGTGTCTCATGTAGGAGTAATTTAATTGAAACAACAAACCATTAAGGGTTAAAATAGTCTATATATATCGTTTTAGAATACGATCAAATTGCATTTATATAAAAAGGTCGTTGTAAAGGAGGGAATTAAAGCGTTTCGTTTAATTCTGCCCAGATAATGAGAAGCTTTTCATTCACAGAAACATAGGGAAAGAAATAAAGAGGCAAAGGTATGTTTCCTAAAATTGAATGAATCCAAATAAGCAACTTAGTCTATTTTCATTACTGTTTTAAGGTGGTTTGAAACTAAATCTTTCCTAAATTTGTTCTACGTTTTATTGAGAAAATTTAATATTTTAAAATTATGGCTTACGTTATTTCTGACGAGTGTATTGCTTGTGGAACTTGTATCGACGAGTGTCCAGTAGAAGCTATTTCTGAGGGTGATATCTACAAAATTGATTCTGATCTATGTACTGACTGTGGTTCATGTTCAGAAGTTTGTCCAGTAGAAGCTATCTCTGCAGAATAAGAAAGTAATCCTATCGGATTCTTATCAGAAGAGGTTATCGATAGATAACCTCTTTTTTTATCTATATGGTCTTGATGAATTTTCTTCCCATATTAGCCTACCTCTGCATACTATTCATGACGAACGTATTCATAGTGACCAATTATCCTAAAACGAAAAAGACAATCTTCGTATACTTGTCCAGAACCAATATTGTGGACGATAAGATATCTTTTTTTATCTGAAGACTTCTTATCACTTACGATCCCAATATGCGTTATTCCACCACCTAAATCCCAACAAACAATGTCTCCTGGTTGATAGTCATTACTATCAAGGGAGATCGGTTTGGTAATCCCGAATCGAGTAAAATATTTCATTAGATTAGGAACTCTTCGATGATCAATATTACTATCTGGTTTCGAAAGCCCCCATTTCTGAGGATATAACTTAAAATGAGACTTCATATCTTCATGTATCTCCTTTTGAAGATCTACCCCCACCAGTCTATAAGCACGAATAACAACATCAGAACATACGCCTCTACCCAAAGGAACATCCCCATTAGGATAATCTATTGAATAATAGGATGGATCATAAATCACCACTTGTTTGGTCAAGCTATCTGCCGCATTACAAAGATCCAGCTTAAAAGGAAGCTGAGCGATACTTGTCGAGAGAAAAATGGATAGAAAGAAGAAAGAAAGTATTATCTTATTCATTTGCTTGCGAGTTTAATATTAGAAGCTCAAAAATCTAATAGATAAATGGATGAAATATTTGATCTATAATAAAGTGAGGGTTAAGATAATAATTATCTGCGTAATACAGAGTGTTTTGAACATAAAACAAAACCTTAAGCAAAGAAGGATGAAGAGAGTAAAAACTGATATGAGCAAAAAGAATCAATAAAAAGATCCTATTTTGCTCATAAAAGAAGACAGCACTAGAAACTATATTTTAATCGTAAATAAACACTGTTTGGAGCAGTACCATACTCCGTCAATGCTTTTCCCCAAAAGAGTTGTCCCATGGTCATCAGCTCTAAATCATCAGATAATGAAAATGTCACACTAGGACCGACATAGCCTGAAGTATCACAAACATTCATTATCGAAGAACACGAAACCTGAACAATAGGAGAAACAGTATAATTAAACTGCCCAAACCATTCATATCGACCTAAAGAGAGTTGCTTTGCAGAAAGATCTGAATCCATATATAGTATGTTCTGTGAAGGAATATCTCCAGTAGTACCTTGACTGTTATACAGACCACTGGTTTGTAGATAGAGCCCATTAGAGAAGGTGTAATCTAAAGAGATAGAAGCGACTGTAGCCTGATCTGATTTCTCTTTATAGCCACTCATAGGATAGAAATAGGTGATCTCCCCTCGAAACCCTGCACCTTTGATGTCACCGCTCCAACCTCCTCCAATAACTAGGTCATATCCTTTCCATCCTCCTAAAAGTTGGATATCATAACCTTTCGTATTAAAACGATAAGCTGCCGCAAGTGCTCTAGATTCAATATTATCTCCCATCTTGTAAGCGAGCTCCATAGAAGAGGTATATCCAAAATAGCGAGTCAATTTCACGGCATCAGCTCCTGGACGTTCCTCATAATCAAAGTCCAGATAGTTGTAGTTATTAAATAGATCATTGGGATTCCAAACAAGGTTAATCCCCCAATTGATTCTTTGACGTCCTAATGTGATATTCCATTCGCCATAAGTATAATCCAAGAACAATCGATCGATAGAGGTATTTAGAAACCAACTGTCTCCATTCGCGATATTCCAAGACATGTCTACTCGCCCATTATCTTTTTCTGTAATCATAGAAAAAGGAGGAATCTTACGAATCATATTTCCTATATATAGTCGATTACGTACGTGTACTGTAGCCGTAAGGTTGTTTGAAAAGAAATAATCAAATTGAAAACGTTGATGGGTTAAATTATAATCCAATATAGAGGTGTTCAAAATTTGTGACTCAGGTTCTGCCAGAAAGAAGAGTCCCTCCATATTCTTAATATAACCACCTATTTCATATTTTTTCTCTTGTGCTCTAACAGATGCTAAAGACAAGAGAAAAACAGAGAATAAAACAATGGTTCTAATTTTGTACATGATATAAGATTTCATTAATGCGCTTCTACATCTTTGGTATAATCACGAATCACTTTACCATCTTCTATCTCAATAATACGACGTGCTCTTTTCATTACACGAGGGTCATGGGTAGAGAAAATAAAGGTCATCCCCTCTTTCTTATTCAACTTCTCCATTGTAGAAAGCAGTGCAGTAGTAGAATGAGAATCTAAATTTGCAGTAGGCTCATCTGCCAAGACAAATTCAGGCTTTGAAGCTAAGGCTCTAGCTACGGCTACACGTTGTTGCTGTCCTCCAGACATCTTACTCGGACGATGACTCTCTCTGCCTTCAAGACCAACTTCTTTTAGCAGTTCACGAGATCTACTACGACGCTCTTCTAATGATCGTCCTTGTAACTCCATTACAAAACCTACATTCTCTTCTGCACTCAAAACAGGAATAAGATTATATGCTTGGAAAACAAAGCCAATATTATTCAAACGAAAATCAATTCGTTCTTTGTCACTCATTTTCCCTATATCTTCACCTTTGATACAGACCTCTCCATCCGTAGCAGAATCTAATCCTCCAATAAGGTTAAGAAGCGTGGTTTTACCAGAACCAGAAGGTCCAACAATAGCCGTAAACTCCCCTTTACCAATAGTGATATTTACGCCATCCACGGCACGTATTTCGGTGTCGCCATCATGATATATTTTAAAAAGATCTTTTGTTTCAATAATTGCCATAACAGAAATTTAATAAGTTCGAATAGATTCACATGGGTTGTTCTTTAATGCCTTTTTTGCAGGGATAATAGCAGAAAGAATCCCTGTTAGAACAACCAACATTACAATGATAATTAGATCAAATAGTTCTACATGGGGACGAATGATGGTACTATACCCCATTGCTTCAAATCCTTCAGAATAATAAGAAGATATATCTATTCCATTTTGAGTCAAAAGGATGGTGGTACTAGCCAATAGTATTCCTAACAGCCCACCAGTTATACAGAGCCATATTGATTCAAAGATAATCATCCAGAAAATACGGATACGTTGCATTCCGATCGCCATAAGAATACCAAATTCACGTACTCTTTCCATTACAACCATCATCATGGTGTTTACAATACCAAAACCTAATGCAACAAGTACAACAATAACAAAGATAAACATATAGAAAGAGGAGACTTCCATAGAATATCCAAGCTCTGGGGTTATCTTCTTCCAATTCATCACCTCTTGATTTGGAAACATCTGTTCTACTTTTGCTTGTATCTCTTCTAATCTCTCTGAATCATCAATATGAATGGCAACTTCATGAATCTTCGAAGGAGAAAAGCTACCAATACGAGCAATATCTTTTTGTCTCACGTATACATACTGCTCTTCAAAACGGGAATCGGTGGTATTGTATATTCCTACGACACGAAAAGCAGCCCCAACAATATCTCCATGGATATCTTGAAATGAAATCACCACCTTCGATTTCAGTTTAAGCTTTAATTTCTCTGCAAGTTTTTTACCAACAACAATACGATTACGTTTCTTACTGTTTTTAAACCAATCGCCTTGTTCTATCATTCCAGCAATAGAAGTAGTTTCTGATTCTTTAATAGGATCCACACCTAAAAGTTGAACACCTCGACCTGTTTCTGGTGTCGAAGCCATCGCAGTAAGCTTGTACCTTGAGGTGATCCCTGCTATCCCATCAACCCCTTCTAAATCTTTGCGTTCCTTTGCCGTCCACGGGAAAGTTAAAACAGGGTCTAAATCCTCACGAAAAGAGGGAGCATGAATTTGGATATAAGAAGTTTCAACTTGAATTCCTTCTCTTACCTTATCAATAATCATTCCTGTAGCAAGTGCCGAAGAGAATATTGCAGCAAACATACCTATTGTCATCGCAACAATCACCACACTACTACGCACTTTATTTCTCCATATATTTCTCCAGGAGATCGATAAAAGTTGTTTTATATTCTTCATCATAATTTCGGATTATTGTTCTCTAACAGCCAAGTGTTCTTTCAGTCTCATTACACTATACCATGGGTAAATAGAGATCAGAACCATCATTATTACAAGAACAGAACCTTGTTTTACAATCAATAAGATGTCATTAGAGAATTTCATTACAGGCTCCCATCCTAATTCTAAAACCATCTGTCTCATATCGCCCGTCATAGGGATTGGATTATCAACAAAATAGGTCAAGACAATATAGGATGCTATAGTACCCAAAAGGACACCTATAAAGGTCATAATAAAGCTCTCACAAATAAGGATACGAGCCAGTTTTTTTCTTGCCATTCCAACGGAAATCATGATTCCTAGCTCTCTTTTTCGTTCAGCAACCATCATAGTCACCGTTCCCAATAATCCGAAGCCAATAACAACAAATAGAATAAATTTGATCATGTCGCCACCAACACGATCTCCTTCTATTTGTTGGATCAACTCTGGTTGCAATTCATCCCATCTCATTAAAACTAAATCATCACCTAATTGTGGAACTAAACCTTGTTTTATCCTCTCGCCATCCATATCACGGTCCTTTAAAACAGCAACAGAAGTTACCCTATTGGGAGCACTAAAAAAATTCTGGGCTAATGGAAGTGGCATATATACTATTCTTTTATCCACAGAGGGAATAGGATCTTTTACAACCCCTTTAATAGGAAGAAGTGCCGCAGCAGATTGACCATGATAACCTTGACCAATAAATACCAAAGAATCCCCTATCTCTGCCTTAAGATAACGAAACAGAGCCGATCCAATCATAATTCCTTCCGAATCATTAGAAATCATCTCTCCATGTTGTAACTGCTTATCCAGAGAGATCATTTTCTTCTCTCTAACGAAATCGACTCCTTTAATCATCACTGGCCTTGACTTTTCTTTAAAAGAGAGTAAGGCATATGAATCCAATTTAGGAACAAGGTAAATATCCTCGTTGGTCCATTTCGTCAATTCAAGAGAGGTAAATTCGAATGTATTATTGATGATTTTCTCTTCCCAATAATCTTTGTCCTGTATTTGATAATACCCCAAATACTTATCAACGGTATTATTAATCATACTAGAATACATTCCTTCCTGCATCCCAGTCATAAAGCAACAGATCAAAACACCGAAGAAAATAGAAGAGATCATGGTCCACGTTCTTCGCTTATTTCGCCATAGATTTCTCCATGACATGATAATTTCTGTTTTCATATTATCTTATTCTTTTGGCATTCTGAATACTAAAGAATCCATCCTCTATCTTCTCTCCAAAACGGATAACATCCATACTCATTGTGGTCTTCTGACCCGGTTTATCTACTGGAATAATCTCATAATAGGTTGGGATGGTACGTTTGCCAATAGTGCGAATTCGAGATAATTTCTCAACATTCACAAGCTCCTCATCCTCGTCATAATATTCATTTTTCAATGTATAACCGTTCTTCTTACTTATCCACGAAATAATCTTTCCCCAAATAACGGCTGCATCCTCATGAGGGATCAATTCAATCTTCCAGCATAGCTCTTCTCCAATGGTCTCTTCAGACAAAACTTTATGGGAATAATCATCCACAATAGAAGATTCCTTAATGATATCATCATTGGTAAGATCTGAACCCATCCACGACTGATTTAACATACTTGGTGGAATCTTTATCATACGACGGATAGATGGCATCCAATTCCACATTTCATTTTTTCTTTTTAACGAAACCTGTCCTTTATCCTTGGCTGGAGATAGAACATAAACCAAAGAATAATCATTTCCCTTAGACCACGACTTAAAACGCAAGGTACGTGTATATTGCGGTCGAATGATGGACATAGTAGACTCATTATAACTAGAGGTTCCTCGCATAAGATCATATGATCTTTTGACAATCGCCTTTGCATCTTGTGCAAAGACATTAGACGACAATATGATACCACATATGATCATCACACCTACTTTAATTCTTTGTTTTACCATAAACATCAATTATATGATTCCTAATAATATTAATATCCACAAATTCTGGAGCAGAGACATATTGGATACTAGCTCCATCAATAAGAGCTCCGATAACCACTATCTCTTTTAATGGATCATCAAATCCTTGTGACACCAAATATTCAGACAACTGTTTCTGATAACATTCCATCATCACCTGAATTTTCTCTGAATAGAAGAACCTACTCATTGAAGGAAGCAAAGCAACTTGGGTATAGATACGCCAAGTCCTAATATTGTTCTGAACATGAGTAAAAAGTCTTACCACTCTTCTACTAAAATCTTCTGGACCATTAATTGTTTTCCCATCAATCATAAAAAGAGAAATAATTTGATCCATCGTCTGGTTTAATATCTCCTCTTGTAGTGCCTCTTTATTAGTAAAGTAAGAATACATTAAACCTTTTGACACTCCGGCTTCTTTCGCAATCATAGCAATCGAGACTTCAGCGGGGCTTTTCTCTGCAAACAGTTTATAAGCAGCTTCTATAATCTGCTGTTTTCTATTTCTTCGAATCTCTTGATTCTGTTCTTTTGTTTTTGGCATTCTTATTATTTTTGACCGAACGTTCAATCAAAAATAATAAAATTCAACTACCCTACTACAAAATCCATGTATTTTAACCTATATAAACACTTAATAAAAATAGGTAACATAATTTTGAATGTGTTTGACTCTATTATTAAAAAATTATAAAGATATTTACACATTAGATTAATTTTTAAAGAAAGAGCAAAACCATGTTAGAACGTTTACACAGGTTAATCGATAAAACAAGATCGATTAGTCCTGCGGTTGTTATGGCCCTACTAGCCCTATCTATAACAACCGTATTCCGATTAGCTTTTATGCTTATCTATTGGGATCGCATCTCAATGGAACCTCAGTTATGGAAGATTCTATTATTAGGTCTTCGTATTGATCTTATTCCGATATGTTATTTTTCGATCCTTCCTATTCTCATATTCATATGTGTACCTAAGCGTTTTATCCTAAAAACAAAGGCAATATGGAGTTGGTATATGACCTTCTTTGTTTCTGTTGTTTTTATGATGGAGATGTCTACTTATGCTTTTATTGAGCAGTATGATCTTAGACCAGACAGGATATTCATCGAATATTTAGATCATATGAAAGAGGTGTCACAAACCGTTATTGGGAATAACCCATGGAGTGTGGTGTTTACGATCATTCTAACCACGGTTGTTTTATTCGTATCTCGAAAGATTTTTAACAAAGCTATCGAAAGTTATACTCCTTTTAGTATCACGAAAAGTATCATTGTCTTTCCTCTTGTTGGAGGATTAGTGTTTATTGGAGCTCGTTCAAGTTTCTCTCCTCGTCCAGCAAATGTTAGTACGGCTTATTTCAGTAACGTCAGTAAAATGGCAAACGAATTAAGTTTAAACTCCACTTTCTCTGTATTCTGTGCATATCTTAAGATGAAAGATGAAAAAGATCCATCTAGAAGATATGGAAAGATGGATACAAAAGAAGTATTGGCTCGTATTGAAAAATCTAGTTCCATAAAATGGGATAAAAATATAAATAGCGAAATACCTTTCTTTCACCATCAGACTCCTGTTGTAAAGACAGAACGTCCTAAGAATATTGTTGTATTTCTTCAAGAGAGCTTAGGTGCTGAATATGTTGGATGTTTAGGAGGATTACCTTTAACACCTAATTTAGATCGTCTAAGTAAAGAAGGGATGTTGCTTACCAATCTTTATTCTACAGGGACAAGAACAGTAAGAGGTATCGAAGGAACGATTGCTGGTTTTCTTCCTACTCCAGGACGTAGTGTTGTGAAACTTGGTAAATCAAGAAATAATTTCTACACTATTGCTGCACTACTAAAGGCCAATGGTTATTCCACTAATTTTGTATATGGTGGAATGAGTAATTTTGATGACATGAAAACCTTCTTTAAAGGGAATGGTATTCAGAATGTTTATGATGAACTTTCATTCGAAAACCCTGTATTTAAAGGTACTTGGGGCGTAAGTGATGAAGATTTGGTTGTCAAAGCAAATGAAGTTTTTAAAGCCGAAAAAGACAAACCATTCTTTGCTCTGATGCTAAGTACCTCTAATCATGCTCCGTTTGAATATCCAGAAGGACGTATTGATCTTTACGACAAAGAGAACCCAGCAACAGTAAACAATGCTATGAAATATGCAGACTACGCTATAGGGAAATTCTTTGATCTAGCGAAAAAAGAAGATTACTATAAGAATACCATTTTTATTGTCATCGCAGACCATAATACAAGGGTATATGGAGACGCTATTGTCCCTGTACATAAATTCCATATC
The DNA here is from genome assembly GCA_025210775.1 of Prolixibacteraceae bacterium. Taxonomy (GTDB): domain Bacteria; phylum Bacteroidota; class Bacteroidia; order Bacteroidales; family Prolixibacteraceae; genus Halosquirtibacter. The sequence continues at coordinate 75,286 of JAOARB010000031.1, forward strand.
CCAGCATTGATTGTCGGACCGAATGTGCCACATAAGAAATTAAACACCCTTGCTAGTCAAATCGACATTATGCCAACGGTATTATCTCTTGCAGGACTAGAATCGAATCATCCAATGATTGGAAACGACTTGATGAAACTTCCAGAAGATCAAGGAAGGGCGATCATGCAGTTCGGATCAAATCATGCTTATAGGGTAGCCGATACGGTAATTATTCATCAACCTAACCTACCAGCAAAAACCTACCTTTATAAGGAGAATAAACTGGAGCTAATTCCTTCTAACAAGGAACTAGAGAAAGATGGATTAGCGTATGCATTGCTTCCATGGTATCTATATTCTAACAGACTATACACTTTAAAGAAACAAGACATCTAACACCCAGATATCTTGTATTCACTCAATGATAGATAGGTTCTAATTTATTTAAATTAGAACCTATTTTTTTGGGATTACTTGAATATTTATGTTCTTTTGCAAGTCAAATGGAAAACATATTAAACCCTCTAAATAGTTCTTGGACCATATGGTGGCTCACTGCCATGTGTGCATTCATTACTGGATTAAGCAAAAGTGGTCTAAAAGGCTTTGCAATGGTAACCATACCTATCTTAGCATTCCTTTATGGTGCCAAAGCATCCGTTGGCATACTCATGCCATTCCTTATCTTTGGTGATCTTTTTGCCATCATATCTTATCGCCAAAAAGTACCATGGAAATATATAAAGAACTTTTTCCCATGGGCCATATTAGGAATCATTCTTGCTGCCATTTTTGGGAATCAAATCAACGATATTCAGTTTAAATATACGATGGGTATTGCCGTACTTATTTGTCTTTCATTGGTGTCATGGAAAGAGTTTAGACCCAAAAGTAAATTAGAATTAAGCAAAGGGTTATTTTCATATGGAGTAGGTATTGCCGGAGGTTTTGCTACCATGATTGGAAATGCTGCAGGTCCAATATTCAACTTGTATCTTATCAGTCTTAAACTACCTAAAAAAACGTTTGTATTTACAGGAGCTTGCTTCTACATCACACTAAACACATTGAAAATCCCTCTTCATGTTTACTACTGGAATACATTAAGTTTAAAAACATTTCAGCTCAATCTTGTTCTCATTCCATTTCTTTTGTTGGGAAGCTTTCTTGGCAAATATATCATCCAACACATTCCAGAAAAAGTCTATAGGTCTTTTATACTCTTAGTTACGTTTATATCGGCTATTATGTTGTTTATCTAACAAACAAAGGAACACTCTAAACTTTTCAAACAAGGGGGGCTCAGTCCATATTACCCCTATTTTCTCAACAAATCCCCCTATAACACTACACATACATGAACAAAAAGACCTTTTTCTTACAACAAAGAAGGAAAAATATGGGGGACATTAATTAGAATGACAAAAAATAAGGACATATTATTAAGAATATGTAACATTGAATTCAAAAAAACACTCTCATCACTCTCCTACAACTCTAAAACAAACATCCACAAACAACCATTGATTACTAAACACTTACAACACAAAGACAGATCTATAATTCATCATTATTTCATTTTATAGGAACATTTCATTTGTTTACAACATATTCATGTTATTCACATAAATAGACAACCAAAAATTAACTCTATTCCATATTCAACTTTCATTTTATATATTTATAGATTCAAAAATACTTAAATTACAACATATTTTAATGAATCTGTTTATGATCGAAACAATTGACAAGATTGGAAAAGCTATTGGACTATTTAATGGGACTATCACCCTGTACCTACTTATCCCTGTACTTCTTTTTGCAGGATTATATTTCACTATTGGAACAAAATTTGTCCAATTCACCTACATCAAAGAGATGTTTAAATTGCTTACACAAAGCAATAAAGACAAAACAGGAATCTCTTCATTCCAAGCTTTCACCATCAGTCTTGCCAGTCGAGTAGGTACTGGAAACCTGGCTGGTGTCGCATTAGCAGTGGCAGCAGGAGGACCAGGAGCAGTATTCTGGATGTGGATTATCGCACTACTTGGCTCAGCATCTGCATTTGTAGAAAGTACACTAGCCCAAGTATACAAAGTAAAAGATAAAGAAGCTGGAGCTTTTAAAGGAGGACCTGCTTATTATATGCAATATGCATTAAAAAGTAGAAAGCTAGGTATCGCATTTGCAATACTAATCACCACATGTTATGGTTTTGTCTTTAATGCAGTACAATCAGACACGATCTCTGAAGCCTTTAATAAGACGTTCGACACCCATGCGACAACTGTAGCAATAGTACTTATCATTCTTACTGCTGCAATCATTTTTGGTGGAGTAAAAAGAATTGCCAAAGCAACCAATGCGATTGTCCCTGTCATGGCAATATCATACATCTTAGTTGTACTCTACATCCTAATCACCAATATCACTTTTATACCACAACTATTCTCAACCATCTTTGAGAGTGCATTTGGCATCAATCAAGTAGCCTCTGGTGCACTAGGAGCAGCTATTACTCAAGGAATAAAAAGGGGATTATTCTCGAATGAAGCTGGTATGGGATCAGCACCTAATGCCGCTGCTGCTGCTACTGTAAGCCATCCTGTAAAGCAAGGATTGATACAAACCTTAGGTGTATTCACCGATACGCTTATCATTTGTAGTTCTACGGCTCTTATGATACTTGTTTCCGATGTACACACAACCAGTAGTAACGATGGGATTAAACTAACACAAGAAGCCATGATTCAGATGGTAGGTCCTTGGGGAGGCACATTCATCTCAATATGTATTTTCCTTTTTGCATTTAGTTCAATCATTGGGAATTACTACTATGGAGAGTCAAATATCAAATTTATTACAGAGAAGAAAAGATACTTAAACACCTATCGTGTTCTAGTTCTAGGGATGGTACTTTTTGGTGCCCTAGCAAGCTCAAAATTAGTATGGAACCTAGCAGACATCTTTATGGTTGCAATGGCACTACTAAACCTATATGCCATCATTAGGTTAGCCCCTAAAGCAATCATCGTCTTAAAAGATTACAAAAAACAGAAAGCCCAAAACAAAGATCCTCAGTTTAAAGCCAAAGAAGTGGGATTAGAAGATGAAACCTTCTGTTGGGACTAAAATAATAAACAAAGCATTCTTTACTTAAAGACAAAGAATGCTTTGTTTTCTTCTTACAATGCATAACGAGCTAGAATACGCTGCACATCAATCAAATTTACGCCACTATCAAACTCTTCGATAATACTTGGCTCCTTCTCACTACCAATCCACAAGCGTAATTCTCCATCAAAATCAAGATGCCCTGAAGTCTCAATACAAAATCGACTAATTGCTTTATATGCAACCGATATCATCACTTTCTTCTTACCAGTCAATCCTTGTTTGTCCACAATAATCAAACGTTTATTCGTAAAAATGATCGTATCACGTATAAAGCTATAACCAGAAACAAGCTCCTCTTGGTGAGCCATTAACTCTTGGTATTCTTCCAGCAGATCATCTTGATCCATCTCATCAGCGGTACCCAATAATGTAGAAAATAGTCCCATAATAATATCTTTAAGTTAATAGTTACAATATAAGAATCAAAAAGGGGAACCTCCATGAGATCCCCCTTTTTTAATATGATCGATTGAAAAGAAATCGATTATTTGATCACAAATAATACATCTCCTTTAGATACGCTATCTCCAGAATCAACTTTGATCTCTTCGATAGTACCAGCTGCAGGAGCTGAGATGTTATTCATCATCTTCATTGCTTCCAATACAAGAACAGTTTCACCTGCTTCTACTGTATCTCCAACAGATTTTTTCACATCAGTGATCAAACCTGGGATAGGAGCAGTCATTGCACCATCAGCTGACAATTCAACAACATCTTCTTTCTTCTCTTTCTTCTTACGTTTTCCGCCTTTAGCATTCTTATCTGCTACTTCAACAACGAATTTCTCACCATCAACGTAAACTTCTAGCTCACGCATGTTTTCTGGTTTCTCGTCACTTCCTTTATCAGTAAGTTTTCCGCTAAGAGCTTTTTCTACTAGTTCAGCATCACGTTCTACTTCTTCCATAGTACGAGCTTTCACTTCAGCAGGAACTTCTTCCATTCCATACTTCCATTTCAAGAAACGCTTACCAGTAACAGGGTAAAGAGCACACAAAACTTCATCATCGATATCTTTTGCAAGATCTTTGAATTTGTCTTTTACACCTGGCATCTCATCCTCTAGGATAGAACCTGGACGTACTGTGATAGGCTCTTCTCCACGTGGGTATCCAGCCAATGCTTTCTTCTGTACTTCTGGATTGATTGGCTTAGTAGTTTTACCATATAGTCCGAAGCAAAGGTCTTTTACTTGCTCTGTAATAGAAGCATACTCACCTTGCTCTTTATCGAACAATACGTTATTCACTGTTTGGATACCAACAATTTGACTTGTAGGAGTAACCAATGGAATGTCACCAAGATCTTTACGTACTTTTGGAAGTTGTTCGAATACATCATCCAACTTATCAAGAGCATCCATTGCTTTCAATTGGTTCACCAAGTTAGAAAGCATTCCACCTGGAGTCTGGTGCATGATAACATCAGTATCGATGATAGCATACTTAGGACTGTTATCCAAGTGACGGTATTTAGGAATATATTTCTCCATCTCTTTACCAATCTTAGAAAGGTGAGATAGATCGAATCCTGTATCACGGTTTGTTCCGTATAGAGAAACTACAAGAGGCTCAATAGCTGCGTGAGAAGTACGGTAAGCGTAAGGTGCCATACAAGTATCAACGATGTCTACACCAGCTTCAATTGCTTTGAAGATAGTCAAGTCACCCATACCTGAAGTAAAGTGAGTGTGAAGACTGATTGGAGTTTCAGAAATCTTCTTAATCTCACGAATCAAGTTATATGCATCATAAGGAGCCATCAAACCTGCCATATCTTTCAAGCAGATAGAATCAACACCAAATGCATCCAATTCTCTTACTTTTCCTAGGTAGTAATCCATGTTATAAACCTCTCCACCAAGACGTTTCTCGTTAAGAGTATAACATACAGTACCTTGGAAATGCTTACCATTATCTTTGATTACGCGTGCTGCAGTTTCAAAGTTACGGTAGTCATTCAATGCATCAAAACAACGGAAAATATCCATTCCGTTATCAATAGCACGTTGAACGAATGCTCTTACTACATCATCTGCATAGTTACGGTAACCTACTACGTTTTGTCCACGAAGCAACATTGAAAATGGAGTGTTCTTAATGTATTTCTTCAATGTACGAAGACGTTCCCATGGATCTTCACCCAAGAAACGGTGCATAGTATCGAAAGTGGCACCACCCCATGTTTCGATTGCGTTAAAACCTACTTGATCCAACATCTCTGCAACTGGAAGCATATCTTCTGTACGTCCGCGTGTTGCAAAAAGTGATTGGTGTCCATCTCTCAAAGAAACATCATTTACTTTGATAGGATTCGATGCTTTTGGACGATCTGCATCGTAATTCATTTGGGTCATTTCTAGAACCCCATGTTTATCGAATTGCATATCTAATTTTCTTATCTATAGAAATCGATTGTATCGACTACGTAAATTAAAACTAAATTGGTTGGAGATTAGGATACACGACCTGGTCTCAATAGACGACCACGACGCTGTGTTAATTCTCTACCGTTAATTATCGCTCTCTTACTTGAATTAACCCAAAGATTATCCTTCTTCACTTGGCTATTTTCTGCTTCCTCTTGTAAAATAAAAGAGACTGCAGCCATAGCAGCTTTTAACTTTTTTGCTTTATCTGCCATTATCAAGTAAAATATTAGTGAGGAATGTTACCGTGTTTCTTAGGAGGCAACGCTTCGCTCTTCGTAGAAAGAACTTCTAATGCATCAATCAAACGAACACGTGTTTCTGAAGGAAGAATAACATCATCAATGTAACCACGTTTTGCAGCTTCGAATGGAGTGTTAAACTTATCTTCGTACTCTTTGATTTTCTCAGCACGCATTGCATCTTGATTCTCTGCGTTAGCAATTGCTTTACGATATGTAGAGATTACCTCTACTGCTCCTTTAGCACCCATAACTGCAATCTCAGCTGTAGGCCATGCTAGAACCATATCTGTTCCTAGATGCTTAGAACTCATCGCAATATAAGATCCTCCGTAGTCTTTACGTGTTACTACAGTTAACTTAGGCACTGTTGCCTCAGCATAACTCCATAACAACTTCGCTCCGTGACGGATAATACCATCCCACTCTTGTTGTACTCCTGGCAAGTAACCTGGTACATCAACAAAAGTGATCAATGGAATATTGTACGCATCACAAGTACGAACAAAACGACTGATTTTATCTGAAGCATTGATATCCAAACAACCAGCAGAAACCATTGGTTGGTTAGCGATAATACCCACTGAACGGTTGTTCAAACGAGCAAAACCTACTACTGCATTTGTTGCGTAATATTTTTGTACTTCAAAGAATTCTCCGTTATCGACAACTTCTTCGACAACAGCAATCATATCGTATGCCATTCTTGCATCATCAGGTACAATAGTATCCAATGCAGGACATAGACGTGCTGGATCGTCACCCATTTCAACAACTGGAGCTTCTTCCATATTGTTGTTTGGCAAGTATTCCAACAACTCTTTAATTTGATCCAAAGTCTCTTCTTCTGAATCGCATGCGAAATGAGCGTTACCACTCTTCTCGTTGTGAACCATTGCTCCACCAAGCTCTTCAAATGTTGACTCTTCTCCAGTTACCGTTTTAATTACGTATGGAGAAGTAATGAACATGTGACTTTGTTTCTTTACCATGAAGATAAAGTCTGTCATTGCTGGAGAATATACTGCTCCACCAGCACAAGGTCCCATAATAGCAGAGATCTGAGGAATTACCCCTGACGCACGTGAATTACGGAAGAAAATATCTCCATAACCTTTCAGTGCATCCACACTCTCTTCTACACGAGCTCCTCCTGAGTCACAAAGACCTACACATGGAACACCTGATTTCATTGCAAGATCCATCACTTTACAGATCTTAGCAGCATGCATTTCACCTAAAGATCCACCTCTTGAAGTGAAGTCTTGTGAAAATACAAATACAGGACGACCATTAACTAGACCATGACCAGTAACAACTCCATCAGATGGAATTTCTACTTTATCGATACCGAAGTTAGTCGATCTGTGTTGAACAAACATGTCCAACTCACGGAAAGTACCTTCATCAAAAAAGTAATCGATTCTCTCACGAGCACTCATTTTACCTTTTTCATGTTGTTTAGCAATGCGGGCTTCTCCCCCCATTAAACGTACTTTCTCTCTTCTTTCTTTTAATAACTCAATTTTTTCAACAACTTTCATGTCTCAGAGATTAAGTTGTCTGCTTCTCACTTATCAGAAAAACAAGCTTTGATGAATACTAAATTTTATTTATCACATTTTCATTAACAGAGCAATGAAAATTTTCTTTAAAATGCGATCTTATCAATCATTCATTTTAAAGTCTATTCCCGACATACAATTCCATTAAATATGTTCATGTATATAAGGTCTCGTACCGAAGAACAAATGTAACAAAATTAGAAAGAATGGACACGGAATAATGAATATAATATCAAAAAAGTTTCACGTTTGATTCCACTAATTTACTTCTTGTACATAAATAAGGACAAAACGACATATGAGGCACCCCCACGCCTACTTTTTTCTACCTCGTTAAAATTCTTATGTTTACAAATTAAATAACATAATTCTCATTTTCACCCACGCCATACCATGTTTAACAGCAGACCTACACTAATAAACATAACATTTATCTTTAGACAAAATAAAAAGAACATCCATCAAACCTATTCACAAAGAGAGAATAACATCCCTAAAAATCCATCTATCCCATATTTAATCCAATAAACAACCACAATATTTCAAGACAAAAGAAACAGATCCTATTTAAAACTCAACAAGAGCAACAACATCACACAACACTCCAAAGGGGGAAACATGTACAAAAATATCGCGCAAAAAAAGAGGCAATTCACAAAGAATCGCCTCTTTTAAAAAAGTAATTTCAATTATTTTTTTGGAGAATTTTGAGCAATACTTTTTTCGATATTAGCCTTCATCTGTTTTGCCTGAGCATTATCTGGATTGATTTCCAATGATTTCTCACAAGCAGGTAATGCTTCTTTAAAACTCGCTACAGCTTTAGCTTGTGCAGCTTTATACTGAGGTGCATTAGTATCAAATGCTTTAGCAGCAACCTTTTGGTTTGCTTCTGTCAACACTTTAATCCCTTTTGAATACGTTTTATTTGCATCAAGTAGATAATGTTTTGCTAATGATTTCTTCAAAGAAATACTATTTGGATATTTTTCTAAACCTTTCTGTAAAGAAGCAACATATCCTTCAGTATCTTTTTGTTTTTTATAAGAATAAGCAATATAACGAATAGCTTTTTCTCCTTTAAAACCGTTATCAAAACAAGTAGTAAAATACTTTATTGCTTTGTCATAATCTTTAATCTTGTACGCACAAGTACCCATATTGTAGATAGTATTGTTCTCTTTTCCCATACGCTCCGCATCAGCAACAAATGCTTTTTCGAAGTTTTCAAGAGCAACACTATATTTTTTAGCTTTCAATGCTTCATATCCAGCATTCTTAAATTTAACTACATCCTGAGCATTCAAAGTTACAACACTCAACATTAGACACAATACAGCAAATATTTTCTTCATAAAACACTAATTTAAATTTATTGAATTTCGTTTTCTACGGTATCCATTTTCAAAAATAAGATTTTTCATCGAACAACAAAACTCACAGGTCAATTAATCCTTAAAAGTATAAGGTAGAAATTCATTTACTCCTACCTACGAAACATAAGTCCGAGTAAGTAGCGACGGATGCTCTTTATATATCTTCAAAACTAACTCTCCAAAGAGCGTATTAACCCACGCAAACCAAGGGCGAGAATATTTACTCACATCATCCTTATGAACCCCCTCATGCATAAAACCGGTATTATCATCCATACGACACAACATCTCCAAACAATAAATTATTTCATCATGATCCTTACTAGTAAGGGCTCTCATAATAATAGACATTGGCCAGATATAATGCAATCCAGCATGAGGACCACCAATACCTTCAGCACAACGCCCTTTCCAGAAAAAAGGATTATCTTCAGTCAAGATAAATTCTCTAGTACGTCGATACAAAGAACTTTTTTCAGAAATAGCCCCAAGATAAGGAAGAGACAACAAACTAGGAATATTTGCATCATCCATAAACAGAGTATTTCCAAACCCATCCACTTCAAATGGAATTATTTTCCCATATTTCAAATGTTTAATAACAGCAAAATCATTTAAAGCCAAGGAGACATCTTCCGCCAAAAGTTCACACTTACGAGCAAAAGACCCTTCATTATATACCTCTCGCATAATTTCAGCCATCTGTTTCAATGAAGCAACAGCAAAATAATTAGAGGGGATCAGATACAAATAAGTAGTTGCATCATCTGAAGGACGAAAAGCAGAACAGATCAACCCATTTGGTCTTATCGGATTTCCCCAACCAAAACCAGGCATCGTATCAGTTTGTCTATCTGTAGTGCGAGTAAAAGAATAAGGCCCTTGTGATTCTTTACGCTGTTGCTCAACAAAAGTCTTATAGATTAATTTGGCTGTTTTATTCCACGAAGCATTAAAAGCATCTGTTCGACCAGACTCTTTCCAATATCCGTAAGCCAAACGAACCACATAACACAAAGAATCAATTTCCCACTTCCTTTCGTGCAATTCATTTTTCATTTCGGTATGATCCGACTGCCAATGACTAGGAGTAGAAGCATCATAATTAAAAGCATTAGCATAAGGATCGATCTGAACACAATTAGATTGACGATGAATCAACCCCAAAATCATCTTTTGTAGTTTAGCATCCTCTCCAATCAAAGGAAGATAAGGCCACACTTGCGCTGTTGAATCGCGAAGCCACATGGCATGAATATCTCCAGTAATCACAAAAGTATCTGGCACCCCATTTTCCTCTTTATACTCCACCGTAGTATCCAACGTATTAGGAAAACAATTTTCAAATAGCCACGACAGTTTAGGATCCGAAATTTGAGATTTAACTTTCTTAATCGTACGATCCACCGCTTCGCTTCTAAATTTACGTTCTACTACAGATGGTCTCTGAGATTTAAATTCAGAATCCACAATCGCACTTGCTTTAGTAGAGGCAATTACTCCTGCACCAACCAGTCCACTCGTCCTTAAAAAATCACGTCTTTTCATTGGGTTTGTTGTTATTATCTTTTCAGTTAATTAAGTATCGAAAAGTTAACAAAAAATGAGACAATCCCCCCCAAACAGAAACGAAAAAAGATTAAATATTATCTTAATACAAACTAAAAAAAACAGCTTTTGGGCAGATCTAAAAAGAGATCTTAAAGAAACAACCACCAGAATGTTAAGAAAGAAAAAACAACAAAGATTTTAAACAAGATAGATACCAAAAAAGGGATGCCCTAAAGAACATCCCTTTAATATAATATTGACTAACTAAAGTCTTATTTTTGCTCCTCGATTAGAGTCTTAGTAGTTAGATCACATACTTCTGATGGCCCCCAATATTGGATAGGACCAGGGTATACGAAGCTTGTTTTTTCTGCCCACTCTTCACGCTTAGCTTCAAATGCTTTGTATGGCTTACCATCAAGCTCTACAAGTGCTTTTTGAATTACTGGCTTCATGTGACCATGACGACGCTCCATGTTCATCATCATTGTTACAGGAACACCACCTGCGATCCACTCGTCAGCTGAAGCTGTAGTGTTACGTACTGAAGACATATAACCAGTTTTACCTTGTGCGATCAATACAGATGCAGTATAACCTAATGAATAACAGTAGTCAGCATCGAAGTTAGATGGAGCTGCACAACGTCCTTCGTAACCGAAGAAGTGGTTTTGAGAAGAGAAAGCACCATTGTACTCACCAGCTTCTTTCATTTCAGCCAATTTACCTTCAACCATCTCGATCAACAACTTCTCTGTTTCAATCTTAGATACTTGTACGTTACCGTGTGGGTCACGATCAAGAGTCAACTGAGTTGCGATACCAGCAGGAAGAGATTTGAATACTACTGAAGAATCAGCAGACAATTGGTTAGCTACCCACTCTAAACGCTCCGCTTTAGGAGTTGCTTTGAATTCATTAGCTGAATCATGTCCTTCTGCCAACAATTCGTTAAGCTCAGAGATCAATGTTTTCATTTCAGGAATAAACTCAATCAATCCTTCTGGGATCAATGCAACACCAAAGTTCTCACCATTCGCAGCACGTTTAGCAACAACTTGAGCAATTTCGTTTACTACTTCACCAAGAGTTTGTTTTTTCTCAGCAACTTCTTCTGAAATCAAACATACGTTTGGTTGTGTTTGTAGGGCACACTCTAAACCAATGTGAGAAGCCGAACGACCCATTAGTTTAATAAAGTGCCAGTATTTTTTAGCTGAGTTAGCATCACGCATGATGTTACCAATCAACTCAGAGTAAACCTTACAAGCTGTATCAAAACCAAAAGAAGTTTCGATCATTTCGTTTTTTAGGTCACCATCAATTGTTTTAGGACATCCAATAACTTGAACACCTGTATTTTGTTGTAGATAGTACTCTGCAAGAACACATGCATTTGTGTTTGAGTCATCACCACCGATAATTACAACTGCGTTAATACCTAACTCTTTACAAATTTCAACTCCCTTATCAAATTGCCAAGTCTCTTCTAGTTTAGTACGACCTGATCCAATGATATCAAATCCACCAGTATTACGATACTCATCAATAATATCAGAAGTCAATTCAATATATTTATGATCAACCAAACCACCTGGTCCACCTAGGAAACCATAAAGTTTGTTGTTTGGATTAAGCTTTTTCAATCCGTCAAAAATACCTGAAATCACGTTATGTCCACCTGGAGCTTGACCTCCTGATAAGATAACACCTACGTTAGCTACAGGAAGCTCAACAGATGCATCAGAACCTTCGAAAGTCAACAAAGGCATTCCATATGTATTAGGGAATAACTTTTCAATCTCAGCTTGGTCAGCAATAGACTGAGTCTTTTCACCATCAACAATTACAACAGAATTGTTTTTCAATGACTTAGGAAGCTTAGGAGCATACTGCGCTCTAGCTATCTGTAAAGGACTTTTTGTCATGATATTTTAATTATATTACGATAAATATTTAAAAATCTTATTATGGGGTAAAATTAAATCAAATTTGAACTATTTACAACTCATTTGACAGATATCACCATTTTTGAGTTTTAATTTTTGTATTTAATTCCCTTTCTTGATCTTTTTACTAAGTATTTTCGGTATGACCAAACAACAATAGGTGAAGACGAGGTGCAAAACGCCACCCTCTTTCAATAGCCCATTCACACACCTTATTTTGCAATGTCTGGTATGCCTCATCACCTATCCCCATAGGCATAAGTAAGACATCATCATCCGAAGCATGACTTAAAGGATCCATAAATAGGATCTCTAGTTCGTTCAAATCATCTAAAGAAGAGATTACAAATTTCAATTGTAAATCGATCTTATTTCTCAATCTAGCAAGAGTATATCTTCCAACATTTTCCACCACTAGATCCATAGATACTTTTTTACCTAATGCATTAGATGATGTAAGTTTTGGAGAGACACTAAAAAGATCTACATATTTACACAAAGAAGCAGAGAACATAGTTCCATTGGTTTCAATAGTCACATGTAGATCTGATTTCCATTGCTTTGCTTCACGAAGAAAATCAACCAGTGCGGATTTTTGCAGTAATGGTTCACCACCAGTAATTACGAGGTGTCTCATATTTCCCATATTCTGTTTGACCACCTCAAGCAAAGAAGAGACAGCCCACTTCTCAGTAGTCATATGTGGATCTATAGCGTGCGGAGTGTCACATCTCACGACCTTATTGTCCGATGATTTCCACGCACAATTCAAGTTACATCCATAAAGACGAATAAACAACGAAGGAACACCTGCAAGTTTTCCTTCTCCTTGAATCGTTCCTGAGATAGCAAACCCTGTTTTTGGAGTCAGAGACTCACCATTTAATCCTTTTGTAATAGGAAAAATTCCATCCTGTGCTAATATGAGATCTTTCATTCCTAAAATTGAGGTTTTAGATTAACAAAAGGATTATGATTTCTTAAATCATTCCACCACTCTCCATTTTTCCATTCCATCTGTACTCCCTCCGAGAAGATAAGATCCTCAAGAGTAAAGTCAACCATATTTAAATCTTCCTTAAAACAAGTTGCAGAACCCGTTTCTGTTTCATGAACCTTCACAGAATAGAGTGAAACGTTACCCTCCTCATTAGCAAAAGAAGTATTACGAATAATACGGTCGATTACATAAAAGAAAAGGAGTGAATATCCTTCAGCAGAAGGCGAAATAGGCATGGTTACATGACGCTTGTTATAGGTTGAAACCATTTCCATAAATGCATCGGACTCCTTATGCCAAACAGAATAAGAATGGTCGAAAGAATCAATAAACTCTTTCACTCTAGCCAATAGACTAAAGTCCATCACCATGAATCCCTTGTCTAGTTTATCAGATTTCAAACTTACCTCAACACGATAGGAGTGCCCATGAATATTCTCTCTACATCTTACAGAAGAACATCCTCTTACAATATGAGCACCTTCAAATCTAAATATCTTTGTTATTATCATTTCTTATAATACTTTTTTTCTTTCTTCAATACTCTCTAAGAATCTCTTTTACCAAGAAACTCATTCCAAGCAGATTGTAACACAGCTTTAATCTTATGCAGATTCTCTGGATCATAATGTTCTTTGTAAGAGACCTTATTGGTATGTAGGTCTAATACAACCTTAGAACTGTCTACACATGCACCAACACCTCCACTATAGACAAAATAACCAAAGCTAGCAGAGTTCTTATCCATCAAATCTTTACTAAAAGGAAATTTTTCGGAAGACAAACCTAAGCGACCAAGAATTGTCGCAGGAACATCAGTATTACTTCCACATTTGGTTACAATAGTATCATTTTTGATTGCACCTCCTGCCATAACTAATGGGATATGATATTTTTCAGGATCATTGGCTTTAGAATCATATGGCATACGATGACCATGATCGGCAACAAAAACAATCAAAGTATTCTTAAACCATGGTTGTTTTTTTGCTTCATCATAAAACTTACCCAGACAGCGATCTGTATATGTCACTGCATTAAGAAATTTAGCTTCCTCACTAGTTCCTTCAACCACTGTTTCCATTGGTACTTCAAAAGGCTCGTGACTACTAATTGTAAAAAGCATCTTAAAGAATGGCTGGTCACTTTCCTTTGTCTCTTTTTTGATTTCATTCATCAAATAATCCAACATAATACCATCATGCACTCCCCATTTAGAATTACAATCTTTAGGATCGAAAAAAGTTTCATCCACCACCCTATCAAATTCTGCATTAACCAAGAAGCTATGCATATTCGCAAAATTAGTATCCCCACCATAATAGTAAGTAGTTGAGTAGCCCTCTTTCTTCAATTCTTTGGTTACAAATGGCAACTTCTGTGACTTCTGCGGATATTTCATTATCGAAGCTGTTGGCTCCGATGGATAACCACTAACAACCCCAACAATTCCTCTATCAGAGCGATCTCCAGTAGAATAGATATGATTAAACAGAACTCCCTCACTAGCAATTCTTGTCAGATTTGGAGTATACTCTTTATACCCTAATGCTCCAACCATTTTACCCGAGAAACTCTCCATCAAGATCAACAACACATTAGGTTTTGAATTCTCCTTTTTCAGAGGTTCCGATTTCTTAAACACATCGGCACGTACTAACTCTGCTTCCTTATCTTCCATAAAAGTATAGGGCGCAGCAAAACGATTCATCTTGGTTACAGAGTAGATAAAATTCCAAGACGCATTTACAGCCAAATGGTTAGGATATAAATCTTTTGAAAAATATACTGTTCCCGAATTCATGGGAGCAATCCCCACACCTCCTCGAATAGGGAGAATCATAAATATCGTAAGAAAAGAGATCAAAACAGAAGCCTCTACCCTTCGGGATACTTTATTGTAAACAGACATGGTATCGTTGTTAAAACAAAAACGATACATGCGATAGGCGATAAAAACAAAAACAGCAAAAACGATGGTAGAAAAACACATCTGTAATACAGTTGCAGATGCAAATGCTTCTTTTGGTGTCTTTAAATATAGAAGAGGTGTTGCATCCATATGCACGCCCCAATTACGATACAATTCACTATCGGCAGAAACGACGACACCAATAACCATCATTAAAATAAAATTCAAGATCTTAAAAGGCATTCTGTAATTTCGGAGACCAAGAGCAGTAAAAATGAATAGGAAAATTCCATTTAACATCGTTAAATAACCACTAGCAGAAAAATCTTGGTGTATACCATGATAAAAAGACTTTAAAACTACGGTGATGGGATAACTAGAAGTCTGAGGCCATTGATATAGAGCAAAGATCAAACGAGCGACAGCAAAAATTACGGTCCAATAAAAGAATGTTTTAAAAAACCATTTTATAATATTCTTCATAACTACTACAGTTCCTATTGTGTATATTCAGCGACAACAAATGTATATAATTATGATAGCATAAACACGTATTTTTATTTTTATAAACAATCCATACTGCACCCTAACAGAAACAAAACCCTAACAATCAAATCATTATCAAGATAAAAAACAATAAAAAAACTACCATCAGACCGTATCGATGGTAGTTTTTTATTACTATCTTTTATAATATGAATCAAAGAAAGGAGGAAAAAATATTAACTTTTTTTATATTTCTATTTCCCTCTAATTTGATCATACAATGCCAAAGCTTTTTCTTTTTCCTTTTTATGGTCCACCATTGGCACAAGGTCATAATCATCAGAAAGCCAACGGTTAACATACTTTCTCTTCGGATCAAATTTTTCCAACTGCAACACAGGATTAAAGACTCTAAAGTATGGAGCCGCATCCACTCCACATCCTGCAACCCACTGCCAATTACCGACGTTGGACGCAGGTTCATAGTCAAGTAAATATTGTGCAAAAAACTGTTCTCCCTTTCTCCAATCTATATGCAAATCTTTACACAAGAAACTCGCGACCACCATTCTCACCCTATTATGGATTTTTCCTGTCTGTATCAAAGATCTCATTCCTGCATCCACCAAAGGAAAACCTGTCACTCCTTTTTGCCATCTCTCATATAAAGAATCATCCTCAACCCATGCCATATTATCGAACAAAGGATTAAAATTTGACACCGCAGTATTTGGAAAAGACCAATACCAATGGGAAAAGAATTCTCGCCAAACCAACTCATTCCACATTGTCCTTGAATTTTCCCAAGACGCAATAGCCAATTCCACAACAGAAATAATACCAAACCTTAGATAGGGGCCAATTCCTGAAACACCATTCTCAAGGAATGGATAATTTCTATTCTCCTCATAACCTATAAGCATCTGTTTGGTCCACACAAAATCGTCAATCAAAGGCTCTTCACCAATCTTCATTTCCTTAAAACCAAACCCTATTTCATGGACACTATTTAAACACCCCCAAGACAAAGATTCAGAATCAATCAACAAACATTTGAACTCACTTTTATTTTCTTCAAAAAGCTTCACTCCTTGCTTCATAAAAGAGGTGTACTTCTTCATTGGAGTTCCTTTCTGAGTAACAATATCACCAATTGAGAAAAGCCAATTTCCCAAAGAAGTAAACACCTTACCTCCAATCGACTCAACAGATTTCACACATCTATCTATCAATGGCATTTCTGAAGGAGAATGACTCTGTTCAATAAACAATGTATGATAACCTCCATTTTGAATCAGATGAGTTATGATCTTCAACCTATCTCCTTCTGTAATACAAAGATTTACATGATGTCTTTTTAGATTTTCTCTTAATCGAACTAAGGCTTTTTTCAGAAATTCTGATTGAAAGACGTTACATCCATAAGGCCACAAATATTCTTCATCCCATATATACAGGAACAAAACCTCACAACTATGATTAGAGCAGTAATCTAAACATTGATTCAACAAAGGATGATTATCTAAACGCAGGTTTCTATCATAAATAAAAAGTACTCTTCCAAAACTATCCATAACATACAAAATTAGCTATCACTATAGGAGAACAGTAGCCCATTATCCTTTGTTTAAAATTATTTTTACGATGATTCATTTTTAATATCTAAATTTTATTATACCTTGAATTAATCAAACAAAAGGTTCGTAATCATGCAAAATTTTATTTTCCAAAATAGCGTTAAAATCGTTTTTGGCAAAGGACAAATATCTAAACTATCCTCTTTAATAGATACCAACAAAAAAGTAATGCTTCTCTATGGTGGAGGTAGTATCAAAAGAAACGGGGTCTATGACCAAGTAATGGAAAGCCTGAAAAATCATACTGTGGTTGAATTTTCAGGAATTGAACCAAACCCACAATATGGAACTCTAATGAGAGCCGTACAGATGGTTCGTAATGAAAAAGTAGATTTTCTTCTTGCTGTAGGTGGTGGATCAGTATTAGATGGAACAAAATTTATCTCCGCAGCCACTAACTTTAAAGGCTATGCGTGGGATATTATAGCTAAAAATGCTCCATTAACAGGGGTGACTCTCCCTATTGGAACCATTATTACACTTCCTGCAACAGGTTCAGAGATGAATGCAAACTTTGTGGTAACAAATGAAGACACAAAAGAAAAGCTAGGAATGAATAAGCCAGAGGTGCTTCCTCAATTTTCTATTCTAGATCCTGAAGCCATCTATTCTCTACCAGAAAAACAGGTAAGCAATGGTATTGTAGATAGTTTTATTCATACCACAGAACAATATTTGACTTATCCAGATCACGGATACCTTCAAGACAGACAAGCCGAGGCTATTCTAAAAACATTGATCGAAATTGGTCCTAAATATCTAAAAGACAAGACCAACTATGAATTGGCTTCTAATTTTATGTGGTGTGCAACCAATGCCCTGAATGGAAATATCAGTGTAGGAATGCCTCAAGACTGGGTCACTCATATGATTGGACACGAATTGACTGCATTATATGGTGTAGATCATGGACAATCTCTAGCCATTGTGCTTCCAGGCGTTCTTGAGGTAAAAAAAGAAGAGAAAGCAGAAAAACTACTTCAATATGCTGAAAGAGTTTGGGATATTACAGAAGGTACAAATGAAGAAAAAATTGATCTTGCAATCCAGAAAACGATTGATTTCTTTGAGTCGCTAGGTGTAAAAACCAGACTTTCTGACTATAATATCGACGACAGCAAATTCGAGATGATAAGACAACGTCTTACAAAACGAAATATGCTTCTAACAGGAGAAAGGAAAAGCTTTACACCTGAAGATGCAGTTAAAGTTCTTGAACTAAGAAAATAAAACATATCACAAAAAAGTAAGAAGGAAAAACTCCACAAGTGATCCTTCTTACTTTTTAAATATATATCGATAAGCCTTACTCTATGGCTTGTAGCTAAAACCCATTTGATATATATTTGTCTTTCGAAACATTATCAATCACAAAATGCAAATTACAGGTAAAACAAAATTCAAAGATCTAATTGTTCACAAAATAGGAAACAAACATAGAGGAGAGGAACTAAAACTTTCATCTCAGTGTACTCCTCTTCATCCTGAATTTGCAGACACTCTTTTACGCTTTTTTCTTTCCTCTTTTTCTATCGAAGACCAATACCATTTTTCAGAAGAGAAGAAAGATTCGAACCTACCAGAGATTATCCAACGTCTTCTTCAAGAATCCTCTTCATTTATTAATGACACCCAGGATATTGCACGATACCTTTACGATATCTGTAACCATGCTAAAATTAAAAGTGGAGAACTCTATGTTGCTGTGATTGAAAACATCCAATATAAAAAAGAAGAGATGAACGCCATTGGGATATTTAAGTCGGAACATAAAGAGACTTATCTGAGACTTGAAGAGACCGAAGAAGGAATAAAACTAAACAAAGAAGAGGGCATCAACCCTCAAAAAATGGATAAAGGGTGTATTATCTTTGACACAAAAGCAGACGATGGCTACCGCATGTTACTTATTGATAAAGTAAAAAAGAACGATACCGCTAAGTTCTGGAAAGAGACCTTCTTAAATACCTCTTTAGTTTGTGATGATTATGGACTTACATCTCAATATTTAGAACTGACTAGAAATTTTATTAATGACGTATGTCACACACAAAATGAAGTAGAACCATCACAACAGCTTGAGATTATATCAGACACAATGGACTACTTTTCGAATGCTGAATCCTTTGATAAAAAAGAGTTTAAAGACAAGGTATTAAAAGATGTCCCAGACAAAAAAGTACTCTTTGATGAATACCAGAAAGAGTGGCAAAAAGACAATCGACTAAACCTTAAAGAGAAGTTCGAGATCCAAAATAATGCTGTAGAGAAAGCGAAACAACGTTTTAAACATGTACTTAAACTAGATAAAAACTTTCATATTTATATACATGGATCGCAAAAACTTATGGAGAGAGGATACGACAAGAAAAAAGGAAAGTATTACTATAAACTTTACTTTGATAAAGAGTTATAGTAATCCCCTCCCCTTATGCAGTAAAATGGAAGAAGCACTTGTTTACAACTTATTGTCCATAAAAAATTGCTTTAAACTATTTCGATAGCTATTCCCGACAGGAACCTCGTGTTTATCGATAAGAACACACCTACCATTATATTGAACGATCTTTCTTAACGGAACAATAAAAGATTTATGAATACGAAGAAAACCGTAATCCAACAAAGAATTCTCTATTGATTTTAACGACTTTAAGGCCATATAATAGTTATTACCACAAACAATCTTTGAATAATCCTTCATCCCTTCGATATAATCAATATCATGAACCAATACTTTTATATATTCATCCCCCTCTTTGATAAAGAAAGAAGGATCTGGAACTAGAGGCGTTGTCTTAACCTCCTGACACTGTTTATCAAATCGTTCGATGGTTTTAGTAAACCTCTCTAAAGAGACTGGCTTTAATAGATAATCCACCACATCCAATTCGAAGCTTTCAATGGCATACTCAGAATAAGAGGTAACCATAACAAATTTAGTCTTGTTATTTGTCAACTGTACCAATTCCGTTCCTGAAATATCTGGCATTGCAATATCCGTAAAGACCAAATCGATATTATTACTTGCAATATATTTTAGTGCATCTAAAGGATTGGGAAATGTCTCTAATAGTTCAAATTGAGAAAAGCGTTCTAGATAATTAACCAAGACATCAATACCCAATTGTTCATCATCAACGATGATCACCTTATATCTATTCATTACTTTAGCTTTATTTCTAGTTTTGCAATATATTTCTTTTCTTGCTCTTCTAGATCTAATTTAAACATTTTAGGATAAGACAACTTTAATCGTGTTCTTAAATTCTCAAGACCTGTGCCTTTTCTATCCTCTCCTTGAAAGAATTGTTTCTTTTGAATGCTATTCTCTACTTCAAAAGACAATATCTTTTCATCAACCAAGGCTTTAATATTAACAAAAGAACTGCTATCGTTAGTGTAAAACCCATGCTTAAAGGCATTCTCAACTAGGGTCACCAACATTAGAGGCTCAATAAACACATTATCTATATTTCCTTTCACATCAAAGGTAATATTTGCTTGTTGACCAAAACGAATTTTCTCTAAGGCAATGTATTCTTTGATAAATTTTATCTCATGCGACAACTTTACGTGACTAACAACCGAATTGTCCGTTAAATAACGCATCATTCCCGACAGCTTTAATATCGTATCAGAAGTCATCGGATTGTTGTTTAATGACATGCTGTAAATAGAATTTAAGGCATTAAACAGAAAATGTGGATTGAATTGCTGTCTTAAAACCATCATTCTAGCCTCTTTAAATTTGGTTATCGTCTCAAAAAAATGTCCTTCAATCACCAACTGTAGATTATCAAAAATCCAGAAGACGACAAGTAATAGAGAACTAAAACCAAGATACGTTCCCCAAATTCTAAAATAATCTGATACTCGTAGTTCATAATCCCCCTCATAATACTCCATCATTATTTCATCAATATGCAGTTTTTTTATCACTGCAACAATAAATAAATAGGACAATCCTAAAAGCAACCATAGAAGTTTCTTTTTATTAAGTATCTCCTTTTTAAAAACACAAAAGTAGAACAGGTAAGAAAAGAGAGAGACACTAAACCATTCAAACACATCAGAAGAGAGAAATCGAAAACTCAGGTATTTTTTTAATGAATAGTCGTATATAAATATGGTTGTAAAAATAAATATCAGAAAATAAAGTGCATGAAATAACACCATAGACTTAAAGTAATTATCCTTCCATTTTTCTTTAAAATCAGAAAACAACTGCATAAAATATTGTATTTGAATTAATAACGTAAAGAAAACAAATAATAAGAATAAAAAGTCGATGCAAATGCTCAGATTATCTACGAAATCATACTATAGGTCGATTTCATTTTTATAGGAGGCAGAAAAATAAGATCATTGCATTCAAACAAGACTGTTTTTCAATAAAACCAAAGGAATACATTATTCATATCAAAAAAGCATCTAAGAACAAAACATAAAGAAAAACTTGTCTACCATTATTATCTAATTTCCACTCAATTAAACATTTAATTATGAAATTTAAGTTTATCACAATTCTGTTATTATTTATTACGATAGAAGTATGTGGACAAAAGTTAACCCTAAAAAAAGCCTCTCCTTTTGTCGCAGTCAAATGGGAAAATGAGCAGCCTATAGTACGATTTAACAAACAGTGGTTTAAGTTTGAGAAACTAGAACATATTACCAGTAAGGAACTTGTCGATTATTGTAAAAACAATTATCCAGAAAAGTGGAAGAAACGTTTTTCTGAGGATCTTGTCGAAGTACTAAAAGGAATGAACTACACTCCCAATACTAACGTAAAGGTACAATTATCCAAGGATGGTATTTCTAAAGAATATCAAGGAACATTTACATCAAAGAATAGGCAACTTTCACTCTACTTTAACCGAAAATTTAACCAACAAGAGAACACAGTTAAGAACAAAAAGAAAACAGTCACAAAAGAAGAAGCTATTGAAGATTTATATGAATTCGAAAAAATACTTGAAACCAGATCTTCCTATATACAAATTTCAGATTTTAAATATAAAGAAGCAATTAAATCACTTCGTTCAGTAATTGACAAAGAAGATAAAGATGTAAATATCGACAAGCTAGCCAACACAATGGCAATGATTATGGCAGAGGTTGGAGATCGCCATTCTTCAGTTAGGAATAAATACTTTAAATACAAATCTCATCCAACATTTAATCTCAAACTACCTTTTGGATTGACAAATCTTAATGGAAAACTCATTGCACTAAAAAGAGACACAATAAAAGAACATTACAATTACTTATCAAGGAAATACCCATATATTAAAAGTATAAATGGAATAGACGTAAATACATTAATAGATTCATATAACTATAAAAACAAATATGCACCCTTTGCTGCAAAGCAAACTAGAGCTGCAGAACAAATTGAAGAGTATGGAGCTATGTTATTTTATAAAAATATTTCCACTGATAAAGAAATAGATGTAATATTAACAAATAAAAGAGGAAAAAAAGAAACACATAAAACATTTGAACTAACCACGCAAAAAGAAAGATACTTTTCAAAAACAAGAATAAATAACTATAAAATTAGATACAACATTCTTAATAAGAAATTTGATCTGTCCACTAAAATTATTGATCACAATATTGGATATATTAATATTCCGAAAATGTTTGATTATTCAGATATTAAAGGGTATAAGAAATTCCTTAATACTAAGATTCAAGAATATTCATCAACAAATGCCCTTATTATCGATATAAGAAATAATTCCGGAGGAACAAGAGACATTTTACAAACTATTGCAAGTTATATCGTAAAACCATCCCAATCACCATGGGTAGCCAATGTTGCATTCTTAAGAACAGAAAAAGCTACTAACTCCGAAATAAGATCTATGAATGGACGGTATTTATTTTCCTTTAATTCAAAACATTTATCCGAGAATGATAGGAAAGCAATAACCGAATTTAATAAAACATTCAAAATAGAATCAGACTTTGATAAATCTAAGTTTAGTGAACCGTATTATATGGTACTACATAATGGTAAAATGACATATACTAAACCTGTATACATCTTGGTCAATGAAAGATGCTTCAGTGCAGCAACCGTATTTACTACATCGTTTAAAGGATTGCCAAATATAAAGATAGTAGGAGTAACGACAGATGGATCAAGTGGTAATTCGAAAAAAATATATCTAAAGAACTCTAATATTAGAGTTAAAGTATCTACCATGTTATCCATTCAACGAAATGGAAAAACATTAGATGGCAACGGAACAGAACCTGATATTTATATACCTGTAGAGGAAAAACAGATATTGACTGGTGAAGACATTCAGCTAAAAAAATTAGTAGCTAGGATCAATAAGAAAAACAATCGTTAAAACGAGTAATCACTTTGACAATTTCATAAAAAGAGAGGGAATCTATTAAATAGATTCCCTCTCTTTTTTTATCCCCTAATACCTAAAACCAAGAACACTAATGTTCTTTTAAATACCTCAGATTTATCTTTCGTGTTAATCTACAAGAGAGGTTAATATCTAGAATTACCTCATATCTGAGATATCATCTAATCAACTGTAGTGATTGAAAAAATGCACTAAAATTCCCACAAAAAACAAAACACTTATTAACACAAACTACACACATTTAAACAAAACAACACAAAAGACCATTAAAGAATTTATTTTTCCATTCACAAATATTCAATATCAATATTTCTCTCTAACAAACCTCATATATTAAAAACAGCTAAAATTAACACAACAACCCAAAACTACTGTTAATTTATGTATTATTACAAAAACACTAACCTCCTGCAAATAAACCATCTATAGAAATAATAAATTGTATTCTCCATATAACCAAAGAATATAAAATCTAGCACTTTTATAGACCAATCGACTAATCTTTGAAGAGAGTCGACAAAAACAATATAAATATAAGACTGATACCTAAATTGATCATTAAAACTTTCACTACACAAACCCAACACACTAGTTTATAACATAATAAAGCAATATATTTACAACCACTTATCATAATAAGCTTTTTTTAAAACAACAAGAACAATCATCCACTTATCACAAAGAACTATCATAGTACAATTAATAGATCGAACAAAAGAATATAATAAGTCTCTACAAACAACAGGTTATTTTATAATAATACAAACAAGAACGAATCACCCTTTACATCAAACAAGTATTAACCATTATTTATTAAAATTTATGAAAAAATCATTACATTATTATCAACACAAGCATGCTCCATGGATGATAGGAGTGCTATTAACATTATGCTTATACTTATTACCAGAAATTGCTTTTTCTCAAAGTTACTCTAACAGTAATCCTGTAAGAGCAGAACAACTTGAAAAAGACAATGATTACTATATTAAATATAGAACAAGTCTACCAAACCATTATTCTCATTGTGGAGGTATAAGTTGGGAAGAAAATCATCCAATGCAATATCGAAACGGGAGATGGAATGATATTGGAGGAGACGTAGATGGATGGGGAACTAGGACCATTACGGTTGCAGCATTCCCATATGCGACACTATACTTAGGTGGAAAATATTGGACAGAATCACATCTTTTTAACTGTTATCAATGGAGTGTTGGTGGCTCATGGATGACTACAGCAAAACTTAAGCAGCCATATAACTTTGGTATTTTATATGAAGAGGAACAGAAAAGAGTAATTCTTAGATGGAAGAATGCAACCAATGTCCCTAACGATAAGTATAAGATCAAAATCAAAAGAACCAATTTAAACGACAATACGGTCAAAGAGATCCAAGTTGATGGAGGTACAACAAACTATACAGACACAAGGGATATTAAACCGGGCAAAGAATTTAAATATGAAATCTGGACCTATTTCCCTGGAGGATATAGCAGTACCTATTTCAACAATTGTCCATCAAGAAGTTCCACTAAGGTAGATAAAAATGTTACCCTAGATGGAATCATCAATAATTTTGAGATTGATACTAGAAGAAATTCAATCCAATTTAAATGGGGCGTAAGAAATACCGTTTACCATGATATCATTCGTTTAGAATATAAAGATGGAAGAGATTGGAGTTTGGTTGAAGAACTATCCGCAACAACAGATCAATACACATGGACACCAAGTTTTGCACTAATCCCTGGAGATGTTTATGAGTTTAGAATCAGAGCAATGAAAGGGTTAGATGAAATACAGCAATTAGGCGATGATGGGTACCTTTCACCAAACGGGGTATTAAGTGGTCATGTAAAAATTGCAGACAGTGAAAAGGGAGTACCTGAAGTTCCATTAAAATTAATTTCTGCACCAGATAAGAAGGTAAACTATCAGTACTATAAGATTGATTCATATATCTCTTGGGATAAAATTAATACATTAGAAACTTCATACGTTCCAACCAAGGAGGCAACTTGTGGTGGTTTTAACCTAGCTTTTTGCAATGACCAAACTTATTTAGCAGCATCTTATAACAGTTGGATCTACCTACCAACAGAAGGCGAATACACCTTCTATCTACGTGGAGATGACGTTGCAACACTATGGATTGATGATATTGAAAAACTAAGAGCTGAATATACTCAAGGAGAAGTTTCGCATTCAGAAACACTATCGAAAGGATTTCATAAAATAAAAGTGAATCTTATTCAAAATGTAGGAGACAAAATACTTGAACTAAAATACTCCGGCCCAGGTATTGAAAAACAAGAAATTCCGACAGACAATCTTTACAGCAAAAAAGGTATTGAGAAACTACTTCTTACAGATCAAGAGGGTTATTTCTATCTTGACGAAATCTACTATGGAGAGGAGTCTGAATTCTACATAATCCCGACTAAAGAAGATGCAGATATTCGACCTGACACCATTACAAGAACATTGTCTCTATCCGATTACAAACAAGATGACGTAAGATTTCAAGATCACTCATCTATTCCAGTATATGGTAAAGTACTAATTGGAGATTGTCCGATCAAAGATGCTTCTGTTGTTTTCAATGGAGAAGAACAAAGTACCAAAACCAAAGAAGATGGATCTTTTGAATATATCATTCAATCACCAGATCCTACCAAAGACAATACATTAGGCGTATCATATAAGAAGCACGAATTTGATCAAACGGTAACATTAGATCTAGCAACAGACACCAAGAATAAGACCAATCCTTTTGTATTCCATGACATACAAAAAGATACTCTTATCCTATCTGTTTTCTCTGGATGTAACAAACCTATAGCGGATGAAGCAGATGTTGAGCTATTTAGAGTTAACGAATCAGGAGGAAACTGTTATAGTGAAATAGTAACCTTAGATGCAACAGGTATTGACACCCTATATCTTCCTGCAGCAAAATACAAAGCCAAGGTTGTAGATCTTCGTATTACCAAAGAAGATGCTACCGATGAGATGAAACGCAAGTTTAAAGAGGTAAAACAGAATCTTATTGATGCGATGGGTGAAAAATCTATTGATTTAACCCAACGAGATACGATTAAAGTTAAAAACGTAGAAGTAATCAATGCTAAGACGGGAGAGACTAAAGTAACCAATAAAGTTACTGAAATTAGACTTGTAAAAGCACCATTTAGATTCCGTCAGGACATTGAATTGACTCTTGAAGGGGACATTTGGAAGACACCTAAAGCCGTACATGATGTAACTGTAGATAACAAAACAATTTCTGAAGAGGTCTTCGTATTAGAGCAAGGTGAAAAATATAGCTCTAAAATAAAGCTAAATGAAAAGTACGACTACTACCCTATTTTAAAACACAAATGTGGAGTAGAGACAGCGACCTTGATGATAACAGATAATGTTTCAGATAGAGCACAAAAAGAACGTACTATTGTTGATGGCACTTTAGAATATGAAATCAAGGCAGGGGATGCAAATATCAAAGGTCCATGGAATAAGCCTAGAGGATACCAGAAGAACATTAGTGTAACAGCAAGAGTTCCTGAATATAAGAAAGAGCTATTTACACAAAAATGGGCATTGGTAACAGGGCATAAAATTCTTGAACCAACATTCATTACTGCAGAGTTACATTTGCCAGACTTTATTCTACATGATCCTCCAGGGGATAACAGTTATGCATACTTAGAGAAAGGGACAACCATCACTACAGGTATTGAATACAAGGGGGCCAATGCATTCGGTGTAGACTTTGGAACAAGCCTAGAGGCTCTTCTATTCAAAGGATTTGGTCTTAAGTCCACGGCAGGTCTATACAACACAGTAAATTCACTCGAAGGAAGTGGAGAAGAAAAACAAGATCTATATACTACGGTTCTAAAACAAAAAGTAACGACATGTGACGACTTAACAGGAACCAATGAAGATGCAGATGTGGTATTTGGAACAGGTATGAACTTTGTCTATTCGAAGAGTAAACAACTAAGTTTTGACGGTACAAATCCACCTGCAATAGATGATTCATACACAGTCTCTCCTGGATTCAAGACACGTTATGTTTTAAGCATATACCATGTTAAGACGCACATCATTCCGACAATTGACAATCTATTAAAAGAAATAGAGAATCAAAAACAAAGACAAGCAAATGGAGAAACACTTACAAAGAAAGAGCTCTATTTGATTCTTAACGAAGACATTCTTAACAATTCAAAAAATAATTGGAAGAAGATTATTGCTGATAATAAAAGAAATATCTTCTTAGGAGGAACCCCATTAAATGAGAAAGAGAGCAGTATTGCGAACTTGACACTTAATGGAGGAAATACTTTTGATTATGAATATAGCGTAGATACACTGAAAACAAGAAATGAAACAACCCACTGGGAAGTAAGTACCAAAACGGGTATCGACTTCTTGTTTAAAACAGAATTGGTTACATTTAAATTAAATGTAGGGTTAGCAACCAATCATACCAAAGACAATACAACAGTCCATTCAACAGTCACCAATGTAACACAAGGTTTCCACCTGGGAGATAGTAGTGCGGGTGATTTCTTTACGATGAATGTAACAAAAGACCCAACCTATGGTACGTATATGTTCCAGACCGTTTCAGGCACCAGTAGTTGTCCTAACGAACCAGGAACACAAGCTAGGGATCGTGTAAAGATGACAGTGGTTTCAAATCCAGAACTTCGCAATCTTCCTCAAGGCAAGAGTGCAGTCTACAAAGTTCGTTTAGACAATGACAGCCAAAGTGAAGAAGGTCGTATATACTCTGTAAACACGCTTACAGGTCAAGAATCTGGAGCAACGGTAAAAGTCGGAGGCAAAAAGATATCTGGACTTGGAAGCAGCTTTCCTATTTTCCTTCCATACCAAGGAAGTAACGAAGTAACAGTAGAAGTGATCCCAGGACCTGGAACAAATTCACTACCAATTGAATTGGTTGCGATGCCTGGATGTATGACGGATATTTATAAAACAGAAGATTTGCGTAGCGGTATAGAAGCTGAATTGGAGAAAGTTCCAGCAGACGCATCTAAAATAACCCTATTTGCTTCATGGGAGTCAAACTGTGATCCTATCTCGATTGAATCACCATCAGACAATTGGGTAGTAAACACATGCAACGACAATGAATTGCCATTGACACTAACAGGTTTCGATCCTAATTCAAGTGATCTATCCTCTTTAGAAGTAGAATATCGTAAAGCTGGAGATCTTAAGTGGAAAAGATTCTCTTTTATTGGTGCTTCTCAAATTGGAGATTTCCCTAAAAAGCATTTGTCTCTAAGAGTAGATACCATGGATGCTGGTCGTTATTTTATTCGTGCCAATGCCTACTGTACTGATCTGAATGTAAAGAACTACTCTAATGTCATTTCAGGTGTTATTGACCATAACCCATTTGTTTCTATTGATACAAACATCGAAGATGGATGGTTAAGAGAAGACAACTTGATTGTTGAATTTTCAAAAGACCTTGCGAGCTCTAAAGTTCGTATTGAGCGTATCAATAAAGAAAAGACTGAAATCTACGAAAGACAATACGTAGATGCCACAGTACAAGGTCATAGAGCATTTATTCATATCCCAGAAGCGGATCAATACGAAGGATTCACCTATAGGGTAACATTTGTAGCAGCAGATACTCGCGACATGGAAGGAGAACTTCTAACACGTGATCAGAGTTATATCTTTGTACTAGATCGAGCTGCAGCCAACTGGCAAGAGAGAAATAAAGTAGCCATTATTGTCAAAGGAGAAACATCTGAGATAAATGCCAAACTAAGAAACAGAGCAGCACATGATGTTCGTTTCAATATTGTATCTAATAGTCTAAGTAATTTTATTACACCTCAAGTATCTACAGGAACAGTACCAGCAAATGGATACTTCCCGGTAATATTTGATGTAAACGAACTAGAGACATTACCAGTTGGTAGATTTAAAGGACAAGTCATTGTTCGTTTTGAAGAAGATGATAAAAGCTATCGTAAGAACTTAGAGATTGAATTGATTGTTAAGGCCAAGATTCCTGAAATCAAACAACCAGAAGCAAAACGACACCAGATGCATATGGTGGCACAATTTACTCCATCAGTAAATGCAGATCTTCCAATATCTGAAGATGAACAAGATTTTATCGTAGCATATATTGATGGTGAAGTAGCAGGAGTTTCTAAGTTGTTCTTTGATAACACAACAAACAAATATAGAGCTTACTTAACAATTGAATCAGACAACAGTGAGAATAAAGTTGTTACATTCAAAATGTGGGATAACTCTAGAAATACAATGTATGTTGCGAAAGAAAAGACACCATACAGGGCAGATGCAATCGAAGGAACCAACAAAGTACCTTTCCTTCTTCATTCGCAAGAAGCCGAGCAGTTTATTGTACTAACACAAGGTTGGAATTTTGTTTCTTTCAATGTAAATCCTGCAAATAGAAACATCAATAATGTTTTGGCAACACTAACTCAAGACGAAAGTCAGATCAAACAACTGACAACTGGATTTAGTGCTTATAACCCATCTACAAAACAGTGGAGTGGTGCCATATCTGAAATAGACATTAACAAAGGATATAAGATCTATGTTCCACAAGATGACCTTCTAAAAGTTAGGGGTACACTGCTACAAGATGAATATTCTGTTTCCATTGATCAAGTAAGAGAGAATAAATACAACTGGGTTGCGGTACATAACAACGAAGCAATAGAGATCGATAAAGCGATAAATAAAGCGGAACTAAAAGGAGGAGAAGTCCTTCGTCATAATGATCGTTTTGCAATCCTTGAATCGGACAAATCATCTTGGAGTGGGGACCTATCTCTTATCGAACCAGGTATGGGATATGAACTATACAATCCAACAAACATTGATGTTGTAGACCAAACGATTGCTTCTAAACTACGTTTTAATGCTGAAGCAAAATTCGTAGAAGAGAGTCCATCGGATCTAAAAGCACACATCGTAATTGGTGGAGATACAGGAGGACGTTATTATGCAAACCCTGATGGTAGTTTCCCTGGAGCTCTATATGACCATTCTTTTGTCATTCCAAAGGCAGGTACAACAAAAATATCTATTGACCTAGATGAAGCAGGCATAACGCCAGATGAATTTATGAATAATCCTTTGATCTTCTTTGTACGTTCGGACAGCTATCTTCCAGCTCTAAAGGTTCAAAAGAAACCAGAGGTACGCTTTGAGAATTGTACGTTAGAAGTATTAGACAACAACAACCAAGTGGTCTTTACTTATGACTATAGTGCACTAATGACAGCTCACACGACAACTGAATATAGCCATAATTGGAGTAATCAGGATGGTTTCTTGAAATGGAAAAAGAGTATTGTCAATGCAACGTCTCACAAGCTATTGGTAGCACAAAATTCAGAATATGTGATTCCAAATAGAAAAAGCAGACGTAGTCGCAAAAGCTCTTATGTAGAGAATGATGAGAAAGAGATCATCTCTCGTAACACCATGACCGTAATTAGTAAAAGTTACTTAAATGGAGAAGAGCTAAACTCAGACGACTATACTATCGAAGCGAAGGTAGAAAACGAGGTTCTTGGAAGAAACTATCTCAACGTAGAAGACTCTTCGAGCAAAAGATACCAATTCTTAATGCTAAAAGAGAATGATGAAACGACAGATGGAATCACATTTGAACTTACGGATCATACTACTGGAAAGAAATATAAAGCGAAACAAACGTTAGACTATACCAATGACCAAAGAGTAGGATCTATCTCCTCTCCTTTGCATTTAGAATTTGGTATGGATAAAGGAAGCATTGAAAATAATGTTCATGTATATCCAAACCCTATTTCTAAAGGGAATAAGTGCTATGTTCAAATAAAGAAAACAAACGAACAAGCTTCATTATTCCAAGTAAAAGTTATTGATATAAACGGTCAACTTATACATCAGTCAGAAAGATCAAATCAACGTTTTGATATTGACACACAGAACTGGAGCATCGGTGTTTATTTCCTTTCTGTTTACCAAGGGAAAACAGTTATTGGCACATCAAAAATTATCATTAAATAAACTATCTTCCCATCTGAAGAGGCTATCTCTAAGGAGACCGTCTCTTCACCTTTAGCTATTCAATATAGCATAAAAGAGAAAAGAGAGAACTGCCTAACAAGCATGTTCTCTCTTCTTATTTAACAACCGTACCAACAAACAATCTAATGTTCAATCGACGATTGACTCCCTCTTCTACGGTTATAAACAAACAGGAAGAGACCACCTCAATTGAAGTAGTCTCTTTTGTTATCTAGTAAAAATAAAAATCAATAACCTAGATCTTGTCCTTTATCTATAGCTTTTACCCCTTCTTTCATCCAACGAGGAGCAGGAGCACCTTTCAAATAATGGTCAAAGAATTGTAGCATTCTACGGCTAAGATCAATTCTGTCTCCCCATGCATCTGCACTTAGATTATGTGGTTGTCCATTATATTGCAACATCCAAACAGGTTTGTTCAAACGTCTTAGAGCCATAAAATATTCAATACCTTGATACCATGGCACAGCACCATCTTCGTCATTATGCATGATCAATAAAGGAGTACGTACCTTAGGAGCATAGAATACAGGTGAATTCTCAATATATTGCATTGGTTTGTCCCAAAGTGTTCCACCGATACGGCTTTGTGTTTGTTCATATTGGAACTCTCTACTCAAACCAGATCCCCAACGGATACCTCCATAAGCACTAGTCATATTACTAACAGGGGCACCAGCCATTGCAGCAGCAAACATATTAGTTTGTGTCACCAAATAAGCGGTTTGATAACCTCCCCAACTTTGTCCTTGTAGGGCCATATGATATCTATCGATAAAGTCATAACGCTCACACATTGCATAAGCACCACTCACAATAGCATCGTAAGCACTCTGTCCAGGATAACCATCACGGTAATAGATATCTGGGATAAACAAAACATAATCGTTACTTGGATAAAGTGATTTATTAATCGTGGAACGACTAGGAGCAGGTAACCAATACTGGTGAAGACGCTCAGAATAGGTCTCATAGAAATAACACATCATAGGATATTTCTTTCCTTTCTCCATCTTCTCTGGTGTCACCAAAAGGCCTTTAAGAGAATCTCCGTTAAAGCTTACCCATTTAACCATTTGGATATGTCCCCACTTGAAGTCCTTTTGTTGTGGATTAATATCTGTTTGTCTCTGAGGAGCATCAAAACTTAAATTTGAAGTATGATAGTCAGGGAACATACGATAGGTCTGTTTCGACCATTTTACTACCGCGGCACTCTTTGCCTTAACAGGCCATCCCAACTGATAATCTCCCTCTAGATGACGTGTTTCAACACCAGTAGCAAGATCTAAATAAGCATACGCTGTTGCCATCGTCTCTTTATTGGTCAAATAGAATAAAGGTTTAGATGCTATATAATCCTCTTCTCTATCTAAAGCATCGTATCTATATTTCCAATTTTTCTCACGTCCTTTAGTTATTCTTTTAGGAGCAACTTTATGACGTAGATCGATTTTCCAAACATCATACTCGTCATAAATATATACCGATTGATCTTTTCCCCATCCCATAATACCATAAGGAGCTGGTGATGATGGTGTATCGTGATGAACATTATAGAAAGGAACTTTCAAACCTGCAGTTAATGCATACATCTTTCCTCTCTTTAGATCTTTGGCATAGTAAGTACTATCGTTCCATTGATAATAAACAGCATATTGTCCATTAGGTGATAATTCCACTTGTTCGACATTCTTAGCAACCAACTGTTTCTCGCCATTCTTTAGGTTGAAAGCATAGTAGTCACCACCCCATAAAGCAGTCCAACTATAAGACTTCTTATATGGAAGATTGTCTTGTGCAAGAGCATATGCCCCCATTCCCTTTTCTGGAATATCAAATCCCATACAAGAAGAATCATTTAGTGCAATGATATTATTCTTTGAAATCTGATATAGAGCCCTAAAAGCTCTTTTCTTATCTTTAGAAAGATTCACCAACTGTCTAGGTTGAATATCTTTATCATTCCATGACCATAGATCCAACTTCGCTTTCTCATTATCCATTAGGCTATCCTTTGGTGCCTCTAACTCGGGATATTGTACACCAAAGAAAAGACGACTACCATCCTCAGAGAAGACCATCGACTTGTGTTTCGAAGGGACCATCTTTGCATGCAACGACTTCTCTCCCGCTTTGGCAAAACAACGATGAACATTCTTTTCTGACTTATAATAGTATGCTTGATATGATTTTACTTTCGTTGTATCTGTAGAAAAAAGGTAAGCCAATTGAGCACCTTTATCATCTAATGAGATGGTCTCATATGTCGCATGGTCTCCCTCTTGCACTTTATATGAAGAACGATTTAACAGATTCATATACCACAACGAAGCATGCTTTAATGAATCATCTTTTTGTTGTACATACGCAACAGCAGAACCATCTTTAGAAAGAGTGAACTTTGTTACCTTACGAATTAACATCGTATCCAAAGTACGGCCATTAACGATATATAGATTCTTTAGGGTCGCTTTCTTATCCTTTTTCTTCTCAACCTTGGTCGTATCTTTAGCTTCATCTAATTTTACATCAGAGATAAAAGCCAAGAAATCATTCTTCTCTTTTGACATTTGATAAGAAGAGACCTTTTCAACCAATAGCTTGGCATCTTTTTCAATCGAATAGATTCCCACCGAAGACTTAGGTGCTTTCTTTCCATTCACCTTCTTCGCTCTGATAGAATCTAACGGAGCTTTTTGGATAAAAACAATTGCTTTGGAACTTGGGAAGAAATCAGACTTCTCTCCACGCTCAAAACGATGTTCTGTTTTTTTATCCACCGAATTCAACACCAATGTATTGTCTCCATGATTTGGATAAATTTGATATAAAAACCACTGCCCATCATCGGACAGTTGAGTCTCTCTTATTCTATTCCAGTCCTTGAAATCATCAACTTTCAATGATCTCTTCTGGGCAATAGAAACGGTACTTACACTTATTACTAAAAGTAGTACCTGCAACAGTCTATTAAACATATTTATACAGTTTTTGTATGTAACAGCTCTAAAATTAATCAAAAGAAAAATAACAAAATAGGGAGAATATCATTCTTCCCATTCAAAATAGGAGATTGCAAGTTAAGACTCAATTATTTAACGTTAATTGATAATAATTTAAATAATTACATAAAATTCATTAACAATATTCGTCTATCACATAACGGAAGAACCACTGCCAACAAAAAGGATTCTAGTATTTGAAGACAGTGTAAGAACTGATATTGAATAGATAATAAGAAGGTTTTAAGAGTACTTCCACCATGGTTGGACCCCATAATCAAACCTATATGATTCGTTACGAATATCCTTCATTTAAATAAACCAACATTCTATCATGATCCCACTGTTTTATGGGCAAACCAGACTTCCAGATTAGCAATAATCATATAAACAAAAATAAGACAACAAAAAATCCATATACATTAAATGTATACGGATTTTTCTCTCACTATGGCAATTAATAATACCTCATATTGTATTTAACGTTTTGGAGGCATTTCAATCAATATAAATTTTGAATCCGCCATCATCTTAAGATGAACGGTTTCTTCGTCTGTCCAAACACCAATAGCATCATTTGGAAAAGCCACATGATCTTCTAAATGTACCATTCCTTCAATAACAAGCAGATAAAGGCCATTACCTGAATAATGGATCTTATAATCACACTCTGCATTCTTTTCCATGTTACCCCAAGAAACACAAGCATCTTGCGCTATAGGTAATCCTTGGTCAGCTCCCACCAAAAGGACCAATTCGGACTTTTGGTTATCTAAATCGAAACTGCAACTATTATACTGAGGAGCAACACCTTTATCTTTAGGAAGAAAACGCATATGAAGTAGACGCAAATCAGCCTCGGCATCATTATTAAGTTCAGAGTGTTTCACTCCAGAACCACCAGACAAGCACTGAATGCCCCCCCTTTTTAGGATCTTATCATTACCTAAAGTATCGGTATGTTTCAACTCTCCATCTAAAACAATTGTTACCATCTCCATATTATCCAAAGGAGTAGAAGAAAATCCTCTATTGGGCTGAATTCTTTCATCATTTAGTACCCTAAGTTTTCCAAACTGCATTCTTATTGGATTAAAATATTGTCCATAACTAAAAGAGTGATAACTTTTCATCCAACTTAAATTGGAAACTCCTCTAGAACTTGCTCGATGAATAATTGCTTTAGTCATAATCATAAACCTTTTAAATTAAAAACATATATGATTATCTTTTTGTTCGAACAGAATCTTCTTTTCGTGGCAAAATCATTAAAAAAAACTAAAAGTAAACACTATTTAGATTCTAAATGGAAAAGATCATTAGAAATAAAACGAGAATTATTTTAGAGAATAGTTTTTTGTATATTTGAAATATTGAACTAAATGATAACACAATGAACACATCTATTACCATTCTATCAACACTACGCATTCATACACATAAATTTTCTCGACCATTACAATCCTCTAATAAAGAATATAATCGGTATCGTCAATAAATAATAATGTGGTTTATGACGTAAATAATGTTATTCCCATTTCGAGAACTACACTAAAATTGGGAAGAATAATAAATGTGAACAAGACTTATCATAACTGGTTTTTGCCTTAATCAAATTAAACTAAATAATCACAATATTTGTTTACAACAATAAGACATAGATTATAAAGGCATCACTTTTGTTCTAAACCATAAAACCAAATATGGTGATGATAAGAAATTAGAGAAACAACAATAGCGAAGATGAAGAGATATACAACACAACCATTACAACACACATTCGTATTCTTGGCATTAATGATCCTTCCTTTCTTAATGAAGGCTCAACCTAGCGAAGAGATTCCAGATGAAGTGTCCTCCTATTTCCAAAAATACGAATCTCTTAAAAAGAATAATCCTTATCAAGCGGTTACACTGATGCAAGAAGCATCACAACTAGAAGTAATACAAGACAATCATAAGACCAAATCCTCTATATTTAATCGTATTGGAAACATATATCTAGAGTTAAAGATATATCCTCTTGCCATGGATGCTTATTTTGAGTCATTAAAGAACATTAATCTTGCTAATGATGAAAATGGAAAAGCCTATTGTCTTAACGATATTGGTAATGTCTACTATGCATTAAACAATTACGACCTTCCGAAACAGTATTACCAAAAATCTTTGGAGATATTTGAGAAGACAAAAGATCCTTATGGTATTGCCGTAGCTTCCAATAATCTTGGTATGATTGCCTTAAAAACGCAGAATTACGAAAAGGCATTAGCTTATTTCCAGAAAGCATACGATATACGAAAAGAAGCAAACAATCTTGGGTTAATGGCTCATTCAAAGCTTTTTATTTCTAAGGTATTCTTAGAGCAAGGATATTTTGAAAAAGCTATCAAATATTTGAAAGATGCACGTCAGATGTATGCTCGTGATAGAGAACCTCAAAACGTTGCTGAAGTTGAATTTGAATTAGGTAACTCCTACTTGCTTTATAAGAAATATCCAGAGGCATTGAAATTCTTTGAGAGTGCACTCAACCTTTATACGCTAAAACATGAACATCTGGAAGTAGGTAAAACAATTCTGGCTATCGCATCTTGCTATGAAGAACTAGATAACCTTAAAATGGCAGAACAAAATGCCATTAAAGCGAATAAATTATTTGAAAGTTATAAGTTAGAATCACAACAATTAGATGCAATCATCTTTTTGGCACGATTATATGAACAAGAAAAAAGATATAAAGAAGCAGCTACTTTTCAAAAACAATATATCGAACTACAAAAATCAATAGACAAGAAAAACAACAAAGCTGAATTCTCTAAATTGCTTTATAGTATCGATGCTTTTAAAGAATCGCAAGAGATCAAGCAACTTAGACTACTCAATATTCAACAGAAAGAGAGAACCCAACTATTGTTTGTTCTATTCCTTCTTGCCTTCCTTCTTGTAATCTTTGTCTTTATCTGGTTTAGACAGAAAAGAAAACAACAGCAGATCATGTTGGAGAAGAAAAAAGAGATCGCGGAACTCGAGTTATACAAAAAAGAACAGGAGAACGAAAGATTAAATAGAGAACTTAATTTTAGAAACAATGAGCTTGCATCAAAAGCCATTACAATGGTTAAAACAAGTGAGTTTGTCGATGAAATTATTAAACTTCTCCAACAACTTGTGATTCCTAAAACAGCCCAAAGAAGTGTGGGGCAAATTATTGACAAACTACATTTCTTTAAAAAAGACGATGGTTGGAAAGAGTTTGAAGTACGTTTCGAGAAAGTCCATAGCGATTTCTATCGTAACATCGAGAAAAAACATCCTAACCTTACCCCTAATGAAAGAAAGATTTGTGCTTTCCTTCGCCTTAATATGACAACCAAAGAGATTAGTGCATTAACATATAAAAGTGCCAAAAGTATTGATGTGGCTCGCTCTAGACTAAGAAAGAAGATGGATCTTCCTAGAGACGAAAACTTAATCACATACTTATCTCAATTTTAATAATTAAAACTACTTTTATATCGCAATAACCAATGTTGGTTATTGCGATATTTTTTTTCATGAAACAGATAGCACTTATATCAGATAGCCATGGTAAACTAGACACCTTGGCATTAAAACACGTCAAAGATGTAGACGAAATATGGCACGCAGGAGACCTTGGGGGTATTGAAGTCTTAGACCAACTAGAAAAGATTGCAAAAGTCCGTGCTGTATATGGTAATATTGACGATCATACGGTACGCAATGCAACACAAGAGATGGCTACTTTTGAAGTCGAAGGTTTAAAAGTCGTGATGACCCACATTGGGGGATATCCTGGAAGATACTACAAAGGTATTGGTCCTTACCTAACAAAGACAAAGCCAAATCTATTTATCTCTGGTCATTCTCATATATTAAAGGTAATGAGAGATGCCTCTAAAAACCTACTACATATCAATCCTGGTGCTATAGGCAAACATGGATTCCACAAAGTTCGTACTTTAATTAAGTTCGATATCGACAAAGCGGAAATTCAAAATGTTAGAGTAGTCGAATTAGGTCCTAGAGGAAAGCTCTCCATTTAAGAAGAGCTTTTTTTAATAATCAAAAACCTCAGCAGAAGTTGTCAATTTTTCCTTTTATTGTCGTTTCCATATTTCTTGGTAGTAGTCTCTATCATCAATATAATCAACATAAATATATTCAACTTTATATTTTAATCCTTTCTTTGTGGGAGCCAGATATTCTTTTAACGCGTCTACTGATGAATAGCCTATCTCTCCATTTTCAAAAACAAAACGAACATAACCAATTTTGGGAGCCAATTGAAAATGATCCTTATATTGAAGAATCTTGCTTTGCCAATGATAATTCTCCACTTCTGGGGTTAAAGGGTCTAAATAGTTACTCCAATTATCAATCGAATTAAAAAAGCCTTGAGGATAGATGTCTTTGAGCAAATCCACTTTTCCATATTTGTATATATCACCTCCTAAAACCGCATCGCTCCAAACTTTTTCGCGTTCTGCTTGAAATGATGGATTGGCTTCGGGAGTCGGAACATAACTAAAGAATTCTGGTAATGGAAAACCTTTCACCTTGCGTTGTTCAAATAACTGAAAAGCAATTATTTTCATAATGGAATACATAGCGGTATTGATTATTGATAAAAAAAAGCCGAAGCAATAA
This sequence comes from Prolixibacteraceae bacterium, assembly GCA_025210775.1. Lineage (GTDB taxonomy): Bacteria > Bacteroidota > Bacteroidia > Bacteroidales > Prolixibacteraceae > Halosquirtibacter. The sequence continues at coordinate 114,783 of JAOARB010000031.1, forward strand.
AGAGAAGATATCCTTATTGCTTTGGCTCAGATGCGTTATAAATTAAGAACGCTTCCATATCGCATGATCGTCATATCCTTCTTCAAAAGGGAAGGTTACATCATTCCAATATTTTACTTTTACATCTGACCCTTTCTTAACAAATTCAAATACAAATGTACTGTTATAATCTTTAAACGTTCGAGTAGTTAATTTATCTTTCCCTTCCCAAAAATATTCTGTAGACGAAGGGTAAGGTAAACCTGATTCCATTGGCAAATAAGGTTCATATACCGTATCATCACCACCATCAGACATTGGTGTAAAAAGTAATTCTTCTGTTCCTTTAGGGAACTCTTCAATCATTTTATATACTGCTTCCTTTATTGTACTATTTTTATAGACTCTAACAACAGAAAATCGATTATACATATCACTTGGCAAGCCAACAATGCCTTTCATTTTTGGAACCCCTCTTTTAAAATAATAATTATATCCTTTATAATTGATCGCAACGATACCAGAGAAACACCATTTATCAGTTGAAACTGCATCTGCAGAAGAATCAAAATAAGGAATAGTATCACCTTTGGCCATTTGTTGATCACAATATTTTTGATAATTCATAAAATTATGCGAACTAGCAAGCCCCATTATATCTTCTTTTAAAGAATCTATTTCAAGAAGATTCAAATCTGACAAAAACATCGTATAGTGCTGATAGTAATACTCCATATTGGATAATTTAGCATATGTATAAGATTCCAAATCAACAGGTTCTTTAAATATACCATTAACAACAATTGTATCATCAGTTATCGCAAAACTATAATACCGAGCAAACTCTTTGGCTGCAACTTCATCATATCGAAAGCCATCATATTTATATTGAACGGTATCTTTACAATATTTATAGCATACCCAAGTACCTTTGTAATCTTTAAAAAATAGCTTCGTTCTTATTGAATCTTTGACTTTATCTTGTGCTTCACGAGCATTCTCTATTTTAACGGTCTCTTCATCATTAATAGATATATTCTCCTGTTGACTTGTCGGTTTTGTATGACACCCAGATAAAATCAACAGAATCATCCATACAAATAGACAATTACTTCCTTTTAGGCTTTTATTCCACATAATAACATTTGTTTTACTTACTACAACTCTAATATTTAAAGTATTAATTTTGAATGACTCGTTCACACTACCGAATAATGATCTTTATAAAAAGTAATGCAATACAAAAGAGAGGAATTATAATCTAACAACACTATTTTTATAAAACAAAAATAAATAAAATATATCACTTATTAACAAATAAGAAATAATTTTGCATTATCAAATATTGCACGAGAAGGAAGGAATCAAAACAACAAAAGAGAAAGAAACAAAAACAACCTAACAGCCAGACACTTTAAAACAAAAGTTATTAAAAAAGAGCTTCAATATTAAAGGCTAATTTACCCCCACAACAACAATCATTTACACAAATACAGTTATCTTATCGATTTTTTATAACATCTATTTATATCATTCGAGACATTCTAAATACAACCAGTATGTGTCTTACAATAGTTCTTTTAGAATAGAGTTAGAGGGATAAAAAGAGAATACACAATATGTATCATATACAACAAAGAACCGTAGTAAACTGAAATAGACAAAGTATTGCAAACAAAATTCTCTCACTATATTAGGAAGAGCAGTGTAGAGAAATAGAAGTTATATTATTTGAAACAAAAAAAGCAGGATCTTGTCCTGCCTTTCTTTATAAGATAAGATTAATCAATAATCGTTCCGATGCCATACTTATAGATATGCTCTTTGGTCATCAATGGCATGTCTGGAATAGAATCTGTAGACACCTGTAATTTAAACTGTCGGAAATTTTTATTGACACCAACATCATTATAATAATCTAGGTACATTTCATCTAAGATACCATTGGTAGGATTATCATCCACCATATTTGGATTGTCAACATTAACCAGTTCCATATTACTAGGCCAACAAACGACACGGTCTACACCAGACAAGAAAAGATCAAGTGCACCAGCGTCTAAAGAGCCCCCTTTAAGGAGGACTGTTTTTAATCGTCTTTGATGTATTTCACGTCCCAGCGCAATATTTATCAACTCATCCATATTACCTACCACCTTTTTAAAACAGAGGATAGAAGTGTTTGGATATCGTTCCATTGCGCTTTTAAAATCATCTATAGAGCCAGCATAAACAACACCTGACACGACAAGCATATCTTGTGTTACGCCTTTCACTTTCGTAAAAGACAGTTTGGGTTGATCACGAAAAACAAGTTGAATTTCATGAGATAAATTGGGAATAAACAGATAAAACACACCACAAACAAGTATAATAGCAATAAGGTACCGTTGTAGAGGTTTCTTAAAATCATTCATAAACATTAATCACTTTCTTTTTAGCAAAGATATTAGTAGACAACGGTATCAATATATTACACTAGAAAGAATAAAAAATCCTTACTTGCACACAACACTTTTATGTATTATGACAAATAAGGATCAATATAATATAATAGTCTATATAGTTAAGCTTCTTTCACAAAACGTAACACAGCCCAAGAATCTTTTTCCATTGTTTCCAAATACTTATACCCCAATTTAGAAGCATGAGCAATTAAATCATCAGTATCAGAAGTATAAAATCCACTAAGGAATAATTCTCCTCCAATATTATTTGATGCAGCATAACGATGCATATCTTGGATTAAAATATTTTTATGAATATTAGCTAAGATAATATCATATTTCTTTCCTTCAGGAATAGAATTCACGTCTCCATGGATAGGATTTAAGATAGAAACAACATTATTGATCTCGCTATTTTGGGTAGTACTTTCATAACACCAATGATCGATATCAATAGCATCGACATGAGCAGCCCCTCTTTTGGCAGTCATGATACCCAAGATTCCTGTACCACACCCCATATCTAGCACTTGCTTATCCTGACAATCCACATACATCAATTTCTCCAAGATCATAGCAGTAGTTTCATGATCACCGGTTCCAAAAGACATATTTGGTATAATCTCAATTTGATAGGCATAATCAGAGTCATTCTCTGGTCCAACGGCACGAATCAAGATCTTATCAGCAATAATAATCTCTTTGAAAGTTTCCTCCTCCCACACTTGATTCCAGTTTTGTTCAGCCACAGCCTCACTAGAAGTAGTCACCTGATATAGAGGATCGAAATTTAATGCGCCATTCTCGACAGCAGAAGCATTAAAGATCTCTTCTTGAATAAAAGCATCGATATACTCTTCTTCGTCCACAAAACTATCGTAACCTATTTCACCTAACGCAGCCATAAGAAGATCTCTATTCACTTCATTATCTGGTGTAATATGGCATACGGTCTTTATATATTTCATCTAATTCGAATAATTATTTGCGATGATTTTTAAATCCTATTCTTCTTTTGTCCAACTCTTTCTGATAAGCGTGAGCATTAATCAAATGTTGACGATAGCTCTTCGCAAAAGCGTGATAACCATCAAAACTCTTGTTTGCACAGAAATAGAAATATTTATGCTTGGTATAGTTAAGCACTGCATCCACAGCTTCAATAGAAGGGAAACAGATCGGTCCTGGAGGCAATCCTCTATATTTGTATGTATTATATGGAGAATCGATCTTTAGATCCTGTTTTAAGATACGAGATATCGTAAAATCACCTAATGCAAACTTAATTGTAGGATCAGCTTGTAGAGGCCAGCCACTTCTCAATCTATTCATATAAACACCAGCCACTTTAGGCATCTCATCTACATGACGAACCTCTTCTTGTACAATAGAGGCTAGAGTCACCACTTCTAACGGTGTTAATTTTGCATCTTTAGCCTTCTTGATTCTAGTGCTATTCCAAAAACGTTTATACTCTTTATACATTCTATCCACCCATTTATCAGGAGTAGAGGTCCAATAGATCTCATAACTATTAGGAATAAACATGGCAGGATAAGAGGCTCTTGTAAAGCCAAACGCTTTCATTTTAACCGTATCATTAACGGCCGTCAATAACTGCAAAGAGTCAGCCATCAAATGTCTAGACACTTTCCCTGCAAGATCTGGGAAGAAACGTACATTATTAAAAGTAACCACTGCAGGAGTTTGATTTCCAGCAATCAGTTGGTTAACAAGATTGTTTCCTATCGTTCCTTTTTTAAGAGAATATTTACCTGGTTTGATATGTCCCGCAAGTTTCTTCTTTTTTGCTATAAAATCAAATGCTTTAATATCCTTTAGAGCATCTTTCTGAAGGAGACTATCTCTCAAAGAATGAATGGTAGCGTCTTTACCAATATAAATATCGCACTCATTTTTTACGATAGGTTGGAAAACATATCCAAACATTTTATAAGCATATCCCCCAATACCAATAGCACATAACACTACAATAATGGCAATATTTCGTCCCATCTTAGGGCGAATTAATACTCGATTAGATTTCTCAATAACCATGATTATATCTATTTTCTTTTTGTTTTCTTTTTTTACAGGGTACGAAATTAACAGGAAAGGTCGGGTTCACCAAATAAAACAGACAATTCTAAATAAGGACAAACAAATCTTTATTCATGTTTTTTTACACAATTATTATTACCTTAGCCATGTCAACATAAGCCCCACAATATGGCTTAGCATGTTTAATTTGAGATTATTATTTATGCATCAAGTAAAAATATCCGACGACATCTTTTATGTAGGTGTGAACGACAGAAAATCTGATCGATTTGAAAATTACTGGCCTCTTGACAAAGGGGTGGCCTATAATTCATACCTTATCGTAGATGAAAAAATAGCGTTACTGGACACCGTAGAACGGGCTTTTATTGATGAATACATCGACAATATAAAAACGATCATTGGAGATAGAGAAGTAGACTATCTTATTATCAATCATATGGAGCCAGATCATTCTGGTGCTATTCGTGCTATCGTAAAAGAGTTCCCTAATATCACATTTGTAGGAAACAAGAAGACTTTCCCAATACTAAAAAGCTTCTATCAATCTTTCGAAAACACCATTGAGGTGAAAGATGGAGAATCTTTAAGTCTTGGTAAACACAACCTACAATTTCACACCATCCCAATGGTCCACTGGCCAGAGACAATGGTGACATACGAAACAACCACACAAACACTTTTCTCCGCAGATGCTTTTGGAAGCTTTGGAGCTCTTAATGGAGGAGTATTTGATGATGAATTAGATCTTTCTTATTATGAAGAAGAGATGATGAGATATTTCACCAATATCGTTGGTAAATATTGTCCACACACACAAAAGGCACTCAGAAAATTAGATGGTCTTGAGATCAAAACCATTGCAGCACTTCACGGACCTATTTGGCGTTCTCATATCGATATGATTCTAGATAAATATGAGAAGTGGAGTACCTATCAATCTGAAAAGGGAGTTGTGATTGTATATGGAACCATGTATGGCAATACAGAAAAGATGGCCGATGCCATTGGTCGTCAATTAGCCGTACGAGGAATAAAGAATGTTCGTATCTACGATGCATCTAAAACACATCCATCCTACATCATCTCAGACATCTTCAAATTTAAAGGTTTTATTGTTGGTAGTTGTGCCTACAACAATGAGATGTTTCCAACTGTTGAGACCCTAGTTCAGAAGATCAAACACATGGGTATCAAGAAGAAATGTTTAGGTGTTTTTGGATCCTTTACATGGAATGGTGGAGGGGTGAAAAACCTAATGAAATTTGCAGAAGACATCAAATGGGAAGTTGTTGGATCACCAGTAGAAGAGAAAGGTTCTCTAAAAGAGGATAAATTCCAACAATGTATCGATCTAGCCAATGCGATGGCAGACCGACTAGAAGAAGAATAATTCTCTTCTTAAGATATAAAATAATAAAGCGGGGCTACATCATAAATGTAGTCCCGCTTTATTTTACACACTCATCATCCTTCGGTATGGGATGTAGAGATAGGATATTTTTTTGATACGGTAGTCGAATGAACCATAATATCGACATATCCCTTACGAGAATAGAGCGGTCTATTTTGTCTATTTTCAAAAGAGAGAGCTCCCTTAAAATCTTCTAACTTGTCATAATCCTTTTGAAACATCCACTCTTTAATCTCCCCTATCATCTGTGCAATATACTCTAGTTTATGTCGGTATATGGTACTAACCATCTGCACTGCATCAGCCCCCGAAAGAATCATCTTTAAAACATCATATCCATTACGGACTCCACCAGCACCGATAAGGCCAGCAACAGTATTGGGATATATCTTACCAATAAAAGGGAAGACACGATGAGATATCGCCTCTGTAGTCACTTCCAAATCACAAAGAAGTTGTTCGTTCTGCGTATCGATATCGGGTAGCATAGGGTTACCAAAAAAGACCATGCCATCAACTCCAGAACGATCCAAACACTTAACATGATGCAGTAAATTAGTATAGAAAGGGCTCAATTTTACAGATACAGGTATAGAAACCACATTTTTAACTCTTTCGACGATCCTATATTGCTCTTGTTCTTTATGTCTAGAGCTATAGCTCCATGACAAATTAGGCATACTAAAATTAAGTTCAAGTCCTTTCACACCTTGTTCTTCTAATGCCTTAGCATAATATTCCCAAGAATCCATATGCACACAATTAAGACTTCCTATCACAGGGATATCTAATCGTCTAACAAGATCACGAACGTTCGCCAAATGGGCATAGAGGTCTCCATGACGAACGAAAGGAAACATATTTCTTTTTTCATGTTGTTTTTTCTCAAACTTACGTTGTTGCACTTCCGTAGAATCTTTTATTTGGGCGACCTCCTCAAAAAGAGTAGGATAGATCACAGCTCCTATCCCATAAGGGACTGCATCCATAATTAAATTTGGTGATAAAGAAAGGTTAGAAGCCCCAATAACAAGAGGAGATTCAATGGGGATACCCATATATTTGGTTGACAAACTGATCATAAGCGCAGGTTTATTACGGTACGAATTATACTGGCATGTAATACACTATCTTTAAATTATAACAAATAGGGCTTATGAAAGTTCAAAGAGGAGATATTATATGAACATAACGAGATAATGAATATAATAAACAGAAAAGTAAATGCATTAAAAAAGGGACAAGCCATACAGCAAGTCCCTTTCTAATAATATATTGGGTATTAATATACTCTTTCACTAATCAATTGCTTAACCTCTTTAGCAATCACTTTAGGTTCTTTATCTTCAGGATAATAAAGATCAAGAAACTCTACTTCGATTTTCTTAAATGGTTTAATAAACTTAGAACCACGAGGCATTGCACTATAGGCTCCACGAATAGCAACAGGTAAAATTGGCACATTTAACTCCTTACTCAAGATAGCAAAAGTAGTTTTAAATGACCCCACACTACCATCATGAGTACGCGTACCTTCAGGGAAGATGATTAATTTTTTCCCCTGTCTTAGCACCTCGGCCATCTTCTGAATAGACTCTTTAAGATCTTTACGAAGATCCATCACAATCACATTATTTCTATTGGCCATTCCTCTCAAGAAAGCATTATTAATATGCTCTTTCTTAGCATAGAAATAAGTCTCATTCATCGTTTTATTGTGGATATAGGAAGCCACCAAAAGACCATCAATAAAACTCTGATGGTTAGGAGCGATAATACAAGCACCTTCTGGCATCACATCCCTATTAATTCCACGAAGACGGAAATAAAATTTAAAGAAGAACTTACTCACCATACGAATAATATTGGTAGTAGGCCATGTCTTAGGAAGCGTTACATTAACGCGTTCTTTAAGCGTAGCCGACCAATTGATATTCTCCACTTTATGGAATAGTTTATTCTCTTTAATATGATCAACAAGTTTAGAGATAGAAGGAAATTTCAACAATTTATCTTCCTCAATCTTCACACCGAAGTTCTTCTCAATAAAATCAATCAGATTCAACTTGGCAAGAGAATCTAAAGCAATATCGAATTCCAAGTGGTGTTCAGGAAGTACTTCCATATCCACCTGTGCTTCAATGAAATTCTTTACAGCCTCATACTCCTTAGAGAACGTTTGAGTCTTAGCCTCTTTTGTATCCTCTTTAGGTTTATTCGCAGCATCTAAAAACTCTTCCAATTTATATCGTTGAATCTTACTTAATCGTGTTCTAGGTAGATCCGTATTGACAACAGTAAACTTCACAATACGTTTATAAGAAGCCACCGACTCATTGTATTTAGTAAAGACCTCCTCTTTAAAGAACTTATCTAGATCTTTCACTCCCTGACTACTCAAATAAGTATAGTTAGGAACCACAATCGCGTGCAACTGATCTTGATACAGAATAACACCCGTCTCTTTTACACCTTCCGAAATAAGATCCAGTTTAGATTCTAGTTCGACAGGATTGATATTCTTTCCATTTGGAGTAACGATAATCTCTTTTTTACGACCCGTAATAAAAAGAAAACCATTCTCATCCATATGCCCTAAATCGCCTGTATGCAGCCATCCATCTTTTAGAACTTCAGCAGTCTCTTCTGGTCGATTATAATATCCTTTCATGATATTTCGTCCCTTCGCGAGAATTTCTCCCTCTTCGAAACGAATTTGAATTCCTTGAAGTGCTTCACCAGGACTACCAGTAACAATACGACCTGGACGGGTAAAAGTAATCATTGGAGAAGACTCCGTCATACCATATCCTTCTAATATCTCAAATCCCATTGCTCTCCAGAAAGCACCCACTTCAGGAGAAAGGGCAGCTCCACCAGCAATCATATAAGTTAAATGACCTCCCAGATTATCATGTACCTTTTTAAATACACGCTTAGAGAAAGCCTTTGAATTCAATTTCTTTGCAAGACGATATAGGAACATTGCAATCTTCGATTGCTCCATCTTTTTGATCACTCCTTTATACATGATCTCGTAAAGACGAGGCACACCAATAATAAGATTAACTTTGTTATCTTTTAGCGTATCTACCAAATCGCTAGGTTGCATTGATGGCGTAACAACAATCGTTCCTCCAGAAGCCAATGGGATCAACATAGATCCTCCCAATGGGAAAATATGGTGCAGCGGAAGGAGCAATAAGGACTCCATATCCTCAGTATAGATAGGAACACCCTCTGTAACAGCCCACACATTAGCCTCCAAGTTTGTATAACTCAACATTACACCTTTAGGTGAACCTGTCGTTCCTGAAGTATAGATGATTACAGCCGTATCTTCCATATCTCTTGGATCTGGCCAATCTTCTCTTTCCGAAACGACTTTCTCTTTATCCAATTCATCAAAGACAATCACCTTTGGTGTATATGAACATTGAGCAATAGATTCTAGAAGCACCGCTTTAAGATCAGAACTAGTAAAGATTACTTCAGGCTTCGAATCATTCAAAACATAAGTAACATCACTTACTGTCGACATATAGTCAATAGGCACAGCCGTGGCATGATTTCTCCAAGCAGCATAAAAAGCGTAAATCCATTCTGGACGATTCTCAGAGAATATCGCAACATTCTCTACCCTTTCATTACTAAACAGATCAGCATATCCGTGGATATTTTTTATCATTTGACGATAACTAATAGTTTCCTTATTGGTCACTATTGCTCTTCGTTCAAGATTATTTAATTTAATCATATTTAATTCCCTTCTTTCACATCGAAACCATACACTCTTCTCAATACTTAATCCTGCACATGGTAATAATATGCCAAAGTTAAGCATTGTTCAACAAACGGCTAAGAACTAACCGAACAAATCGGTCGAAAGCTTCATTATCATAGGAAGAATGTTTAGTGAAAAATACACAAACAATGGCACCAACAGTGTGAGAACGATACCATTAAAAACAGAAATCACAGCAACTTCTTTTCCTGAATATTTTGTAATTATCGGCAATGTTGTGTCCATCGATGCAGCACCTCCTGACGCAATTCCTGCAAAACGACCGAAATAGCGCACATAAAAAGGAACAAAGATAAGCGTGGTTAGTTCTCTGATAATGTTAGAAAGTAATGCGATAGTACCTAATGCCTCACCTTTGGCTTTGGTAATTAAAATAGACGAAAGGCTATAATAACCTAAGCCTGAACCAACAGCGGCACCTTCATCAAAGGAGATATGAGAAAGAAAAAGAGAGACAATGGCAGCTCCAAAGATAGAGCCCACTGCAATCAACATAGGCACAGTTAAAATCTTATAACTCATCGACTTAATCAAATCCCAAGAAGAACTATCTGCACCGACACCAATACCTACAACAAACAAGAGACACATTAAAACATATTCACTAATATGATCCATTGGCAATTTATCTAATGGTAACCATCCGTAAACGCCTAAGACTACACCTGCTGCAAAAAAACATAATATAACTACAGTACCTTTCATTATACCTCAAATAAAATAAAGTGGATTTAAAAAAAAGAATAACAAGAAGTGTTTTCAATATTAGGAGGGGACACTTCTTTTACATTTAACTATTTTTAGGAGAAAAATTTACGTTCAACAAATCGAACACAAAGAATACTACCCAAAATAGAGCCCAAACTTAAGACCAATGCATCCCAACCTAGAGACATTAGGTTTGATATAATCTTCTCATCGGCACCCACCCCATATCCTAACACAAAAAGGAGTAAAAAGATAGACAAAGTGGTAAGTTTGTTATTAACAGAAATAATTTTTGTTTTATTTCTTAGAAGGTGACCTAAAACCATTCCTAGCGCCATGATAAAAATCAAAAACAACATAGACCAAAAAATTAGAATGAGACAAAATATTTTAAGCTTATTAATTGAGACAAAGTAAATAATAAAATAGATCAAAACAGCCTTTATTTAGCCTAACTGAATATAAAACGATATTTTTTAACAAATGCCCAATACACTTGCGTCAAAATTTATATCTTTGGCACGAAAGACAATGATTTAAGGATTGAAAAATAGATATGGAAAACTTTATCGTTTCTGCACGAAAATATAGACCCGGCACCTTTTCCTCTGTTGTAGGACAGGAAGCTATTACTAGCACACTAAAGAATGCAATTCGAACAGAGCACCTAGCTCATGCTTATCTTTTCTGTGGACCTAGAGGGGTTGGTAAAACAACATGTGCACGGCTATTTGCAAAAACGATTAATTGTCAAAATCTAACCGAAGATTTTGAGCCATGTGGAATGTGTGAAAGCTGTAGTTCTTTTGCTGAAAACCGTTCATATAACATTCATGAATTAGATGCTGCATCCAACAACTCTGTTGAAGATATTCGTTCTCTAAACGAACAAGTAAGGATTCCTCCTCAAATAGGGAAATATAGCGTTTATATTATTGATGAGGTTCATATGCTATCTCAAAGTGCATTTAACGCCTTTCTGAAGACACTAGAAGAGCCACCTGCACATGCTATCTTTGTTTTGGCAACGACAGAAAAGCATAAGATCTTAGCTACAATTCTTTCTCGTTGTCAGATCTTTGACTTCAATAGAATGGAGATCAAAGATATCGAAGGACATCTTCAAAACATTGCAAAATTAGAGTCGATCCAATTAGAAGAAGACGCTGCAAACATCATTGCCCAGAAGGCAGATGGTGCAATGCGTGACGCTTTATCTATCTTCGATCAAGTAGTAAGTTTCTGTGGAAAGGAAGTTACTTACGAAAAGGTATTAGAGAACCTTAACGTTCTAGACTACGACTACTATTTCAAACTCGTAGACCATTTTCTTGAAGCCGACTACCTTCAATCGATGCTTATCTTTAACGAGATACAATCGAAGGGATTCGAAGGACAGCACTTCATCGGAGGTCTTGCCAGACATTTTCGCGATCTTATGGTTGCTAGCGATGCTGTTACCATTAAACTTTTAGAGGTAAGTAACAAAATCAAAGAACTATACAAGGAGCAAGCATCCAAATGTTCTCAACCTTTTCTTATCGAAGGGCTTAAAATTGTTGCAGACGCGGATTTCCAATACAAAGCCGCAACAAACAAGCGCCTACACATTGAATTGGCACTTATTAAATTGGCACAACTAGATGCCAAACTAAAAAAAAAATGATGGCGACTCAATAGACGACATAGACTATGACTCTTTGGCTCCGATGTTTATCAAAGCTTCCAATACGAAGAATACAAAAACGGAGTCAAAGAAAGAAGAGACCCCAGCACCCAAAAAGACAATAAGAAAAACGGTTCGTATCACAGAGGTCCCAACGGCATCGCCCCAAAAACAAGTAAACGAACCGACACAACAGTACCACGCCTCCTCTTTCCAACTAAATCAAGAAAGTGTAGAAAACATTTGGAAAGAGATAATGGGAAAACTTGACGAGCCAACACACTTGGTTTTTTTCCAAACCTACACTCCTGCACTTGTAGGAGAGCATCAATTACATCTTAATGTTGCTAGTAAAGATGCCGATAATGCGAAAGCACTTCATGCTCGAATAGAAAAATATTTCAAAGCAAAGACACACCTTCCAATAAGTGTAGGCCTTACTATATCTGAAGGAAGTGAGGAAGAAAAAGAACGCCATCGTATTCTAAAAGAGATGATAACAGAAAACAGTTCTATTCAGGAATTAATTCAAAATCTAAACTTAACATTCGAATAAAACCCTTTCTGTTAAATCGTTACATCATTTAAGAAGAACACCACTTCATTGAACCAAACGATGGGGCTATGACATATAAATAAAAAGCGCAAAATTTATTTAGCAAATAGCTTTATCACTGTATCGATTTTCTGACTTAATGTTGGCAACCAAAATCAATCTTAAAACGTTATTGAGCACTATTTTTAACAATAATGCTCAATAACGCAAACAACCCCGATGTCCACTAGCCCAGATAGACCTTTTGCATCCCAACCACACAACATATCTCCCAAGACAAAACCAGATCATCATATCTACACCGTTATATTCCGTTTCACCATACAACACTACAAAAACGACCGTCCTTTGGTTGTTTACACATAAAAAAACAATTCCTACTTCTCACCATAAAATTTCGCTAGATTAAAGCAGGATTCAAAGGTACTTTGTCCATGGTTCCTCCATGGTTTGTCCATGGTTTGTCCATCGATTTCACCCTTTTCGATGGAGGAACCATGGAGAAACCATGGACAAACCATGGAGGAACCCTTTATTTGACCTATCGAATTCATTACCGACATACGACAAAAACATACAACAACCAATTCAAGATTTAAGGTTCTCTTGCAACACATAGGAACATCTTCGAATATCCTTGATCTGGAGTTTGATATTCTTTATTTATATTTGTTTTCAACAAAGACAATTAAAGACAGACAGTACATTATCTAGGTTTACTCCAATTTCAGACACCCCTCCCCTTTATCGACAGATACGAACGTCATTATTGGACAAAGGAAAGATAAAAGCAACACAATTGTAACAAAGACACCCAACATGCTAATTGTTTACATAATAAACAGATAGACATTAAATTCACTTCAATTAAAAGAGCGATTTCGACCTTTTCTTGATTAACTGCTATCAAACATCAAAGAATATCAGTATACTTTCAAAATAAATATATAAAAAAACTCAAAAAAGCACCTTAAGCTACTAGGCTAACAAAAATGAAAAATGTATATTTGTACTGTTTTGAAAAAAACAAACACAAATACAATGACTCGTACTATATTTCACAACATATATTGTTGGTGTTTGGTCAAATCAAAATGATTTTAAATTAAAAGTCTTTCGGATAATTCTTATCCTTAAGAGGTCTTAAAATATTTATTGCATCAGAAGGATTCTTTCCTTACAGGATAGATACTTCTGAGAACTGTTTAACATATAAACATAAGTAAAGATGTTAATTGAAAAAGTAGTCGGAAGAGAGATCTTAGATTCTCGTGGAAACCCAACAATCGAAGTTGAAGTAACTCTAGAAAGCGGATGTAAAGGACGCGCAGGTGTACCTTCTGGAGCATCTACTGGAGAAAACGAAGCACTTGAGTTGCGTGATGGCGACAAAAATCGTTACCTAGGTAAAGGTGTTTTGAAAGCTGTTGACAACGTAAACAACGTTATCGCTAAAGAAATCGAAGGAATGAGTGCATTGGATCAAGTTGCTCTTGACCAAAGACTTCTTGACCTTGATGGAACTAAAACTAAGAGCAATCTTGGAGCAAACGCTATGTTGGGTGTTTCTTTGGCAGTTGCTAAAGCTGCAGCAGATTACCTAGAAATGCCTCTTTACCGTTACATCGGTGGTACTAACGCGAAAACTCTTCCTGTACCAATGATGAACATCATCAACGGTGGATCTCACTCTGATGCTCCTATCGCATTCCAAGAGTTCATGATTCGTCCTATCGGTGCTCCTTCATTCCGTGAAGGTCTTCGTATGGGTGCTGAAGTTTTCCACGCATTGAAAAAAGTTCTTTCTGCTAGAAAACTTTCTACTGCAGTAGGTGATGAAGGTGGATTCGCTCCAGCTCTTGACGGAACTGAAGATGCATTGAACTGTATCATCGAAGCTATCAAAAACGCTGGTTACAAACCAGGTCGTGCAGAAGATGGTGGTGATGTTTCTATCGCTCTTGACTGTGCTGCTTCTGAATTCTACGTAGATGGAAAATACAACTACGCTAAATTCGAAGGTGAAACAGGTGCTATCCGCACAAGAGAAGAGCAAGTTGATTACCTTGCAAACCTTGTTGAGAACTTCCCTATCGATTCTATTGAAGATGGTATGGATGAGAACGACTGGGACGGATGGGTTATCTTGAACTCTAAACTAGGTGACAAAATCCAGTTGGTAGGTGATGATTTGTTCGTAACAAACGTTGAGTACCTACAAAAAGGTATCGAGCTTGATGCAGCTAACTCTATCTTGATCAAAGTTAACCAAATTGGTACTTTGACTGAGACATTGAACGCTATCGAAATGGCTCACCGTGCAGGTTATACTTCTGTAACTTCTCACCGTTCAGGTGAAACAGAAGATGCTACTATCGCTGATATCGCAGTAGCAACTAACTCTGGACAAATCAAAACTGGTTCATTGAGCCGTTCTGACCGTATGGCTAAGTACAACCAACTTCTTCGTATCGAAGCTGAATTGGGAGCTACTGCAGTTTACGGATACAAAAAAGTTAAAGTTCAGAAATAATTTTATTTCTTCTTTATAAAACACTTTTAAGAGACCATCCTTTGGATGGTCTCTTTTTTTTGTTTAATAGAATTGATGAACCAATAGCCTTCTCGATAAATAGAGATATTAAAAGTACAAAGTGACAACAAATAAAGAGATGCAATCTATTCGAGCTATAAAGAGTGGCATTAATTTCCTACCTCAACACACTCCTACTATCAGGCCAAAGAAGGGTTACAAATATTGATTATAAGCACCAGATAACTTCTTTGTTCTACAATCATTTACTGCATAAGAAAAGGACCTGAAAGCTTTATGCTAACAGATCCTTGGCATGAATAAATATATTTAATAAAAATGAAGGAGCTTCATGGATCATTTATTTTTTTATTGCTGCATCAATGCTGTATTTACCTGGACCTAAAAAAAGGATAACAATAAAACCAATAAGAAAAAGAATGGCTGTTTCTCTATCTGAAATTGGTCCACCGAGATGAACTACAAAAATGGCCACCAACATAGTGAAGATCAAAGGAATTGCTGCTAGTCTGGTAAAAACGCCAATAACAATAAAGGCAGACATCAATAACTCTGCAAAGATGGCTAGAACAAGTGAGAATTGCATTGAGATTACAATAACAGGGAATTGTTCTTTGGCTATGATGGTGTCGAAATGAGTCCATTTATCCCATCCATGTAACATCATTAGTATCCCCATGGTTGTACGTAGTAGAAGAATTGCAAAGTCTGTATTGCTCTTTTCACTGGAAAATAATAATGACTTAATCATATTATGTTTTTTTATGTTATTTGTATAATTAAACAGTTAAAATTTAAAATTGTTTCTTCATATAATCATCTCAAAATCAGTGGTACTATCCTTAAGAAAATAGTTTTTCTTGGATTCTTTTTGTTAATTAATGTAACCTTTATCAGTTTTATTCGTCTATTAGATATCAATTATTAATGAATCTGTGATATTATGATGCAAAAGAATCTAAAAACAGTGCGTGGCGCTTTAATAGCGTTTTTACTACTTGTGGTTACCCCTTGTATGGCGGTAGATCAAAACAAACTTGATGTGAAACCTTTTGATAAATTAGAGGTAAAAGGCGGGATAGATGTTGATATTTTACCTTCTAGCAGCTGTCGTGTGGAAGTTATCGCTGAGGATAAATATAAAGAACTTATTGATATTGAAAATAGCGGTAAGACTTTAAAGATTTCGATGCGTCCATCTAGAAGCGTTAAGTTCTATTCTAAAGGATCGAATAAGGTGATCGTTTATACTCCATCTTTAGATAAGATTAAAATCGTAGGTTCTTCTCATGTTCGAGTTCCAAAACCATTCGATTTTAAAGAATCTTTGACAATAGAGAAGTGTGGTAGTGGCGATCTTGATGGTAATATTAAAGTCAACAACTTTAGGTTGAATACAAATGGCTCTGGTGATTTTGAATTGAGTATGATATGTGACAACATGGTGGTATATCATAATGGCTCAGGATCAATAGAGTCGGTTGTTAAATGTCAATCTTTTGATTTGCATTTTAATGGATCAGGAGATCACGACATTAAGATTACCGATGCTACCAAAGGAAACGTTTACTCTTTGGGATCAGGGGATATTGATGCCAATATTCAGTCGAAAGAGTTAAAGATGGATAATACTGGATCGGGTGATTTAGATCTTACTTTATTAACAAAAACATTTAAGATTAATAAAAATGGATCTGGTAATGTTGCGATTAAAGGAAAAACTTACGAGAGTGATATTACTGGACACGGTAGCGGAGACATTACGGCTAAGAATTTCAAATCAATGATTAGCAATATTACATTGTCTGGTTCTGGATCCATGTCTGTATATGCAAAAGAACGTCTAGGAGGAGTGGTTTCATCTAGTGGTAACCTTTACTACAGAGGTGCTCCTGAGTTGAAAGTACAAAAGCATGGTAGTGGCTCTATAAGACATATAAACTAATCTTTCAAAGTCGATTATTGTATCCTCATCAGGTCGTCTTATAACCTAAAGAGATCTATTATTTTATATCGATAGTTTGAATATTATCGATATAAAATAATATTTCGTTGGCTTTTTATTGAGACCACTTCTAAAACAGACACTTTAAGAATAGTTCTTTTTTGTAGAATAATGTAACTTTTTTAAACCACATACGTCTAATAAGTATCAATTACTAAAGAATCAATTATTATTATGATGCAAAGGAATTATGGATTTGTATGTTGGGTTTTGATTACATTTATTTTTTGTTTGACGACTCCTTGTAAGGCAGTAGATAAAAATAAATTAAATATTAGACCTTTTCATAAGTTGGAAGTGAAGGGAGATGTAGAAGTAGAGATAATTCAATCTGACCAATGCGGAATATTGATTGTTGCACAAGATAACTATAGAGACCTTGTTGATATTGAGCAGAATGATAATGTTCTAACCATATCAATGCATCCAACAGAAAGAGCTATCTTTTATACCACAGGAACCAATAAAGTAGTGGTATATACCGATGACTTTAAAAAATTAAGAGTGTCTGGTGAGTCTGATGTTCGTATACCAAAACCATTCTATTTTAAAGATTCGCTTTCTTTAGAAAAAAAAGGCAGTGGAGATTTTGATGGAATAATAAAGGTGGATGATTTTAGGTTAAATGCCAAAGGTTCTGGATCTCTTCAGACAACGGTGAAATGTTTGGATTTTGACTTAAATTTTAGTGGTAGCGGGAATCATAAGATTCAAATTACCGATGCTTTAAAAGGTAAAATAATTACCTCTGGTTCTGGAAATGTAGATGCCGACATTTTCTCTAAGGTGTTGGATAGTAAGAAATCAGGATCCGGTGAACTACATCTTGATTTATTGACTAAAACACACACACTAAATAAAAGTGGATCAGGTAAAGTAAAGATCAAAGGAAAGGCCTATGAAAGCTATATTAATAGTACAAATAGCGGCGATGTTTCCGCAAAAGATTTTGAAACCGTAATCAGCTGTGTTAAAATTACAGGTTCTGGTCATACTTCAGTAAATGCAAAAGAGCGTTTAAATGCCATTCTTTCTTCTAGCGGTAGCCTTTATTATAGAGGGGCTCCTAAAGTGAAAACACAAAAACATGGTAGTGGCTCAGTAAAACATATAAACTAATCTTTTCTCTATTTTCTATTTCTTATAAAGAGCGATCATAAGATGGTCTTGGTAGATAATATTATTGTTAGGTGAGAAGCTCTTTATATTGAATATTTGTTAGAAATGGAGCCTTCGTACTCTCTTTGTCTTGCTTCCTTTAAGGGTTGTCAAGATGGAGAGGGTACTTTGGTATTGAGGTTATCTGATTAAGTCATTTCGTTTTCTTTGGCAGCAACCCAAATATGTAACAGTTGCTTTTAAGGGAATAAATCTCTTAGGTTATTTATTTCTCTTCCCTGTTCTTGTTAAACAGGGAAGAGATTTTTTTTTATTTTTTTCTTGAGATAAATGTAGCTGCACTAGACACTCCAAAGATATTGGTTGCTGTTCTTCCCATATCGATAAATGCATCGATAGAAATAACAAAAGTAAGAACAATCCCCATTACTTCAGGAGATACTCCCATGATGGTCATCGCAGTAATAGCAGCAAAAGAGGCTGTCCCAGGAAGTCCAGCAATACCAAACGAGGAGATTACAACAGCTAAAAGAATAGACATAATAGAAGTGGCTGAGCTTATATCAATAGGGGCATATCCCATTTGATTGTTTACTCCCGCAGCCAATACAATCATAAAAACAGGCCACATGGATCCACAAGCATTCATTCCCATGGTTGTTCCAAGAGAGGCTGTAAGACCTGCTGTTTCTTCATCCACCTCACAATTATTTTCTAATGATTTAATGGTAACGGGTAGGGTTGCGCCACTAGATTGTGTAGAGAATCCGGTAAGAAGTGCTGGAAAGATTCCCTTTAATTGTTTCCATGGATTTACTCCTCTTGTCGAAAGTACTGCAAGATGCATGACAAAGATTAAAGCCATGGTTAAATAAGATACGCCTACAAAAAGGATCAAATCACTAAAAAGAGAAGGACCATTTTCTGCTACTGCCATCGTCATTAAAGCAAAAACACCATAAGGAGTCCATTTGATAATAAAGGTGGTCATGCTATTGATAATAATATGTGCAGCCTCTAGTCCATCGATGGCTTTATGCATTGGAAGCGGTTTTCTACTTTTCATTTTTCTGATGGCAAGTCCGACAAGGATGGCTACGACCAAAGTACCGACAATATTGTTGGAAGCAAAAGCATCAAATATAGAAGTAGGGATCTTTTGTGTGAGTCCATATATCACTTTACCAATAGAGGCATCACCAATAGAAGCAATACGATCACTATATCCTTTAGCAATGGCTGCTTGAGAAGTTTCATTAAGTTTTATAAGGGTATCAAAATGGAATAACTTAGCCATTACTAATGCAATAGAACCTGCTCCGAGAACAGATGCAACAAAGTAGGTTAATATCTGACGGAATCTTTTTCCTATATTTCCATCTTCTTGAATAGAGATCAAAGTGTAACATATTGAAATGAATACAATAGGGACAATCATTAATTTCAATCCTTTGATGTATAGATTGGAGATGGTCTTGAAATAGTATACCAACTCGTTGTAATTCTCTTTTGGTACCCATTGGAATATTGCAGAACCTAGAAGAATTCCCATGAGGATGGCTGCGATATTACGATAATGGAATTTCACTTTTTTAGTGGATAATCTTTTTAGAACTGCAAGTAGCAATATAAACGTTGCTAATGTGATAATGTGTATTAACATACAAATAGTTTTTAAACAATAAATCAGTTGATTTCATTCTGTTTTCATTAATGAAAAGTCAATTGATTGGTGTGAATAGATTGATATATTAATTTCCCATCAAGATAGAAAAAAGGTCTTTACATCGCATTGCCATATGTTATGTTCAAGACATAATATACTATAACAAACGATTAAATAAGTAACTATTTAATAGAGTCACTTGTTTAACAAGAATAATTTAGATGTAAAGATATTTATTCTAAAGAATAGAAATACTTAAATTAATCAAATGGATTGGATGAGATGATTACAATCTACCAAATGGACCTTAGTAGATAAATAGAGAAGTTTTATCTGTTTTACACACCTCTCTTAGCATCTCTATTTTTGCATTGAATTCTGTCTTCTCATAACTGATGGCTTCAGTAGGACAATGTTGTATACATGCACAGCACATAAGACATTGATCAATAACGATTCCATCTAGTCCGAGAATATCGGAGTTTTGCTGAGGACAGACTTCTTGGCATAGACCGCAGTCACAACATCGTTCGGCATCACGAAGAGGTTGAATAGGTGTAGATACAGGAGACTTCTTATATGGGAAATGTCCTGGTATTGTAAGTGAGTTATTTTGATCCTTGGACAGCTTTACTGCTACAGCTTCAATAAAAGAGTCTAACTCATTCAATTCAGTACTGTTAGGATGATGAATGGCAATAGGATGCTCATTGGTAGAATAAGAGTGTGACGAAGCAATAGCTAAAGCACCCACCACCTGATTATTGTGATCTATGGCCCAATCATGTAGTTCAAGTAATGCATCATCAATATGTGCATTCCCAAATGTTTCAACAATGATGACTCTTTTATTACTAAAAGGGTGGTCGTTTAACCACTGCATGTAAGGCTGAGGAACTCTGCCTTTATAGATAGGACAACCAATAATACAAATATTTTCCATATTAGAGATATTCTTACCTAATAGATTAGACATGACAATATCTGCGATACGTTTGGTATTGCCAGTAGGTGAAAATATTTTAATATTAGAAGAGTCCATACCCAAAAATATAAACGATTTATGTTGATTGGTGCAAAGTACAAAAAACTCCCGACCAACGTAACGAATAGCCTTCTTTTTAATTATTTCAAAAAATAATGACCTCAGTTACGAGACACTTGAATGAGTAATCTGGTCGAGAGAAAAAAATCGATAAGATTGAAAGCAAAGAGTAAAAATGTCTTTGTCCCTTATTCCTTTATACAGCTCCTTGAATGTCAAGGATTATAAGAGTTTACAACATTATCGATGATGTTTGTCCCTATTAGAAGGGACAAACGTGGGTGTAATGTTAAATATAATTTCTTAAACAAAAAAAGAATTTAATAAGATCAATAGCTCTTTTTCTATTTTTCTGTGGATAAATCGGATTTAGGTAGCGACCAATTGAATCGGACACTTAATAAGCGAATCATAATAATGGTTAGGGTAGTGATAAGAATGGTTAGGTTCTCATTTAATCCAATATAATTCATTAGTGCATAAAGTATTCCTCCAATAAGACATGCTGTAGCATATACTTCTCGATGAAAAATCAAAGGAATATCATTACAGAACACATCACGTAAAGCCCCTCCTACTACGGCGGTAGAGATCCCCATTAGGATTGCGCTATAGGCAGGGAGTCCAAACATAAGACCTTTCTCGATACCGATAACCGTGAATATGGCAATACCTATGGTATCAAAAAGGAATAGGGTTTTCTTTAACCTTAGTACACGTCTTTTAAACAAGATGGTTGCCATAAATCCCATAAATACGGCTATAAAATAACTTGGCGTTTGCATCCATGTCACAGGAGTACTACCGATAAGACAGTCACGTACAGTACCTCCACCAATAGCGGTAAGGAATGCAATAAAAAGAGCTCCAAATAGATCGAATTTCTTTTCCATAGCCGAAAGCGTTCCAGAGATTGCAAATGCCATGGTTCCAATTAAGTCTAAGATAAAAATTAAACTCATTTTGTCTTTTGCTACTTAGTTAGTTCTGAATATATTATATAATTATGGTTGATTGTCCTCTAGTTTCTCCATAATAAATACGCCACAAGTACCTTGATCGTCGATACTAGAACCTACGATTTTTCCTTCCTTGGTATAGGTTCCCTCCCACTGATCTAGTTCATAGTCGATAGGCTCAATTGAGTATAGTACTTCTGATGCAACACTTTTAAATGAAAATTGATTATCTTCTACCGTTCCTTCAATTTGATGTTGTACAATAAAGGAAGCATCTCCTTCAATTTGTTCTGTAACTTTTAGTATTCCAACAATTTTATTATCCTTAACTTTAAAAATTGCATATCCTGTATCATTTCCAATCCCGAAGTCTTCATTAAAACTCCATTTTCCAGCAATTTTGCTTAATATCGATGTTGCCTCTTTTCTCTCCATAAAATCCAGTAAAACAGGAAAATAAGTAAATGTTAATCTTTTCTATGTGTGTAATTAATTGGAGGCAAAGTTACATTTTTTTCTTGTTGGATAAGCGAAATAAAAATTAATTGGATGAAAAAAATCATGTTATCAAATTGTTAATGATATAAGGTTTTAGCTTTTATTTTGAACAATTGTTTGGAATGATAATGATAAAATGATAAGTTTGAAAAAGCAAATCGGAGATCTGATGGTAGATCTGTTGATTATGTAGAAGAGAGGAGAGACTAGGCTCAATGAATCTCTGACAACCTATTTTACCCGTTTAACATTTGTAAAACAAGGTGCCAATACCTAGATCATAATAACATTTAATTAGCCAAGTTTATGATCACGATATATTACATTACACGAACGAATACTTCCATGCTTTAGCCTTCGGCCAACCTGCATATTTTTGGTTTTGGTTTGAAGGCATCTATCCTTATTTAAAGCTAGATTCATTTTATTTACATACTTACTTTTTTTGTTATGCCGAATATTGTTGTAAAATTCGGCGGATCGAATTTAAAGGACAAGAAAGACGTAACTCGCATTATTAAGATAGTGGAGAATTACGGTGAACGTCTTATTATTGTTGTATCCGCATTTTATGGTGTTACCAACTACCTAGAATCTTCACTAGCCTCATTAAAAGAGGGAGAAGATATCTCAAAATCAGTCTATTTATATCTTCAAGCATTAAAAAAAGATGCCATAGATTATCATATCACAGACGAGGCGCTTAGAAGCAAAACGTATAGTGAGATAGAGAATTGTTTAGAAGAGTTGTCTAATCTGCTTAAAGGGATCTATTTGACCGCAGATGCCTCTTCTGCTCTATGTGACTATGTGCTTTCTTATGGGGAGAAACTATCTGCTATCTTTTTGACCCACGTTCTAAAGCAACATCAGATGAATGTCTCTATCGCATATCCAGAGAAGTTCGGTCTTATCACTGATGGGGTTTTTACAAATGCGTCGGTTGATTTTAAGCAAAGCAAGGAGTCATTATTAGACTATTTCTCTGAAAATAAGATCTATGTCGTACCTGGTTTCTATGGGGTTAGTAGAGAAGGGAAAATTACATTGTTAGGGCGTGGTGGTAGTGATTATTCCGCTGCTGCTATCGCGAAATGTGTTGAAGCCGACTCATTAGATGTATGGAAAGATGTGGAAGGATTTTTAACTACCGATCCTAGGGTTGTGTCTCATACCAAGAATATTAAGTATTTAAGCTATGTAGAGGCTGCAGAATTGGCATATTTTGGGGCTAAAATCTTACACCCTCGTTGTGTTGAACCTTTAATTGAACCTTCTATACCCTTACGTTTGTTTCATATTTATGGTGCTTGTGATGACTCTAATCCATTAACTATAATTGGGGAGAATTTTTCTGTAACAGATACAGTAGTTAAGAGTATAACCCACTCTAGTGAGTTTGGTATTTTAAAACTTAAAGGTCCCGGTGTAGGTAGTAAACCAGGCATTTTATCTGTTGTTACGACTGCTTTGAGTAATGCTGGCATCAATATCAATTCGGTGATTACGTCTCAGATATCCATCAATATTTTGTTGAATAAACG
This sequence comes from Prolixibacteraceae bacterium, assembly GCA_025210775.1. Classification (GTDB taxonomy): domain Bacteria; phylum Bacteroidota; class Bacteroidia; order Bacteroidales; family Prolixibacteraceae; genus Halosquirtibacter. The sequence goes on from JAOARB010000031.1 coordinate 138,809, forward strand.
AGATCTGAATAAGGCTCGTGAATTGGTAGATATATCAAAACTACCTAGTGTAATGGAGATTGTTACCTTGGATGATGTGGCTACAATTGCTGCTATTGGGGAAGGTCTTGTAGACAACTATGGTGTGGCTGCACGCATCTTCTCTTCTTTGGCAGACCAAAAGATCAATGTTCGTATGAGCTGTTCTTGTGCTTCTCCTGTTGTGAGCTACTTTATTGTCTCAGAAAAGGATCGTGCTGCAGCAATACGAGCCATGCATAAATCACTTTTTGAAGAATAAAACTTATTTATAAACAACCCTAAAAATAGCTTATAATGACAAATCAAAAAAAGAGTTTTGAGACCTTGCAGATTCATGCAGGTCGACAAACAGACCCGACAACGAAGGCTTGCGCCACTCCTATTTATCAAACGGCTGCCTATGGCTTTGATAGTGATCAACATGCTGTGAATCTTTTTGAGTTAAAGGAATTTGGCAATATATATACTAGGATCATGAATCCTACATCGGATGTCTTTGAACAGCGTATTGCTGCTTTAGAAGGAGGAGTAGCAGCTTTGGCTGTATCTTCTGGACATGCCGCTCAGTTTATTGCACTTACCAATATCCTGTCTACTGGAGATAATTTTATTGCTTCTCCTTATCTTTACGGAGGATCTTATAATCAGTTTGGAACCACTTTTAAGAAGATCGGTATTGAATGTAAATTTGCCAACTCTTTAGAAGCTTCGGATTTTGAGTCTTTGATCGATGAAAAGACCAAGGCTATCTATTTTGAAACAATTGGTAATCCTGGATTTAAGATTCCCGATTTTGAGAAACTTGTAGCACTTGGCAAGAAGTATGACCTTCCTGTTATTGTGGATAATACATTTGCTGGAGGAGGATATCTGTGTCGTCCAATCGAATGGGGTGCTAATGTAGTGGTAGAGTCGGCTACCAAATGGATTGGTGGTCACGGTACTTCTATTGGCGGTGTGATTATTGATGGAGGAAACTATGATTGGAGTAACGGTAAATTCCCGGATTTCGAAGGGGACGCAGAGGATCCTCATTCAGTTAATTTTGCAGGGAATTTCGGTGTGAATAGTCCCCTTGGGAATATTGCCTTTATTATAAAAGCTCGAGTAGAAGGACTAAGAGATTATGGAACATCTATCTCTCCGTTTAATAGTTTCCTTCTTGCACAAGGTCTAGAAACACTCTCTTTACGTATAGAACGTCATGTAGAGAACACTTTGGCTCTAGCCAAATGGTTTGAACAACATCCTGCAGTAGAGAGCGTAAATTACCCTGGACTAGAGAGTAGCCCTGATTACGCTTTAGCTAAAAAATATCTTCCTAAAGGTGCTGGCGGTGTTCTTACCGTTAATATCAAAGGAGGTAGAGACGCTGCAAAGAAAGTTGTGGAGAAAGTTCAATTGGCTCAACATTTAGCAAACGTAGGAGACACAAAGACATTGATTATTCAACCTTCGACTACAACACACCATCAGATGGATGAACAGGCACAGCTAAAAGCAGGAGTACATCCAGCAATGCTAAGAATATCTGTTGGTCTAGAGCATATTGACGATATTATAGCTGATTTTGACCAAGCTTTAAAATAATTTATCTTGGGATATTTATCTTAAATATCCCAGATTCTTGTTTCTTAATAACTGAAATGTAATGCCAATAAAAGTACCCAATGGATTGCCTGCAATTGAGCAATTAGTAGAAGAGAATATTTTTGTAATGCATGCAGATAGGGCCGAAAGTCAGGATATCCGTACCATGCGTATAGCAGTGGTTAATCTGATGCCCGTGAAGGAAACCACCGAGACAGATTTGCTACGTTTGATCTCTAATACTCCTTTGCAAGTAGAAATCGACTTTATTCGTCTGGAAACACACCATTCTAAAAATACGAGTGCAAGTCATTTAGATAACTTCTATCGTCCTTTTAGCGAGGTAAAGAACCAAAAATATGATGGACTAATTGTAACGGGAGCCCCTGTTGAGCATCTTCCATTTGAGGAGGTAACCTATTGGAATGAGATACAGTCTGTTTTTGATTGGTCTAAAGAGAATGTTACCAGTAGCATGTTTATCTGCTGGGCTTCACAGGCAGCATTATACCATTTTTATGACTTGGAAAAACATCCATTAGAAAAGAAACTGTTTGGGGTTTTTCCTCATACTAAAAGTTGTCCTAACCATCCTATACTAAGAGGGTTTGATGATCTATTTTATATTCCACACTCTAGAAATAGTGAGGTAAGAGCAGAAGACATTGAAAAGTGTGACCAACTAGAGATATTGTCTACCTCAGATCAAGCAGGTGTATATATGGTAATGTCTCACGATAGTAGACAACTTTTTGTTTCTGGTCATGCAGAATATGCTCGAGGAACATTAAAACAAGAATACGAGAGAGACCAATCAAAAGGGTTGTCTCCTGAAATTCCATGTAACTATTTTCCTAATAATGATCCTTCACATATCCCTACGAAGATCTGGGCCTCTCATGCCCACCTTCTTTTTTCAAATTGGTTAAATTACCATGTATATCAGTTAACCCCTTATGTCTGGCGTTAACCTATGGTATGGTTTTTTATTTTCATCATTATAGTATTCAGTAACAAAGGGGGAGGTTCCTCCTTTTGTTGTTTCTAGATAAACACTCTTTGTTTTTGAACCGACTTATTTTCCCCCATCTTATTGGAAATAGTATCCACTTCTACCGATTATTCCCTCTTTGTTTGTCGTATTATTAGCATTCTTTTAAGATTCTAAATTTGTATCGTTATTTGTCTTGATTTTAGATTTACCTATCATTAGACTATAAATTATTTATTTTCTTGATATTTATAATTCAAATGTATAAACTTGTTAAGTAATGCAAAAATAAATACAATGAACAAAAATGTTATTTTTAATGCCATTATTCTTATAATGGCTATTTTTATGCAAATGACAGCTATAGCTCAAGATCTTGTAAAGTTAGATGGACGTGTTATAGATGAAGAGAAGGCTTCAGTGCCCTTTGCTACAGTAGGACTTTTTAAAGATTCTACTCTCGTTACAGGAACGACAACCATGGATGATGGTCACTTTAATATCGATAATATAAAAGAAGGCAATTATAGACTTGTTATTCGTTCTGTTGGATTTAAAGAGCAATCTATCAATATTCAATTGAACACGAAACAAAAGCATTTAAAAGACCTTGTATTGTATGCAGATAGACAGATCTTAGGAGATGTAACCGTTAAAGGGATTCTACCGAGTGTGGTAAGAAAAGTGGATCGTTTTGTTATTAATGTTGAAAATGCGACCATTACCAATGGAAAGAATGCATTGGAAGCATTAAGGTATGCACCAGGAGTAATGTTCTCTCATGATGGAGCGATATCTCTAAATGGTAAGAGTGGATTATTAATCTATGTAGATGGAAAACCACTAAATTTAGATGAAGCAGGAAGAATGGAATTCATTAGAAGTCTTCGTGCCCAAGACATACAACGTTATGAAATTATTCCAGATGCTACGGCTAAATATGGAGCTGAGGGACAAGGAGGGGTCATTGAGATCTTTCTAAAGAAATCGGCCAAACGAGGTATTAGTGGAGGGGTACATCTATCTGTATCTAAAGCCAAAGATTGGGGAGCATCTAGTGGAGCTAATTTCACATACAATGTAAAGAATACAAGTGTATATGGTAATTACAGCTATTCTTATTCACCATCTTATTTTAAGTCGGACGGACACAAAGTATTTCTTCAAACGGGCTTAAAACAACACAATGTTAGTAGTGATGATGGAACAGGAAGGCCTCAAAACTTTCGTGTAGGTGTTCGTCAAAAGATTGGAGATAGACATGAGCTTGGTTTGGAGATGTATGGAACCAATTCTAAGTATAAGAATACAGAAATGAATAGTACTGTTGGCTTTATGAATGGTTCGATGGAATCTGTAACCAATATGTTAGGAGAGTACGATTCTAAAAACCATAATACCAACTATAGTTTAAACTACCTATTTAATATTGACGGCAAAGGACAGAAACTAAAATTGTTGGCGGACTACTCTACTGTAGACAATAAGCAAGATCAGTTTTTTATGAATAGTCATTCCGAAGTAGGAAAACTATCATCTAAAAGTGAAAAACAGCAGAATGAGAAGAATGACTTTAATATCTATTCTACAGAGCTAAGTTATTCCTTACCAGTAAACGAAAAATTGTCATTCGATTTAGGAGCTAGATATAGCAACACTTCATTGAAAAACAGAAGTGATTTCTTTGATAACAATGGTAATGGTTGGATTCCAAATCAAGAGTTCTCTACTGTTTATGACTATAAAGAATCAATGTTTGCATCCTATGCTATGGTACAATATCATGCAGGTAAATGGGGTGGTAATATTGGATTAAGAGGAGAAAATATTAAACGTGATTTTGATCTCTATTCAGAGAACACTTTTATGAACAGTGATGATCTGGAGTGGTTCCCATCATGTTTTATTCAATATTCTCCAAACGATAAGATGAAATGGTCTATGGCCTATACCCGAAGAATTAATAGACCTTCATATCATAGTTTGATGCCTTTCCATCGTTATATCGATAATTATACCATAGGAAAAGGAAATCCAACTCTTGAGCCCTCATTTGTAAATAGTGTAAGTTTGAATGTTGGGTACAAATCTGTACAGATCTCTCTTGCAACGGATTTTATTGATAATAAGATTTATCCAATATATAAACCTGTTGATCCTAGCATGGGTAAATCACACTATCAATATGAGAATATTGAATATGGTAAACAATATCGTGCCAATGTGTATTTCCCATTACGATTGACTAAATGGTGGGAATTAAGTAACAATTTTAGTCTTACTAGAAGAGAATATGAAGACTCGAAGTGGCACTTGGATGAAAAGAAATGGATTTATCAATTAAATGTAAGTAGCTCGATTGTCTTACCTGCTAAGATCTATTGGGATATCGACATGATGGCCATGTCTAAATCAATGATGGGAGTAGCGGAATATCAAGATGGAGGAATACTTGTTTCCTCTGGTTTAAGTCGTGATTTCTTTGATGGGAATCTAACAACTAGTTTTTCTGTAGATGATATCTTTGGTTTGCTAAGTGATCTAGAGGTTGGATCTTCTTATAATGGCATAGAGACTTGTGTGTTAAATGACTTTAATGAACAAGGTTTCTCTTTCTCTATAAGTTATCGTTTCCATAAAGGAAGAAAAAGAAGAGCTAAAAAGAATGAGATTGGTAACTGGAATGAAAAATCACGTACTGGTGTTGGTATGAAATAATCAGATCTAAAATCTTCTTTCTAAATAAGAGCTACAAGGCTTGTTCATATTACTTTTGAACAAGCCTTGCTGCTTTTAATAGTCATGCTTCATTGATTATATCGCGTTAAGCACTTCTAACTTAAATATATCATCATCTATATTTCGCCTAAAGCAAACCAGACAGAGCTTAATATACTAAACAAAAAACGAATCTAGTAAGGTTAAGATATCCTATACTCTATGGTTTATATTGAAACAAAAATCAGCTATCTATTATGATCTTTAGGACACATTAGAGACGGAAGAAAAAGGAAGATCACAAAGATAGAGAAGAGAAGACCTCCTATGGTTCCAACAGAAAAAGAATACCAGAAAGGCAATTTCTGTCCATCCAAGATAAAGGGCAATAAACCAATGATGGTAGAAGAGATAGTAACCAATATTGTAAAGCATTTGTTCCACAACGACTTCAATAGAGCTGTACGTTGGTCACGACCTTTATTTAGCTCATAGCGATATTGTTCGACAATAAAGATAATTGCATTGACGACCAGTCCGCCTAAAAAAACAAAAGAGACATAACCTCCTTGGTCAAATAAGAGGTTAAAACAAACAAAAGGAATTAAGATCCCAATAAAAGAAAAAGGGATGGTCATAATAATCCAGAAAGGCATACGAAGGCTATTAAAGAGGATTGCACAGACAAAGAATATCTCGACAAAGAGAATACACAAAAGCCACCCTTTGGCGAGTCCCTCTTCTATTTTCTCCTCCACCTCATGAACAGGGGTATAGCTCCACTGGTAACCTGGTGGCAGAAAAGGTTCGATCTTTTTCATTGTTTTATTCAAATAACGCTCCGCAAAGTTTTGCCCACCAGTATAGTTGAATCCCACCGAACGAACATATTTACGGTCGTTCTTATTGATGGTTGTAGCAAACTGTTTTTTACTTATCTGAACGGCATTTTCACTTTTAAATGTATTACCTGAAGAAGTAAAAAAATGTCCCACTTGAATACGATTAAAAGAGAAAGGGACAGAAGAAACCATAGAAAATTGTACAGGGATATCCTCACCTCCAAGTTCTATTTCAGACGAAGCATACATTGGAGCATGATTATAGGTGACCATACGTTGCCATTGGGCAACTGAATATCCTTTATTATAAAGTTTTTGTGCATTGGGCACAGCAACATAAACCGTTTTCATTAAATCAAAACTACCGATGCGGTCATTGTCATTAATTTCAATGGCTCGCTTATTTTGTCTTAGACTATCCGCAATAACATTCGCCCAATAACCTAGCGTCTTATAGGGGAATCCTTGCACTTTAATAATATAATCTCGACGTTTGGCTGCTAGTCCCGAAGTAAATTGTCGACCATATCCACCGATAGTCCAAGAAGCCCCATTACGTTTAAGGGCCATAAGCATCAACGCTTTTTTAACCTTGCGACATCGTTCAAAAGTTTCTGCAGTATAATAGACTTTTATCGTACCCTTAAGTGAAGCACTTATGGTTGTTTCAAACTTTTGATATCCGGGATATTGTACAATCACCTTCTCTAATTCATCTACAAGTGAAACGAGATGTTTATATTGATGACCATCAGGAAGATAAAAAGAGACTTCCAAACAATACTCTTTGGTCTCAACAGACCAGCTTTGCTCGTAAACATTGGTATAAAAAGCATAGATAAAACCGCCAAGGCATTTATTTACGACAGGACGTATCGTTTGGTTATAAAGAGGACTCCCTAGAGTTTGATTGTATCCCTTCACAAAAACACCATCTCCTTCTATCTTAGGAGGAATAAGATGTAGCGGTAATCCCAATAGCAAGATCATAAAGATCATCATCCAACGTCGTTTTTTAGAGATCCAGAAGATCAATCTACGGTAGAGGCAATAACTCCTTTTCATCAAAAGTGTAGCTTTTCTTTTCTTCCCTATCTCTATCTCTTTATCGAGTCCTACAAGATGAAACATCGCTGGGGTAAAATAGGCTGCAATCACTAACGACACCCCCAACATAATCATAATGATCAAAGCAAAATCAACCAAATTCTTTTGTTCCGAAACAGGAAGAAGAAAGACGATAGAGATAGCTAAAATGGTAGTCAAAGATGCTGCGACAATAGCAATAAAATTAGACCTATTTTGATATTTGCGATAGTGATCTAACGACACCACTGCATTATCTAATATCATCCCAAAAGAAATGGCTACCCCAGCAACAGAAAAGATATGAATCTGAATATCCAAAAGAGAGATGAAGCATATAGACCATAAAACATTGACAGCAAGCCCACAAAACAAGATCCATAGATACTTCACTTTTCGATAAGACAGAAGAACCAACAATAGTAGTATGATCAAAGAGAAGAAAGATCTGTACATTAGAGAAGATAGCGAACGAGATACCTCCACACTACGATCTTTGGCAAGAGAAAGCCTAGCGACACTAGATCTATTCGAAGAAAAGGAAGAAGTCACCCTCTCAATCTTCTTATTTATCTCTAAGATATTCACATCCGAACCAGTATAAATGGTAACCTTAAGACAAGGATGACCATTGATACGATAGCCCTGGTTCTGAGGCATCTCGATCATCTTTAGATGAGCCACATCACGAAGATAAAACAGCGTTCCTTCTTTCTTAATTATTGGCATATCTGACAATAATTGCCACGAAGAGATCGAGAGATCGAGATAAACCTTAATCTGATCGTCTTGTCGTGGACGATCAAGTAACTTCACTCCTCTTTGAGAATATATCAGACGCTCAACGTCCTCCATCGTAAGACCCAACTGCTGGAGCTTAGAAGGGATAGCTTTCACCTGTAGCATCTTTCTTGTAATACCGTCGATCTGCACATCCGATATCCCCTTAATAGCCGAGAGCGGAATGATCAGATCTTTTTGTAATACAGGAAGTGCTTTCTGTATCTCCTGATTTAGTACCAAGTTGTAAATATGCAGAGGAATGCTTTTATCCCCCACGACCCCTCTAATCAGACGAGGAAACGAACATTGACGTGGTAAGGAGGCATAAATCTCCCTCAAAAGAGAATGAATACGCAACTTCATCTCCTCTTCTTGTGATATATCGTTCAGTTCAAACCAGACTTTAGAAAAGTGGGCATACGAGGTAGAATGAATATGTTTTATTCCAGGTAGATTGGCTACCTCCGATTCAATCACAGAAGTGACCAATTGTTCGACATCCTCCACCTCCATCTGTGAGACACTACACTGTAGGGTGTAGGTAAGAACCCGCTCTTTTGGAGCAAAGACCACTTGTAGCTTATCCCATGCAAATAGAGCCAGTAAGGAGGTGATAGAAAAAAGGATGACAATCTTAAAATAGGATTTCTTTATCATTTTACCCTCCTCCTATTCACTAATTTATCCATCTTTAGATAGAGTATTGGAATCCAAAAGATCGCCATAAAAGTACCAATACTAAGACCACCTATTACAGCCCATGCTAAGGGTTGCTGTAATTCGTTACCTAACCCTGAGCCAATAAGTATCGGGAAAAGAGCAAGCACAGTAGTAAAGGTGGTCATCAAAATTGGTTTAAGCCTTAACTCACAAGCTTGATCTACAATATCATCTAAAGCGATATCGGGATATTGATCACGTCGTGTATTGATCGTATCAATCTTTAATATGGCATCATTTACCGTAACTCCAAGCATCACAATAAGTCCAATAAAAGCCATTACATTAAGCGTTTGACCAGAAAGCCAAAGACACCAAAAGCTACCAACCAAACCAAGAGGAAGTGTAACCAAAACGATCAAAGGCTGAACAAAAGATTCAAATTGAGCTGAAAGGATAAAATAGAGAACCAATAAAGCCAATAATATCACCTTTATCAAGTGTCGTTGTTCTTTTTTATAGGAAAGAAAACTTCCTTTAGGCGTTATCGTAAAGAGTTCGTTAATATGCTTATCTTCCGATAGATCGTCAAGCAATTCATCGACATTCATTTGTTCATCATCACTATACAAAGAGACAAACATCCCCTCCCTATCTGAGACAATAGAGGCAGTAGAATAGGCTCTATTGATAAGGATCAGTTTAGACAATGGAATGCCATCCATGGTTTGTTGCAAAAAAGTATGCAATCCCTCTATTCTTTCCTGTAAAAAGATGGACACCTGCTGTCCATCAAAATAATACTCCATCACACGATGGTTTCCTAACATTCTTTTGATCTTAGAGATCAAAGCCACTTCAGATATCCCATGGTAAAGAATCTGTTTTCTATCCAGAGAAAGAGATAGGGATGGTAGTATATTTGCAGACTGAGCAATTCCTAACTGGTGTTGTTTGGCAAAAACTCGAAGGCTATTCAATTGGTCCAATGAAAATGTTTTTTTCAAAAGATCTTTAGATCTAAAACGAAGATCCACAAAAGCTTTCTTTTCACTATCAACCAACTGTGTCAGACTATTCTCTAACGCACTCCAATGCCAAGAATCATCTTGATGATGTTGATTCATATATTCCATTATAGAAGCCATAACCAGAGGCTCCATTGAGGCCTCTTTAAGTACTACGGTAATCTCTGAATGATTCATTGGCACATACTGTTTAGCATGTTGAAAGGTAGTGGTACCGACATTACTCTCTACGATAGAGGAAAAGGAGACAACACCTTCTCTAGTGCTTTAGTATCGTAGAGATACTGTTCTTTTGCCACTCTTTGATTCCAATCTACAGTCAAAACATAGGTGTGCTCTGTAAGTTTAGGAAGCGGTTGTCGTGAGATAAAATAGAAAGGGATCATTCCAAGTAAAACCCATACAAGCCCACCTACAATTAAACGTTTATCGTGAAGCACAACCCATCGATGCATCTTACCAAAGATAGCTTCTACTTTCGTATAAAGATGGGTATTGTTGCCACCCATTGCTTTCCCCTTTTTCAATCGATATTTAAAAAGAAGGAAATAGAGCAAAGGGACCAAGAAAAAAGATACCAACAAAGAAGCTACTAAGGTAGCAGTAAGTGCTATGGCTTGTTGTCGAAAAAGGAAACCAGCAATACCACTAAGATAAACTAAAGGAATAAAGACCGCTAATGTAGTAAGCACCGATGAGATAAGAGGTCCTACGACTTCAGAGGTAGCCTTTACACATGCTTCAAAACAAGATTGCAAATGCATGTCTTTTGCCCCCTTATGATGGGCATGGATATTATCCATCACAATAATGGCATTATCGATAAGCATACCAATACCTAGACTTATTCCTCCAATAGAGATAATATTGATAGAAATATCCAAAAGATAAAACACCCCCATTGTAATCATTAGCGATATCGGAATCACTGCGGCCATGATTACAGGTAAAAAAGATCGTCCTAAAAAGAGGAAAAGAAGGAAAAAAGCGAACAATCCGCCAAAGAAAAGCGAGGTTTCTAAACTAGAAATGCTCTCTTTCAATAGATTTGTCTGATCCTGTGTAAAAGAAAGATGCACATCAGGATAGCTTTTCTCTAGATCCTCTCTCACCTTTTTTAGATTCTCCATCACCTCCATAACACGAGCATGTTTTTGTCTATGTATATTTAATACAACTGCTTTAGAACCATTAAAAAGATGAAACCCGGCATGGGAATCCTCTTGATAAGAGAGCGTACAAAAGTCGGTCAAAGGCAACAAATCTCCTCTTGGTAAACTTAGTTGAATAGAAGAGATACGTGACATAGGATCTTGTTCTTCTCTTTCTAGTTGCAGCTGATAGACATATCGTCCCTCTTCTACTTGCAAGCTTCCCATCTGAATATTCTCTTGTAAAAGACGATTACGACATTGTGCGGCAGAGATATGATAGCGATCTAACTTTTCGGAATCCAGCATAATCGATATTCCCTGTGGAGTAATTCCACTAAAATCGACATAAGATATTCCATCCACCGACTCAATATTCTTCTTAAAGACCAAACCTACCAAATGATAGAGACCTTCGGAAGTAAGCTTTGGAGCCTCTACTTGTAGTTTTACGATAGGTATATCGGTTGATTGTGCCATCAACACCACTGGTCGACGATAGCCCACTGGTTTAGATGGCATCCATTGGTCGATTTTCTTTTGTAATTCAACAAAGAGATCCCCCATAGGCGCACCATAATCAAAATATAAGGTCATGATACCATAATGGTCATAAGAAGTACTCTGCATCTCCTTTAAATAATCTAATGAAGCAAGCTGAGTGCGGAGGGACAATAGCACTTCTTTTTCTATATCTACAGCGCTAGCCTGAGGGTTCTCTATACGTACTATCAGTTTAGGTACCTGAGTGTTTGGCACTAAGGATACAGGAATCTCTTGTATTGCGATAAAGCTTAAAATCAAAACTCCCAAAACGGTCATGATCACCGATATAGGGCGTTTCATTAAATATCGTATTAGCATATCTTCTATTCAACAGCGAACTTTAAGAAGAGCTTAAAGTTTATTATTCTTAATTATATGAACCTCAACATCATGGGTAAGCAGTAAATTATTTTCGACCACCACCCTATCCTTAGGTTCTACACCTTCAATCACTTCCACCATCGTATCGCTACGATCTCCAAGGGTAACTTCTTTCCATTTTGCTTTTCCATCTTGTACGACAAAGACAATATTCTTGCCTGTACGTTTAACGATAGCCTTTAGAGGGACCAAACAGTGAGGTTCAGAAGCCATTGCTCGATAAGCCACCTTTACATGCATCCCTCTATAAAGATTTTTTGAAGTATCATCTAGTTTTAACCGAACAGTTACCAGACCATCTTCTTTTACCAATGGATCTATAATCGAGATATGGGCCTTTAATTTTATCGTCGCATTAGAGAGAGTGACCTCAGAAAGATCACCTACGTGGACTTTCGAGAGGTCCTCCTCTAAAAGGTGAGAATCAATATATAAACTATTTGGATCGTAAAGTTCTCCAAAATACTTTCCAGAGGTTACAAAATCACCTTTCTTATAATCTATGTTTGCCAACAAACCAGAGAAAGAGGCTCTTACAAAGCTCTCATTATATTGTTGTTTGGCCGTAGATAGATCTAACCTAGAAAGGGATAGATGAGATCGCAAATCTAACGAACGAGCCACCGTAGGTTGCTGTTTTAAAGCTTCAAGTGACAGTCCTTGATCTATCCTTAGACATTTCCATTTCTGCTGTGCTTCAGCTAAAGAGAGTCTCTTACGATTTAAATTACGAGCCACCTCTTGCGTATCAAGCAGAGCAAGTAAAGTTCCTTTCGAAACATACTGTCCCATCTTCGCCTTTAAAGAGAGCAGGTAACCCGAACGCTTAAAATAGAGCTTCTGATGCTTCTCTGCATCTACCACTCCACGCATCTGAATCGTTTTATAAAGCTTGGAATGCTCTACAGAAGCGACTTTCACATCAATAGTCTGTTGTGTATGTGGCTTGCTTTCTTTGTTCTTTATAGGGCTATCATTTTTACAACTCCCAAATAAAAGCGCACATACAAAAAAGAAAAATAATTTACGATCCATATAGTTTATTCAGAATTAATAACGATCTATGATCTCTTATTCAACGTGTAACACTGGAAACGAATTTCATCTTCGGAGATCGTTTTATCGTCTGGATGAAAGGCTTTGATATAAAACCCTTTCTCTCCTACAAAATAATCTATGCTAGAGTAATGATCTTTCTCTAATGATGTCTCTGCAATCTTATTAAAATGTTCATCTAGCGTAATTACAGTAAGTGGCTTATAACTCCAATATTTATATTTTGTTCGTTTCACCAACTCTTTGTCTAATCCCCTTACTACGATTCTATAATAGACCTTACGATAAGGATCTCTTAATAACGAAGTATAAAGAATAGGGGTCGTAAGATCATATTCTGGAAAGTTAGGCATCTGTTTATGCTGATCGGGCTCCACTTCCATTCCTCCAGAAACAGCAGCAGGATATTTTACTCTTTTATGGGTCTTTAGATCATAGGATAGGATATAAGAGAGACTAGGAAAGCTAACCAATAGTTGTTTCTCATCTAAAGAGAGACAAACACTACACTTTCCTGTTCTTAGACCAAAAGATTTACGACATGCCTCATCTGGAAACTCAAATAATTCATGATGGGTATGGCTGTTAAAATCGTAGGCATACAATGCATTTTCACCTTTAAAGCTATCCTTTGAATAAGGGTTGGTACTAGAACTAAATCTCATATAGGCCACAGAGTCTTTGGTAAAAAAAGGCGTTTCTAGATCAACCCAAGGATAGCCAGCATACTGATCATTAGGATCGTCCAAAAAATTGTATTGTTCTAGTCGATGACCAAGACTATCTAAAATAGACAATAAATAACTATTGGAAGCCAACACCATATATTTATTTCTTCTAAGTTTCTGTACATGATAAGCCCAACCAACTCCATTAGGTCCTCCAGAGCTAATCTTAAACAATGGATGTTCTTTACGTGTTGTTAAGTTTATCTCCGAAACGACATGGTTTACTTTATTATGAGAGATAATTATCTCCTCCTTAGTCATTGGGTCTTTAAAAAAATTCATGGTACCAGACTCGACACTACATTGTTCCCCAACAGGAATAGAAACCATCTCTGTTTTTTCTAAGACATATTTTAGGTTGTCTTCTGAGTTAGAACTACAAGAGTAGATTCCGAAGATTGAAATGATCATCGACATTTCAACCAATAGGTGATTTATAGATAATTTCATAAAGTTGTTTTTCAATTCTCTTTATATTACGAGATAGGATAAGCAATCCGTTACGGCGTCGTTAAATCCCTCTATTAGCAACTATGATCTCTTATGTAACGTATAACACTGGAAACGAATTTCATCTTCGGAGAGCGTTTTATCGTCTGGATGAAAGGCTTTAATATAAAACCCTTTCTCTC
>JAOARB010000032.1 GCA_025210775.1 Prolixibacteraceae bacterium
GAGCCAGGATCAAACTCTTCGTTGTATAAAAAGTTATATATTTTCTAGCTCAACAAAAACTCAAATTTATCTTGACGGTTGCTTTTTTGTACTTGTCATTATCAAAAAAATATCTTCAAAGAACTTATTTCTAAATCATTCTACTGCGCCGCTGCGCCGTTGTTTTTGCGGTTGCAAAGATAAGTTATTTATCTTCAAAACTCCAAATGTTTTTTCATTTTTATTTTCAAGCGAAAACTCATTTTCAAAACATCTCAAATATCGTTTAGAACGACGCTCTCATTTTTCTCGAAAGCGTTGCAAAGAAAGGGCTTTTTATCTCATAGTTCCAAATAAAAAGCAAACTTTTTTTGAAACTATTTACGTCCCTTTTCCGTATCTGTCTAACCAAAAAGATGTTATACAGCACATTTTGTTTAATTAAAATCTGCATGGTTTGTATCTCAATCCAAACATTAATGAATTCTCGAAATGGATTTATTTGCCACATTGTATCAACAGCCCAACAGGTGAGCATTAAATATCACCAGAAAAAGACTGTATTGAAAGGTACTTCCTCCATGGTTTGTCCATGGACAAACCCATTATTTGACCTATAGAATGTTTTCACGGAAACACTCTCTTCAAATCAAACTGTTTTCTTCTATTTATGAATAAATCCAAACTTTCTACATTGTAACCATCTCTTCTTAGATTACATGAAATTCATCTTAAGATGGCTATGAAACTACGTCACAAGAGTTACTTCCATTAAAGAAAGCATCACGTACAATAGAGAAAAAAAAAGAGAGCCCCTTTAGCAAAGAGCTCTCCAAATTGAATTATCAATATAGTTTTCCTGATACACTACTGTTTAATGATCATTCTTGTCTATTTAAATCAGACTATCTTGCAAAAAGCAATTCTCTATATTTAGGTAGAGGCCACAACTCATTATCCACAACCAATTCTAGTTTATCGATATGGTAACGGATTTCATCAAGGAATGGTCTCACTTGAGTATTGTAGGCTTCAGCTTTCTCTCTTTCGTTTTCAATTTTGTTTGCAAGCTTTCTAGCATCTACCATTTCGTTCACTTTCAACTTGATTGTTGAGATATGAATTGAAATGTCTTTGATCAATGATTTTCGAGCAGCAGCCAATTCAGTAAATTCTTCTTCAGAGAAGATATCTCTAAGTCCTTTAACATTTTCTATCAATGTTGTTTGATACTGGATAGCAGTAGGAACAATATGATTGATTGCCAAATCACCTAGTACACGAGCCTCAATCTGGATTTTCTTAGTGAATTTTTCATATTCAACTTCAGTACGACCTTCTAGCTCACGCTCAGAAAAGATTCCTGTCTTAGTAAATAGATCCACTACTTTATCAGAAAGATAAGCATCCAATGCAGCAGGAACATCTTTGATATTTGTCAAGCCTCGTCTTTCAGCTTCTTCCACCCATTCGTCGCTATAACCATTTCCATCAAAACGGATGTTCTTACATTCGACGATAAGTTTCTTAAGGATTTGGAAGATAGCTTCATCTTTTTTGATTCCATCTTCAATCAACGCATCTACTTCTTTCTTAAACTCAATCAACTGATTTGCAACAGCTGTATTTAAGGCGATCATTGGAGCAGCACAGTTAGCCATAGAACCAACAGCACGGAACTCGAAACGGTTACCAGTAAAAGCAAAAGGAGAAGTACGGTTTCTATCCGTATTATCAAGGATAATTTCTGGGATACGACCGATATCAAATTTCAATGCAGTTTTCTCATCTGGAGTCATCTTACGATCTACAACTGCAGTCTCAAGGTGGTCTAACATAGCAGACACCTCTGTTCCAAGAAATACAGAAACAATTGCAGGAGGTGCTTCGTTTGCACCAAGACGGTGAGAGTTACTAGCAGAAACGATAGTTGCACGTAAAAGATCTTGATGATCGAAAACGGCTTTCAATGTATTGACAACAAAAGTCAAGAACTGTAGGTTACTTTTAGGGTTTTTACCCGGCTTATAAAGAACCACACCAGTATCCGTAGATAGAGACCAGTTGTTATGTTTTCCAGAACCATTAATACCTTTAAAAGGTTTTTCATGAAGAAGAACACGGAATCCGTGGTGGCGTGCCACTTTCTTCATCACATCCATGATTAGCTGGTTATGATCGTTTGCAAGGTTAACCTCTTCATAGATAGGAGCAAGTTCAAACTGATTAGGAGCAACCTCGTTGTGACGTGTTTTACAAGGGATACCTAATTTGTAAGCCTCATTTTCAAGATCAACCATAAAAGCACCCACTCTTTCAGGGATTGAACCGAAATAATGGTCATCCAACTGCTGGTCTTTAGCAGAGGCGTGTCCCATCAAAGTTCTACCTGTAAGGTAAAGGTCAGGTCTAGCTAAATATAAAGCTTCGTCTACTAAGAAATACTCTTGTTCCCAACCTAAGTTAGCAGTCACTTTAGTTACATTCTTATCAAAATATTGACATACAGCTACCGCTGCTTTATCAATAAGGTTTGTAACTTTCAACAAAGGAGCTTTATAATCTAGAGCTTCCCCAGTATAAGAGATAAAGATTGTAGGAATACAAAGTGTTGTTCCAACAATAAATGCAGGAGAAGAAACATCCCAAGCAGTATATCCACGAGCTTCAAAAGTATCACGAATACCTCCATTAGGGAAAGAAGAAGCATCAGGTTCTTGCTGAGCAAGAAGAGATCCAGAGAAGTTTTCAACGACACTTCCCATTTCGCCATGTTCGATAAATGCGTCATGCTTTTCAGCAGTACCATCAGTTAATGGATGAAACCAGTGAGTATAGTGAGTTACCCCATTCTCCATTGCCCATGCTTTCATACCAATAGCAACCTGGTCTGCAATTTTACGATCAATAGTAACACCATTGTCAATTGCATCCACAACTGCTTTATAAGCATCAACAGAAAGATACTTTTTCATCTTTGGGCGATTAAAAACCAACTTTCCATAATAATCAGAAGTTAATCGTTCCTCTCTCTCCACTAGCTTTGGTTCTCTATGAAGAAGAGTATCCAACGCATTAAATCTTACAGTAGCCATAAAAATATATTTTGTTCTTTATTTTATTTCAATAATCCAAATATATACCATATATCGAATAAACATCAAAAATAGATAGGTCAATACAGATATATTTAATAATATTTTAATAAACACCCCCTATTTTTCATGGGGTGTGATGCAAATATACAAATTAGAAGGAAAAATGGAAGGAAAATATCTATTATTTTACGATTCTTAATAAATAATCAACATACAACGACAATATGTAAGTATACACAAGTTTATCATAGCATTAACACACTATTTACAGACATTTAATTTCATTGCATTACTACGCAAACGATTTCATAAATGATAATGAATAATATCCATATTATCTTTAAACAAAAAATTATACCTTTAAAGAATAGTGTAGAATAAAAAAATCATTCATATTATGGAGCAAATAAACAAGTATATCGAACAACACCAGCAACGTTTCTTAGATGAACTGTTTGGACTTATTCGTATTCCATCGATAAGTTCTATCAAGGATCACAAAGCAGACATGTACAAAGCAGCAGAATATTGGAAACAGTTATTACTTGATGCTGGTGCTGATAAGGCTGAGATTTTTGAAACTCCTGGTAACCCTGTAACTTATGGGGAAAAGATTATTGATCCTAATCTTCCAACAGTATTAGTTTATGGGCATATGGATGTAATGCCTGTTGATCCTATTGAGTTATGGGATTCGGCTCCTTTTGAACCAGAAATCAGAGATGGAAAGATCTGGGCAAGAGGTGCAGATGATGACAAAGGACAAGCATTTATGCATGCAAAAGCATTTGAATACCTTGTAAAGACCAATCAACTTACATGTAATGTAAAATTTATGATTGAGGGAGAAGAAGAGATTGGGTCAGTCAATCTAGGTGCGTTTTGCGAGGGCCACAAAGAGATGCTAAAGTCAGATATCATATTGGTTTCGGACACAGGAATGATTGCAAGAGATATTCCAAGCATCACCACAGGTCTAAGAGGTTTAGCTTATTGGCAAGTTGAAGTTACAGGGCCAAATAGAGACCTACACTCAGGTATCTTTGGAGGCGCAGTAGCCAATCCTGTAAATGAGTTATGTAAACTTATCGCACAGATGACCGATGAGAACAATCATATCACAATTCCAGGATTCTATGACGACGTGATCGAAGTGTCTGATGAAGAGAGAGCAAAATTGGCCAAAGCACCATTCAATTTAGAGAATTACAAAAAATCACTAGATATCGAAGAGGTACAAGGAGAAAAAGGATATACTACACCTGAAAGAACAGGAATACGTCCTTCATTTGACATTTGTGGTATCTGGGGAGGATATACAGGAGAAGGAGCCAAAACAGTTCTTCCATCAAAAGCATATGCAAAAATCTCAAGTCGATTAGTTCCTAATCAAGATCATGAAAAGATTGCAGTATTATTTAAAGAATATTTTGAAAGTATTGCACCAAAATCGATCAAAGTAGAGGTAACACCTCATCATGGAGGACAAGGATATGTATGTCCTATTGACCTAACAGCCTACAAAGCTGCAGAAAAGGCATATGAGGATGTATATGAAAAGACTCCTGTACCAGTACGTAGTGGAGGAAGTATCCCTATTATTTCAACATTCGAAAGAATCTTAGGAACAAAATCTGTTTTAATGGGATTTGGTTTGGAAAGTGATGCGATCCATTCACCAAATGAGAATTTCCCATTAGAGAACTTCTTCAATGGAATTAGAACCATCACACGATTCTACAAACATTACAAAGGATAATATTAAGATCAAAAAATAGAATGGAGAAACATATTTAATGTTTCTCCATTTTTTATGTCTATGTTAATGATCCCATTTCATTAAAAAACAAGCAGGGTAACCAACAGCACAAACTTGTTTAAATTCAGATGACCTGCTTTTCAATGCTGGGACAAGATATCTAGTAGTTGAAGCATATCCGAGCCTATCAATGACAACATGAGAGACATGGTTCTTTTGCATGTCCTTTAATAAGACATTCTCTTTTGCATTTTTAAACATTGCCACTTTTCTATTTGCATAGAGATAAAACAGTGCTGGTTTACGACAAGCAATAACAGCATCTTTGGGTGTATTGCTTTCACACCATTTTGCTAGATGAAAATAACTAACATATTTTTGAGTCCACTTCACGTCTCTTCGATAATTCAACTTCTTTACTGAAGGCAGATTGAACAGTATAAATATTCCTAGAAGTCCTACTTTAATCTTGGTGTTATTCTGATTCTCCAACGCTACATATCTCCCCCAAAAGATATTATATAATGATAAGAGCAGAAGAAATTGAAGAATAGGAACAATAGGTAACATAAAACGAACACCAAACCATACAGTTGGCCATAACAACTGAATAAGAAACTGTCCGGACAAATAGCCTATCAATAATCCTCTATATTTTTTTGTCACAGAAAAGATTCCATAAATCACCAATCCAATAATAAAAAGACCAATAATATAGTGATACCAGAGAGGATCCTTCGTTTGAGGAATATCTAAAAAAGGAAATACACTGCGAGGAATCTCTTTAGATATATAACGCAATATATTCTCACCAATTCTATTAAACAAATCTGTCCATTGCATCATACCAAGTTCTGGTCGATATGGATTCTTTAAGATCAATTGATTTATATAAATATTCCCTCCTAAACTAATTCCACGAAGAGTCCATGGCAATACACCTAAGACAAACAGCACAAAGACACCTATAGCTTTACGCCATTTCTTCATAATAAGAAAAAATAATACAACACCTCCAAATAATGCTACTCCTTGAGATCGGATATAATACGAGAGGACCAAAGTAATAATAGACAAATAAAAATAAAGCCCGTTCTTTTTGGTCTGATGATCATCCTTTAACACAAAGAACAGTGTTAATAATGAAAAGAACATAAATGACATTTCACTCATCATGATATAACTATACCTCAATATCTGACTATTAAGCAGAACAACCATAGACACTAGAAACGAAAAATTCATATTTTTCGTTATATTGTGCACAATAGCAAATAATATAAGTAAAGAAGAGAAAAAAAATAATCCATTGCATATTTTTATCCAAAGAAAACTACTGGAAACAAACATAGCAATCGATATTAGAAATGGATAACCAGGAGGGAAATGGTTTGCCAAGGGCTCACCATACATGTGGATATTTCGATATCCATTGCCAAGATGAATTGATTTACCCAAGATATAATAAAAAGCATTGTCTCCACCAAGGAACAATTTATGATCGAAAACGAGACAATAAACAAAAGTGAAACAAAAAGCTAAGATTAGCCAATAGCACATCAAAGCTTTATTCTTTTGGAGAAATCTAGTTATCATATCTTATAGTTTATCATTATTATTGAACAATAAAGATAATGAAAAGCATATAAAACTTAAAGAGGTTACTATCTGCATCATTTTTGTATCAATAGTAAAATTCCCAAATATCAAGAATCTATAATGAGAGTAAAAAAACAGACAATACGAATCATATGGGCAACAACATTTTCATTATTTATTCTGTTGTCCACGATACATATTACTACTTTCATTCCTACGTTTAAACAATTGCAAAAAGAGCAATTAAACCTTCATAAGCTAAAGATTGAATCGATACTTCAGAACCAAGAAAAAGACGTATCTAATTTACATAGCCAAATTCTCCAATTAGATAAACATCTATTAAAAAAGAGGAACAATGTCAATATTCTTCGAACGTCCAAAATTCATGGCTACCTAATATTCAACAAGAAAGAGGGAATAATAAAAAACTTATACAAATCGAAACAAATCCCCTCGACAGACTTAACCGAAATAATCGACGTATTAAAATCATACCTTTCTGTATATAATAATGAGAGCATATCAGGGCTTTATCAGATCAAAAGAAAAGTATATCAAATTGATACCAAAAGAATACATCCTACCAGCCGATATAACAAGAACTACTCTATACTTATTCGAAGGCTTTACCATCAGTGCTTCCACAAAGCACTAGAAGATCATCAATCAATGGATTATTTTAAAATTCAATTTGATTATGGATTTAAACTGAAAGACAAATCTCAATTTCCTCCAAACTTATCAGATCAGATCAACACACATATCTCAAAGAGTAAATATTGTCATAGTCAGATTATTATCATGTCTAATTTTTGTCATTATCCGATAATATGGGATGTTCAATACTATCCTTCCATTATCAACAAAGCCAAACGACAAACAGTAATTGAAATCATTCTTCTATTGCTTCTTTTAGTAAGTTTCTCTCAAACGATTATTCGTATTCTTGAGAATAAGATCAACAATCCTCTTAGAGAAATTGTATCTCAGATTGAAGAGATGGAAAGTTTAGATATGATTGATCCTATAACACTACAAAGTGGACCTCGCGAACTCCAAATACTAAGCAATAAACTCAATCAACTATTTAATGAATTTAATACCCAACAAACTCTATTCCACAGAAACAATGACAATTTGTCCAATGCTCTAATACAAAGTAAGATTAGCGAGAAACAGATTGTATCCTTCTTTTCAAACATGTCCCATGACATACGAACGCCTTTGAATGCAATCATAGGTTTTAGCGAACTAATAACAGAAAACACATGTAATGAAATTGAGCGTCGAGAGTATAGTCATATTGTAATCGATAATGGCAATAAACTTATTGATTATATTGAAAACATGATACAACTATCGAAGCTAATAAATAATACACTTACACCGAATAGAAGTTACGTCCGATTAGAAGATCTAGTTAGAAAAATAAAAGTACATACTAACAAACTCTCTGAACTGCATGAAAAAGATCATCTAGATAAGATTTTTTGTATTCAAAATAACATCTTAGAGGAAGTCATATATACAGATGAAAAACTTCTTGCTAAAGCATTATACAACCTTATCTCAAATGCAATCAAATTTACAAATGAAGGATATATAAAAATAGATCTCGAAGTAAAAGAAGATAGTACCCTTATCACAATCTCAGACACAGGAGTTGGAATCAGAGCAGAATTTATCGATCATTTAGGCAAAGAATTCCTTCAAGAAGAAGACACTTATACGAAGAGTATTGAAGGGACAGGAATTGGATTAAGCATTACCTATCGAATAATAAAAATACTAGGAGGGGAATTGAACATTAAATCATCTAAAAATAAAGGTACAGAGATCCAAATATCTATACCTTTACTTAGATAATTATTATTTCAAATTATTTTTCTCTACATATTCAGCTGCAACAGTTAAATCTTCATACCAAGCTTCGCCATATTTACGAATTAATGGTTCTTTAAGTAATTGCCAAACAGCAACATCTTTCTCACGACCATTATCGACAGCACATTTACAAATGTCTAGCTCTTGATAATTGATTGCATCAAACTCTTCATACTCTGTGATTCGAATAGGGAAAAGATGACAACTTACTGGTTTTCGAAAATCAACTTTTTTTTCTAACCATAATTTCTCAATAGCACATTTTGTACAACCATTCTCATCAACAAAAGTATATACACACTCTCCATCACCAACAATAGGAGTAACTAAATCACCATCAGAATCAATAATTGAAAAACCTTGCTTCTCTACTTCATGCTTATTGGTTTCACATAACTCTGGCTCAATTAAGGGATATATCTCCTCAATTTTTTTTGCTTCTTCCTCTGTAAGTGGAGCCCCTGAATCACCAGAGACACAACATTCCCCTTTACATTTTAAAAGGTCGCACAAGAATCTTTTGTGAAACACATCAAAACTAACAATCGTATTACCAACTTCGATCACAACAATAAATATAAATATGTGAGTATATTATTAAAATGAAAAAAGCCCCACATAACTGTGAAGCTTCTTAAGTGGTGCCACCTGGAATCGAACCAGGGACACAAGGATTTTCAGTCCTTTGCTCTACCAACTGAGCTATGGCACCTTACCGAATATGTAGTAGATTTTTCATCCACTGAAGTCTCTTTGAGTGGTGCCACCTGGAATCGAACCAGGGACACAAGGATTTTCAGTCCTTTGCTCTACCAACTGAGCTATGGCACCCTTTTCTTAAAGACATTGCGAATATAGAACAAAAATCTTTACGAACAAAACAGAAACAAGTCAAAAAAAGCCCACACACTTGGAGGATATTACACAACCAACAAGAAATCAAAAGGATAGTTATCTAAAAAAAATCATATTTCAACGAAACTTTTTTTAGACATTGATGATTTCAGTTCTAGTTCGAGGAGTTTAAATGATTTATTAATATTTCTCTCAAGATGCAATCGTCCTAAGAAGTAGTTAATAACGAACTCTTGATACTTATTAAACCATTTATCATTTAGTGGTGACAGCTCTATTTCGCCCTTGTTATGATCATATTTCATAAATCGATGTTTCTCTAATTGATCGATATCCTGTAATAAGGTTTCAAATCTTGTATCATTTTCAAAATCTTTATCCGTTAGAGCAAAGAAATAATAATTCGATTCATCCTTTTCCATAAACGACAAGATATATCCATACTCCTGGTGGTCTTTCATCACACGAGTATAAACAAACGAATTATAATTTGAAATCTTAGGCTCTTCTATTAAAGCCAGTTCCTCAAATCCACAATCTCTTATTACATAAAACAAAGACATCATTGCAATATCAGTAATACGATAAGGTATATTGTCATATAATGAAGAGACCAATAAGGTATCCAAACACTTGTCATTTTGAACATTTAATGTCAAGAAACAGATAATTTCACCTGTAGACTGTTGTGTTATTAATATTCGACAAAGGTTATTAAGAACTCGATAATTAGCATCATATAATAAATAGACCAACACCTCATATTTCTCATCATTACATCCTTTGATCATATAAAGGATATAGGAGCAATAACTCAATTTATCCTCTGAGACACGATCTATATCAGAAGAGAGCTCATCTAGCTGAAGAAGGTTGTGCAATAATACAGCATCCTTCGAATAAGAAGAAAGCACTTTATAAGGCAAGCTAAAGAACAACTTTTTATCCATAAAAGAAGGCTTCTGGTCAATATATCCCATAGAATACAGATACAAGAAGACCTTTTTAATTAAATCTGTCAATTCAAAATCTGAAAGAAGACAAACAGCTCTATCGTGATTTTTATGAATAAATTCTAACCATCTGCCATCCTTACCAAAAACGAACGATTTTAAGAATATGGTAGGGAAGTTATAGAATTGAAAAGAGACAATCGTTTCACTGTGATTAGGAGAGAATGTCACAAAGAAATGTAAATATGATCGGTATTTAACCTCTAAAAAAAGGTCATTAGCCCCATATTCATGAAAAGAGAAAATCTCAATCTGTATTCTTCTAGCAAAACTAAAAGAGCTATAGTCATCTTTACATATTTCTTGTATCATATTCATTTGCAACCTTCGTTTGTATACATACAATTAATACAATCTAGCGCTACAAAAGTTTAATCTCAGATGACCATCAGACAAAAAGAAAAAGGCCAACTGAAACAGTTGGCCTTTAATCAATATATAGAGATAATTCTTATTCTTCACAAGAAGCAAGAAGAACTTCCATAATCTTCTTACCAGCAGTAGATACACTAGTACCAGGACCGAAGATTGCAACTACACCTGATTCATACAAGAAATCATAATCTTGAGCTGGAATTACACCACCTGCGATTACCATGATATCTTCACGACCAAGTTTCTTCAATTCTTCGATAACAGCAGGAACCAATGTTTTGTGACCTGCAGCCAAAGAAGATACACCAAGAACGTTTACGTCATTCTCTACAGCTTGCTTAGCAGACTCTTCTGGAGTTTGGAATAAAGGTCCCATATCCACGTCGAATCCAAGGTCAGCATAACCTGTAGCAACAACTTTTGCTCCACGGTCATGACCATCTTGACCCATCTTAGCAATCATGATACGAGGTTGACGTCCCTCTTTTTCAGCGAATTTAGTAACAAGCTCTTGAGCTTCTGCAAATTCTTTATCGTTAGATGCTTCTGATTTATACACGCCTTCAATAGTTCTAACTACAGCTTTGTAACGTCCACATACTTTCTCACATGCGTCAGAAATTTCGCCAAGAGAAGCTTGTTTTTCAGCAGCTTTAACAGCTAAGTCTAACAAGTTACCTTCACCTGTTTCAGCACATTTAGTAATTGCGTGAAGTGCTTGTTCGCACTCTTCAGCATTACGCTCTGAACGAAGTTTGTTCAAACGCTCAATCTGAGCTTGACGAACTGCAGTGTTATCAATTTCAAGAATATCGATTGGATCTTCTTGTTCCAAACGGTATTTATTAGTTCCCACAATAGTTTGTGATCCTGAGTCAATACGTCCTTGAGCACGAGCAGCTGCTTCCTCAATACGCATTTTAGGCACACCTGTTTCGATAGCCTTCGCCATACCACCAAGTTTTTCCACCTCTTGAATACGTTCCCAAGCTTTGTGAGCCAAATCTTGAGTAAGTGATTCTACATAGTAAGATCCAGCCCATGGGTCCAAAGAACGACAAATTTGTGTCTCTTGTTGGATATAAAGCTGAGTATTACGTGCAATACGAGCAGAGAAATCTGTTGGAAGTGCAATCGCCTCATCCAATGCATTGGTGTGAAGAGATTGAGTGTGACCAAGAGCTGCTGCCATTGCTTCGATAGCTGTACGTCCCACATTGTTAAATGGATCCTGCTCTGTAAGAGACCATCCAGAAGTTTGTGAGTGAGTACGCAATGCCATTGACTTAGGATTCTTAGGATCGAATTGTTTAACGATCTTAGCCCACAACATACGAGCAGCACGCATTTTAGCGATCTCCATGAAGTGGTTCATACCGATAGCCCAGAAGAAAGATAAACGAGGAGCAAACTGGTCAACAGTAAGACCTGCGTTGATACCTGTTCTCAAATAATCCAAACCATCAGCCAAAGTATATGCCATCTCGATATCTGCAGTAGCACCTGCTTCTTGCATGTGGTATCCTGAGATAGAGATAGAGTTAAACTTAGGCATGAAATTCGAAGTATATTCGAAGATATCAGCAATCGACTTCATTGAGAATTTAGGAGGGAAGATGTACGTGTTACGTACCATGAACTCCTTCAAGATATCATTCTGGATAGTACCTGCAAGTTTATCCATAGATACACCTTGCTCTTTCGCAGCAACGATATAGAAAGCCATAATTGGTAGTACGGCTCCGTTCATAGTCATCGAAACAGACATTTTGTCCAATGGAATTTGATCAAAAAGGATACGCATATCCATGATTGAATCCACTGCTACCCCTGCCTTACCAACATCACCAATTACACGTGGGTGATCTGAGTCATATCCACGGTGAGTTGCCAAGTCAAATGCAATAGAAAGACCTTTCTGTCCTGCAGCCAAGTTTCTACGATAGAATGCGTTTGATTCCTCTGCAGTAGAGAAACCTGCATACTGACGTACAGTCCATGGACGCATAGCATACATCGCTGAGTATGGTCCACGTGTAAATGGAGCTAGACCTGAAGCATAATTCAAATGCTCCATTCCTTCTAGGTCTTCTTTTGTATATACTGGTTTAACAGGAATCTGTTCTGGAGTCATCCAGTCTTTTTCGATCCCGTTATTTTTCTGCCAAGTAAAGCCGTCTGTGCTATTATTGGCTGTTTTTATATTGATGCTCTTAAAATCTGGCTTCATAATAGTAATAAGATTCTTAGATTTCTATAACTTTAAGAAACAAGCTATAGAATGGATCTAAACTTCAAATTAGTTAATTCCCAACTTTGCTGAATAACCTTTAAGGTCTTCTAACACATTACTCTTCACGTGAACGAAGTTCTCAATGCCTTTAGCTTTAAGATCTTCCATACACTTAGGAGCTCCAGCTACAACGAAGATAGCCTCATCATTGATCTTCTCAATAGCTTCTGGTGCGAATGTCTCGTACTCATCATCTGAACTACAAAGAACAATAATATCAGCACCTGCTTCTTTAGCAGCTTTAACACCTGCTTCGATAGTTTCGAAACCATTGTTATCTTGAACATCAAAACCAGCAACAGCGAAGAAGTTACAAGAGAATTGAGCTCTTGCTTTTCTAAATGTCAAGTTACCGATAGTCAACATATAAGCTAATGGACGCTTGTTATTCTTAGCGAACTCATCAGTTCTATATCTTAATGCTTCGAAAGCTTCAGCACCACGGTAAGGAGCAAGAGTTTCGATTTCAGCATCTGCAGCTCTTTCGTCAGTAGGACAAAGAATTGCATCAGTAAGTTCACGATCCATATGCTCTGTAAAGTTAGGGAATTGGTTTACACCCAATACATTCTCTCTACGAGTAGCGATATGAAGATCTCTCTTAGAAGCAACCGCTTTAATAGCACCTTGAACAGCACCTTCTTTCAAGCTAGCAACAAAACCACCTTTTTCTTGTACTTCCAAGAAGATAGTCCATGCTTGCTCAGAGATAGATTCTGTTAAGCTTTCAATATAATAAGAACCCGCACCTGGGTCAACAATCTTATCAAAATGAGATTCCTCTTTCAACAACAACTGTTGGTTACGAGCAATTCTTTCTGAAAACTCTGTAGACTCACCATATACTTTATTAAATGGAGCAACTGTCATTGAGTTAGTACCTCCTAGAATAGAAGACATTGCCTCAGTTTGAGTACGCAACATGTTTACATATGGGTCATAAGCTGACTTGTTCCAGTTAGAAGTTTCTGAATGAACATACATTTTACATGCAGCATCGTTTGCACCATACGCTTTCACGATTTGTGCCCACAACATTCTTCCTGCACGCAATTTAGCAAGCTCCATAAAGTAGTTTCCTCCAGTAGCGAAGTTAAACTTAATAGCAGCTGCAGCATCTTCAACAGAAACGCCTCTTTCAATCAATTGTGATAGATATTCAGCACCTTGTGCCAAACCATATCCCAATTCTTGAACGATGCTTGATCCACAATTATTGAAGAATTTAGCATTTACAGCAACAGTTCTGAAGTTAGGAACAGAAGATGCAGCCTCCATATTGCTCTTCACGTTATCCAATGCTTCAACTGCACCGTGACAAAACTTACCTGTAGCCATATAACGTCCGATAGGATCGTTAGCAACAGAAGCAACAACGTTTGCTTTATCAACACCTGTTGTATTCAAGAATGCAACAAATGCATCGATAACAGCTTTGTTTTTGCAACGAGTTTCGAAGTTAACTTCAATAGCTGTAACATCGATATCTTTCAATAACGCTGCCATAAAAGCTTCTGATACTTCAACGTCTTTTGCTAAAACAAAACCTAAAGATGTAATACCTTTATTCAAGATATCTAAAGCTTTTGCGTTTGCCTCTTCAGCATTACTTACAGCAATGTCTTGACGAACATACCAATCGTTGTCGTTAGTTTTTGTACCACGTACGAATGGATACTCTCCTGGAAGTTGATTCAGGTGAGTTAGTGAAGAAAGATTAGCTTCACGATAAAAAGGCTGTACATTGAATCCTTCATTTGTACGCCATACTAGGGCTCTATCAAAATCTCTACCCTTTAAATCTGCGGTGATTTTCTCAGTCCATTGTTCAGTACTAATGGGTGGAAAATCCTCGAACAATTTTATATTTTTTTCTGCCATAATTTTGGTAAAACTGTTTAAGGAAAAATCGTTTGCCAAAATTAATGGTTTTCAAATGCTTTACATCAAAAATCGGCTTTTTTTTACCCTTTTTATAGAACAAATATCAAAAAAAGTTATATAAAGACTCACAGGTCCGTTTTACAACTTCCAAAACATCAATATCTTACACAAACAACAAGAGCTAATAAAACAACCACACAAAAACAACCAACATTCTGATTACCAACACACAACAACTACTCCTAACATTCTTACAACAAGAAAAAAAGGAAAAACATGTAACATGCTCTTAAAATAACCTTAAGAAAATATTTATTTCAAAATATCAAGCCAATGTTATGAAACATATAACAAAAAAGCTGTTATATTTCAGTTTCTGAAACAAAATCCTCATATTCGTAAGCGTAATCCTTTTAGACCTAATTAGGTAAAACAACTAAACCAAATTTCTCTCCACACAAGAGAACAAACAAAAAGTTTAACATACTTATTACTGTACTCAAAGTGAGTTTATCACTTTGTTAACAAACTTTTTTACGACAACTAACATTGAAAGCCCTTTCTGTCCCCAACAGAAGGGGCTTTCTCATATCATATAAGCCATCAACCTATATCTGGTAACATTTCCACACACCATCATCAAAACAAGCCCACATTCAACAAACCAAAAGAAGGCCAATTCCATCCACAAGATAGAGCAAACATATATCAAATCTACCACCTAATGGGATTACACATAAATAACGTCTGGTCGAATACAAAAACTTAGGAGTAAAAAGAAGAGATCCACAAAAAGTATCACCATCAAAAGAATATATAAAAAAAGAGACATTCATCAAATGAACGTCTCTTTCAAAGGTGGTGCCACCTGGAATCGAACCAGGGACACAAGGATTTTCAGTCCTTTGCTCTACCAACTGAGCTATGGCACCTTAATCAAATATGTTTTTTATTCTATGTCTAAAACAATTAGAATGGATGGTTTTATGGTGGTGCCACCTGGAATCGAACCAGGGACACAAGGATTTTCAGTCCTTTGCTCTACCAACTGAGCTATGGCACCGAGTTCGGCAAAGGAATGTTATATTATCTCAACCTAACATTAACTATTCCTTATACACCAAAACTAAAAGAAACTCGCTAAAATAAAACCTTTTCTAAAATATCCATCCAACCCTAAAGTTTAGATAAAATATACACCTAAAACAGAACGAATCTGTACTTTCAAAAAAGTGGTGCCACCTGGAATCGAACCAGGGACACAAGGATTTTCAGTCCTTTGCTCTACCAACTGAGCTATGGCACCTCTTGTTTTTCTCAAGTGCGGTGCAAAAGTAAGGATTTATATTTAACCTCCAAATATCAGAACCAACTTTTTTTAATTTTTTTTGATCTCTCAAAATTCAGATGTAACACATAGGATATACGTCCATACAGCCCAATAGACTTAGGAACAACCACTTCACCCTTTGCAAAACTCCAATATTGGTACCCTCCAAAAGTAGCATCCGTCATATTCTCAAAATTAACAGAAATCTGGTGTCCAAACTTTCTAGAGTTATAAAACCAATTGACATTTGCGCCAATCATAAGAGGTGTTTTTAATTGCACTTGATAATCTTCATCGCTTTTGTACACCGTAGTCATTTGTCTTTTTGACTCTTCAACATCAACATCAAATAGATCTTTTACTCCAAGCATCCGAATATGAACAGCACCAGTAAAATGCGAACTTGTCGAAAGATCTATACGACCTCCCAGAGTAGAAGTCAACACATATTTCGGATCCCAAGCCAAAGGCCTTGTAAGGTCATCTGTTGTTGTAACCTCTGTCTTATAGTAGGCACCACTTATTCGAAAAAATGTATTTTGGCCCCATGCCTTTTCCACAGAAGACGAGATCCTCAACACTTTCCCTTTACCATTGGCACTCATCTCGTTGGGTAAAGTCTGAAAAGGATTACTTCCCCAATTTAGGAATGCAAAAGAAGTAGGTTTACTGTCCACCCACAAATCCTTCATGATCTTATAATCTCCATCTATCAACCAATATATCTGGTTCCCCAGATTCATATCCAATCGTGCTTGAAAAGTAGTATAAGACTCGTTTGAGAGATCTCGATATAACACGGGATCTTTTTCAGGAGATTCTTTCTTTTGAACACGATCATACAAAGCCCAAGGTTTTGTTGTTTTACCCTTTGCTGCTCCTATCTTAAAATGGATATTTGGTGTCACCTCAACTTTTAATGCAACATTCGCATTCCAATAAGGATCTTTGGTAACATTATTAGCAACATACTGTCCTCCGACAAAAGTTGAAAGGCTATTTGATATTCTCAACAAATATCCTAAAGAGATATTCCACTCTGTCACTTTAAAAGAATCGGATTGATACAAATCCTTAACAACGCCCGCTTTCCATATACGATCATCCAACCCCAATTTGTATCGAGAGTATGCACCTCCCAAATAGAACATATGATTTTCGGAAGGTTTAAACATCACTTTTGATTTCCAAGCCAACTGCTGTTGTTTCAAATCATACTTTCTTCGATATTGCAACTGTCTACTATTTTTCTCATTCCCATTATTTTGCTGTAGCATACCGCCAATACTATTTTTTACAGTCAATCGATCATCCATAAAATGGATCACATGCTGTGTCCCAATAGCCATCGCTTTCTTATCATCCTCTAGTTCACTATACGGCTGGACATTCCAAGGGATATACAATGAATCCAAAGCATTCACCTCTCTTTTTCGCATACCTGCTTTGGTCCAAGCAGTGAAAGTTCCATATTTTAACGTCGGAATTTGAATCGTTAAATTAAAATCATGGGAAGTAGGTAAGTTGGTATTACGAATCATTTTTTGAGAAAAGATATCACTATTAAAATAATCATAACTAAAATGATAGGATGATCGAGCCAATCTTTGATAAGAACGTAATCCACCTTGACCAGTAAGACTTACTCCATCAGTATTGGCCCCTAGACTCACTTCGTTTGCCCTAAAATAACCAGGAATAAAAACCACGTCACTACTACTACCCATGGTTGAATTGGCATGAAAAGGTTGCATTGAAGAATAGACATTATGTCCTTTAAAGATACGCTTATCCGAACCTATCAAAATGTTTTCCGTCTGTAGTCCATCCAAGAATGGTGTAGCAACATTAAGTACACCACCCAGATTCGAATTATTATATACAGGAGACACAGCACCGAAAGAAAAAGACTCGCCATATTGATCAACACGATAAGCCCCAGGCACTGTCTCTATGCCTGCAGTACGATCTAAAGGACCACAATTATCCAACCCATAGCTTTTATTTTGAGATGCAATAGCACCAATAAGCACGTCAGAAATAGCAACATCATTGGTTCTTTCATAACGAGGAATCACTTTGCGTATCTCCTTCACCTCTTTCTCTAGAGCGACTTGAATAAATGGAGTATTATTCTCATTGAGGTCAATACCATTGACCGTCACCGTCTTATAACCAATATATCTTACCAATATTGTATAAGTACCAACAGGAACACCTGAAAGTTGAAAAAAACCTTTTGTATCCGAAAGCACTTCATATCTCCTACTGGTATTCTTTACCAACACAGATACAGACTGTAAAGCCTTCTCACTATCTTTATCAAAAATCTTTCCACATATTGTTTGAAGGTTTGATTGTCCATAAACAGAAGAGTTTACAGAAAAGATCAGAATAAAAAGCCACAAACAACACACCAACCAAGAATTTCTCATAACATCCACCATCTATAATTCTTAAAAATTGAATTTTTCTTTAGATGTAATACGATAAAAACACGGGAATTATTACAATTATGTCAATTATTGATCTATAAAAAAAACAAATAACCATAACACACTTCACCATCTACATATTAGGAAGAGTGGCAGACAGTCACGTCTCAGATACAGCATATCTTAAACTATCCATCATAATAGTGCAAAAAAGAGTAAAAACTTCTCATTGTAACAATT
The DNA here is from genome assembly GCA_025210775.1 of Prolixibacteraceae bacterium. GTDB lineage: Bacteria > Bacteroidota > Bacteroidia > Bacteroidales > Prolixibacteraceae > Halosquirtibacter. The sequence goes on from JAOARB010000032.1 coordinate 18,748, forward strand.
TTAAATCCTACTTTTGCAGATCGATAAATCATATATCTAGATGCAATATAACGCTTTTACATTAGCCAACGGAATACGACTCTTACATATACCTACGCTTTCTACCGTAGCACATTTTGGTATCCTTCTAAACACGGGTTCTCGTGACGAGTTAGACGATGAAATAGGCATGGCTCATTTTATTGAACATGTGATATTCAAAGGAACAAAGAAGCGTAAAGCTTACCACATTCTCAGCAGACTTGAGGATGTAGGAGGCGATTTAAATGCTTATACAACAAAAGAAGAGACCGCAATATATGGTACCTTCTTAAAAGACGACTACATAAGAGCAATAGAACTTCTAAGTGACATCATTAAAAACAGCACTTTTCCGAAACATGAAATCGAAAAGGAAAAAGAAGTTATTATTGAAGAAATCAACTCTTATCTAGACAGTCCATCTGAACTTATATATGATGATTTTGAAGATCTTCTTTTTCAAGGACATCCTTTTGGTAGGCAAATACTAGGCACACCAGAGAAAATTATGTCCTATGAGAAAAAGGACATCGAAAAATTTATGAAAGCAAACTACCACACCGATCAGATGGTACTTTGTTTTGTTGGTAATATTCCATTCACGAGATTACGCAACCGTATTGAATATTATTTTAATGATATTCCAGCCAATTTACGCACAAAGAAACGTCTAGAGTTTACCGACTATAAACCTCATTCTTTAACCGTAGATAAAGATACCTATCAGAACCATACGATCATAGGAACCATTGCACATAAGATAGGACATCCTGACCGTACCACGATGGTGCTATTAAACAATATTCTAGGTGGCACATCTATGAACAGTAGATTAAACTTAGCCATAAGGGAGAGACATGGGATGGCCTATAATATCGAATCCACCTTAACCTCCTATTCGGACACAGGATTACTATCTATCTACTATGGGACAGATCCTGAAAACAGTCAAAAAGCACAAGATCTAATCTTCAAAGAGTTAAAAAAGCTTCGTGAAAACAAACTGGGTACACTTCAACTTTCCAAGGCAAAAAAACAACTCTTCGGACAGATCTCCGTATCACAAGAGAACAGCGAAGAGATCATGTTATCAGCAGGGAAAAGTTATATGTTCTTTAATGAACTATCATCGTTAGGACAGATACACAAAAAGATTGAAGCGATTACAGCCGAACAAATACTAGAAGTAGCCAACACCATTCTTAGAGAAGATCAGATGTCTATTTTGACTTATTTATCGAAAGAATAAAACAACAAATAATGAATCATACATCACTAGATTTAGAACAATATATTTTAAATCATATTGACAATGAAGATCCTGTATTAGCACAATTAGATCGAGACACGCATGCTAATATTCTATATTCACGAATGTGCTCTGGTCACCTACAAGGAACTATCTTAACCTTCCTTAGTAAGTTGATCCAACCTCAACGTATTCTAGAGTTAGGTACTTTTACAGGCTATTCCGCTATTTGTCTTGCCAAAGGACTTCAACCAGAAGGGGAACTACATACTGTTGAGATCAATGACGAACTAGAAGAGTTTGCATATTCTTACTTTGAAAAGGCAGGCCTTTCAGAAACCATCATCCAACATATTGGAGATGCAGAGACCATTGTGCCATCTTTAGATGAGACATTTGATCTTGTCTTTATGGATGCAGACAAACGTCGCTATGTAGACCACTACAATCTGGTTATTGATAAAGTCAGACCTGGAGGAGTTATCTTAGCAGACAATACCCTTTGGGATGGAAAAGTAATTGAACCTGTTGCGAAGAATGATCTTCAAACCAAAGGAATTCTAGCATTTAATGAATACGTAAAAAACGACCCAAGGGTTGAAACCACCATCCTTCCTTTAAGAGATGGCATCACGATGCTAAGGAAAAAATAAAGATAAAGAGCAAAGCATTTAAGGTGCTTTGCTCTTTACCTTTAGATACACTACATAATCTTCTTCAACATCTTCTGATAAACAGAAAAGACATTGGCTCGAGAGATAAAACCTAAATATTTCCCCTCTTTATCCACTACCGCCATATTGTAATGCCCCGAACTATTAAACATATGCACAATACGTTCCATTGGGAAAGTAGGTTCACAAACAAATTCAGGATAATACATCAAATCCTTAAGATGGATCGTATCATATTTATCTGGTTTAAAGATAAGGTGCCTGATGTCATCCATCTTCACCATTCCAACTAATCTATCTCCAGAATCCACAATAGGAAATAAATTACGGTGGCTTTGTTCAATAGCATTCACCAAATCTCTTAACTTGGCATTTTCTTTCAACACATAAAAATCCTTCTCTAAAATATCATAGATACGCATCAACGATAGAGCATTTTGATTTCTATCATGAGTCATCAACTCATTTCTATTGGCCAATTGATAAGTATAAACGGAGAACTTATAGAAGAATTTTGTCACAATAAAAGAGATCACCGATACAATCATCAGCGGCACAAAAAGAGTATAACCACCTGTTATCTCTGCAATCAAAAACACTCCTGTCAATGGAGCATGAAGAACACCTGCAATCATCCCAGACATCCCCAACAAAGCATAAGTTGTCAAATCCATCTCAGGATACCATAGCTTCTGTACAATCATGGCAAACAAAACTCCTGCATGAGCTCCCATAAATAACGTAGGTGCAAAGATACCTCCAACACCACCTGCACCAAAAGTAAAAGAAGTCGCAAACACTTTAAAGATTATAAGGGCTAAAAGAATTACAAATACACCAAATCTCCAAGAACTTACGATATCCACAATAAAATAGTCATGCAAATAAGAAAAGTCCCCTCTAAGGCATCCATTGATCGCTTCATAACCTTCGCCAAACAAAGGAGGAAACAATACAATTAAAAACCCTAATAAAAGTCCACCCACAATCCACTTATGGTACAATGACTCCACTTTCATAAACCATGAACTGACCTTTCTATATATTCTATTAAAATATGCTGTACATAACCCCATAATCACGCCCAAAACAATATACCATGGGATATCCATCAATTCCATCCCATGATCCACTGGAACAAAATAGATGGCTTTCATACCTAGAAAGAAATAGGAAACCAAAACAGCTGTAGCAGAAGAAAGAATCAGAGGAATAAGAGATAGTGCTGTCAAATCAATCATTATCACCTCCACTGCAAATACGATAGCAGTAATCGGGGCCTTAAAGATGGCAGCCATAGCTCCTGCACATGCACACCCGAGCATGATCACCATCTTCTTATATTCCAATCGAAATGAAGATGCTAAATTAGAACCTATAGCAGCACCAGTAGCAACGGTTGGTCCCTCCAAACCGACAGATCCCCCAAAACCAACAGTCAAAGCACTGGTAATAATAGAGGAATACATATTGTGCTTATTTATCTTACCATCGCGTTGTGAGATAGAATATAAAACATTCGGAATACCATGTCTTACAGGTTTCTTATTTATATATCGGATAAAAAGAATCACCAACAACAAACCAATAGAAGGAAGAACAAACCTTAAATATTCTTGGAATGCATCAGGAAAAGCAAATGCAACCAAATGGTGCATAGCCCCAACAGAGGTTTTGATTATTACAGCAGATATCCCCGCAGCAATCCCTATTATAATACTCAAAAGATATACAAATGTACGAGGAGACAGATGTTTCCTCTGCCAAAGATAAATACGGTCTAATAGAAGCATAAAATCGTCTTATGTATTGGTTTAGTAATATAAACACAAAACTACAAGACTGGTTTGCTTCTCCTAAATAATTGGCATGTTATACAACCTAACTTATTATTCTATAAAACGCGTATTTTCATCCGATAAAAAAGGCCATCTCTAAAAGAGACAGCCTTTATATTAGATACAATTATCTTGTGTTACTTTTTCTTAAAAATCAAGGTTGCACTAGCTAGTCCTAAAGCAGGATAAGAAGTCGTCAACTCAAAAGTTCCATCCTCAAATTTCTTTGTTACTATATATTCTGAATGACCAAAATATTTTTTATATGTTTCATTTGAAGAAGAGAAAAGAATCATTTTTGACCCACCATCTAATAGTTCTAAATCACCAGAAATAGGCAAGTTAGCAACAGCTTCACAAATGCCTGCCATAAATCTACCAGATATCTTCAAAATTTCATTCTCTTTTGTTACTTCAACATCATATTTCTTACCTACTAAAGGAGAAGTTAATTCGTATGTACCACTTTCTATTTTATTAGATTCTCCTAAAACATAATAGTTTAGTTCCTGATTAAATATGGAAAGATTTTTAACCTTTTCTGATCTATTATCTACAACAAAATCTTTAACCCCTCCTCCTGTATTAGGAACTTCATAAGTTGATTTATTCGTAATATAGCGATTTCCAGAAAAACGAATAGAATCTGAAGATAAAATGAACTTGTCAAAAAGTTGGATATTATCTTTATTAACTCGTTCACCAAATAACAACACCAACTGTTCATAAGTTATCGATCCCATAGTTTTAGAAGGCATCACTGTTGTGAAATGTTTTGTTGTTACGACTTTTGTAATGCCGTCAACAAAAGAAATATTCACTTTTACGCTTTGCCACCCATCCATTTGGGTAATAACATTTAGATCATAACGATAATCTAAATTTGCGTAATCTGCAATATCTATTGCTAATGGAGAATCTGGTTGATAAACAAAGTTTGTAACCGCAGTTCCATCATCCGTTTCTATCCAATTCTTTACATCGGTTTCACACGCTGTAAAAACGATAGACAACATTAGTATATATAATATCTTTTTCATGATATTCAATATTTTTTATTTATTCCAAAATACTTTATTCTCTTCTGCTGTAATGTCTCTTGTATCAAGTCCAGAGTCTTTGATCGTTTTATTGTTAATCATTGAAGAACTTGGGAAAGTCAAAACATAAGGGAATTTAAAACTTGTAAATGTCTCAGGATCATTATCTGATGTATTTGGATCAAACAATCGAGGGAAACCTGTTCTTCTAATATCGTTATAAGAAGTTACACTATTTCCAAAATCAGCAATCCATTTTTGTGTCATGATAACTTCTAACTTACAAGTAGATGTAGGATTAACATTAGGTTTATTCACAAATGAAGCAACTGCATTGTCATATTGAGTTAATATCTTAGTAATATAATCTGCTTTATCACTATCCAAAAGCATAGGTGCATTAGGATCATATGCAGCAGTTTTATCACAATAGTCAAATGCTTTTTCCATTCCTTGTTGCAAATAAGTTTTGGCATCTCCTGAAATAAATCCACCGTCTGCCAATTCAGCTAGAATAAAATAAACATCATGTTCCGTAACTAAACGAGTAGGTACACGTCCTGATCCACCTCGACCATTGATACCATAGTTACCTGGCTTTTGTGTTCCATCATCATATTTACCTCCACAAACATAAACACCCAAGCAAGTATAGTTTTTAAAACCTGAAGTTAGATTCTGAGAAGTCGAAGCAAAACGTTTTGTAAAGAAATCCAAATCTGCATTTGAATAGTCTGGAGTTGGTTCTTCAGCTCCTTGACGATAAAAATAGTAAGGTACACGTGGGTCTAGAATATTCTTTAGGAATGGAATAAAACCATCAGTCCCTTTCATTGATTCATAAAACCAGTGACTAATTAAATATGAGGTAACTTCATCATTTCCATACTCACTCACGTACATTGGATTCCTATTTTCTGGAACTTTTGATGTTCCATACTCAAATTCAAAAGGAGAGTTTGCATCAATAAAATTATTCTCTTGAATTAGTTTTGCCAAAACAACATCATAGCCTTTCTCTGTAAACATTGGAGTACGCTTAAGATTATTAATCATACGCAATTTCCAAGTATTGGCCAATTGAATCCATTTATTGACATCTCCTTTATAAATCATGTCACCTTCCGCCAAAGAAGGAGTTGTATTCAAATCGTCTCCACTATAATTTAGTTTTGCAACAGCATCATCAATCATAGTAATCAATTGAGGATAAATTTCCGCACCATCCTCAAATTTAGGATACGATACAGTATTATCTTGAGTTGCTTCAGAAAAAGGAACTTTTCCCCATACATCCACAAAAGTGGTGAACTCGATCGCTTTCATCAACATTGCAACCCCTTCGTATTGGTATAGTTTTTTCTCTTTACTCTTACTAATAATTACAGATAGATCTTTTTGACCACCAGCATAAATTGCTTCCCAAGTCTCCTTCAAACTAAAGTTTGTTGGTGTGATACTATAAGAGTTGCCACTTAAAACCATATGGTGAGAAATCGTCCCTGTTACATCTCCCAAAGAATACTCCATATAACCACCATGGTAGCTCATTAGAAATCCCTGTGCAGAAGGCAAAAGTAGATTTACATACCCATCAGTTGGAGTATTTGGATCTTTATTTACATCCAACCAGTCTTGGCAACTCGCAAACAAGAAAGGAAGGGCCATTAAAATGATATATATTTTTCTCATAACAATATTCAATTAGAAGCTAAACTTAAGGTTAAACGCAAATCTTCTTAAAGAAGGTGTCGATTGATATTCAAGACCTTGTGTATTCGAATTACCCAAAGTATTCACCTGAGGGTCGAAGTTTGTATGTTCTGGGAAACCAGGTGCAAAGAACCATAAGTTTCTACCAAGAACACCCACTGTACAAGACTTGATTCCGATAGGAGAAATCCATTTCTGTGGCAAATCATAAGACAAAGACAACTCACTTAAACGATACACTGTTGCATCATATACTCTAAATTCGTCTGATGTTTGGCTACCGATACCAGCTAACCCTTTAGGTGCACCAAAGTAAGCCTCATTTACAGTCAATTGTTTTTGATTTGGAATGGTGTTTCCTGCAGCATCCAAAATCGGTTGTTTAGAAGATACATCTCCATAGACTCCTTTAAATACAATGGTACGCTCACGATCCTCTGTATCTTTGGTTACCCCACGACCAAGAAGTCTTGGAACAGTTTCAGAATACATATCTCCACCTTTCTTGATATCAATCACAGCACTCAATGTAATCCCTTTATAAGTAAAAGTATTGGTAATACCCATCAAATAGTCAGGATTAGGATCACCCAAGATCTTCATTTTGTTGTCTTTGATCATTTGTCCTGTTTGTGGATCAATCAAAATATTTCCTTTATCATCTCTGGCTACACCATAACCTTTAAAAATACCATAAGGCTCTCCCACTTTTATATATGAGTTGATTCCGCCACCATATAGATTCCGGATATTCATCTCATCCAAACCTTCAGCAATCGAAACTACCTTATTTTTGTTTTTAGAGAAAGTCATAAAGATGTTCCAAGAAAAATCATTTAGCTTAATTGGAGTAGCATCAACAGACAACTCAATACCTTTGTTGGTCATCTCACCGAAGTTGGTATAGTAACCATAGAAACCTGACTCAGCAGGAAGGGTAATGGTTCCCAATTGATCAGTAGAACTTCTAGAATAGTAAGCAGCATCGATAGAAAGACGACGCTTAAAGAAATCTAACTTTGTACCAAATTCCCACTCTTCAGTGAACTCAGGTTTCAAATCAGGATCAACATCAAAATCATTTAATGTCTGCATGTTAAAACCATTAAATGGAAATCCAATATCACGAATTGAACCTACATAACCATTGTTTGCATAGTTGGTGTTAAAAGTTAACATCGTATTGTAAGGACCTGGATCATTACCCACCTTTGCCCAAGATGCACGAACCAAACCTGAGTTAAATGTTGAATTCTCAATATTAAAGAAATCAGAGAAGACAAAAGAAGTAGACACAGATGGGTACATGAAGCTATTGTTCGCTTCAGGTAGAGTAGATGACCAATCGTTACGGGCTGTTGCACTCAAATACCAATAGTTTTTATATCCAAATGTAGCATCCGCAAATACCGAAGCCAAACGAGATTCTTGCTCATAAGAACCAGAAGTCTTATCGGCAGTGTTATCCAATTGGAAGATCTCAGGAATAATAATTGGACTACCACTTCCACTTAAACTATTATAAGTTTGAACATTTGAGTTTTGTCCCAAGTTCATACGAATATTCATATCATCATTCAGTTGTTTTTTCAAAGTCAACATAAACAATGATTCCCACTCTTTTTGGAAATATTTAGACTTAGAAAGATTACCTTTTTTGTTGTCACTCGCACTACTGCCAATTGCATAAACTCGATCTGTACTCTTATAAGTTGCATTCATACTTAAAGAATATGAAAGAGTCAACCAGTCTGTGACATCCCATGTTGGTTTCAAACTTACAACAACTCTATCTAGTGTCTCATTACTAACATTGTTTTCCCAAGCAAAACGAGGGTTATCTTCTGGTTTATACCAAAGATTTTCTCCGTTAGGTCCTTCATATGGAAGTGTAGTATCCCAACCACGGCCAACAACCAAAACTCTCATAAATGAGTCTGTTCTTGTACTTTGACGCTCAGAAGTAACAAAATTAATATGACCGTTTAGATCGAAATTCTTTGCCAATTCCGAATTAATACCGATACCTACTGAAGTTCTGTTATAGAAAGTATTTGGAATATACGATTTCTGACGTGAATCAGACAAGGTTACAGAGAAAGAAGTTTTTGCACTACCACCTGAAATAGAAACAGAGTTATCCCAGATCGAACCAGTTCTAAAGAAATCTTTTACGTTGTCTGGTTGATTTTCATAAGGTACCTCTAAAGGATATTGTCCATTAAATGCATTATACCAAGCATCAGTATATTGTATCTTATCTACAGAATCAAAACGAGCTCCCCATGTTCCATAATAAGGTGCTGCAGTAAACTCTCCACCACTACCATATGTACCTTGGTAATCTGGAAGGTGAGCCACTTGCTCTAAACTATAAGAAGAAGATGCTGTAACCGAAATTTTACGATCTCTATTAGATTTAGCAGAACCCGATTTTGTTGTAATCAAAATCACCCCATTGGCTGCACGTGATCCATAAAGTGCTGCTGCTGCTGCACCTTTAAGTACGTTCATCGATTTAATATCGTTAGGATCTAGAGTAGAGATAGGACTGGTACTACCAAAACTACCTTGTAAAGATCCACCCATTTGGTCATTCTCGAAAGGCACTCCATCCACTACAAATAGAGGTTGGTTGTTTCCTTTAAAAGAAGAAGTACCACGAATCACGATTCTTGTTGGACTACCTGCCATAGCAGAAGATCCACCAACATTTACTCCTGCAACTTTACCTTGCAAACTACGGATTGCATCAGGTTCTGATTTCATGGCAGCTTTCTCACCATCAACTTCAGAAACAGCATAAGTCACCGACTTAGGAGATTTCTTAATACCAAGAGCAGTTACAACCACAACTTCGGTAGTAATGGCATCCGATTTCAGTTTTATTTTATAAAATTCTTTTGCTCCAATCTCAATCAATTGGGTTTTCATACCAACAAATGAAACTTGTAACATTTTGGCATTATCAGGAATCTTTAGCTTAAATTTTCCATCAAAATCTGTTACTGTCCCATTGGTTGTTCCTTTTACTAGAACAGATGCTCCCGGAACGGATGAACCATCATCTGCGGAAGTCACCACACCCGATATTACTCGAGATTGTGCCCACGAAGATTGTATCCCCAAGAAAAGGCATACGAACATTAATAACACTTGCTTCATAGATGTATCATATTTGATTTATACATAGATATATTAGTACACCCCATTAAAAGATGTCGAACTAATCAATCCAAAAGAGGAGAGATCCATTTTTATTCAATGAATTTTGTCCCTAAAATCATGCACCTATGAGAATTAAATACATGCTCTCTCCTCCTAATAAATTATTTATCAAATTTTATTAATACAGAAGAATAAAGAATAAATGAGAAGATTCCCCTTCATTGTTTGAAGGGGTTACAAAAAAGTGTTATCATTGCACCCGAGTGAAGTGGAAATAACTATTTTTCTGCTCAACACATCGTTAGCCCAGGTCCGCCAACCTGGGTTTCTTTTTACTTCTATTTTGATTTATACTATACAAAAATCATAAAAGAACTTTTAATCTTGCTAACCAATAATTAACAAGTTTACTGCAATATACCATATTTTATTTAATTTTATTAATGACTAAATGCATATTTTGTTATTTGTTAACACGTGTTATTAAACAACACATAGAAATTAACATTTAAACAAGCACCTCAAAATCGACATCAATTCATCCCTCCATTATATTTATTGTTAAATTAACTCAAATTACTTCGTTTCTTATCCATCTTCAATTTTAGGTGACAAAAAGGCAATTATATACTCTACAAGACATCCATTACTATATAGTTGATAGATAAAAACTATCGAATAGACACTTTCATCGTAACATCTCAATAAAAGCCGTCGAATATGCTCTATTCTATTTAGGTCACCGCTTCTTCTATAAAGTATCATAGACTCACATTCGAACATTCCGATAAAAAGATTTCTTATTTTCCTTTTATCATATTTTACATAAAACAACTATAACAAAACACAATAACACAACCTCAAAGACTACTCCAATAAATTAAAGACACACAGCTCTTCTTTTATCCCATAGTTGTATTATATTTGAATCTTAAGAACAAATGAATTTATTATCATTAACTTAAGAGTTAAATTAAATAAGGACTATATCATGAATAGAATTTGCAAGCTTTTCAATATTAAATATCCAATTATACAAGGAGGAATGGTGTGGTGTTCTGGATGGAAATTGGCATCGGCAGTTTCAAATCAAGGAGGTTTAGGTCTGTTGGGATCTGGATCGATGCATCCAGAAACACTCCTAGAGCATATTCAAAAGATGAAACAAGCAACCCAAAAACCATGGGGAGTAAACGTACCTCTTCTCTATCCTGAAATAGATCGTTTGATTGATTTGATTATTGAACAAGAGGTAAAAATAGTTTTCACATCAGCAGGAAGCCCTAAAAAATGGACATCAAAACTAAAAGCACATGGCATCACCGTAGTACATGTTGTTTCAAGTTCACTTTTCGCAAAGAAATGTGAAGAGGCAGGTGTGGATGCCATCGTTGCAGAAGGCTTTGAAGCAGGTGGTCACAACGGAAGGGAGGAGACCACTACCCTATCTTTAATTCCACAAGTAAAAGAAGCCACCTCACTACCAGTCATTGCAGCTGGAGGAATAGGATCAGGAAAGGCATGGATGGCAGCACAAAATCTTGGAGCTGATGGAGTGCAAATTGGATCTCTGTTTGCAGTATCTAAAGAATCGTCTGCTCATTCAACATTTAAACAACGTGTTTTTGACTCAAAAGAGGGAGACACCAAACTATCATTAAAAAAACTGGCTCCCGTTCGCCTACTAAAAAACAGCTTTTTCGACACCATATACAAAATGGAACAAGAAGGAGCCACAAGCGATGAACTTCGTGGTGTATTAGGTAAAGGAAGAGCAAAAAAAGGGATGTTCTTAGGAGAATTAGACGAAGGAGAGCTTGAGATTGGACAAGTTTCGTCAATGATCACCAATGAGAAAACAGTAGAAGAAATCTTCACCGAACTGACAACACAATATCATGAGGTAAAACAACAAATCTTAAACGATTCTAAATACCAATTCTAGTAGATAAAATATTCATTACCTTTGTCTCATGGAACATAAAAGCAAAAGTTCTATGAGACAACTCCTTTTTTTGTCTCTTTCTTCTGAGAAAATAAACAACACATATGATCAAATATAGAAAGCACACATTAAGTAATGGATTGAGAGTATTGGTCCATCAAGATAAATCTACGCCTTTTGCTGCGCTAAACGTACTTTATCGAGTTGGGGCAAAGGATGAAGATCCGAGCAAGACAGGGTTTGCCCATCTTTTTGAACATCTTATGTTTGGAGGATCGATAAATATCCCAGACTATGATCAAGAGTTACAAAAAGTAGGAGGTAATAACAATGCTTTTACATCCAACGATATCACAAACTATTATCTGACGTTACCAGCCGAGAATATCGAAACTGGATTCTGGTTAGAATCTGACAGGATGCTCTCTTTGGCTTTCTCAGAAAAAAGTTTTCTTACACAACAACAAGTAGTTATAGAAGAATTCCGTCAAAATTATATCAATCAACCATACGGAGACATTTGGCATCTTATCAGAGAACAAGCCTATAGCAAACATCCTTATCAATGGCCTACCATTGGGAAGGACATTAAACACATCGAAGATGCAACCCTTGAAAATGTAAAAGAGTTCTTCTATGCTCATTATGCTCCGAATAATGCAGTCCTTGTGGCTTCAGGGAATGTTGAATTTGATCATATTATTACATTGGCAGAGAAATGGTTTGGTCCAATTCCTAAAAGAGAGATCAAAGAACGCACCTATCCAATGGAACCGAAACAGACTGAATTCAACACACAAACAATCTATCGCGAAGTTCCTAACGACATGCTTATATGGAGCTGGCATATGGGCGCTAAAAACAGTTTAAATTATCGTTGTGCTGATTTTGTTTCAGACATATTAGCATCGGGGAACTCGTCACGATTCTATCAAAAATTAGTGGTAGAAAGAGAGCTTTTTATTGACATTGATGCTTTTATCTCGGGAGAAGAAGATCCAGGGTTATTTATGATTATTGGTAAACCTTCCAAAGGAGTAGACTATCAAGAAGCAAAACAAGCCATCTTTGAAGAGATTGCTGAGCTACAAAACAACGAGATTGACAATATGGAACTCGAGAAGATTAAGAATAAATTCGAAGCAAATCTTCTCTATTCTGAAAGTAGCTATCTTGACAAAGCGATGCAACTGGCTGCTTATGAACTAGCAGGAGAAGTGGAACTTATCAACACCCAAGTGGAGAAATATAGAGCAATCACCACCACACAACTTAAGGATTTTGCTCGCGAAACATTTGTGGATGATAACTGTAATGAAATTTTCTATTTAAGTAACGTAAAAGAGTCGTAATAGATGTCCGATTTTAGAAAAATAGCCCCAGAACATAAACCTGTTACCCATATTGAACTTCCTAAAGTAGACACCTTACGACTGCCTAATGGAACGCTACGTCATAACTTGGTTGCAGGAGAACAAGAATTAGTCAAGATTGACATTCTTTTTAATGCAGGATTAAAAGCGGCAAACAAACCACTACAATCTTCCATGACAGCCAAGATGATGACCGAAGGATCAAATCAATTCACGGCAAGAACATTGGCAGAGCAACTTGATTTTTATGGTGCATATTTGCATATTACCCCAGGATATGATTATAGTATCTTATCTTTTTTAACCCTAACCAAACATCTTGATCCACTTCTTCCATACATCAAAGATGTGGCACAAAACCCGATCTTCCCAGAGAAGGAGTTTGAAATTTTAAAGACCAAGCGTCAACATAAATTTCTTGAAGATAGTGAAAAGGTAAGCACTCTGGCACAGCGTCGTTTCTTCAGACTGCTTATGGGTGAAGATCATCCCTATGCACCATTTGAAACATTAGAGCCTTACAACCATATCACTCGAGAAGATTTAAAGGAATTCCACCGCAACAACTACCAACCCAACGAGTTAAATATGATTGTATGTGGTAAAGCAGATGAAGAGACGTTACAAAAGATCGATGGCCTTTTTGGAAACCCACAATGGAGTGCAACCCAACCATTATCACATACCATTAAAGAGTTTGCACCAAGACCAGGAGAATATTGGATTGAAAAAGATGGTGTAGCACAAAATGCGATTGCCATGGGATTGCCACTACCAAACAAGGTCGATAAAGATTATTACAAATTACGAATGCTTATCACTGCATTAGGTGGATATTTTGGATCTCGTTTAAATATGAATATTAGAGAAGACAAAGGATATACATATGGTATCAGAGCTTCTTATCTATCTTTCGAAGCTGGAGGTGCACTATTTATCTTCTCAGAAGTAGGAAGTCATGTGTGTGATGCAGCGAAAAAAGAAATTCTTTCTGAAATAAGGAAGATTAAAGAAGAACCTATGTCTGAGCAAGAACTTCATATGGTTCGATCTTATATGATGAGTAAAATTATGGGAGAAGTAGATGGTCCGTTTGCTAGAGCGAGTACACTTGAGTCTCTTATTGGATTTGATCTTAAATGGGATCATTATGAACGCTTAATTCATACGGCACAAACGATCACTCCTGAAGAGATCCAGAAAACAGCACAACGATATTTCAATGAAGATCAACTTATTACTGTGATTGCTGGAACTAAAAATAAATAACGAATAGTCATTGGTGACTACTACGGTCTACTCACAATGATTTTTGATCAAAGAGGTTGCTCTAAAAATAGGGTTACCTCTTTGTTCTTTTAGATCCTTTGACATAAAAAGTAGGCTTGATTTCCATTCATTGAAATAGCAAAAATGATTGCAAATTACACATAGATATTATAAAAGTTTGATTTCTCCCTAGCAAATAATACATTAATTAACGACAAGTAAAAACAACCTCCATTACTTGGACACATCATCACCCTTTCAGCATTATAATAACTTTAGATTAACTTCATATCAAGTTCATTCTAGAGTAAACTTGACATAACGTATAAGTGAACATGATATGAAGTTGATGTGAAGTTATAGTGTAGTTGACATCAATTTATAGCAGAAATGATATAAAGCTATAAAGACGTTGAAACGAACTTAAGAAATACTTGAGAGTTACATTAAACAGAACGTGGGATGTAAATATCTATAGGTCAAATTCAGTCTGGTTTATTTTGGTTATAAGATTCAATAAACATAATAAATAAAAAGGAAGAAAGAGTAGAATTGACTCTGTTTAATAATAATCAAACGATAGAAGATTTGATAATATGTTTAGATCTTCAAAAGAAGTCTAAACTTAATATCGAAATTGACCTTCTTTGTAATTTGAAGGTATATGTGTCAAAATGTCCATGATACAGATAACTATATAACAATATAGTGGCGAACCAGAAAACTTAAAAAAGATATTAAAATGAGGATATTCGTTAATATATTGTTTATATAACGTTAATAATAAAGCAAGTGTAACTTAAATGAGTAAAAATTATATATTTTTATCAGATTTCATTTCTTAAATCGAAAAAGAGAAAGAGTTTGAATGTAAAACACATATTTTGAGACAAGAGTTTTTAGATAAAATATCCGAACACCAAAAGATCATACATAAAGTAAGTAGTGTTTATTGTTCTGATCCAGAAGCAAGAAAGGATCTGTTTCAGGAGATATTGATTCAACTCTGGCGCGCTTATCCTTCATTTAAAGGAGAAGCAAAATTCAGTACTTGGATGTATCGTGTGGCGCTAAACACAGCCATCACTTATTTTAAAAAAGACAAAAGAAGTATCCCTACTCAAAGTTTAGAGAATGAAGTACTTCAGGTCAGAGATGAGGGTAGAGACGAAGAATTTGAAGCTCGTGTTGAATTCTTACATCGTGCAATAGCCACCTTGTCTTCTATTGAAAAATCTATAATTTTGTTGTATCTTGAAGAGAAGAAATACGACGAAATATCTGAGATAATGGGGATAACACAAAACAATGTGCGTGTAAAAATGTCTAGGATAAAAGATAAATTAAGGAAAATAATGAACCCAAGCTAAAATATATTAATGGAATTAGAAAAATTAAAGAATAGTTGGAAAGCCATGACAGATCAAAAAGACTGTTGTAAGTCCATTCCAAAGGATGAATTAGAGAAAATGATTCATTCAAAAGGTATATCACAATTTGCTAAAATTGAGAATGGAATACGTGTGGCCTATATCCTCATCATGTCATTCTGGGTTTTTCAATTTGTTTTAGATTATATTTTATCCATGTATATTGAACGCCATGTACCTATTTGGCTAACAATGGTTGACTACAGCTTGGCATTATTATGCTCGTTGGCGTTATTGGTTTTTGTTTATAGAATCAATAAAATTGATTGGCACAACCTACCCTCTTCACAAGTAAAAGATTCTATTACAAAGTTTCTTTTCGTTTTAAAAAGATTTAAAAGAAACTATTTTTTCTGTATCTCGTGCCTATTATTAAGTGGTGGAATTGGAACCGTTTATTCCCTATACGAAGGGATAAATTCAACTGTCACCCTAAAAGTTAATAATGAAGATAATCTCTTTATAACGATATATATATTGACATCAATTGTTATTTTTGTGTCATTATTTTACTTTGTTCGTCGCATATATATTTGGCTCTTTAATCTTCTATTTGGAAAACATCTAGAGAGACTAGAAGAGTTGAATAACGAACTAAATTCAATTTCTGACGAAGCTTCACTTTAATACGGAAGTCTATTTTGTCAAAATATAATTAGATTATTGATCTAAATCTTATGACTCCATTTACGCATTTACATGTCCATTCACAATATTCCATATTAGATGGAGCTGCAGGGGTAAAAGCCTTGGTTGCCAAAGCCAAGAACGATGGGATGAAAGCCATTGCTCTAACAGACCATGGAACTATGTTTGGAATAAAGGAATTTCATGCAGCATGTTTGGCTAATGATATAAAACCTATTTTGGGATGTGAGACTTATGTTGCAGCTCGAAGTATGGGAACCAAGAAAGAGAAGGTAGACCGCTCGGGACATCACCTTATCTTACTTGCAAAAAATGAAACAGGCTACAAAAACTTGATTCATATGATCTCTGTTGCCAATACCGATGGTATGTATTATCGCCCACGTATTGACAAAGAACTACTTGAGAAACATCACGAAGGCATTATTGTCTCTTCAGCATGTCTTGGAGGAGAGATTCCCCAGCACATCATGAATGGGCAACTGGACAAAGCCGAAGAAGCAATATTATGGTTTAAAAATATTTTTGGAGAGGACTATTATTTAGAGATGCAACGTCATCCTTGTAACGATCCTCGCCTACGTACAGAGATATATGAAAATCAAGTCCTTGTTAACAAGGAGATTATTAAACTTGCTAAAAAACTAGATGTCAAAGTAATTGCTGCAAACGACGTTCATTTTGTCAATGAACAGGATGCAGAAGCTCACGACATTCTTATATGTCTGAATACGGGAAAAGATTATGATGATCCGAACCGTATGAGATATACACGTCAAGAATGGTTTAAAACATCTGAAGAGATGTATAAACTTTTTTCAGATATTCCAGAGGCGGTTGCGGAGACTTCCAACATTGCAGATAAAGTAGAGACATATGTTCTTAACTCTGCTCCTATTATGCCAGAGTTTCCAATCCCTACCGAATTTGCTACCATTGAAGAATATCAAGCCAAATACACCATCGATGATCTTGAAAAAGAGTTCTCTGGTCCACTAGATAGGATGGGTGGTTTTGATGGTGCACTGCGTGTAAAATTAGAATCAGACTATCTAGCTCATCTAGTATATGATGGAGTGAAGGAACGCTATCCAGACAATTATACTGATGACAAAAGAGAACGTGTTGAGTTTGAATTGGAGACCATCAAATCGATGGGATTCCCTGGATATTTCTTGATTGTACAAGATTTTATTGCTGCTGCAAGAGAGATGGGAGTGATCGTTGGTCCAGGACGTGGATCTGCGGCAGGATCTGCTGTAGCCTATGCTATTGGAATTACCAATGTCGATCCTATTAAGTACGATCTTTTGTTTGAACGTTTCCTTAACCCAGACCGTATATCTATGCCCGATATCGATATCGACTTTGATGATGACGGTAGACAGATGGTATTGGATTGGGTGACTGAAAAATATGGGAAAGACAAAGTTGCTCATATCTGTACTTTTGGTACGATGGCAGCAAAGATGGCCATTAAAGATGTTGCAAGAGTTCTAAAGTTGCCTCTTTCTGAAGCGAATAGGCTTGCTAAGATGGTTCCTGAAGCACCTAAAATGACTTTAAAGAAGGCCTACGCAGAGAACCCCGATTTAGAGAAAGAGAAGGTAAACAATGATCCTTTGGTTTCGAAAACAATCACCCTTGCAGAATCGCTAGAGGGATGTGTTAGACAGACAGGGGTGCATGCCTGTGGTGTGCTTATTGGTAGAGATACTCTATCGATGAATATCCCAGTGATGCCAACCAAAGGAGAAGAGTTATTAACCACACAATATGATGGTCGTTTTGTAGAAGATATTGGTCTTCTTAAAATGGACTTTTTAGGACTTAAAACCTTATCAATCATAAAGGAGGCATTGGATAATATAAAACTATCCAAGGGCATCGATATTGACATTGATGCGATCTCCATGGAAGATAAGAAGACCTACGAATTATTTAGTAGGGGAGACACCACTGCAATCTTCCAGTTTGAGTCCCCTGGAATGAAGAAATACCTTCGTTTGCTACAACCCAACCGATTTGAGGATTTGGTAGCAATGAATGCACTCTATCGTCCAGGACCAATGGAATATATTCCTGATTTCATTAATCGTAAACATGGAATCGCAAAAATTATTTATGACCATCCTATGATGGAGCCATACTTAAAAAACACTTATGGTATTACTGTCTTCCAGGAACAGGTGATGCTTCAGTCTCGTGCTTTAGGTAATTTTACTCGTGGACAATCCGATACTCTTCGTAAAGCAATGGGTAAAAAGAACATGAAGCTAATGGAAGAGCTAAAAGCGAAGTTCATTGAAGGGTGTAAGACCAATGAAGGCTTCATGAAAGGGTGTGAGAAGACAGAAGCTGATCCAGACAGACTAATATCTAAGATATGGAGTGACTGGGAAGCTTTTGCATCTTATGCATTTAACAAATCACACTCGGTTTGTTACGCCTATATTGCTTATCAAACAGGGTATCTAAAGGCACACTACCCAGCTGAATTTATGGCTGCGGTCCTTAGTCGTAACCTAAGTAATATTGACAAACTTTCTAACTTTATGGAAGAATGTCGTCATATGGAATTGGATGTCAAAGGACCCGATGTAAATGAATCGTATCGTAAATTTACGGTAAACAAAAAAGGGGTTATCCGATATGGACTTGCTGGTGTAAAAGGTGTTGGTGAAGGGGCAGTAGACGCTATCATCAAAGAAAGAGATACCAATGGGCTGTTTAAAGATATCTTTGACTTTGTGGAAAGGGTGCCATTAAAAACAGTAAATAAGAAGAATATTGAAGGTCTGGCCATATCAGGTGGTTTTGATCTTTTTAAAGAGATAAATAGGGCACAATTCTTTGAAACCAATAGAGGGAATCCCCCTTTTATCGAAGATCTAATTGCATATGGACATAAAGTGCAATCAGACAGCCAAGACAATGGAATGGGATCACTATTTGGAGATTTGGCTCCAATAGAGATGAAAAAACCGTCTATCCCAAATATCAAAGAATGGCCAAAACTAGAACTTCTGGAGAAAGAGAAAGAACTTATTGGAATCTATCTATCATCACACCCTTTGGATGATTATCGATTTGAAATAGAACATTTCACAACTCCAGAATATAGATTAAGTGACCTTAACTCTAATATGGAGAAACTGCAAGGAAAGGAGATTGCCTTTGCTGGGATGGTCACAGATGCTAGAGAAGCGGTAACCAAGACAGGAAAACCGTTCTCTAATATGACCCTAGAAGATTTTTCAGGTGGTTATCGCTTCTTTTTCTTCGGAAAAAATCATGATAACTACTCAAAATTTTGTAAAATTGGGTCTCTATTACTCGTAAAGGGAAGAATAGAACAAAGTATGTTCCGCCCTGGAGAGTATGAGTTTAATGTAACGTTTGTAGATAAATTATCTAATTTAAGAGATAAAATTAGATCAATAGAATTGAAGATTCCATTTAATTTAATAAATTCGAAGTTCAATTCTTCTCTACAAGAAATAATTGAAGAGAATGGAGGACAAACACTTTTAAAGATATCTTTGGTTGACAATGTTAAAAAACAAAATATTTCACTGATATCTAGAAATAAACGTGTACTTTTGTCAGATAATTTTCTTTCATTTTTGCAAAATTATGATGACGTTACGTTTAAACTAAATTAATTTGTAAATTTGAACAAAGAGATAAAAATCGAATTTTAAAACTTAAAACATTATACTATCATGGC
Organism: Prolixibacteraceae bacterium; assembly: GCA_025210775.1. Lineage (GTDB taxonomy): Bacteria > Bacteroidota > Bacteroidia > Bacteroidales > Prolixibacteraceae > Halosquirtibacter. Next base: position 38,846 of record JAOARB010000032.1, read on the forward strand.
TATTGAAGTAACTGATGCGAATTTCGAAGAAGTAGTTCTTCAGTCTGAACAGCCTGTTCTTGTGGACTTTTGGGCGGAATGGTGTGGACCTTGTCGTATGTTGACTCCTATTGTTGAAGAGTTGGCTAAAGAGTATGAAGGAAAAGTGGTTGTTACCAAAATGGACGTGGACAACAATCAAGGTACTGCAGCTAAATTTGGAATCCGTAATATTCCAACAATTCTTTTCTTTAAAGGTGGAGAAGTAGTTGACAAGCAAGTAGGTGCTGTTCCTAAAACTATTCTAGCAACAAAACTTGATTCTTTACTTTAATCAGTAAAGTTTCTGTGATTTAATTCGCTATGATCAATAAAGGGAGATACTTAATGTACCTCCCTTTATTCTTCTTTAATATATCAATTGCCAATTATTTCACATGAAGCGTAGTATATACTGGACAATGATCTGAGCTCATCTGAGGCAATGTTTCATACGAATTGGCCCCAATATTGGTTGAGTGTAAAACATAGTCAATACGAACGCCTATAACGTTACGTCGATAACTTGATCCATATCCAAATCCTCTCTCCATAAAAGTATCCTCTAGTCCTTTCTTAATGGTCTGATAAGCATAAGAAGAAGGCGTAGAATTAAAATCACCACATACTACCGTAAGCATATTGGCATTGTTAATATGTTCTTTTACCATTCTAGATTGTTTGGCTCTCTCTTTAAATCCATTACTCATCTTAACTAAAAACTCTTTGCCTTTCTGAAAGCGTTGTTTTTTACTCTTAAACTGTAGTGTATCGTACAATTTGTACTCTGATGGATTGATACGGAAAGATTGCAGATGGCAATTGTATACTCTTACAGGAGTATCATTAATAGATACGTCTGCATATATCACACTATTGGAAGTATGATCTAACTCGATATTCCCTGCATTGAATATCGGGAACTTCGAGAAGATAATATTTTGTTTGTTTGAATGCCAAATATAGTATGTCACACCTCCAATATTGATCTGCTTAGGAACACTATAGTTTTGGTACAAAACAGCCTCCTGAAGACATACAACATCAGGATGACGTACTGAAATAATACTATCTAGTTCGGGATTTAACCTTTCATTTTTATTTGATTCAAAAACACGTTGGGTTTTGATATTATAGGTCATGACAGAAAAACTATTCACTTGACCATAAACATCTCTTTCTTTATCAAAACTAAGAAAGTTGTTAAGCATAGCTAGAGAGACTAAAAATGCAACCACATTATACCTTACGGGGCAACTAGCTTTGGATACCCCAAAGAATATAAAGAGAAAATTAATTATCTGAAACCATGGAAATAGCAACCCAATAAAGGCCAAATAGACAAATTTATCGGGAGGAATAAGATAAGCAAAACTAGAAGCTATAGCTAAAAAGGAAGTCAATTTCACTAAAAAGGAACAGAAGGTCGATTTATTTTTCATTTCTTACCCATTTTAAAAAGATGATTTTTTTCTTCTCGCGATAAACTTTCATAGCCAGACTTAGCTATCTTATCTAAGATTCTATTGGTCTCCTTTTCTTGTTGTTTCTTAGATCGATTATATTGTCGATCATCCATTTTAGGGGTATCTCTCTTATATTTCACCTTGAGGTGACGATCTGATTTCCTAAAGAACGAAAAGAATTTCTCCATTATAGGTATTAACCAAGAACCCAAATTCGTTCCTTTCTTGTAGTAATAGATAAATAAAAAGCCCCATACTGCTCCTCCAATATGTGCAATATTACCTCCGGCATTACTCGAAGTGATCATCAATGTATATAATACGACGTAAAACAAGGCAATATACTTGATACGAACAGGGCCTATAAACATCAGATAAAGCTGATAGTTTGGAACATAGGCTGCCGTAGCCACCACTATAGCAAATACAGAGGCTGAAGCCCCTAACAATAAGCCATAGGTTTCACTAAATACAGGTAGGGTATTATAAGCAATTAAATAGAGAAGTCCACCACATATACCCCCTAATAGATATACAGATAACAATGTTTTTTCATCTAAATACTGTAAGAAGATTCTTCCGAACCAATACAAGAATAATAGATTGGGTAGGATGTGCAAGAAGTTATAATGCACGAACATATAAGTGAATAATGACCATGGCTGATGACGCAAACCGCTAATATCACTAGGTAAAGAGATATAATTAAGTATCTGCCCTAAAGGTTCACCTCCCAGAAACATAAACAGATCAATAACACGTATTAAAACAAATACGATGATATTGATATAGATAAGCTTAGTTAAATAGCCCCCATTCTTGTATGCATTTCTTAATTCATTTACCAATCCCATTATCAATAGAAATTACTAGTATTTTTATTCCAATATTTAATCAGTAACCATCCAAAAAGCATGCCACCTAAGTGTGCAAAATGCGCAATGTTACTTGAAGACTGTGAAATTCCTAAGAAAAGTTCAATAGCCGCATACCCTATTACCATATATTTGGCTTTGATTGGTATAGGAGGGAATAAAAGCATTAATTCTGTATTTGGGAACAATACCCCAAATGCCAAAAGAACTCCATATACAGCCCCCGAGGCTCCCACTGTAGGGATATCAATATTCAATTTATACACCGCATTAACAATCTCTGGAATCTGTGATAGAATAGAAGAAGAGTCTGGATTATCTGCAAACTTATACATCAAATCAGTCAAATAACTTGATGGATGTTGAATATATTTATTGACAAAAGATTCAAATAACTGAGGAGTTGGTGTATTAATCAAAGCTTGCCCTGCCACGTGCATTGAATTAAATTCAATATAATTCACCAATGTGTGTAAGAAAGCTGCTCCTATCCCTGTAATAAAGTAATAGATAAGGAAACGCTTCGATCCCCATACTTGCTCTAGAATACGACCAAACATCCACAAAGCAAACATATTAAAGAAAATATGCGTAAAGCCAGCATGCATAAACAAGTGAGATATCACTTGATGAGGCATAAAAAAATCAGAAGCAGGTTGGTATAATGCAAATAATCGAGTAAAAATAGGACCAAATACATAAGAAAGAATAAACATGACAACATTAGCGAAAAGCAATCCTTTCACTGCCGGTGGCGTATTTGGAAGAATACGATTGTAAAATGAATTCATTAATATCGTTTAATATTATTTTAAAAACTTATCTAGATCATCTAGAGGCATGATCTTTAATACAGGCTCTCCCCATGGAGAGATCGTAGGGTGTTGACAACAAAATAGATCATTAAATAACTGCTGTACTTCAGGATCTTTCATTGGCATATTAGAATGGACACATGAACTCTTTGCGAGAACCTTTGCCACGTAGTTATTGATCTCTTCTTTAATATCAAAAGGACGAGTTTTAACCTCCTCAATAACACGCTCTAGTAATCCAACAGGATTTATCTTTCCAAGAATACTTGGTATTCCATTAATGATAAATCCATCCTCTTGTACATGCTGGATATCGAATCCAAACATATTAAGATCATCTAAAATAGACATCAACACTTCCCCATCCATTACTCCCAATTGAATTGTATGAGGGAATAATTGTTGCTGACTAACGGTCTGTTGTGTTTTCACCAATTGAAGAAACCCTTCGTATAGAATACGTTGGTGAGCTCTCCTCTGGTCAATTACCATTAGTCCTGATTTAACAGGTGTAAGTATATATTTGTTCTTTAAATGAAGAAAACGGCCCAATTGAGTATCTTCCTCAATATCGAGTGTTTGTTGTACAGGTGCTTCCTCTTGAGAGAAAAATGATTCTGATGGTTCTACATCAGGCATCTCCATTTCAAAAGCTTCAAGGTTTGCCTTAATCTCTTGATCGACTCTTTCTTTCTCTATGCCGTCATATAACTGATTCCAATTATTTCGATTATTTTCAAATCGTTGCGGATTATTTACTTGATTAGAAGGACGATAATTTCGTTGGGTATCACCTTGAATTTCAAATGGATTATAAGTTTGATCTACCTCAATAGATGGGGTGGACATATCGGCTTCTTTCTCGTCTAAGAGAGCAGGAATATCAATAGCACCAGCTTGATCAAACTCGATAGATGGTACGATATTGAATTTACCCAAACTTTCCCTTACTGCAGCATGTATGATATGCCAAGCGGACTTCTCGTCCTCAAATTTGATCTCTGTTTTTGTAGGATGTATATTGACATCAATATTGGCAGGATCGACCTCAAAGAATAAAAAGTAAGCAGGGATAGTATCACTAGCAATAATATTTTCATAAGCCTTGGTAATGGCCTTATGAAAATATGGGTGCTTCATAAAACGCTGGTTTACAAAGAAGAATTGATCACCAGAAGTCTTTCTAGCAAATTTAGGTTGCCCAATATATCCCGTAATCTTAATAATAGATGTTTCTACCTCTACTGGAATAAGATTTTGATTGATATTTTTACCAAGTAGGTTAACAATTCTCTTACGTAGATTAGATTTAGGAAGATCATAAATGATGGTATCATTATGATACAAACGAAAAGCAATATCTTGATGAGAAAGTGCAATACGCTGAATCTCCACCATTATATGTTTTAGCTCGGCTCTATCTGACTTTAAGAATTTACGTCGTGCTGGAATATTATAGAAAAGATTCTTAACTGTAAAATTACAACCTCTATCACACACCACCTCTTCTTGCCCTTCAATAGCAGAAGCATTGATACGGATATTTGTTCCGATAGAATCTTCTTCTCTACGTGTTTTTAATTCAATCTCGGATACTGCAGCAATCGATGCAAGAGCTTCCCCTCTAAACCCCATGGTGCGAATAGCAAAAAGATCATCAGCCTTTTTAATTTTAGACGTAGCATGACGCTCAAAACTCAATCTGGCATCAGTAGGGGACATACCCTTTCCATTGTCAATCACTTGTATAAGTGTTCGTCCAGCATCTTTTAAGTTTATAGTGACTTTGGTAGCAGTAGCATCTATCGCATTTTCAACCATCTCTTTTACTACTGACGCAGGTCGTTGCACAACCTCTCCGGCAGCTATTTGATTCGCAACAGAATCTGGAAGTAATTGTATGATATCTGACATCGGTAAACACGTTGATTTTAAAAAAAGAAAATATAAAGAGCCAAAAGTATAGCAAGAATAATCACAAACAGTCGTTGATTCGACTTTCGTTTCTCGTTTCTTGCAAAAGCAAAACCTCCTTTATTTAATATTTTTGATTCAGAACGAAAAGATCCACGAATATTCCCTCCCTTATAGTCAGAAGCATTCTCCTTATCTTCTCTTATATTTAATTCTTCTTTTATACGCTCTTCTCTTTCTTTTCTTGCCTCTTTTTCAGGATCATGAAAACGGTAAGGAATTTGAAAAGATCGATTACGAGGCAGGTGAAAGTATTTCATCCCCATATTCAGCCTTTTTTAATTTATACAAATATACCTTTTTTTCCCTATTTATACCTTTATTATCAAAACGAAAATAGGTACACAATCGAATAACAACATTCCTTTTACCCCCAAAAGCAATGAGAGATAATATATATGATAAGTAGTGTTTATCAAAGGGTTAATATGACCAAATGTATTAAAAAATACGGATTTCCAATTAGATGATAATTCTTTTATTTAAATGTTTAACGTTTCTTTTATTCTGAAGATAAAAGACATTTAAGTATATTTGTTTTTAGTTCTTTAAAGTTATTATAAATGAGATACGAAAAAGAAGATATCAATAAAGCGATTGAAGTAATCAAAGAGGGTGGTATTGTTCTTTACCCAACAGACACTGTATGGGGAATAGGATGTGATGCAACCAACGAAGAAGCCGTAAGAAAGATATATGAATTAAAACAGCGAGAAGACTCTAAAAGCATGTTGGTGCTTATGGAGAATCCTGGTTTGATTGACAGGTATGTCGATGAAATGCCTGATGTTGCATGGGAACTTATTGAGGTCGCAGATAAACCGATGACGATCATCTACCCTAATGCTAAGAACCTTGCTTCTAATTTAATTCCAGAAGAAAAGACTATTGGAATCCGTATTACAGAAGAAAAATTCACCAAAGATTTGATTCGTCGAATTCGCAAACCATTGGTTTCAACTTCAGCCAATATTAGTGGACAACCTACTCCTGCTAATTTCACAGAGATTTCTGATGAAATAAAGAATGGAGTAGACTATGTTGTACAATTCAGACAAGATGATATTGAAAAGAAACAAGCTTCTTCGATCATTAAGCTTGGTACAGGAGGACAGATTCAAGTTTTAAGAAAATAAAAAAAGGCACCTTAAAGATGCCTTTTTTTCTATTTTTTTAGGGTAACCTTACCCTTACCTACGATTTTAGTATCTATATCGGGATTCCCGTTATAGAGTACTTTTCCTGATCCAACAATAGTTGCATCAATTTTTCCATTACATGTTATTTCACAAACACCAGAACCTGAGATTTTAATCTTTGCTTTATCTGTAGGTACAGCCAAGCCGAAGAAATCTCCCGAACCAGAAATGGTTGCTTTAAAATCTTTTACCTCAGTACATTGTTTTACTTTGATAGATCCAGATCCAGTAATTAATGTATTGATCTTCTCTGAAACAAGATGATCTACAGTAATATCGCCACTACCATTCAAGTTCAGATCAATGATACGTGCATTCAAATCGTCCTCTACTTTAATCGATCCTGAACCAGCAACATTAAGAGATTCAATATTTGGAGCAGTAACATAGATATCAATCTGACCTGGCTCCCAATCCTTAAACCAACGATCGTTATTTCTAAAACGTACAACCAACTCACGATCTTTCACTTCGGTGATGATCTTACTCATCGTACTGGCTTTAGCCACTTTAATCTCCACAGACTGCTCGTCATCTTGGACAAAATGAAGTTGTGCTTCAATCTTCAGTGTCAACTCAGAAAAAGGCTCTAGATCCCTTTTCTCAATCTTCTGTGCCTGTGCATATCCGACACATAAAACTAATAGTGTTACAAGAAATACCCTCATAGTATATAATTATTGGTGTGTTTATTTACTCATTCAACTCTAAAAGACCATCAGGAATAGAAACGACTAACAATTGCTTCTCATGATGGATATTCTTGATTGTCTCTTCATTAAAAGGAATCATCACTTCTTCCTCATTGATCATCGCAACCAAAATATGATTTCCAGAATAATCTTCCACTCTATCCACCACTCCAAGTTCTCCTTTTTCGATATCTTCAATACGGTAACCTTCTAATATAGAAAAATCGACACTCTCTTCATCAATAACCAGATCCTCAGAAAAAACATAAACTCTACAACCAACATATGGATCAATACGATCGACATCATCATATGATTGAAAAGCAATATTTGCAGTCTCATCAGTTCTAAAACGCAATGTTTCCTCTTCAATAAAGAAAGGAACCAATCCTCCTTCGATCTCCAAGAACAAGAAATCCACTTCTTCTAGCGTATCTCCGTAAGCTGGGTTAAACTTAATGACAACCTCACCTTGTAAACCATGGGTCTTCAAAATATACCCAATAGAAGTACATGCATTTATATCTATTTCGCGGCACATAAATTCTTTTTCCTTTAATGTAAAAATAATGCTTTCTACAAAAATAAAAAAGGCGATGGAATTCCATCGCCTTTATACCTTAAATAATTTACCTAATAAGGACCTATCACAATAGGTTCATATCTGGTTAATAAATTAAGCCTCAGCAGTATCTGCATTTTCTTCAGCTTCTGCTTCTGGTGCAGCCTCTGCTTCAGCAGCAGCGGCAGCAGCTTCAGCCTCAGCGTCCGCTTTTCTCTTCGCCAACTCTTGTGCGCGAGCTTCTTTGATTTCAGCTTCTTTAGCAAGTTGTTCAGCTTTAGCTGAATCTTTTGCTGCAGTTAAAGCATCTTTTTTAGCTTGTTGTTTTGCAACTTTTGCTGCTTTCCAAGCTTCAAATTTAGCTTCTGCTGTTTCTGCATCAAATGCTCCTTTTTTCACACCACCAAGAACGTGTTTCTTATAAAGAACTCCTTCTTCAGAAAGGATTGATCTTGCTGTGTCAGTTGGTTGAGCTCCTTTTAGCATCCAGTTTAGAGCTTTATCGAAATCAAGCTCGATGGTAGCAGGATTAGTGTTTGGATTATATGATCCAATTCTTTCAATAAACTTACCATCACGTGGTGCCCTGCTATTAGCTACAACAATGTAGTAATAGGCATTTCTTTTACGACCGTGTCGTGCTAAACGAATTTTAACTGGCATAATGAAAAATGCTTAATAATAATAACTAATTAAATTTGTGTGGCAAAGTTAATCATTTTTCTCAATCCCGACCTAAAAAATGTTCTTTATTGCGTTAAAAAACAATATTATATATCTCTAATTTTGTTTTTTTTATACACTGAAGACAGATCTGCTATCAATTAATTTGTACTTTTGGATAGTCTATAATCATTACCTAGGTAAAAACATCATTCATGACGACAAAAAAATACTTCTATATACTTCTTATTATCACTACATTAAACACCATTACAGGATGTAAAAAAGATTCATCCTTAGAGTGGGATATGGATGTCTACACCAAAATAAGAAAAAATGGCAATGACACATTATATGCACTAACGGCCTATGCTTATGCATACCAAGAGATGTCCGATGTAGTTTTAACCATTCCTGGTTATAATGATGAAGATGGGAAATATATTGTCCCTGCAAAAACCAATATGAGCAAGTTTATTGGTTTGAATAAATCGTGGATATTACCTACAACCAACAGTGATTACACAAAAACATATCCTGTAGTAGGCGACTACTCCATTGAAGCTACCAATACCGAAGATGGAGCTAAATACTCTAAGAGCAATAATTTATCTCGTTTTATTATTCTTCCATCTAAATTTTTGGCATTAACCTATAATCAAGCAGACAACAAGTATATTCTTACTTGGAATTGGATGTCTGGAGCCACCAATTACAGAATATATCTATATAAAGGAGATGAACTAGTTGCCCAATCTTCGCTTACCAGAGAGCCTACGGGATCAATTATTCTAACGGATGGTAAAGGCTACAATGACATCTCAATAGCAACAGGAGATAACATCACATTTGAAGTCGTTGGGAATGTATATGAAAGTAGCACTTCATCAAAAATAAAATCCCAAGCCTCTATGGTTTACGACATAAAATGGGGAGACAGTTACAAAGCTCCAGAAGAGTCGTCATCCGCTCCTGCAGCGAGTGCATCCAATGCTGAATAGATTTCATCCATTTGAAACCCACGACCTGCAGCATATCTCATAAGCTTCTGTTTAACAGCCCAAGGATCGGTATCTTTTATACTCTTACGTTTCTTTTGAAGCAAATATAGTAGCTGTTCTTGATACTGATCTTGATCTATCTCTTCCCATAGTTGTTGAAAAAGAGTCATGTCCACTCTTTTTTGTTGTAACTGAAACCTTACCTTCTGTTTACCCCAACCATTAAAAGTAAGTTTATCTTTAATATAATAACGTACAAAACGTTCTTCATCAAGGAATTTCTCTTTGATCAGATAATCTACTATTTCGTCTATTTCACTTTGAGGAATCTCCCATTGGGTTAGTTTCTTTTCGACATCAAAGACACATTTCTCTGCTTTACTACAGAGTGCTGCGACCTTATGCAATGCTTGTTCTTTAGTATAAAATCTCATTCGACTTATTCTTTCGTTGCTTTAATCATTCTATCATTACCCGAAAGGTCCTTACGCAGTTGTATATCCACGAAACCTAATAGATCCAATAAAGCAACAGTTTCTTTACCGAGATATTGATTTATTTCAAAAAAGAGCATTCCCCCACTCTTTAAGGTCTTCATTGCATATTTTGCAATCTCTCTATAGAAAATCAGTGGATCTTCATTTGAAACAAACAATGCCATCTCAGGTTCATAATCTAAAACATTGTCTCTCATTTCTACCTTCTCCAGAACACGAATATATGGAGGATTGCTCACAATTACATCCCAAGACATTTCATACATCTTATCAGAGAAATTCAGCGCATCATCATGGTAGAATTGGACATCTACCCCATTACGCAAAGCATTACTTTTGGCAACCTCAATAGCATCAGTAGAATAATCCATTGATGAGACATCACTTTTGGGAAGGTGTTTCTTCAAAGAAATAGGAATACATCCACTTCCTGTACCAATATCTAAGATATCCACATCCTTATCCACAGATGTTAATATCCATTCCACCAATTCCTCTGTTTCTGGTCTAGGAATCAATACAGAAGGGGTAACCCCAAAAGTTAAATCATAAAAATCAGCTTCACCCAAAATATATTGTAATGGTTCATCTTTTAATAGACGTGCCACTGCATTTTTAATATCCTCTAACTGTTTGCTGGTTGGATCCACAAAATCTTTTGTCAACCATTGAAGATTAGAAATTTTTAGATAGTGCATCACAAGAATCTTCATCATACTTTGTGCCTCATGGACATCATAATGATCTTTTAATGCGTTTTGTAGTGATTTGAAAACCTCTTTCATGAAATAACTTTACTGCATTTTTTATCTTTGTATGCAAAGATACGATCTTAAAAAGTTCGATCCATTTAAATCAATGTTTTTTAAACATAGAAATATAATATCACCATTATGGACTATCCTTTCGCTGTTGAATCACAATATATGATGCGAGCAATTGAAATTGCTCGATTAGGAATGAGTAGAGTATCTCCAAACCCTATGGTAGGAGCCGTCATTGTTAATAACAATAAGATTATCGGGGAAGGATACCATCAAGCATATGGGGGACCCCATGCAGAAGTTCATGCCATAGAATCGGTAAAAGACAAAGCATTATTAACCGATGCTACAATCTATGTTACACTAGAACCTTGTGCTCATTATGGGAAGACACCTCCTTGTGCAGAATTAATCATCAAATCTAGGATACCTAGAGTCGTGGTCGGCATAAAAGACCCTTTTGCCAAAGTACAAGGACGAGGCATACAGATGATGAAAGATGCAGGAATTGAAGTTATAGAATCTTTTATGGAAGATCGATGTTACGAATTAAACAGACGATTCTTTACTTTTCATAGCAAACGAAGACCTTACATCATTCTTAAATGGGCTCAAACATTGGATGGTTATATGGACATTGATCGCACACAAGAAGCATATGGACAACCTACATGGATCACCAATGATCTATCCAAAATAGCTGTTCATAAAACCAGAACGGATGAAGATGCAATAATGGTTGGAACACAGACTGCGGTGAAAGACAACCCTTCTCTTTCTGTTAGAGAATGGAAAGGAGGCAACCACCCTCTACGTATCTTATTAGATCTCAATCATCGTGTTCCTTTCGAACAAAACCTTTTGGATGGCTCTATTCCAACAGTTGTCTATTCTTATAGCAAGCATGAAAACCAAAAGAATCTTACCTATATCGTTATAGACAAAGAAAAGCCATTATGGGATCAAATATTTGAAGATCTATACAAAAGAAACATTCAATCACTGATTGTTGAAGGAGGACCTTATACACTCAACACTTTGATACAAGAGCAGCTATGGGACGAGGCACGTATATTCCTAGGTCATGGATTCTTTCAAGGAGGAGTAAAAGCACCAGCTTTCCCTGGGAAGATGGTAAGTAGAGACTATATAGATAATTCCAACCTTATTGTATTTAGGAACGAATAGAATAAAAAAAAAAGAGATGAAACATCAATTCATCTCTTTTTCTCTTCTACTTATATTTTCTAAAAAAACTTCGTAACTTCATCTTTATCACACCAAAAAAGGCTTCACTAAAAATACCTCCACTCATCTTTGATGTACCTTCTTGTCTATCGGTAAAAATAATAGGCACTTCCTGAACATTAAAACCATATTTCCATGCCGTAAATTTAAGTTCTATTTGAAAGCCATATCCTTTCATGCGTATTTTCCCAAAAGGAATCTTTTCTAATACCTTTCGTCGATAACACTTAAATCCAGCCGTAGCGTCCATCACAGGCATACGTGTAACCATTCTTACATACATCGAAGCACCATAAGACATCAAAACCCTACCCAAAGGCCAGTTAATTACATTAATCCCTGAGATATAACGAGAGCCAATAGCCAGATCTGCTCCATCCAAGCACTTTTGACGCAAACGAATCAAGTCATCTGGATTATGAGAGAAATCGGCATCCATCTCATAAACAAATTCGTATTCATGTTTCAGTGCCCATTTAAAACCGTGAATATATGCTGTTCCAAGTCCTAACTTTCCTTCTCTATGTTCAACAAAAACACGATCACGAAACTCTTCTGAAAGACGATCCACAATGGCACCTGTTCCATCAGGAGAACCATCATCAATAACTAATATATGAAAATCATGATCCATCGCCATGACATAGCGAATCATCTTCTCAATATTCTCTTTCTCATTATAGGTAGGTATGATTACGATAGAATCCTTCACGCACTTAAGATTTATATAGTTATATAGATTAATGTTAGATAAGATTACGAAACTTTTATGAGAAAAAAAAACTTGCTCTTAGAAATTCATACTATAGCTGTTATAGAAACTAAAAAAGCCCACTTCAATAATTGAAGTGAGCTTTAGCGTTCGTTCGTTCGTAAAAGTAATCTTTATCTTATTTTTTTACTTAATTATTTTTTGGTCTACGGTTTCCACCATCTCTACGGTTTCCGCCTTCTCTATTGTTACGTGGTGGACGTTCTTTATAACCCTCTGGTTTAGGAAGCAACACCTTACGAGACAATTTAAGTTTACCTGTTTTGCTATCCACATCAACAAGTTTCACTTCAATCTCTTCTCCTTCTTTCATCAATCCATCCATGTTCTCATGACGAGTCCAGTCGATCTCAGAAATATGAAGAAGACCATCTTTACCTGGTAGAATCTCAATGAATGCACCAAAAGCAACAATAGACTTCACTTTTCCTTTGTAGATTTCACCAACTTCAGGAATAGCAACAATACCCTTAATACGAGCCAATGCTGCCTCAATAGTTTCCTTGTTAGAAGCTGAGATTTCTACAATACCTTGTCCATCTTTTTCTTCAATAGAGATCACAGATTGTGTCTCTTCTTGAATTTGTTGGATGATCTTTCCACCTGGTCCAATAATTGCTCCAATCATATCTTTAGGAACAGCCATTTTCACAATACGTGGAACGAATGGTTTATAATCATCACGAACTTCTGGAATAACTTCTTCCACTTTGCCCATGATGTGAAGACGTCCTTGACGAGCTTGCTCTAAAGCTTGCTCAAGAATTTCGTATGGAAGACCGTCTACTTTGATATCCATCTGAGTAGCAGTAATACCATCACGTGTTCCTGTCACTTTAAAGTCCATATCTCCCAAGTGATCCTCATCACCCAAAATATCTGAAAGAACAGCGAATTTCTCGTTGTCAGTGATCAAACCCATTGCGATACCTGTAACAGGCTTCTTGATTTGTACACCAGCGTCCATCAATGCCATGGTTCCAGCACAAACTGTAGCCATAGAAGAAGAACCGTTTGATTCCAAGATATCAGAAATCACACGTACAACATAAGGATAATCCGCAGGGATCATACCTTTCAATGCACGATAAGCAAGGTTTCCGTGTCCAATTTCACGACGTGAAATACCTCTTGGCGTACGTGCTTCTCCTGTACAGAATGGAGGGAAGTTATAGTGTAACAGAAAACGCTCACGACTTTGTAGTGTAGCATTATCAATAATCTTCTCATCCGACTTTGTTCCCAAAGTTACAGAAGTCAAAGATTGAGTCTCTCCACGAGTAAACACAGCAGAACCATGAACTCTTGGAAGGTAATCTACTTCACCCCAGATAGGACGAATTTCTGTTGTTTGTCTTCCATCCAAACGCTTTCCTTCATCAAGGATACAGCGACGAACAGCATCTTTTTGCACATCATGATAGTATTGATTGATTAGGAAGTTATTAATTTCCTCATCCTCTTTACCTTCTGTATATGCTGTAACAAAAGCTTCTTTTACTTCTGAGAAAAGATCGCTACGCTTATGTTTGTCTGCAAGTCCCATGGCTGCAATTTCATAACATTTATCGTAACACTTCTCATGAATCAAAGCTTTCAACTCTTCATCGGATTGTTCGTGGCAATACTCACGTTTTACCACTCCCAACTCTTTAGCCAACTCTTCTTGAGCAGAACACTGAGTACGGATAGCTTCGTGTGCGAATTTGATAGCATCAAGCATTTCTTGCTCTGACACCTCATCCATCTCACCTTCCACCATCATGATGTTATCGTAAGTAGCACCCACCATAATATCTAGATCTGCTTCTTGCAACTGATCATAAGTTGGATTGATCATGAACTCTCCACCAATACGCGCAACACGTACTTCAGAGATATTTGTTTCAAATGGAACATTTGAAACAGCTAAAGCTGCAGACGCTGCCAAACCAGCCAATGCATCAGGCATATCTCCCTCTCCTACTGAAAGAAGAGAAATCATTACTACAGTCTCTGCGTGATAGTCGCTTGGGAAAAGCGGACGCAACGCACGGTCAACCAAACGAGCAACTAAAATCTCATCGTCTGATGGACGACCTTCTCTTTTGGTGAATCCTCCAGGGAAACGTCCTGCCGCAGAAAATTTCTCACGGTAGTCTACCGTAAGTGGCATGAAATCAACATCGTCTTTTGCTTCTGTAGCAGAAACTACAGTTGCCAACAACATTGTATCACCCATTCGAACTACAACCGATCCATCAGCTTGTTTAGCCAATTTTCCAGTCTCGATAGAAATAGTTCTACCGTTACCTAGATCGATTGTTTTAATTACAGGTTGAATCATAATTTCAAAAAATTAATAATCGAAAGATAAATGGGTGGGGCCTTTCGAAAACAGTAAAGAGAGGACGAAATCCTCTCTTTAGATAATTATTTACGCAAGTTAAGTTCCTTAATGATCGCACGGTAACGCTCGATATCTTTACGCTTAAGATAATCAAGTAAGCTACGACGCTTACCTACTAGTTTTACTAGAGCGCGTTGTGTAGAGAAATCTTTGCGGTTTTGTTTCAAGTGCTCAGTTAGGTGAGCGATACGGAAAGAAAATAATGCAATCTGTCCTTCTGCAGAACCAGTGTTAGTTGCTTTTTCTCCGTGTTTTGCAAAAATCTCTTGTTTTTTTTCTGAAGTTAAATACATCTTTTGAATATTTAAATAAATGATACAATATCTACACAGCAATATTGCTTTCGATAACAACTGTGTAGAATCAACTAAAAAATCGGCACAAAGTTAATATTTTTTGTCAACTGTGCTTTATATCATGTGCTTTATTTTGAATATTTCTTACTGATTTTCAACTCTATGATACACAATAAGATTCAAAATAATAGTTTAAGAAACACCGAATAATTTATGATTTTCCTCGCTCTAAAGTTCTTCTAAACTCAGATAGTTGGTGTATAGAACCAAGGATAAAAAGTTTGTCTGTACGCAAAAGTTCATAGGAATCTTGCGGATTAAAAATATACTTCCCACTTTTTTGTTTTACCCCAACAATATTAACTCCAGAATCATCTTGTTGTTTCAGCTCTTTTAGCGTTCGTCCTTCAAACAGATGGCACATATAGTCACATCCCACCTCTTCTAAAGAGACATCTTTGTTACTTTGAAGAAGGATATACTCCATGAACTCCACAATGTCGGGTTGCATCACCAACTTAGACATTCGCTGTCCTCCCATTCGTTCTGGCATAATTACATTATTCGCTCCAGCTCGTTTTAGTTTCATATCTGATCCTCTTTCAGAAGCACGGCTAATAATTTTTATATTGGGATTCATTCCACGTGCAGTCAACACAACAAAAACATTGTCTGCATCATTAGGCGTTGTGGCGATAAGGGCTCTGGCACGTTCAATACCTGCAGAAATTAAGACTTCCTCTTGGGTTGCATCTCCCTTGAGGTACAACAGTTCAGGGTTTTCTTTAAGTCGATCAATCACATGATCTCTTTTCTCAATAATCACAAAATCTTGATCATGATCCAGCAGTTCTAAACACGCTTGTTCTCCATTACGTCCAAAACCACAAACAATAACATGGTCCGTTAGCTTATGTATGCGTTTATTCACTCTGTTATTTTTTATATATTCAAACAACTCTCCTTCGATTATAAAAGTGACTACTGTTGTAGCTAAATAGGCCAAATTACCTAACGACATTAGAATCAACATTGAAGTAAACAACCGTCCCATCTCAGACAGAGGCTTTATCTCACCGAAGCCTACAGTCGAAATCGTAATAATTGTCATATACAACCCATCGACAAAGGAATAGTCTTCCAACAACATAAATCCCCCTATACCAACGGTAAGGATAAGAACAAAAATGAAAATTCCTATACTAAGAGTCTTTGTTGACTTCTGCTTAAACTTATTCATCTACAATTTTTACTTTCTCTGTTTTCTCAAATGTACCTATTTTTTTAATGATTAACTTTTTAGTTTCTCAAAAATTGCTTCTCCAATACCACATTCTAAACATTTATTTTTAATACAATAACGATGATGTAACTCTATTAGCGCTTGAGAATCCATTGCATTGGAAAGAACAAAACCCTGTTTTATCCAAGTGGATGTAATATAATTTTTCTCACAAGGAAGAGATTCCAGCCATCTTATTGCTTTTTCTTTCCACATCACTCTATCTTGACTCTCACCATAAACCATCAAAAACGGTATAATGGTATTAATGATAATAGTGTCAATAAAATTTCGGCTCGTTTTCTTTACACGATAAACACTCTTTTTCTCAAAACGAAAATGATCATTCCAATAAGAAGAAGGGGTAGATAGCAAAAGAGCCCTAACCTGTTTTATTGAATCCGCTTCCATACATTGAGACAAAAGATGTTGACTATGATATAGAAGAGAAACAAATTGGGCAATACGAACCGTTGGAAAATTAGTAGGACGGGTGCGCATAAATTTCCATACTCCTTTCTTCATCGAAGACAAACCATATTTATTTTGAAGGAAACGATATCTTTCAGAAAGCATTTCGACCCATTTGTCTTGATTCTTATTAGGCAATAGTCCCGCTTGTCCAAAAAAAAGAGCTTCGAGATTATCTCTATCTCCATGTTCTTTTGATAAGATAGAAAGAGAGATACACCTTGCCAGTTGCTCCATTGGTTCGCTATTAATGCGACCACCAAAACTACGTGCCAATAAATAATAGAACACATGCCGCCAATCATTATGGCTCCATTTCAACATACGTTTCATCTCTTCTGATTTATATTCCAATCGTTCTATCGCTAAACGTTGAAGCATAAAATGAAAAGACAAACCAGAGATCTGAGAAGCCTCCACACCACACCGTAACCAGTGATTCGATCTTTCCCATGATTCGATAGCATCCTTATATTCAGGTAACATCTGCATCACAAAACAGGGAATCTTCTCTCCATTATTTCTATATATAATTCGATCTTCTTCTAAAACCACATGCAATATCACATTATTATAGGACGATTGATGATCATGGCCATGCTGATACCACTCAGAAGACCTATGATGGATCTCCACATTTCCGGCCCACAAGGTATCTCCTATACGGATATGTGCATGAAAAAAATCGGGACCTTCATCTCTATGAAAATACCCCGGATAATCAATCTCTATTGCTTCGCCTTGGGTCGTAAAGAGATTCCCTTTTTCAAACAGCTGATGCTGCCATGCACGTTGTATATGTAATTCAGATATTTCCATCCAATTACTTTTCTATTAATATTGCTATAACGTTATACAATTCAGTCTAACCAAAGTTTAATGATAACGCCAATTATTTTCGATAATCTCCTTTATTGATATCAGAACAGTCCCATTTTCACAAACACCAAGGCTTTCAAAGAAGCAATATCAAACCAAGAAAACAGAGAGTAGCTTGAAAGAGAGAAGCGCCATAGACAAAAGATGACTTATATTATAAAAAAACATTATGCTTATTTATAAAAATTAACGATCTTTGCCACGCAAATAGATGGTGATTTCTTTATCTGTCTGATATCGAAATAAAAGGGAATATGGTGAAATTCCATAACAGTACCTGCTGCTGTAAGCTCATTTAATCAAAACATTTTTGTACACGACTTTTGCCACTCTTTGATTATCAAGGGGGAAGGCCTTACAATAATGGAGCGAGTCAGAAAACCTGCCATATATTTTTCATAATCCATTCGGGTATTAGTGGATTTTGGGAGCTACGGTTTTATCCATGCATAAAACATAAATACGAATTATTACATAATCAACAGATAGACATTTTGCACATGTTTATCTGAACTCTGTACTGTACCTCACAATATACAAATATGTATGTTAGGTATGGCATAGTAATCTATATATAAAATTGTATTTTATGAAAAATTTCTACGTTCTGAAGAAGAGTAGCACTGTTCTATTCCTCTTACTAATTTTATCATGGAGCACTAAAGCTCAAAACAATGCATCTGCGTACCTAACAGACAACAATTATGTTGAAGCACCATCTTCTGTACCTGATGATTGGAAAAATGACCTTTGGTTAAACACTGATTTCGTGGAACTTTCTATTGGAGACAACTACATTATTGCTCCACGAAGAGTACCAGAAATAATTGATAACCCTATTTCAAATGCTGTAGTTCTTCCTCCATTCAATTTTCGTGTCGTGGAAGGAAATAGTGCAACCGTTGCAGATAATGGAACCATTACGGCACACCAATTAGGTAAAACAGTGATCAAAGTAACCTATGATCCTATCGATGCATATTCTCAACATTACGAAGCGGTTTCGCCAGTGAATGTCACTTATGTTGTAGTCAATGTTGTTGATGAAAATGTAAAAGAGATTACCATCGAAACAGACCTAACCTCAACCTCTTATGACACCTATTATTTTGAAGAAGATAATTATATGTTGCCTTTGGGAGTCACTACAAAAAATGCAACTTCTGTTGAAGTGACTTGCAATGGAAATAAAGTGGATATTAAGGAAAACAAATATCCACTACCACTAGAAAACCGTGCCAATATCATTGAGATAAAGGCTTCAAACAATAACACCTCAAGAATATGGTCTACAGTTATTGATGCACGAAAAATAGAAATACAAGTAGAGAATATCACCCATCCTGGAGCTCCAATTACAATCGATGATAAGATACAAATTGGGTTTAAAGGTATTGTTCTTCCTGTATATAAGCTTGCTACGATCTATAACCCTCAGATGCCAATGGGAATGTGGGGAGGTGAATTCACAAAAGTTACTTACGTTACAGATGAAGGGAAAAAACTTTCATCTAACGACCCTAAACTGGGACAATACAATCTAGCAACAGATAATAAAATCATCTTTAAAGCAGAACAGTTTGGTACCATAAACCTAACCCAAGGGCACATTAGAGAGACATGGTGGGGATCACCACTAGGAAGCGATAAGATCGTTAAAGGTCAAGGAAAACCAAACCTAAGTGCACCAACATTAGAGGGAAATTTTTCTACTTTCCCAGATATACATATCGATGTTCTTGCTCCATACAGAACAGGTGACTTCGAAGACATAGAGGTACCTGCACAAGGCTACACAATGCCTAAATTAAATGGCTATACAGAGACCTCAAAAACATACGAAACTGGTAGTTACTCTTTTAGACTTAATGCCTCAGATTTTGGAACAATCTTTCCTGTTTGGTCTGGAACAATTGTAACTACAAATAATGATAATATAAGCGAAGGTGGAGTACAAAACCAACTAAATTCAGCTGCAGGTGGAGACATTGATGGTACAGGTAAATATGCTGTATCTTTTCTCGCAAACAGCGGAGGGATGAAACCATCCAAAGATCATGAAGTCAGATTCACAATCACGAATCCTTCGACTCCTCGTGTGATCAAAGGTTGTTATGTAACCAACAACACATATGCGGTACATTCTATGGAAAACGGCGACCAGTTTGCGAAGAAATTTGGAGGTGAAGATGGTACCGATCCAGACTGGATGTTGCTAACAGCAGAAGGCCTAAATGAAAAAGATCAAGTTGTAGGAACTACTGAATTCTATCTAGGAGATTTCCGTTTTGAAGATCCAGAAAAAGACTATATTGTTAAAGATTGGCAATGGTTTGACCTATCGTCTCTAGGTGAAGTTACAGCTGTTAGATTCAAAATAACCTCTTCTGATGTTGGTCAATATGGGATGAACACTCCAGCTTATTTCTGTTTGGATAATCTAGACCAACCTAGGCTAGAATTTAAAGGTACCACTGAGGAAATTCGAATCGAAGATGATCCAAAAGAGATCGATCTTAGTAGTTGGTTTACAGACACCGAAGGAGATAATATCACTATTGATATCACAAATCACTGTGGAGAAGATTTAACGACATCAATAGAGAATAATATTCTTACCATCAATAGAAATAATAAACAACCATTCAATGGAGAGATTTCGATTAAAGCGACCTGTCAAAAAATGTCTAAAGTCGTTAATCTAAAAGTAAATGCCGAAATTTCAACAAGCTTTAATGATCTAGAGACAAACTCGTCTACCATTTCATTCTATCCTAACCCAGCAATAGACATTATCACTGTAAATGGTCTAGACACGTTCTCTAAACACCATTTTAGAGTTCTTGATCTAACTGGGAAAGTGGTTCTTAATGGAGCGTTAGATACAAACAACCAATTCAATGTATCCAACCTTCATCATGGCATCTACCTATTGCAAATAGACAACAACAAACACGTTCTAAAGTTGATTAAAAAATAAATAGACGCTCTTATCATTTAATAATAATTATAAAGGCTATCTCGAATGGGATAGCCTTTATTTATTAACTTCTCGTATCAAAATAATCCTACTTCCTCCACGATATCAAGACTTCAATAATAGAATCAACACAAACGATTCACACATTTTTTCTGACAGTGTCATACTCTACTAGACAGTGTCTCGTATGCATTTCAACACAAGAAATTACGAGATTAAAACAAGATTGAAAGGTACTTTCTTCATGGTTGCTTCATGGTTTGTCCATGGTTCCTCCATCGAAAACCCCTAAATCGATGGACAAACCATGGAGTAACCATGGAGGAACCATGGACAAACCCCCTATTTGACCTATGTAATTCTTTATTGAAATACTTTGAGTAGATTCGATATCGTCCTTATTTCTTTTTTCCTTTTTATGAACAAGTCAAGGAATAGATATCAACTCTACTATTACCGATCCTTATTAATGGTAGTAGATTACATCTCTGATTCTTTGAAAATCAACAACCTTCACCTACTCAATTTTATGATCTTATAAACAGCGTTAATTTTATCACTTTGAACTTAGCTCCACAATTCCACTCCTTCCTCTATCTACATACAACAGTGTACAAACTGCTATTTATCACGGACACACGACACGGAAAGATTTTGATTAAGCCACTCAAGTTTAATACATTGTATCAGATAAAAAACATTACGCTTACCTCTCCTAAAATAAGCATTAATTAGGTCATCAAAAACATTGAATCCTTTCTGATTGTTAAAAACACAATAGGTATAAACCAAAACATTTTATCATGAAATATTTATTACTTGCATTTATCTGCATTGGTGTTCTCTCATGTAAAAAAAAGTCACCAGCTCGTATCGATAACATCCATCCTTTTCACTCTGATTTTATTAAAGATCGCAATGTAGATATCTGGTTACCAAAGAATTATTCTCCGAATAAGAAATACCAAGTTCTCTATATGCACGATGGACAGATGCTATTTGATAGTACCACCACTTGGAATAAACAATCGTGGAATGCGGGAGAAGTTTTACAACAACTTATTGATGATAAGAAAGTTCCCGAAACTATTATTGTGGGAATATGGAATATTGCCAATCTTAGAAGTTCCAACTATTGGCCACAAAAACCATTTGAGCAGTTACCAATGTCGATGCAAGACAGTCTAGCAGAACAAAAATTAAATAATGTAACGCCTAATTCAGATCATTACCTGAAATTCATTGTAGAAGAATTAAAACCATATATCGACAAGAAATATGCAACCTATACAGACAAAGAACACACTTTTATTGCAGGATCTAGTATGGGAGGCTTAATTTCAATGTACGCCATTTGTGAATATCCTAAAGTATTTGCAGGTGCTGCATGTCTCTCTACACATTGGATAGGGAGTTATGAGCCCAACGAAATTATTCCTGATAGTTTTATTCATTACTTGGATCAACACATTGCTCCAACGACAAAACATAAATTCTATTTTGACCATGGTACAGAAACCTTAGATCAATTTTATGGTCCATACCAAACCAAGGTAGATCACTTATTCCACCATCATGGTTTCGATAAGACAAACTATATGAGTAAAGTATTTAATGGGGCAAAACATACCGAAATAGACTGGCAAAGAAGGCTAGATATTCCTTTTACATTTATTCTAAACAAATAAAAACTAAACATTTAGCTAGGGCACCTGTTATCATACTATATAACTTAATTATTCGCTTAAGTATGAAAAACGTATTAATAATAGGTTGTGGCCCTGGACTGGGCCTATCCCTAGCTAAGATATTTGGAAGCCATAGCAACCACATCTCATTGATCAGTAGGGATATTAAGAAACTAAAGAACTACAAGCGAACATTATCCTTAGATAATATCCCTGTTGAAATTGAAGCAGCAGACGTGTGTGACTTGAAATCGTTACATCATGCATTAGATAAACTACAAGAGAAAGTATCTCATTTTGATATTGTAATCTACAATGTTGCTTCTTTAAGACTCAAAGATCTTATGCAAGACAGTGCGGAGCAGATGCTTATTGATTACAAGATTAACACTCTTCATGCACTAGAGGTAGTCAAATACTTATATGACGATCTAAAGCGACAAAAAGGAACCATTCTCTTCACAGGAGGCGGTTTTGCACTGCACCCTAATCCTCGTTTTGGCTCTCTCTCTTTAGGCAAAGCAGCATTAAGGAACCTAGCACAACAGTTGTATAAAAAATTAAGACGCGATAAGATATTTGTTGGAACGATAACCATCACTGATTTTATTAATAACAAAAGTGATAAATACACCCCACAGAAGATTGCAGAACAGTTCTATAATTTATACTTAAACAAGGACCAACATGAAGTAATTTACTAAGCTATAGGTCCCAAATCATTTAAACCGACACCCGATATAGAGCTGTTTCATAACGATTTTTTCGTCCATCTTATTTCTTGGAGAATTAAACTCGAATCGAATTCCAATAGGGATAGAGAAATGAGATGACAATGTCCATTTTAACGAGATATCTTGCGAATAATATAGGTTAGATACACCTAAAAACCTGACAGTATGTTGGTTATTCCAATCATGATAGGCATTCCACTCTGATTCATTGGTTATATACCATAATCCCAATGCATTACGGAATCGCAATTCTAGGTTATCAAAACGTTTAACACAAAATAGGTCCATGGTATGCCTGAATAAACCATAACTATGATTTAAAACAAAAGACCCCGCTCCTCCATGCACCTTGTCCAAACGAAACTGTTGAAAAAATCCTGAACCAAGATAAAACTTAAAACTTCTTTTTTCAGGAGTTAATCGATAAAACCATTTCTCTTCGAAAACAAATCGATCATATTTCAATATACTTTGAGGATTAAACTCATTCTCAGTAAAGAAATGTTTTAATTTACCCCCAACATACTGAAATTCATAAATACTTTTCCACCTGTTATTAGTCGATTCCAAACCAATGGTTGCTGCAAAAAGAGAGTGACGATATGAAAATGATGCAATCTTCTGATTTTCATAATCCATATTACTTGATGCAAATAACAGGTAATATTCACGTGTTTTATCTTTGGCAACCAAAGGCAGCCCAATAAAAAAAATCATTACAACAAATAATAATCTTTTAATGCTCCATTGCATACTCTATTGCATTTTTTAATGTTCGATCGACATTATAATTTTCAATAATCGAATAAGTAGGAAATCTAGGTGTAATTCCAATCCCTTCATAACTATTCCCATTGGTAAGTCGTATCTCACTCACAGGTATTCGTACATACCAACCATTAATTAACTCTCGATATATTGAGGGGGAAAAGATTCCAAAAGTTCGAAAGCCAAAAGTTCGAACCTGTGGTAGATCACGAACGGCTAAAATAAATATTTCGGCCGCACTTGCGGTATACCTATTCATCAGAACCAATACGGGCTTTTTAAAGACAAAATCACCTGAAGGGTGAACAACAAAAGAACCTGCTACCTCTTTTAGATCATAACGATTGGAATTATAACGTGTTTTTTCTGTTAGATACTTATATGAATGAGAACTGAAATAACCAGCAAAATAATTAGCCCATGGAGAATAGCCCCCTGTATTATTACGTATATCAATAATTAGAGCCTCTTTCTTTTTCATCTTGGACATAATAAGATCTAGGTCTTCTTTGAAAGAATCTAGGTTATATCCATCGTCTTTGGTCATAAATGTTTTTGCATGAATATAACCAATAGATGCGTTACCTTTCACTACACCATAATCCAAATAATCATGGTTAAATCTCATATAATCAATAAGGTTTAACTGGCAGTTACTACTTACGATATGCCTATCATCAACTTCTTTACCTAAAGGCTTGTAAGTAACAATAAAGGACTTCGATTTACCAAGATAAGAATGACCATCTTTTAGTACTTTAAGCTCAATTTCGTTTAAGACGTTAAATAATGAGTCGTATGAAATATCATTACTAACTTTCTTTCTATAGACCGTATAAGTATCATCCCAATCAATTTCCTTTACCTTAAAATTGGCATAATACAGATCGTATGCTTTCCAGAAATCATCAAACACTTTTACAGGCGTTATAGATGTCTCTTCTTCCAAGTTTGCATCACAGGAAGAAAAGATAGTGACAAACAATAAAGCACAGAAAAATAATACTCGTCTCATACTAAACTATTATATAGATAATAAAGGTAAATAAAAAAAAGGAACCTATATAAAATAAGCTCCTTAATTATCATAATCAATAATAATATAATAAGATCACTTTTATTTAAGTAGTTTCTTAAAATCCTTAGAAAGTGCTTTATACCAAGCAGCAGTAGCCTTCTCAATATCCCAATTACTTTCTCCTACTTTATCTATTAAAACTTTAAATTGTGGCTCCGAGAATTTCAATTTCTTAAAGAAATCAGTTAGCTCAGTATGCTCTTTTGCCCAAGAACGTCTAGAGTATTTCACTAGGTTATATCCCTTTGAAAAAGCATGACGTGGGTCTTCTAATATTCTTAAGTAGTTTTGATCTAACAACGGATGAGGAAACCAACCCGTAATACAGAACGGCTCTCTGTTCATATATTTAGCTTCGAATATTTTCATCATTTCAGGCTCTGTTACTCCAGTAATATCTAATGTAAAATTATACCGTTGTGTTGCTACATTTATTCCTGTAAATGATTCAAAATCTGAGTCTACGGCATAGATCTTGCCATCTAATTCTTTTTTGAATTTTTCAATATCTTCAATTGTTTGAGCATCCATATAATTAGGAACAACCAATCCTATTCTTCCATTCTCGTATAAATTTCCTAAATTTAGTAATATACCACTTGTTTCCGTATATATATCTTCTGACTCCCATTTTTCGAGAAAAACATCTGCTTTCCCTTCCAATAAAGCATCATATCCTTTTTCTACTAGAACAGTCTTTACGACGTAGCCATTATCTTCCAAAAGACTTTTTACAAAGGTAGTAAAAGCCCTATTTTCACTCCAATTTTCATAGGCAATGACTACATCTGGAGTATGATTATTACTATTTTTCTTTTGATTTCCATTTTGACATGAAACCATTAAAAAAGTAAAAATTACAATAAGTAGAGTTCTAAAATTCATAACTTTAGTTGATAAATTAGTTAATGATCTAAGGTTAAAATCAAGATATATCGTCCTTGGGGAAATCAAATATAATTATATTCAATAAGAATTATATTCCCAACACAATATTTTTCAATGTTAATATTAACACTTTTCATCTTTTAACATTACCAACATCTAAACAAGTTAGATTATTATGCATTTCAAATTGTTCATTATCGAATCTTGATAACAATATCTAAATTTTAGTCATTTAATCAACAAGAATACGCTTCTCTAAAAAGGGATAACAGAATATGGTTAAGAAAAACCTATTAAATATTGACGTACGAAGATTTATTCCAAAAGAAAGGCTTGTTTATTACTTAGAACAAACAAGCCTTCAAAAAAACAATAGACTTCTATTTAAATAGTTTTTTATACTCTGGTGATAATGCTTTGTACCAAGCATCAATACCTTTATCTAAATTCCAATTGTTTTCCTCAACTTTATCAATCAATACTTTAAAATGTTCTTTCGAGAAATCGTATTTAGTGAAAAATGAAACCAGTTTAGGATGTTCTTTCGCCCATGACGGATTACAATATTTCACCAAATTATACTCTTGAGAGAATGCTCCAAAAGGATCATCTAAGACCCTTATATGATCAAGATTTAACATTGGATGAGGAAACCATCCTGTGATACAAATAGGTTGCTTATTTTTATACCTTTCCATAAAAAGTGATATCATCTCTGTTTCTGTCACTTCTTCCATTTCAAGAGAGAAATTATATCTTTTGGTAGCCTCATTTAAACCAGCAAAGCCTTCCGAATTAGGATTTACAACATATATCTTACCACCTAACTCTTTCTTAAACTTCTCTACATCATCAATTGTGTGTGCATCCATATATTTAGGAACAACAAAACCAATCTTGGCTTTGGTATAAAGACTCCCTAAAGACAACAATGTGTCCGCTGAATCTTTATAATAATCATTTGGTTCCCAATAAGCCAAAAATAAATCGGCCTTTTTGTTCTTTAATGCTCGATATCCGTTATCAACCTGTACTATTTTTACAGAAAATCCCTCTTCCTCCAAAAGCCTTTTTGTGAAAGTTGCAAAAGCAACATCTTCACTCCAACTCTCATGTGCAATAACAACATCTGGCGCACTACCAATCAAATTCGTTTTTTGATTTCCACTTTGACAAGAAACCATTATCAAGGAAAAGATTGCAATAAGTAAAATTCTAAATTTCATAAGTTATGATTCTAAATAAGTAAATGATCTGAGGTCAAATTAACGCATCTTGTTAAAGGTTAAAATCAAATATAATTATATTCAACAACAATTATAGTCATACCTATATATTTTTCAATATTAAAAATATTGAAAAATATATTTTAATATTGACAACATTTAAATCAACACAAGTCTAAATATCTCATTGAAAAAAACATAGTCATAGGGCCAACCACAAAGGATTAATAGATTATTAGATCAGCTTTAACCTATTGTTTAAAGACACAACAGAAGAGATCGTTTGAAATCGAACAAACAAATTCTTCAGCATAACTTTTATCTATAGGCATAGTCTATAATAATAGAAATATATAGCCCCTATAGATAAAAGTATATTTCTAATTGAAAATCTTATTATACTCAGGGGACAACTGTTTGTACCAAGCAACAGTAGCTTTATCAATATCCAGGTTATTCTCTTCAACCTTTTCAATCAAGACATTGAATTGTGATTCTGTAAAGGATAATTTTTTAAATACAGAAACAAGCTTATGATGTTTTCTCGCCCAAGATAAACTGCAATATTTTATGGGATTAAATTTTTGATAGAAAGCCAGATGTGGGTCTTTTAAGACCTTTAACTTTTTTAGATCTAACATCGGATGGGGAAACCAACCAGCAATACAGAAAGGTTCTTTATTCTTGTATTTCTCATGAAATAGATTGATCAACTCCTTTTCTGTAACTTCTTCAATCTTAAGAGTAAGATCATAACGGCGATATGCCACATTTAGCCCTGTAAAAGATTCAGAATCTGGATTTACAGCATATATTTTATCTTGAAGTTTCTCTTTATTTTTTTCAATCTCATCAATCGAATTAAGATCCATATAATTAGGAGCAACCAATCCAACGAAAGTCTTCTTGTAGATCTTTCCTAATGGCAATAAAGTATCGGCAGATTCAGGATAAAAATCATCGGGTTCCCATCTATCTAAAAAAATATCTGCCTTTCCCTTCAATACAGCTTTATATGCATCTTCAACTAACATAGTCTTAACAACAAAACCATGCTCTTCTAAAAGATGTTTCGCAAAAGTGGCAAAAGCTTTGTTCTCACTCCAGCACTCATAAGCAATAGTTACATCTGGTGCTTTACCAAAAGAACTTTCACTCTTTTTGTTTACTTTATTGCATGAAACCATTGTAAGGGTAAAAAGCGCAATAAATAAAATTCTAAAAATCATAAGTTAAGATAATAAATTAATGACCTAATATTCAATTAAGGCATAGTGTTCTAGGTTGACTCAAATATAAACACAATAAACATAATTATACACACTTTAAGTCATTTTAATACATTTTAAACAAAACAGATTAAATTCAGAATAAAGCATTACATCTATGATTTGAATACAAGAGGCCACCTATTACACAATAGGTCACAAGTGTGCTAAACAGCTTATAATATTAGAATTACGCTACTTTAAATTTACTTTATTGAAAAATATCCACCTTAGATATCTACAGGAACCGAAGGATCAGCCCCATACTCATTCTCCCCTTTATTACTAGGCAGAACAAAATATATAATCACAATTATCCAACCCACAGCAGGTAAAAGGTACCATAACAGGTTCAATCCACTACGTCCAGAATCGTGCAATCTTCTTATCATCAAACATATTTTCGGAACAAATGCAACTAAACCATAGAGAACAACAATAACAAGAAAGATATTTGAGAACTCAATCAAACTATAGAGAACTAAGCCCAAAAGAGAGTCATACAAAATAAACATCCAAAAAGATCTTCGGTCTGCTCTTCCCGTAATCTGTGAATAGCGTCGAAAGGCATCAAAATAATAATCCATAACTTACCTTTTTAATTAGAACATTACTTTTTTAGAAACATAATCAAATCAAAATATGTTCAATCTTTAACTCAATAAGGTCTTACCATAGAGCTATGATTCAGTAAAAAGGAGTAAAAACATAGAATAACTATTCTAGTGATGACACTCCTCACCATTTTAATCCCCATTATTCTTTTAATTGCCATTCTCTTTCCTTCAGAAAAAGAGAAATTATTAACATTCATGACTAACGAAAAAACAACTTAAACACTATGGACACAATCAATTATGTAGAATGGGCTGGATATACGGCATCGGTAATTGTTGCCATCTCATTAACCATGACCTCTATGATTAAATTACGATGGTTTAATTTATTTGGATCTTCTATTTTTACCATCTATGGTTTTATTATCGAAGCTTACCCTATCGCATTGGTAAATGGATTTATTGTAGGAGTAAATATTGTTTTCCTTTTTAAGATGTACCACAAAAAAGACTATTTT
The DNA here is from genome assembly GCA_025210775.1 of Prolixibacteraceae bacterium. GTDB lineage: Bacteria > Bacteroidota > Bacteroidia > Bacteroidales > Prolixibacteraceae > Halosquirtibacter. Next base: position 68,414 of record JAOARB010000032.1, read on the forward strand.
ACTATGTTAGAGACCGACAGGAATGATCCCTATTTCCAAAGTTGCTTATCATTCTATAAAGATCAACTTATCACTGAATACCCTGAAATAGAATCTCCTCTAGAGAATGAATCGATTATCCTTATTCTAAGAGATATGACTGTTGCTGGATTCTGTATTGGATCTATCCACAATGATACGTTAAGTTTGAAATTAGATTATGCCACCCCACCCTATAGAGATTTTAAAACAGGTAAATACCTTTTTGAACACAATAACAATATTTTTAAGCAAAAAGGAATCACAAGGATTATCGCAATACCTCCTGCAAGCCACTACTATCAATACTATAAATCTGTAGGTTTTAAAGAAGAAAATAGAGATGGAAAAAAAAGTTTTATTCTAAACATCTAAATGACCTTAATGGATGTATGGGAATAGAAATTGTCTTTCCATCAATAATAATAATTCTAATAAGCTTATTGTCAAAATTGAAAAAATGACTACATTTGTTCGTACAACAACGAACAATAAGTAAAAATAGAGAAATAACATTCTCTATTTTTTTAGACAAATTGTTCGTCTATTTACGAATAACAAATAAAATAAATCTAAAATGGATATTAAGGTATTAGGATCAGGATGCACCAAATGCAAAACATTATTTAAGAATGTAGAAGAAGCTCTTCAAACTACAGGTACAGAGGCAAACCTAACCAAGGTCGAAGACATTATTGAGATCATGAAATTAGGGGTCATGACTGTTCCTGCACTTGTAATTGACAACAAAGTAGTCCTGTCTGGAAGAGTTGCAAATACAAAAGAGATCATTGAAATCTTAAATAAATAGCTCACAAAACTAACATAGACCATTATGAAAAAAGTAGTTACTATTCTATTTGTTCTTTTCACTATTGCTACTTATAGCACAAAAGCACAAAACTGTCCATGTCATCAAATAAGCAAATGTCAAACACCTTGTAGTGATGTAAAAGAAGATGACTCTAAAGTTCAAGTTTTGTATTTTCATCAAACACGTAGGTGTGCTACCTGTCAAGCTGTAGAAAATGTAACCAAAACAACGGTTACAGAAGAATATGGTAAGGAAGTTACTTTTAAATCCATCAACATTGAAAAAGAGAAAGAACTAGCCAAGAAGTATGGTGTTCATGGACAATCCCTTCTTGTGGTTAAAGGGAAAGAGAAGTACAATCTTACCAATGTAGGATTTATGTATGCACGCAATCAACCTCAACGATTAAAATCTAAATTAATCACCACCATAAAGTCCTTAAAATAATATGGAATATCTACAATCTCTTTTAGACTCTTATAATATTCCATTTATCACTGCATTTGTACTAGGACTAATGACCGCCATTAGTCCATGTCCTTTGACCACAAATATCACAGCAATAGGTTATATCAGCAAAGATATCAACAACCGACGCAAAGTGTGGATTAATGGGGTGGTCTACATTATTGGAAGAGCATTTAGTTATACATTGATTGGGATATTGTTCTTCTTGGGAGCAGATCAACTAGAACTGTCAGGGTTCTTCCAGATATGGGGAGAGAAAGTTCTTGGTCCTCTATTGATCGTAGTCGCTCTTTTTATGCTAGAAATATTATCATTAGACTTTATCGGCTCCATCTCCTTTGGGCAAAAACTTCAAGAGAGGTACAAGGGCAGAGCAATAGATCTATTTCTAATGGGAATACTGTTTGCATTGGCATTTTGTCCCTATAGCGGAGTACTATATTTCGGGATGCTTATACCCATGACGATCTCTAATGCTTCAGGGCTATACCTTCCCATTATTTTTGCATTAGGAACAGGAATACCAGTACTTATTCTTTCTCTTATTATTGCCTATAGTATTGGATCTATTGGCAACTTTTATAAGAACATCAAGACTTTTGAATATTGGTTTAGAAAGATAATTGCCATTGTTTTTCTATTGACAGGAGCCTACTACACATGGCTTCTTTTCAAATAACAAGAGATTAAAAAACACAGAAATGAAACAACGTATTATTTCAATAAACCAAAAGAGTCATGGTATGGCAATCCCATTGCTCTTATTACCACTATGGGGTCTACTATATATAGAGTTACAAACTATTGCTGATTTTATCACTTTCAATGTTCTTAACTTACCATCAGGAGCACATCTTACTGAAACTGTAAGATTCTTCTTATTTGAAGTACCCAAAGTGATGATGCTTTTGATCCTTATCATCTTTGGTGTGGGTATACTAAGATCATATATCACTCCTGAGAAAACGAAAAAGATTCTAGAGAACCATGCCCTTTTTTCTGGGAATATCATTGCAGCTGTGTTGGGAATCATCACCCCTTTTTGCTCTTGTTCTGCAATTCCTCTTTTTCTTGGTTTTGTTGAAGCAGGAATACCTCTGGGAGTTACCTTCTCCTTTCTTATTGCTGCACCAATGATCAATGAAGTCGCATTGGTTCTTCTTATTAGTTTATTTGGAGTAAAGGTTGCCTTGATCTATCTTTTTACAGGACTTATTATTGCCATCATTGCAGGGTGGGTTCTACAAAAATTAAAACTTGAGAAATATGTAGAGCCTTGGGTATTCCAAATCAAAGCACAACATACCACCACAATAGAAGAAAATAATTCCATAGAATATCGTATTAAGATGGGATACGAGGCGGTAAGAGACATTGTAGGTAAGATATGGATATATGTTGTACTTGGAGTAGCAATCGGAGCTGGTGCCCATGGATATGTTCCCGAGGATCTATTGGCAACAGTATTAGGAAAAGACAATTGGTATGGAGTGCCTCTAGCGATATTGCTAGGAGTACCGATGTATTCTAATGCAGCAGGCATCATACCAATCGTAAGTGTACTGATCGAAAAAGGGGTCTCTCTAGGAACTGCCTTATCATTTATGATGTCTGTTATTGCTCTTTCTCTGCCAGAGATCATCATACTTAAGAAAGTACTCAGATGGCAACTGATTGCCATTTTTGTAGGAGTAGTTACGGTAGGTATTATCATCGTAGGAATCACATTCAACTACATCTTATAACCCTAAGCAAATGGAGAAGAGGAACATAATGTTCCTTTTTCTCCTCTTTCTATTCAATACAACAGAAGAGATCTCATCAAGAAACACCCCCTTTCATCCATTTATTGTTTAATCATAATATTCAAAAAAATAATATGTAAATATCAATAAGCCTTCTATTTTTGTTGTGTTAAAACTTACACACAGAACATTATGGTGCTTATTGCAATAACAATATATCTAATTGCTATCCCTCTTCTTATCACATTATTAAACAGAAAATCCTCTATCTTTAAAAAGATTGGAGCCATTCCTATTCTTTATCTACTAGGTATTGGCTTTCATCAAATCGTTCCTTTTGACCATTACATTTCAACTCAACCACTATACGATTTTGAAGAAAAAATCTCAGGTATAACGCTTCTTTTAGCTATCCCTCTACTACTATTCTCGATCAATATAAAAGAAGAGTTAAGACAAAATAAGAACATTCTTACATCACTACTTATCGCCTTAGTCTCCCTGTTGCTAGCGACTATTTCAGGATTCTTTCTTTTCAAAGAAGAAGTAAGAGATATTGCCAAGACAACAGGAATGCTCACAGGACTATACTCTGGTGGGACGCCAAATCTTGCAGCCATAAAGAGTGCACTAAATGTAAATGCAGCCAAGATGGTACTTATTGTCAGTTACGATTTTGTTATTGGTGCAGGACTGATTCTTTTCTTTATCACTGGAGCCAAATATATCTTCCGGTTCTTTCTCCCTACCCCATCAACAGAACAAATGTCGGTAGAAGCGCATGAAGACCTAGAAGATGAAACCAATATTTATGATCGAGACAAATGGAAAGAGATGGCCTATGCCTTTCTTATTTCTCTTTTCATTGTAATTTCAAGTGTAGCTATTGGTAAATTATTTTCAAATACCACAGGATCTATTATCACCATTCTATCTGCAACAAGTTTATCGATCATCGCAGGACAGATACCCCGAATAAACAAGCTTAAAGGCTCATTTGCATTAGGGATGTTATTTATTCTGATCTTCTCATTTGCCATTGCAAATATGGCAGACTTCTCTTCAATGCAAGAGATCAAGAATCCCGCATTATTCCAATTAATGGCCTGGGTAATTGGATGCTATATCACCACTCATTTTATTCTTGCCTATCTTTTCCAAGATGAAGCAGATAAAACCATGGTATCGATGGTGGCATTCACCTACTCCCCTGTAATGGTCCCTATAGTATGTGTCGCATTAAAAAACAGAAAAGTATTGGTTTATGGAATTACCTTTGGTCTCTTTGGATATCTTATAGGTAACTATCTAGGAATTCTTATCGCTTCATTATTGAGTATGGTGGTCTAGAAAAAGGAGACATACACCAAATGATGTGCAGTAAAGGAAGTGTAAAATTGAAGAGAAAACATCAAATAGAAGAATTCCATTGATCATGTAAGATATTTTGACTCTAATTATATACCTTTAAATTAAACGTCTATATTGAGAATAATGAAACAAAATATCCCCTCTCTACTTTTTAGAAAGTATCCGTTTGCCACTATTGGAACGAGTGCCATTATAGCCATCAGCACCTTTATTACAGGCTTTATCTTCATCTTTAAACCCTTTGGGTTTTCAAACTATGAGGGAAACCAGCTTACTGCAGCTTTCGGTTTTGGCGTTGTCACATTGATTGCCCTTTACATCCTTTGCAAATGGATAAAACCTCTTATTTTAAGATTAAGAACCAACAGATGGAATGTGATTTCAGAGATTCTTTTTATTCTTATTCTGCTTCTATCTATCACGTTTGGCAACCTTCTCTACTTCTCATTTATGATCTCGGGGATGCCTATTAATATATCTGCATTTATCCATGTTGCTTTTCTTACTTTCTCTATTGGTGTCATTCCGACTGTAGCCTCTGTTTTATTTCATTATCATCAGATTACAACCAATAAATTAAGTCGTCTTATTGATAATAATAGCTCATTAGAGAAAAAGAGTATTGGAAAAACATTGACCATCGAATCGACCAATAAAACAGAGAAGGAGGTTACGATCAAGTTAAGCGAACTCTTATATATCGAGGCCATCAAGAATCATATTCATATCCATTACCTCCTTAATGGTGAGAAAGAATCAAAAATTATTCGAAACACCTTAAGTCAAATAGAAGAGACCATGGGGAGTCTTCCTCTTTTTAGATGCCATAGATCTTATATCATCAACTTAGATAAAATAAAAAACGCCAAAGGAAACTCTAATGGCTATAAGATCACATTACAAGATTGTAACACCACCATCCCTGTATCAAGAAGCTACGTTTCAAAGTTCACTCAACTGATCTATTAAAAGAGTGGTGGATATGGTAAGACAAAAAACATTACAACGATCTAATTTTAAGAGAGAGCCATCTAAAGCCTCTCTCTTGATCTCAACCTATCAGACTTGTTCTTATCTTACTCTTTGTTTGGACACAAAAGCTTCGAACTCTTCTTTTCCCCAAGTAGGAGCATTCTTCTCTTTTGGTTGAAACTGTTGAAACAACTTCTCAATTCTGAGGAACTCCCCTTCGGTATCTGATCCTTTTTGTCCTAAGAAATTTCCCATCTGATGTTGGAACAGTAACAATAAGAATGCAGGACGAGGATTCGTATGATCTATCGCTATCGCCTTATGATATGATTCAATAACCTCTCTATAATATTTCTGACCATTCACGGAAGGGTTAGAGGCAATCAATGCATAATAGTAATACCCATCTAAAGTTTCAACCTCAGAACGATCAATATTCTCTTCTCTGCTGATATTATCGATCCTTTTACGAGCTTCTGACAGTGCCTCTTGTTGTACTTTACCTTTTGTCATAAAAACCATTCGTAGGTTCATATATGCAATGTAATAATCACACAACCACTGTTCTGGATAGATCGCTTTGATCCGATAGAATTCATTAAGCACCCCATTTAAGGCAACATTATCATGGGCCCCATTTAATTTAAGCAAAGATTTCTCAACCAATTGGTTGTATTGCTCCTCCCCCTTATTCTTTCTATTTATTACAGCACTAGATGCAGACAAAGTAGATAATAATCCACATAAAACAGATAATACTAAAACGACTTTCTTCATGATGATAATATTTATATTTAATAACCGACTTAATTTATGACCCCTTTCACTAAAAATTGGATATTTCATAAGCACTATTGCTCTTTAGAGAGATAAAAACCCCGAGATAAAAGAACCTCTTTCGAGAATCAACGACAGGGGTCGAAGCATATAATCCATTCGAATCAGCTTGCTTTGAATAATGATAACCATAGGTATGTGTCGTTCCCAAGATATTGGTACAGAAGGCATGTAGAATAACACGTTTGCTAAGCAAATAAGTAACATTAAGATCCAGATTATGAAAGGCGGATGTTTTACCATTCATAAATCCACCCTTATTAGGGTTATGATAATTACGACCAGAAGCAAAAGAATAGGCTGTTCCAACAAAAGTCTTAATTGAAGGAAACTCATACTTTAGATTTAATGACGCATTATGTAATGTAGCATAAGTTGGTGTAGCTATCATAGGATAATCCATATAATGCTTTTGTGTATCATTATAAGAATACGAAAGGGTATAATTTAGGCGATGAGAAAAGGCCTCTCCCATATAGAAAATATCGATCCCTTTACTCTGACCATAGCCATTCGATTGATACCCCAGCTTCTGTTTAAGAGGCAATCCACGATAATCTTTTCGATATAATTCTATTTTCAATAATGTTTTATTTAGATGATATGAAGCCCCAACGATATAATGATCCGCCGTCTCTGTCTTATTAAAATGGTTATTCAAAACCAGCAAAGGCAACGATTGTATTTGATCATATTTTCCAGCAATAGCGGACAACTGAAACCCTTTGTTTATATAATTCAATGAAATACGAGGTAACCATCGCCACTGATTATAATAGTTGTGATATTCAAATCGCGATGAAACATTAAGATAGAAGTTGGGTAAAACACGAAACTGATTGTCCAAAAAACAAGCATAAAGTTTCTGGTCTATCCCATGATCTATTGAGTAAAGGCGTCGTATATCCTTATAATGGTCTTCATAATTATGTAGATACGTTTCCATTCCTCCCATCAACCTATAGCGATCAGAAAAATAGCGATCGAAACGACCTTTAAGATGCCATTCGCTATGATGCTTTCTATAACCATCCCCAGTCTGCATTACATTACTATTTTTCAAAACAGCATTAGAGCAGGAAGCACCCAAAAACAGATGAAAACCATTAGAGGTTTTCGTAGTTAAAGTTGTATTTAAATAGTCGCTATGTCCATCAAACTGTTGGTCCCTAACAACGTCTTTCTCTTCGATATATTGACCAAAAGAGGTCTTGTCTCTACCTAGGTAAAGTTTAAACATTGTTTTTGGGGAAAGATTCGATTTAAACTGAACATCACCAGTATAGTTCCTATAATCGTTACTCCAATGATAGATATCTGGATTGATTTTATTGTATCCAGACAAATCGGTATAGCTAATATTCCCAGATATCGAATGGTTGCCCCAACTATATGTTCCTCCTCCTCCCATTCCCAAAGGAGAAAAATGGACTCCTGCTTTTGTAGAGGTAATCTTCTTTGTATCCATGGGAAGTACAGAAGACAAGGCTTGTCCATATTCTGAGCCATATCCACCCAAAGAGAAATTGATACCTTCAAATAAAAACGAAGAAAAACGAGATCTAGAGGGAATATTCTTAGCAGTAGAACTGTAAGGGAAAAGCACATGCATGCCATCAATAAACACTTGGGTCTCTCGACTCTCTCCTCCTCTAACATACAGCCGACCATCCTCACCTACTTTTTGTGTTCCTGGTAAGGATTGCATTGCATTTATAATATCTCCTTGGGATGCAGCACTAAGCATTACCTCCATGGCATCCATCTTTTTTAACGAACCACTCTTACCTAAATTAAAATGGCTAGCAGAAATTTGAACCTCTTTAATAGATTGAAGTTGCTCTTTTAGTACCACCACCAAATCGTCTACCCTCTCCTTCACTATGGATATCTCATAAGGTTGGTATCCAATACAACTTACCACCAATATGGCCCCATCACTGATGGTAGTAACAAATGAGAACCGCCCATTCAAATCAGAGGAAGTTCCTTCAACACTCCCCTTTATATACACATTTGCTCCAACCAATGCAGTTCCTTTTTTATCCACAACCACACCTTCAATATTGGTCTGAGCATTGGCACTAAAGAAGAAACACAGCAACAAACAAATAGATAAATATTTCATCCCATTTTTCTATTAAAAATTCAACCAAAACCCGCATTATGATATCTCTATCGATCGGGAACAGAAGCAAGGATATAAGATAAACTAGAGAGGTCAAAACCTATGGGATAGACAACTAGAACAAGGGACCAATAACTAAACGATACAACAGATTACTAACGACTTGGGATGAATGACTAATAGACGATGAACGACAAATAGCTCATGATGGAGTTCAAAACATAGAAGCTTAGAAGATAAAAATAGGATGTTAACAACAATATAAATGATGGTTCCAGAAAACAACATTAAAGTCAAAAATATACCTCTCAAAAGGGCAAAAAACAGACGCATCCCCATTTGTTATATTTGGATACATATAAATACCTAAAAGTAGGTATTACCTATTTTTACTACACTGTATATCAATCAATTACCATGTTTTGATTTCATTAACAGATTCTTTAGATATCAAGTTGTCTTTATTTTTTTTTACCATAACAAATAATAGCAATAAGATCCTAAAAAAGTCACACTTAATAAAACAACACAGGACGTATCTCCCAAAGAACAACACTCAACCCAATAATAGTTGCCACAAACAATCAGTTGCAAATAAATACCTCCATATCTTAAAACTATTTAAAGACAAACCATCATTAAACATCCTATTTATCTTTGGTCTAAATAATTTTAGAAACCCTATATTTTAAATATCATATTATGAAACAGCTATTAGTAGCAATCATGTTATTTTGTTCATTCACATTAACAGCACAAGATAACACGTATAAAAACAGTGCAGACAATCTTTTAATCAAAGACAGTAAATTGACAATCGGTGGTTATGGTGAAGCACACTATAATAAGTCACTAGATGGAGACAACTACAGCAATGCAAAACTAGATGTACACCGTTTGGTAATGCTTTTAGGATATAACTTTTCAGACAGAGTAAAATTTGTATCAGAGCTTGAATTCGAACATGTAAAAGAGGTATATGTAGAACAAGCATTCTTACAATTTAAGCTTAATGAATACATCAATTTCAGAGGTGGTCTTATGCTAACACCAATGGGTATCATTAACGAATACCATGAACCGACTACGTTCAATGGCGTAGAAAGACCTCTTGTAGACAAATATCTTGCTCCTACAACTTGGAGAGAACTTGGTTTCGGTGTATCTGGAAATATCATCTCTAGCTCTATCAAATACCAAGCTTATATCATGGGCGGATTTAATGGTTATGATGGAAGCGCTAAATTCTCTGGTTCTAACGGACTTCGTAAAGGACGTCAAAAAGGAGCTGAAGCTTTCTCAACAACTCCTGCATTTACGGGTAAAGTAGAGTACTACGGAATCAAAGGTCTGAACGTAGGTCTATCTACTTATATCGGAAAAACATCAACAACCCTATACGATGGACTATCTAAAGAAGACGAAGTAGCAAAAGCACAAGCAGACTCGTCTGTAGTTGGTATTGCCATGGTAGGAACAGATTTCCGTTATAGAAACAATGGTCTTATTCTTCGTGGTCAATTCTATTATAACTCATTGTCGAACACAGATGAGTATAACCAATTCACTGCAAAAGATGGTAAAAACAACGACCTAGGGAAAGCGATGATGGGATACTACCTTGATGCAGGTTACAACGTCCTTCAATCATGTAACAAAACAGAAATGGAACTTATTCCTTTTGTACGCTACGAATATTCGAACACACAATATAAGATGGAAGAGGGATTTTCAGCAAGCGCTAAAAATGACAAAACAGCCATTACTACTGGTCTTACTCTAAAACTTACAAAAGGAGTAGTCGTTAAATCTGACATCCAATTCCTAAAATCAGATGCAGACGATAGCTATAGCAAAACTCTAAATATGGGTATTGGTGTAACATTCTAATTTGATATATGAAGATCATTACATTAACCTTCCTTCTATCGCTTTTCGCTATGAAAAGCGATAGATTTGGAAAAGAACTTATCGAAACAAAGAAATTCGATAAGATGGTATCCAAAACATTTAAAACAGAGAAAGCAAACCCTATTTTTTTGGAGAAGCTTTCCTCTGAAACACACAGTTTCTTCCAATATCAAGAAAACGATAAAACAATCGGATATGGTATGGTTGGAAGAGTGGACTGTTGTCGAATGAATGGGTGTGATAGTCCTGCCAACAGTCTCGATGACATCAAAGAATATCTCGATTATGTAATCCTATATAATCCAGAAGGAACCATCCAAGAGATTCGTGTTCTAAAATACAATGCTACACGTGGATATGAAGTTACCTCTCGTGGCTGGCTAAAACAATTCTTCGGCCTCAACGGGAAACAATACAAAAAAACAAACTTTAAACCCGATGCCATTAGTGGAGCCACTATCTCTGTCAATGCCATTACTGCGGATATCAAAAGACAGACCAGTGCACTATACAACTATCTAAAATGATAGTAAAAAGCATCACTTCATAGATAAATTTTATCTATCAAAACTCCCACCCCAATTTTGAACCACCCTAATTCTGGATTGTTTCTCTTTTGAACCAAAAAGAATTAGGGTTATGTTAGTGAAGACTTATGGAAGCACATTACAAGGGATAGATGCCATCACCATTACGATAGAAGTAGAAGTTTCGGATAGTGGCATTCGATTTCATCTTGTAGGGTTACCAGACAATGCGGTGAAAGAGAGTCAACAACGTATTGAAGCTGCGCTACGCTTTCATGGGTATAAGATACCAGGAAAAAAGATCGTTATCAACATGGCTCCCGCCGATATACGTAAAGAAGGAGCATCTTACGACTTACCTATTGCCATCGGTATCCTAGCTGCCTCAGATCAGATCACAGCACCCAATATTGACAAATATATCATTATGGGAGAGCTCTCTTTAGATGGTTCTATTAAGCCCATCAAAGGAGTCCTTCCAATAGCTATTCAAGCTCGCAAAGAAGGGTTTGATGGATTTATACTACCCATAGAGAATGCCCATGAAGCTGCCGTAGTTGACACTCTTAACATCTACGGTGTTAAAAACCTTCGTGAAGTTATAGATTTACTTAGTGGAAAGAATCCACTCGAACCTACGGTTATCGACACAAGAAAAGAGTTTGAGAAAAAGCAACACCTTTATGGGATTGACTTTTCTGATGTCAAAGGACAAGAGAGTGTTAAAAGAGCCATGGAGATAGCAGCAGCAGGAGGACATAACATCATTCTTATTGGTGCCCCAGGGGCAGGAAAAACCATGCTTGCCAAACGATTAGGAACCATACTTCCACCGTTCACTCTTCACGAAGCATTAGAGGCCACCAAGATACATTCCGTCGCTGGTACACTCGATAAAGAGACAGCCCTAATGACCCAACGTCCTTTTCGTTCGCCACCCCACACCATTTCTGACGTGGCATTGGTTGGAGGAGGAAGCTATCCTCAACCCGGAGAGATCTCTTTGGCCCACAACGGGGTGCTCTTTTTAGATGAGCTTCCTGAATTCAAAAGAACCGTATTAGAGGTGATGCGACAACCTATGGAAGATCGTAACATTACCATATCCAGAGCGAAGACCTCTGTCACCTATCCTTCTAATTTTATGTTGGTAGCCTCTATGAACCCATGTCCTTGCGGATATTATAACCACCCCAACAAAAGATGCAATTGCAACCCGGGGGCAGTACAAAAATACCTCAACAAAATCTCAGGTCCCCTACTCGACCGTATCGATATCCATCTTGAGGTGGTACCAGTTCCTTTCGAAAAACTATCGGAAATGAAAGAAGGCGAAAAGAGTGAGGTGATAAGAGAAAGAGTGATTGCAGCTAGAGAGATTCAAAACGAACGTTTTAAAGAGATTCCAGACGTTCATTCCAATGCACAGATGAGTTCACGAATGCTTAGAGAATATTGTCTTTTAGATGAAGAGGGAAACACAATACTTAAACAAGCCATGAATCGTCTTTCTCTTTCGGCAAGAGCTTACGATCGTATATTGAGGGTTGGAAGGACTATTGCAGATCTCGCTAACAGCAAGAAAATCACCTCATCACATATAGCAGAAGCAGTCACTTATCGTAGTCTTGATAGAGAATCTTGGGGTAGATAAACAATCAAATACAGCTGTTAATTACATTTCAGTAGATAGCTTTAAAAACACTTATAGATGGAAGGCATTGAAGTTATAAACAAGGTTTATAAACATGTTAACAACCTCATTACGTTGGCATTAACATGAAATAAATCATACATGAATCTCTGGCATAAAAAGACGTAGTAACACCACAAAACCTACAGCAATCAATAGACACCATCCAAAGCCTAATCTTTTGGTATAGGCAGTAATAAACAAAGAAAAAAAGATCACAATAAAAACCTCATTTAAATTTGCTAAACCACTCACACCAAGCCCCAAACCGGCAACAAGAAACCACATAAAAACAGAAATCACACCAATTACAAGGAAGTTCGCTATAAACTTTAATATCTTCTTCATACACCTTCTCCATTTTATTATATCGCGAATAAATATAATGATTGACTCTTTAGTAAACAACTCTTGTAGCTCTTTTAGCAAATGCGTAATAAGAGGGTTGATCAAACGATACATACCCACTTTTCGATTTAAAATCTGATAGTGCAACTCTCCTTCATTGCTCCTCAATAATCTTATTTTCTCCTACTTAACCTGATTTTATCGCAATACCATCATTACCATAATTTCATTTTGTTCTTATATAGAAGACACATTATCACCATATTAACTTCATATCAAGTTCATTTTATCATAACGCATAAGTGAACTTAATATGAAGTTGATATGAAGTTGTAGTGTATTTGATGTTTACCGAACATAAATGTGTAGTAATGTTGATTTGAATGAAAAATGGTGTTGTGTTAAACATAAGTACTAGAAATCATTGATTTGGGAAAAGGGGAGAATGGAAATTAAACGCTGTAATACCATCTCAAAAAGTATGGGAAAGATGTAAGGAATAACGAATAAAACTCTGCTTGGTTAATTGTGGTACTCGAGATCAATATGCTCATCCTTAAAGGAAGAATAAACATCATCGCAGGACTTGTTCACAAGACTTACAAACAAGCATAGTAATCGTATAAAACGATCAAAGTAGCATCCCCTCCTTGGCTATTTCAGATTTACCAACAAAAAAAGACAATTTAATTCAAACCACGAAACACCTGTATATCAAACAGAAACAACAATAACCATAAAATTAAAGAAACAAAGAAGACAACCAGCGTCACGATTTGGCGGAGCTAAAATGTTACTTGCGGACGTAAACCTATTAGAGGATACTCAGAACCGAAAAAAGATGATTATGTCAAAAATCAATGTAACCAAACGCCATCATGCGATCATAAATAAACTATTGGTAAGGCGTGCTAATTTTAAAGAGATTGCGGCGTATCTAGCCAATAATGCCAAAGATACAGACCTAACTATTTCACAACGAACATTTGGAAGAGACATCAAAGATATCAACACCATCTATGGCATTGATATCAGGTACGACAGTAGAAATAAGAATTACTATATCGCAAGCAACAATTGTATTGATGACATTCAACAACTATTAAAAGCATCCCAAATAAATTCGATACTTCATCTCGACCAAGAGTATGAATCAATAGTACATTTTCAAGCAAGAGCACAAACAGAAAGTCCTCTTTTTCACAAACTACTAAAATATATCAGTAAACAACAAGAAGTACGACTATTCACAAACCACCAAATAAAAGAGGGATTGCCCCTTTCTCTTTTGGAATATAACTACCAATGGTTTGTAATGCTTATTGACCTAGATACGAAGACTCTATTTTCTTTAGATATCGACAAAATAGACAAACTAGAGTATATGATAAGTCATGGATCGATAAGATGCAACAAATATTATAAATGGTGGACCTCATTTTTCGCTAAAGTAAAGGAGTGTCCCCTACATGATCTTCCCGTAGAGATAGCCTTTTCACCAAAGCCAACAACGCTACCAACCATAGACCCCAAACAACGAATCATATCGGAAGACAATACGAGTATAACCATTTCTATCCTAACCGAAACCTATTTAGGATTACTTGCATCACTTCTATCTAAAAAACATCCTTTTGAGATTGTCTCCCCTTCTCCTTTAAAAAGGTTTTGGAAAGAGAAAATCCTAAATCGAGATATTAACATTAAGAATTATTAATCGTAAAACAACAACCATTATGTACAACGTATCAAATCACGTCATCGCTCAAATCATGAAACTAGACGAAGAGAAAAAGAATCAGTTTAATGCCTACTATCTAGGGAAGCAAAAAGAGACAGGAACAGCATGGATTCTCTTTCTTCTTTTGGGTGCTTTCTATGGCTATACAGACCAATGGGGTAAACAGATTATATTTTGGATTACCCTTGGAGGATGTGGTCTATGGGCACTTATTCTTCTTTTCAATGTATCTTCTGGAATATTGGCCTATAATGACAAAAAAGCAATGGAATGTATGATGATGCTACAATAGAGGCTATATAAAAAACGACTATTATGTTTGTCTAAATCTATTATCCCCACTTATTTATCAACCAAATTCCATTATGGGGTTTGGTTGTTTTATATTCGTAATGTACCATTCATTTAGCTCTTCCCATTTTCATCTAATAGAACAAGACTTAAAAAAAATTTCAATATTTTGTAACTATCATTGAAAGATGCGTCTAAATAGATAAAAAGAACAAAATAATGGTATGGTAAATCAAAACAAGAAGGAGCAGCTCTTTCATCAAATATTAAAAGAGAACGACGATAGGATAAAACGCATTTGCAGCTATTATCACCGAGATAGAGATGCTCAGAAAGATATCTATCAAGAGATATTAACCAATATATGGAAAAGTTTGGATCATTTTCGTGGAGATGCAGCTCCTAGTACTTGGGTATATCGAGTCGCAGTAAATACTTCGCTAACTTTCGTTAGGAAAGCATCTAAAGAGAACCGAATATTTCTTTCAGAAGAACACCAAGAAATAGGAACTTTTATCGACGAAGAGATTGGTGAACAAGAAAGCTTAGAGCAAAACCTAGAACGATTAGAGGTGGAAATAAACCAACTGTCGGTTATTGACAAGATGCTGATCACCCTAATGCTCGAAAAGCTTACCATGGAAGAGATCTCTAATATTATTGGGATAAGCACTTCTAATGTAAAAGTAAAGATTCATCGTATCAAAGAAACACTTCGTAAAAAAATTCTATCATGAACATTAAACAATCGCATCATTCAGACCCACTATTAGATATGGGACAGTTTATTCAACGTCTTCAAAAGACAGACAATAAATACAAACGTCTTTTCCTTTTTGCTTTTCTTATCAACTTCTTTGTCTTTGCAGCACAAGTCATCCATCTAGTCTCGGCTCTATTGGAAGGATGGATCCCACAAGATTGGAGTATCGCAGTAGATATTATTGCTTATATCGTTATTCTTATCCCACTGTATCAAGGATACAAAAAATATAACAACGCGGATTATAGTATTCCTGTTCTTTCAATGTTAAAACAAACATTAAAAAGACACCGCTTTGCCTCAAACAAAGAATTTGGATTGGTACTACTTTTTATCTTCCTCAAAATAGCTGCAGAAATAATCAAAGTACCCAATATCACAGAAGCAACAAGAGCCATTATAATGCTTTCGGTTGCCCTTCTGGTCGGAATTACCGTAGGTATCATCTTATGGTACATCACATCAAGACCTCTTTTTATCAATGCAAAAAAAATGATAATAGAACTCGAATCCTAAATTATATAAGATTCCTTTACCCTAGCCCTGTATATTAAGAGGTTGCCAGAATAATGATTTCATTTTTTTATTGAAACATGGATGATCTATAAAAAAACAAAAGGTTGTTCTTAATAGCATAAGAACAACCTCTTTCGGAATTTCAATCTGTTTTCTAATAAATAAAATGCCGAGCAGAGAGAATACAGCCGAAGTTTTACGTTTTAATGAGAGAGAGAGCTGTGTTAATCTCTGATAAGCTTGTGGTAACTTGTTGATACAAATATCGTAGAATAACAGAGGGCAATCAATACCTAAATATGGGGATTTGTAAAACTTGGTATCCGAAAAGAAAAAGGATTCACACTAATTTTTTCCACTATATCTTGCAAAATAAACAGCAATGTTCTATTTGTATCTCAGATTGCTTGGTAATATCACATTTTAAGACAACCAGAACATATTGCAAGGAGATATCGCTTTTATTCAAAATAAAAAACTCCGACCCTTACCCTATTTATACTGCTGGAGAAAAAAAAGGGGGATCTCTCAGTTTAACGAGAAATCCCCCTTTAGTGTACTAAATTTGTTCTTGAAAAAAATAATGGCTACTTATATGTTTTCAATAATTTAAAATACTTAAGTTTTACGTTTATTGAGGAATCGTATTATTAAATCTGAAAACTGTATTAGTTTGTTTTAACTTGTTAATACAAATATCCACTATTTTGAATCATTCTACAATACCTAGTAATAGGGATATTGAATTGAACCAAATAAATAGATTCCTCCAATATTCCCCTTAATCAATATCATTAAACGGAAACACCGAAATCACGAAGTGCATCATTCAAAGAAGTCTTTTTATCAGTCGACTCTTTTCTTTTACCAATAATCAAAGCACAAGGAACTTGGAATTCACCCGCTGGGAATTTCTTTGTTCTTGAACCAGGAATTACAACCGAATTCTCTGGAATATATCCTTGGTACTCTTTTTCTGTTTCTCCTGTTACATCAATAATCTTAGTCGACTTAGTCAAAACTACATTGGCTCCAAGTACAGCTCCATCACCCACTTGAATTCCTTCGACAACGATACATCTAGAACCAACAAAACAGTTATCTCCAATAATCACTGGAGACGCTCCTACAGGCTCTAATACCCCACCGATACCAACACCACCAGAAAGGTGAACATTACTACCAATTTGAGCACAGCTACCTACCGTAGCCCAAGTATCTACCATGGTACCTTCTCCAACCCATGCACCGATATTTACATAAGAAGGCATTAGGATCACTCCTTTAGAAAGGAAAGAACCATAACGAGCAACTGCATGAGGAACCACACGTACACCTAGTTTCTCATAGTTATGTTTTAGGTCGATTTTATCATAAAATTCAAGAGGTCCAACTTCCATTGTTTTCATTCCTTGGATAGGGAAATATAACAATACTGCTTTTTTAACCCATTGATTTACTACCCATTGTCCATCTTTCTTCTCAGCAACACGAATTTTACCTTGGTCTAATAGTTCAATAACTTCACGAACCACTTTCTTTGTCGCCTCTTCTTGTAATAACGCTCTATTCTCGAATGCGTCCTCTATTATTTTAATGTAATCGTTGTACATATTATTTTTATTTATATGAATTCTTTGGTATTAGGATCGTTTTCTTACGAATCGTTACAAAAATAGTCAATTAATTATCATTCTTACTTAAAACGGTGTTAAATATATACGGATATTTCTAGTTTCTCATATAGCTTGGACTATTAAAAATCACTCCAAAATGGTCACCATTACATAAACAGATCCTTAATCGAGACGATGGAAGAGGTCTATTGTATAATAAAATATTCATATGTTATAAATTGCAATCTTGTTTGCACCACATAAAGTATGTTTGTAATTTTACGCGGTCTAACTATTTGAATTTAAATTATATTTGCTATTTTTATTCATATGGTCAACTAAATATTTTTCTTAAAAGAGGAAATATTTCGGAATTGTTTGAAAGGACAATTTACTTTATGTAATTTTACATAAAATATTACGTTATAGTAATGTTGTGATATAATATTTTACGAAATTAAAACCGAATAATTATGAGTAAATATCTGTTTGCTCTAGTTTTGATTCTTTCTTTGACTTTCTCATTAGGAAGTTCATTTTCATTTGGGTTATCCACCAATAACTCAAATAGCCTCGTTGTATCACCTAAAATCGAAAGCAACCACACTGAAGGAGTGACAGAATCGGCAAAACCCGTTTTAACCATTAGTGTTGTTGAAGACACAAGACTTTATTCTCAAGATAATCCAATATTTGTCTACACTTTAAGTGATCCAACAGTGAAAGAAGCAGACATTGATGTTCTTCCGACTATCAGTTGTTCGGCAGATCGTTTTTCTCCTGCAGGAGATTATGTCGTTACAGTAACAGGAGGATCAGATGATGTTTATGATATACAAGTAACCAATTCCATACTCCATGTAAAATCTCTTATTAGTACAGAGATCTCGATAGAGGTGACCCCAAATAAAAGTTATGTCTACGACGGTCTTGACAAAGAGGTTCCTTATAAAATTGTAAATGGTTTTGACCGTTACGGAAGAGAAATTAAACTAAACCATGAGGTGATCCAAGTTTCTGTATCCTACCTAAACATGGCTAGAGAAGAGGTTACCCCCAAAGATGCGGGGACTTACTATTGTACTGTAGAGATTACTGATCCAAGTGTAAGCGATCAGGTCCAACCGAAGACTTGCTATCTAGATATCACCAAAGCACCATTACAAATAACGGCTGCGGATAAGAGTAAAGAACAAGGACATGACAACCCACCTTTAGAACTACTATTCCAAGGATTGGTTGAAGGAGAAACCAAGGATGTATTAGATGTGCTTCCTCAAATCAGTACTACGGTAACGAAAGATACTCCAATGGGGAGTTACGAGATAACTCTAACAGGAGGTACAGATAATAATTATGAATATAAGCTCATAAATGGAACCTTCCATGTAACAGGCCCTTCGGTAGCAGTAGATTTCACTATGGGAAATAAGACAGTAGACTATAGTGGTAATCCACATGGTGTCGCCGTGACTATTTCACCATCTGACTTCACATATGAGTTAACGTACAATGGGTCATCAACCACGCCAACAAATGTAGGGACATATGAAGTGGTAGCCAAATGTACAGATTCAAGAGCAGGTTCTAATATTGGATACACGGAAAGATGTATATTGGTTATTCAAAAGGCAACCATTTATATCACAGCAGATAATAAAGAGTGTTATTATGGGGAAGATATTCCGAAACTCACCTATTCCATAAGTGGGTTGGTTGATTCTGATAAAGGTCTAGATGTTTATCCTTCGATTATTTGTAATGCAACCAATAGCTCTCCTGCTGGGCTATATGACATTGAACTAAATGGGGGTAGTGATCCAAACTACAATCTACATTTAACCAATGGAAAATTAACCATAAAAAACAGAGAACTTGTTATTAACTTTGGCAATCTAGAGTTTGATTATGACGGTGAAACGAAGAAGCCAGAGATCACAACAGAACCTGAAGGTGTTGCCATTGAGGTAACTTATAATGATGGTCCTGACTTACCCATGGCTGCAGGACAATATATAATCAAAGTAAAGTCGTTAGATCCCAACTTCGCAGGATCCAAACAAGCGACCATGGTAATCTGGTCTCAAAAAGAAGAGATGCAGGTACAAAACACCATTATTGATGATGGTACCAATACAACCAGATTAGTTATTGAGAATGTAGATGCTTTTGCCAATAATCAATTAACGTTATACGATAGAGCTGGACACCTCATGTATCAATCACCACAGGAGTATAAAAATGATTATGATCTTAAGCCTTTGAATGAAGGGACCTATTTTTATCTGTTTAGTTATGATCTTAACGGAGAAAGAGTATACGAAAAGAAGTTTATTGAATTAATTCGACCATAAGTTTATGAAAAGACCATTAATGCAACATCTCAAATCCAAGCTGATAATAATTATCGGCGTATTAACACTGTGGATCTTTTCCATGGGAGGATCTCACGTTGCATATGGTCAAGACAAACTAAATTTCAAATCACTGGTAGATCATATTGGCTTACTAAACCCATCCTATACAGGGAAAGATACAACAGTATGGATTGATGCGATAAACACAAATCAATGGTCTGGATTTGAAGGAGCACCTATCACTACTACAGCTTACCTGCATGGACACATTCAAAGTGTTGCAGCTATTGATCGAGGCGAAGATGTAAAAAAAGCACTCGGATTTGGATTTACAGTACAGTCCGACAAGATTGGACTACGTAAAAATTCTACTGCCTCATTTCAGCTTCAAGCAGGGATACAACTAGGGAGTTATTCTTATCTATATCTAGGACTAGATGGAGGATCTAACTTGGTAAGATATGACATCACAAACATGGATGCGGGATATGGAATCATTCCTGTAGGAGACGATAGAAACGATTATTTTGTTGGTGGTGGATTGACATTAGAAGCAAACTATCTTTTGCTGGGAGCTTCTTGTCGAAGGATTATCTCAACCAATACAGAAACCAATAATATGGTTTTTTATGGACATGGAGAGTATATGTGGATGCTTCCAAATTTTACTCTTCGACCTGTTGGTTTGGTGATGTACGACCAAAACAAACAGCTATCTTGGGACGCTGGATTGTATGCTGGATTTGTACGAGATAAATTGTGGGCAGGTGCCATTTACCATAGCAATAAATGTCTCTCTGGCGTTATAAAGGTACATGCTCTAAAATTCTTTAAGATATCCTATATCTATACTTTAAACACGGGTGAATTACAAAACTTTGCTAAAAACACACATGAATTTGGGGTATCAATCGATATCCGTAATCTATGGATGAAAATATTTGGAATCAAACATGCTGTAAATATTGATGACTATTTGGGAGATGGAGATATTGGGACACAAAAAAACTCGCTATTCAACAAATAAATTAATATATTGCAAAACAATTTAGTCTTTTTTCATTCGCAATAGAGAGAAAAATATATATAATAATATGAGGTATATACTTGGTATAATTTTATTGTTCACTACTATATCAGTTCACGCAGAGAAACTTAGTCGTAAAGACAAAAGTGAACTGGGAGAGCTTATCAACAGCGAACAATATGATAAAGCTTTAAAGAAAATCGAGATCCTTAAAAAGCGATACAAAAAATCGTATGAGCTTCAGATGATGAAGGGGGTTATCTATATTGCCATGCCTGAACATATGGCGGAAGCAGATAAAGAGGTATCCAAAGCGTTAGAGCTTACAAAGAAATCATATGAACAACAGGAGATTAGATATTTTGTAGCAAGGGCATACCATAGACAAGAGAAATTTCAAGAGTGTATCAAAGAGTGTAAATCACTTTTATCAGAAGTGGAGAAATGGAAGAGAAACACGGATGGTAAAGTAGATTATTTGATCAATATGGCACGTACATCAAGCATGTATTTGGATGCACCTATTGATGTAAACATTGATCCATATGATGTCAATACAAAGGGATTTGAATTGGCTCCGGTTATACCATTAAATGTAGACCAGATTCTATACTCATCAGGAAAAGGAAATAGCGTTCTACGTAAACAATACAAGGGAAGTAAGGACAACTCATCAATGAAACGTTTGAGCTTCTCTAGAGGAAAGGTAATTACTAGTTTGTCAATGAATATCCAACGCGACCTGATGGTTATATCTGTAGCAAACAAGACAAACTATAGAGGAAATGCCACCATATATATCTCAAAAAAAGATAAAGGAACATGGACAAAACCAAGAGAACTTCCTGAAGAGATCAATTCTTCATCAGATGATAACTTTGCATCAATAAGTCCTGATGGTCACTGGATTTTCTTTTCTAGTAAACGTTTTGGTGGTAAAGGTGGATACGACATCTATAGGGCACGACTAAACAGAGATTGGACTGTAGAGAAGCCTAAGAGTGTTGGTAAATTTGTAAACTCCAAAAGGGATGAGATCTATCCTGTTCTACACCCAAATGGAACGTCATTATATTTCAGTACCAATGGACAAATGGGTGTTGGAGGATTCGACATTTACTATTCGGATGAATATGAAGGAACTTTTACAGAACCTATTAACCTTGGTTATCCATTAAACTCTACGGCAGATGATTTCGAATATGTGGAATCTGTAGATGGTACTGCAGGATATTTGGTTTCAAAACGTATGAATGGTAAAGGAAATACCGATATCTATAAGGTATTCTATCCAGATAGAGAGAGAAACGGTTTATTTGCTGTGGTTGGTAATTACGACACTGAGCTACACAAGAACGACTCTATTGTAGGTAGTCTAGAAAACATGCATACCGTTAAAGAGATGTCTGTAAATGATGAGACAGGAGATTTCTCTGTCATTGCCAAATCAGGTGAGACATACGAGCTATCTATCTCTAATAGCACAACACAGGATTCGGTATACCAATCAAAGATATACGTATCGGAGAAAGAGTATGAGCAAATGACACCTCCAATTGTTGACCTAGGAAACATTGACCCTAATGGAGTGATCGATGAAGCACCAACAAAAGAGGAAGTGGTTAACCTTTCAAGAGAAGAGCTTCAACATATCTTCTTTGAACGTAACTATGCACGCCTGACCAACTACTCACAAGGAGTGATCAGAAAATTGATTGCACGTGAAGGATTAAAAGAGAAAGACACCAAACTTGCTCTTTCAGGTACCATTGATGGACAAGAGTTGTTATTAGAGAAACAATACTTAGCAAAACAACGTTGTGAAGTAGTCATGGAGTACTTGATCAAAATGGGAATTCCAGCCGATCGCATCTCTATCACAGAAAATGCAGAAGCTTATCGTCCATTTGTTGTGGATCACTATTTCCATAAACTATACTACTATCTATACTTAGGTAAGGAAGTAAACGAAGAGTTTATCAACTCATTAGAAGATCACGAACAGATGAGAATGGGTAACCTTCTTAACAGACGTGTTAAAATCGATATTTTAGATAAATAAAATAATAAGCATCATTAAAGGGGAAGAACTTTTCGTTCTTCCCCTTTTTTATGCAAATGTGAACTCTCAGCCTATAGTCACCTCAGAGCAAAGAAGAATAAAAAAAAGATATTAATTTTGTGGCGTTGCAAGTAGAAAAACAAGCACGAAACCAAAACATTACTTATCACCTTTTTATTAAACTCAAGATGACAACCGAATCAAGGTACAACCAAAGAGGCGTTTCTGCATCGAAAGAAGATGTGCATAATGCCATAAAAAATGTAGATAAAGGATTATATCCAAAAGCATTTTGCAAAATCATCCCAGACATTTTAGGAGGAGATGAGAATTACTGTAATATCATGCATGCCGATGGAGCAGGGACCAAATCTTCCTTAGCTTACATGTATTGGAAAGAGACAGGAGATCTTTCTGTTTGGAAAGGTATCGCACAGGATGCATTGATAATGAATATTGATGACCTTCTTTGTGTAGGTGCCGTAGACAATATTCTACTTTCATCTACCATTGGACGTAATAAGAATCTTATTCCTGGAGAAGTAATTAAAGAAATTATTGAAGGAACAGAATCTCTTTGCTCTGAACTAAAAGAGCTAGGAGTCAACATCTATCCAACAGGAGGAGAGACAGCAGATGTTGGGGACCTTGTAAGAACAATCATCGTAGATTCTACAGTAACAGCAAGAATTAAAAAGTCGGATGTCGTAAGTGCAGATCAAATCGAGACAGGAAATGTCATTGTTGGATTATCTTCATCAGGACAAGCCACATACGAAAAAGAATATAATGGAGGAATGGGCTCAAACGGATTGACTTCAGCACGTCATGATGTTTTTGCCAACTACTTAGCAGAGAAATATCCAGAGAGTTACGATAACCGTGTTCCAGAAGATCTTGTTTATTCAGGATCTAGAAAATTGACAGAGAAACTAGAAGAACTAGGAATAGATGTAGGTAAATTAGTATTATCTCCTACACGTACCTATGCTCCTATTATTAAGAAGATATTAGATGAGTGTCCCAATGGTATCTCAGGAATGATCCACTGTTCTGGTGGAGCGCAAACAAAAGTGTTACACTTTATAGACGGTGTCCATGTGATCAAAGATCAAATGTTTGATGTACCTCCTCTATTTAAGATTATTCAAGAAGAGAGTCAAACACCATGGGAAGAGATGTATAAAGTCTTCAATATGGGCCATAGATTCGAGCTATACGTTAACCCAGAGATTGCAGATAAAATCATTGAAATATCACAATCTTTTGGTGTAGAAGCGAAGATTATTGGTAGAGTTGAATCTTTTGAAGGGAAAAAAGTAACAATTAAATCTGAATTTGGTACCTTTGCATATTCTTGATTTTATGTGAAATTGAGACTTAGGATGACTTTGAGGTCATAATAACGAACAAGAGATCAAAAAATAGAACATGGCGAATAATAGTTTGCTTGAAAAGTTTGAAGCAATAAAAATGCGTTTCGAGGAGATCGGAAAACAAATTACCGACCCTTCTGTAATCTCAGATATGAAGCGATATGTAAAGCTAAACCAAGAGTATCGTCGTTTAGACGACCTTGTAAAAGCTTTCGAGGAGTACCAACGCATTATTAATAATATTCAAGAAGCCAAAGAGCTTCTATCGGAAGAGACCGATGAGGATATGAAGGAGATGGCACGTGAAGAGCTATCATCTAATGAAGCATTGGTAGAACCTAAAGAGCAAGAGATCAAAATGCTTTTGGTTCCTGCCGATCCTGAAGATGCGAAGAATGCCATTGTAGAGATACGTGGTGGTACAGGAGGAGATGAAGCAGCACTTTTTGCTGGCGACCTTTTCAAGATGTACTCAAAATATGCGGAGAAAAAAGGATGGAGAGTAGAAGTAACCAATGCCAACGAAGGAACCCTTGGTGGCTATAAAGAGATTGTACTTAAGATCTCTGGTGAAAATGTCTACGGAACCATGAAATTTGAAGCAGGAGTACACCGTGTTCAGCGTGTACCACAAACAGAAACACAAGGACGTGTGCATACCTCTGCAGCAACCGTAGCAATTCTTCCAGAAGCAGAAGAATTTGATGTGGAAGTAAGAGAGTGTGATATTCGTAAGGATACTTACTGTTCTTCAGGTCCTGGTGGACAGAGTGTAAATACCACTTATTCTGCAATTCGTTTGACACACATCCCTACAGGTATTGTAGTGACATGTCAAGATCAGAAGTCACAGTTGAAAAACTTGGCAAAAGCAATGGCGGAATTGAGAACACGTATCTACAATATGGAACATCAAAAGTATCTTGATGAGATTTCATCAAAGAGAAAGACGATGGTATCGTCGGGTGACCGTTCTGCAAAGATTCGTACATACAACTGGCCACAAGGAAGGGTAACAGATCACCGTATCAACTTAACACTATATAATCTTCAAAACATCATCAATGGTGATTTAGAAGAAGTGATTGAGAAATTGCGAGTAGAAGAGAATTCTGAACGTCTAAAAGAGAGCGAATTATAACAATATGGTTCTAAAAAGGACATCAAACATATTACATAATTTCTTTACATTGTTTTATTTCAATAACAGTGTAACGGGATTCTAATTTTTTAAAAGTCGACAATATTTATTGTCGGCTTTTTTTATGTGCATAAAACAATAGAAGAAGTATATCGGTTTTATTAAAAAAGAGAATTACATCATGAATTCACAAGAACTATTTGAACAAATTAAAGAGAAAAGATCATTTCTATGTGTAGGTTTAGATACAGACAAAACTAAAATACCAGCACATCTACTAGACACAGAAGATCCAATTTTTGAATTTAATAAAGCCATCGTAGATGCTACTCATGATCTTTGTGTAGCTTACAAACCAAACCTTGCTTTCTATGAAAGTGAAGGAATCGAAGGTTTGAAAAGTCTAGAAAAGACCGTAAACTATATTCGTGAGAACTATCCTGAGTTATTTCTTATTGCAGATGCAAAACGTGGAGATATTGGAAATACATCAAAGATGTATGCTAAGGCATTTTTCGAACACATGAATTTCGATTCAGTAACGGTAGCTCCATATATGGGAGAAGATTCTGTTACTCCATTTTTATCTTATGAAAACAAATGGGTTATTCTGTTAGCCTTAACATCAAACAAAGGAGCTTTTGATTTCCAATTCATGGAAGAAGATGGAAGTCGTCTTTTTGAGAAGGTTTTAGAGACATCAAAAGAGTGGGGAACTCCAGAGAACATGATGTATGTTGTTGGGGCAACCAAAGCAGAAAGTTTAACAGATATCCGTAGTATTATTCCTGATAGTTTCCTTTTGGTTCCTGGAGTTGGAGCACAAGGTGGAAGTTTAGCAGAAGTAGCCAAATACGGTATCAACAATAAATGTGGATTGTTAGTAAACTCTTCTCGTGGAATCATCTATGCAGGTAAAGATAAGGACTATGCACTATTTGCTCGCGGAGAAGCGATGAAAATCCAAACAGAAATGTCCACTATTCTAGAAGAAAAAGGACTACTATAGCACCTAAGGTCCAGAATACCTTAAAAAGAAAAACAAAGCCATATGAGATATTCTTTTCTCATATGGCTTTATTTTACATACGTTAAGACTTCAGGAAAGGGACGTTATCCTAATATGTAATTATTTGGCTATTATCGTACTTTTTCCTCTTATATATTATCTGTTCTACACTATTTTTTATACTATTGTTCAGATTTTATTTTTATACTCTCTTATAACATTATGATTAACTAATCCCAACTATATCATGGATAGTCATCATACCTGTTGTCCCCATAAGAGTATCAGTTTATTTATATTAAATTTTATTAGAGTATGATCGCATTTAATGTCATGATTGCTGTCTTTGTACTTGGCTACCTTGGAATTGTGTTAGAGCACAATGCTAAAATCAATAAAGCAGCTACAGCCCTTATAATGGGCGGCCTACTTTGGGCAATATATGCAGTCTTTGGTACAGATATCTTAGGCTTAGACTTTAGTAGTAGTTGGCACCACTATCTTCACACAGGGGGAGAGAAATCCGACATTATTAAATTTATAGTACATCACGAACTGGTTGAACAGCTATATGAAATTTCATCCATTTTGTTTTTCCTTTTGGGAGCAATGGGAATAGTCGAGATTGTCGATTCATTTCAAGGTTTCCGAGTGATCACAGATCAAATCAAGACCCGAAATATAGTAAAACTACTATGGGTTATTTCTGTTTTGACTTTCTTTATGTCGGCAGTACTAGATAACTTGACCACCACTATTGTAATGGTTACCCTTATACGTAAAATTCTATCAGAGAAAGAGAACCGTTGGTTCTTTGCATCGATGATAGTATTGAGTGCCAATGCAGGTGGAGCCTTCTCTCCTATTGGTGACGTAACAACCATTATGCTATGGATTGGAAGTCAAGTAACCTCATCACATATTATCAGCTCACTATTTATTCCTAGTTTGGTTAGCATGATTGTACCACTAATCATCTCTTCATTTATTTTGAAAGGAAGAAGTGAAGCGCCAATATTAGAAGAGAGTGAGAAAAGAGAATATACATCAGTACAAGAGAGAAGATTAATCTTCACTTTAGGAATTGCATGTCTTCTTTTTGTTCCAGTATTTAAGTCATACACTCACCTTCCTCCATTTGTAGGAATGATCTTTGGATTAGGAATCATGTGGTTTGTTTCGGATATTATGATTCAAAAGAAAGCCCATGAAGATCAACGTAAACTAAGTGTGGTAAAAACACTCCATAAGATAGACACACCAACCATTCTTTTCTTCTTAGGAGTTCTTTTAGGGGTTGCATCACTAAGCTCTGCAGGACAATTAGACCTAATGGCTGAAGCGATGGATAAGCACATTGGAAACATCTATGGAATCAACCTAGCAATTGGTTTCTTATCTTCTATTGTAGATAACGTACCATTGGTTGCCAGTGCAATGGGGATGTATGAAATTGCCAGTCCTGATGCGGTAGGATATCTAGCCGACTTTACACAAGATGGAACCTTCTGGTCGTTCTTGGCTTATTGTGCAGGTACAGGAGGATCTATTCTTATTGTAGGTTCTGCAGCAGGAGTAGCAGCGATGGGAATGGAAGGAATCACATTTGGATGGTTCTTTAAGCGTATTTCTTGGATTGCAGCGATCGGTTATTTAGCTGGAGCAGCAACTTATATGATTGGTTCTGGAGCTTTCTAAAAAGAGAAAACTCACACCAAAAGAGAAGAGTCTATTCGATAACGAGTAGACTCTTTTTTTGTCCCAATCATACCGATTAAAACAAAACGATTGAATTGGATTGGGATGTCCAAAGTTCATTAGTAAACAAAGAGAGTCGTGGTAAAAAAAAACACGATAAAACGATTGGATGATAAACTTTTCTGTAGCTAGAGAAACGACATAAATGGGGGAAAACAGAAGTCCTATTGACTGAACATAAAAATAGCAGATCAAAGAAATGACAATTCCATTAACTATCTGTTATTTAATTGTTACAAAACATATCATATTATTTCAAATCGAAACAATATTCTAGTAAATTTAAAGAAACATCTTGGTAGATGTCATTATTAATAACCCATTAAACTCTCTAGATTATGGCAGAAAAAATGACTTTCAACGAACTAAGAAAACTAAAAGACAGCCTACCTGATGGCGCAATGGGGCGTATCGCATCAGAGTTAGGAATTAAAGTAGCAACCGTACGCAACTATTTTGGAGGTTCCAACTGGAAAGAAGGAGCTAGTGTTGGTATCCACTTAGAAAGAGGACCTGGTGGAGGTATTGTTATTTTAGATGATTCTACAATTTTAAATAAGGCAAGGACCATATTAAAAGAATCATAGAAATAAAAATGGGAATATTACTGTTGCCGATCGACAACGATAATATTCCCATTTTAGTAGGTATCAGATATTAGATAAATGATTTAATATCTGCAATAATATTATTAGCTAATGCATCCGCCTCCTCAGTAGAAGGAGCTTCTGAATAGATACGAATAATTGGCTCAGTATTTGATTTTCTTAGGTGTACCCAACGATCAGCGAAGTCAATTTTAACCCCATCGATATTGTTTACATTCTCGTGAGCATATTTCTCTTCCATTTTAACCAACAACTGATCAACATCGATCTCTGGAGTTAGTTCAATCTTATTTTTAGAGATAAAATATGATGGATATGTAGCTCTTAGTTCAGAACATTTCATTTGCTTATTTGCAAGATGAGTCAAGAACAAACCGATACCAACAAGAGCATCACGTCCAGAGTGACTAGTAGGATAGATTACACCACCGTTTCCTTCTCCACCGATGATTGCATCTGTCGCTTTCATTTGAGCAACTACGTTTACCTCACCTACAGCTGCTGCAGTATAAGAACAACCATATTTTTCAGTAACATCACGTAGTACACGAGAAGAAGACAAGTTAGAAACAGTATTACCTGGAGTCTTAGAAAGGATATAATCCGCTACAGCTGCCAAAGTATACTCTTCATTAAACATAGATCCATCTTCGTTAATGATAGCCAAACGGTCCACATCAGGATCGACAACAAAACCTACATCCACGCCTTCTTTCTTAATGATAGCAGAAGTTTCAACAAGGTTTTCTGGAAGAGGTTCTGGTGTATGTGCAAAATGACCTGTTGCTTCGCAGTTAATTTCAACAGTATTCTCAACTCCTAAAGCTTTTAATAGAGCAGGAATAGCAATACCACCAACAGAGTTAACAGCATCAATAGCCACTTTAAAGTTAGCTTTTTTGATTGCTTCAACATCAACAAGCTCCAATTCAGTAACATGCTTCACATGATAGTCCGTATAATCTTTCTCAGACACCTGTCCTAAATCATCCACTTCAGCAAAAGTAAAAGCTTCTTTTTCAGCAATAGCAAGAATCTCTTTTCCCGCTTTATCGTTCAAGAATTCACCATCAGCATTCAATAACTTAAGTGCATTCCATTGTTTTGGATTATGACTTGCTGTAAGGATAATTCCTCCATCTGCATTTTCAGCTGTCACTGCAAGTTCGGTAGTAGGAGTTGTAGCCAAACCAATATTTACAACATCAGCTCCCATTCCCATTAGAGTACCAACTACAAGAGAGTTGACCATCTCTCCAGAGATACGAGCATCACGACCAACTACAATTTTAAGTTTCTTTTTATCTGAGTTAGACTGCATATAAGTGCTATATGAAGCCGTAAACTTAACTACATCAAGTGGGCTTAATCCCTCTCCTGCTTGTCCTCCGATAGTTCCACGGATTCCCGAGATCGATTTAATAAGAGTCATTTGGTTTACATTTTTGATTGAGATACAAAAATGTACAATTTATTTCCCAAAGGCAAAGCAATTGGTTTATAAAGTAACATATGAGCAGAAGTTCGTATAATTAAGATCTAAAAGCTGTATTATTTAGGAATATTATATCACATTTAAGTAGAGGATCTCAAAAAAAATATTCATCTTTGTGCCCAATTTGTACTCAAAAATTGTACAATTTGACTGATTTATAGAAGATTAAAATCAAATACAAGTAATTATGAAAGAAAGAGGACAGGCCCGAAATGGTAAAAGGACCGTCGGTGGAGGTGGATCATCTGCTGGTCAAAGAATAGGAAAAAGCAGACCAAAATCAGATGATAAAAGAGGGGGCAAACCTAAATTTGACCGTTCTGAAAGAAAAGCTCAAAGAGCTCCACGTCATTTTAAATCTGAAGCAAAAGAATCAGATCAATTCATGTCGAATGATGGTAAGGTATTCAAACAGAAGCCTAAATTCTCTGACATCAGAGGAGGTAAAAAGCCAAACATCAAGTCGTCACCAAAAGTTAGTAAACGAAATGACGACACCATTCGCTTAAACCGTTTTATTGCAAATGCAGGAATCTGTTCTCGACGTGATGCAGATACATATATCTCATCAGGAGTTGTAACAGTGAACGGGAAAGTAATTACAGAGATGGGATACCGTGTAAAACCGGGAGATGAAGTAAACTTCTCTGGAGAAAAAATTACTGCCGAGCAAAAGAAATATGTACTATTAAATAAGCCAAAAGGATTTGTTACAACTGTAGATGATCCATATGCAGATAAAACTGTTATGGGTCTAGTTTCTTCAGCTTGTACTGAAAGAATCTATCCTGTAGGTCGTTTGGATAAAGAGACAACTGGATTATTGTTATTTACCAATGATGGTGATTTAACAACACGTCTAACACATCCAAAATATAATCGTAAAAAGATCTATCATGTTTTTTGTGATAAAAAAGTTACAAAAAACCACATCCGTCAGATTCTAGAGGGAATCAACCTAGAAGATGGTTTTGTGAAAGCAGATGCTTTAAGTTATGTAGATCAAAACGACACACGTCAAGTAGGTATTGAGATTCATTCAGGTAAGAACCGTATTGTTCGTAGAATATTCGCTTCATTAGGATATAAAGTTCTGAAATTAGATCGTGTATATTTCTGTGGTCTAACAAAATTGAATTTACCAAGAGGAAAATGGAGACACCTTACTCCTGAGGAAGTATCTTTCCTAAAAATTGGAAACTTCTAATAGAAGATAGTTTAAGATATCAAAAAGCAGTGGATCATCGATTCATTGCTTTTTTTATTTCCTACAGGATTTGTTCATAAAAAAAAGGAAGCAAAGAAGGGCAATAATTCATTTCAAAATAGTTTTTCAACAAAAAACCAAAGGGGTTAAATAAAGGGTTTGTCCATGGTTCGTCCATGGTTTGTCCATCGATTTGGGGGTTTTCGATGGAGGAACCATGGAGGAAGGGTGGACAAACCATGGAGAAACCACCTTTCAATCCACTATTTTTCTAGTATAATTATCTGTGGAGATACTATTTTTCTCATCATAGAGAGTAGATCAAGAAAGGTCGATAATTCATTTATATTGGGATACGAAAAAAAATATGTTTGTATAAATCCTATAAACAAGCTTCGAAACTCGCTGACATAGGATCAAAGGCCGCCTATTTAATTTTAATCTAAAAAAGAGGAAAACTACAATACACCGAAGAAAATCCCTGAAATAGACATTTCAATCGATTGTATAAACATCGCTTTTATTTTAAGAAAAAAAACGATGTAAAAAGCAGATATTGAACTGTTTTATAATTCAGAAAAACGAGGTCTAAAAAAAGATTAATTTTTACCTTTGTGTTACATCGAAATTAAGTTAAAGATTATGGCAGATAGATTTGCAGATCCTATAGGTAGACTTATGGGACTACGTTACAAGTCACACCCATGGCATGGCGTATTTATAGGGGAAGAAGCCCCAGAAATGGTAACATGTTATATTGAGGTGGTAAGTACAGATACGGTAAAATACGAAGTAGACAAAGAGTCGGGCTACCTAAAAATTGATCGTCCACAAAAGTACTCTAATCACGTTCCTGCACTTTACGGATTTGTACCTCAAACATATTGTGGAGACACACTAGGAGAGCTATGTTGCCAACGTACAGGTAGAGTTGGGATCAAAGGAGACGGAGACCCGCTAGACATTATTGTACTAACAGAGAAAGAGATCTCTCATGGAGATATTTTAGTCAGTGCTCGACCAATTGGAGGTCTACGAATGATTGATGGCAATGAAGCCGACGACAAGGTGATTGCAGTATTAAAAGAAGATTTTGTTTATGGACAGATGACCGATATTAGCGAAGTTCCCTCAAACGTAATATCGAGATTGAAACACTACTTCTTAACCTATAAGGACATTCCAGGAGAAGAGAGAAATTCCGAAATTACAGAGATCTATGGCAAAGAAGATGCGATAGAGGTAATTGAGGCATCTATAAAAGACTATTCAAACAAATTTGACAATTTGGGTAAGCTATTATAATCAAAAATAATCCACAACCTAGAATTGTTAAGTTACAAGAATAATCCCTTATAGACAGGGCGGGATCCCCACTCAATCCCCAACCAAACAACCCCCAATATATCAAGTCAAAAGGCAGATAAAAAAGATTCTCGAACATTTGTACTGAAAGATTCAATTTTTCCAGTACAAAACGTCTCGATTTCTTTTTTTAATCAATTAACTGCTTTATATTTGACATGGATAATTCAAATGAATTTAGTATAGTTTTTCAAGATAATTAAATACCTAAAATACAAAGGATATGAAGGTAACAGTTGTTGGAGCAGGTAATGTTGGGGCAACATGCGCGGACGTACTAGCTTATCGTGAGATCGTAAACGAAGTAGTGATCGTTGACATTAAAGAAGGTGTAGCTGAAGGTAAAGCTTTAGATATTTGGCAAAAAGCACCAATCAACACTTATGATACTCGTACAGTAGGATCTACTAACGACTACTCAAAAACAAAAGATTCAGACGTAGTAGTAATCACTTCAGGTTTACCACGTAAACCGGGTATGAGCCGTGACGATTTAATTCAAACCAACGCGGGAATCGTTAAGCAAGTAACTGAAAGTATTATTGCACAGAGTCCAGAAGCAATTATTATTATTGTTTCAAACCCTCTTGATGTGATGACTTACCAAGCACACATCACGTCGAAGCTTCCTCGCACAAAAGTAATTGGTATGGCTGGTATCCTAGATACAGCTCGTTACCGTGCATTCTTAGCAGAAGCATTGAACGTATCTCCTAAAGATATTCAAGCAGTATTGATGGGAGGACACGGAGACACAATGGTACCACTTCCACGTTACACTACAGTTGGTGGTATTCCTGTAACTGAATTGATTGAAGAAGATAAACTTCAAGCAATTGTAGACAGAACAAAAACTGGTGGAGGAGAATTAGTTAAACTAATGGGTACTTCAGCATGGTATGCTCCAGGATCAGCAGCTGCACAAATGGTAGAAGCTATCGTAAAAGATCAAAGACGTGTATTCCCAGTATGTATGCAATTAGATGGTGAATATGGCATCAAAGATTGTTACTTAGGAGTACCTGTTATCTTAGGTAAAAACGGGGTTGAGAAAGTTCTTGAGCTTCAATTGAACGAAGACGAAAGAGAGCTATTAAAAACTTCAGAAGGTCACGTACGTGAAGTAATGTCAGTATTAGATCGTTTGAACGGTTAATAGTTTTTCAACTATAACATATAAGAAAAGGTCAACTCTATAGGGGTTGGCCTTTTTTTGTCCCTAAAAAAGATGAAAAGTCATTATGATGATAAAAAATCACCAGCGAGGGCAAAACAACGATTAAAAGTTAAAATATGACAATCTCTCATTGCAGATATTTCTTTTAACTAGAATCTTTTTTTTATCTTTAATGTATGGTATGGTGGAGAAGGGAAAAGAAAATAACAATACGGGTAGTAGAACTCGAAGAGGAAGGAGTTCATATAGTCTGCCGAAATGGCTCATCATCAAAATATTGGTGGATCATTGACACTGGTGCAAGTACAAGTGTTATAGATGAAGATTTCACGGACCAACTAGAAATCACAAACAAGGAAGAGACACTTGTTACAGCTGGTATAAAAGACTCAAATCTACAAACACAATATGTGGAAGTAGAAAAAATATCGTTAGGAACACATGTTTTTCGACATACAAAAGCAATAAAAATGTCGTTAGCCCATATCAATCAAATATACCTAGATTGTGTTGACATCGAAATTTGCGGGATCATAGGTTGTGACTTTTTAGCAAGACATAGAGCCACAATAGATCTTAACAAAGAGAACATAATTATTCCCGAACAGAGTGTAAAACATTGAAATTCGATGCTAAACGTAATAATAGAGGGATGGTAATACGAAAAATTTAGATATATTTGCGTTCAGCGTGAAGAAATAGAAAAAAACAATTAGATAATACAAAATTAAATCCAGATCCAATGCAGAACAAAGGAGCAATAAGGCTTTTTACAATTCTTGTGGCCTTAGTTTGTCTGTACCAGCTGAGTTTTACATTTAAAGCAAAGCAGGTCGAGAATGACGCGAGAGATTATGCTAATGGGGATGTAACGAAAGAGAGATTCTATCTAGACTCAATTTCGGGACAGCCAGTATATAACTTAGGTTTCATAGATTTCACTTACAAAGAAGTTAAAGAGCAAGAGATTAACCTTGGTCTTGACCTTAAAGGTGGGATGAACGTTACTTTGGAAGTATCTGTACCAGAAATCGTTAAATCTTTATCAAACCACAGCAAAGACAAATATTTTGTTGCGGCTATGGAGAAAGCGGTAGCAGATCAAAAAGACAGCCAAGATGATTTCGTAACTCTTTTTGGTAAAGCTTTTGAAGAAGTAGCACCAAAACAGAAACTGTCACTTATTTTCAATACAATGGAATTGCGTGACAAGGTGAAAGCAAATGACACTAACGCACAAGTTCTTAAAGTAATTAACGAAGAGACAGACGCAGCGATTTCGAATTCATTTAACATTCTTCGTTCTCGTATCGACCGTTTTGGTGTAGCACAACCAAACATTCAGAAACTACAAACCAAAGGTCGTATTCTTGTTGAGCTTCCAGGTATCAAAGATCCTGAGCGTGTACGTAAGTTATTACAAGGAACTGCAAAATTGGAATTTTGGGAAACATATTCAAATCCTGAAGTTGCACCTATCTTAGGTCAATTGAACCAACGTTTGTACGAGTACAATGAAGCCAATACACCAAAAGAAGAGGCAAAAGCAGAAGCGAAAAAAGATACTAAAGAGGGAGATTTGGTAGATGCATTGAAAAATGATTCTACACAAACAGATATGGACATGGCAAAACGTGCACCATTATTCCGTTTGTTAAGCCCAATGATTTCTCAAACAGGACAAGCATATCCAGGACCTGCAATTGGTATGGCACACGTGAAAGACACGGCTCGTATCAACCAAATCCTAGCGATGCCTGAGATCAAAAGCTTGATTCCTTCTACAATGAGATTAGCATGGGGAGCACAACCAACACAAAAAGGTGGTAGTGTTTACCAAATGTATGCTCTTAAAGTAACAAACAGAGACGGTAGGGCTCCACTTACAGGAGATGTAGTGGTAGATGCACGTCAAGAGTTTGGACAAAGTAAAGCAACGAGTGAAGTATCGATGACCATGAACGCAGAAGGCGCTAAAGAATGGGCACGTTTAACTCGTGAAAA
Source organism: Prolixibacteraceae bacterium (assembly GCA_025210775.1). Lineage (GTDB taxonomy): Bacteria > Bacteroidota > Bacteroidia > Bacteroidales > Prolixibacteraceae > Halosquirtibacter. The sequence goes on from JAOARB010000032.1 coordinate 104,759, forward strand.
CATCAACAACTCTATTGCAATTGTATTGGATGGTTATGTACAGAGTGCACCAAACGTACAAAATGCAATTACAGGAGGTCGTTCACAAATTACTGGAAACTTCTCTATTGATGAAGCAAAGGATTTGGCTAACATGTTGAAATCAGGTAAACTTCCTGCTCCAGCTCATATCGTTCAAGAAGAGATGGTAGGACCAACTCTTGGTAAAGAATCAATCCAAGCGGGTCTTTGGTCATTTGTTATTGCCTTTATTCTTATCTTGGTTTACATGTTGTTCTTCTACAGTGTAAGCGCTGGATTTGTTGCTAACATTGCATTGATAACAAACATGTTCTTTATCATTGGAATCTTGGCATGTTTTAAAGCGGTATTGACACTTCCAGGTATTGCCGGTATTGTACTGACAATTGGTATGTCTGTCGATGCGAACGTACTTATCTACGAACGTATCCAAGAAGAGATTCGTAGTGGTAAAGGTCTTCGTTTAGCTGTTACAGATGGTTATAAGAGTGCATTATCTGCTATTGTCGATGGACAGGTAACTACATTATTAACAGGTATTGTACTGTTCTTCTTTGGATCAGGACCAATTAAAGGTTTTGCTACAACTTTGATTATCGGTATTATTACATCAATGTGGTGTGGTATCTATATTACTAGATTAATCATTGAGCGTCGTTTGTCAAAAGGAAAAGATGTGAAGTTTGTAACTTCAATGACATCAGGATGGTTGACAAGTTCAAAACTTAAGTTTATTGAAAGTAGAAAGAAGGCATATATTGTTTCTGGTGTCCTAATCTTAGTTTCTATCATTTCATTGATGACTAAAGGACTTAACTATAGTATTGACTTCCAAGGAGGACGTACATATGTAGTTCGTTTTGATCAACCAGTGAAAGTAGAGGGAATTACTAAATCTCTTGCAAAAGAGTTTAACGGTACTCCTGAGGTAAAAACATTCGGTGAAGACAACCAAGTTCGTATTACTACAGATTATCGTATCGACGAAGATGGAACAACAGTAGATGCTGAAATCGAGAATAAACTATACAACGGATGTAAAGATTTCTTCTCAAAAACACCTTCGAAGGATCACTTCTTAAGTGTTGATCGTGTAAGTTCACAAAAAGTAGGACCAACGATCTCGGATGATATCAAGAAAGATGCAATGATTTCGATCTTCTTCTCATTGATTATTATCTTCCTATATATCTTGATTCGATTCAGTGAATGGCAATATGGTCTTGGTGCAGTTGCTGCATTGGCCCATGACTCATTGATCGTATTAGGTATCTTCTCTTTATTTGATGGTCTTCTACCATTCTCATTAGATATTGACCAAGCATTTATTGCAGCAATTCTAACAGTGGTAGGTTACTCAATTAACGATACCGTGGTTGTATTTGACCGCCTTCGTGAGTACATTGGATTACATCCAAAAAGAGATAGAGAAGGAATTATCAACTCTGCATTGAACAGTACCCTACGTCGTACATTTAGTACATCACTTTCTACATTTGTTGTATTGTTAGCTATCTTCCTTTTCGGTGGAACATCGATCAAAGGATTTACAATGGCTCTATTAATTGGTGTAGTTGTAGGTACATATTCATCTATCTTTATTGCAACACCAATTGCATACGATACACGTAACAGAATAAAAAAAGCAATTAAGAAGAATGCATAAGGAATTCCTTATTTCATCTTAATTTCGATGATAAAACAATCCCGATTGTGAAAACAATCGGGATTTTTTGTTTCTTTGTTATATAGAAATCAAGGAAGAAAGGATGATTATGACAACCATATTATTCATTAGTGGAGGAGAGCTTGCCATTGTTTTTTTAATCGCTCTATTATTCTTTGGAGCAGATAGCATTCCACAATTAGCGAAGACCGCAGGAAAAGCAATGAAAGAGTTTAAGAAAGCGACCAACGACATAAAGAAGGAATTTGATGAACACACCGACGATTTAAAGAAAGAGGTAAAAGATGGTCGTCAGATCCTAGAAGAGAGTGGTCGTGAAATAGAACAAGAGATTCGTAAACAAGAAGAAAAAATCAATTAGCAACCGAATAAATCAATATGATATTAAGCAACCCTTACATTCAACTTATTATCGGTATGGTCGTGCTTATCCTAAGTGGAGACTATCTGGTAAAAGGAGGAGTTGAACTAGCCCGAAAATTCAAGATCTCAACTTTAGTTGTAGGCTCAACAGTAGTCGCAATGGGAACATCAGCACCTGAACTAATCGTAAGTTTGAAATCAGCATTAATGGGGCATACCGAGATGGCCATAGGAAATGTAGTCGGATCCAATATTTCGAATATTGCACTTGTACTGGGAGCTACTGCACTAATCATTAATATACCTGTAAAGTCAGACACTCTAAAAGTAGGATGGCCGACCTTGTTTCTAGCCACAGTACTATTTCTACTATTAGGTAGAGATCAAAGCATCTCTTCTTTTAATGGAATGATACTCACAGCAGGGATGTTACTGTTTATCTTTTTATCTATCCGTTCATCAAGAAAGAGTAAAGAGGCCAACGAATTTGTAGAGGCAAAATATCCGCTATGGAAATCTCTTTTAATAATTATACTATCATGCCTAGGGTTGGCTTTTGGGTCTAACAACCTTATCGAAGGAGCAAGTACCATAGCCCAAAGCATGGGAATTTCTGAACGAGTTATTTCAGTTACTGTTATCGCCATCGGTACAAGTCTTCCTGAATTGACTGCATCAATAATGGCTGCAACAAAAGGAGAAACAGATATTAGTATTGGTAATATTATCGGTTCAAACATATTCAATATATTAGGTGTAATAGGGATTACGTCTACTATTCATCCTATCGTGGTAGATCTAAAAAGTTTCCATTATGACTTTATCTGCATGTTAGGATTTACATTAATATTGGTCATTTTCATCTATCCTGTAAGTAAAAACCGAGATTACATTCGTCAAAAAGCATACGCATTAGGAGTAACAAACCTAAATGGAGGAATATTAAGAAGGTGGGAAGGGATGATTCTTCTAACAGCCTATATTATTTATGTATTCTCTATACTCTAAAACAATAAACTACCATGATTCTTAAGGCAAAAAACATTCATAAGTCGTACGATGACCTACACGTTCTTAAAGGGGTTTCTTTAGAAGTAAAAGAAGGTGAAGTGGTATCTATTGTTGGTGCTAGTGGAGCTGGTAAAACGACACTTCTTCAAGTACTAGGAACGTTAACCAAGGCAGAAGAAGGAGAGATATGGATGAATGGGCAAGATATTAGCGAATTAAGTGAAAAGAAACTTTCTCAATTTAGAAATCAGAATATTGGGTTTGTATTTCAATTTCATCACCTACTCCCTGAATTTACTGCTTTAGAGAATGTTTCCATTCCTGGATGGATAGGAAATAGAGACCCTAAAGAAGTAAAACAACAAGCCATCGAACTCTTAGAGCTCCTATCGTTGAAAGATAGAATGCATCATAAGCCCAATGAATTGTCGGGTGGAGAAAGGCAAAGAGTAGCTGTGGCAAGAGCCCTGATCAACAATCCGAGCATTGTCTTGGCTGATGAACCATCGGGTAGTTTGGATTCGAATAATAAAGAAGAACTATACGACTTAATATATAAGTTAAGAGAGAAATACAATCAAACCTTTATTATTGTAACCCATGATAATACCTTTGCTCAGTATACTGATCGGATGTTAACGATAAAGGATGGAATAATGGAATAAACCATGGAACAAGAGGCAATAAAAGAGTTACTGGAGTTTAAATATCAACAATTTAATGCTCCAGAATTCATTGAGACAGATCCGATACAAATACCCCATCTTTTTACGCAAAAAGAGGATATTGAGATCAGTGGTTTTATCACTGCTACATTAGCATGGGGAAAACGAAATTCAATAATAAAAAATAGTCGCCAGATAATAGAATGTATGGATTACGCACCATACGATTTTATTATGCATCATACAGAGAAAGATCTAAATAAATTCCAAGGGATTAAACATCGTACGTTTAATAATGAAGATCTACTATTTTTTATTGCTTCACTAAAACATCTATATCAGACCAACACCGATATGGAAACGGTCTTTACTCATGGATTAAATAAAGGAGAAACAATAAAAGACGCGATAATATATTTTAGAGAAGTGTTTCTTAATGGGAAGGAAGAGTGTAGGACTCAAAAACATATAGCCAACCCAAGGAAAGGCTCTGCAGCCAAAAGGATCAATATGTTTCTTAGATGGATGATAAGAAAAGATAATTTTGGTGTGGATTTCGGCATATGGGACATACCACCAAGTGAACTATTTATTCCTTTAGATTTACATGTTGGCAATGTTAGCAGAAAGCTCGAATTACTAAACAGAAAATCCAATGACTGGAAAGCGGTTGAAGAGTTAACAACCAATCTAAGCGAATTTGATCCAAAGGATCCTGTAAAATATGATTATGCACTGTTTGGATTAGGTGTATTTGAAAAGTTTTAAAAATGGGAAGAAACAACTACTTTAAATTCAAACAATTTACAATTGTACATGAAAAGTCGGGGATGAAGGTAGGCACCGATGGTGTGCTTATTGGAGCTTGGGCTACCCATCATGATGCACAAAATATTCTAGATATTGGTTGTGGGTCAGGATTAATACCACTAATGTTAGCACAAAGAACATCGGCACACATTGTTGGAGTCGAAATCGATAAGTTAGCCGCAGAAGAGTCGATAGACAATATACAAAAGTCACCTTGGACAAACCGTATTGAAATTGTAAATAAACCAATACAAGAGTATCAACCAGGACATACTTTTGATCTTATTGTTTCGAACCCTCCCTATTTCACCAATGGTCCAATGTCTCCCAATCAAGCAAGAAAGAATGCCAGACATACAGACACTTTATGCTTTAATGATCTATTAAGCTCTGCTGCCAGATTATTGAAACCTGATGGATCATTTTGTATCATTCTTCCTGCAGAACATGAAAAAGAAATAACTTCGATGGCTGCAGACAATAATTTACATTTGAATGAAGTTTGTTATGTAAAGCCTAAAAAAGAGGCTGCACCCAAAAGAATCCTTTTTCATTTTAATTTCTTTAAATCAGAAGATCCCATCCAAAAGGAGATCTTTATTGAAAAAGAGAGACATGTATACAGTGACGATTATATCGATCTGACCAAGGACTTTTATTTAAATATGTAATTCTCAAAAGATGAAACGTTATATAAAGACAATTATATTCTCATTCCTTATTCTTTTATCCTTTAATGTTAAAGCGCAGGATAATGGTCAATTCTATCTTATCACCTGCGAACCAGGAGATGAAATATATACCCTTTTTGGACATTCCGCATTACGATATGAAGACAAGGATAGAGGTTTGGATATTGTTTTTAATTATGGCCTTTTTAATTTTGACACCCCTAACTTTTTATGGAAATTTGTCCTAGGAGAAACTGATTACCTACTAGGATATACCAATTACAACCATTTTGTAAAATCATATAAAAGAGAAGGTAGACAAGTATATCAAGATACACTCAATCTTACATCAGAAGAAAAACACCTTCTTTTTGAGAACCTAAGAGTAAACTTACAAGCGAACAATCGCATCTATCGCTATAACTACCTTCGAAATAATTGTTCGACCAAAATAACAGAGCAAATTGATAAGGCCACCCAAAAGAACGTTACATGGATCAAAGAAGGCAAATCTGATTTTACCTATAGAGATCTACTGGACAGATATCTTAAACCCAATACGTGGAATGCGGTTGGCATATACCTTGCATTAGGTGCCACTTGTGATCAAAAAGCGACGTGGAAAGAGACGATGTTTCTTCCAAGAGAGCTACAAGAAACCTTTATAAATGCAAAGAAGAGTAGTGGAACGAAGATTATACAGGGTAAAACACGTCCACTATTAAGAAACTTACAACCTATAGAAAATGGTAAAGCGTTAAGCCCTTGGATAGTATTCGTGGCTTATCTAACAATGGTGATCGCTATCATTGCTTTAAAGAAGAAGAGAATCATATTCAATATCGGAGTAAGATTGTTTTGGTTATTAAATTCCATCGCAGGGTTAATACTTGCATTCTTATGTTTTGTTTCAATACACCCATTAACAGGATGGAACTTAAATATTCTAGTGTTAAACCCTCTTACACTTCTTTTTGTGTTTCTTAATCCAATCAATAGCAAACACAAGAAATTATATCGTAGTCTACATATTGCTTATATAATATGTCTAATAATATTTGTGATATCTACCATGATATTTCAAATACAAACAATCCATCCTGTCGTATACCTACTCTCATTTACTTATCTCCTATTAGGCATTGCATGTATCAGATATAGTAGATTTTCTGAGAACAAATAGACTATTGAACCAATTATTTAAAATTCAATTTACCCATAGATAACAAAAGAACGTTATCGAATCTATACTTTTGTCTAAATTAACGACAGACTATGATCATCGATTCTCATTCACATATTTATTCAAGTGAATTTAAAAATGAATACTCCGAAATTATTGAACGTGCTAAAACAGCAGGAGTAGAAAAAATAATTCTTCCAAATATTGATAGCTCATCAATAAATGCCATGTTGCGTTTAAGCGATGAATATCCAAACTATTGCCTTCCCCTAATCGGGATACATCCAACTTCTGTAAATGAAGATTATGACAAAGAACTCGAAATCATAGAGTATTGGCTTAATAAACGTAGCTTCTTTGGAATTGGTGAAATCGGCTTAGACTATTATTGGGATAAAACATTTAAAGAGGAACAAATTATTGTTCTCGAAACACAATTAAACTGGTGTTTGAAACATAATCTACCAGCAGTACTCCATATACGAGATGCTTTTGAAGATATCTTTGATATCATTGAACCATTCTGCAAAAAAGGCCTTACAGGAGTATTCCACTCGTTTACGGGTACTTTAGAAGAAGGACAACGTGCAATAGATTTGGGCTTTCTTATTGGCGTGAACGGACTGGTTACTTTCAAGAATGCAGGAATAGACAAACTAATTGCACAATTGCCTTTAGAAAAACTGATCGTTGAAACAGATGCTCCTTATCTGGCACCAGTTCCTTTTAGAGGCAAAAGAAACGAATCAGCTTATGTTAGCTATGTCGTGGATAAAATTAGTGATATAAAAGAAGTACCAGTATCCGAAGTTGCTAAAATTACTACAGCAAACTGCAAAAAGTTATTCAATTTAGAAAAATAGTTATTTACCTTTGAGGAGGCATTAAAAGAATAACTAAGATGAAAAAAAGAGATTACACACCAAACGTACTTATCATATATACCGGTGGAACTATTGGCATGAAAGAAAGTACAGAGTCTGGCGCTCTAGTTCCTATGAAATTTGAACAGTTAGAGGAAGAGATTCCCGAAATCAAAAAGATGGGAATTAATATTGACAGTTATGCCTTTAATCCTCCTATTGATTCTTCTAATATGAACCCATTACTATGGGGACGAATAGCGGAACTGATAAAAAAGAAATATATCCAATACGATGGGTTTGTTATCCTTCACGGTACAGATACCATGTCTTATACAGCATCAGCTTTAAGCTTTATGCTAGACAATTTGGGTAAACCTGTTATCCTAACTGGATCACAATTGCCTATAGGGGTACTACGAACAGATGGGAAAGAAAATTTAGTTACGGCAATAGAAATTGCGGCAGCACAAAAGGAAAATGCTCCTATCGTTCAAGAAGTATCAATATATTTTAGTTCAAGATTATTTAGAGGGAATAGAACAACAAAAGAAGATTCAGAGCAATTCAGTGCCTTTGCTTCACATAATTTTCCAAGGCTGGCAAAAGCTGGAACAGATATTGTTTTTAATTATGACCTTTTACATCATTCAAAAAATAAAGGTATTTTTAACGTAAATACTAAATTTTGTAGTGATATTGTCGTGATCACCCTATTTCCGGGGATACAAGAGAAAGTTTTTAAACAAATTTTAGCAACTCCTGACCTCAAAGGTGTCGTTCTACAAACATATGGTTCTGGAAATATTCCTACCCACAAATGGTTAATTGATGCAATAAAAGAGTCCTCTGACAAAGGTATCGTATTCTTAAATGTAACCCAATGTTCGGGAGGTAGAGTGATGATGGGACAATATGAAACCAGTTGCGAACTACGAAAAGCTGGTGTCGTAAGTGGACACGATATTACCATAGAAGCAGCCGTTACAAAACTAATGTTCCTGCTAGGTCAAGAGCTAAGCCTGAAAGAAATAAAAATGCATCTAGATCAAAATATGAGAGGTGAAATATGCATTTGAAGAGTTTGACTTTCATATTTTTTTTGTAATTTGCGTCCCTGAAAACTGAGCTACTGTAAGTAATTCAGTCAGATGAAAGATAATTAGTATGATTTTCAATCATCTAACATCTTTCAGAAATCAAACTAGATACTTGAACAAATATCGAGTTCAAAAAAGGAAATAATACAGAAATTGTTAATTAAAATTCAAAACCAGTTATGAAAAAGCTATTTGCATTATTCGCAGTTTTCGCAATGCTTAGTTTTGGAGCAGCAAACGTGGCTGTGTCTCAAGATCAAACAGAAACAGCCCAAACTGAAGTGGCTCAAGAAACAAGTACGTCTGTTGATAATGCTACAGACACTAGTGTAGACCAAATCGAAGAAGCAGCTAAAACAGCTGAAACAGGAGGATCTCTACACAGTCAATTGAAACAAAAATTTATCCAAGGGGGTCCTGGATTCATGTCAACAGTATTGATCTGTCTTATCTTAGGTCTTGCTCTTGCTATTGAACGTATCCTTTACCTTAACCTTGCAACTTCTAACACTAAAAAACTTCTTAAGAGAGTTGAAGACGCTCTTGCTGATGGTGGTGTAGAAAGAGCAAAAGATGTTTGTCGTGACACTAAAGGTCCTGTAGCTTCTATCTTTTATCAAGGTTTAGATCGTTACGAAGAAGGTCTAGACGTAGTTGAGAAATCTGTAGTTTCTTACGGTGGCGTTCAAACTGGTCTTCTAGAAAAAGGTCTTTCATGGATCGCTCTTTTCATCGCTCTTGCACCAATGCTTGGTTTCATGGGTACAGTAATCGGTATGATTGCAGCATTCGATGCGATCGAGATTGCAGGTGATATCTCTCCTACTCTTGTAGCTGGTGGTATCAAGGTGGCACTTATTACAACCGTATCTGGTCTTGTAGTAGCGATTATCCTTCAGATCCTTTATAACTACTGTGTAGCTAAAATTGATAGTCTTGTTAATGACATGGAAGATGCTTCTATTTCATTCATGGACATCCTAGTAAAATACAACTTGAAGAAGTAATCAAAATAAAAAACATTACCCATGAGTAAAAAAGTAACAACACTACTAAAAGTTTTGCTTTGGGTCTTGATGATTACTTCAGCCGTATTGATGGTTCTATTAATGAGTAATCTATCAGATCCAATTACAGAACAAGGCGAACAATATATCGACCTAGGTCTAAATTGGGCGTATGCATTATTGGCTGTAGTAACAGGTTCCGCAGTTCTTTTCTCTATTCGTAACCTTTTCCTTAGTGGAAAGAAAGCTCTTTATACAATCGCTGGATTGGTTGCTCTTGCAGCAATTTTCGGTATTGCTTGGGTTATGGGTTCGGATGCACTACCAGTTTTTCACGGTGCTGATAAACTAATTGCAGAAGGAACTTTAACAGCTTCTGTTGCACACGTTACAGATATGCTATTGAATACAACTTACATCCTTATGGGATTGGCTGTTGTTTCAATCGTTCTTTCTTCTACATCTCGTATGTGGAGATAAACTATAATTGATTCATATTAGACGAAGTGATATCAACATCACTTCGTCATAAAATATTTAATTATGCCTAAGAAATTACCAGAATATAATGCATCATCTTTGGCCGATATTGCCTTCATGTTGCTTATCTTCTTCTTGGTTACCACTACCATGGACGTGGACAGTGGTCTAAGGCGTAAGTTGCCTCCAATGCCACCTAAGGATGCGAAGATTGATCCTAATAACAAAATTAAGGATCGTAACGTATTTGAGGTGTTGGTAAATAGTAAGAATCAATTACTAGTGGAAGGACAACTAATGCGTGTGGAAGATTTGCATGACGCTGCTAAAGAGTTCATGCTTAACGAAAATAACTCTGCTAATTTACCAGAGAAAAAGGAAGATACTATTCCTTTCTTCGGTAAAGTGATGGTTACCAAAGGTGTAATTTCATTAAGAAATGACATCGGAACGACTTATGGTACGTATATCGCAGTACAAAACGAACTTGTTCGTGCGATTAATGACATTAGAAATGATATTGCTAGAAGTAAGTGGAATAAAGATTATGAAGATCTTGAATCCGATCAACAGAAAGCAATTCGTAAGATAATGCCACAACGTATTTCCGAGGCAGAACCTAAAAAAGTTGGAGGAAAATAATAATGGGAAAATTTAGAAAAGAAGGGAAGAAAGAAACCCCACCTATTTCTACATCAGCTCTTCCTGATATTGTATTTATGCTTCTGTTCTTTTTTATGGTGACAACCAGTATGAGAGAGACGGATCTTAAAGTTAAGGTTCGTGTTCCTCAAGCAACAGAGCTTGCAAAATTGGAGAAAAAGTCGTTGGTAAGTTATATCAATGTAGGTGAACCAATACCACAATATCAAAAAGCTTTCGGTACTGAGCCTCGTATTCAGCTGAATGATGCTTTTGCAACTGTTTCTGACATTGCAGAATATATCACTTCGGAAAGAGCGCAACGTGACGAAGCAGAAGTTCCATTTATGGTTACATCACTAAAAGTGGATGAGAACACAAAAATGGGAATTGTAACAGATATCAAACAAGCACTTCGTAGAATCTCTGCTTTGAATATCAACTATTCTGCTAGAAAGAAAGTACAAAGATAAGTCAACGGTGAAATACCGAGATAATATAAAAAGGGTTGCATTTCGCAACCCTTTTTTTGTATATCACATATTATGAAACAATCACTACTACCTTTTTTAAAAGAAAACATCATAGAAGCTGGATGCGATGAAGCAGGAAGAGGATGCCTATCTGGTCCTGTTTTTGCAGCAAGTGTTATCCTTCCTGCAGATTTTAGTCATCCTGATATTAACGACTCAAAGAAACTATCAGAAAAGAAACGCAAAGAGCTACGCCCTTATATTGAAGAACATGCATTGGCTTTTGGTGTGGGTATTGTAGATGAAAAAGAGATTGATGAAATCAATATCTTAAATGCATCTTTTTTAGCGATGCATAGAGCAATAGAAAAACTAAAACTCACACCAGAACATCTCATTATTGATGGCAATAGATTTAAACCCTATAAAGCAATTCCTTATACAACAATTGTAAAAGGGGATGGAAAATACAAATCTATAGCAGCAGCATCTATCCTTGCGAAAACTTATAGGGATGACTTTATGGATAAAATAGCAAAAGAGTTTCCTCAATATGGATGGGAAAAAAACAAAGGTTATCCAACCAAAGCACACAAAGAAGCAATCGAAAAATTTGGGATTACTCCTTATCATCGCTTAACCTTTAATCTAGGACAGAAAATGCCAACCCTATTCTAAATAGGGAAAATCATGTATAAAAAAACTAAACTATTGTATCTTTACAATCGTATACGAATTATACATATTCTTATTTACATTTTTATATAAAAACAAATGAAAAGAACACTATTTACATTCTTGCTAACGGCTTCTTTTGCATTGAATTTATTTGCAGATGAAGGTATGTGGCTACCTTCTTTGGTTCATAAGATCAATATCAAAGATATGCAAGCAGAAGGTCTTCAGTTATCAGCAGAAGACATCTACTCAATTAACCATTCAAGTTTAAAAGATGCAGTCGTTGCATTAGATCATGGAAACTGTACAGGAGAGTTGATTTCCAACGAAGGTCTATTATTAACCAACCACCACTGTGGTTTTGGTGAAATACAGGCACACTCAACAGTAGAGCATGATTACCTTAAAGATGGTTTTTGGGCATTCAAAAAAGAAGACGAACTTCCTAACCCTGGGAAATCAGTTTCTTTCCTTGTACGCATCGAGGATGTAACATCAAAGGTTCTTAAAGATGTAACAACAAAAATGACAGAGGAAGAGCGTAGTAAAGCGATCAATAAGATTTCAAAAGATCTTGTTGCCTCAGCCATTAAAGACACACATTACGAAGCTCGTGTAAAGAATATGTTTGATGGGAACAAATATCTATTATTTGTATATGAAACATTCCGTGACATTCGCTTGGTAGGTGCACCACCAGAATCAATCGGAAAATATGGTGGAGATACAGACAACTGGATGTGGCCACGTCATACTGGAGATTTCTCTATGTTCCGTATCTACTGTGCTCCTGATGGAAGCCCTGCTGATTATTCAAAAGAGAATGTTCCATTGAAGCCAAGACACTTCCTTCCAATCTCATTAAAAGGAGTTGAAAAGGATGATTATGCTATGGTGATGGGATATCCTGGTAGCACAGATCGTTTCAAGACTTCATGGGGAGTTAAAAACACGATGGAAGTAACCAATTCTATTCGTATTAAAGTAAGAACAGAGAAATTACGTCTTCTTAAAGAGTATATGGAAACAAGCCCAAAAGCAAAAATTCAATATGCTTCTAAATATGCACGTTCAGCGAATTATTGGAAAAACAGTATTGGTCAAAATAAAGGTCTTAAAAAACTTCACGTTGTTGAAGACAAAGAAGCTATTGAAGCAGCATTCAGTAAATGGGTAGATGCATCAGCAGAGAGAAAAGCAGAGTATGGCGAAGCACTTTCATTGATTGCAAACAGCTATAAAAATAATGCAGCTCAAGTAGCATTAAACTATTTCTACGAAGGCTTAATTGGTGGACCAGAAGCAATTAAATTTACGGCACGTTTCCGTCGTCTAGAGAAAGCATTAGCAAGTGCGGATCAAGACAAAATTGAAAAAACAGTAGCTCAAATTGAAAAAGGTCTAGACAATTACTTTAAAGACTACGATGCTGCAACAGATGAGAAGGTTCTTTCTTCATTAGCTTATATCGTATCTCAAAATGTAGAAAGAAACTATCTACCAGAAGAGCTTAAACTTAATACAAAGAAAGATTTCGAGAAGAAATTCAATAAATACTTCAAGAAATCTATCTTTGATAACAAAGATAAAGTAGAAGCGTTCTTAGCAAATCCTTCACTTAAGCAACTTAAAAAAGACCCAATGTATGCTTTGATGGATCAAGTCTACAATAAGTACTTTGAGACTGCAAAGGAAATGAAAGCACAAAGTGATGACAAAACAAAGGGTCGTAGACTATTTGTAAAAGGTCTTCTTGAAATGAATCCTAACAAAAAATACTATCCTAATGCAAACTCTACAATGCGTTTGACTTACGGAACAGTAAAAGGATACGAGCCTGCAGATGGTGTGGATTACAAATACTTCACCACACTAAAAGGATATATCGAAAAGAACGATCCAACAAATCCAGAGTTCCAAACACCTCAACGCGTAATTGATCTATACAATGCTAAGGATTACGGTCAATATATGGACAAAGATGGAACGCTTCATACATGTTTCATTTCAGACAATGACATCACTGGAGGTAACTCTGGTAGTCCTGTAATCAATGGTAAAGGTGAATTGATTGGTACAGCATTTGATGGTAACTGGGAAGCAATGAGTGGAGATATCGCTTTCGAGCATAAACTACAACGTTGTATCTGTGCTGATATTCGTTTTGTTCTATGGGTAGTAGACAAATACGCAGGAGCAACAAACCTTATCGAAGAGATGACCCTAGTTAAATAAGAATCATATCTTCATCGAGTTAAAAGAGGCTTTTCCAAAAGGAAAGCCTCTTTTTTATTTTTAATTGGCTCGTCCTGAAATAGCGTTTCATAAAAAATAATGAAATGGAATTAAGTACATAAGACGTACTAAGAAAGATCATACAATGACCTTCTAATTTCGACTCATAAAGAAACATTTTAGCTTGAAGAAATACTTATATGTAATATTTAAAAATGAACACCAACTGTCTCTTTTCAACAGATCAATAGAATATCGTTTTTAAAGCATTTAAGCTCCATTAGCCATCAGGACAGATAAACATACATAAAACAAGAATAACATCATCTATGTCTATAAAAACTCAATTAAAGACACAATATAAAAGAAGGTATCATTCAAACATGATTCATATCGAAGAATAGGAAATGCTTAAAGATAGAAAAGAAAGGATAGAGTACTAAAAACAAAAAAGGCCAGATGAAAACACCTAGCCTTTTAATAAATATATAGATAAAATTTAATATTATCTCATTCTCAAATCACGAGGACGTTTCTTATTAAATTTCAAACCTGCTCGTTTTGTAAAACAGTCAAGGTATCTCGATCCACAACCAAAGATATCTCCTAGTTCGTAAACAATAGAGATCTCATGGGCACCAGCCGAATTCGACGCTAATGCAGAAAGAGGGATATCATAACTATACCCAATTCTTAAAGAATTAATGACAACAGCAGCAGAAAGAACAATGGCATCAGTATCTAACAGTTGACTTGAAACTCCTTTGTCAAATAATGGAAGACCACGCCACCATGCTCCGACTTCAAAGTTTCTATTAAACCAGTATCCTCCAACATCCAATTGATTAAAACTATTCTCATGCATAAAACGATAAGAGACACAGAAACTACGTGGTTGCTTGTCTCTTTGTGCTTTTTGACGCCAAATATTGACACCACCAAAGATAGACATATTTAGTGCCTTCTCATTCTTTTGATCCACAAACGAATAATCAGGAGTCGTTAAATGGAAAATATTTAAACCAACCCAATACTTACGATTATAGAAAAAAGAACTAAACTTAAAATCTAAATAAGTTGACTTGGAACTCTCCAATAATGAATTACCACTACTACCACCATGGGTAATATCGCTACCATAATTAGCTTGAGTATCATCGACACTCTTTTGTTCAAAAGCAAATTCAACTCCAGGAATCCAAGTCCACGTATCAGAAATCTGGAGACGATAGGTATACTGAGCCCCCACATGCAATGTTGAAAAGCTTGTAGCTCCAGCTATATCTCTCCACGCTAAAAAACCAAAACCACTCTTTAACGTATTGACATAAATATCACCTGAAAAAGAGAAATTCTTATAGGTATTAGGTATTCCTGGCCACTGATTACGATAGTTCGCTGCAAAACGCACTCCTCCAGTAGATCCTGCCAAAGAAGGGGATAAAAAAGTAGGAGCTGCAAAGAACTGAGAGAAATGTGCATCTTGTGCTTTAACGGTAAGCAAGCTTACCGTTAAAGTTAAACACAAGAGCACGCGTTTTATATAATTTTTCATATTTCGCGGCTTTATCTAATTAGTGTTACATCTCCTGTTTGGATGATGGTGTTTCCGTCATCGAAAGATACTTCAATTCTCCAAACATACACACCTAATGGCGCAAGTTTTCCACGATAGTAACCATCCCATCCAATATTAATATCTTTCGTATGGAATACAATATTACCCCATCGGTTATAGATCTTCATATCATAAGATGAAACCTTCGCTTCTCCTTCAGGAACCACAGGATAGAATACTCTGTTATAAGTATCTCCTTTATCATAAGATCCACCTGACGGTCCATTAGTAGATGGAACAAATGCATTTGGCACTTTTACTCTACCATTTGAAACTGCCGTTACAGCAGCAGGAAGCGTATAAGAGCTTTCACATCCATCCTCAGAAACAACTTTCAATGAAACATCATGAATACCTTGAACAACGTATTCGTGTTCTGGATCTACATCTGTAGAAGTTGTTTTATCACCAAAGTCCCAATAGTTCTCATAATTATTCTTAGACAAGTTTGAGAAGATTGCTTTCTGTCCAGGAATCTCTACACGAGAAGGAAGAACAGTAAACATAGCTCTTGGGACAGGGAATACATGAATGGCTTGCTCAGCCACATCTTTGGTTCCCTCTTCATTACGAACTGTAAGTTTTACATTGTAATATCCTTCTTCATGGAATGTATGGTCAGGATCTTTACTTGTAGAAAAAGTCCCATCACCAAATTCCCAATAATACGTAGCTCCATTCTTAGATGTATTTGTAAATGTTACAGCTAAAGGTCCACAACCTTCTGCAACCGAAGGTTTGAAACTAGCCTCTGGAACTCCAGGACGAATGGTTACGGTCTCTTGATGAGAACTAGCACATTCATTTCCTTTTGCTTCCAATTGAATTACAAACGATCCAACCCTACCATAAGTGTATGGATCAGGATCTTTCTCATCTACAGTCACATCTTCATACTCACCAAATGACCATTTATAAGTCCATGGTCCTTCATTGGTCAAGTTATCAACACTAACGGTAGCTTCAGGCCAAATCATAAATATTGGATGAATGTTGAAATCTACATTTGGTGTAGGATGAACAAGATATTTATCCGTTGTTGAAGCTTCACAGCCTTCTCTTGTCGTCACTGTTTGTGTTATAGTAAACTCACGATCGGCATCCGTCTCATTTAAGAATATATGTTCTGGATTAGCAAGGTCAGAAATAGATCCATCACCAAACTCCCATGAAACATTATAAGTGTGATCTGTCGTACTAATAAAGTTTACTCTAGCAGGACTACAATTACCATCTCCATTTAGACTAAATCCAGGAACTGCTGGAGCAAAGATTCTAAACTCAACAGTCTTCTTACTTCTACAATAAGCATTAGAAGCAGTTAATGAGACATTTCTTGGGTCAGGGAAACCTGCACGACCTGCATAAGTAAAGGTACGACTAAACTCTGTATCCAGAATAGTCTCTGTTGTTGCACCACCATCAAATGACCATAAATAATCACTACAATTTTGTGATGTATTTTTAATATTCAACTCCATTGGAGAACATCCAGTGATTTTATCCAGAGAGAAGTTCGCTTCCATGTGTGGTTGAATAGTCAACGATTTTTTCGCGGTACTAGTACATTCACCAGAACTTGTTGTCAATATAACCTCATAAGTCACCGGACTATCCGTATCATTGGTAAACTCATGATTCGGATTCGCAGAATTACTTACTTCTTTATCTCCAAATTCCCATGAAAAGTAACGAGCTCCTCTAGATCCAGCGGTGCTAAAAGCAACATTTACAGGAGAACAAACCTCTCCCATTGCCATATCAAATTCAGCAGTAACCTCTGGTTTGATATTCATCTCCATTGTTTGTTCATCACTACAACCAAACCTATTCTCACCTAATAATCTAACAGTAAAACCTCTTTCGTAAGCATCTCTGTTATTATAGGTATGACTAAATTTCACTTTGTAATCATCCTTCGTTTCAGTAATTGTTTCTCCAGCATCGATATCCCAAGTAAAATTATCAACCCCTTTTGATGTATTCGTAAAATTAGCAATAAAAGGAGCACAACCTTCACGATGATCCACATCAAAAGTAACTGTTGGCTGTGGTTTAATATCAATCGTCTTAGGAGCAGCCGTAGCTCTACACCCAAACGATGAAGTTGCTGTCATCGTTACAGTAAAGGTTTGAATATCGTTGGTTGTATTTACATACTGATACTTTGGAGATTCCATTACAGAAGTTGCATCAGGATCCGTAGGAACACCAAAGTCCCAATCGTATCTTAATGCCCCTGTTGAGTTATTGGTTACCGAAGCTACAATAGGCGAACAACCACCAGCACTTAAATCAAAATCAGCTGTAACAGATGGTTTCACATTGATCTTATGATCTGTATGTTTCGAACAGCCTCCACCAGGACTAGCAGTCAACACAATATTAAAGTTCTTAATATAAACTTCATCATTAGTAAAGGTGTGTTCTACTGTTTCGCCAGCAGCCATAGCCGATACATCTTGAGCAGGAGAACCATCTCCCCAATCAATAGACATCGTATTGGCACCTACAGTAAGATTCGTTAAAGTTGCCACTACAGGAGAACATTCTCCATCTACCACGACCTTCATCTTAGGTTCTGCATCATGAATAACTGTAATTTCCTTCTCTACAAAATCAGTACAGTGGAAGAAATTCTCTACATCTAAACGAACTGTTCTTTTCACATCAGCAAGCGTCTTATTTTCGTATGTATGAACAGAATTTTTCCCTTCTGTTCCATCACCATAAGTCCACTTATAGTCTGTTACCCCTACTGTGTTATTCTCTAGTATCGCTAGATCACCAGAACAGTAAGTCACTTTATCTTCTGCAAAAGAGAAATCTGCATGAATAACAGGATTCACCCTTACAACCTCATGAAGTTGCTTAGAACAATCACCATCACCATTTGCAGCAACATCCATCGTAACATTAAATAATGCTTCCGAAACAGCATCATTAGTATAAACGTGGGTTACCGTAGTACCAGCAGCAACAGTTTCTTTAGGAGATTTATCACCAAAATCAATCGTTGCATCTTCACCACCTGTAGTATTATTCGTGATCTCAACAGTTAAAGGAGAACAACCTTTCTTCACATTAAAACTCCAAGCTGGAATCATCTCATGAATTATTGTCACATCCTTAGTTACATTCGATGAACAACCAAAATCATTATTGGCAGTTAATTTTACCGTATGTACTACATCTGCCGCATTGGTATTAGTGAAAGTATGATAACCTAAATCATCCGTAGCACTTCCATCACCATAATCCCAAACAAATGTCTTACCTCCAACAGTAGTATTAGAGAATACAACTTGATCACCGGAACAGAACTTATCTTTTCCTGCAGCAAAATCAAAACCTGCTTTTGCCAGAGGATTCACTGTAATAATCTGATTCGCTTTATCGGTACACTTATCCGTTTTAACGGTTAATGTTACATTCATTGGAACTTGACCAAAACTTGCAGAATTAAAGGTATAAGTGAAGACAGGCTCAAAAGTATTTTGAGTTACTTCAAATCCATTTATATTCCACACATAACTTGTGGCTCCTGGAGTTGATCTATTGGTAAATGTCACTGTTTCTCCAGAACAAACCGTAGTTTTATCCGCATCAAAATCTGCTTTCATCTCTGGATGAATCTCAACAGGAACAGTTTCAGTAGCAGTACAACCTCCAGGGAAAATAGCATCTACCCTAACATTATAAGTCTGTTTCGTTGTCTCCATATGCTCAAATAAATGGTCTATTGCAGAGATATAATCTTTTGATTCCTCAGGACTTCTATCTCCAAAATTCCATTTATATTTGATTGCACCAGGAGTAGCAGTAAAAGTAATCTCTTTAGGAGAACAGTCTCCATCTGCAGAAGCATTACTACTCAAATCAAACGTAGGCTTCGGTGCCACAGCAATAATTCTCTCAGAAGAGTTTGAACATTCAAAACCTCCTGTGGTCTTATACGCAGTCAACTTCATTTTGAAATTAAACTTAGTAAAGTCAGCATTGGTATATGTATGAACAGGATTTTCAATATTTGAATCTTCAGCTCCATCTTCATCAAAATCCCAAGAGTACCTATCCGCATACTGTGTATGATTCTGAATAGTTGCTTCCACTGGACTACAACCTCCATCTGAAGTATAATCGAAATCAACTAATGGCATTGGGTGAACCTTCACAGGATTAGGAGCAGTAAACTCACTCACACAAAATTTATTAGTTACTTTCAAGATAATATTCTGATCTTTTACCCTATTACTCATGTTACGGATCACAAATCCAGCTGCTGGATCTTGTTCATGTGAAAGTACTGTAATATCAGTTGCATCTGCAGCATCAATAGCTCTCCATTGATATTGGTAAGTATTGATTGCTTCATCTCCAGTCGTCGTATTATTTACTGTCACTTGTATAGGTGAACAGCCTTCCAAGTTAGATGTGATATCAAATGATGCATGTGGTTGTGATAAGAACTCAAACTGAACCTCTTTCTCTTGAGGAGCACAGGCTCCGTTTTCCACAGTTGCTTTAAATACATACACACCATAATCACTTACAGTGACAGTTGGTGTTTTAGAGTGTTCATCATTAAAATTGGCAGTAGCACCAACAGGACCACGAACCAAAGACCAAGTAAGATTTAAATAATCACCAACAACTTTAACTTCAAGATCGGCATCTTTATCACATTCAGGATTAGTAGGTGGATCAATAGTCACTACTGGTGTTTCTCTCATATCCACTTCTATCTCATCAACAGTAGTACATCTATGAGCTTCCATTCCGCCACCATCGGTAGCAATATTACTAACGATCCATTGGAAGATATAGTGACCTTTATTACTTACAACAAATTCCGTTGTATTGTTATGTGGATTCGGTATTGCCGTGATAGTTCCATCAGAACCAGGACCAGGCTTTAACTGCCAAGTTCCTATCTCTCCTGGTAATAAAGCACCAGCAGTCAATTGACCTCTTAGTCCACAGAATTCAGTTGTTGTTTTATCAATTGCAGGAGTAGGTTTGCGAACAATAATCACATCCACACTTCCACCGCCTTGACAAACATTGCCTTCTCTATCGTTCAAAGTAACTCCTACAGCATAAACACCTGGAGCCTTACCTGTTGGATCAAATTGATATGAATCAGTATTTGCTCCTACAACAGGAGTTCCTTTTTCTGTCCAAACAAAATTTTGATATCCAATACCACTACCTCCTGCATAAACAGGGTTGATCGTAAATACTCCATCTCCCTGACAAATGTAGATTGGTGATGGTGCAAAAGTTACACTTATTGGCTCCTTCACCTCGATGGTTATCATCGTTGTGCTAGGACAAACAGCCTTATCGGCATTGTACACCAACCACTGTAGTTCATAAGTTCCCGCTTTACTAAATTCAGCATGGGCAGCAGGATCTGCTTCTCCAGTAGGAGCACCTACTGTCGTAGCTGTAAATGTTACCGTTCCAGGTCCAGCAACTTTACTCCACTCTCCTTGAATACCTGCAAAACCAACAGCAGAACCATTTACCTCTAATCCTGCATTATTAAATACTTTTCCAGAATTAGATCCCAAAAGATCGACCTCTTTAAGACAAGTAAAATATCTATTTGCAGCCAATTTTTTTACCGTACCTCCAACTGTATTAACTTCCGCTTTAGCAACAGGAGTTTCTTTTACCTCAATAGTAAAATCTTTAGTTGCTGTACATGTCCCACTAATAGGGTCACTTACATTTAGAGTTAAGGTGTATACTCCAGGAGGAATATTACCAGTCTCTAATGTTAAGTTTCGAAGATTCGTTGCAGGAGCACCTCCTATAGGATTCTTCAATCTATTAGTAATATCAAATGCAGAACCAACCTTCATTGTCCACTGATAAGTATAAGCATCATAATCTCCAGAAGTCTCTTTCGAACCACCACTAATCACTGGTTGTATCGCAAGATCGTTTCCAGTACACACTTTTGCATTACCTACAAATCCGGTAAGATCATCCCCAATCTGAATTGGTTGAACAAAGAAAACTTTAACAGAACTTGACTCAGGACAATCATGTCCACCATAAGAAGAAGTTATGGTCCATGTCAAAGTAAAATTACCACTAGTGCCAGGTTTTCTATAAATCTTGGTATTTGGATCATTGACATCATCAAATGTAACTGCTCTTACAGGATTTACCGTCCATTTACCAACTCGTCCTAATCCATTAATCGGATTTATAGCATTGGCTGCTAAAGTAACTTCATCTCCACAAGTCTGCTGATCGACACCAGCATTAGATGTTTGATGAGGAATTATTGCAACTTTAAATGTAGCAGAAGTTCCTCCAATACCACGACCATCAGTAGCTGTAAGTGTGATATAATACAACCCATCATTATCCAATTTTAACGATGCATTTTTATCCGTTATATTACCATCTACAATTTGAGTATTAGCATCTGTTTCACTCAAAGGATCATCATCAAAATCTCGTCTTTTAGCAGTCCATCTATATTCACTAAAAGTACCTGACCCCCCAGTTAGTTCAACCAAATCTTGAAGAGGAAGAAGAACCCCTGCTTCTTGACATACTTGTTGATCTCCTTCAGGTCTAGCATTTGATCCTGCGACAAACTCAACTTTTACTGTTTTAACATCTTCACATAATTTTATTCCAGCAGGAGTTTCATTATAAACACTCCATTTAAAAGTATAAACACCTGCATTAACTATCGTTACATTAGATGCTTTAACATTGGATTTCCATGGAACGATTCCTGCATCAATATCTGGTCCAGCAACCATCACCCATTCACCTATCAATAAATCACCAGCAATATCAGGATCTGTTCCTATCACTGATTTATTTTCTCCTAATAAATTGATGTTATTATCAGAAGTAATTACTTGAAGGTTTGCACTTGTTCCATCCGTTCCAGCTTTATACTGAACTGTAGCACCTGGAGTTCCCCATGCTGCTGCATCTGGAATCTGAATTCCTGCAATTGGATTCTCTAAAATATGGATTTTAAAAGTAACCGTTTGGGATTGAATAGAACCATGTTTATCTGTCGCTTTCAAAGTTACAGTATAATTCCCTTCCTCAACAGTATTGTCAGTTCTAATCTGCGGAGCTCTAATGTCACTTGCAGTTAGAACAGTCGCAGTAACATCTGATGCATCAGCATCTTTTATTACTTTCCATTCATAAGTAATACCATCAGCACTTCCACCTGCCACTTTTACAAGTGCATTTAGAGCTTGATTATTATCTCCACGACAGAAATAGAAGTCGTTAATAGGGTCTATAACAATAGGTTCTACAAAGTTAAGAACCACTCTTAAGTTTTGATCACAAGTAATATTACTTAAAACCCATTTTGTTAAAACTTGACCATATGTTGGTGAAGTGTATGTAAACGTAGGTCCTACTGGTTCATTATTCCATCTACCACCATCAAAACGTTGCCATTTACCACTTACATCACCCACAGGAATAGCTCCATTATCACTACCCACCATTTCAATATTCTTTCCAATAATAAAATATTCCGGGTTAGCAGGGTCAAAAGCTTGTGCTTTCTGAATAACTCCAGGTGTACCATAATTCTCTGGGACAGCTACAACAGTAGCTTTTGTAACCTGAACTTGTGGCAACATCGCTTTTGTTACATGAAAAACACGTGTGGCATTATCACTGCTTAATTCTCTATATGGATCTTTTACTGTCAAGGTTACATTATAAGTACCTTCCGATGCATTTGCAAAATCAAAACGAACATTCTTATCATTTGCCGCATCGTCTTTTAATAATGCACTAAAATCAGCAGCATCTCCATCTTTAGTGATCGTATAAGCATAATTGGTTATTGCAGCGGAACCACCTGTTACGGTAAATCCATCTCCTATCTCCACCTCTCCATCAGAAGGACAACGAGTGGTTTCTGGATCAGCATCAACATTCACTGCTTCAACAAATGTCACTTCCATTGAAATTTGAGGAGCTCTATTCGTTGCAGGAGTCATTCCACTATTGATAGTATAGGTTAATGTATAAGTACCAAAATCTGTAACGCTTACTTTAGGATTATGTCTGTCTGCATGATCAAAAGATGCTGTTGCTTTATTAACAGTCCAAACACCAGAAATGTGATCCGCTGGATCATCATCAGGTTGCGTACCTCCTAGTACTTTATTGAAACCTCTGATATCTACACTCTTACCAACAACAATATATTTTGGACTACCTGCAGTATGTCCAATATTTTCCTGGATAGCATCCCCAATAGTTGTAGTTGCTGCAGGAATTTCAGCTGCAGCTTCAGGTACCTCAAGAATATGTACATGAACCTCTTTTTCTACAGGAATACAAACTCCTGCTCTTTGCGTAAGCTTCAATTTTAGATCAAAGTCCCCTGTCGTTCCTGTATTAAATGCTGGCTTCTCGATAGCAGTATCATTCAATTTACCACTAGCATCTGTCCATAAGATGTCATAATCATTAGTCAATGCCGCACCTGTTAATACTGTACCATCTTTTTCAACCTCAGGAGTCATGGTTGCCACATCCCCTTTATTGAAATAAAGATCATCAGAACCAAAATCAATTGTTACTGGAGCATGATAAGTAATATTCACATCATCAAAATCTGTAACTACAATACCAACTTTAGAATTGGTCACTGTCCAACGATAAGTATAAGTACCGTACGCATCCACCGTAACTTGAGAATCTATATTATTCTTTGAAGTAATGTTTGTTGTTCCTGGACCAGCAATTTGAGTCCAAGTACCTTGACCAATACCACCAGCAGAAATTCCCCAAAGAACAGCATCCATTGTAGTAGATGTTCCACAAACAGCTTTATCTCGTCCTGCATTTGCTTCCAATCGATCAACTACTTCCATTGGTAATCCTGGAGAATCAGCAACACAAACATCATCCACAACATCTTTTACATGAGCAACAAAACGATAAACACCTGGTATTGTTGCACTATAATTAGGAATGGCATCTGTTGAAACATTCCTATCTGTTACACCTCCTGGTTTAGTTACATCCCAAGAATATGTATAAGCACCAGACCCTCCTGTCACTTTAACTTCAGGATGTAATGTCGTTGGACCAGCAAGACCATCCTCAGGAACTACTGTACCCAAACCTGGTTTTACAACTACCGTAATTGGTTCATAAACATGAATCTTAATCAAGGTATGATCATCACAAGGTACATCATGACCAGGAACCAAACCTGCAACATTATTTTTTACAGTAAATTTAAAATCATAAATCCCTGGTTGTAATCCATTCACATCTAATGAAGCTGTCGAAGCCAATACTGGAGCAACTGTTCCACCAGGTTTGTTAAGAATCGACCATTTACCATGCATTGTACCTGTAGGAGCACCTCCGTCATGCAAACCATTCAAATGTACCGAAGTACCACAAACTCGATATTCAGAACCAGCAACAACTTCAACTAAATTGTTACCACCAACCTGAGTTGCAGTAGCAGATGTATTTGGTTGATCTGAAACGGTTATAGTAAACACTCCTGAAGCGGTACATCCAGCAACGTCAGTAGCAGTATATCTAATCTTAAAATCACCACTAGCAGCAGGAGTAAAAACAAACGCCTCTTCATTACCATCAACATCAAGTATTGTTGTTGCATTTAAAGAGCCAGGAGCAGGTTCACTCACCATTTCCCATTTATGTTTTCTACCTGCTGGATTTCCACCAATTGTTTGAGGTCTGAATGTAAATGGCACCCCATTACAAGCAAAAAATTTCTCAGTAGTTACACTTAAATCCGACACATTAATTGTATAGTCTTTTGTATAACCACACTCTTCAGCTGTTCCTGGATTATTACGCACATTAAAACGTACCGTAAATTCTCCTCTTACAGTTTTACCTGAAGCTAAAGTAGAACTAAACTGATAACTACCATCAGCCTGTAGTGTTACCAAACCAGTCATTTGAGCTGGAGTTAGATCAACACCATCTTGATCTGTAGCTACACCACCAGTGCCACTTCCAGTTCCTGATACAGTAACAATAACATTATTTGGATCAGGCTTCAATGAAGATGGTTTAACAGGCTTCAATATTTGGTTATCACCCGGACACTTATCATAGCTTAAAAGCTCTGGGATAAATTGAGGTGAAGGTGGGATCACAATATCTTTAATCTTCTCATAAGTCTCCTCATAATCAGAACCAGCTATCGTACGTGTTATTTTTGTCTTAACTTGAAGTTTGACATGAATCGTTATATCTGCTCCAGTATAATTTGGATAATTAAAGCCTAAGGTATTACCAAACCCTTGTGAGTTAAAACCACCACCATCATTAACATCCACAAACCATTCACGAACAACCGTTTTCTCTGCAGCAGGATCCGCTACTGGATCTTTAAAGTCTGCATCAATATATGAGTCATCTGAAAATGAATACTGTCCTCTACATTTATTTGTTTCATCCACCGTAAAATCAGCACCAACACGATAAATGATTACATTTTTCGTTATAGGTACAGAATTACATCCACTCTTTTTTACAATTAATTCTACAGGATACTGATGTTTGGTTGAGTTTAATCCAGTATAACCCGGATTATCGAATGTATACTCATCTACACCATTTAAATCTGTATCATTTAATGTTTTTGTTGTACCATTTCCAAAATCAACTTCAAATTCTGTTCCTGGTTCAATATAACTAGACCCCGTAAGATCAATTACAACATCACGCTTTTCTGTTACCGCTTTGTCTAAAATATAGTAACCATTGTGTCCTTTAATAGTAAATGCTCCAGCAGGATCAACCACTTTGAGGTTCTTACTAATGGTATTCGTTTTACATCCATTGGCACTAGATACTGCCAATGTGATTTGATATTCTCCTTCTGCAATAAAATCAAATACCAAGTTTCTATTGTTATTGGCCACAGGAGTAACATCCGTTGCAGTTGTAACATTACGAACGGTCCATACATATGAAAGACCTGAACCTGTAGAGACGTTTGTAAAAGTAACATTTCCACTATTCAAACAATATGCATCAGCAGGGATCATAAAGTTAGGATCTACTTTAGGATGGACTCGAACTGTTCTTGTTTGAATATTTTGACATGCATTCGCCACCGAAGTAACAGATACTGTTAATGTATATTCTTTAGGAGTATTCCCATCTCCAGCATAAGCATAACTGTGATCAAGTGTCCATCCATCAACAACCATTTGTGCTTGAGTCTTATTCAAAACAGCACTTCCATCACCCCAATCAATACGATAAGTTGTTCCAGCACTTTTCGGTGAAATAGCAGTCAAATCTAATGTATATTCTGCCATATCCGCATCTACATCTCCAACACCAGGAGCTTCAGTACATAGTTCAATAACTCCAGCAGGTAGATTAACATCGACAGTCTCAACTTTAAATCGATGACTTGTTGTTTCTGGACGACAAGCTGTAGATAATTCTAATGTCGCCTGGTATTCTTTATTTCCAGGTAATGTAACATTTGGAATTTCCTTGGTTCGCTCTGCTAAAGGAACCAACTCTGCGCCAGTAGTTGCAGCAGCACCAGTATCCCACTCTTTAATAGACCATTTATATGTTTTATTAACCCCTTTTGAATTATTTACAAAAGCAATTGGTGTTCCATCACAATTTACTGCAGGAACAGTAAATGCCACTTCGGTTAATGGATTGATCTTAACTTGGAAAAATTTCGACTTAGTACACGCTCCAACAGGTGAAGTAACTTCAACATCAATGTTTTTTCTTTGAACAGCATCTCCTGTTCCCGTGTAATCATACTCATGATCCACTGTCCAGGCTACCATAACCCCACCTTTAGTAAGGTTACCTGCTCCATTTACAATAAAGGTCTCAACTTCACCTCCACCCCAGTTTACAACGTATTTTGTTCCAGCTCTTGTAGGAGATGAAAGCGATAGATTAACTTGTGCAGTAGCCTTATTAGAAATAGGATCAACACAAATCTCTTTATTTACTAATACACCATCAGGAACAACGGGTTTATCAATTACCACTGTTTTAACAGCAGAAGTCGTTGGACAAGCAGTTCGAGTACTAATAACATCAACAGTTAATCTATATTCTCCATTTTGATCAAAAGTATAGGTCAAATCAGGATTAACAGTTCTAGCCAAATCATCCGTAGTACCATCTGGTTTCTCGATATGCCATTCATATACTACAGTAGCATGTTTTGCTGAACAACTAAAATCAAGATCAACAGAAGGATCTGCACAAACAGGGCCTGTAGGACCACCTGTAATAGTTGGAGCTGTTGGGTACACTACAACAACAGGTGACGTTTCTACATCTTGACAAAGACCATTGGTTGCAGTTAATTTAACTGGATATTCAGTAACAACATCCGGAGTTAATGTATTATATGTATGTGCTTTTGTAATAACTCTAGCAGGACCTGCTGCACCAGTATAAATATCTTCAACCGTACCATCTCCCCAATCTACAGTAACTTTTGTCGCTGCAATCAAAGGCAATACCTTATTAAGATCATACGATACTGTAACAGTTTCACCCATTCGAGCACAAACAAAATGTTTATCTAGAGCAAAAGTGGCATCTGGTCTTTTATAAATCGTGATATTTCCAGCATCTCTATTAACACAAGAACTAGATCCTCCTTCAACAGCAACTTCTAAAGGAACAGTAAAAATACCATCATCATTAAATTCTGCATTTGGAACACCTGAGATATCAATAGATGCATTTTGTCTATCCGCATTATTAATAACAACATCAGCTGCAGTAGTTGTCCATGTTATTTTATCATAACGAGGATGTCTAGGATTATTATCTGTAAAAGAGATATCCACACTGTTTGAAGCAGGCTTACAAATTGTACTCTCCGTAACAACAGGAAGCGGAGCAGAAACAATACGTATAAACGCTTCCGCAGGTTCTGAAAAACCACAAGCATTCTGGTTGATCAGACGTAAACGAAATAATTTCCCCTCATCAGCTGCAGTAGTAGCAGGAATCTTTATAAATTTATAATCTGCACCTCTACGAGGAGCCACAGTTGGATATGGGTAAGGAATCAGTGGCCCATGAAAAGCACCATTCGATTTTACAGTATAATTTACTCCATTGGGAACTGCTGCAACAAAGCCCCCCACACGAGTATTACTAACCTCAACACCCGCAAGAAATGTACCTTGTGCTTCACCATTATCCAAACCATATTCCCAATATGTTAATCGTTTTTCATTATTTATTGGAGGTGTAGTTCCAGTAAAATCCTCATCAGGATACTGGTCCTCTTGACAATTCCACACGCTATGATCTTCAAATGGATTCTCAATAACTTGTTCATCCCCCATACAAACATTATAATAAACCTTTCCTCCCTCAACAGTTACTGCCGTTTCATAACCAGTTACAGCACCAATAGTTATAGGGTTTAGTTTATCATCTTTAAACCAAACATTTGTTCCAGGTGCATTAATTTTCTCAATTAGCACTCCATCAACAAAAATTTGCATTGTTGGTTTGTAATAACATTTAATCTCTGGAGATGCTTCATCAAAACTAGCAGCAATTGGAACAGTTGGTTTTGGCTCATAAGAGACATACTGTAAAAGTCCAACAGTAACTACATTAGCTACTAAATCTGAACCAGCCTCATCTGCAGGATCATATCGAAGTTCTTTAGTAGCTGCTCCATTATCAAAATCAATTACAAAACGTACAGGTTTTTTCACATTACCTTTTACGTTTGCATATGCTCGATAAATAACATCAAATGGTGCACATGGTGGATTTGGTAAGGATGTAATTCTAGATCCATCAAAATAAGTTCCACATGTACCACAAGCAGATGAAGAGTAATTTGGAGTTAATCCTTTACCCGTCAACTGATCTCCTTGCGCAAACACATTTGTTGCAATAGATAAAACACCCATTATCAAAAACAGATGTTTCCACGGCCGGCTACGTCCCCGTATACCTCTATTCTTAAAAAAATCTCGCCATAAAATACTCATAGCTCTTAAATATTTATTTATTGATTGTTTATTTGCTTTTAATGCAGAAAATGAAAGATGAGAAAGGTTGCCTAACAAAGGCCTCATCTTCTTAGAATTGAAGAAAGTATCACCACGACATTTCACCTCATGATTTTGAGAAATCACAAAGAATGTTCCACCCTCTTTTTTGTATCGCGCCATCGATCGTTCTTTTACCAAAATACTAATCACCTAAAACGAAATGCTCAAAATACAGAAGACACAAAAAGACACGAGAAATAACCCCCCAAGAGACAGCGAACCATCTATTACATAAATTACTTCTTGCATCTAAACCGTTTCTAAAAAGTGCTATTAATCATAAGTATAATAGTCATTCGTGTTTTTTAACAACTATAAGACTATTAACATGCTTATATTCATAATATTTTATATACAGCGTTAATCAATTCAAAATTAACAATAATAGTCTATTTTCCTTTAACAATAAAAGATAAAGATCCCCAAAATTGGAATTATTTTCACTACATACAGTAGCAAATAACCCTAAAACACACTATCATATAAGTTATACCGAAGTAACAAACGATCTCCCCACCATCAGTATGTATAATTTTCATAATTATAATACACAACACACTAACAATAAAAGAGATATCATAAATCTATAATCATAAGTAATATAATAGTAATTCAACCGTAAAATAATGTTAAATAAACATCTTATAAAAATATTTTAAGAAGAGAAGAATGAAAAATTAAACGAAGAAGGGATAAAATAAGTTAAATTGTATTTCTACAATTATGTCGCCCACGTTGTGGGCTCAGTTCAAGCAATATATTGTTCCATTGCAACACGACATCACATCAACAATATCGTTTTATAAACAATATATCTCAGTGTAATACAAGTTGGTAATGCCATGGAAACCAAATCCCGAAGGGATGACATAATTGTAATTTCATGATGTTGTATAAAAAACAAATCCCGAAGGGATGATAAAATTGTGTCACCTCTTCGGGGTTTCTGTTGTTCTCGTAGTTATTTTGCTACAATTATGTCACCTCCTTGGGAGGTTTTGTTGAAGCAATATATTGTTCCACTGCAACACGATATCACATCAACAATATCGTTTTATAAACAACAGTTCGCAATGTAATACTCGTTAGTAATGCCATGAAAACCAAATCCCGAAGGGATGACATAATTTTAGAAGACACATGGGTCGGTATCTTACTTTCGAATATAGTCAATAAACTTAAAAGCAGGGATGTTATTTTCTGCTCTAAAGGTTGTCATCTTTTCTTCTTTCCATATTTTAGGATCTAAAGAAGGGAAAAATACATCGGCATCTTTTTGCGACTCAATATGAGTCAGATAGACTCTATCTACCAGCGGCAAAAAGGCATTATATATGGTTCCTCCACCAATCACAAAAGCCTGTTTTTCATCCTTTAGAAGAGCCAAAGCATCTTCCATAGAATGGACTATTTCGACACCTTCAATCATCAAATCTTTTTGTCGTGTAATGACAATATTACGTCTTTTAGGGAGTGCTCCATTGGGTAGTGATTCGAAAGTCTTTCTTCCCATTACCACGGGGCTACCGAGCGTAATTTGTTTAAATCGACGCAAATCTTTAGAGATATAAAAAAGCATATCATTATCCTTTCCAATCCCCCAATTAGAATCGACTGCAGCAATCAATGCGATATTACAAGCCATACGATATTCATTTAAATATTTATACTGCCACTACCCCTTTAATATGAGGATGAGAGTTATAATCCACCAATTCGAAATCTTCATATTTAAAGTCAAAAATGGACTCTACCGAAGGATTTATTTTCATCTTTGGAAGATCATAAGGGGTTCTCGAAACTTGAAGTTCCACCTGCTGCATATGGTTATTGTAGATATGAGCATCTCCTAAAGTATGAACAAATTCACCACACTCTAAGCCAGTCACTTGGGCCACCATCATCGTCAATAAAGCATAAGAAGCGATATTAAAAGGAACACCTAAAAAGATATCAGCACTTCTTTGATATAGTTGACACGAAAGTTTTCCATCATTCACATAGAATTGAAACAAAATATGACATGGAGGAAGTGCCATATTCTCCACTTCAGCCACATTCCAAGCACTCACAAGCAAACGACGAGAATCGGGATTCTTTTTAATCTGATCGATCACTTCTGTAATCTGATCCACCACCTTTCCATTCGCACCATTCCATGACCTCCATTGGGAACCATATACAGGTCCTAATTCACCATTCTCATCGGCCCATTCATTCCAAATTCGAACCCCATTATCTTGAAGATATTTTACATTCGTATCTCCACGCAAAAACCATAATAACTCGTGAATAATAGACTTTAAGTGAAGTTTTTTGGTAGTCAACAAAGGGAAACCCTTCTGTAAGTCAAACCTCATCTGATAGCCAAAAACACTCTGAGTACCAGTACCTGTACGGTCTTCTTTATGATTTCCATGTTCCAAAACATGGTTCAGTAGATCCAAATATTGTTTCATATCTTCGTAAACGCGATTATTATGATTATTCACTAATAGAATAGCTTTTTCCAACAGAAAAAGTCAAAAACAAAAATACAAAAAAAAGCTGTCAATTCGTTTTCGAATCAACAGCTTTCCTTTGATATATTATCGTATAAGGGAAAGATTATCCCATAATCATTCCAATAACAGTTGCAGACAAACAAGAAGCCAAAGTACCTGCCAAAAGTGCTCTCATTCCTAACTCAGACAGCCATTTACGTTTATCTGGAGCCAAAGCACCGATTCCTCCAATTTGGATACCAATAGATCCAAAATTGGCAAAACCACAAAGCAAGTAAGTCGCCATAATAACCGATTTCTCTTGTGCAAAAGATCCTGCAGCTTTAAGATCTGCCAAACTAGCATAACCAATAAACTCATTAATGATTACCTTCTCTCCTAGTAGACGACCAACAAGAGTAATATCCTCTTTACAAACTCCTAAAAGCCACATCAATGGAGATAATAGATATCCTAGAATAAATTGTAGCGAAAATCCTTTATACTGCCCATCAGTGAAACTGTTAACCCAACCGTTAATACCAGTATATCGACCAATACAGTTTTCAAAGATATAATTGATAAATGCAATCAGTGCCAAGAAAACAATTAACATGGCAGCCACATTCACTGCTAGTTTCAATCCTTCTCCAGTACCATTTGAAATGGCATCCAAAGCATTGGCACCAACCTGTTCTTGAGGAACATGCACATCGGTATTGGTTTTTTCTGTTTGAGGAACGATAATTTTTGATATTACCACTGCACCTGGAGCTGCCATTACAGAAGCAGAAAGCAAGTGTTTGGCAAACATCAATCGTTGTGCTGGATCATCTCCACCAAGGAAATCGATATACGCAGCTAAAACACCTCCTGCCAAAGTTGCCATACCTCCGACCATCACAAGGAAGATCTCCGACTTATTCATCTTTGACAAATACGCTTTAATCATCAATGGCGATTCCGTTTGTCCAAGGAAGATATTACCAGCCACAGACAAACTCTCCATTCCACTAATCTTCAAACCTTTAGACAAACACCAAGCTAGAACATAAACCACTTTTTGAATTATACCCAGATAAAATAACAAACTGGTTAAAGCTGAAAAGAATATTATGGTTGGGAGTACTTGGAAAGCGAATATAAATCCATATGTTTTTGAATCAAGAAGTCCACCTAATACAAAGCCACTTCCTGCTCTTGTAAAGTCTAATACTTTTACAAATGCTTTTCCAAAAAATTCAAAGAAACCCTGTATAAATGGGACATACAATACACCTACAGCCAAAAATATTTGTATCGCTATACCTATCCCGACGAGTTTCCAATCGACTTGTTTTCTATTCGTACTAAAAATCCAGGCAATTAAAATAATTGTCAACATTCCGAGTCCTCCTCTAAGTAAGGACTCCAACGAAAAACCTTGAACTTGTTGCATCTTTAGATCATTTAATGAGATAAAAAATCCTTTAGACGACACGATGGACATCTAAAGGAGATTCTACAGTAGTTTAGTGCAGCTAAAATAAGCTTTTATTTGAATATAAAATATTGTTAAATATCAGTCTTTTTTATTTTTTCTCTTTTTTATCTCTTCACTTAAGTGAGAAGCCTCTTCATATCGTTCATTCTCCACAGCATCGTTTAGGCGCTGTTCTAACTCCTTCATCGAGACATTTGAAAGGTTCTCCGATGCTACATCTTGTGATGTTTCTTGTGGAGCAGGAGTCGATGCAGACTCCACCACCATCTCTGGTGGTTCCTTAAGATCGAACTCAATACTAGCCCTATTCATTATTTCTTGGTCAATATATATTGGCGAAGAGAAACGCAAAGCAAGAGCAATGGCATCTGAGGTTCTAGATTCCACTTCCTCTACTTGTTGATCTCTGCGATAAACGATCTTAGAATAATAGATACCATCTTCTAAACGATATATTAGTACCTCTTCCAATTTGACCTCAAAACGCTCTAAACTTTGATGAAAAAGATCATGTGTCAGAGGACGAGGAGGATTCATCTGCTCTAGAAATATTACAATCGCTTGAGCTTCTATCGCACCAATAATTATTGGTAAGCGACGATTGCCATTCACCTCGGTCATTAACAAAGCGTAAGCACCTGTCTGTGTTTGACTTGTCGTTAATCCCAATATCCTCAATTGTATTTTTTGCATAGTGTCCAGATATTCAAAAACTGATATTTTGTGTTGAAGTTACAATTTAATGACTAACGAAACAATATCATCCATCAGATTCAAGTTGCAACCCTACTTTTCTCTTAACATTAACTTAAAGCAGCAACCCAGAAAAAAGTTCATTATTACGTAAAAAAACATCCCAACAAACCCTATTCAGATTATCTAACATAGATACATTTTCACAAAAGATAAAACATGGATTAATACATATTTCCTCCATGGTTTGTCCATGGTTGCTCCATGGTTCCTCCATCGAAAACCCCCAAATCGATGGACAAACCCTTTATTTGACCTATCTATTTCTTATTGATCTATTCTCTTTATCTGAATCATCGACACTCTTTATTTACTGTCTTTTATGAACCTGACGTGTTGTTCCGTTTTTAATATCATTTCTTTAGCTTTTAAACGAAGACGTGTCACCCCAAAAAACAATCGAGGTATCAGTAAAATTGGGGTTTGCGTGATTTTTGTTGTTCACATATGGAGACGATAAAATTTCGTTAGACTGAATTGATTTTACTCTCAAAAACATTGTCATTATCATCACGAAAACCTACAGCCCTATGGCCATAACACGGAAAAATAACCATATAATCACAGAGAAGAGAATTACATTTTTTTTATTCTAATACTTTGGTAATCATACAAAAATTCCTAATTTTGCCGTTCAAATGACTCTAGGTTGGTTACATATAAGATTTCGTATCCTTTTACGAAACACCTTCCAGAGTAATAATTACAACATAACAAACAGCTATGTACGCTATTGTAGAGATTGCTGGACAGCAATTTAAGGTTGAAAAAGACCAAAAAGTGTTCGTACACCGCTTGGGTGTTGAAGAAGGTGCAGATGTTGAATTCGACAAAGTACTTTTGATTGACAACGAGGGTGAAGTAAAAGTAGGTGCTCCTTCTGTAGAAGGTGCTAAAGTTACTGCGAAAGTAATCAGCCACCTTAAAGGTGACAAAGTGATCGTATTCAAGAAAAAACGCCGTAAAGGTTATAAAAAGAAAAACGGTCACCGTCAGTATTTAACTCAGATTGTAATTTCTGATATTGTAGCTTAATTTTTAAAAACATTAGATCATGGCACACAAAAAAGGTGTAGGTAGTTCTAAGAACGGTCGCGAGTCAGAAAGTAAACGTCTTGGTGTGAAGATTTTCGGTGGTCAAGCTTGTAAAGCTGGTAACATCATCGTTCGCCAACGTGGTACTGCTCACAACCCAGGTGAAAACGTAGGTATGGGAAAAGATCATACTCTTTTCTCTCTTGTTGATGGAACAGTTGTTTTCCGTAAGAAAAGAGATAACAGATCTTACGTTTCTGTAGAGCCTTTTACTGCTGAGTAATATAATTCTCAGTAGATAGAATATGAATCTCCCGTTTTGTTACACATGTAATAATTCGGGAGATTTTTTTTATTATTTTTGTAGGACAAAAGGGACCGTCATACAAATATGCATAGCTGTCTGCTTGATAAACAAGTATATCAAACTATTTTCAAGCGTCCCTAAAAATAAGATGGGAATACCCATCCTTGAATTTTAATAGATAATACTCTGACATATAACAATCTACTATGTTAAATCTTAAATTTATCCAAGACAACCCACAACTGGTGGTCGAGCGTCTTAAAGTTAAAAACTTCGATGCTAAAAATATTGTAGAGGAGATTCTTGAGCTCTACACACTTCGTAACAAGACCCAACAAGAAGTAGATGGGTACAAGTCCGAGATGAATCAACTTTCGAAGGAAATTGGTAACCTTTTCAAACAAGGAAAAGTAGAAGAAGCAAACCAAGCAAAACAAAAGACTTCGGATCTTAAAGATAAAATCAAGGAGGCAGACACTGCATTCTCTACTATAGATGAAAAACTTCAAAGTCTACAGGTACAACTTCCAAACCTTCCACACCCATCTGTTCCAACAGGAAAGAGTGATGAGGACAATGAGGTTATTCGCGAAGGTGGACAGATGCCTAATCTGGGAGATAATCCTGCCCCACACTGGGATCTAGCATCGAAATATGACCTTATTGACTTTGAGCTAGGAGTTAAAATTACTGGAGCTGGTTTCCCAGTTTATAAAGGCAAAGGAGCTCGTCTTCAACGTGCGTTGATCAACTTCTTCTTAGATCAAGCAAGAGAAGCTGGTTACCTAGAAGTACAACCTCCATATCTTGTAAACGAAGCTTCAGGTTTCGGTACAGGACAGCTTCCTGACAAAGAGGGACAGATGTATCACGCAACAGCAGACAACCTATACCTTATTCCAACAGCAGAGGTTCCTGTAACGAATATCTATAGAGATGTTATTGTAGATGCAAAACAGTTCCCTATTAAGAATACAGCCTATAGTGCATGTTTCCGTAGAGAAGCAGGTTCTTATGGTAAAGATGTAAGAGGTCTTAACCGTCTTCACCAATTTGATAAGGTAGAGGTAGTTCAAATTGCACACCCTACAAAGTCATACGAGGTATTAGATGAGATGGTAGCCTATGTTGAGTCGTTGGTATCTAAACTAGAATTACCTTATCGTGTACTTCGTCTATGTGGTGGAGATTTAAGTTTCACTTCAGCACTTACATTTGACTTTGAGGTATGGTCGGCAGCACAAGAACGTTGGTTGGAAGTTTCATCGGTATCTAACTTCGAATCG
Organism: Prolixibacteraceae bacterium; assembly: GCA_025210775.1. Lineage (GTDB taxonomy): Bacteria > Bacteroidota > Bacteroidia > Bacteroidales > Prolixibacteraceae > Halosquirtibacter. Next base: position 141,712 of record JAOARB010000032.1, read on the forward strand.
TTCCAAGCAAATCGCCTAAAACTTCGTTTCAAAGAAGAAGGAAACAAGAAAGCACAGATTGCTCATACATTAAACGGTAGTGCCCTTGCATTGCCACGTATCGTTGCATCTATTCTTGAAAACAACCAAACAGAAAATGGAATTAAAGTACCAGCAGTACTTGTTCCTTATATGGGATGTGAATTTATCGACTAAGATCGAAAATCATTTCACACAAAAAGCGGATAGGAAGAAACTCCTTTCCGCTTTTTTTATCTCTTTAGGGTACTACAATAAAAGCTGAATCCATCAATTAAACGACCAATTCCTCTCTTGGTTGGAAATGGAGTCACCTTGTCGTATTTCTTTTAACAAAACAGTTCTATCAAGTAAACAAGGAATCGATCTTCGACAAAGAAGGAAGATTCGCAATAGAGACCAAAATAGATCCATAAAAAAAGCATCATAATGACATATTCCATTATGATGCTTTTTATTGATATATATATCCTATTATTTTGCTATTTCCAATGACCCTAAGATATAATCTACACGTTTGTCTACTGGTAGGTGTGGTACTTCTACCACATTATATCCAAGATCCTCATAAGCTCTTTTCAAGTGATTATGCAGCTCTATTGCTTCTGCAAAAGGTTCTTTTCGGACATGATCTGTTTCGTAGATCTCTTTCCAAGGAGGAAGAATAAAAACAGTTTGATGGTAAGAGAAAGGAGACACTTGCTCCACAACCTCTTGGGTCTCTTCACATCCTGTAAGATAAAGATATCCCAACACATCAGGCAAACCTCTATCAAAGAAAGTAGGTTGATCTGAGGATTTCTTATAGAACTCTTTCATTCGATCCATACATGCTAAGGAGAAACGATCCATATCGACCCAAGGCACTAAATCCCCACCTATCTGCAACTGTTCTTCAATAATTGAACGAGAGGCTTCAGGGAAACAAAGGAACCCTTTCTTGGCCAACTCATATAATAATGTGGACTTCCCAGTACCGGGTCCTCCTGTGATAACAAATTTATTGATGCAACTCTCCATTACGCAACTGGTTTAAAAAGTGCAAAACAATAAATTATTTGTCAATAGATCAAATAGAAAGCCATTTTTATAAACAAAATATGCTTCAGAACAACAAATTAGTTCTGAAGCATATATCTTATTTGACAAGCATATTTTATTTTACTCCCTGAAAATAAGGAGATTCCTCTAATACTAAAGCTGTACGTGAAGGCAAATAGATTTTAATATGATGTTGATTATTATGGTGCGTATCAGGCATTGCATAATAGGACATCTCTACATCTACACGATTAAATCCACCATATGCAATCGCATCAGAGTGGAAAACGACACGATATCTGGCTGCCTCTGTAGGAATAGAATAACCATCATAAGAGTTCTCTGGATGGAAATTAAATATAAACAGATAGCCATCTCTTCTAAATACCAACACCTTATCGTCTTCATGCACCAAAGACAACGATACTTGAGGCTGAGATAGCAATTTATTTTTATGGACCCATTGGATCAAGTCTCTATCGAAATCGCCTAGCCAATGGTATTTTAATTCTGTGTTCTCTGTAAGCGACCATAATCTACGAGCATGGGCATAGGACCAATCATTTCCTTCTCTAGGGAAATCTATCCATTCGGGATGTCCAAATTCGTTGCCCATAAAGTTAAGGTATGCACCACCGGCTGTAGTCAATGTAATCAGTCGGATCATCTTATGAAGTGCCACTCCCCTGTCGACCTCTAAAGAAGGTTGATCTTTACGCATGGCATAGTACATCGCTTTATCAAGTAGACGGAAAATAACAGTCTTATCGCCGACTAAGGCTTGGTCATGGCTTTCAACATAAGAGACCACCTTCTCCTCTGCACGACGAGAAGTAAGTTGATGGAAGATCTCTCCCATGGACCACTCATAATCACTCTTGTCTTTCACCATTTTAATCCAGAAATCAGGAACGCCCATCGCCATACGATAATCGAATCCAATACCGCCCTGATCAAGATCAGCTGCCAATCCAGGCAATCCACTCATCTCTTCTGCAATAGACAATGCACCTGGACGTACTTTTTGAATTAGTTTATTAGCCAACCGTAGATAAGCCACCGCATCCCAATCCAGGTTATTATTAAAATAGTCTCCATATTGCGTAAAAGCACGTTCTAGACCGTGATCTAGATAGAGCATACTCGTTACTCCATCGAAACGGAAACCATCGAACTGAAACTCTTCTAGCCAATATTGAATGTTAGATAAAAGGAAATGCACCACCTCTGGTTTGCCATAATCGAAACACAAGGAGTCCCATGCAGGATGTAACCCTCTCTCTCCATCATGGAAGAATTGATATTGTGTACCATCGTAAGCACCTAAACCTTCCACAACATTTTTTACTGCGTGAGAATGGACCAAATCCATGATTACACGAATTCCCATTCCATGGGCAGTATCTATAAGATGTTTTAATTCATCAGGAGTACCAAAACGAGAAGAAGGGGCAAAGAAACTAGAGACATGATATCCAAAACTCCCATAATAAGGATGTTCAGGGATGGCCATTAACTGGATCACATTATACCCAGCCTTTTCTATTCTAGGAAGTATATTTTCAGTAAAGAAATTATAATCATGAACTTTTTCTGATTCACCAGACATTCCAATATGAGCCTCATAAATCAGAGGTTCAGAAGGATGAGCAGGAATATCATTCTTCCAATGATATTGGCTATCTCCTATATTCTGTGCAGTAAATTCTAATGTATCAGGATCTTGCACCACATATCTAGCCCAAGCAGGGATACGTTTCCCCGCTCCTTGGTCCCATTCAACCCATAATGCATAAGAAGCACCCACGGGCAACATCTCATTAGGAATTTGAATAATCCAATTACCAAAAGTAGAAGGTGTAAACTGATATGCCTCATCAGCCTTCCATTGATTTTCATCACACAAAAGATACATCTTAGTCGCATTCGGAGCCCATTCACGAATCACTAAATGTGAATCGAAAGAGTGAATACCATAATAATCATATCCTCTTGAGAAGTCATCAATAGAAACGCCATTTAAGAACGTTTGTTCTTTTTCCTTACAGTAAGATCCTAATCGCAATATCTCTTCACGAAAAGGAGCTAACCAAGGATCAGAATCAACGAAATGATCGTTTTTCATAACCATGTTAATTTTGTAGGTTTGGGATAAAAGAGAAAACTCTTTCAGGATGAAGATACACATATTTTCATGGAGTGCGCTATTTCACCCCATGAAAATATATTCTTTATAGAGATCCTTGACTCAAAGCCTTCTCTAGATCCTCAGGGGTATCGATCCCCATTCCCTTGTGGTTAGTTGTAGCCACATGAATATGGTAATCGTTTTCCAACCAACGCAGTTGCTCTAAAGATTCACTTTTTTCTAAGAAAGAAGGAGCCAATTTTGTAATCTCTTTTAGAACCTCTGCTCTATAGCCATACATGCCAATATGTCCCCAGAAATTACAATTTTCAATCCATTTTTCACTATCCACACCTCTAACAAAAGGAATTGGACTACGACTAAAATAGATTGCTTTGCCAGATGGAGAGAAGATAACTTTCACCTGATTGGGGTCTGCCACCTCTTCATAACTCTGTAAAGGATTAGCCAACGTAGCAATATGAATTGCTTCATTATGGAATGCATTTTTTAATGATTCCACTTGCTCTGGTAGGATGAAAGGTTCATCGCCTTGGATGTTAATTACCACATCAAAGGTTGTCTTTTTCAACAGCTCTACTTTTGCTAACGCTTCCGCAATACGATCCGTACCACTCGGGTGGTCTTCTCTAGTCATGACTACATTTCCACCAAAGTTTTCAACATGTTTATAAATACGCTGATCATCGGTTGCAACCCACACTTCAGACGTCACTTTCAAGGCTTGTTCAACAACTCTCTGGATCATACTTTTACCATTAATATCAGCCAAAGGCTTACCTGGAAAACGTGTCGATGCATATCGAGCAGGAATGATGATAATCGATTTCATAATACATTTTTTATGATTCATAAATTGAAGTCAAAGGGGGAGCCACTCCTCCTTATAACCACACAAAGGTATAAGAAATAGACCATTCAACATATTACAGAAGGAAAAGAAATAAGAACCATTAAAAATAACCATGTGACAAATTGTCACATCTAAAATAAACCATTACCTTTGTCTTTATTTGGTAGAGATCAATCTATTATAATAAAAATACGATTTCTGAAACAAACGAATTAGAGTACTCAATATGGTTAATATTCAAGAGGTAAAACAACGATTTAAACTCATTGGAAATTCTGTAGGATTAAACAGAGCCATAGAGGTGGCCATTCAAGTATCCTCAACTGATCTTTCCGTGTTGATTACAGGAGAAAGTGGAACGGGAAAAGAGTCATTCCCTCAAATTATACATAACTACTCCCATCGGAAACATGGAAAGTACATTGCCGTTAACTGTGGTGCTATCCCTGACGGTACTATTGATTCTGAACTCTTTGGACATGAGAAGGGTTCATTTACTGGTGCTGTAAATGACCGTAAAGGTTATTTCGAGGAGGTTAATGATGGAACCATCTTTTTAGATGAAATAGGCGAATTGCCTCTATCAACACAAGTCCGTCTTTTACGTGTTCTAGAGACTGGGGAGTTTATGCGTGTAGGTTCATCTAAGGTTTATAAAACCAATGTTCGTGTCGTTGCGGCAACCAACGTGAACTTACCTCAAGCAATCAAAGAGGGTAAATTTAGGGAGGATCTTTTCTATAGATTAAATACTGTGCCAATCATCGTTCCTCCCTTACGAGAAAGAGGAGAAGATGTATTGATGTTGTTCCGTAAGTTCGCTATTGATTTTGCAGATAAATACAAGATGCCATCAGTAAAGCTACAAAGTGATGCCAAAGAACTAATGATGCGCTACAATTGGCCTGGAAATATCAGACAGCTAAAAAACATTGCAGAACAAATATCTATTATTGAAAAAGAGAGAGAGATTTCTGCAGACAGACTGATTGGTTATCTACCACAAGATACCATCATTGCAGAAACCAATCTGCCAGCACTATATAAAGATGTAGACGAGAAAACCTTTAGTTCAGAAAGAGAGATATTGTATCAAATCCTCTTTGACATGAAAAAAGATATGAACGATCTCAAGAAGTTGGTTCATGATGTAATGGAAAAAGATGGTGGTAGTTTAACAACAGAAGAGCAAAAAAGCTATCTTCAAAATCTATATCACGAAAGTGAGATGAGCTTTACTCCTGCTGTTCCGACGACCATTACTCCTAGTATCAAAGAGAGTGAACCAAAAGAGATCATTCATCACAACAGTGAAATAGAGGACACAGAAGAGATCATAGAAGAGTCTCTTTCGATTGTTGATAAAGAGATAGAGCTTATCAATAAAGCTCTCAAGAAACACCAAGGAAAGCGCAAACAAGCAGCCAAAGACTTAGGTATTTCGGAGAGAACATTGTATCGTAAAATTAAAGAATACAACATATCATGAGACATCGCATATTAATCACACTATTGTGTGTTGCCACCCTAGCTATCTACTCGACGAGTTGTAAAATAGGGTATTCCTTTACTGGAGCCTCATTGTCGCCAGAGATAAAGACTTTTTTTGTAGATTTCTTCCCAAATAGGGCACGAATAGTGAACCCAAAGCTAAGTCAAGCGTTTCAAGAGAAGTTAACAGATAAATTCTCTAATGAATTAGGATTAACTTCGCAAAGAAATGGTGGAGATATCGAATTCTCTGGACAAATCGTAAGATATGAGACACGTCCTTTGGGTATTGAAACCTCTAGCGACGGTAGAGATATCGCAGGACAAAGTCGTTTTACTATAGGCGTACGTGTGAAATTTGTAAACAATATAAATCATGATCAAGATTTCAATCAGACATTTACAGCTTACGAAGATTTCACAGCCAGTCAAAGTTTTGCTTCGATAGAAGACGAATATGTTGAAGTCATATTAGAGAAAATCATTACCGATATTTTTAATAAATCAGCTGCAAACTGGTAATCATATATGAATCTCTTAGAGTTTCGAAAAATATTAAACGAAGAAATTCCTATAACGGAAGCATGTCTACCTCTTCTAGAGAAGATGGTAGAGCAATATCCTGCCTTTACCACTGCACAGATATTGTTATGTAAAGCTTATAAGGAACTTCATAATCTTAAATTTGAAGCTCAAAAAAAGAGATGTGTCATTCACATGGAATTTAGAGAACAATTAAAAACATTGTTATCAAACACCTCTGAAGTCCTAGAAGAACAAACTAATGAGGGGTTAGATAATGATGAGCTGATGGCACTTATTGATCCTCCTTCACAATATCAACTTGAAGGAACATCAAAAAACAAGGTGCCATTCGAGAGTCTTGCAAAAGAACTCTTTGATATACAGAACCATAAAAAAGAACATAGAGAGAATCAACAAGTATTAATATCCTCTTTTGTCTCTTCCTTTAAGAGTAAAGTAAGTAGGCCAAACAAACGACGAAATTCTATTCTCACAGAGAAGGCAGAAAAAGATTCGGATGGATTGATAAGTGAAACATTAGCAAAGATCTATATAAAACAAGAACTTTATGATGAAGCTATTCACACTTACGAAACATTAAGTTTGAAATATCCCAAAAAAAATGCTTATTTTGCTGAACGGATTGAAGAGATTAAAGCGTTACATAAAAAACAGTAGAAAATGTACAATGCCCTTATTATTACTATGCTAATTGTATCGGTACTTCTTATTTTGATTGTATTGGTACAAAACCCTAAAGGAGGAGGACTTTCGAACTCTTTCTCTGGATCAACTCAAATAATGAGTGTCAAGAACCAAAAAGATAGATTATCAAGAACTACCTGGACTTTTGCAGGTATTATTTTCTTTTTGTGTATTATTTCATCTTCTGTTCTTCCAAACAGAACAGCAGCGAATGGTACTCGTATTAACAGAGAAGTTCTTGAAAACGTAAATACAGGATCAGATGTCGTTATTCCAGAAGCAGGTACTCCTGCTCCAGAGGCAACAACAGATCAAACTTCTGACGATAATAACGAAGTAAAATAATCACTTCGTTTTCGTTTTGAAAAAAAGGTTATCTCTCTTTACAGAGGTAACCTTTTTTTTGTAGAGAGACATAGTGACAGGTTGTTAAAAAAGGAGTGTCATAATGTATGACAAAAGATCCACAAAACAGTTTGGCACAATATATGATTATGGAGAAAGTGGTTATATGATATATAACTCCTTTCTCCATAACTTTCTATTTACGCAAAGAGAATAGGAAATAGAGAAACGATATCACAAAAAAAAACAAACAAAAATATAACGTAAAATGGCAGAATTAAAAGGTAAAATCTTAGCAGGTAAGATTCTTGTAGAGCCACAAGAAGCAGTAACTCAAACTGCAGGCGGATTATATATCCCTGATTCAGCAAAAGAAAAACCACAACAAGGAAAAGTGAGAATGGTAGGCGCAGCTAAAAAAGATGAGCCTATGGAAATCAAAGTAGGAGATGTGGTTTCTTACGGAAAATATGCTGGTACTGAACTTGATATTGATGGTGTAGATTATCTTCTACTATCTCAAACAGATGTTCTTTACATCAGCTAATATCAATTATTTCCAATATATTTTTTTACGTAATATAATTAATTAGACAATCATGGCTAAAGAAATTAAATTCAATATAGAAGCTCGTGATCTACTTAAACAAGGTGTAGATCAACTAGCAAATGCAGTTAAAGTAACTTTAGGACCTAAAGGTCGTAATGTAATCATCGATCGCAAATTCGGTGCACCACACGTAACTAAAGATGGTGTAACTGTAGCTAGAGAAGTGGAACTAGAAGATTCATTTGCAAACATGGGTGCACAGCTTTTGAAAGAAGTAGCATCTAAGACTGCAGACGATGCTGGTGATGGTACAACTACTGCAACTGTTTTAGCACAAGCTATCATCAATGTTGGATTGAAAAACGTAACTGCTGGTGCTAACCCAATGGACCTTAAAAGAGGTATCGACAAAGCAGTAAAAGTAATTGTTGAAAACATCAAAGGACAAGCACAAAATGTTGGTGACGATTACAACAAAATCGAGCAAGTAGCACGTATCTCTGCAAACAACGACGAGACTATCGGTAAGTTGATTGCTAATGCAATGGAGAAAGTACAAAAAGAAGGTGTTATTACAGTTGAAGAAGCCAAAGGTACTGAAACATATGTAGACGTAGTTGAAGGTATGCAATTCGATCGTGGTTACATCTCTCCTTACTTCATCACTAATACAGAGAAGATGGATGCTGAATTGGAAAACCCATTCATACTTATCCACGACAAGAAGATCGCAAACATGAAAGATCTTGTTCCTGTATTAGAAGCATCACACCAAGCAGGGCGTCCTCTATTGATCGTAGCTGAAGATATCGAAGGAGAAGCTCTTGCAACATTGGTAGTAAACCGTCTTCGTGCAGGTTTGAAAGTATGTGCTGTTAAAGCTCCAGGTTTCGGTGATCGTCGTAAAGAGATGCTAGAAGATCTAGCAATCCTTACTGGTGGTACAGTGATCAGCGAAGAAAAAGGAATGAAGCTAGAGCAAGCTAATCTTCAAATGTTAGGTCAAGCAGAGAAAGTAACAGTAGACAAAGAAAACACAACTGTTGTTAACGGACTAGGTGCGAAAGAGAATATTAAAGCTCGTGTAGGTCAAATCCGTGCTCAAATGGACACTGCAACTTCAGACTATGATAAAGAAAAACTACAAGAACGTCTTGCTAAACTAGCAGGTGGTGTAGCTGTTCTTTATGTAGGTGCTGCTTCAGAAGTAGAGATGAAAGAGAAAAAAGACCGTGTGGATGATGCCCTTTCTGCAACAAGAGCTGCAGTAGAAGAAGGAATCGTTCCTGGTGGTGGAGTTGCATATATCCGTGCAATGGCTTCTCTTGAAAATGTTACTGGAGACAACGAAGACGAACAAACAGGTGTTGAGATCATCCGCAAAGCTATTGAGGCTCCTCTTCGTACAATGGTTTCTAATGCAGGTCTTGAAGGTGCTGTTATCGTTCAAAAGATCCAAGAAGGAGAAGGCGATTTCGGTTACAATGCACGCACAGGAAATTACGAGAACCTTCTTTCAACAGGGGTTATCGATCCAGCTAAAGTAAGCCGTGTAGCTCTAGAAAATGCTGCATCTATTGCAGGAATGTTCTTGACTACAGAGTGTGTATTGGTTGAAGAAAAGACAGAAGATCCAATGCCAGCAGGTGCACCAGGAATGGGTGGAATGCCAGGCATGATGTAATCTTACATCTATAGATATTTTTCAAAGGATCTACCATATTTTTGGTAGATCCTTTTTTTTCGTTGTAACTCTACAGCCCAACTTCACTCTATGCTATTTACAAAAGTCCTAACAATAGATTATATTATTTCAACAATCATCAATTCTCAGTGGTAAACTCCAAACCACAAGCTCCCATTATCATTAGATACAAACGATCCTCTCCTTCACAAACACAATAAGAAGCAGTCAAACTTTAACTCCCCACCAACTCCATAGGATTAGAAACAGAGTATTCATCAAACCGATAAGAATAAATCCATAAACAAAGAGTCAAAACAGACAACACTATACACATCTACACAAACAACACAAAAGGGAGTTTTTTGATCATAAATAGCAAACACACACAACAAACACCACCAGCAAGCAAACACTATAATACTGATACAATTCAATATATCACTCAACAACGACATACTATTAACAATTAAACACACTTAAATTTAATAGTAAAATTAAAGAGTCACTGATTTGGCATACATAAAATCTAACGAAGACGAGTAATCAGGATAAACAGAAGTATATGACATCCTTATTCATGAATAGCTATCAATCAAATCATTATTTAAATGTCATACTATTACGGTCAAAAATGTGAGTATAGACATACAATCCCCACAGTATACTTTATTTGGAATTAGTTCGAATAAATTAACGTTTTTAAGTTCTTTTGTATTAATCAAAACCATCCCCAAGAATAAAACGCCAAACCTATTTTAAGAACCATATTCTATTACTAATAGTTAGAATCAATTAAAAGGATGAAGCATTTTAAGATTATTTTAGCAGTACTACTATTAAGTGCCTGCTCCAACATCAAAAAAGAGAATTTCGTAGAAAGAATATTAAAAGACGGAGTAGAACAAACTCAAGAATTAAAGATTGATTTTGTCACCAAGACAGGAGAAATAGAATCACCATATTTAAATACAATTCGTTGTACTAAATTAAATTCTATCGCTTTCCCTGAAGGCAAACTAAAAAATGCAGTAAAAGATCAAGAGATTGTTCCTTATGATCTGCTAAAAACAAAGATTGAATATGGAACACCAACATACTACACTTTATTTACAGCTTATCATTTTATTAGAGCCTCAAGATACTACAATAATCTAATGAAAGAGTTTGTAGAACCTAAGCTGAATGAAGAAGATAAGGATATTATTGTTAGTATCGCAGAGAATATGCCCATTGCAAACAACAACAGTAACTTTGTTTACTCTCCCAATCACGGCATCAACCCTTCATCAGTATACCATAAAGTAGGCCATAGATACGAAGCATTCTTAAGAACCCAAACGAAGGCGAAATACAAAGAAAACAGATATATCAGTATTGGTTTTATGGAATATTTTACCACCTCTTTAAATGATTCACCATTAATTTTTGAAGGGGCAGTTCCAACCATAATGGTAAGAAATGTATCTACAAAATTATCATATCCAATTAATAGAGAATTACATAACACTTATCATAGCATTCTTGACCTGAAAAAAGCATACTCGGACACATATAAGAATGAAAATTCTACAATGCATCGTTATATTGACATCGTTCTTAAATCGAAAGAGACTCTTGAGCAATTCCTAGACACACACTCAGCTGGGATGTATATCTCTTATCCATTATGGAAGATCCGTGAAACCATTGGTGCAAAAAAAGCAGATCATCTTATCATGCATGCATGGACCATGTTGGCAGATGAGGCAAAAAATAACACCACATTCTATCAAGCCAATAATGGAGAAGTAGTAGACAACACCATCGACTGGTATACAGTTGTTCATGCTCTATTAAAAGCAGATCAGATAGAAAATAAAGGAGAAAATGGAGAATTAATAAAAGCCATTTTTGCCAGCATCAATCTTCCTGTTGAGCAAGTTCAGTAAGATGATATACAATACTATTCCACAAAAAAGAGTCGTCCTTCTTTTTTGTGGAATTAGTCTTGATGTATCTCGAAATAAAGACTTCCAAAATAATATATCTCCAATCCTACTTCACTCTTCAAAAAATTATACTCCTGTTCGACCACGATATCGCATATATTAATATCGTTTCCACCTCAATGAAGTATTCTATACAAACTCGATTCTCTATTTAAACAGAATTAAAGTATATCAAAGAGGAGCTTTCGATACGAAAACAAAGATATGATCGAAACTTTCAAAAAAGAAGGGAAATGACCCCCACCTTAATTACCCTCTATGAATCAATCTATTATCTAAATGTCATACTATTACCCTCATAACAGGTAACATAGACACACATACCCCTAATTACACTTTGTTTAATATTAGTTTTATTAATTTAACGTTTTTAATTTCATTTGCAAAGAACAAAACTACCCTACCGAAGCATAATCCCGAGCACATTTTATATTAAAATGCTATTTGTAAATTAGAAAGAATCAAAGTAAAAGGATGAAGCAATTAACATTTATTTTAGTGGCACTAATACTTAGTGCATGTTCCAATATTAAGAAACAAAAATTCACAGAAAGGATTATAAAAGATGGAGTAGAGTATACCCAAGAGGTAAAAATAGATTTCGTTACAGAAACAGGAGAAATAGATTCTCCATATTTAAATTCGATACATTGTACAAAATTAAATTCGATTTCATTCCCTGAAAACAAACTACAGAATGCCGTCAAAGACCAAGAGGTTATTCCTTATGATCTAACAAAATCAGACATTAAATCAGGGACGGCATCATATTATGCAATATTTACAGCTTATCATTTTATTCAAGCCTCGGAATACTACAATAATCTAATGAAGGAATTTGTAGAGCCAAATATTAAAGATAAGGATAAAAATATAACTGTAAGTATTGCAGACCAGATGCCAATTGCAAATAACAATAGTCATTTTGTTTACTCTCAAAAGGGTAAGATCTCACCATCTCCTATCTATCACAAAGTAGGCCATAGATATGAAGCCTTTTTACGAGAATATACCAAAGCTAAATATCAAAAAAATAGATATATCAGCATTGGTTTTATGGAATATTTTACAACATCATTAAACAACTCTCCATTAATTTTCGAAGGAGAAGTTCCACCATTGATGGTAAGAGATGTCTCGATAAAATTATCATATCCTATTAATACCGAATATTGCAATACTTACAGAAGCATCTTAGATCTAAAAGAAGCATATTCTGACATATACAAGGATGAGAATTCAACAATGCATCATTATATTGATATTGTTCTTAAATCCAAAGAGACACTAAAATATCTGTTAGACACCCATTCAGCTGGAATGTATATCTCTTATCCATTATGGAAAATTCGAGAAACCATTGGAGCGAAAAAAGCGGATCATCTTATCATGCATGCATGGACCATGTTAGCAGATGAAGCAAAGAACAATACTAATTTCTATGAAGCAAATAATGGAGAAAACGTAGATGATACAATCGATTGGTATACGGTTGTTCACGCACTGTTAAAGGCAGATCAAATAGATCATAATGGTGAAAATAAAGAACTAATTAGAACGATTTTCACAAGTATCAACCTTCCTGTTGAACGTGTTCAGTAGGATTCTACATAGTTTACGATTCCACAAGAAAGTGTTTTTGCGCTTTTTGTGGAATTCGTTGTAAAAAGTTTCTATTTATAAATGACTAATTTAGGCAACATAAATATAAACATTACAACGATCCATAATGAAGAAAGTTATTATATTTCTACTACTCAGCACTCTCTTTAGTTGTACCTATGAGTCTACAACTATCACAACCAAAGAGACGACAACAACCATTACGTATCCAGCTCCAAAATATAAAGAGACCATCATTGTCTATATGGCTGCAGACAACAATTTAAGTGATGTTGCATTTCCCAACATTAGGGAGATGATTCGAGGCCTAAAAGAAGATGCAAATCTCGTAGTCTTTTTAGATTATAGGAACTATCAAAGAAGAAAGTCATATCTATATAACTTTAACAACCCAAACATTACAGATTTATCCGAACATATTGTTAAAGAATACGAGGATTTCAACTCTACTAGCCCCACTAAATTTCAAGAAATACTTAATGAAGTTATAGAAAAATATCCATCAGAATCGTACGGACTAATATTATGGTCACATGCCGATGGATGGCGTCCACGAATAAGATCAACAAGAAAGTCTTTTGGAGACGATCATGGAATGGCAATGAATATAGATGAATTACACCAATCGCTAGAGTCAGTGTTAGACAACAACGAGATAGAGAAATTTAATTTCATACTATTCGATGCCTGTTTGATGGGAGGAGTAGAAATCGTTTCTGAACTCAAAGAGGTGTCTGAATATATTGTTGCATCTCCAGCAGAAGTTCCAGAGAAAGGCTTCCCTTATACCACTACCTTTGCTGCACTAACCAACTATTCAGAACCCAAAGAAGTTAGATTAGAGAATGCTTGTAGGGCTTTTATGACTTACTATAGTAATCTAGATGATGGAGACAGAACAGGTACAATAGCTCTATATAAAACGTCTTATATGGCTCAATTAGAACACAAAATGAAAGAAGTGATTCAACATTACGACTTAACATCCAAAAGAGTCTATTCCGACAATCTACAAAGACTGTCATTAGATGAAGACTATTTTGATTTTATGGATATGATTGAACAACACTTCACGACTTCAGAACAACAACAGATTGGTGAAATAGTAGAGAAACTGATTCTATATAAAGGGAATACCCCAACCCTATTTTATGATGAGATTGTATTAGATAAATATTGTGGTATAACCATTTATGTTCCTACCCGTGAAAAGTATCTTCTAGCTCCTCGTTTCTATGGAAGTCAATGGGCAAAGAACTCATTTTACCAAAAGCTTATTGAAAACACATTCAACGTATATCAAAACTAAAATGTGAATTGCCTCCAAGTTAAATGCAATACAATGTCAAATCCAATACCGAGATAGGTGTAAAATAATACTTTCCACCATACTTCCTCCATGGTTTGTCCATGGTTGCTCCATGGTTTCTCCATCGAAAACCCCAAAATCGATGGACAAACCATGGACGAACCATGGAGGAACCATGGACAAACCATGGACAAACCATGGACAAACCTCCTTTCAATCCCATATCGGGACACCTTTTTATCGTGTTTCAGACTATCATAATATATACAAAACTACATCTTTTCTAGCGTTATCTTCAGGCTAACGATATTATGTTAATCCTCTGTCTACCAATGGCTAAACATAAGTAACTTTTCCATCATTGAATTTATATGAATTCATTTTTTTTTGTTAACTTGATTCCAAATTCATATAAATAATGAATTAACAATACCTAGAAACCTTTGCATACGCAACTTAATTTGAGATACGATATGAGCACAATCCCCCAAAAAACTTCATATCTAACGGTCATCGTTCCCGTTTACAATGAAGAAGAAAGTCTACCACGTGTATTCAGCAAATTATCTGAATTTATAAACCTATCTACAAAAAGTGTTAATATTCTTTTTGTGAATGATGGATCAACAGACAACAGCTTGCAATTAATAGAACAGATTTGCAATAAGAATGGTGAATTTCACTTTATCTCACTATATAAAAATCAAGGACTAAGTACCGCATTAAAAGCAGGTATAGACATAATAGAATCGCCTTTTATCGGATATATTGATGCCGATCTACAGACTTCACCAATGGATTTTAATAAGTTGCTTGATTATTGCGAATCCTATGAATTGGTTACAGGGATACGTCAAGATAGACAAGACTCAAACACCAAAGTGATCTCATCAAGAATAGCCAATAAACTTAGAAGATGGGTTACCAATGATGGTGTATCAGATACGGGATGTCCATTAAAGATAATCCAAAAGGACAGTGCAAAAAGAATCCCATTCTTTAAAGGAATGCATCGCTTTCTTCCCGCCTTAGTATTACTACAAGAAGGAAACGTTAAAGAAGTCCCCGTATCTCATTTTGAGAGAATAGAGGGAGAAGCGAAATACCATCTATGGAATAGACTCTTAGGTCCTTTTGCAGATCTTATCGCGTTCTCTTGGATCAAACGAAGATATATTAACTACACTATCGAAAAGAGTGACCAACTAACCTTACACCACACGCATGCTTCAGACGCTATATAATATAATTGCACAAGATCAATGGTATGTATTTGCCATTGGTCTTTTAGGCAATATCCTGTTCTCTTCCAGACTACTTATACAGTGGCTTCTCTCAGAGAAGAGTGGGAAATCAGAATCTCCTCTTATTTTCTGGCAAATTAGCTTATTGGCTTCCGTCACATTTTTAATTTATGGAATATTTAGAAAAGATCTGGCGATTGTCCTAGGACAACTAATGGTATATTTTATCTATATCCGTAATATTCAACTCCATCAGAGTTGGAAAAAAATACCAAAGATATTAAGGATCATCACACTCATCGCTCCTTTTATCATTATCAGCTACATCTCTTGGTTTAATAACACTTTGTTTCAATCGATCATCTCAAATGACCAGATTCCCATGATACTTCTGATATGGGGAAGCATAGGACAAATCATTTTTGTTTTCCGTTTTTTTTATCAATGGATTATATCGGAAGAGGAAGGGAAATCAATACTGCCTCTTGGGTTTTGGATCATAAGCCTCATCGGGTCGATGATTATTATATCCTATGCCATTTTTAGAAAAGACATCAACCTACTTCTAGGACAACTTGCAGGAGCATTTGTCTATTCACGAAACATCATTATACATGTTCGAGGTAAAGGACTTTTTCAAGTAAAAACAAAATAAGATCTAACCTCATGCTTAAAAGAGAGATAACTATAGTGATCTCTCTTTGTATTTCTTCAAATGGATAACGATACAACCGATTGTACAATCAATATTAAATATTTATTTGACCCCTAAATTGAATTAAAAAGGATAGTAATCCATTGATTGATTGCATAGAAGCTTTTCTAAAGTAGATCACAAAATATATCTATTAGACATAAAAGTTTTAGATATCACACATTATGTTTAAATATATTTAATATTTTTAACACAGAAAAAGCTTTTGCCTATCACACTAGTTACGATACTAATCAATCATTTACATGAATAATATATACATATTAATACTATTGCTATTTTCAATTAGCTTAAATAGTTATGGCCAAGATGGGTATTTAACGGCCAAAAGACGAAAAAGTTATAGTTCGTCGATAAACAATACTCCTACCATTAGTCATAATCTAAAGAATGACAAATCTATAGTAGAGATCGATCTTAGCTCTTGTAAATACCATAAGAAAGAGTTTAAAGAGGATGGTAATTGGATGTTCTTACAACTTAAAGGATTCCCATATATTCACCAAGCAGGAGCACCAGCGATTCCTACAAAACAGTTTATATATGAAGTAGAAGGGGAATACGATCTTGAAGTGAAAGAGGGAAGTTATGTAACCCATAATAATATATTGGTGCACCCTGTTAAAGAAGATGATATCGATACGGAAGGGGTTCCCAACAAGCCATATTATATTAATAAAGAGATCTATGCTACAGATGCTTTCTTTCCAAAACATAGCGTGGAAATCCAGAATGTACAAAAAGCAAGTGGTAGAACTTATGTGACAGTAAGAATAAGTCCGATTCAATACAATCCTGTCACAAAAGAACTTCGCATCTTCTCTCACCTATCATACACTTTGAAAGGAGTCAAAAATCCGAATCATTCAAAAAAGAGAAAAGAGTCAAATATAAATGATCAACCGGATAATTATTTAATTGTAACTGTTGATAAATATAAAGAAGCCGCAGAGGAGTTAGCGAAATGGAAAGCGTTACAAGGGTTCAAAGTAGAGATTGAGTCAAGACAATCATGGGAAGCCGCAGATGTAAAAAAGGTCATCCATGACAAGTATAATACACTTCCTTCTCATCTACAATATTTCTTGATTATGGGAGATCACGAAGATGTTCCTGGGGAGTTATATAAAAAAACATATGCAGGTAATGTTACAGAATATGCCTCTGATCTATATTATTCTTGTATGGATGGAGAAGATGATTATACAGCAGATATAGCTCATGGACGTATCTCTTGCCGTAGTTATCAAGAGGCTACAACTATTGTTAATAAGATCATTAAATATGAAAAGACTCCGATAAATAATCCTAACTTTTATCGAACAGCTCTTTGTTGTGCACAATTTCAAGATGTAGCAGACAGTGAAGCACCAGACGGGGAGGCAGCACGTAGATTCTGTCAGACTAGTGAAGAAGTTCGTGATTATCTGACAGGAGAACAAAACTATTTTGTAAACCGTGTCTACTATACGGATCCTGGTAATACTCCTATGAAATGGAATAATGGATCTTTTGGAGACGGTTCTCTTATCCCAGAAGAGTTACGTCGTAAGAATGGCTTCAACTGGGATGGAGATGCAGCAGATATTAAAAGAGAAATAGAAGACGGACGTTTCTTTATACTTCACCGTGACCATGGATATATGGGGGGTAGTGGATGGGCTCATCCTCGCTTTGTATCGAGAGACGTGGATAACCTTGAAAATGGAGATCTACTTCCAGTTGTTTTCTCGATGAACTGTCATACGGGTGAATTTAAATTACCAGAATGCTTTGCAGAGAAATTTGTTAAGAACCCAAAAGGTGGAGCGATTGGGGTGATTGCAGCATCAAACTTTAGCTTTAGTGGTTATAATGATGCGCTAACTGCTGGGATGATTGATGCTCTATGGAGTAATCCTGGTTTGACACCACAAATAGGTCATTTTATTGGAAATGGAGAAAAACCAGGCCATCTAGATGGAGTCGAAAGAATGGGAGATGTTCTTAACCAAGGACTCCTTAGAATGCAAGAGACTTATTATAGTGGAGGACAGAGTGATATATACACACACCGTCTTTTCCATTATTTTGGCGATCCAACCATGAAGATGTGGACACGACAGCCATCAGTGATAAGTGCAGAGATACCCGAACAAATCAATATGGATAGTAAAACACTTACGATCAGCAATATTGAGAACACGTCACTCACTTTTACTCTCGTACAAAATGGAGAGATCATTAGCTATACGAAAAAAGAAGCGAACACCAATCAAGTGACATTAAAGTTTAATAATATATCTCCTGAATATCCTCTATATATTGGTGTGTTTGGTACCAATAAGATTCCAACTGTAAAAGAGCTATTTATAGAAGGGAATAACCATAAACCAATTGCTGAT
Source organism: Prolixibacteraceae bacterium (assembly GCA_025210775.1). GTDB lineage: Bacteria > Bacteroidota > Bacteroidia > Bacteroidales > Prolixibacteraceae > Halosquirtibacter. The sequence continues at coordinate 160,339 of JAOARB010000032.1, forward strand.
TTTATCTATAGTAGAAGTAGTGATTCATATCAGGATGACAACAATCCTATCACCTTTATCTTTTCAAATAAATCAACATATATTCCGAAATCTTATCGATGGACATTCACTCCTAATAATGTAAAATATATTGATGAAACATCTGAAACTTCAACCAATCCTAAAGTTCAATTTCTAGAATCAGGGACATATGAAGTTTCTCTTACGGCAACCAATAATAACGGTAACGACACAAAGACATTGGCAAGCCCTATTCATATTGAATCGGTGAAAGCCTGCTGTTTACCAACATTAGGAAATAACTATAATAAGATATTAAATTTTAACATCTCTAATTTAGATATCGCAAGCACCAATAAAGGATGGGAAGATGACCCTTACAACTCTAATATATCACAAGGAGTAGCAATTCTTAAAAAAGGAGAAAGAACCCCTTTTACTATAGATGTAGACGCAAGAAGTTCAAACTATTCAATCCATATTGACCTAAACAATGATGGACAGTTTAGTGAGGACGAACAACTATTTGAAACAACAGACAGTAAAGGTGTGGAAGGAAGCACTGTTCAGGGAGAGATTACCATCCCTAATAATATTGCGAAAGACAAATGTAATATTCCTTTACGTCTAAGAATTTCACAATATACTGCATGGTCAAAAACAGGTCCTTGTGAAAAAAGAGATTGGGGACAAACACAAGATTACGGTATTGTGATCAGAGATGGACAGGCAACTCCTGTGATCGAATCAATATCCAATACACCGGAAAAAGTAACCATTAATTGTAATATCAAAAATGGTTATGATATAGAATCTAAAGGGATTATCTATTCTGAAAGAGAAGATTTCTTGAATTCTCATCGATTAGATAATGATACACAGACAAACCAATACCAAGAGGTATTAACGAACCTTAAAGAAGTAACAAACTATTATTTCAAATCCTACTGTATTATAGGAGGAGAAACAGCGTTCAGTGATATCAAACAGATCACAACATATTATCATGCACCTTTAAACAATCCTAATAATTTTAGAGGAATCGCAATTGATCCAACAACTATAAGATTAAAATGGGATTCACCTAATCAAGTGAGCCAGAAACTATGGGTTATTGCTTCAAATAAAAGCTTTGATGTGCTAAACAATCCATCAGCAGGTTCGAAAAAAGAAGATTATGAAATATGTAAGATTATTGATGGAAATCAGAAGAAGATAGACATCACGAACTTAAATCCGAACAGTACTTATTATTTCAAGATCATTGCATGTAATAATGATGGTATTAATCAACGATTCTGTAAAAACAACATTCCTCAAACAAAATCTATTACTCCAGAACAAAGTGATTATCCACTTGCATTATATGCTCATGGGAACTCTAATATGATTGAGAGAGTGGTATTTAACACAATTAACAATGCTGGACTACGAGATGATAAAGGAGGTAATTTCCATAAATTTAGCGATATCACTACTTCTATCGAAAGAGGTAATTCTTACAAATTGGAACTTCAAGTAGAACCTCCGAATAACAATAAATATTTTGCAAAAGCATGGATAGATTGGAACCAAAATAAGGAGCTTGAAACAAGCGAATGTTATCTATTAAAAGACGATAATTCAAAAATATATGCATTCGATATAGAAGTTCCTGCTTATGCAGAAACAGGAAATACAACACTCAGAATCGTATATGCTTCTAGTAACTATGAAGGCACGATTACCTCACATGGTATAAATACTACAGAATTTGGTATGGTAGAAGAGTATTCTCTTGAAGTTCTTGATGGTCTTACGTCAACTTCTATCAAAGATGGTATACGTAAGATGGGAGCTATGGCTTATCCAAACCCAGTAGTTCATGAGATGATCCTTACAATCAAGATAGACATCTGTGATGATGCGGCATATTCCATCTATGACAATAATGGTAGATGTATCATGAATAGTAAGATCACCGATCAGACAACTAAAATTAATATGGATGTTGCTACAGGTGTTTATACTCTAGTTCTTAAAAATAACGGAGAAACAGGGATTAAAAAGATTATTGTCCAATAATCTTTATTCAAAATCTAATAAGAGGATGACCATAAAAGGACATCCTCTTTTTTATTTTCTTTAAAACATACTCTTAGATAACGATCTTAATTCGATTAAGATATTAAAGAAAAAAGGCTGATCTGATATACAGAACAGCCTCTAAAAGATGATGTATCTAATAAATTAAATCCATCTCACTAATTTAAGGTCTTGACGATTAGCCAATAGATCATTAGATGGATAAATACGGATACCATAATTGTATGTTCCAGGTTTATCCAAATTCAAATCTAACTCATAATGAGCAAATTGACTTTCATCTAATTCTTTATTTATATTGAAAAGATCCGTAGATACAATCTTTGGATTCTCGTCTAATGTCGCAATGACAAGTTCTACATTAATATCTTCAGACTTTAACCCTTTAAGATCAAGAGTCACTCTTGAAGTATACTTGTGTCCCATAATATAAGAATTACGGATACCATCCTCAAGATCAATATTAATCACTTCAATCTTATTCCAATTTTCAAGAACTGCCTTTTTCCACTCTACTAATTCTTGTACAGCCTTTCTTTCGTTAGACTCAAGAAGCTCTTTTCTCTCTAACATTGGAAGATAGAAACGCTGGTTGTAGTCATTCACCATACGACTCATGGTAAAATGAGGGACAACCTCAGCATATGAATTCTTGATATATTGAACCCAGCGGTGAGGTACATCATACTCATCTCTATAGTAGTAAGCAGGAGCAATCTCATTCTCAATAATATTATAGATTGTATCTGCATCTAACTCATCTTGATGATTCTGATTTTCATAGGCACGTTCTTGTGTCAATGCCCATCCTGCTTCAGGTTTATATCCTTCACACCACCATCCATCAAGAACAGAGAAGTGTAGTGTACCATTCATAACAGCTTTCTCTCCACTAGTACCAGAAGCTTCTAAAGGTCGTGTTGGTGTATTCATCCATACATCTACTCCTTGAACTAATTTCTTAGCCACTTCCATATCATAGTTCTCTAAGAAAATGATCTTACCAATGAATTCTTTTCTTTGAGACACTTCATGAATAAAACGGATCAAATCCTGACCAGCCTTATCTGCAGGGTGTGCTTTACCAGCAAATAATAATTGTACTGGACGATTTGGATTATTTACAATCGCATTCAATCGTTCAATATTTCTAAACAATAGATGTGCACGCTTATATGTTGCGAAACGACGAGCAAAACCAATAGTTAAAGTAGTTGGATTAAATTTATGTAAGATATTACTTACTAAATTTGGATCGATAGTACCTTTAAAAGTATGGTTATTCACCCTGCGTTGGATATCTTCAAACAAGAAGGATTTCAACTTAAGTTTGGTTTGCCAGATCTCTGTGTCATGTACACGATAAATCTGATTCCAAACGTTAGTCTCTTTCTCTTCATTATAGTTATTAATATCTACTTCTTCTTTATCATTACGAAGCTTCTTATGAATCGATTTCCATATAGGATTGGTCCATGTTGGATAGTGAACACCATTGGTTACGAAGCCAATATTGGTTAACTCCTCAGGTCTATATCCTGGATAAAGTGGAGCCAATAATTCACGACTTACAGCACCATGTAGCTTACTTACTCCATTAATATTATTAGAGAAATTAGAAGCTAGGTAACTCATATTAAAATGATCCTCATAAGGATTAGCTTTACCTAATTCCAAAAGATGATCAAAACCAATACCTAATCTATTCGCATAATTATAGAAATATGTTTTAAATAGATCTACGTGGAAAGAATCATGACCCGCTGGCACAGGAGTATGAGTTGTAAATAGGTTGGTTGCCTTCACTATTTCAGCAGCTTCCATAAAACTCATCTTACCTTTTGCTACGTAATTGGCAATACGCTCTAGACAAATAAAAGCAGCATGCCCCTCATTACAATGGTAGATATCTGATTTAACACCGCATTTCTCTAGCACTTTAATACCACCAATACCTAGTACGATCTCTTGCTTTAATCGGTTTTCATTATCTCCTCCGTAAAGGTGGTGAGTAATAGAACGATCATACTCTTGGTTCGCTTCAAAGTCTGTATCTAAAAGTAATAGTGGTATAGAACCTACATTAGCTTCCCAAACACGAATAAAAACTTTTCTATCTGGAAGGTCTACATCCACAACTACCCATGAACCATTACTATCATAAACAGGTTTAACAGGTATTTTTGTAAATGTCTCTTCTTCGTAAACAGCAGTTTGTTCTCCTTTTCCATTAATGGCTTGTGTAAAATAGCCATAACGATAAAGAAGACCGATACCGGTCATATTTACATTAAGATCAGAACACTCTTTTAGGTAATCCCCAGCAAGAACGCCTAAACCTCCTGAATATATTTTAAGACTCGCATGAAGACCAAATTCCATACTAAAATAGGCAATGGATGGTCCTAGTGGAGTCTTTCTCTTTTCTAAATATTGATCAAGACGTTTTTCTACTTTTGCCATCTTTAGACGGAAGTCATGATCATCAACTAAATTTCTTAATCTATCTAATGGTACTTCTTGCAATAATACTATTGGATTCTTATTGCATTTATGCCATAGATCCGAATCAATAGCCTCAAACAAATCTTGAGCATCATCATTCCATGACCACCAAAGGTTATTTGCAATCTTTTTTAAAGGGGATAGCTCTTCAAAGAGCTCAGACTCAATAACAATCTTCTTCCAATTTGGAGAAGTTGCAGTATTGGCACTGAAGAGTGAATAATTTTCCATGTCTTAGTGTTTATATGAGAGGAACGATCTTTTCAATAAAAAAAGATCGAACCTCTTAGGTGTTTTTATCTCTAATGATTTGAATCAATGTAAATACTATACTTTGTACTACTCACACTGTGTTTCGATAATCTTTTTAAGATGATCTATTCCGTGTTCTAGTTTCTTCTCAGGGGTTTCTTTCTCTAATTGAATACGAAAATCATTTATCACATTCATGTAATTTATAAATGCATCATATGGAGATTCATAAGGGGTTTCACGCCATTGCACTTGTCCATCAGAAAACCATTTTGTACTCATATAATTAAAATGATCTGATGATTGTAGATAGTTCCATTCTCTACATTTCTCTTGATCCTTACACTCATTCATTAATGGTTGGATATCATATAACTTAGCAAAAGCCTCCTTCTGAAGATCATTACCAAGCCATGCAGAAAGATCTCTCTCTTCGTCACTCCAAGAAATTGGATACGTCACATGTACAGCAGAGATCGTTTGTAACTCTTCAATTGTTTTAGAAGGAGTATCAAATTCAACAGACTCATCTTCTACAACCAAAGGAACGATAGAAGAGATAAACTCATATATTCCTGAATCTTTAGTGTTATACTTACCTATCGATTCATAATCAAAACAAATATTATAAACCTCTTCTTTAGGATCTGAATCTTTTATCCAAGAGAAATATTTTTCTGCTGTTAATGGATATTCACTCCACTCTGTATTAGAGAATTTAAAACGAATATCATCACTTAGTTTATAGTTACGTAACAGCACTTTTAGTCTTGGATTAATCGCATTACAATAAACAAAATTTGGACTCTTCCATCCCAAAATATGTTTTGCACCCTCAGTAATCATTCCATCGAAACCTAATTCTGCAACAGTCTCACCTATTTCATCCGAATATATTAAGTGCGTATTCCTAAAAACTTTAGGTTTTTGTCCGAACAATTCTTCTATGACTCTACTATGTTGAGTTACCTGCCTCTTAAACTCCTCTTTATTATTTACAGAGGCCAATGAATGTGCGTAAGTTTCTGATAAAAATTCAACACATCCTGTTTGAGCCAATCTCTGGAATGATTCAATTACTATTGGACAATAGTTTTGGAACAACTCTAATGTCGTTCCAGATATAGAAAAGGCAACCTTAAAAGCACCTTTATACTTCTCAATCAACGATAACAAACGATCATTGTTTGGTAAGTATACAGAAGTTGCCATATTTTGGATCTCACTCTCGTTATGATAATCATCAAAATAATAATGATCATTTCCAATATCTAGGAAACGATACTTTCTAAGGTTATAAGGGTGATGTATCTGGAAATAAAGTGAAATTTTTTTCATATTTGTTTGATTTTAAGCGTTTACTAAGTCTAGTGTATATTGGTATACGTTTCTAACGTGCTCTGCAGAGTTTTTCCATTCTAAACTATCTACCTCTACACGACCATGTTTCTTAAACATTCGTGATAGAGATGGATATTCTAGTATCCCATAAATAGAATCTGCCAAAGCATTTACATCCCAGAAATCAACTTTTATAGCATGTTTTAATACTTCCGCCACTCCTGATTGTTTTGAAATGATTACTGGAACATCAGCCTGCATAGCTTCCAAAGGTGAGATACCAAAAGGCTCTGACACAGAAGGCATCACATAAACATCACTAATACGAAGCATATCAAATACCTCATCTCCTTTTAAGAATCCTGTAAAATGGAATTTATCCGAAATACCTAAAGCAGCAGTACGGGTAATCATCTTATTCATCAAATCACCATTACCGGCCATTACAAATCGAACATTATCTGTTTTCTCTAATACCTTATGGGCGGCTTCAATAAAATATTCAGGACCTTTTTGCATTGTAATACGTCCTAAGAAAGTAACAATCTTCTCATCCACACCTTTACGAATAGACAACTCTTTCTTTTTAATAGGTTCCACAGCATTATAGACTGTTTCAACCTTATTTGGATCGATGCCATATTTCTCAATCACGATATTACGAGTTAAATTACTCACCGTAATAATTCTATCAGCCATCTCCATTCCTTCACGCTCAATAGCATAAACCTTAGGGTTAACACTACCACCACTTCTATCGAAGTCGGTGGCATGAACATGAATAACTAATGGTTTACCAGAAACTTTCTTAGCTTCTATACCAGCTGGATATGCCAGCCAGTCATGGGCATGTATGATATCGAAATCATTATCTTGTGCAATCACTCTTGCAACCAAAGAATATCTATATATCTCTTGAATTAGATCTGCCCCATATTTACCTGAAAAAGACAAACAACCATCCTCATTGGTCTCAACCAACTTAGACTGTGCTTGGATTTTTTTCTGTGTTATATTATAGAATTCCTCTTCTCCTACATAAGGAATAAGGTTAGACTGAACTTCATAAAAATCAATCTTCTTTTGAACATCCTCAAAAGTTACATCTCTATGTGCGATAGCAACATCTCCAGCGCCAATAATATTTTGGACTTTAGTTGTATCTTCATCACCATATGCTTTTGGAACTACAAAAGTGACCTCAACGTCTTCAAAATTGGCTAATCCTTTGGTTAAACCATAGCTTGCTGTTCCCAAACCACCACTAATATGTGGTGGAAATTCCCAGCCGAACATTAATACTTTCATAATTCTATTTTAAACAGATGCAACCTCAAATTTCTTTTCTAGCTCTTTTATCATTCTCTCTGCATACAATAGTGCATTCACAGACCAACCTTGAGAAATAGCTCCAGATGGTTCATGTGGTGGATTACCACTATATACTTCTGATATAGAACCAATACAGTGTTGATGAATTTCTTTCTCAAATTCTTTTAGGACAGATTTACTAAATGCCAATCCTCCTCTTTTATGAATTCTCAAATAGGATTTCACAAACGGTGCAATCAACCATGGGTGAGCATTTCCTTGATGCATTGCTACCGACCTTTTATCTTGGGTTCCTTTAGAGTCTCCTTTATAGCGCGAATCACGAGGACTTAATGAGCGGATACCATTAGGTGTAAGAAGTTCTTTCTTTACAATACTTAAAACTTTCTTCTCAACCTCTCGGGTTACAGGACTAAAATCTAAAGCAACCGCAACTAACATATTTGGACGAATACTCCAGTCTTTTTCACCATTCAATGAAACCAAGTCAGCCAAATAGCCCTTATCATTATTCCAGAACATCTCTCTAAAAGATCTTTTTACTTTTGGAGCCAACTGTTCCATATCTTTCGACAAGCGATTCTCACCCACTTCTTTTGCAAGATATTGAGTATATTTTATCGCATTATACCAAAGTGCGTTGACTTCAACAGGAAATCCATTTCGAGGAGTTACAGGAACACTATTTAGTTCAGCATCCATCCATGTTAAGGCGATTGAGCCATCACCACCAGAGATCAATCCATTGTCATGCATATGGATCTGATGTCTAGTACCAGAGATAAATGATTGGATGATAGATTCCATATATTTACCATACTGCTTCCAGATTCTCTCTGGATCTTTGGTAGCCATCTCCAATTTCTGAAGTACTACAAAGAAATATAAAGAAGCATCCATGGTGTTATAAATATATTTTCCAACACCCCAGTATTTTGGGAAAAGACCACCTGAGAGTTTCTGTACTTGTGTATCTAAGATTTTCTCAACTGTAGGAATATTCTTTGGATTACTCAACATTCCCATCAAAGAAACGAAAGTCTGAGTAACAACGCCATCATACCATGGATATCCTGCAATAAGATCCACACTACTTTTACGCTTAACCAAGAACTGATTTGCAGCATTATTTAAAAAGGCCTTAAAAGAATCCCTCTGCTTACGTTTACTCAACTCCTGCTCAAATACAGTTTTAAGATCTGCAGGATTCTTTTCTTCTTGAAGTGAACAAGAGAAATAAACACTCTCTCCTTTTTCTATAGGCAGTTCGAAGTATCCTGGAACATATAGATCTTCGTGGAAATCATATCCACGCTCTTGTTCTTTTGAATACTCTATATTTCGGTACCAATCAGGTATCTCGATAAAATCATTCTCTTTTGATAGTTGTAAATACAACTCAGGATATTGAGAGTATAAGCGTTGGTTAATTCCATTTACGGAGAATCCATGTTTTGTCTGTACATGCATGTTCTCTTTAGACAAGTTATGAACACATCTAAATGCCATAAAAGGGCGGAAACGCAACGTTGTTTTTGAGTGTGCTTCTTTCAATGTATACTTTATAATCAATTGGTCTTTATTCTCAACCAAAAGACGTTCCATTGTTAAAATCACTCCACCTACTCGATAGGTTGTTTTGGGGATAGTATCTATTGAGAAGTCTCTAATATATTTATGTCCTTTAGGCTCATAAAAACCTCCTGGATATTTATGAATTCCCAGATTAAACTCTTCTCCATGTTGTATTACAGTAGTATCAAGAGAAGAAAGTAGAACATGTTTATTCCCGTCAAGCTCATCTAGCTGACATACGAATAAACCATGATACTTCCTAGTGTTACATCCTGTAAGAGTTGTGCAAGAATAAGTTCCAGACTTGTTGGTTCTTAAGATCTCTCTTGGTAGAGAATACTCAAGATTAACAAGCTGATCCTTATCAAACTTTAGATAGCTCATGTTACTAGATTTTTAGTTTGGTGGTTTGGATGTTATTTATGTAAAAACATCTCTTATTCTCCTAAAGTTAACTGAACTATCTAAAAAGATGAAATTATTCATGTAAAATTTGACGAAATTGGTGAATTAAATCATCTAAAACGATTGCAGGATGATTATTCTTAATATCATTAATCTTACATAACTGCTTATTAATGAATTGTTGATGTGCTTCACTATCTGGATTACTAGGTCGATGATTAGCCGATTTAACTAGCTTGTTAATATCTTTCATCAAGGTTACAGTCTTATTATTCATAAAACTTTTTTTCATATGTTCCCAAATATAATCTATTGCCACATCTGATGGGTGAACCATATCTGCTTTATAAAACCTATAATCTCGTAGGTCATCCATCATTATTTCATAGGAAGGATAATAATCAATATTCTGTTTACTAAACCCATGAATCAATCGATCTACAGCCAAAAGAAGAGTAGATTTACTTAATTGGTTCTCTACTGCCCCATCTCTCATATGTCGAATTGGACTTACAGTAAATGTAACTTGGATATCTGAATTCACTTTCCATAGAGATTTAAGCAAATCTGCCCACTCCATAATTATCTCATTAGGAGAAAGTCGAAATCGCTTAAATTCCTTTTCAGGTTGTTTATGACAATTTCCCACAACCTTACCTGTCTCCTTTCTTTCATAAATATATGAAGTGCCAAGAGTTATAAACAGATGTTGAGAAGTCAACAAATAATCATGGGCCATTTGTATCGCGCCGTTTATCTCTTTTAGAGTATCTTCTTTTGATGATCTATTAAATACACTATGAAATTCAAAAGAACCAAAACTATTTCCCATCCATTGAATTTCATCTTGATCTAACCATTCTAGATTAATTACCCTTTTAAGAGCTGAAGCAATAGAACTTGGGTTATATAGAATACCAAGAGGATTTGCGCATACATTAAAAAGGTGTGCTTTTAATTTACTCCCAATGTTGTCCGTAAAACAAGATCCAAGCAACATTATCTTATCATCGTATGACACCTCTTTATCCGTCTTCAGTGGAGCAATTAAGGTTCTAAATGTTTCGTAGTGATTCATCAATCCAATTGTTTATATATTCAAAAATAACATCTCGTTCATCTGATCGATGCAAATGATGTTTGGTCTTATCAAAAAGTTTAAAATCTATTCTATCATGATATGAAGCCAATAGCTGACTCGTTTTAGGTGATGTCATACGATCTAAGGCACCATGTAAAATAAGAGTCTTTATTTCAAACGTGTTGTCTCTATCCATAATTTTCTTCCCTTGATTCTGTGCATCCACAAAAGTTTGTGTATCCACCTTATAGTGAATCAAAGGATCATTTAAGTCGGAGCTAAACAACTTCCATTTTCTTGAAAATTGAAATTGTATCCCTTTTTTAGAGAACCACTGACATAAACGAGTAAAACCAGAATATGGAAAATGATCAAACAATATCCATGGAGCTGAAATAATCCCCAAAGAGACCTTACTTCGCTTTTCTCCTGTCTGAAGATAACGTAAAGCTATATTCCCTCCCATACTATGTCCATACAGTAGAATAGGCCTATCAGGGAAAAGCATCTGTACCTTTTCAACACTCTGATCAATCAAAGCAAATATGTCCTGATATGATCCAATAACAGCCCGTGGTCCCATAGAACGACCATGCCCTTTCATATCGAAAGAGAAAACAGCCACTCCATGCTCTGCAAAACGACACAACCACTCTTTATAGAACAGCACATGTGCACCCAATCCATGAATAAAAATCATGATCCTCTTCGGATTATTATCCACTGGCAAAAATTGGGTTGCATAAATCCCATCACCATACCAAGATTTATTATGTATTTCTACAGAACTACTCATCTATTACAATTTATCAATCATAACAAATATAAGCACTTTTTAAATCTTAAAGTTTCGAATGAATCAAAATAACACAACATCTTAACGTAGACTATCTTTCAATATATAGTACGTAGAGAGCGAGGAGGATAAAAACAAAAAATATTGAAGTGTATAAAAACAAAAAAAGCCATCTCTACAGAGATAGCTTTTTTGCTGTTGACCCACCAGGGCTCGAACCTGGACTCTTCTGAACCAAAATCAGATGTGTTGCCAATTACACCATAGGTCAATCATGTGTGCCTTATTTGATTAAGACGATGCAAATAAAAGGTGTTTTCTGTAAAGTTCAAAATTTTTAATCAAAAAAAAATCAACTTTTTTCAATCAACACTCATTACCAAAAAGTTACGAAAACACCCTTTTTTATTACATAAAACCTAGCTCTAGCCTTGCCTCTTCAGACATCATAGATTTATCCCAAGCAGGTTCAAAAGTTAATTCAACTTTTGCCTCTTTTATTCCTTCTACTCGTTCTGCAGAATATTTAACATCCTCAAGAATCATATCAGCAGCAGGACAATTAGGTGCAGTTAATGTCATTACAACCATGGCTACATCCTCTTTCACATCTACACTATAAATCATCCCCAAGTCATATACGTTCACAGGAATCTCGGGATCATATACTTCTTTTAAATTCTCAATAATCTCATCAATACGTTTATCCATGACGTAGTTTTTTATGCATTAAGTTTTCTATCGTATGCAAGAGCATACAATCTCATCTGCTTCACCATCGACAACAAGCCATTTGATCGTGTTGGTGAAAGGTGTTGTGTTAATCCGATCTTATCAATAAAATATAATTCTGATTCAATAATCTCCTTTGGAGTTCGATCAGAATAAACTTTCAATAAAAGTGAAACCAAGCCTTTTACAATGATTGCATCACTTTCGCCTTCAAAATGTAAGGTCCCATTCTCAAAAGTAGGATAAAGCCAAACACGACTCTGACAACCTTTAATCAAGTAGTTATCTACTTTATATTTAGGGTCAATATCTGACAATTCATTCCCCATCTCAATTAGATTGGCATACTTATCCATCCAATCATCAAACATTGAGAAATCTTCAATTATTTCGTCTTGTACTTGGTTAATACTTTTCATTTCATATTTACTTTTATTCGCAAGAATTTTCTTCTTCACAAAAATAGAAAAAAGATTCGCTCTTCGTATTATAAAAACATCTGCTGTAATCTTAACAAAGCATTGTAGAATTGATCTATCTCTTCTTTTGTATTATATGGAGAAAGAGACACTCTTGTCATTCCTTGTACTTTATAATGATCCATAATAGGATCTACACATAAACGACCTGTTCTTACGGCAAAACCTAGCTGATCTAACAAAGTACCTAGATCAAAATGATGAATTCCATCAATCGCAAAAGAGATAATTCCAACCTTATTATCGGCTTCTCCAAAGAAACGCATACCTTCAATTTGTCGAAGCTTACTCATAGCATAACAATAAAGTTCATGCTCCCATTCAAACAGTGCTGGTTTACCATATTTCGCAACAAACGAAACAGCCTCTCCTAAAGCGATAACATCAATATAATTTGGTGTTCCCGGTTCAAACTTATATGGTAGAACATTAAATGTTGTCTCTCCAAAAGTAACAGTATCAATCATCTCTCCACCAGTCATAAAAGGAGGCATCTTATCTAAAATCTCTTTCTTTCCATAAAGAACTCCTGTTCCTGTTGGACCGTAAATCTTATGTCCCGAAAAAGCATAAAAATCACAATCTAGCTTCTGTACATCGACCTCACAGTGTGCAATACCTTGTGCTCCATCAATCAAAACATAGGCCCCATTCTCATGTCCCATACGAATAATCTCAGAAATAGGATTAATCGTACCCAAAGCATTAGAGGCATGGTTCACTGCAACAATCTTTGTCTTCTCATTTAGTAATGAAGCAAAAGCATCTAAATCCAACTCTCCTTTATCAGAAAATGGAATAACCCTTAATACTGCACCTTTCCTTTGACATAACATCTGCCATGGTACAATATTCGCATGATGTTCTAATTCAGAAACAATAATCTCATCACCTTGGTTAATACAAAGTTCTCCTAAAGAAAAAGCAACCAAATTTATTGATTCCGTTGTCCCTTTAGTAAAGATCACCTCTTCGCGACTCGATGCATTCATAAAATTCACTACAATATCACGAGCATCCTCATAAGCCTTGGTAGCATCTGCAGCCATCTTATGTGTACCACGGTGAATATTACCATTCACCTTCATCATATAGTGATCCAACTTCTGGGCTACAGAAATTGGCTTTTGTGTTGTCGCAGCATTATCAAAATATACCAACTTCTTTTTTGGGTGTATATCTTGATATAATATAGGAAAATGACTTCTAAATTCCTGAAAATCAAAACTCATCATAACTATAAATTTAAAAGGGATACCTCATTATAAAATACAATAAATGAGATATCCCTTTAATATAATAACAAGCCTAATAAGATAGGCCTTCTCTTTACATATAAAGCACTCTCACCAATCCTATAGATTTCTAAGAGTTACATTCAATACTACATGAATCACATGGTGACGATTCCCCACGTAATCTCTTCTCTAACAGTTCATCGATACGATCTCTCAATGGCAAAATACGCACATTAGAAAGCACATCATGAGCAAAAGCAAAGATCATCATCAAACGAGCTTCATCTTCGCCAATACCACGAGAACGCAAATAAAATAGAGCTTCTTCGTCTACTTGACCTACGGTAGCACCGTGACTACATTTCACATCATCATTGTCGATGATCAGCTGTGGTTTGGTATTCATTTGAGCAGTCTCTGTTAGCAACAGACTATTATTCTGTTGGAAAGCAGCAGTCTTCTCTGCATAAGGAAGTACATGAATACAACCAGTAAAACCACCAACGGAATTACCAGACATCACATTTTTATATACTTGATTACTGTTACAACGAGGTACAGCGTGATATATGGTTGTGAAGTTATCCACATGCTGTTCTTTATCGGCCACCGAAATTCCATACATGTTTGCAGAAGCATTCTCTCCATTTAGGTTGATCGTCAAATTATTTCTGATCAAACCACCATGAAGAACCAATGCATGAGTCAAAACATTAGAGTTCGATTTCTGCTCAATATTTATACCACCTAGATTGATGGTATTGTTACTTTGATTCTGAACATTATAAACATCTAGTGAAGCATTATCTTTCACCAACACCTCTGTCATGTTATTGAAAACAAAAGAATGATCTGAAAGGGTATGATCACAAAATGCCAATTTCACTTCACTCCCTTTTTCAAGAAGTACCACATTACGTTGGGTACACATTCTATCCGATTCTCCAGACAAAAGGTTAATCACTTGAATAGGACGCTCCAAAACCACATTCTTGTCCACATGAATAAACAAACCATCTTGGGCAAACATGCTATTTAATGCCAAAACAGGATCTTTCGTTTCATCAGTAAATTGGTACAATACTTCATTGACCTTTTCTGGATGAGCAGTGATCGCTTCTTGAAGACTACAAATAGTAACTCCTTTTGCCAAATCAGATGTTTGGTTCTTTGGTGAATACCATCCATTAACCATTAGTATAGTGTGAGTATCCAAATCTGGTACTTCACACTCAAACACCTCTGCTAAATTTAGATGAGCCTCTTCTCTAGATGGAACAACCTCCCATTTTCTATCAAAGACCTCTACTAAACTAGTATATTTATAATTCTCTACTTTCTTTGAAGGAACTCCCTGAGCAACAAAAGCATCAAGAGCCATTGCTCTTCTTTCGTTCATCAGGCTAGGAGCACTTCGCAAAATCGCATCTTTCTTCTCTCCATACAATGATTGAAGAGATTCTGTTGCAGTATTTAACGCTGTATTATCGCTCATAAGGCTTATTCTCCCATTTCTTCTTTAATCCAATCGTATCCTTTTTCTTCTAGCTCCAATGCAAGCTCTTTACCTGCAGTCTTTACAATACGCCCTTTATAAAGGATATGAACATAGTCTGGAACGATATAATCTAGAAGACGTTGGTAGTGAGTTACTACAATAGTTGCATTATCTTTTGTTTTTAATGCATTTACACCATTAGCAACCACACGCAAAGCATCAATATCCAAACCAGAATCTGTCTCATCTAAGATAGATAACTTTGGTTGAAGCATCGCCATTTGGAAAATCTCATTCTTTTTCTTCTCTCCTCCAGAGAAACCTTCATTAACGGAGCGGTTTGTAAGAGTTGAATCAATATGAACCAAATCTTTTTTCTCTCTCATCATTTTCAAGAAATCTCCAGCTTTCAAAGGAGGTAGGTTACGATACTTTCTGTGTTCATTCACAGCCGTACGTAAAAAGTTCACCATACTAACACCAGGAATTTCTACTGGATATTGGAAACTCAAGAAAAGACCTTCTCTTGAACGATCTTCTGGAGATAGATCCAATAAATCTTTTCCATCAAAATCAACAGATCCACCGATGATCTCATATTTATCATTTCCCGATAACACATTGGCCAAAGTAGATTTACCTGCTCCATTTGGCCCCATAATTGCGTGTACTTCTCCTGGTTTTACTTCAAGATCCAGTCCATTAAGGATTTGTTTTCCTTCTACAGAAGCTTGAAGATTTTTTATCTTTAGCATAACTATTTTCTTTTCTCTTTTTTACTTCAACAATTCTTTACCCTACACTTCCCTCTAAGCTAATCTCTAATAATCTTTGAGCTTCAACAGCAAATTCCATTGGTAACTTATTTATCACCTCTTTTGCATATCCATTCACAATCATTCCAATAGCATCTTCTGTAGAAATACCTCTCTGATTGCAATAGAAAATTTGATCTTCTCCAATCTTAGACGTCGTCGCCTCATGTTCTACTACTGCAGTATTGTTTGCAACTTCAACATATGGGAAAGTGTGAGCCCCACACTGATTTCCTAATAACAATGAATCACATTGTGAAAAGTTGCGGGCATTGTTTGCATTCTTTCCTACTTTAACCAAACCACGATAAGCATTGCTCGATTTTCCAGCAGAAATACCTTTGGATACAATCGTACTCTTGGAGTTTTTTCCAATATGTATCATCTTCGTTCCTGTATCTGCTTGTTGATAATTGTTGGTCAACGCAACCGAATTAAATTCAGCTACAGTATCATCTCCAATCAAAATACAACTAGGATATTTCCATGTTATCGCAGATCCTGTCTCTACCTGATTCCAAAGAAGTTTGGATCTATCTCCTTTACAGATACCTCGTTTGGTTACGAAGTTGTAGATTCCTCCCTTACCATTTTTATCTCCAGGATACCAGTTTTGTACTGTACTGTACTTCACTTCAGCTTCCTTCTCAACGATAATCTCAACGATGGCAGCATGAAGCTGATTCTCGTCTCGTTGTGGTGCTGTACATCCTTCTAGATAGGAAACATAAGAACCTTCTTC
This sequence comes from Prolixibacteraceae bacterium, assembly GCA_025210775.1. Classification (GTDB taxonomy): domain Bacteria; phylum Bacteroidota; class Bacteroidia; order Bacteroidales; family Prolixibacteraceae; genus Halosquirtibacter. Next base: position 177,215 of record JAOARB010000032.1, read on the forward strand.
TGCCACAATCAATGTTCTCTCAAACTGACCTGTGTTAGAAGCATTAATTCTAAAATAGGTAGACAATTCCATTGGACAACGAACGCCCTTTGGAATATAACAGAATGAACCATCACTAAACACAGCTGAATTTAATGCTGCGAAATAGTTATCTGTATATGGAACGGATTTACCCAAATACTTTTGGATTAAATCTGGATGTTCTAAAACGGCTTCACTAAACGAACAAAAGATAATTCCTTTTTCAGACAAAGTCTCTTTAAAAGTAGTCTTTACTGAAACACTATCAATTACAGCATCTACTGCAACCCCAGTCAATTGTTTTTGCTCTTCTAGTGGTATACCTAATTTGTCAAATGTCGCCAATAATTCTGGATCTACTTCATCCAGACTTTCATATTTTGGCTGACTCTTTGGTGCAGCATAATAGATTATATCTTGAAAATCTATCTCTGGTATATTGAGATGTGCCCATTGAGGCATCTTCATCTTTTGCCAATAGCGGAATGCTTTAAGACGAAAATCCAACATGAACTTCGGCTCTTTCTTCTTTGAAGAGATAAGGCGAATCACATCTTCATTCAGTCCTTTCCCAATCGTTTCTGTATCGATATCCGACACAAATCCATATTGGTATTCCCTCTGTGTAACTTCATTAAGTAACTTATCTTGATCTCCCATCTTGATTCCTCAATTTTGTGTCTAAAAACCTAATTTCTAGACATATCAACATCTGAAATAACGTCTTTCAAAATCACCTCTCTCTCATTGGTAATTCCATGATAACTGAGTTATTCAGACTGGTTTAAAATTAATTGCAAAGATAACAAACAAATCTTACTTTTGCATCAGAAAAGTTATAAATCATACCAATAGGTCTTAAAAATAATGTGATCCTTATGAGCAATCAAAAAACGGAATTATCCGACCTTGGAGAGTTTGGTCTTATCAAGCACTTAACCAATAAAATTGAATTACAAAACGAAAGTAGCATCAAAGGTGTTGGAGACGACTGTGCGGTCTTAAACTATCCAAATAAAAGAGTGGTAGTCACTACTGACATGCTAACCGAAGGTATTCACTTCAACCTAATGTATGTACCCCTGAAACATCTTGGATACAAATCGATTGCGGTGAATCTTTCTGATGTATATGCAATGAATGCAACACCGAAACAAGTTACGGTTTCTATTGCTCTATCATCTAAATTTTCTCTTGAAGCAATCGAACAATTATATCAAGGTATACACTTGGCTTGCCAACATTATGGTGTAGATCTTGTTGGAGGCGATACGACCTCTTCTTTAACTGGACTAACCATCTCGGTTACGGCTATTGGAGAAGTGGATGAAGACAAAGTTGTATATAGATGTGGAGCAAAACCTACAAACCTTTTATGTGTTTCTGGTGATCTTGGTGGCGCTTACATGGGACTTCAACTTCTTGAAAGAGAAAATGAAGTTTTCAAAGTGGACCCTAATATGAAACCTCAATTTAAGGAGTATGACTACTTATTAGAGCGTCAATTAAAGCCAGAACCAAGAAGAGATGTCATCAAAATGTTAGCGGACAACAACGTCTGTCCTACATCTATGATCGACATTTCCGATGGACTATCTTCAGAGATTCTACACCTTTGTGAAGAGTCTAGCGTTGGATGCCGACTTTATGAAGATAAAATACCATACCACCCAAATACGCAAGATTTAGCACAAGAGATGAATATCAATCCTATCGTTGCTGCATTGAATGGTGGGGAAGATTATGAACTTCTTTTTACGGTGGATATCAAAGATTACGAAAGAATCAAAAACAATCCATTGATTACAGTCCTTGGTCATATCACGGAAGCACAAGAAGGAGCCAATCTAGTTACTGCTGGAATGGGTAAATTTATACCTCTTGAAGCGCAAGGATGGAATCCTATGATGAACAAAATAGAAGAGTAAAAAATTAAAAAGGGAGACTTTAATTAAAAGCTCCCTTTTTTTAACTTAAACAATAAGTTTATATCCTTTTCCGTGTACGTTAATAATCTCAACGCTTGGCTCTTGTTTTAGATGCTTACGTAATTTCGTAATATAAACATCCATACTTCTCGCATTAAAATAATTATCGTCTACCCATATCGTTTTCAACGCAAAATTTCTTTCTAAAACCTTGTTGGCATTTACACAAAGTAAACGTAACAGATCCGATTCTTTCGTTGTCAACTTAGTTATACCTTCATTCAACTGATTCGTTAGGGTTTGTTTTCTTGAATCAAAACTTAAATTACCTAACTTAAATACAGTTTGTGCAGACTCTTGGTTCTCTTGTGAAATACGACGAAGAATAGCTTCAATACGGAAAATCAACTCTTCCATACTAAATGGCTTGGTCATATAATCATCCGCTCCTATTTTAAAGCCTTCCAATACATCCTCTTTAAGGTTTTTCGCCGTTAAGAAAATAATAGGAATATCCGCATTTACCATACGAATATCTTTAGCTAAAGAGAAACCATCTTTCTTTGGCATCATTACATCAAAAATACAAAGACTATACTTACTCTTCATAAAACCATGGTAAGCAGCCTCTCCATCCTCAAAAAGGTCCGTATCGTACCCTTTCGCCACGAGATACTCTTTCAGTAATAGACCCAAATTCTCGTCATCTTCTGCTAGTAAAATGCGTGTTTTTTGTTCCATAATCATATTCTATTTTTTTGCCGGTAGATAAATTCTAAACGTAGTTCCTTTTCCCAAACTACTCTCCACGTTAATGATGCCTGAGTGTTCCTCTATCACTTTATGAACATAGCTTAACCCTAGTCCAAATCCTTTTACATCATGTACATTTCCTGTTGGGACCCTATAAAAACGATCAAAGATCTGCTTTACATGTTCTTTCGCAATTCCTATGCCAAAGTCTTTGATCTCAATAACAATATTATGATTTTCATTGTACGTCCTCACCTCAATTTTGGGATTACCTCCACTATATTTACAAGCATTATCCAGCAAATTAAATATTACGTTTGAGAAATGAACCTCATCTGCCTTTACACAATCAAATGTTGCTTGCAAATCTACATTCAACTCCCCATCCTCTTTTTTAAACCTAAAACCAAAATTCTCAGTTACTTGATAAACAATGTCATTGACTTTTAGTTCATTAAAAATTAACTTTAATTTACCTTCATTAAATACAGCCATTTGTAAAACCTTCTCCACTTGATGGCTCAAACGTTTACTTTCGTCATAAATCACCTTAGAAATATGGCCTATAGACGATTTAGAATGTTCAAAACTATTGTCTTTTAACATTTGTGAAGCCAATGATATCGTTGATATCGGTGTCTTCAACTCATGTGTCATATTATTGATAAAATCATTTTTTATTTGTGACACTTTTTTCTGGCGTACAATAACATGGATCGTAACAATAAAAACCAAAAGAATGATGGACGTCAATAAAAAAGATGGAAGAATAAACATCCCTACTTGCTGACGAATATAATCTATCTTATTAGGGAAATAGATCGCCAAAACATATGCCTGTGGGTGGATATCTTGGGGAAACAACATCATCATCTCCTCACGGAAACCTTGACTATCATAGTCAGGGTCTTTCCATACGTAATTATTTATCCCTGTATATTGTTTCTTTATCGCACATCGGAAGTTAATATCGATTCCATTGTTATGAAGCTCTTGAAATATTATTGATCGTAAAATGGTCGAATCTATACGATCTAAAATTGGTCGCCTTTGCAAACACATACGGCGATCCATATTCCCCCTTGAGAACTCAACAGAATCCACTCCTACACACACATCGGCAAGAGTTGGATTGTAATCATTTGTTTCAAAAAAGAGGGTATCAGATGCGTCTATATTTGCGGAGTCTTTTACTACAATAAAAGACTCTACTGTTTCAACCGACAGGCTCTCCTTGAATTCTTCTATCTCTAACCTTCGAACAACATTAACCAAAGTACTATTGACAAGATTATGGAAATAGGCTTCTTTTAACTCCACATTTCTGCGCACAGACATAAACTGCACCAAAATAAGAAGAATTACCACCGCGGCCATCACGCCTCCTAATATATAAACAAATCGCTTATTCATGATCTGTTAAAGATACATGTTATATCTTTTATGATTAAGATTTGAAACATGATTTAACTTTAAAAAAAGTACAGACATTAAAAATTTAGACCAAAAGTTGCTCTAATCTAAAAAAATTATGATGTAATCACAAAAAAAGAGGAAAGAGTGTTTGCGTATTTAAACAAAAGATATAATTTCGCATCCGAAAACGTGGTTAATAGGTTTTATTTTTGGGGTTAACTAAGTTTTTCACAAGGTGAATTTAGGTTTTGGTTAAAAAGGCGGGACTTCCCGCCTTTTTTATTTTTTATTATATTCCTTGATTATTCATCTTCTCGTAAGCACTCTTTGCTGCTTGCTGTTGTGCTTCTTTCTTTGAAAAACCTCGCCCATTACCCTTCTTCTGGCCATCGATTTTGACCACGGCTAAAAACGGTGGAAGATTGGCTTGTTGCCTTGCCTCTTCTTTGGTTTCAAACTCTACAGAGACTTTATTCTTTTGTCCCCATTCTATTAACTGACTTTTGAAATTCGTGTTAACTTCTTGAACTTCGTCGATATCAACATATTTGCGGATTATGTTCTTTACAATGACCTGTTGTGTCACTTCATAACCCTTATCCAAATACAATGCTCCTATTAAGGCTTCGAAAGCATCTCCATAAATATGACTGGTTTCATTCTTTGAATTGGTCGTTGACTCTACATACTTGTCTAGACCCGTTTGAAATGTCAATTTTGTAAGAAATGAACGATTCACTAACTTAGATCGCATCTGAGTTAGAAAACCTTCATCTTTATTGGGAAATCTTTTAAATAAATAATCAGCAACTACAGCACCTAAAATAGCATCTCCTAAATATTCTAGACGCTCATTATTTACTGGGAAACCCCTTAAATCAGTCTTCGATGCTGATTTATGTATAAAAGCAATATCATAAAACAGAAGTTTACCAGGGGTAACTCCTAACACAGATTTCAAAAACAAGTAAAACTCTTTCCTAGGAGAAGAAAAGAGTTTTACCCTATGTATTAACGTTTTGATCACTGTTAATTCACTTTTTTGAATATTAAAGTGGCATTGTGACCTCCGAATCCAAATGTATTACTCAAGAACGCATTTACTGGACGTTCTTTCGCTTCATTGAATGTAAAATCAACTTTAGGATCCAATTCTGGATCTAATTCAAATTGATTAATTGTTGGAGGAATAATACCATTTTGCATTGCCAAAATACCAGCAATTGATTCTACGGCTCCAGCTGCTCCTAGAAGGTGACCTGTCATTGATTTAGTAGAACTTATACTAACATCATAGATCTTATCTCCAAAAACATCTTTGATAGCCTTAGGCTCTGCGATATCTCCTAATCCTGTGGAAGTACCATGAACATTAATGTAATCAATGTCATTTACATCCATTTGTGCATCTTCCAATGCTAAACGCATACACAATGCAGCACCCGCTCCATTTGGATCTGGCGCAGTCATATGATATGCATCTGCACTCATACCAACTCCTGCAACTTCAGCATAAATCTTTGCTCCACGTGCTACAGCGTGCTCGTATTCTTCTAGAATAAGGGCTGCTCCACCTTCACCCATCACAAATCCATCACGATCTTTATCGAAAGGACGTGACGCTGTTTTAGGATCGTCGTTACGTGTAGAAATTGCTCTCATTGCGTTAAATCCACCAATACCGGCTTTATTAATCGCAGCTTCTGAACCTCCTGCAATCAATACATCTGCCTTACCCAAACGAATAAGGTTTGCTGCATCATAGATTGCGTGTGAAGAGGATGCACAAGCAGTTACAGTTGTCAAGTTTGGTCCTCTAAAACCATACTTAATTGAAATATTACCACAAGCAATATTTGCAATCATCTTTGGGATAAAGAATGGTGAGAATTTTGGTGACTCTGGTCTTGCATTAAAGGCAGTTACTTCATTATAGAAAGTATCCAAACCTCCAATACCAGCTCCCCAAATAATTCCAGCTTTATCCTTGTTTATTTTATCTAAATCAAGACCACTATCCGCAATTGCTTGGTCTGAAGCGATATACGCAAACTGCGCATATAAATCGTGTTTACGCACTTCTTTACGGTCAAGGTAATCCATTGGATTATAATCCTTTACCTCACAAGCAAATTTGGTTTTGAACTTTGACGAATCGAATCGGGTAATGGGACCAGCACCACTGACCCCATTTTTAAGTCCTTCCCAGTATTCTTCAATGTTCTTTCCGAGTGGGTTGATTGTTCCAAGTCCTGTGACTACTACTCGTTTCAATTCCATACCGGAAGAAATCGTTTATATATGAATTACTTCTTTGCTGCTTCGATGTGAGCTACTGCTTCACCAACTGTACCGATCTTTTCAGCTTGATCGTCAGCGATCTCAATATCAAATTCTTTTTCGAATTCCATGATCAACTCAACAGTATCCAAAGAATCTGCACCTAGGTCGTTTGTGAATGAAGCTTCTAGTGTTACTTCGCTTTCGTCAACACCTAATTTTTCTACGATAATTTCTTTTACTTTTGCTGAAATGTCAGACATAACTGTAAATTTTAAATGATTAAATTTGAATGAAATATTTTCTACGATACAAAGTAATAAAGAATCGGATTTAATTTCAAAGCTTTTTATCTGAATTATACCAAATAGGGACAGAATCAAGCCGTTAACGATCTTTTTTCGAAAATATGAGTCTAATAGTCCATTATACCAACACCATAAAACACTAAATATGAAAAACATAGCTATTTTCGCCTCAGGACAAGGAACCAACGCCCAAAACCTTATACGCTTTTTTCACAACCATAAATCGATAAACATTTCATTGATTGTCACCAATAAAACCACAGCAGGGGTACTCGAAGTGGCCAAAGAGAACCATATAGAGAGCTATATAGCCAATAAATCACTATTTGAAACAGGAGAAGAATTGATTTCAATTTTAAAAAATCGAAAAATAGACCTAATTGTTCTTGCTGGGTTTCTTCTAAAGGTTCCAAAATCCTTGATTCAAGCCTTTCCAATCGTGAATATTCACCCGTCACTACTACCCAAATATGGTGGAAAAGGGATGTATGGATCCAAGGTACACCAAGCTGTTATTGATGCAAAAGAGACCTATAGTGGGATCACCATTCATCGTGTCAATGAAGTATACGATAAGGGAGAAATCCTCTTTCAAGCGAAAGTAGAGATTAAAAAAGAGGATACAGCCGATACACTTCAAGCCAAAATCCATCAACTTGAATACCAACACTATCCTATCATCATAGAAAAAGACCTACTTCCCCATCCATAAACAAATGGGGAAATAGATCTTTTTCCTTAATTCTTAAAATTTATGATCTAGCTCAGAGGCTCTATTTTAACTGTATCGTTGCCCGCAATTGGAGTATTTAGCAGTTGTCTTAAGCTGTCGACATCCATTTTAAAACTAGCTAAATTCTCTTTCTTCACAGGAGCTACAGGAGGCGCTTTAAGCTTTAATGGATCCATTGCTTTACCATTCATAAAGACTCTAAAGTCTAAGTGTGGACCTGTAGCCAAACCTGTTGCACCAACAAAACCAATCAACTGTCCCTGCTTCACGCGCTTACCAACGACCATCCCTTTTGCAAAATTATGCAAGTGCATGTAGGTGGTAGTATACACCGAATTATGTTTGATCTTTAAATATTTTCCTCCACCTCTCGCTTGGTAGCCTTTTTTGATGATCAAACCATCACCAATACTATGTACTGGAGTACCACGTGGGGCAGCATAATCAACACCCAAGTGAGGACGACGATATCTTAACACTGGATGCAAACGACTACGCGAAAATCTCGAGCTAATACGTGAATATTTTAATGGGGCCTTCAAAAAGGCTTTCTTTAAACTCTTTCCTTCTGCATCAAAATAGGTAACAGTGCTATCCTGTGAAAAACGATAAGCATCATACATTACCCCATGATGCAAAAAATTCACAGCATATACCGTACCAACGCCGATAGACTCACCATCGACATACAATTCATCATATAAAACATTGAAAGTATCCCCTTTTTGAATACCAAAGAAGTCTATCGTCCAAGCAAAAATATCAGACAAAGGCAATGCCAATTGTACATTGATATTATTGTCTACCATGGCATTCCACAAAGAAGAAGTGATCACCCCTTTTCTATGCTTCATTCTACGCTCAATGACTTTTTGTCCCTTTGCAATAGAAAGAGAATCCCTGAAATCATAACATACATAATCCGTATTGTCTATCTCATAAACAAAATAAGCTGCTTTCTTAAGACTATCTTTCGTATTAAAGATCGTATATCTATTTCCTCTCTTTAATTTACGCACATCAAAAATAGGCTTCGAACTTTTCGCCAACCTATCAATCATCTGATAATTGATTCCATACTTAAGTAGGATATCCGCCAAAAACTGATTTTTTTTGACCTCGTCGGTCACCACCTCAAAAGAGTCAACAGGAATACCATACAACAACTCTGGCTCTGGGGCCGGTAGCGTATCTATAGCCTCTACATCCTTAGGCAAATCATATTCTGTAAATGTATTGGAATTATAATAAAATGTAATGAATATAGCAGCTACAACAATGGTAACTAGGGATAATATAAGTGATTTCTTTTTGTTCATCTTCTACGATTAATTTTCAGAAGTACGAAGTTAACGAACCTCTTCTTTTTTTGCAAAAATAGAAGTAGTTCATCAGTTTCGCAAAAAATAAACAAACTATATTACTATAAACCAAAAACTTACCCCCAAAAAGACTCAACCATATACCATTATAAACCCTCTATTTAGACTCAAACAACATCAAACTTTAACACAACTATAACGCTCTTACCTTACTATCAAAGAACTACTTTACAATAAAATACCACATTATTCTAAACTACTTTACACTATAGTCTTGAGACCCGAACTATATGTTTAATCTAAATAGGCAAAACCAACAGACAAACCATAAACAAAGCTAGAAGGTCAGAGTGTATTGATTGACATTAAAAATGTCAATCAATATAATTTATAAAAGAACAAAAACTCTATACCGAGAATATGCATTATCATAAGATTGATAGCAAGAATTGATCCTGTATTATTATACCTCTCCAAATACTTTAGCTGCTTCAATAGCATTATAATCACACCCTTCAAGACATCGTCCACATTCTAGACAATTTTCTGTCTGGATATAATATTTCTCTCCTTTTTGATCGATGCATTTTTCTGGACAACGTTCAACACAAACACCACAACCAATACAGTTGTCATTGATGTGATAACCAACAGGCTGAAGCAAAGCCCCACCAAAAGCAAAACGTTCTCTTTCAGGTGGTACAACAGAGAGATCAAAGATATCACCCACCCCACAGGTCATACAGTAAGCATCAAGCACATCTCGTTTTTCGTTTGGGTAAAGATCATTCATCATCGGATTGGCTTCAAAGATACGGTCAATCCATTCTCGATCAACAAACTCTACTTTCCCAGTTATTCTTATCGACTTATAGGTAGCATCCATACCAGCAAGAGCAAGGATCGGATTTTTCTTTAATTGTCTATAGAAAGACTTTCCTCTTCCTACAAGGAAATAGAGTTTGTCCTCTTCTACTAACATTACATCGGCAAAACGTACAAAAGGTTGGTTGTTATCTGCAGTAGCGAAAGCAACAGATTTAATCGAACGAATAAAATCTAGATGTTTTTTCATAATCATTATTTCTTTTAAATATTAAAACCAAGAACAAAATATCCTATCATCGATAGCGTTGCAGCGAGAAAGGCATATGGTATCTGAAAACGTACATGTTCCATCACCTCAATACCGGCGAACTTAGAAGCAAGAATAGTTGAGTCCGACAGTGGAGAACAATGATCTCCAAATACCGCCCCAGATATCGCGGCTCCAAGAAGAACTGATAGGTTCACACCAAAACGCAAAGCCAAAGGAAAGACTATAGGCAAAATGATGGCTACTGTTCCTCCACTAGTACCTGTAGAGAGCGATAGGAAAACTCCCAAAACGAAAGTCATTAAAGGAAGAAAAGAGGGAGATACAAAATCGAATAACTTCATCATCAATACCTCCATATTGAGTTCTTTTAATATATTTCCTAGGACAAAAGCCAATGCTAAAACAATCGTAATCTCCACAAAAGATTTAGCTCCATCCCAACACCATCTCATATAAGATCTCGTAGTAAGAAACTTATTCTTGCGAAGGCAAAATGCGGTTATCATCAAACAGAGAAAAAGACTTATATCTAATGCGATGATGGCATCCCCGACAATCAATATTCCTAAGAAGAAGAGAGGAATCAGAAGCAAAAGAGGCAACAGAACAATCTTTTTAGAATCTCCTATATCTGTTTTTGTCCCCAGAAAAGAACTCTTTTCATTTAAAACAGCTGGTATTTGCCGACTATTCCTTTGACTTAAAAGGATCAGAATAAATACAATAAGGATCGATAAAATAGAATAGAACTGAAATATCATACCATCAAACAACACCTGCCATGGTTGAGCTATCTCCATTCCTTTCATTAATGCTACGACAAAAGTACCAGCAGCATTAACGGGTATAAGCCATGCCACAGGAGAAGAGGTAGCATCAAGGATATACGCCAATTGTGATCGAGAAATATGGTAACGGTCAAAAAGACCAACCCCAATAACTCCTGCAATCACTAAGGAGAAATAGCCATCTACAAAAAGGAGCAATCCAATGGCAAAAACAAATAACTGGGCCCCTAAAGACGAACGAACCAAATAACCATCTGTAATAAGATACCTAACAATAATCTCGATCCCCCCTAGCCTCTTTATTATCTCTATCCATGCCCCTATCAATAAGCAAAAAAGAAAAATAGAGATCATGGAACCTTTGCTCAAAACAGAAGATACGGTGCTTAATACCGTAAGAAAGTCTTTGCTTAATAAAAGTATCAATACTCCTAGACAGACCCCACTTACAAGTGCCACTAAAACTTTTCTGGTTAAAAGAGAGAGAGAAAGAACAACAACAAGTGGCACTATTGGTAAGAATTCGCTCCACATCATATCACTTAGAAATATGAAAAAGGCATGTAAGAAGACGATAACTCATCTTACACACCTTGATTTCTTTTGTTTTGATTTAGAATTTTCCGTTACTATTTTTCCATTCTGACTTTGGTAAGATAGTCTCTAAAACATCCCAGTGTTCTACAATCTTACCACCTTCCACACGGAAAAGATCATAAAAAGCAGTAGGCTTATCTCCAAAAGTTCCTTCACTCACTACCAAAACAAAATTACCTTCACCAAGAACCTTGTGCACGGTATTATATCGCATGGTTATTCCCATTTCAGCAAGGGCTTGTAGTCCTTTACCTAAACCTGAAAGACCATCTGCGATACCACTATTGTGTTGTATATAATTATCACCATCGAAAAATGATGCCAGCTTGTCCATCTCTCCTTTGACAAGAATGGTTTGAACAAACGATTCAACCAAAGCTTTATTGGACTTTGTTTTTTCAAGATCTACGATTTTTGTTTCCCCATCAAATTGGGTGTGACCACTAGGATTTGGCTCAGTAATCACAGAAAGATTATCCCAATGTTCAACGATACGTCCATTCTCAAATCGAAAAATATCAAATCCTGCTTTAGGTCCGAAGAAGTTATATTTGGTATGGGTGAAAACATAATCTCCTTCTTCAAATGCTCTAATAACTTCAACTTTAGCGCTCCCCTCTGGTAGTTGCTTTAGAGTCTCACCAAAACCTTGAAGTCCATCAGCGACAGCCAAATTATGTTGCGTATATGATTTTTCATTGATATAAGTAATCGCGGTAGGATTTCCTGTCTCAATGCTCTCTAGTACAGCCACCGCTTTCTGCTTATTTGTTAGCTCTACCTCTTCTTTATCAGAACTACAAGAGCTCAGTCCCAATAGAATTCCCATGGATAACAATACTTTTTTCATAACGATAAATTTTGATCATTTAATAATGGACAAAACTACCTTATGAAAATATAGGGGGAAAGGTGAAACCATATACAAAAATGGTAAATGTATACAAACCATCATTTAACGGTTAGCATCTCTAAATTTCTTAGGCAACATCTTAGCGTACTGCTTAAAATATTTAACAAAATTGGTAGGCTCATCAAAACCAAGATGATAAGACACTTCTTTGATAGTCATATCTGTCTGTAACAATAGACGTTTTGATTCTAATAGGACATAGTGATCAATAAAAGACTTGGCGGTTTTTGAGGTAAACTCTTTACATATATCATTTAATTTACGATAGCTCACATTTAAGCTTTGTGCATAATATTTGGCATCTCTACTGACCTTAAAATCTTTAGCCAACAAGTTCTTGAACTGAACAAAAAAGGTAAATCTTGGAGATTCTGGTTCTTTTATAATCTGGCGTGCTTCTCCTTCTAATTTCAACAGAATCACTTTTAAAAGGTTACGTAATATCTCACTCCTTCCATAACTCATCTCGTTCCTAAATTCACTATAAAGAAGTTGGTTTAAAGAGGTCAAAGCATTAAGATGGTGCGTTTTAAGACAGACTACAGGAGGAAACTTACTTAAACGGAAGAAACGAGAAAAGGCAAAATAATCTTTACCTGATAAACTCTGATTTAAGAAAACATCTGTAAACAGAATCATAAAACCTTTTTGGCTCTCATTCAAAGAAAAAGATTGCACCTGTTTTCGTGTCACAATAAGAAAATCCCCCGCTTTAATCTCATAAGACGAAAAATCAACAGCACATTCCAAAGTGCCTTCGGTCAGAAAAAGCAGTTGATGGAAATCAATAGAGTGAGATTTATGAACAGGAAATTTCAATCCTTCACTTCTTTGATGAAGACTTTCTAAAGTCATAATTTCAAACCCAATCTCTGATATTTTTTTCGACTTAAAACCGATAAGTGGGATATTATTCTTCATTGCCAATACAGTATAAAAAAGAATCCTAAAATGAACTATCTAACAAAGATAGCCCATGAACGATTGCATCACAAAACATAATACTATTCAAACAATCTCGAACAAACATGGTTGAGAAAATAACTCTTCTGATTGTAACATGAATTTCATGATAGAGCTTATTGACATCCCTTATTAACAAGTCCTGTTTTAATGAAAAGAACTCCTGTGAAAGCACCTAAAGGAATTTAAAAAGAGATTATTCAACTTTATGACAAAAATAAACCACACAAAATCTAATTTCCACACCCTCGAACACATTTACCCTTATCTCCTATTAATCAACTCTTTCTACCTCTTCTAATTTTAAAAAAGTTTAGACAAAGTAAATTCTACAATCTCAACTTTAATTTACACTCAACACCCTACTTTTGGAGTAGTCTCTCCTCTTCCAATATCAATAGCTTATACTACTTATGTTTACAATAACCTCATTTTTAGTTCAAATCAACATAACTACACATTCAAGTCAATATCACATCAAATTCACTATAACTTCATATCAACTTCATATTAAGTTCACTTATGCGTTATGATAAAATGAAGTTGATATGTAGTTGATATGGTGATAAACTGGTCTCAATACAATAACAAAATGAAGTTATGATAACTCAGATATTAAGATAAGATCAGGTTAATATAGGTTTAAGTGATATTTGGTAGCTATAACTCAGTGGGCTGTTCATAAAAAGGAACAAATAAAAAAAGGTAGATAGTTCATCTCTATTGGGGTAAATAAACAAGTCTGGACGACCAGTATCAAACAGAAAGAGGTGTTATTTTACTCTTCATAAGAATAAAATAACACCCCTTAAATATCGATATTCTGTAAAACGATTACAGCAATAATCTGCTAATATTTTAAAACATCAAAGCCATCACCGTAAACACCCATAACACTATTTTGTGAGATAAAGGCTTTCGGATCAATCTCTTTGATCTTTCTAAAAATTGGTGAAGCCTCACGTTTACGAACCACAGTCATGATCATCTTGACATTTTGTTTCGTATACCAGCCTGTACCATCAAACACAGTCAAACCACGGTTGGTCTCGTTGTTGATAAAATCAGCCAACTCTTCATATTTCTCAGAAAAGATAAACATCTGAACCGACTGTTTAGCTCCATTCAAATAGGCATCAATGGTATAAGAAACTACCCACATAGAAACAAAACCATAGACCATCTTATCGAGGGTATGGAAAACAAAATAAGACGAACCGATAATAAAGACATCACAAAGAAGGATAACCTTTCCTGGACTAATATTACGATACTTATTGACTACCATCGCTATGATATCCGTTCCTCCTGAAGATCCCCCTTCATTAAAAACGACACCTAAGCCAAGTCCACACAAGATCCCTCCAATAATAGTATTAAGGAAGATATCATCAACCATAGATGTCGTGATAAACTGTTGCATTAAACTCAACAGAAAAGACATCATAGAAAGACCATAAATGGTTTTCATACCGAAGCTGGCTCCAAGAGCACGTATCGCCATCAATATTAAAAGACAGTTCACCAAGAAATAGGTATAACCGGTTTTAATACCAGAGATAAAATATACTACTGTAGCAATACCTGTCACTCCCCCACCAATCACTTTGGAAGGAATCAAAAAGGCAGTTACTCCAAACGAGTACATCAAAACACCGATCGTTATAATCAAATAAGAACGGAACTCTCCTACGAACTTTTGTTTCATTTTAGGGTTACATTTAAAGGCAAATAAACTCTTCACCTTACGATAAAATAATCATAAAAACTAACTCGACAATTCACTCTTACTTATACATTTAGACATATAAGCAACACTTTTCTCATTGCAGTGCAATGATATGATTTTTACCTTAAAAATAAAATTCCGGCGAAAATAGATTTAAAAAAACAGGTGTTTTATGACAAAACACCTGTTTTTTGTAAAAATATCTATTATGGGTTATTTTACCACAATGTTAATAATCTTCTTAGGAACAACAATTGTTTTCACAATCTGCTTACCTTCAACCCATTTCTGTGCTGATTCGTGAGCCAAAGCAGCCTCAACAATAGCATCTTTATCCATATCTAAAGGAAGAGCTATTTTAAAACGCATCTTACCATTAAAAGAGACAGGATATTCGAAATTAGCTTCCACTAAATACTCTTCCTTAAACTCAGGGAAGGAACTTTTAGTAATTGACGTTGTATGACCTAAAGCCAACCATAGTTCTTCTGCAATATGAGGAGCAAAAGGAGCCAATAATTGGATAAATGGTTCGATGATGGCTTTTTTGTTACATTTCAAAGAAGTCAACTCGTTAGCACAAATCATAAAAGCAGAGATTGATGTATTAAAAGAGAATTTCTCAATATCATGCTCAATCTTCTTGATCGTTTTATGAAGTACTTTTAGTTCGTCTGCTGTTGGTTCAGCATCCGATACAGAGAATTCATTATTTTGATCGTGACACAAACGCCATACTTTACGTAGGAATTTATGAACCCCGTCAATACCGTTTGTATCCCAAGGTTTAGACGCTTCTAATGGTCCTAAGAACATCTCATACAAACGCAAAGTATCAGCACCATAATCGGCTACGATATCATCTGGATTCACTACGTTAAACATTGACTTAGACATCTTTTCGATAGCCCAACCACAACGATATTTATCGTCTTCTAGAATAAATTCAGCATCCGCATATTCTGGCATCCACTTTTTGAATGCTTCTAGATCTAGAATGTCGTTATGAACGATGTTCACATCTACGTGAATCTCCGTTGTTTCGTAATTCTTCTTAAGTCCTTTAGAGACATAAGTATTGGTTCCTTTCACACGATATACGAAATTCGAACGCCCTTGGATCATTCCTTGGTTGATCAATTTTCTGAAAGGTTCGTCTTTTACTACCTCTCCTATATCGAATAAGAATTTGTTCCAAAAACGAGAATAGATCAAGTGACCTGTCGCATGCTCAGTACCACCGATATAAAGATCGACATCTTGCCAATACTCATTGGCTTCTTTAGAAACCAAAGCATCGTTGTTACGAGAATCCATATAACGTAGATAGTATGCAGAAGATCCTGCAAAACCAGGCATCGTATTTAGCTCGATTGGATAACCATCTTTCGTCACCCAGTCTTTGGCACGTCCCAATGGTGGGTTACCATCTTCTGTAGGCAAGTATTTATCTACTTCTGGTAGGTGAAGAGGAAGTTCATCCATATCAATCATCGTTGGAATACCGTCCTTGTAACATACAGGGAATGGCTCTCCCCAATATCTCTGACGTGAGAAGATCGCATCTCTTAAACGATAGTTGATCTTACGAGTACCAATCTTTTCTGTGTCCATCCATTCGATAATACGAAGAATCGCATCTTTCACTTTCATTCCAGTGAAATCACCAGAGTTAATCAAGATACCATCTTTAGAATCGTATGACTCTTCCCAAGTCGAAGGGTCTGTTAACTCTTCTCCCTCTTGAGCTACTACTTGTACGATAGGTAGATCAAAGTGTTTTGCAAAAGCAAAGTCACGACTATCGTGTGCAGGAACGGCCATAATTGCTCCTGTTCCATAACCAGCCAATACATAGTCGGAAACATAAACAGGGATCTCTTCGTTAGTCAAAGGATTGATAGCATAAGAACCAGTGAAAACACCACTTACACGTTTCACCTCTGTCATACGCTCTCTTTCGGTTCTCTTTTTGGTCTCTTCAAGATAAGCCTCTACCGCTTCTTTTTGTTCTGGAGTAGTCACTTGTGCAACATAATCGCTCTCTGGTGCTAAGACCATAAAACTTACTCCAAAGATAGTGTCAGGACGTGTAGTAAAGATCTCAAGATCTAAATCTGTTCCTTTCACTTTAAAAAGTGCTTCTGCACCCTCAGAGCGACCAATCCAGTTTTTTTGAATTTCTGTCAATGAATCACTCCAATCAATATTTTCTAATCCGTCAAGAAGGCGTTGTGCATAAGAAGAAACACGCAATGACCATTGGCGCATTTTCTTTTGTACCACTGGATAACCTCCACGAACAGATAAACCTTCTTTTACTTCATCATTGGCAAGAACAGTGCCTAATTCAGCACACCAGTTTACCATAGTGTCAGCCAAATAAGCCAAACGATAGTTCATCAATAGGTCCGACTTTTTCTTCTCATCGAAAGCTTTCCACTCATCAGCCGTGAATTCTAGTTCTTCACTCTGAGCAGCAGTATGATTTGCACTACCATTCGCATCGAAATGAGCTTCCAATTGGCTTATAGGCATCGCTTTCTGTGCAGCCGTATCAAAATAGTGTTCAAACATTTGAATGAATGCCCACTGCGTCCATTTGTAATAATCTGGATCGCAAGTCTTGATTTCACGATCCCAATCGTATGAAAAACCAATCTTATCAAGTTGTTCACGATATCTAAGAAGGTTCTTTTCTGTGGTGATAGCAGGATGTTGTCCTGTTTGAATAGCATATTGCTCTGCAGGAAGACCATAAGCATCATATCCCATAGGATGGAGCACATTAAAACCTTTTAATGTTTTATACCTACTGTAAATATCTGATGCAATATACCCTAGAGGGTGTCCCACATGTAGTCCTGCCCCTGAAGGGTAAGGAAACATATCAAGTACATAGTACTTAGGTCTAGTAGAATCCACTTCAACCTTA
This sequence comes from Prolixibacteraceae bacterium, assembly GCA_025210775.1. GTDB lineage: Bacteria > Bacteroidota > Bacteroidia > Bacteroidales > Prolixibacteraceae > Halosquirtibacter. The sequence continues at coordinate 195,000 of JAOARB010000032.1, forward strand.
TAGGTCTTTTCTGTAGCCCAATACTTTTGCCACTTCTTTTCTATTTCGCGAAAATTATAATCCATTTTACTACAAATCGTTACTGCGTTGATTGAATAAGATGCGAATTTACAAAAAAAGAAGGGAGGATGAAAAACTTTAGCTCTTTTGCCAACTACTTTCTTTTTATTTTCAATCTAAACAAATTAGCACAAAAGGAGCTTATACTCAGAAGAGTAATCTATTTCAAAGAAGACAAAATTTCTCTTTTTACTTAAATAACATGTAGACAATCGTTTATTCATTACAATTGGTAAAATTTGGGTATATTTGTCACTTTCAGGAAGTAGACTCTCGTTAAAGCCTTTTCTTTATGAAAAGGAATGAGACACTTTCATGAAAAGACATTTCATTAACGACAGAAAATAACCCGTTGACAACCCCCTTCTAAAGGGAAGAAGATCAACATTATTTCGATATAGATTATACCGATGAAGAATATTCGTAACTTTTGTATTATTGCCCATATTGATCATGGGAAAAGTACCCTTGCGGATCGTCTGCTTCAAGTGACGCAAACGGTTAGTGAGAGAGAGATGAAAGCACAGGTTTTGGATGATATGGACCTTGAACAAGAACGTGGAATTACCATTAAGAGTCATGCGATTCGTATGGACTATCAATATAAGGGGGAAGATTATACCCTTAACTTGATTGATACTCCGGGCCACGTCGATTTCTCATATGAGGTGTCAAGATCTATTGCTGCTTGTGAAGGAGCACTACTTATTGTGGATGCAACACAAGGTATTCAAGCACAAACTATATCGAACTTGTATCTTGCCATTGAGAATGATTTGGAAATTATTCCTGTTCTTAACAAAATGGACCTTCCTAATGCAATGCCAGAAGTAGTAGAAGATCAGATTATCGACCTTATTGGTTGCGATAGAGAAGACATTCTACGTGCATCAGGCAAAACAGGAGAAGGTGTAGAAGAAGTTCTTTCTACCATTATAGAGAAGGTTCCTGCACCAGTAGGTGATCCTGAAGCACCACTACAGTGTCTTATCTTTGACTCTGTTTTTAACCCATTTAGAGGTGTTATCGCATATTTCAAAGTGGTAAATGGAGAGATCAATAAAGGGGACTGGGTGAAATTCATGGCCACCAACAACGATTATAAGGCGGAAGAGATTGGTCACCTACGCTTAGATATGGATCCTACAAAGAAATTATCTACAGGAGATGTAGGATATATTATTTGTAGTATTAAAACAGCTAAAGAGGTTAAAGTTGGGGATACAATAACTCACAAGGAACGATCTTGTGGAAACCTTATTGATGGTTTCGAGGAAGTAAAACCAATGGTCTTTGCAGGGGTTTATCCTATCGATAGTGAGGATTACGAAGATCTTCGCGCTGCAATGGAGAAGCTACAGCTTAATGATGCATCTCTTACATATGAACCAGAATCTTCTGCTGCTTTAGGTTTTGGATTCCGTTGTGGTTTCTTAGGACTACTTCACATGGAAATTATCCAAGAACGTTTGGATAGAGAGTTCAATATGAACGTAATTACGACGGTTCCTAACGTTTCCTATATTGTCCACACAAATAAAGGGGAACAATATGAAGTATATAACCCTAGTGGACTTCCTGAAGTGACACTTATCGATCACATTGAAGAGCCTATCATTAAAGCACAGATTATTACTAAGTCGGACTTTATCGGACAGGTAATGTCTCTTTGTATGGAGAAACGTGGAGTACTTTCACACCAAAACTATCTTACTACCGATCGTGTTGAACTATCGTTCACGATGCCTCTAGGTGAGATTGTATTTGATTTCTACGATAAATTGAAAAGTATCTCTAAAGGATATGCTTCTTTCGATTACCATCAGATAGGTTACCAGAAAGCTAAATTGGTTCGTCTTGACATCCTTCTTAATGGTGAAATGGTAGATGCACTTTCTGCACTTATTCACTTTGATAATGCACAATCTTTTGGTCGACGTGTTTGTGAAAAACTGAAAGATTTGATTCCTAGACAACAGTTTGATATTGCTATCCAAGCTGCCATCGGAGCTAAAATTATTGCTCGTGAAACAGTGAAAGCAGTACGTAAAGATGTAACCGCTAAATGTTATGGTGGTGATATCTCTCGTAAACGTAAACTTCTAGAGAAGCAGAAAAAAGGTAAAAAACGTATGAAACAAGTAGGTAATGTGGAAGTTCCACAGAAAGCATTCTTGGCTGTACTTAAGCTTGATTAATCATATTACTATATAATAAAAGAGGTTGTGTCTTTTGAAGACACAACCTCTTTTTTATATCTGACACTTCAGTTATCAACAACTGCATCCCTGTTGATAACATAGTAAATAAACTATATAACAGTCGATTAAGATAAACGTCACGATTCAATTATCGACCAACAAACAAAACTGTTTAAAACTAAAAGATATAGATATTATATCCCATCTTGTTGACCATCTGAGAAGAGGTCTTAGGCATCTTAAAATCAATAATATTATTGGTAATACTCACCATCTCTTCTGCATTCTTACGATGATGATCTGGACATTGATGCTGCACTCCATGCTTTTTTAATTTTAGCAAAGGAAAGAGCTTTTTACACTTAGGGCAATTTCTTAGTTCTAAAGAAGGAAAAGAGTTCGCAAGAAGAGAAGGCATCCACATCTCTTTTAAATAGTTATTACGCCCTTTAATAGTCCTTAAATGGAAGTTATTGCTTAGATCCATAGAATGAATCACATTGTTCCCAAAATTAAGACTCACAAGCTGAGATTGCATGGATACGTTCAATCTCTTTAGCTGGTTGTCCTTTACATTTAGAAGACGTAATTTTGAAAATATTGGAAGGCGAATTGCCTTGATTCTATTTTGGTCTGCTACTAAAGACTCTAACTGAGACATCGACTCAACACTTAAAGACTCTAGCTGGTTTTTACTGACATCCAACATCTCAAGAGACAAAGGAAGAGACACTGACGTGATGCGGTTATTGCTAATATCGAGATGTTTCAAGCTATCCAATCCACGAATGTTTAGTTTCGCTATACCTAACCCTGATAAATTCAATCCCTCTATCCTTTTGGGATGATCGCCATTCCATATGATATGTTTCCAGAATGCAACATCTGAATTATTCCATCCCATTGTTTTTAGAGCCGATTCGTTCGAAGAAAACGAATCTGAATTATCCTCTATAATCTGCATCAATACAGCAATGTCGTTACGATTGTAAACTTCTTGTTCTGGTTTGGCAACAGAGAAGATACACAAAATCAAACATAATACGGCTTTCATAATAATAATTTACAAAGTCTATTAAAAACAACTTCTGCTATTTGTAATAGCTAGATTTATATTGGTTTAATGTCTACACCGTTAACATAAGACATCATTTTGTGTTATTTGTTTCACTTTTTCTTGTTAAAAAAGCATAACAACCTGGGGGAGGTTATAAAAAAAAGCCCACCATTTAAAATGATGAGCTTTATTAGATGTCAGTGGCGGATTCGAACCGCCGTGGATGTTTTTGCAGACCACTGCCTAGCCACTCGGCCAACCGACCTTTTTATTTGCTTTAGCGGTTGCAAATGTAATAAAAAAGAAATTACATCCAACTATTATACAATAAAAAAATGCAATTTTATCTCTCTTGCGTAACGCTAACCGAGCCTATTTGTCCGCCCATAGGAGGATTTAGTTTAGAGACTTTGATTCGAGCATGTTTCACTTGATCGCCAAAATCATTGTATAAACGATCCAATATTCTTCCTGTAACATGTTCTAATAATTTAGAAGGAATTTGCATCTCTTCTTGAATTAATTCATAGGCTTTCAGATAGTTTAGTGCATCGTCCAAATCATCACTCTTTGAAGCTTTTTCACAATCGGTCTCTATTCGAGCATAAACGATAAAATTATTTCCAACCACTTGCTCTTCTTCAAAATGTCCATGATATGCATGAAAATACATATCTTCTATCTCAATTACTCCGTATTGCATCTGTTTGTAATATTTTTTAAAAAAAGTTGATTAAATATGGGCTAAAAGCACATAAAAGCATCAATACACTGTCTCAAAATGCAAATTAATAAATAAAAATCGAAAGAGTTTAAAGAAACTATTTTACTTTTGTAAAATAGTAAAGATGCGATATCTAAAAGCATCTTTTCTTCGACTTTTCTTTTTAAAAACTAGCTTTTTGTAAAAAAGGCTCTTTAGCCTTTCTTTCAAAATAAAGAGATATATCATGACAGAAACGAAGAAAATGAATGGAATGGAGGAGTCTAAAGCCCCTACCAATTTCATCCATCAAATCATAGAAGGAGAGATTTCGGAATCGAAAGGAGAAACAAAGATTCACACTCGTTTTCCTCCAGAGCCAAATGGGTATTTGCACATCGGGCATGCCAAGTCAATATGTCTAAATTTTGGCACAGCCCAGAAATATGGGGGATTGACAAACTTACGTTTTGACGATACCAACCCATCAAAAGAAAGTACAGAATATGTAAACTCCATAAAAGACGATATCCATTGGCTTGGATTCGACTGGGGAGATAGAGAATATTATACCTCTGATTATTTTGATAAGCTTTACGATTTCGCCGTACAACTTATCAAAGATGGATTGGCCTATGTCGATTTCCAAGATCAAGAAACTATCAGTTCTCAACGTGGTACACCAACACGTCCTGGAACAGAGAGTCCTTACCGTAATGTAGCTCCAGAAGAGAACCTTGCTCAATTTGAGAAGATGAGAAACGGAGATTATGACGAAGGAGCTTGTGTTCTTCGTGCTAAGATTGATATGGCATCACCAAACATGCATATGCGTGATCCTTTGATGTACCGTATCATGAAGGTAAGTCATCACCGAACTGGAGACAAATGGTGTATCTATCCAATCTATGATTTTGCACATGGACAAGGAGACTACTGGGAGGGAATCACTCACTCAATTTGTACACTTGAATTCGAGGTACACCGTCCACTTTACGACTGGTTTGTTGAGCATCTTAAAAAAGACAGCTACCGTCCACGCCAGATTGAGTTTTCTCGTTTAAACTTAAGCTACACAATTATGAGTAAACGTAATTTGTTGGCTTTAGTAGAGAATAATCATGTGTCTGGATGGGATGATCCTCGTATGCCAACCATTTCAGGTTTGCGTCGACGTGGTTATACACCAAACTCTATTCGCAATTTCTGTGAAAAAATTGGTGTAACAAAAACCAACGGTGTTACAGATGTAGCCCTATTAGAATATGCTGTAAGAGAAGATCTAAATAAAACAGCACAACGTGTAATGGGTGTAATCAATCCTCTTAAAGTAGTTATCACAAACTACCCAGAAGGACAAGTTGAAGAACTTGATGCGGTAAACAACCCAGAAGACCCATCAATGGGAAAACGTAAAATTCCATTTACCAAAGAGATCTATATCGAAAGAGAAGATTTTATGGAAAATGCTCCACGTAAATTCTTCCGTCTTTCAGTAGGCAAAGAGGTTCGTTTGCGTTATGCATACTTTATTACTTGTAACGAAGTAATCAAAGATGAAAACGGAGAGATCATCGAATTGCGTTGTACTTATGATCCTGCATCTAAAGGAGGTACATCTCCTGATGGACGAAAAGTAAAAGGTACATTACACTGGGTTTCTACAACAGAGAATGTGGAAGCTGAAGTACGAGTTTATGACCGTCTATTTAATGATCCAGCGCCATCAGGACACAAAGACAAGAACTATCTTGACTTCCTAAACCCTGAGTCATTAAATGTTCTACCAAAATGTTATATCGAACCATTCGTAAAAGATGCTAAGGTAGAAGATCACTTCCAGTTCGAAAGATTGGGTTATTTCAATATTGACAAAGATTCCACTTCAGAGAAGATGGTTTTTAACAAAACTGTTGGTCTTAGAGATTCGTGGTCTAAAAAATAATTGTTTTTGAACAATACTTTAAATAGGCTGTCCTTATAAAAGGATGGCCTATTTTTATTTTAAGAGTATCACCCATCACCAAAACACAATAATTCTACTCTTCCATAAAAGTACTGTCCTCCTGTTCAATTCTTTTGTAAATAATATATACTCTAGTATTGCAAAAACACAAAAGTTATTCTACTTTGTTCTCAAAATAGCCTCTATCCGTTATATGGATAGCTTATACCTGATTGCTCATGACTATACCAAATATATACAACAACACGAGTCACTTCGATTTCCCCTATAGTAGTAAAGCTATGGGAGTGAACTATACAAAAGAAAGAACCTCAATCACGTTATGGATTCCTTTTGCAGAACAAGTCGTATGGAGAATTTATGACAATGGATTAGGGGGCAAACTACTTAAAGAACTTCTATTAACAAGTCATGAAGATGGTACATGGAGTGCTGAGATCAATAAAGATCTTCATGGACATTACTATACCATTCAAGTAAAGAATCATGGCAAGTGGCTAAATGAGATCCCAGACATCTATGCCTTTTCTACTGGTGTCAATGGACAGAGAGGAATGATTTTTGATCCAGAGAAGACCAACCCAGAGCAATGGAAAGAAGATCAATATATACACCTTTCCCACTATACTGATGCATCCATTTATGAACTTCACGTTAGAGATTTTACCCAACATCCAGAATCTGGAGTTAATAACAATGGACTCTTTTTAGGACTTGCAGAAGAGAATACCCACAATGCCATTGGAGAGAAAACAGGGTTAAACCACTTGGTGGATCTGGGCATTAGCCACGTACATCTTCTACCAATATCCGATTACTGTAAGCTAGACGAAAGGACACCACAAAATGGATACAATTGGGGGTATGATCCACTAAACTTCAATACCCTTGAAGGATCTTACTCCACTAACCCATTTGATGGGATGTCGCGTATTATAGAATTTAAGAAATTAGTACAGACTCTACACAAGAATCATATTGGGGTAGTACTTGATGTGGTATATAACCACACAGGTCTCGTTGAAGATGCCTATTTCGATCAAACAATTCCGGGTTATTATTTTAGACACAATACTGACGGACAACTATCCAATGCAAGTGGATGTGGCAATGAATTTGCATCAGAAAAGCCAATGGCAAGGAAATACCTTATAGACTCCCTTAAATACTGGTGTAAAGAATATCATATCGATGGGTTTAGATTTGATCTAATGGGAATTTATGATATCGAAACAATGAATATCATTGAAGAAGAGTTACGCAAAATAAACCCTGCGATTCTTCTTTATGGAGAAGGTTGGACTGCCGATCGCTCTCCATTAGACGAGAGCCATAGAGCAGTAAAAAATAATACACAACAACTAAAAAACATAGCCTGTTTCTCTGACGACTTTAGAGATACCATTAAAGGAAATCAGTTTGATGTACACTCTTTAGGATTTATTTCAGGAAAACAATATGAAGAAGAACACCTTAAGCATATTATTGTAGCAGGACTACCTCATCCTCAAATCAAAGAATCTTATTTAAACAATGATCTTAAATATTGGGCAGATTCACCACAACAAGTTATCAATTTCTTCTCTTGTCACGACGACTACACCATATTCGACAAACTAAAACTTGCTTTGGATAGAAAAGATTACGATACAATAGATGAGCGCATATGTCTAGGTCTTGCCATCAATATTCTATCTCAGGGAATCCCATTTCTTCATAGTGGTGTTGAGCTTCTTCGAACAAAGAAAGGGGTTCAAAACAGTTATAAGTCCCCTGATTTTGTTAATCAAATTGAATGGGATAAGAAGAATAACGAAGTAGTTGGGATATGTAACTATCTTAAAAATCTAATTCGATTAAGAAACGAATACCCATTTATTAAATGTGAAAATAAACAGGAGATACAAGAAAACATAGAGTTTATTAACAACTATATACCAGGAGTTGTAACCTTCATAATTCACAACAAGAAAAAAAGAGACAAACAGACATCTAAAATTTGTATCTCATTTAACAATACAACCAAACAGCACCATATAGATGTTCCTAGTGGCAATTGGAAAGAGCTATCTATAGATAAATATCAAATTCTTAAATCAGGATCAAAAACTGATATAATAGTATCTAGAGCTCTTTCTGCAACAATATATCTCGATTTATAATATTGGGAAGAGCAAATTCAAGCTCTTATAATCCAAACCAAATCGCTGCCCTACATCTTCATTGGTCAACACCCCATTATAGATATAGACCCCTTCCGCAAATCCTATGTGATAGCGGATGTGGTGTTCTATACTAGGGCAGTTTGACAATTCAAGAATCGAAGAAGTTAACACATTACTCAATGCTATAGAAGTTGTTCTTGAGACACGAGTAGTGATATCTCTTACACAACAATGCACCACCCCTTTTTTAACAAAAATAGGAGATTTTCCCTCTCTTAATTCGGAAGTCTCAAAACATCCCCCTTGCATCATATTTAGATCGATGGCAACGCACCCTTTCTTCAGAATATCCATCATATCCTCTGGAATAAACAACTCTAATGGGGTGCTTTGGGATAATGCACCAATCACAACATCGGCACTCTTAAAAGCCTTCTTTAAGGCTTGTGGATAAAAGATAGAAGTAGACAAACGTCCACCGAGCTTCTCATTCAAGTCTCTTAGACGATTTACACAATCATCAAACATCTTTACCGTAGCTCCCATAGCTAGAGCACTACGAGCAGCATATTCAGCAGCAGTACTTGCTCCTAGTATTACCACCTCAGAAGGAGAGATTCCTGTAATACCACCCAAGAATATTCCACGTCCTTTATTTTCGTTTGAAAGATAATTAGACGCAACCTGGATAGACAACATACCCGATATTTCAGATAAAATCTGAACAATTGGATATGCACTATAATCATTCTGAAGATATTCAAAAGCAACACACGTAATACGCTTCTCAATCAAACGTTGGATAACCTCTTTCGATTGTAGATAAAGATGAAGGGGAGATATCACAACATGCCCTCTATGTAGGTATTTTAGATCTTCATCATCTACTGGAGTCATCTTAACAATTATATTGCTTTGATAAACCTCCTCCACAGAGTTACAAATCTCCACTCCATACTCTGAATAATCGACATCATCAAAACTAGCTCCTACACCGGCATTGGAAAGCAACTTTACACTATTCCCATTCTTTATTAAAAGCTCACACCCTTGAGGTGTTAATGGAATACGGTTCTCTATTCTCCTATCAGAACCCAAGACACCGATAGTTAAGTGTTGCTTCCTCGAGAAGTGTCGCTTAAGCTCTTCTTGAGGGAGTAATTTCCGTTGTGTCAAGGACTCTAGTTTCAATAATTCTCGATCATTCATAAACTATAACTTTTCTGTAGAAATTTCTCTTCTACCATCTTCCAATTCTTCAATTTTAACGATTACCGTATTCGAAGGCAATAAAGGATCGACAAGCTCTGGCCACTCTATTAAGCATATATTTCCAGAATAGAAATACTCTTCGTATCCGAAATCATATACTTCATGAATATTCTTGATCCTATAAAAGTCGAAATGGTATAACTCCCCTTTCGAGCTACTATATTCATTTACCAACGAAAAGGTAGGACTGGTTACATAATCTTCAACTTCTAACACATCGCATAAGGCTTTGATAAAAGTCGTTTTCCCTACGCCCATCTTTCCATAAAATGCAAAAACGGTTTCTTCTGAGTGAGCCTCTAAGAATTTCTCTGCCACTCTTTCAATATCTCCAATGGATTGAATTACTTCTTTAAACATATTATCTATGAAAATAGTTTGAACTAGACCTTAAAATAGTATCAGCCAAATTTATATGTTTTTTGTCACTCAATGACTAACACTAGATTTTTATTAAAAAAAATATCCTAACTTAGGGGTAAGTTACAAAAAGATTAAAATTAAAGCTATGAATATTCCAGAAAATCTAAAGTATACTAAAGACCACGAATGGGTCAAAGTAGACGGTAATGTTGCAACTGTGGGTATCACAGACTTTGCTCAATCTGAACTTGGAGAAATCGTTTATGTTGAGATCGAGACAGAGGATGAAGACCTTGAGAAAGAAGAAGTGTTTGGTACTGTAGAGGCAGTAAAAACTGTTTCAGACCTTTTCATGCCTATATCTGGAAAGGTGATAGAAGTAAACGCTGGACTTGAAGATGCACCAGAATTAGTTAACAATGATCCTTTCGGAGACGGATGGATGATTAAAATCGAAATTGCTGACAATAGTGAGTTAGAAGCTTTATTAGATGCTGCGGCATACAAAGAAGTGGTTAACGCATAATTGTTCAACATCTATATCGCTAGAATGAATATGTTAGAGGAGTTTTCTTTGAAAAGCTCCTCTTTTTTATTTTCAAAAAGAGATAAAAAAAGCTGCCTCTAATGAGACAGCTTTTCTATTATATTGAAACTACATTAAAGTTTTTTAGCAACCTCTACAAGCTCGTAAGCTTCGATTACATCGTCTACTCTAATATCGTTATATTTCTCAATACTTACACCACACTCATAACCATGAGTAACCTCTTTCACGTCGTCTTTGAAACGTTTCAAGGCAGCCAATTCACCAGTGTAAACCACAATACCATCACGGATTAAGCGGATCTTAGCTTGACGTGTGATTTTTCCTTCACGAACAAAACATCCTGCAATAGTACCAACCTTAGAGATTTTGAATGTCTCACGTACTTCAACAGTAGCCGTAATTTCTTCTTTAATCTCTGGAGAAAGCATTCCCTCCATAGCTGATTTAACCTCTTCAATTGCATCGTAGATGATTGAATATAGACGGATATCAATTTCTTCTTTCTCAGCCAACTTACGTGCTCCAATAGAAGGTCTTACTTGGAAACCAACTACAATCGCATTCGAAGCGGTTGCTAACATTACATCAGATTCAGAAATTTGACCTACAGCCTTGTGAATGATATTCACTTGGATCTCTTCTGTCGACAATTTAATCAATGAGTCAGAAAGTGCCTCGATAGATCCATCCACATCACCCTTCACAATCACGTTAAGCTCTTGGAAGTTTCCAATTGCGATACGACGACCGATCTCATCAAGTGTAATATGTTTTTGTGTACGAAGACCTTGCTCACGTTGTAACTGCTCACGTTTGTTTGCAATCTGACGAGCATCACGCTCACCTTCCATACAGTTGAACTTATCTCCAGCTTGAGGTGCACCATTCAAACCAAGTACCAATACTGGTTCAGAAGGTCCTGTCTCTTTCACTTGTTGGTTACGTTCGTTGAACATCGCTTTCACGTGACCGTGATATGGTCCAGCAAGAATAACATCTCCTACACGAAGCGTTCCTGATTCAACCAAGATAGTAGAAACATATCCACGACCTCTATCCAATGATGATTCAACAACAGATCCAACAGCACGCTTGTTTGGATTTGCTTTAAGATCTAGCATCTCTGCTTCAAGCAATACTTTGTCTAGAAGTTCAGAAACCCCCATACCTGTTTTAGCAGAAATCTCTTGAGACTGGTATTTACCACCCCAATCTTCTACCATATAGTTCAAGTTTGCTAGCTCACTCTTAATACGTTCTGGATCCGCAGCGTCTCTATCGACTTTGTTAATTGCAAATACGATTGGTACACCTGCTGCAGACGCGTGATTGATCGCCTCAATAGTCTGTGGCATCACACTATCATCCGCTGCTACAATAATAACGGCAACATCGGTAACTTGAGCACCACGAGCACGCATCGCTGTAAAGGCCTCGTGACCTGGAGTATCAAGGAAAGTAATCTTACGTCCATCTTCCAAAGTAACGTTATAAGCACCGATATGCTGTGTAATTCCACCAGCCTCACCAGCAATAACGTTTGCTTTACGAACATAATCCAGTAAAGATGTCTTACCGTGGTCAACGTGTCCCATTACAGTAATAATAGGAGGACGAACCATCATATCTTCAGCTTTATCTTCCTCTTCAGCAATCGCTTCTTGTACCTCTACAGAGATAAAGTCAACTTTATAACCGAACTCTTCAGCAACGATATTCAATGTCTCTGCATCTAGACGTTGGTTAATAGAAACCATTGTTCCTAGATTCATACAAGTTGCGATAACCTGAGTTGCTGTAACGTTCATCATGGTAGCAAGTTCACTAACAGAAACGAACTCTGTTACTTTAAGAACTTTCTTTTCTTGTTCGATTACAGCCTCTTCTTTAGCGACTTTCTCACTAGCAGCTTGTCTTTTATCTCGACGATATTTTGAACCTTTCGACTTTCCTTTAGAAGTCAAACGTGCCAAAGTATCTTTAATTTGCTTTTGTACGTCTTCTTCAGAAACCTCTTTTTTAACTATTGGCTTACGACCTTTAGTATGCTTACGGTTGTTAGGACGTTGGTTGTTACGATTTGGTCCACCACCTTGTCCACCACGTGAGCGGTTATTGTTGTTGTTTACGTTGGTGTTGTTACCGTTGGCATCTTTATTTTGATTGTTATGCTGGCCTTGTCCTCCACGAGGTCCGCCTTTGCCACGATTACCATGGTGCTTATTAGCTCCGTCTCCACCTTTAGCGTTAATATCTACCTTCTCTTTTGGTAGACGCTTTCTTTTCTTCTTATTCTTATCAGACTTAGATGATTTATCTGATTTTTTTTCTACTGGAAGCTCAATTTTCCCAACAACCTTAGGACCAGACAATTTTTGTCTTTCCGTGTGAAATACACCATCCTCTTTTTTGGTCACAGCAGGTTTGCTAGCTTGATCTCGTTGTCCGTTTTCTTTAGTCATTCTTTCGTTACTTTCCTCTTTAGGCTTTTCTAAAGCTTTGTCCGTCTTATTTGTAATATCTGATGATGAAGCATCCTGAAGTGTCGATGACTCGACTTGCGGCTTTTTCTCAACTGCAGTTTCGATGACACGTTGCTTATCAACAGCCATTTCCTTTCGGACCTCAGGAGTTATTTCTTTTTGTTTCTTAGATTTAGAAACTTCTTTTTTGGATTTATCTGGGATTGTTTCAGAAGTCGAAGCAGCAGCCTTTTTTCTCACAGTTTTCTTCTCTTCTTTAGAAGATTCTGGTTTCGATAAGTGCTCTGGTGATTTTTTCTCTTTCTTAGGCTTAGACGAAGATAGATCAATTTTACCTAATACTTTAACCTTAGGCTTCTCAATTGAGTCCTTCTCTTTCTTTTCTAATTTCGTATCACTTACTTCTTTTTTAGAAGTAACGGGAGGGGTCGACTCCTTTGGAGAAGAAGTCTCTGGTTCGCCTACGTCAGCTGCTTTTTCATCAGCAACCTCTTTAGTTTTGCGACTATTTGGGCGTAAGTTAACCTTCTCGCTCTGCTTTTTCAGATCATGATCCTTACGGAATTCATTCTCTAACTCTTTAATCATTGAAGGTTCGAGCTTAGTATTAGGGTTCACCTTTAGGTCAACACCTTTTTTCTGTAGAAAGTCAGTAATCGTACTGATCCCCACATTTAGCTCTTTGGCAACCTTACTTAATCTTTTTCCTTCTGAAACCATATAATAGCTTTGAATCTTTTTTAAAATTAAAAGTATTTCCTAGTTACAGACCTATCCTTATACTTCATTCTCTATCTAGAAAAAGAGAAGTGAAGTGGGACCGTATTGTCGGCCCCAACCTTATTATCTATGACATAATTTACTCAAATTCCGATTGGAAAATCTCAATTATTTCGTCGATGGTTTCTTCTTCAAGGTCTGTACGTTTTATCAACTCTTCTCTGCTGAGAGTCAGTACACTCTTAGCGGTATCACAACCGATATTTTTAAGAGATGTAATAATCCACTCATCAATTTCATCAGAGAATTCATCAATACTTACGTCTTCTTCGTCTTCATCTGCTTCACGATAAACATCGATTTCATATCCTGTTAGACGACTTGCCAAACGGATATTCAAACCACCTTTACCAATAGCTAGTGAAACTTGATCTGGACGCAAGAACACATCTGCTTTCATCTCTTCTTCGTTCAAACGAATAGAAGTTACTTGTGCAGGATTTAGTGCTCTTTGGATATATAATTGAACATTATTGGTGTAGTTTACTACATCAATATTTTCATTCTTCAATTCACGAACAATACCATGAATACGAGAACCTTTCATTCCCACACAGGCACCAACAGGATCGATACGCTCATCATATGATTCAACTGCGACCTTCGCTCTCTCGCCAGGAACACGCTCAATCTTTTTGATCGTAATTAATCCATCATAAATCTCTGGCACTTCCAATTCGAATAGACGTGCTAAGAAATCTGGTGAAGTACGAGACAACATAATCATTGGATTGCTGTTACGCATCTCAACATTAGTTACAATGGCTCTTACTGTATCTCCTTTGCGGAAGAAATCTGAAGGAATTTGTTCTGTCTTAGGCAACAACAACTCATTCTCTTCGTCATCTAAAATAAGAATTTCTCTTTTCCAGATTTGGTAAACCTCACCTGTTACGATCTGTCCAATTTTAGACTTATATTCATTATAGATATTATCTTTCTCTAACTCTAAAATACGTGCAGCAAGATTTTGACGTAGATTAAGAATTGAACGACGACCAAAATCTTTAAAACTTACTTCGTCAGTTACATCCTCTCCCAATTCATAATCAGAATCAATTTTCTTTGCTTCTGACAGAGATATTTGAAGGTTAGGATCTTCTAAATCTTCATCTCTTACTACTTCACGATTCCTAAATATTTCTAGATCACCTTTGTCAGGGTTTATAATCACATCGAAATTCTCGTCAGTACCAAATTGTTTTTGCAGAACGCTTCTGAACACATCCTCCAAAACACTCATCATGGTAGCACGATCAATATTTTTCAGTTCCTTAAACTCCGAGAAAGTATCAATCAAATTAAGGTTATCCATTGCCTCTGATTTTTATTTGAATGAAACTACAACTTTCGCTGTTTTTATTTCCGTATAGAGAAGAGAATGTTCAGTAGTTACTAGGACTTTTTTCTTCTTTCCTTCTACACGTTCTTTTTTACTTACTTCTATCACAAACCCTTCTTGGTCTGCTTCTTTCAAAGTACCTACAAGTTTTTCGCCTTGAGACGTAACAACATCTAGCTCGCGTCCAATGTTTTTCGCATATTGACGGGCTAGTTTTAAAGGTTCTCCTATACCTGCAGAATAGACTGAAAGCTCGAAATCTTCCGACTCACGATCCAAATTATGTTCAACTTGACGACTTAACTCAATGCAAGTATCTACATTCACACTTGTATCGCTATCTACTACTACGGTAATAACATTTGAAGATGAAACGGTAAGATCGACTAAAAACAAATCATCTACCAACTTCTCTTCCAATAACTTATAAACGGTATCTTTACTTATCATTATATATGACTTAACAAAATAGGGGACTTCGTGTCCCCCAGTTGCACATCTCGCTCAATTCTGGCACAAAAATATAAAAAAACAAAATTGATTACAAATACATTAGCCCTTAAAAAACATTTATTCGCTAGAATCCACCTCCTTATCTTTTAATATTGAGAAAAAGAACCATCTAAAAACCGCTCCAAAGATGTTTTTTTAAATTTAAACGACTCTTTATTTAGCCCACTTCTATTTTCTGTTTTACCAAACCATGTAATTTCATTGGATTTGCCACTTTTTGAACAAATGTTATTTCTGCATAAAAATCCACCCATTAAAACAGTATTTAAAGGTACTTCCTCCATGGTTCCTTCATGGTTTGTCCATGGTTCCTCCATCGAAAACCCCTAAATCGATGGACAAACCATGGACAAACCATGGACAAACCATGGACAAACCCATAATCAATCCCTATTGGATTCTTTACTGAAATGGCATTAAAAGAGGGATAAGAATTATTTAATTTCAGATCCAAAAGACCTTCTAAATACTCTTTTTAACCCTTGATATACAGATTTTCGACTCTATTTCTATATGTTTTCAAACTGTTTACATAAACAATTCGTACATTTGTAGTCTAATGGTCAAGAATATTTAATCGATAATGATAATCTTGACAAAAGATAATGACGAAATTCACGAAAACGTTATAATATTATGAAATTCACGGCCCAAGACATTGCAGCCATCATCGAAGGTACGGTGGATGGTGATGAAAATGCAATCATCAAGAATGTTTCAAAAATTGATGATAGTAAGCCTGAAACATTGGCCTTCCTTGCCAATCCTAGTTACACTCACTATATCTACACTACACTAGCTTCAGTAGTTATTGTAAAAAACGATTTTACTCCAGAAAAAGAACTTAGCTGTACACTTATACGCGTTTCTGATCCATATCAAGCTATTGCAACGCTATTAAATGCATATGCAGAGATGCAACCACAGAAAGTGGGGATCGAAAATCCAAGCTATATTGCCAACAGTGCGAGTCATGGAGAGGATCTTTATTTAGGTGCTTTTGCCTATATTGGAGAGAATGTAAAAATAGGCGAGAACGTAAAAATATACCCAAACAGTTATATTGGAGACAATTCCGTAATCGGAGACAATGCAATTATCTATGCTGGAGTTAAGGTTTATCCAAACACTCAGATAGGTGATAATTGTATTATTCATGCAGGTGCAGTACTTGGATCTGATGGATTCGGTTTTGCGCCAACCGAAGATGGATCCTATAAAAAGATCGCACAAATCGGAAATGTAAAACTTGAGGACAATGTAGAAATTGGAGCCAATGCAACAATTGATTGTGCAACCATGGGATCTACGTTGGTTAAGAAAGGGGTTAAGATTGATAACCTTGTTCAGATTGCCCATAATGTTGTTATTGGTGAAAACACAGTAATGGCTTCTCAGACTGGTATTGCAGGTTCTACTAAGGTAGGGAAAAACTGTATTTTCGCTGGTCAAGTAGGTATTGCAGGACACTTGAAAATTGGAGACAAAACAACTATCGGAGCTCAAGCTGGAATCATGTCTGATGTTAAAGGTGGAGAAACATTGTTCGGTACACCAGCAATGGATGCAAAACAATCGTTCCGTATTGAAGCTGTAAAACGTCAACTTCCTCAATTAAGAAGAGACCTAATGAGTCTTTCAAAGAAAATTGAGAAATTAGAACTTTAGTAGTAGTTAATGGATCTTCTTTTTTTAAATCGAGGATCTTTACTTTTATCAACAACAGTTACCTCTATTTTGATAATTTAATACACTCTAGAACAATAGATGTTACACAAATTATTTAAGGGAGTAATGCTAAATCTTTTTGAAAGTAATGAATGACATACAAAAGACCATCTTAGAGCCAATCACGATCAGTGGGATAGGACTTCATACAGGAGCAGTTGTCAATATGACCTTTAAACCAGCTCCAGAGAATCATGGGTTCAAATTTAAGCGTATCGATATTGAAGGACAACCAATTCTTGATGCAGACCTTTCATTGGTAACAGATACCTCTAGAGGAACGGTTCTTCAAAAAGGAGATATCCGTATCTCTACCATTGAGCACACGATGGCTGCACTATTAGCTGCAGATCTTGACAATGTTCTGATTGAACTAGACGGACCTGAAGCACCAATTATGGATGGTAGTTCAATAAAAATTCTAGATGCTCTAAAAAAAGGAGGACTTCAAAATCAAGAAGCCCCAAGACAATACTACGAGATTAAAGAAAAAATCACATATACAGATCCTGAAAAGGGTATCGAAATTGTCGCTCTACCAGACGATGATTTTCGCCTAAATGTATTGATCTCTTTTAATTCGGTGGTTCTAGGAAATCAATTTGCCTCGTTAGATTCAATGAAAGATTTCGAAGCTGAGATTGCACCTTGTAGAACATTTGTTTTCGTTCGTGAACTAGAAATGCTTCTTCAGCATAATCTGGTTAAAGGTGGAGATCTAGATAATGCCATTGTGATTATGGACCAAAAGATGAAGCAAGAAGATTTGAATCGTATTGCGGGTCTATTTAATCATGAAAATATTGATGCAGATAAGATAGGTATCCTAAACAACCTTGAACTACACTATAACAATGAACCTGCAAGACACAAACTCCTTGATGTTATTGGAGACTTGGCTCTTGTTGGAAGACGCATTAAGGGTAGAATTATTGCAACACGTCCTGGTCACCATGCCAATACAGAGTTTGGTAAACTGATCAAAAAAGAGATCCTAAAAGACGAACAGAAGAAGAAAATTCCTCAATACTCGCCAAAAGACAAACCTCTTTTTGACATCCACGATATCAAAAACATGCTCCCTCATAGATATCCATTCCTTCTAATCGATAAGATTATTGAGAAAAAAGATAACTATATCATTGGGGTGAAAAATATTACTATCAACGAACCATTCTTCCAAGGTCACTTTCCTGAAGAACCAGTGATGCCAGGAGTGCTTCTTATTGAAGCCATGGCTCAATGTGGTGGAATCTATGTTTTGTCTAACCAACCAAACAAAAACTTCGGTACTTATTTCATGAAAATGAATAACATTAAGTTCCGTAAGAAGGTAGTTCCAGGAGATACAGTAATCTTTAAACTTGAACTTATCGGGGAAGTTAGAAGAGGTGTAGCAAACATGAAAGGATATGCTTACGTAGGCAATTCACTTGTTGCAGAAGGTGAATTCATGGCTCAAATCGTAGAAATCGACTAGATCGATAAAATGAAAAAAATGATCAATTCTTCTCTATTTCATACAGATAGTTCGAGGATTGATCTTTTTTTATAACTTTGTCCAGAATTAAAATATTTGCTCTTAATTATTAAGACTTAATACTATTTCGAATGAAAGAATCGTTAGCATACATTCATCCTGATGCAAAAATCGGTCAGAATGTAACCATCGAACCTTTTGCAACCATCTATAATGACGTAGTTATTGGAGATGGAACATACATTAGTTCGAATGTAACTATTCTTCCTGGTACACGTATCGGTAAGAACTGTAAAATCCATTCAGGCGCTGTTTTAGGAGGTGATCCTCAAGATTTAAAATATAAAGGAGAATACACTACTGTTGAAATCGGTGACAATAACACTATCCGTGAATTTGTTACAATCAATAGAGGTACTTCTGCTGCAGGAAAAACTGTTGTTGGAAACAATTGCCTAATCATGGCATATTCACATATCGCTCACGATTGTGTTGTTGACAATCATGTTATTTTAGCAAATAGCACTCAACTTGCGGGAGAGGTTCATGTATTTGACTGGGCTATTTTAGGTGGTGGTACTCTAGTACACCAATTCTGCCATATTGGAGAACACGTTATGGTTAGTGGAGGATCTAGAGTAGGAAAAGATATCCCTCCTTTCGTTAAAGCAGGTAGAGAACCTCTTTCTTTTGTGGGTGTGAACTCTATCGGTCTTCGCAGAAGACAATTCTCTAATGATCAAATTCGTGAGATCCAAGATATTTATCGTTTCTTATACCAAAAAGGGTATAACAACAAACAAGCTCTTGAAATCATTGCAACAGAGGTTCCCCAATCAGAGGAGCGTGATATGATCATGGAATTTGTTAAGAACTCTCACCGAGGAGTAATCAAAGGGTACTATTCTGAGAAGTAATGCTTCTTAGATTAAGATAAACAAAATAGGCTGTCTAATTATAGACAGCCTATTTTTGTATATACCTAAAAAGGATATGGTTCTTATATGAGCCACTCCTTTTAATTATATTTTTATTCTTTATCTTCCAATGTTAAAGCTAAATTCAACTCTTCTAGTTGTGCATCTGCAATTGGAGAAGGTGAGTCAATCATCACATCTCTACCTGAATTGTTCTTAGGGAAAGCGATAACGTCTCTAATGGTATCTAATCCAGCAAACATAGAAACAAGACGGTCGAAACCAAAAGCAATACCTGCATGAGGTGGTGCTCCATATTTAAATGCATCCATTAAGAATCCAAACTGTGCCTGCGCTTCTTCTGGAGTAAATCCTAGTAGATCAAACATCTTACGTTGAAGATCTTTGTCATAGATACGAACAGATCCTCCACCTATCTCAACTCCATTGATCACCAAGTCATATGCATTAGCACGTACTGCTCCTGGATCGCTTTCTAGTAGATCGTAATCCTCTTTCTTTGGAGAAGTAAATGGGTGGTGCATTGCATGGTAACGTTTTGAATCTTCGTCCCACTCTAGTAGAGGGAAATCAACAACCCATAATGGCTTGAATGTGTCCTTGTCCATCAATCCTTCTTGACGTGCTACCTCAAGACGAAGCTCTCCTAGTGCATTCAAAGTATGTGCTTTGTCACCAGAAAGAACCAAAATAAGGTCGCCAGCAGAAGCATTTGCTACATCAGCCCAACGAGCTAGTTGCTCAGCATCATAAAACTTATCTACTGATGATTTGAAAGATCCATCTTCATTACACTTCACATAAACCATACCTTTAGCCCCTACCTGAGGACGCTTAACATAGTCAGTAAGTTTATCTAATTTTTTACGTGTAAAGCTAGCTGCTCCTTTTACAACAATGGCTCCAACATATTCAGACTCATCAAATACTTTAAAGTTTTGACCCTGTACCGTAGAAGTAATATCTTCGATTAACATCTCAAAACGAATATCTGGCTTGTCTGATCCATATCTTGACATGGCCTCAGAATAAGGCATGCGAACAAATTCCTCTAGATCAACTCCCTTAATCTCTTTGAAAAGATCTGTAGTCATTCCCTCAAAAAGATTTAATATATCTTCTTGTTCCACAAAAGACATCTCACAGTCAATCTGTGTAAACTCAGGTTGACGATCGGCTCTTAAATCCTCATCTCTGAAGCATTTTACAATCTGATAGTAACGATCGAATCCAGAAACCATCAACAATTGTTTAAATACCTGTGGACTTTGAGGTAATGCATAGAATTGTCCCTCATTCATACGAGATGGAACAACAAAATCACGAGCCCCTTCTGGTGTAGATTTTATTAATACAGGTGTTTCTGTTTCAATAAACTCTTTATCATTTAAATAAGAACGAACAGCATGAGCCATCTTTGATCTTAATACAAGATTCTCTCTTACTGGATTACGACGTAAATCCAAATAACGATATTTCATACGAATCTCATCACCACCATCAGTCTCATCTTCAATTGTGAATGGAGGAAGTTCTGCTTTATTTAGAATATTAACCTTAGTCAAGGCAATTTCAACAGAACCTGTTGGAATCTTATCATTCTTACTTGAACGTTCTCTAACTACTCCTGTTGCTTGAATCACAAACTCTCTACCAAGCTGATTTACAACCTCACGAATAGAAGAATCACTCGTTTCATCCACCACCAATTGTGTAATACCATAGCGATCTCGTAGATCTACAAAGCTCATTGCTCCTAAATCACGTACACGTTGTACCCAACCACTAAGGGTAACTTCTTGGCCGACATTGGCAAGTCTTAACTCACCACAAGTATGTGTTCTATACATCGTTATATAATATTTTTATATTTCAGAACACAAAAATAAAAAGAAAAAATGGGATAAAGAGTTGAATCTTTAGATCTTTTCAAATGAAATAACCAATTATTGTAAACCAATCAATATTCAATGGAATAAATCGAATTCGAAAGACAATAATCGAACTTATGGAAATTATAATACGTCAATAGGATAAAAGTAAAGGTCATTTATGATCGTAATAACCATAAATGACCTTTTATCATTGTTAACCGGAAAGATGACTCAGTTATAACTGAAGCTCTTTTGAAGAACTGTTAATCTCTTTGCCTTTGTTTTTGATCACAGCTTCAATCTTCATTGACGATTGAAGTTCAAATGGAAATTTATACTTTTTCCATCGTCCTTTCTTCGAAGAGATGACTTCTCTATAATAAACATCCCCTTTACTGTAATTCTTTATTACTACCAACGATTTTGCTTTACTGATCTTCTTTAACTCAATAAATGGATCATGATACATTCCCATATTGTCTACCCAATATCGACCTTTACCTTTCGAGATTAAAGCAATCGATAGTGTAGACAAATCTGAATTCGTTTGAAAATCTAGGGTATATTTCTCCCATTTATTGGTCAACAAGTAAGACTTCTTAATTCCTAACTCATTTAATTCAACAGATAGTGTGTCGTTGGCTTCTCCTTCTGCTTTGGCATAGAATGATAGATGATAACCTTGATCTGGAGATACAGATATTCTATAGAAGGATAATCCCATCTCTGAATCCTTTCCATTGTTCATAAAACATAAAGAATAATTTCCTTCATAATATGAAGTGGCATCTAGGAAATAACGACTTCCATCATAACTGCTATTACGTGCATAACAAGAAGAAGGGGTAGAGGCTGTACTGAAAAGCTCGAAATCACCAAAATCTAGAATATTGTCATCCGCTTTCTTTGGCTGATGTATCTTATATACACGAACCCCTAAACCATCAATAATGTCTTTTACATATGCGTTATCAAATGGTAGCATGCGATTCTCGAACAACACTTCAACCTTCTCTTCTCTACAACCTGAAGGAAGTGCAATATTAAAGTTCATTGGCTTGTTGGACTTATTGACTACAATCAATAGACCTGACTCGTCTCGTCTCCAATATGAAGCTAAAATATTAGGATCATCTGTGGTTAGTTCTTGACGCATCGCTTTGCTATTTAACCATGGCATCAACATTCCTACCTCATTCACCACCTTCATGTAACCATTCCATGATGTGATCGATTTATGTGATTCATTAACTCCTTTACGAATAAAGGCCTGTAGCCCCATACAACCTTGTTGAATGGCACTATAACACATGGCTCTTATCTCTCTTTCGGTAGGCTCACGCTGCCATGCTTCATGTCCACCAAATGTTTGTGGCACATACCATACACCTTTGCGGTATTCAAATTGATTCATCAGACTTCGAACACTGTTAGGAACAGCATCAATAGGACCTGGAATAGGATAAGGATCTGTCATGACAATATCCATTGTACCTTCAAATTCCGATGCTCTTTCTGGTGTCATAAAAACAATCGAAACAGGATGGTATGGATCCAATTGTTTGATCAGTTGATAAGCCTTCTCTAAATATTTTGGGTCTCTCCCTTGACCAATTGGTTCATCATTTAAATACCAACATAATAATGCAGGATGATCTTTCATGCGAATAACCTCATCTGCTAAAATCTGCATATCTGTTTTACCACTTAATGGATCTACTTTATCTGTTGTTTCTCCTTCAAGAATGGAGTTGATTGCATAATTAACTTTTATTCCTAACTGATCACATAAATCCATATATGCCTTTCGCTCGGCAAAATTTGTTCCTTTTATTCGCTGATAAGGTCCCACCATGTTGAATCCATGATAAACCTCCCTTTTGATAACCTCGTCCATTGGCAATCTTGTATAAAATCCCAAAGGAAAGAATGGGCGTTGATCTACCATTAACCCACCACTTAACTTATCTACCTTAACTTCATTCGCATGAGTTGGAAGAATCTTAAATGAACAACGTAATAAAGACTGATCCTTTACGACTAGCTCCACATCATGGTCTCCTTGCTCTAGATGCTTTGACGAAATAGCTAACAATGAAACCTTCGGTGTTAACCTCCTGATCGAAAAGAAGTGTTTCAAGCCATCTATCCTTAATTCTGTATTGGATAGTGAAAAATCCATCGGATCATGAAGAACAAAAGAGACTTCATCTTCATACGAAAAATAACTATACCTACTTTCTAAAAAAGCATGTTGCGCTTTTAATGGGGTTATATACCCTAAAAAACATACATAAAAGACTAATGCTAATATTCTTTTCATAATTGATTTCTGTTTATTTTATACCATCACCTACCTTAATATTGACCTTCTCAAAATAGTCTTCTTAATGAATCATTTAATATAATTTTTAATATTCAATACACCAAAGTATATCACTAAATATTTCTTCTATCCATATAATATAACTATTTATCAACAATAGGTTTATTATCGATCTAAGTCTAATTTATGTAATTAATAAATAGTGTATTCAAACGAAAAATCACAGATTTCAGAAAAGTATGGACATAAAAAAAGGTTCAACTCTTTCGAATGGCACCTTTATTAAAACGGCGGCGACCCACTCTAGCCCGTCTCTGCAGTACCATCGGCGCTATAGGGCTTAACTTCTCTGTTCGGAATGGGAAGAGGTGGAACCCCTATGCAATAACCACCTTAAATTGTTAATATTGTTATTTATATCTGATACGCTTATCAGTATATACTTTAATTTCTTTCTGACATTCTTCCTAGAAGAAGTAATCTAAATACTACAGCACTTTTTTAATGAAAGTTTCGGGTAATTAGTACTGCTCGGCTTTGATCTCACAATCTTTACACCTGCAGCCTATCAACGTCGTAGTCTCCAACGACCCTCTAAGGAAACCTCATCTTGAGTGGAGCTTCGTGCTTAGATGCTTTCAGCACTTATCTCTTCCAAACATAGCTACTCAGCGATGCACCTGGCGGCACAACTGATACACCAGAGGTTTGTCCACCGCGGTCCTCTCGTACTAGCAGCAGCTTCTCTCAAGTTTCCTACGCCCACAACAGATAGGGACCGAACTGTCTCACGACGTTCTGAACCCAGCTCGCGTGCCACTTTAATGGGCGAACAGCCCAACCCTTGGGACCTTCTCCAGCCCCAGGATGTGACGAGCCGACATCGAGGTGCC
>JAOARB010000001.1 GCA_025210775.1 Prolixibacteraceae bacterium
AATAATGTTCTTGAATATTGGTAAGAGGTATCTCTTCCCGCAACTATTGCCGTTTGTGATCAGAGTAAGTTAAGCCCTATATTGCTGAGGCTACTGCAGAGACGGGCGAGAGTAGGTCGCCGCCGTTTTAAAAAAGGTGCCATTCGAAAGAGTTGAACCTTTTTTTATGTCCATACTTTTCTGAAACCTTCTTTATTTGAGAATAATGTTCTTGAATATTGGAAAGAGGGACCTCTTCCCTGAGCTTTTGTCCTTTTGGTGTATTTGAAGGGAAAAGAGACAAGTAAAGCGAAGTGTTTGTTTTTTCTTAATGCAATGATGGAAATATTTGTTAGTGTAAAAGTCTGATTCTATTCTTGGAAATTATAACTTTGATCTTCTATTAAAGAGATAAATGTTATGGTCACAAGATTTTGGACACGACTTATGTCGGTCTTATTAATTGTTTTCTTTTTTGCATGTAAAAAGAAGGATGTAAAGAAGGAACAAGTTGTTTTGGAATCAATGAAGGTAGAGGTGTTGCCTTCTGAGAATAGAATTGTTGCTTTCTCCAATAAGATGGATTCCTATTATCAAACACAGACACATGTGTTGGATAGTAAACTTTATTCATGGTTTAATGGATGGAATATTGCACAAAAACGAATTTTCTCTGATTATAAGTTGACAATAGATGGTACTGCTTTTGATCGTGCCAATTCCAATGTATCGGTTTTTCCGAATTATTTGGAAAGAAGAACACCTAAGGGGATTGAGAGGTTAAGACTTTTTGATGACCAAAGAGTGTTAGAGGTGGCTATGGATTCAGTCAAAGGTGAAACGGTTTCTATGTCACTTGAAGTGAATGACCATCTACTTTCATATTTGGAAAGTGATGAATCTGGTGTTTGGTATAAGTCTAGCGAATCTGGATTTTATGTATTGCTTACTTCTGGAAATAAGATTCAGAAAAATGAGAAATCAATCTTATCTGTAGTTCCTTCGAATGGTCACGTATCTTATTATGTCTTATATGGAGATAAGAAAGACCTATTGATTTCTGCTTCAAAGAAAGCAATAGATAAATCTTCTTATTGGGCAAGTGAAAGAATTCAAAGGATGAATCGTTTGATTACGACACAGACGTTTACGAAAACCAATGATCCATTGGTGACGTCCTCTCTAAGATGGTTTACTATAACTATGGATGGATTGGTAACACACCAACGTGGATCAGGTATCTATGCAGGTGTGCCATGGTTTAATGAATATTGGGGGCGTGATACATTTATATCACTTCCTGGAGGAACATATGTCTTAGGAAATAATAAAGTAGCGAAGCAAATATTATGGTCTTTCTCTTCTGTCCAAGATTCAGTAGAGTCATCTAAATATTATGGTCGTATTCCGAATATCGTAAAGATGGAGTCTTTAAATTATCATACTACAGATGGTACTCCTCGCTTTATAAACCAGATGATGGAGTATATTAAGTATTCGGGGGATACATCTTTAATTAAGGAGATCTATCCTATTGTGAAGAGAAGTATTGATGGATCGTTGAAAAATTGGGTTAATAAGAGAGGTTATTTGACTCATGAAAACAATGAGACTTGGATGGATGCACGTCGTGCGTCGGATAAGAAATCTTATTCACCAAGGGGTACTTGTGCTAACGATATTCAGGCATTGTGGCGTAATCAATTGTCTACAGGTATTTTCTTTGCCAAACATATAGGCTCTAAGGAAGATCAAAAAAGATGGGAAGAGGCATATTTAAAGGTATCTACTAATTTTATCAAAGATTATTGGAATAAGAAAGAAGGTTATCTTGCTGATCGAATTGATAAAAAAGGAGTTGCAGAATTTAAATTACGCCCAAATCAGTTGTTCGCTTTAGATTTTATCAATGATCCAAAGATTAAACTACAGGTAGTTAAGACGGTGTGGGAAAACCTTGTGTATCCTTGGGGCGTCTCTTCTTTAGATAAAAAAGATAAAGATTTTCACCCATACCATTTGGCATGGGAACATTACCATAAAGATGAAGCGTATCATAATGGAACTGTTTGGCAATGGTTGAATGGTATCGCTATGCAACGTATGATTGAAGTGGGAGGAGAAGATATTGCCTATCAGCTATTCCATAATATGTGTGATCAAGGAATGAACAAGACGGGGGTTGGATGTATTAATGAGAATAGTGACTGTTTTCCTCATCCTGGAGAATCCTATCCTAAATTAACAGGAACCTATTGGCAGGCGTGGTCTCAAGCAGAACATTTAAGAGTGTGGTACCAATATTTTATTGGTGTACGTCCAGATAAGAGTATTGAGGATCTACTTTTAATGCCTAGAATACCTGAGGCATTAAATAATGTGACTTCGATAATTCCAATAAAAGGAGGTAAAGTTCATTTCGCTTATAGAAAGAACAAAGAGAATGTTTCAGAATTTACTTATAAAGCCGAAGGTTTTTCCTCTTCAACAAGAGTAGATATCAAGTCGTTTAAAGATGTCAAACTTACTCTTTCGGATGGAGATATAATTAAGATTGTCGTTTCGGATAAGCTACATTTTGTTCAAAACGACTCTTCTGGTAAAGAGATTATAAACCAAGTTTACGATCAAGATAATGATAAAGTTAAATATCAAGGGTACGTAGATCGACAACTTAAAACAGTTGATTTTGCACAACCAGATTGGAGTCTAAAATATCCTGTTCTAAATAAGAACTACGGTGGATCTAAAGCAATTTAGTTCCCCATAAGGTTATTTTAGGATCTAGAATAGTTAGTTGTTTACACCTTTATTTACCATATTGATCAATTATGTTGTTATCAACAGCCTGATTTATGGTAAATAAAGGTGTTTTGTTAATAATAATTTAAGAAAAAATACCTTTTTGTATTTAGTGTGTTTGTTGTGTAAGTGTTTGATATATAGTTTTATCGGGTCTTTTGAGTGTTTTTTTAGTTTTATATTCTATGCGGAATGAAGCATAAAAGTATTGGGATCAGGATTTAAATATTTACTTTTGCTGCAATGAAATCGTTAAATATCATATGGTTCTTAATGATTGGATTGCTCGGAAGTGTGACTTCTACTTTGGGACAAACTCCTAATTTAGACAGTCGTTCTGGCTTATCTAATCAACATGAAGATCATTCAGAAGAGAATGATACTATACCTTCGTATATTCGTACGTGGAGGTTTAGTGATGATTTCTCTAAGAAGATATCTACGGAGATGGATACGAGTTTAACTCATTTCCATCAGAGACAACTCGATCAAAAGAAAAATATATACGTTCAAAATACAGGTAATTTAGGAACTGCTTATCAATCGTATTCTTTTTTCGAACGAAATGCCAGTGTTGAAGGGTTTCATTATTTGAATGGATATAAAGATTATATATCAGATCCAAATTCTGTTATCTTCTATAATACTACGACCCCATATACATTATTAGACTATTCTCAATGGTGGGATAATAGACCTAAGGGGCGCACACTTTTTCATTTAATCCATACACAAAATATCACTCCATATTTAAATTTTGGTTTTGATTTTAAGTATAATGGTTCGGATGGTCGTTATCAATATCAAAGTGGAGACAATAGTGCTTTCTCTTTCTTTATGAATTATGAAGGTGAGCGTTATTCTGGTTATTTTAGCTTATCTCAGAACAAAGTAAGCCACGAAGAGAACGGTGGTCTTCGTAATATTGATGAGATACGCAATAAAGACCTTGATCCAGAGAATTATATTGTTTGGATGACAGGCAGTAAAAATACAATCAAAGACTTTAATATATCCTATAATCAAAAGTATGATTTAGGATCTTATGAAGAGGTAAAGCAGGAAGACGGAGTATACGAGGAGTTTAATCCTAAAGTATCGTTTATGCATACCATAACCTTCCGTAATGATTCTAAGAGTTATATAGAGTCGGAAGCCAACCCATCTTTTGGTACGGGTTCTACTGATCCTAAAGATTATTACTATGGATATAATCCTACGTTATATCTTTCCGATAGTCGTACAGATGATTATGCAAAAGAGAGAGCTATCTCGAATCTTTTTCAGATAAAATTTCATGAATCGGAAGATAGAAAATATTCATTCTCCAAACGAGTATATGGTGGAATAGATATTCTAAAAGAAGAACTTCCAAAGGCAGAGTTAATCATGACACCCGAAGGAAACCAGTCTGTGTCAGGAATTAATGAATCAGAAAATATTTATAACCTTTATGTAGGTGGTGAGATTGCCAGAGAGAAAGGAACTTTCTGGAATTGGTCTACAGGAGGGCGTTATTATGTGTCGGGTTACCGTAGTCAGGATTTGATGGTTTATGGAAACATGAATAAGCCGATACGTACTGAAAAAGACACTTCTTTTTTAACGTTAAGTGGAAAGATGTCTTTAGAAACACCAAACTATTTTGTAAATAAATATACTTCAAATCATTATGTATGGGATAATGATTTCAAGAAAACATATAAACTATCATTACATGCCAAATATGAAAAGCCTTCGATACATTTTAGTGTAGGAGCAGATATGGCATTTATTAACAATTATATTTACTATGGATATAGTGTAGTACCAAAGCAAGCAGAGAGTGAATTTTCTGTTTGGTCTTTATCATTACAAAAAGACTTTCATATGGGTCCTTTAGTAATAGAAAACAGAGTGATCTATCAGAAGAGTAGTTCTGATACATATATACATTTACCGTCATTTATTTTCAGGAATAGTACATATTTATATGGCAATATTACGCCTGTTTTAGAGGGGCAATTTGGAGTAGATACTTATATCACAACCAAATATTATGCAGATAAATATTCCCCTGCCTTAAACCAGTACTATCTACAAAATGACGAGAAAATTGGAGGATATCCAGTTTGTGATATGTTCTTATCGTTAAAATTAAAGCGAGTAAGACTATTTATGAAATACGCTTTTATTAACCAAATGTTAGGAGATCTTGATTATTTTATATCACCTACTTATCCAATCCAGCCTGCGACGTTATCTTTTGGAGCCTCGTGGAGCTTCTACGACTAATTAAATTACAACAAAGATATTATTTCAAAAGACCTTGTATGGATTACAAGGCGAGTTAACGGATGAACTATATAAGGATAATTTTGTTTAAGATTATATGATTCGTCCTATTTATGAACCAATACATATTTTATGAGATCGTATATCAAGCATTTGATATTGATATTGTTAATATTTGTATCCTGTAAGGGAGATAAAAACTTACAAAAAGAAGTGGGTCAAGCACAGCGTGACTTAGCTTCAAAAGAGCTTGAAAATATTCAAGCATCAGGAACGCTTAAAGTGGTAATTGACTATAATTCGATCAATTACTTTATTTACCGAGGTCAACCGATGGGATTCCAGTATGATCTACTACATCGTTTGGCTGATGATCTAGGAGTATCTCTAGATATTCGTGTGAGTAATAACTTAAAAGAGACATTTGATCTTTTAGAGAGTGGTACTGTAGATTTGATTGCAAAAAATCTTACCATAACAAAATCAAGAAAAGCCAAAGTGCTTTTTACTTATCCACTATTGTCAAGCCGACAGGTACTTATTCAACGTAAGCCAGACGGATGGTCTAAGATGGATAGTCGTACCCTAGATTCTCATCTAATTAAAGATGTGCGAGATTTAGCACATAAAACGGTTTTCGTTCAGAAAAATACAGCTTATTTTAAGCGATTAAACAGTTTATCTGATGAAATAGGTGAGGATATTAATATCGTAACAGACTCTTTGCATGGAGTAGAACAGTTGATTGGTATGGTTGCGAGCGGCAAGATTCCAATGACAGTTTGTGATGCAGAGGTAGCGAAATTAAACCAAGCCTACTATTCGAATGTAGATGTTTCTACTCCGATTAGTTTTACGCAAGATATGGCCTGGGCTGTACGCAAAAATTCGACTGCTTTAAATGATTATGTAAGCAAGTGGTTACAAGATTTTAGCAAGACAAAACGATATAAGTTGATGTATGCAAAATACTATCGTTCTGCTCGTTCAAAACATTACACTGCTAATGTAAATCGTTTCCTTAAAGAGGATAAATTATCTGTTTATGATGATTTGATTAAAAAGGCAAGTAAGAACATTGGATGGGATTGGCGTTTGGTAGCTTCTATTGTTTATCAAGAGTCCAACTTTAATCCAGAAGCGGAATCTTGGGCGGGGGCTGTAGGATTGATGCAGCTTATGCCAGAGACAGCTGAGCGTTATGATGTAAAGGATTTAACTTCTCCAGAAGAGAATGTTTACGCTGGTACTCGTTTCTTGGGATGGTTAGACAGTTATTTTAAAGAGCATATTTCGGATCCAAAGGAGCGTGCTAAATTTGTTTTAGCATCTTATAATATTGGATTAGGACATATTTTAGATGCCCGTCGTTTGGCACAGAAGTATGGTAAGGATATGAACAAATGGGACGATAATGTAGCCCCTTATTTGTTGAAGAAATCATTAAGTGACTACTATAAAGACCCTGTTGTAAAGTGGGGATACTGTAGAGGAACAGAGACGTTTAATTATGTAGATGAAGTAATGGAGCGTTATCAAAGTTATAGTAACTTATTGAAAGAGTCTTAAGGAACAGAATAACCCTAAATATTAAGAACCATTAGATCTAGCATCTAATGGTTCTTTTTTTTAACGTTTTCCAGATCTCTTCGAATTCGGAAAGAATCATTGCCGTTGCTCCCCATATCTTTGTATCGAAATAATTATAGCTAGGTACGCTCATTTCGTGTCCTTTGATGGCTACAGTCATCTCGCCTTTAGAGGAGAACATTTCATTTAGATTGATCTGAACAATCTTCTCTACTTCATCTTGGTTTATAACAAAGGATGGTTTTTCTTGAACAAAAGCGACGTAAGGAGTAATATAGAAATTACTCACAGGGATGTATATCTTCGTAAGAGTTCCAATAATTGAATCTAATGTAAGTTCTACCCCAATCTCTTCTTTTGTTTCTCTGATTGCTGTTTGTTTAAGGTTATGGTCTAATTGAGAATCGAATTTACCTCCAGGAAGAGCAAATTGTCCTGCATGATTTCTCATGTCAGAATTTCTTTTAATGACACATGTTTTATAGGATTGATCCCACCAGATTAAAATAAGAACAGCACTTTCTTGTATCACTTGAGTATGATCTCTAAGAGGCCTTAGTTCTCGAAGATAGGGTAGCATTCTTAAATGTGCTTTCTCTCCAGGAAGTTCCTCACATAGTAGCTCTTTTAGATGAGCAATTGAATTCCATTTATTCATCTAGTCAAATTTTATAGCCTTGTCTGGTGAAATTCTTGATATAAACATAGAAGGAATAACCAGCATAATGATGGTTATAAGTAATGTTGCGATATTAAGAATCACAAGATAGCTGAAATTAAGTTCGATAGGGACTGTATCCACATAATATGAATTAGGATCCAATGGTATAAGACTAAATTTCTTTTGAATAAAACAAATAGCCAAAGCCAATATATTTCCCCATAATAGGCCCTTGGTAATAAGGAAACCTGCTATAATAAGAAACAACTTTCTGATACTTTTGTTTTCTGCTCCGAGTGCTTTTAATGTTCCGATCATCTGTGTTCTTTCTAGAATAAGAATAAGAATACCAGAAACCATATTAAAACCAGCAACAGCGATCATTAAACCTAAAATAACCCATACATTCATATCAATAAGATTTAGCCAATCGAATATCTCTCTGTATTTATGGGTGATGTTTATTGCCCTGACCGTTAATACGTCTTGTTGGTAGTTTAAGATAATATTTTGAGCCTCATAAGTAGTTTCTTCTAGTTTGTTAAAATCATTTACAATAATATCGAAGCCACTAATTTGGTTTGGAGCCCATTTGTTCAGTCGTTGAATTTGTCTGATATCTACAATAGCAAACATTCGATCAAACTCGTTGATGGAGGTAGAGAAGATCCCTTTAATAATAAATTTTCTTAATTGAGGAGCCGTAGCATTCTGTTTCATAAAGAACATTCTAATAGGGTCACCTACCTTCAATTTCATTCTGGAGGCCATGATTTGGGATATGAGTATCCCATTGTTTTGCTCCTCTTTTTTAAGGTCGAGTACCTCTCCTTTGGTTAAGTGATTCTTAAAGAATTCCCATGTATGTTCTTTCCCAAATCCTTTTAGTACCACTCCTTCAATCTCTTTCCCCGTATGGATGATACCTGTTTTAGTTGCAAATCTTTCTGCATACTTTATGTTGGGATGATTTCTAATATTGTAGATCCAATCTTCGTCTGATAGAATGGGGGTGTTATCATAGCTATTACTTGTGCTGTAGTTCAGTAGTTGGATATGTGAACCGAAACCAACGACCTTGTTTTTAACCTCTTTTTTGAAGCCTATCGTGATCGAAACCGAAAGAATAATTACAATAATTCCTATTGCAATACCAGCAACAGCAAAATTGATAATGCTTTTACTAAAATGATGTTTCTGATCGTTAGCAAAGAATAGTTTTTTTGCTAGGTAATATTCGTAACGCAATTTTTTCATTTCGTTTTTTCGTTAGGAGTCACAAAAGGAAGAACAAGGGTACATATTCCTCCTGTAATAAAAGTGATTAAAGTAATGGCCGTATGTACCACAAGTGCAAATATTAACCCATCTGTTTTGTCAATATTATAGAGAGCCAAAGCTTCCACAGTCATAAAGTGCCATGGCCCCATACCTCCTTGTACAGGAGCAACCATGCCGTAACTACCGAAGATAAAGACGGTGATACCAGCCATTATGCTTAGATCGCTAGAGAAGTCAAAAGCAAAGAAGCAGACATAATCCATAGCAAAATAAAGAAACCATATGGCAAGGGTATAGGTGATAAATCTCCAAGGATGTTGAATGTTCTTAATTGACATGACTCCTTGAAAGAAACTTTGTACCAATGCAATTTTTTTTAATCTCTCAGACTTAAGTAGTTTATAACCAAGATAAATAGAGGCTATGCCAAGTAGAACCAAAACAGAAATAACAAAAGGGTTAAGTATAAAATGGGTTACCTTATTACCGATTTCTGGATTTTGATGAATGAAATCCATTAGTTTTGAAGATTGTCCTATCACCACAACTAAGGTAAGAATCATCAGCATGATCATATCAATAATGCGTTCACTGATGACTGTCCCCAAAGCTTCAGTAAATGAGATTTTTTCCGTTTTAGATATGCTCGCACATCGTGAAATCTCGCCCATCCTAGGGACAATTAGGTTCATAAAATAAGAAGACATCACCGACAAAAAAGAATTCATCTTTTTTACTTTTCGTGTGTCTGTATCTAAAACAAGATTCCATCTTAGTGAGCGGAATAGGTGACTCATTATGGCCATAAACATTGCTAAAATAACCCATCTATATTGAAAATCATTCGACAGTTGTTCTTGCAAAACAGCAAAATCAAAATCACGATATATATAATAAAAAGTGGCTACGCCTATAGCAAGAAAAAGGATGTATTTGAGCCTATTTTGAAATATCTTTCTCAAGAGAATTAATTTTAAGAGGGTTATCAAAACAGAAGTTTCGACAAGCTTGTTATATTTGCACTTGTACTTTAGTCTAATTACAAAAATAAGATTTTGTAGCTAGCTAAGATATCTCTTTTGGAGAAATTCCAATATTAATTTGATGAAAAATATGTCATTAGTAAGAGCAAAAAAGAATTTAGGACAACATTTCTTGACCGATTTAAATATCGCTAGAAGAATCGTAGATAGTATTACCCATCGTGAGGTGTCTAAAGTGATGGAAGTAGGTCCAGGAATGGGCGTCTTGACACAATATTTGATTGAAGATGAATTCCCAGAAGTTTATCCTATTGAGATCGATGTTGAGTCGGTGGCATATCTAAAAGAGCATTATCCAATGTTAAAAGATCGCATTTACGATGGCGATTTCTTAAAGATGGATTTTAAAGCTTTTTCTGACGAACCTATTGTGGTTGTAGGAAACTTTCCATACAATATCTCTACACAGATCTATTTCAAAATTCTAGAGAACAGAGATCAGGTGGTAGAGTCTGTTGGAATGATTCAAAAAGAGGTAGCTGAACGTATTTGCTCTTCTCATGGAACAAAAGTGTATGGAATACTTTCTGTATTGCTTCAAGCATTTTATGATATTGAGTATCTTTTTACTGTTGGTGAGAATGTTTTCAATCCACCACCAAAAGTCAAATCGGCTGTTATTCGTTTGATACGTAATGAAAGAGAAACGCTACCTTGTGATGAAAAGTTGTTCTTTAGAGTGGTAAAAGCGATTTTCAATCAACGTCGTAAGACCATTCGTAATAGTCTAAAATCGGTTTGTCCAAATGTGGCTGAACTTGATACAGACATGTTAGGAAGACGTCCTGAACAGATGAGTGTAGAAGATTTTATTTCACTAACCTGTATGGTAGAAAAGATTCTATAGTTTATCGTTATGATATTTCATTAATGGTATCCTCTTGGAGCACCATTGATATTATGGTACAAAGCAAAAATTACAACAGTTGTAGTTTTTGCTTTTTTTATTCTTAGGATTCTTATCAAAACACGGTTTCATAAAATTGAGTGAGTCGTTTTTTGTTTTCCTAATTAATGATGGTCTGATCGATTGTTAAATATGGTTGAAAATAAGTTTATGATAGTCTAATCGAAAATAGGTTCGGCTTTTTGTTTTGCTTATGGTGTGAGGTAGGGTTTGTTTCTAAGATTTAGACGGCAATATTTTATTTGTTTACCCCATATATAATGTATTATCGACCTATTTTAATTTGCTCCTTTTCATGAGACCATTTGCAGATCTGTAAATCTCTAATATTACTTAACTCTATATTAAGCTCATTTTAACGCAATATCTAAATTACCATAATTTCATTTTGTTCTTGTATCGAGTTCGCTTTATCCTCATATCAAGTTCATATCAAGTTCATTCTAACATAACGTATAAATGAACTTGATATGAAGTTAATATGAATTTGATATGAAGTTGTAGTGGTTTTGACCTAAAGTGGATGTCAACAGGTAGTGATGTTGATTTAGTTGAATAATGGTGTTGTAGTAAACATAAGTAGGATAAATCCTTTGTTTCAAAAGGGAAATGCAAATCAGTAAGCCTTGATGTGTGATCTATTTTTATTTTTTTTTAAAAAGAAATTTCATCTTAGATGCTACTTGTTTTAGGTGTTTAGATGTTTTGGGTGATAATATAGAATAGGGATAGATTGGTGATAAAATAGTGTCATTAAACTTCTTGATGAAAGAGATGGTTGAAAAAAGTTGAATAGATCGGATTGTGATTTGTTATTACGGTTATTGATCCAACTTCTCTTAATGATTAGTTAATAAACGGATGTTTTGTTAATTATTTGTTTGGTGTTGATATATAGTGGTTTATCTCTGTTTTTTTGCTCTGTTTACAATTACTTAATACGTGAATACGGATTTAAAGTTGTATTTTTGAGTATCACTTAAAAAACCTAAAGATGGACTGTTTAAAAAATATTCGTACAGCTTTAATATCTGTTTTTGACAAGACCAACCTAGAACCTCTTGTTAAGAAATTATCAGATTTAGGAGTTGAAATTTATTCTACTGGTGGAACCCAAAGCTTTATTGAAAATATGGGAATTGATGTCGTTCCTGTAGAGGATCTTACATCTTATCCTTCGATTTTAGGTGGAAGAGTGAAGACCTTGCACCCAAAAGTTTTCGGTGGTATTCTTTCACGAAGAGATTTGGAAGAAGATCAAAAAGAAGTAGAAAAATATGAAATTCCATTCATCGATTTAGTGGTCGTAGATTTATATCCTTTTGAAGAGACTGTTGCCAGCGGTGCTTCGGAAGCAGATATTATCGAAAAGATTGATATCGGTGGTATTTCTCTAATTCGTGCTGCAGCAAAAAACTTCAAAGATGTGGCTATTGTGTCTCATAGAGGTCAGTATGGTGCGTTATTAGATATCTTAGAAACAAAAGAGGGGGCAACCACTTTAGAAGACAGAAAGAAATTTGCTTCTGAAGCTTTTGCAGTGTCTTCTCATTATGATTCTTCTATATTTGAATTCTTTGCATCAGAAGATGCGGATTCATTAAGACTTTCATTTGAGAATAGAAAGCCACTACGTTATGGTGAAAACCCTCACCAACAAGGAGCTTTCTATGGAAATTTCTCTGCTATGTTTGATCAATTGCATGGTAAAGAAATTTCGTATAACAATTTATTAGACATTGATGCGGCTGTAAACTTGATTGATGAGTTTGATTCTACTACCTTTGCAATATTGAAGCATAATAACGCATGTGGTTGTGCATCAAGAGAAAGTATTAAGGAAGCTTATCAAGCAGCATTATCTAGTGATCCAGTATCTGCTTATGGTGGTATTTTGATTACCAATAAAGAGTTGGATTTAGAAGCAGCTGAAGAAATAAGTAAACTATTTTTTGAAGTGATTATTGCTCCATCATATCAAGAAGAAGCAATAAAAGTTTTGTCTACTAAAAAGAATAGAATTATCTTAGTACGCAAAGAAACCGAAACCAGTGTAAAACAATATCGTAGTGTCTTAAATGGATTGCTTGTTCAGGACCGAGACTTGAAGCGTGAGAGCGCCGAAGACCTGAAACTCGTTACTAGTCGCACTGCAAACGACCAAGAGGTAGAAGACTTACTTTTTGCCAACCGTTTGGTTAAACAGTCCAAATCAAATACAATTGTACTCGCTAAGGGTGGTATGTTGATTAGTAGTGGAGTAGGAGAGACGTCAAGAGTAGACGCATTGAAACAAGCTATCGATAAGGCAAAGAATTTTGGTTTTGATTTGAATGGTGTTGTGATGGCTTCAGATGCTTTCTTCCCGTTTGCGGATTGTGTAGAGATCGCATGTAAAGAAGGCATAAAATGTGTAATCCAACCAGGAGGATCTATAAGAGACAATGATTCTGTTCAGTTCTGTAATGAACACGATATGACAATGGTAATGACAGGTTTCAGGCATTTTAAACATTAAAAATTAAAAGCTTGTCAATATAATGGGGATTTTCTCTTTCTTAACTCAGGAAATAGCAATTGACTTGGGGACAGCCAATACAATCATTATCCATAATGATAAGATTGTAGTGGATGAACCATCGATTGTTACAATGAATACAAAAACGGATGCGATGGAGGCAATTGGCGAGAAAGCTCGTCAGATGCAGGGTAAGACGCATGCCAACATTAAAACCATTCGACCTCTGAAGGATGGAGTGATTGCTGATTTTGATGCAGCAGAAAAGATGATCCGTGGAATGATTAAGATGATTCCTCGTAGAAGTCGTTTCTTTTCTCCATCATTGAAAATGGTTGTATGTATCCCTTCAGGTAGTACCGAGGTAGAAAAACGTGCGGTACGAGATTCTTCGGAGCATGCCGGAGGACGTGAAGTCTATATGATATATGAGCCAATGGCTGCAGCCATCGGTATTGGTATTGATGTAGAGGCACCGGAAGGAAACATGGTTGTTGATATCGGGGGAGGAACAACAGAGATTGCTGTTATTTCTCTTGGAGGTATTGTTACGAACAAATCTATCCGTATTGCAGGAGATGATTTGACAGCTGACATTATGGAGTATATGCGTCATCAGCACAATATTAAAATTGGTGAGCGTACGGCAGAAGAGATTAAAATTAATGTAGGAGCAGCGCTAACCGAGTTGGAAGATGCACCACAAGATTTTATTGTTCAAGGGCCAAACCAGATGACAGCGCTTCCTGTTGAGATACCTGTTTCTTATCAAGAGATTGCACACTGTTTAGAAAAATCGATATCAAAAATCGAGACTGCTATTTTGAGTGCATTGGAGCAGACCCCTCCAGAATTATATGCCGATTTGGTGAATAAAGGTATTTACCTAGCAGGAGGTGGGGCCTTATTAAGAGGTTTAGATAAGAGACTTTCTGATAAGATTAATATTCCTTTCCATATTGCAGAGGACCCATTGCGCGCAGTTGCTCGTGGTACCGGTATTGCATTGAAAAATGTTGAGAGGTTTAAATTCCTAGAAAGATAGTAATACTATTATAAGATGAATTATCCAAGGTGAGTGAGAGTGTTTTCTTTCATTCACCTTGTGGTGGTTTAAAGAATAATGTGAATTGTTCAATTATGTAACCCCAAAAAACAGAGTTGACAGGTGAAGAACCTTTTAAAATTTTTGATCAAATATCACTTTGGTTTCCTATTCTTATTGTTAGAGCTTATCGCTATGATACTAATCGTTAATTTCAATGATTATCATAGGGTTTCGTTCTTGAATTCAAGTAACTTTATTTCAGGGTCTATATTTTCTATGGTGGATGGTGTTAAGGAGTACAGCTACCTATCCAAAGAGAATAAACGTCTTGTAGCGGAGAATGCAAGATTGAAAGAACTTGTTCTTTATTATAACTCGGAAGATGCCTCTGTAGTTGTTGACACTACTGTAACTACGATGGATTCCCTTTTACAATATCAATTGTATAATGCAAAAGTTGTTAAAAATGACATTTTTACTGACTATAATTATATTACCATAAACAAGGGGACCAGTGATGGGGTTAGTGTCGATCAAGGAATTATCAATGATCAAGGAGTTGTAGGAGTTGTTTCAGCTGTTTCATCACATTATTCTGTGGCTATCTCATTATTAAATAAGCATTTTAAATTAAGTTCGAAGATTGAGAAGAATAACTATTATGGTTCTTTATCTTGGAATGGAGAGTCTTATCAATATGCAAAACTAAATGAGATTCCTTTTCATGTCTCTGTTGCTGTTGGAGATACGATTGTAACTAGTGGTTATTCATCGATCTTCCCAGAAGGGATTCCTGTAGGAGTTATTTCTAGTTTTGAGAAAGAGGGCGGAAGTAACTTTTATGATATTAACGTAAAGCTTTTGACTGATTTTAAGAATATCAATTACGTGAATATTGTGGATTATAGTTTAAAAGAGGAAAGAGTTGCATTAGAGGAGGAACAGAGATGATAAAAGATTATTTAAAATATATATATCTGTTTTTTGGATTGATATTCTTGCAAATATTTATTCTGAATAATGTCTTCTGGTTTGGTTATATCAACCCTCAAGTCTTCCTATTGTTTTTGCTTTTACTTCCTTTTGAAATAAGTGGGGCATCGTTATTGATATTGTCTTTTTTCCTAGGGTTGTTTATTGATATTTCAAGTAACTCTTTAGGTATTCATACCTCGGCAACATTACTTGTTGGTTTTATTCGACCAACGGTCTTGTCTCTGATTTCATCAAGGGATGTATATGAAAAAGGCTCTTTGCCTAGAATAAAATATTATGGATTGGGTTGGTTTGTTAAGTACTGTTTAATCATTACTTTTATCTATACCTTTTATCTTTATATTCTACAATCATTTTCATTCGTTCATATTGTAGAAATATTTGTTCATAGTTTGGTTACGACTGTCGTAACTGTATTTATTATGGTGTTAAGTCAGTTGTTATTTTTAAAGGAGTAAAACTGGATTAAAAGATTATTTATATGAATCCAGAAATTCGTTCAAATCGTCCATTTGTTATTGTTGCGATATTCTTAGTGGTAGGTATCGCACTTTTGGTAAGACTATTGGATCTACAGGTCTTAGATGATAAATGGAAACTTTCTGCAGAAAATAATGTCGTACGAAAGGTGGTTACTTATCCTGCTCGTGGGTTGGTGTATGATAGGAATAAAAATCTGTTGGTATACAATCAGGCTGCTTATGATTTTTTGGCTGTGCCTCGTGAGATTAAATCTTTCGATACACTAGAGTTATGCAATATTCTAGGAGTGGAGAAGGAGGTTCTGATTAATAATCTAAAGAAAGCAAAAAAATATTCCACCTATAAGGAGTCTGTTATTTTAAAACAATTATCTGCGAGTCGTTATGCTTCGCTTCAAGAACAGCTATATAAGTTTCCTGGTTTTTATGTTAGAACAAGAACTCTACGACAATATCCTTTTCCAATTGCATCTCAGACATTAGGCTATGTAGGGGAGGTTACTCCTACAAATATCAAAAAAGATAGATATTATAGCTCTGGTGATTACATTGGAAAAAGAGGTGTGGAGTACACTTACGAAAAGTATTTAAGAGGGAAAAAAGGTGTCTCCTATCAATTGGTGGATGTGCATAGCCGTATCAAAGGACGATTTAAAGAGGGACGTTACGATACTACTGCGGTGACTGGTGATAACTTGATTTCTACGTTAGATGCAAAATTACAGCGTTATGGTGAGGAGTTGATGGCAGGAAAGGCGGGGGCTATTGTTGCTATTGAACCTGCTACTGGTGAGATTTTGGCAATGGTGAGTGCACCGTCCTATGATCCTGGATTGCTGGTGGGGCGTATTCGTGGTAAGAATTACGCATTATTGCAAAAAGATAAAAATGAGCCTCTTTATAATAGGTCGGTATCCGCAGCTTATCCTCCAGGTTCTACTTTTAAAGTAGTCAATGGATTGATTGCATTGCAAGAGGGGGTGATTACTCCTTCGACAAAGTTCTATTGTCATGGTCGTGCTTCTAGACCAATTAGATGTACCCATGATCATGAGAATCCATTAGGTTTGGTGCCTGCTATTCGAGAGTCGTGTAACCCTTTTTTTTGGCAATCATTTAAAGCTTCCATGTCTAAATATTCGACAACGAAAGAAGGGTATATTGAGTGGTATAACTATGTTAAGAAATTTGGGTTAGGAGAAGATATCACTACAGATATCAGTGGTTCGAGAAAAGGAAATGTACCCACCGCAGAATTTTACGATAGAATATATAGGAAAACATGGAACTCTTTAACTGTTCGTTCCCTGTCTATTGGCCAAGGAGAGTTGTTGTGTACTCCTTTACAGATGGCAAACGTTTCAGCTACGATCGCTAATCGAGGTTTTTTCATCACTCCTCATATCATTAAAAGTGTTGAGTCTCCAGACGGCAAAGTCGAAAATCTTCATTTTGATCGTCACGAGACTGGTATTGACAGTTCTTATTATAATTTGTCCGTAGAAGGATTAAGACAGGTTGTTACCATTGGAACGGGACGTAATGCGTATATTGATTCGGTTACGATTGTTGGTAAAACAGGAACGATACAGAATTCATCTGGAGATGATCACTCTGCATTTATTGCTTTTGCTCCTATGGATAATCCGAAGATCGCGATATATGTTTATGTTGAAAGAGGAGTTTGGGGTTCAAGATATGCAGCTCCTATTGCGAGTTTGATGATAGAAAAATATTTGAAAGGACATATCTCTGTTCGAAAAAGATATATAGAGAAAAAAATGAAAGAAGCTGTTCTTCTGGAGACAGAAGACGAAACGGTTAAGAACTGATGAGAAAAACGAATATATTATCTAAGATCGATTGGGTAACCATTCTATTATATACACTTTTAATGTTGGTCGGCTGGGTTAATATTTATGCCGCTGTATATAATGTAGAACATCATAGTATTTTTGATATCACTCAAAGATATGGAAAACAGTTGATGTGGATAGGAGCTTCTCTTGTCTTGATGTTTGTGATTATGCTGATTGATAGTCGTTTTTTTACCGCTTTCTCGTATCATATTTATGGTGTCGCCATTTTGCTACTTGTTGCGACACTGCTCTTTAGTACTTCCGTAAAAGGAGCAAAAGCTTGGATTAAGATCGGCGGTTTTGCATTGCAACCTGCTGAGATAGCTAAGTTTGCAACCAATTTGGCTTTGGCTAAACTTATTAGTCAGTATAATTTCAAGGTAAATAACCTTACATCTTATCTTAAGATTGCACTTATTTTAGGTTTGCCAATATTGATCATCTTGTTGCAAAATGATACGGGTTCTGCATTAGTCTTTTTTGTGTTTCTTTTGGTGTTATATAGAGAAGGATTGCCTGGTATCTTTTTGTTTATAGGATTCCTTCTAGCATTTATCTTTATCATTACTCTTCTCTACCCTGGCGGGATTAATTTGATGATTATTGGTTCGATATATGCTGTTGTGTATTTCTTCTTTACCCGTAATGTCAAGCATGCAATTTCTCTTCTTGTTGGTTTAACAGTCTCTTTTTTCCTTACCGATTATATGATTGAGACTTTAGGCTATGAATTGAATTTAGGTAAGATATTATTCTATATTCTTTTGATTTATTCATTGGGCTTTACCCTAAAGAGTTTCTTCTCACGAAAGATGAATGAGTTGATTATCTACTCTAGTATAATGGGCTGTGTCCTTTTCTCTACATCTGTAGATTATGTTTTTAATGATATTTTACAAGCTCACCAAAGGGCCAGAATTGAAGAACTTTTAGGTATTCGTAATGATCCTTTAGGGGTCGGATATAATGTAAACCAATCTAAAATTGCCATTGGTTCGGGTGGTATCCTAGGTAAGGGTTTTCTTAAAGGAACCCAAACCAAGTTTAATTTTGTTCCTGAACAGAGTACCGATTTTATCTTTTGTACTGTCGGAGAGGAGTGGGGATTTATGGGAACTTCTTTTGTGATTCTTCTTTTCCTTACACTTTTCCTTAGGCTCATTTATCTCTCAGAGCGTCAGCGATCGGTCTTTAGTAGGGTTTATGGTTATGGCGTTGCTTGTATTTTGTTTTTCCACTTTGCTGTCAATATCGGTATGACCATTGGTTTGGCTCCTG
This sequence comes from Prolixibacteraceae bacterium, assembly GCA_025210775.1. Taxonomy (GTDB): domain Bacteria; phylum Bacteroidota; class Bacteroidia; order Bacteroidales; family Prolixibacteraceae; genus Halosquirtibacter. The sequence goes on from JAOARB010000001.1 coordinate 18,719, forward strand.
TGATTGGTATCCCTCTACCTTTTATTAGTTATGGTGGTTCCTCTTTGTGGTCTTTTACTATTTTACTCTCTATATTCCTTAAATTGGATTCGAATAGGATGGATAGACTTTGGTAGTTTATAATAACAATATGATAATATGTAACATTTGAATTGTTTTTGTTGTTATATGACGATGAATTGTAAAGTTATATCTGTGTATTACTATCAATATGTTATAATTTGCTGGTTGTGTGTAATTTAGGTATATTTGAAATAGTTTGGAGTAGAGTTTCTTTGCTGCAAAATTAAGGTATTTAATTATTATTGAAGTATAACATCCCTTCTACAGACCTTAATTAGAGGGACAAACTTTATAAATCTTTTTTTATTTCATGAAATATCGTTCTTATACACTTTCAAATTATCAAACCTTACCTCAAATCCAAAAGTTATCTGATGAAGATAGATTCGACATCGAAGTTGTTGGACATGTGTTACCATTTAAAACAAGTAGCTATGTTGTTGATGAATTAATCGATTGGGATAACTGGAAAAATGATCCATTTTTTATTTTGACATTTCCTCAAAAAGGAATGTTGTCAGAAGAACATTATAATAAGGTTGCTACGTTATTGAAAGAAGGAGCACCAAAGAGTGAGCTTAAAAAGGCGATTGATGAAATACGTTACGATTTAAATCCGAATCCAGCAGGTCAAGCGCATAATGTACCAGAACTAAATGGTGTAAAACTTGATGGAATGCAGCATAAGTATAGAGAGACAATGCTTTTCTTCCCATCACAAGGTCAAACATGCCATGCTTACTGTTCTTTCTGTTTCCGTTGGTCTCAGTTTGCATTGACAAATGAGAAGTTTGCAATGAAAGAAGCAGGCTTGATGGTGGATTACTTAAGAGCACATCCAGAGATCTCTGATGTTTTGTTTACTGGTGGGGATCCATCGATAATGAAAACAAAATTCTTTTCACACTACATTAATACGCTTCTTGATGCGAAATTGCCTAACCTTAAGACGATTCGTATCGGAACTAAGGCATTAACTTTCTGGCCTTATCGTTTTACTACTGATGATGATGCACAAGAATTGTTAGATCTTTTCAAGAAGGTTACCGATAGTGGAATTAATTTGAGTATCATGTCTCACTTTAACCATTATGGTGCTCTTGGAACTAAAGCCGTACAAGATGCTATCGCAGCCATCCGTAGTACAGGTGCTCAAATTCGTTCTCAAAGTCCATTGATGAAAAACATTAATGACAATGCTGAGGTATGGGCTACAATGTGGAGAAAACAAGTGGATCTTGGTGTGATTCCTTATTATATGTTTGTTGCTCGTGATACAGGAGCACAGGACTATTTTGCTGTTACTCTAGAGAATGCTTGGAATATCTTTAAAGATGCTTACCAGTCTGTAAGTGGAGTTTGTCGTACGGTACGCGGACCAAGTATGTCATGTGATCCTGGTAAAATACAAATTGTAGGTGTTACTGAGATTCATGGAGAGAAAGTATTTGTATTGTCTTTCATTCAAGGACGTAATCCAGAGTGGGTTGGAATACCTTTCTTTGCGAAATATGACCCAAATGCAATATGGATTAATGATCTAAAACCTGCTTTAGGAGAGAAAGAATTCTTCTATGAGAAGGAACTTAGAGAGATGTATCATTAATCGATTCTCGATATAGATTTTAAAAAAGGGTGATGTTTCTTGAACATCACCCTTTTCTGTTTTTAGAGCTAATGGAGGGCTTTAGGAAGGTGTTTGACTCTTTCTTAATGTATAAGACGTCCGTAGATGTTAAATGAAATACCAAACTGAACAAGCATTCCTTTGATTTGATCAGAGAATTTCATGTAACCAACATTAAAACTTCCTCTTATTGCAATATCTTCAATTTCTTTTCCTCCAAAGAATTGTTTTGGTCGTAAGCATAATCTTCTTGAAAGAATATAATCTGTGTCTACTCCTGCCGAGATTTTATATGCTCCATGTATCTTATCCGTATTTCTTTCATCTAGAAGTTTAGATACCATTGCATAATCGTATCTTATGGATGGTGCAATTCTCCATTTATGCGTATCAAAAACGGTATAGGTAAAAGTGGCTCCAACTTCTGTTTTATCGATATCTTCTGAGATATTACTATTGAGTCGTTCAAAATCAAACTGCTTGGATTTTAATTTCCCATAATTAAGATGAAGATAGAGACAAAAGTCTTTGTAAGATACCCCATATCCTAACTCTATGGCTGGGCAATTCTCATAATATTTTGATAGCTCATTACCATAAATGTCGGATCTAACTCCAAGGTACATGTCTATCCCAATATTTTTTTTATTGATGATATAATTGGGCTTACTTCTCTCTCTAAGGATTTCTTTATCCAATTGGATCAACTTCTTTTTTGATGCCTCTACAGACTTTAGCGAAACAAGCTGTTCTACGCTTCTGTTGAGCTCTTCGGTGTAGTTGGAGAATATTTTCTCGATCTCTTCATATTTACTACAATTATTTATCTCTCTCTCAGATTTAATTTTTATCAGCTCAATCTGGTTTTTAATTAATTGTTGAAATAGAATAGATTCATGATTTTTAAGATTTGTTTCTCCGTCGTATTTGATCTCTACATTATATTTCGATACAATGGTGTCATTGTATTGTTCACTTACGGGTGATAGGGAGAGATGATAATCTATCTTTTTTTTTATGTAATTACTTTGAGCTTTTGTCGTTTCTATCTGAAAAATAGAGAACAGTAGAAGCAAAATTCCAATCTTTTCTTTCATCCTTTTGTAATTGTTCTAAATAGTGGTGTTGTTGTTTAATAATCAATAATGATATCAATAATAAGTTAATAAAGCAATAATTTTTAGATAGATATTACTTGTATTATGTTACAAAAGTATGAAAAAACACCTATATTTGAGAACCAAAGAATAGCCTGTTATTATTATTAGCTATACATAAGATAATATAAGCTATTTGATGTGTACTTCAAAATGTCTGTTAAATAACGTATAATGAAGAAGTTTTTACCTTTAGTAATTTTCCTTATTTCAGTAGTTGGAAGTGTGAATGCCTCCACACCGTCAACTCAGATCTATTATTACAATAAGAAGAATAAGGAAGTTCGTAGAAAGAGAGCTAATCATTACTATCGAGTGGAGAGAAAAGACTCTACTGGAGTATATGAGTTGAAAAGCTTTACTATGGGAGGTATTCTCAAATGGGAATGTACTTGTGTCGTTGATAACGAAAGTGATATTCGATGGGGAAAGTTTAATAAAAAATCGAAAGATATTATTAAACAGAAGATACCTCTAGGACTTTCGTTGCAGGGAAAGTATAAACAATACTTCCAGAATGGGGATGTGGTATGTGAGAAAGAGTACGATAACGATTTAGAGATGTCATTCCGTAAATTTTACGTTAATGGACAGGTTATGATCGAAAAGCTCTATGCCGATGGTTTTATCAAATCTTATAAGGTGTTTTATCCGAATTTGGTTCCAAAACTGTTTAGATTGTATGAGAATGGACGAGAAATAAGTTTTTATTCTTATTACGAGAATGGAAAGGTTCGAATCCATAGAGAGTATAATAATGGCGCAATCTCACTATATTCTGAATATGATGAAACTGGAAAGGTCTTAAAACAAGTGGACAGCTTGCCAAAGTATATCAATGGTACTATTGCTGATGCCCATCGTTTTATTTCACGTTCTATTGAGTATCCTGAAGATGCTCAAAGTAATCGTATTTCAGGTGATGTTGTTGTGATTGCTGACATTGATAAATTTGGAAAAGTAGTCGGAACTCGTGTGGTTAAGAGTGTTTTCCCTTCTATCGATGAAGAAGCTTGTAGAGTGGTTAAACTGCTTAAGTTTACCCCTGCCTCTTCTAACAACCAACATGTAGATTCAGAACTTCGTTTCTTGATTCGATTTAAATTGAATCATAACATTTAATTGTTGTATCAATTAAATTGTTTAAAGGAGATAGACCCTTGGTGGCTTATCTCCTTTATTATTTTATGCCTTCTGCACCTTTTGTTGCTTCCTTCTTTTATGCTCTCTGTTTTCAATATAAGACATATGTAGTAGGCCTAAAAGTGTCACCACTCCTCCAATCACTTGATATAACTTGGGTAGCTCTCCCCAATAGAGATAGGTGCATAATATTAATACCAACCCTTTTGAACTTTGCACTACAGTTGCTCTTGAGGCCTCTATATATTTCAAACTATAGTAAACTAAGTTGATCGCAATAACGGGTCCTATAATTGCTCCTATAACGATATTGGTCATTGCTGCTTGTGGAACCTTTAGCGTTGCATCGGTAAGTACTAAGGCTGAAATGGCATATATAAAAAGTGCAATGGCCCTATTGGTGTTTAATAGAAAAGGAGGAATCTTTTGTATCTTATGTTTGATGATGATTGTTGCTATTGCAGCAGTAAGACAGTTGATGATGATTAGAATGGTTCCACCATTCATAAAGTCTACCCATGAAGCTTCTTCTGGAAAAGAGGTGATGATAATTCCAATAAATGCAGCTGTAAGTCCAATGTATTCTAGTGGGTGTATTTGCTCTTTAAGAACGGTTATACCTAGTATGGTAGTGAAGATAGGGAATAGGTTCCCTAACATTCCTGTAACGGCTGTATTGGGAATAAAATGGATTGCACTAAAAAAAGATACAGTGATAATTATCTCAAGGAATCCGAGTAGAAGCAGTGTCTTATAGTGGTGCTTTATTGTGGTGGTTATCTCTTTTACTTTCTTGGTCGCAAAAAGAAGAGTACTATTAATAATAAATGATATCCCAAACCAATAGAAACAGAATTGAGGAATGGTTGATAATTCCATAGCCTTCTTAGAGAAGATATAGATATGGCAAAAGAAGATGGTTGCCAAAATAGACAGAATATATCCTTTTGATCTGTTTGAATGCATATTTACGATAAAAAAAAGGCCACATTGAATCAATGTGGCCTTTAGTCCAAATTGAATTGGTTATTTTAATTTCTCTTTAATCTTTTTTGTTTCTTCTTCGAAACCTGGTTTCTCAAGAAGAGCAAACATGTTCTTTTTGTAAGCTTCTACACCTGGTTGGTTAAAAGGATTCACTTCTAACATATAACCACTGATACCACAAGCTTTTTCAAAGAAATAGATCAACTGTCCTAAATAGTACTCGCTAATTTGTGGTACTTCAACGTGAATATTTGGTACACCACCATCAACGTGAGCAAGAGCAGTTCCTAGTTCAGCCATCTTATTAACTTCATCAACACGCTTACCAGCAAGGAAGTTCAAGTTGTCAAGATTCGCTTCATCATTAGGTACAACAACAGTGTTGTCTACATTCTTAATTGAAAGAACTGTTTCAAAAAGAGTTCTTTCACCTTCTTGAATATATTGACCCATTGAGTGTAGATCAGAAGAGAAGTCTACGCTTGAAGGGTAAATTCCTTTTCCTTCTTTTCCTTCACTCTCACCGTAAAGTTGTTTCCACCATTCAGCAAAATAGTGAAGTTTAGGGTTGTAGTTTACAAGGATTTCTATTTTCTTACCATCTTTGTAAAGTTCGTTTCTTACTGCAGCATATTGAGCAGCAATATTGTCTTCGAATTTTACTTCAGGAGACGTTTGAGCTTCCATATCCTTTGCTCCTTGGATCAATTGACGGATATCAAAACCTGCACATGCAATAGCAATAAGTCCTACTGGAGTAAGAACAGAGAAACGTCCTCCAACATCATCAGGGATAACAAATGTTTTGTATCCTTCTTCTGTTGCCAATTGGCGAAGAGCTCCTTTTGAAGCATCTGTTACGGCAATGATACGATTTCCTGCTTCGTCTTTTCCATATTTCTCTTCGATATCTTTCTTAAGAACACGGAAAGCCAATGCAGGCTCAGTAGTAGTACCAGACTTAGAGATGATAACAATACCATACTCTTTGCCTTGTAGTAGCTGACGAAGTTCAGCTAAATAATCCTCACTGATGTTTTGTCCAGCAAAAATTACGTGAGGAGCATCTCCTTTAACGAAGTTAGAGAAGTTGCTTGATAGTGCATCGATAACAGCTTTTGCTCCTAAGTATGATCCACCAATACCAACAACAACAAGAATGTCTAGCTTTTTAGCTAAAAGTTTTTTTGCTGTGTTTTCAACATCTACAATGTGCTCTTCAGAAATGCTTGAAGGAAGGTTTACCCATCCTAGGAAGTCATTTCCACGAAGTGTTTTTTCGTGTAATGCTAAATTATATTTTTCCGCTTGAGTTTTGTAGCTATCTACAGACTCTTGGCTAATAAACCCAAGAGCGCGATTAAAATTAAGCGCGATATTTTCCATCTTTATTTCGTTTTTGTATAATTCTCTATCTAAGATGTTCAGTCAATAGTCGAAGTTCAATAGAAGGCGAAATATTTTCATAAAGAATATTGTATACAGCATCAGTAATAGGCATGTTTACATTGTATCTTTCGTTAATCTCTTTGATACATTTAACTGCGTAATAACCTTCTGCAACCATATGCATTTCCAACATTGCTGATCTTGTTGAATATCCTTTTCCAATCATCATTCCGAAAGTTCTGTTTCTTGAGAACTGAGAATAACCAGTAACTAGCAAGTCACCTAAATAGGCACTTGATTTAATGTCACGTGTGATTGGATGTACCGTATCCACAAAACGTTTTATCTCTTGAATTCCATTGGAAATCAATACTGCTTGGAAATTATCACCATAGCGCAATCCATGAGCAATACCTGAAGCTAGTGAGATAATATTTTTTATTACAGAAGAGTATTCTGTACCATAAATATCCTCACTGATATGAGTACGAATAAATGGACACTCTAGGTTAAATGCAAATTGTCTTGCTTTTTTGATGTCAGGACATGCAATAGTTAAGTAGGATAGAAGCTCTCTTGCCACTTCCTCTGCATGACATGGTCCTGCAATAACACCAATAGATTCAAAAGGAACATTAAATCTTTCGTGAAAGAATTCTCCAACAATACTGTTGTCATCAGGTACAATACCCTTAATGGCAGATACAACAAATTTGTTTGAGATATCTACCTTAAGATCTTTGACTGCATCTTTTAGGAATGCTGAAGGCACCACAAAGATCAAGATGTCCGAATTTTCCGCAATCTTATTGATATCACTATAGAAATTGATCCTATCAGTATCAAATTCTACAGCGCGCAAGTATTTGGGGTTATGCTTATATTTTTTGAAAAGCTTAATGTTATCTTCTGATCTAAAATACCAGTTAAACTCCTCTACATTATGCATAAGCATCTTAGCGAGAGCTGTTGCCCAACTCCCGCTACCAATAACTGCAATTCTCTGTTTATTTATATTTTCAGCCATTTAGCTTATAAACTTAGTTGAACCAGCTCTTCACCTCCTCAGCGGATGGATTTTTAAGACCTAGCTTATTCTTTTTATTGAAACCACATAGATCATTAAACAGTTTACCTGGTTTTGATTCTAATACTTGAGATACTTTCTGGAATCCCATTTTTCTTAGAACCTCAATCCATTCAGGGACAATACCAATTTCCTCGAATTTACTGTCTGGATCTACTGTTGCTTTCTTCTCTGGTTTCATTTGAGGGAAGAAAAGAACATCTTGAATAGATGGTGAGTTGGTCATCAACATAGTTAGACGATCAATACCGATACCCATTCCTGATGTTGGAGGCATACCATATTCTAAGGCTCTAACGAAATCCATGTCAATAAACATTGCTTCGTCATCTCCTTTTTCTGATAATTTAAGCTGATCTTGGAAACGCTCTAACTGATCGATAGGATCGTTAAGCTCAGAGTATGCATTACATAGCTCTTTACCATTTACCATCAACTCAAATCTTTCTGTTAAGTTAGGATCTTCACGGTGTTTCTTACAAAGAGGAGACATCTCTACAGGGTAATCTGTAATAAATGTAGGTTGGATATAATTTCCTTCACATTTCTCTCCGAAGATTTCATCGATAAGTTTTCCTTTACCCATACTTGGGTCTACTTCAATATCTAGTTGTTTACAAACATCCACCAATTGAGCTTCGTCCATACCGTTAATATCTATACCAGTATGTTCTTTGATTGCATCAATCATTGTGATACGTTTGAAAGGACGTTTAAAGTCGATCTCTTTATCTCCTACTTGAACCTTAGTTGTTCCGTGTAGATCTAATGCGATTCTCTCAATCATCTCTTCTGTGAAGTCCATCATCCAGTTGTAGTCTTTATAGGCTACATAGATCTCCATCACAGTAAATTCAGGATTGTGAGTACGGTCCATTCCTTCGTTACGGAAGTCTTTAGCAAATTCATAAACGCCATCAAATCCACCAACGATCAATCGTTTTAGGTATAGCTCATTAGCAATACGCATATACAATGGCATGTTTAGTGCATTGTGGTGTGTGATAAATGGACGTGCTGAAGCTCCTCCTGGAATTGGTTGTAGAATAGGAGTTTCTACTTCTAGATAACCTGCATCATTGAACATGTTTCTCATCGTGTTGATGATTTTTGTTCTTTTGACGAAAGTATCTTTTACTTGAGGGTTGACAATCAAATCAACATAACGTTGACGGTAACGCATTTCAGCATCAGTAAAAGCATCAAATGTTTTACCATCTTTTTCTTTTACGATAGGTAATGGTCGTAATGACTTACTAAGAACGACAAGTTCTTTAGCGTGGATTGATATCTCTCCAACTTGAGTTACGAAAGCAAAACCTTTAATACCAACAATATCTCCAATATCTAAAAGTTTCTTGAAAACATCATTATAAAGAGTCTTGTCTTCTCCTGGACAAATCTCGTCACGATTCACATATAATTGAATTCTTCCTTCATGATCTTGAATCTCCGCAAAAGAGGCCTTCCCCATGATGCGTCGACTCATGATACGACCTGCCACAATTACTTCTTGGTAATTGTTCTTCTCTTGATCAAAATTTTTCTTGATCTCAGTACTAGTCGCATTTATTTTGAATTCTTCTGCTGGGTATGCTTCGATACCTAAATCTCTTAACTTCTGAAGAGAATTTCTTCTGATTATCTCTTGTTCGCTTAGCTCTATTTTGCTCATTTTGTAAAGATGAGATGTGTTAAAAGGCAGACTACCTAACCTTTATATTCCATAAATATATAGAATATTTACAGTAATCAATATATGTATTTCTAATCGTTCAGTATCTGCCTACCTAATGTAAAATGGCAAAATTAAAAAAATGTTTGCTTACTTCTATCAAAAATGGGGCTTTTCTTCGTTTGTATAGTTTTTTTCTTTTTTTTAAAAATGCTTTAATACACTCATAGGTAGTTTGTTAGCTTTGGTTGTGTTCATTCACTATTCTCTAAATAATAGTGTAGCTAATGCATTCATATATTGTTGTTGTTTTTCTTTTAACTATTTGAAGTGTAGTGTGTTGTGTGATGATTGTAGATAAGGATAATGATGCTTGTTTTGTTTGTTTTATCGCTAATATTAATAAATTCATTATTTTTTTGCTCGTTTTATTATTCTTGCAAAAAGAACCGCTTTTCGTATCTTTGGGATACCTATACTTTTGGGTGTGTGTACATTCTAGCCTTTAAGTTTGGTTCTAATTTTTAAGACGAAAGATATTAAAATGCAAAAAGAGTGGAAATATAAAGACCCGGGTGATCCTAATCAGGTGAAGCTCTTATCTGCAGCTTTAGGTGTAGATATAGCTATTGCAAACCTTTTGGTTCAAAGGGGAGTGACGACTTTCGACGAGGCAAAAATGTTTTTTCGTCCCAAACTGAGTGATTTGCATGATCCTTTTCTAATGAAGGATATGGATAAAGCAGTTGACCGTCTTCATCGTGCAATAGAGAATCAAGAAAAGGTTTTAGTCTATGGAGACTACGATGTGGATGGAACCACTTCTGTGGCATTGATGTGTAGCTTTATTCGTAAATTTATTAAGGATTATGAATACTATATTCCGGATCGTTATATAGAGGGCTATGGGGTATCTTCTCAAGGTATTGAGTATGCTGCTGAAAACAACTTCGACTTAATTATTGTGCTTGACTGTGGGATTAAAGCCGCAGACAAAGTAGCTTTAGCTAATGAGTACGGAATAGATTTCATTATTTGTGACCACCACAATCCTGATGATATTATTCCTGATGCTGTAGCCGTTTTAAATCCTAAACAAATTGATTGTCCTTATCCTTATAAAGAGTTGTCAGGTTGTGGTGTAGGATTTAAGTTTCTTCACGCTTACTGCTTAAAACATCATATCCCATTAGAGGTTATTTATGATTATTTAGATTTTGTTGTAGTTAGTATTGCTGCCGATATTGTTCCTATCACAGGAGAAAATAGGGTATTAGCCTACTGGGGACTACAGAAACTTAACAGTGCCCCATCCATAGGTCTTAAGACTATTATTCAAAATGCAGGTATTTCTGGTCAAGAACTTCGTATCAATGATATTGTATTTAAAATAGGTCCAAGGTTAAACGCTTCTGGTAGAATAGAACATGGGAACAAATCTGTTCGAATTCTATTAAGTGAAAATGCTGAAGAAGCAAGCATTTTAGGAAGTAAGATTGATTCTTTCAATGAAATAAGAAAAACGCTAGATCGTGATATTACCAGCGAGGCGTTTAAAATGATTGAAAACAATCCAGAATTTGAGAACCAAAAGAGTACGGTGTTATATAACCGTGACTGGCATAAAGGAGTTGTTGGAATAGTTGCTTCTCGTTTGACAGAACACTATTATCGTCCAACCATTATCCTTACCGAATCTAATGGTTTAGCAACAGGCTCGGCTCGCTCTGTTGGGTCTTTCGATTTATATGAGGCCATTGGTAAATGTTCCGATCTTCTAGAATCTTATGGAGGGCATATGTTTGCTGCAGGTCTTACTCTTCAAATAGATAAATTAGGTGAATTTACTCGTCGATTCAACCAGATTGTAGAGGAAACATTAAGTCAAAAAGATATGGTTCAGACCATCGAAATTGATGCAAAAGTTTCACTTTCCGATATAAATCCTAAATTTGTAAGAATTTTGAAGCAGTTTGAACCTTTGGGACCACATAATAATGCTCCTGTTTTTGTGACGGAAGATGTCCTAGACCATGGTACAAGTAGACTGGTTGGTAAAAGCTTGGAACACTTGAAGTTGGATTTGGTTGAGCCAGATCGTTCTACTTCTGTTTTTCCTGGAATTGCTTTTTCTCAAGGTCACTATTTTAATGTTATTAAACAAGCCATGCCATTCGATGTCTGCTATACCATCACAGAGAACGAGTTTAGAGGAAAGGTGTCGACACAGTTAAATGTTAAAGACATCCGCTCTCATGAGTCCCTTTAGGTTACAGATCGTTTTTAAATGATTACGTAAATTTAATACTTATTTTGTAACCATTTTTTGCTCTACTATGAACTCTACGTCTCGTACGTCGATTGGGATGAAGGATACCATCCTCGGAATTCAATTTCTTTTTGTAGCCTTTGGTGCTACCGTTCTCGTTCCCCTTTTAGTGGGAATTGACCCTTCTGTCGCTCTTTTTACCGCTGGTGTCGGAACCATTATTTTTCATTTTATTACTAAAGGTAAAGTACCTGTTTATCTAGGAAGTAGTTTTGCGTTTATTGCGCCAATGATTGCTTGTGGTAAACTATACGGTATGCCTGCTATGTTTGGTGGTATTGTTGCTGTCGGTGTGGTTTATACATTGATATCAACTATTATCAAGCTACGAGGTACTCGCTTTATTGAGCTACTCTTCCCTTCAGTAGTTGTTGGACCTGTAATTATGCTTATTGGATTGTCTTTGGCTCCTAATGGGGTGAATATGGCAAAAACCAATTGGGCTATCTCAGGGTCTGTTTTAATGGTCGCGATATTTACAGTTATGGCTGGAAAAGGAATCTTTAAGTTAATTCCAATTTTTGTTGGTTTAGCTTTCGGATATATTCTTTCTATGTTTTTAGGTGTAATTAATTACGCTCCTATCTTAAATGCCGAGTGGTTTGCTCTACCAAAGTTTATTACTCCTGAATTTAAATGGGAAGCCATGTTATACATGATTCCTGTGGCGATTGCTCCAATTATTGAGCACGTAGGAGATATGTATGCTATTGGAGGTGTGGTAAACAAGAACTTTATCAAAGAACCAGGTTTGAACCGTACTATCCTTGGTGATGGTGTTGCAACCATGTTTGCTGGTTTCCTTGGTGGACCACCAAACACAACTTATTCAGAGGTTACTGGTGCAATCTCACTTACTAAAGTGACAAACCCTGCAGTACTTCGTATTACTGCGGTGACGGCAATTATCTTCTCTTTGTGTGGTAAAGTGAGTGGCTTTTTACAAACCATCCCACAAGCAGTATTGGGTGGATTAATGCTTCTTCTTTTTGGTATGATTGCTAGTGTCGGAATTAAGACGTTAGTGGATTCTCGTATTGACATGAACAACACACGTAACCAAGTGATTATCTCTGTAGTTCTTACTATGGGTATTGGAGGTGCTGTATTTAATATTGGAGATTTCTCTCTTCAAGGAATTGGACTAGCTTCTTTGGTTGGTGTAATTCTTAACTTAATTCTTCCTGGAAGATCTAAAGCAGTGAAGAAGACCGAAAAAGACAATATTGTAATCTAATTATTTAGGTTATCTGAGATATTAAAAGCGTGGTAATAAGATAACTCTTATTATTGCGCTTTTTTTGTTTTATTGATTTTTTCTCCTTCCTAATATGATGTTCTACATTCAATCATATTTTGTTTTTTAGAAGACGACAGGTCTTTGACAAGAATGTTGGTTTATCGAAAATGAACTACCGTAAAATTTTTTTTGATGCCTCTCGAAACATCATTTCATCTTATCTATTACTACTCATTTAATACTAAAATTTTATTTGTATTTCATAAGTTTGATATTTTAACTTTTTGAAATTAAACAGGTTGGCTCTATTGACTGTTGATGAATAAAATAGCTGACTTATGAAAAAGAATATATTACTTATGTGGTTTGTGTTGATGGCTTCTTATGTTGGAGCACAACAAATACAGACAGACCGTCCAGATCAGACAGAATCATATTTTACTGTCCCAAAGAATTATTTCCAGATAGAAACAGGATATATGTTTGAAAAATTCTCTTCGGAAGATTTAAAACGTAATACCTACAATACGACCTTGTTAAGGTATGGATTACTCAAGAGTATGGAGTTACGTTTCAATATTGCTTATATCGATGAAGATGGGATTGATGGGAACAACTATTCTGAGTCTGGTATTGGAAATATGGAGGTAGGAATTAAATATCATGTGATGGATCAGGATGGAGCTGTTCCAGCATTGTCTATATTGTTTCATGTCGTTCTACCAGCAGGAGAAGAAGCTTTGTCACCTGAACACAGTGAGCCTGTATTCAAAGCATTAGGAGGATGGGAACTAAATGAGAAAAGTAATTTATCTTACAATGTAGGGATGACATGGCCATCTAATTCAGAGAAAGAGCAATGGACTTACTCTGTTGCGTATGGTCATTCCATTGTACATCATATAGGAGCATTTGTTGAATTCTATGGTTATGGAGATAGTGATGACTCTCAAAACATGTTTGATCTGGGATTTACTTATTTACTTAATGATCATCTACAATTTGATGTCTCAGGTGGAGCCAATCTCAAAGGATTTGGTAAAGGATATTTTCTTTCTGGAGGAGTATCATATCTATTCCCTTTGGAAAAGAATAAAAGAATGGAAATGAAGAAATAGTTAAACAATTAATACTGGTCTATTGTAGTTAATCGCAATAGCAAAAGAGTCATATTACAAGAAATCTTCTTAAGAAGATTTCTTGTATTTGGCTCTTTGTTCTTTAATATATTCTTCTCGATAAAATTGGACAAAATAATTCTGAAAACCTCTAGTCGGACGTAGGGCATTAGAGTTTATTATCTCCATTTTCTTGTTTAAAAGAATATAGGTTGGCGTACCCGTAATCTGGCACTTCTTTTTTAAGTCGTAACCATGGTTTGCTACCATAATGCTACCTTTAAAATCCTTAAGTAATGGACTATTGCGTTTGTCGTTTGTGGTTACAATTGCAATATTCAATATCTGTTTTAATTGTGCATTCAAACTATTTAGCTCTTTGATCTGTTGAGAAGCCTCCATATTATCAAGGTCTAAGAATGCCCAATATTGATATTTGTTTTTCCACGATAGATCCGAAGAGGCTCCAGAGCTATAACAACGAATATTTTTCGCCTCTATATTAATAGATCTTTTTACTTTACCATGGTATTCTTTTAACACCTCTTTGGCTTCCTGTTTTACGCTCTTGCTACTCCCTTTTAGACTTAATTGCTTAATCAAGCTAAGCAGTGTTTGCTCTTTAAAGCTCTTGTAATATAGTGCATCATGAAGCCCTTTAAGGATATAATGATCGACAAATTTGTGTTCCAACCCTTTGTTGATAAAATAATGTCTGATTTTTGTATAGTCTTTGCTGTTTATCGCTTGCTTTAAAGCTTTGTTATCGATAGACATTGCTTGTTTATACAACTCATTATCCAAGATGCGATTGAAATATCTGATATAGGTGTCATGATAAAAAAGATAGTCCATCTTATTTAGCACATGGGTAGTGGTTTCCCAATTAGAGTAGCCCTTAACCGAGGCAATCAACTCACTTTTTCGAATCTCAATATGGTGGTGTAGATAAGAATCTTTCGGATTGTCCATTTCGGATAACTCACTAAGGACTTTTTCTAATACTGTTCTATTACGTCGAAAGAATAGATCTTGTTTGTACCTAGAAAACAACGCATCATACCTTTGGTCAAACTGTTGGATTTTATAGTTTATATCTTCTTTGTCAAGATTCTTAAATCCTACAATATAGGGTTGGTGTTTGAAATAGAGACTATTCTTTTGTTGGCTGTTTTTTTCTTTAAAAGGAGGCAAGATGACGCTATACTCCTTCTTGGGTACAAGAAAAAAGATAAACTTATAAGTTCCCAGATCACAATATCCCTTGATGGTTTTAGTGTTTGGAATCTCTACTTCTAGTTTTCCTGTGGCATCAAAAGCTCCTGAAAATAAAACCACCTTTTGGTTGTTTATTGGACTTTGATAGCTGTAGATTACCACTTTTTTATTCGAGTAGCTCTTGTTTGAAACCTTGATATGGGTTCCTAATGCAGGTAGTGCACCAGAAATCCATATCAAAGAGATCCATAGGATGATATTAAGATTTTTCCACATGGTCAATCAATTCTTCTGTTGTAATATTAGATGGCAAGAACATGGTTACATCCCCTTTGTGTCTAAGAATATCTCGAACAATTGTGGAAGTCACAGGAGTATGCTCTGGCATTGTTAATAAAAACACTGTCTCTAAATCATCAACCATTTTTTTGTTTACTTGGGCTATGGCTCTTTCGTACTCAAAATCAGCTGCTGTTCTTAATCCTCTGAGGATATGTTTTGCATTTACTTTATTACAAAAATCAACCGTCAAGCCTTCATGTGTTTCGACCGTCACTTTTGTTGTATCCGAAAAAACTTTTTTGATCCATTCTACTCTTTTTTCAAGAGGGAAAAATGATCGTTTTTCCGAATTGTATCCAATCATGATAATGATTTGATCAAACATAGGTAGTGCCCTACGCACAATGGATTCATGACCGATAGTGAAAGGATCAAATGAACCAGGAAATACAGCTATTTTAGACATATTTAAAAAATTATTGTTTTACTAGATATCGTGACGTTCTTCTATTGTGTTGTTCGATAAGAACCTCTTTATTTTCAATATATTGAAGATTGTCAAGCAATGGGTCACTATTCTGTATGGTTAAAAGGTCAAGATGTTGATTGTATCTAACTTGATAGGTTGCCATCAGCTTTTGTATCATATCATCAAACTGCCTGTTGTTTTTATCTGTAACAATCGAGAAATATAGTGCCGACTGTTGTACTAGATTCGATTTGGCTTGATGTTCAGAAAGCACTTGATAAACAAAAGCAATATCATCTTCCGAAAGGAAAGAGAGATCCCTATCAGAAATAGTGATAAGCACTTGATCTTTCTTTAAGATATAAATTGGAGGTAAAGGAGAAGAATATTCACATTTACCAATAAATGTACCTTGATTGTTCGGAGAGATAAAACTCTTTACATACAAAGGAATATTTTTGTTTCGTAGAGGTTTTAACGTCTTTGGATGGATTACTGACGCACCAAAATAAGCCAACTCGATTGCATCACGATAATGAATCTCATTTAACTTCTCAGAAACCTCAAAATACCTTGGATCGGCATTTAATACCCCATCTACATCCTTCCATATGGTTAGAGATTCAGCCTCTAAACAGTTTGCAATAATTGCAGCAGAGTAGTCTGATCCTTCTCTACCTAATGTTGTTGTAAGGTTTGTATAGGTTGAGGCAATAAAACCTTGGGTGATATATAGTGTGGTGGCATCAGGATGAAAGACAAAACTCTCTTGGATATTATGCCTGCTTATCTCCCAATCCACAATCCCTTCTCTGTAGTTCTCAGAAGTACGAATAATTGGACGAATATCCATCCATTGGTTCGCTATTCCTTTGTGGTTAAGATATAACGAAATAACAGAGGTCGAAAGGATCTCACCAAAACTGACGATCTGGTCATATTCATAATCAAAATTTAGCGATGGATGTTCCGAAACACGTTGTTCCAACTGTGTAAATAGATCATCGATTTCTACCAAACTTTCCTGACCAAGAAGGTCATTAATAATTTTTTGATGATATGTTTTGATATGGGCTAGTGCTTCCTCTGTCTCTTTTGTTTTTTTATCAAAGAAGGCATTCACCAGCTTTTCAAAAGCATTGGTCATCTTTCCCAAGGCCGAGATAACTACGACTTTGTGAGGGTGTTGATCCGACTTTAATTGCTCAGAAAGGCGGATAATGTTAGGGGCATCTTTTACCGAAGCTCCTCCGAATTTATATACCTTTATCATCTGTTCTATTCGATTATCTTAATTATAGTAAGAACAAATATCGTGAATAATTTCCGCAATTATCAAATTGAATAGATTTGTTCCTAAAAAAAAGTAAAATAGAAATAGAGGAAGCCCCAAATCGACACAAAATGTCACTCTTCATTGGGTTGAACTCTTATTTTGTATCTATGTCATATTGGCATGTTTGTGCTTTCCTTTGGATGGTGTTTTGTTGTACATAATCCTCAATTAAGAGAATGGTACTCATGATTCTGATAACCTATTTGCCACAATTTTAGACGGTCCCCTCCAAATATTACTTAACGTCGTTATAAGGCAATATTAAACCTATTTTTTGGCCTGATTAAACTCATATTAACTTCATATCAACTTCACTCTAGAGTAAAGTTGACATAACGTATAAATGAACATGATATGAAGTTGATATGAATTTGATATGAAGTTGATGTGAATTTGAAACATAATTATAGCGAATTTGATATGAACTTAAAAATTATTGATGGGGTGTTTGGATGCCTTTTTTCTGCCTTTTTCACACCAATTTTGAGATAATAAAGCTTTGTTTTTTGTACTTGAGAAGTATGTGAGAGAGATAATTAACCTCTGAAGGATTTATTTAAAGAAGTAAAGTGTCATATACATATTTTAAAATTTCATTAAGATAAAGTACATGTCAATTTGTCTATTTTTGCCTTAACTATTTATTCAATAAAAATGAGATGTGAATAAGATGAATATCTTTACCTTTGCGCTGTAAAGAAAAATGGAGATCAAATTAATACTATATTTCGATGAAACAATTTGGGACATGGCTAGCGGTATGCTTTAGCCTATTTATCTTTTGCTCTTGCCAACCAAAGGAGGCTAAGTATGTTTATAATACGGGTGCTGTTTACGGTACACTTTATCATATTGTATATGAAAACCCTGATGGAAAGGATCTTCATAAGGAGATAAAGGAGGAGATGCAGAGATTTGATAATTCACTTTCTACTTTTAATCCCAATTCGACAATTTCTAAGATCAATAAAAATGAACCAACCACATTAGATCCTTTTTTTCTGAAGTGCTATACCAAAGCGGTGGAAGTTTCTGATGCTACTGATGGAGCCTTCGATATGACTGTTGCACCTATGGTAAACGCTTGGGGTTTTGGTTTTAAAAACCGCCAAAATGTAACGGAACAGGTGGTGGATAGTTTGAGAGCTATTGTTGGTTATCATTTGATTAAGATCGAAGATGGCAAAGTACAGAAACAAGATCCTCGTGTGATGTTGGATGCCAGTGCCATAGCAAAGGGCTTCTCTGTTGATGTGGTTGCCGACTTTCTACGTAGTAAAGGTTGTAAGAATTTTATGGTAGAAATTGGTGGTGAGATTGATGCCCAAGGAGTCAATAAAAATGGACGCGTATGGGTTATTGGTATTAACAAACCTAAAGAGGGTATGGCCTTAGATAACCAAGAACTTCAAGCTACCGTAGAACTGAAAGATTGTGGTTTGGCTACTTCAGGGAATTATAGAAATTTCTATGTTAAAGGAGGAAAAAAATATGCGCATACCATTGATCCACGTACTGGATATCCTGTACAGCACTCTTTGTTAAGTTCTAGTGTGATGGCATCGACATGTATGGAAGCCGATGCATATGCTACATCTTTTATGGTTTTGGGCTTTGAGAAAGCCAAAGAGATTGTATTGAATAATAGTGGGCTAGAAGCATTTTTTATCTATGCTGACGATAATGGTGAGACTCAGGTTTGGAGCTCTCCTGGATTTAAAAATAAGATTAAAGACATTATTGAATAGAAATATATGATTAGATATATCGCATTTGATGCAGACGATACGTTGTGGGAGAATGAACCTTATTTTAGAGAGACTGAAGGTAACTTTATTCATATGTTGGCTCCCAATAGCGATTATAACGAAGAGGAGCTAAAAGAGTTAATGTTCCATTACATTGTAAAGAATGTACCATTGTATGGCTATGGTACTCGCTCTTTAATGTTGTCTTTGATGGGATTTTGTAATCAATATGCTACAAAGAATCTATCGGAGATGATCGATAAAACGATTGCTCTTGGTCAAAAGCAACTACTAAAGCCTGTGGTTTTGCTCCCTCATGTTCGCGAAACATTAGAGCATCTTTCTAAGCAGTATAAGCTTTTGATGATCACCAAAGGCGATTTGATGGAACAACAAAGGAAGATTAAAGAGAGTGGCATAGACCATCTTTTTGAGCATATTCGTGTGTTGGAAGAGAAAGACGAGAAGAGTTATGCCGATTTCTTTAACGAGGTAGGTATTAATATCTTGGAGGTTGTGATGGTGGGGAATTCCTATAAATCAGATGTCCTTCCTATTGAAGCTTTAGGCGGAAATGCTGTGTTTATTCCTTATAAGTCGACATGGGCTTTTGAACATGCCGATAAGAAAGAGTCTGATCTGATTCATGAAAGAAACAATATTACAGAAGTGCCTGTATTGATTAAAGCACTTCAGCAAGAAGAAAAATGTGTCTCTCCCTCTCTATAGTAGGGGAGATACACACTCTTTTTCAATTTTATATAAACCTTGGTTGTTTCTTCTATTGATGGCAAGCAGAAAGAGGTAAAGTGATTTGGCTCGTTGTCTTGTCTGCTCTAAATAGCGTTTGGCATAATAAACATACTGCTCCTTATTATCGGATTTTTGTACGTATGGTGGTTTGGCAAAAGTGTTGTATAGCTTTAGTTCTACACGAACATATTGTTTCCATCGACGTTGGTCGTTCATAATCAAAATACGCTCTTCTTTATTCAGGTTTTGGAAAAGCAGTTTGAAATATTCATTCACCAAATTGTTGTAAGCCTCTTCGGCTTCATTAATTGCTTTTAGTCTCATCACAAGACTTGGTGCAACTTCTAGTGCCTTTCGATAGTCGGAATGAATTCTAGTGGTATCTTTTGTGTAATATTCTTCAATATTATTGATCGATAATTCTCGGTCGTTGGTTTTCGTTTCTTGTGCTACTACAAAATTTGGGAGGAGTAACGAACAAAGAAAAACAACAAAAAGTCGTTGTTTCATATTTTTATGATTCTGATTTTGTTTGTTTAATAGCATAAAAATATGAAAACAAAGATAAAAAAGGCTTGCTCTGAGAAAAAATATGTAAAGCAAGCCAAGGTTTTTTACTTTTAAGAAGTAAAGAAGGATTTGATGATATCATTGACCATCCTAGGGTTTTCTTTTAATCTGCGTGTGGAATATTCAAACCATCGTTCCCCAAAAGGAATGTATACCCTCTCTTTTTCTCCTTTTTGTATCATGGCTTGTTTTAAGTTCTCTTTAACACCACATAATACTTGAAACTCATATTGGTATCTAGAGATACGATTCTCTTTGATCCACTTTTGCGTTTCTTCGATCAGCCAACTATCATGGGTTGCTAGTCCTACAAATCCCCCTCTTTTAAGTATCGATTTCATGATACGTAGATAGTTGTCTCTTACTTCTTGTTTTTTCTGATAGGCGATTTCAGCAGGTTCTACGTATATCCCCTTGCATAATCTGAAATTGAGCGATTGTTCGGGGTATTTCTCTAGTAATTCTACGACATCTTTATGTGATCTGTACAGATATGCTTGAATTACCAGTCCTACATGACGTGGATACTTCTGGAGAAGGTGTTCGTATAATTCTATCTCTAGTGTGGTATAACTTGAGTCCTCCATATCGATACGTACAAATCCATTGGGATAGGTTGAAACTTGTTCAAGGATCTTTTCGTACATCTCATAACATTGTTGTTTGTCTAATTTAAGCCCAAACATAGAGGGTTTGATCGAGACATTGACATCTAGTTTGTTCTCTGCAAGTTGTGGGATCAGCTCTTCATATAGATGAAAGAACTTATATGCTTCTGTAATATTATGGATCTCTTCTCCTAGAAGATCAATGGTGGTATAGGCTCCCTTTTTTCTCTCTTCTAAAGCTTTTTTTAGAAGACTTTCGATGGTTTTACCTGCAATGTATTTCTTCGAAAACTTCCATACAAAAGACTCCGGAAATTTCGGTAGTAGTTTGGCGATGAATGATTGAAACATAGTAAAGAAGTTATTTAGGGTTAATCAGAAGGTGCATCCTTCTCTCTAAATATAGAAAATGTTTCCATCCTCTGTTATGATGTAAATCATTCTCTTATAGTCAGTAAACATCCAAATAGAGAAGTTGTTTCAGTAATATTGTATGTTATGCAAAATATTTAGGGCCGGTAATTTAAATTGAAGAGGTGTATTGAATTTTCTTTGTTGTTCAAGTAAGAGATTTTAGAATCGTATTATAAGCAATGAGAAACAGTGAGATCGTTCTCTTATAGCTTATAATACGATTTCTTTTGTTAATCTATATTTTTATCACTTTTGTGTGTCAGGATATGCTTTAGAGGTTATCGTTTGAATTTGTTATTCTTTATTTCTTCTTTTACGATCTGGAGGGCTTCATCCAAATTATCGGATACTCTTCTCCATATACAGTTTAATTTAATTTTTTGAAGTTTTTTTGTTTTATGATCATAGAAAGAGACGATTATGTCACAAGTCATTGTACCATCGCATAGATAGATGCTTTCTACATCTACATCTTTAAATAGGTTACTTTTATTTATCACATCAAATTTAGATGTAAATAACACATAGCCTTGTTTCCCTATTTCATGAGAAAAAGGAGTCGCTAAGAATTGTCGGACGAAATAAGTTCCGCTATCCCAATTTAGCGTTTCAATGTTGGAATATTCGACGTTATTACTTGGAATAAATATACGAAGATAGTTTTCATAATTTGTTCCAATTTCACTAAAAGTCCATTGGTGAAAGAAGAAGGTTTTGCTTGCTGATTTAAGCAGTTGTGTAAAGATATCATTGTTTGCTTCTCCATCATTGTTCGCATCAATAGGGATATTACTAATGGCTCCTTCTAATTCATAAAATCCTTTATATTCTTCAGGTAATTGATGAATCTCTTTCTCTTCTTTTGAACAAGATGCAAATATAAAGAAGAGCACTGTAATGTGTATTAATGTTTTTTTCATTGTATGAAGGTTAAATATTGTGTAAATGTATGAATAAATATGTAAAGTATGTACATTCCAGTTTAATCTGAAATATGGTTTTTGTGGAAGTGTCTTATATATAGGTGTTTGCCATATTGTTTTAGTTAAAACAAATATGTTCGTTTTTAATGGTCAACTAAGAAGGAAGCATAGATTTGTTAATTGAAGGTATCGATTGAGATGATATGAGTTTATTTGATTTATGGTCTATTGATTGGTTAGATTATCGATATTAGAGAAATATGTAGAATACTGGAATTTAAATTATTCTGACTTATTCGGTTAATTATTGTGTGGATTGTGGAATACAAAATCTTATATTTGTGTATACGAAACAATTTTGAAACACAATTACTATTTATTATACAAAACTTATGGATAAGAAGACACGTAATTCAATAGTGGCTATTATGGGCTTGGTTTTGGCCTTAATTTTTAATGGATGTACGAAAACAACGCCAACAAAGAAAACAGTTGATGGTCCTGTTAATAATGGAAAGATTGCTTATGTCAAAGTCGATTCGCTTGTGGTAAACTACTATTTGACAAAGGATCTAAATGATGAGTTTTTAGAAACATCAGAAGCTTATAATAAGGAGTTTGCAGCAAAGAAAACGAAGATGACTAAAGATGCACAAGCGTTTCAAGTGAAGTATCAACGTCATCAATTCGCTACTCAAGCAAGTATGATGAAAGAGCGAGAGCGTATTGTCGCAATGGAGAAAGAAGTTAAAAAGATGGATTATGAGTTGTCAACAAAATTATCTAAAATCCAATCTGATAACAATAAACGAGTAACGGATAGTTTAAATGTGGCTTTGGATCATTTCCAAGAATTACACCATTATAAGTATATTTTAAATGGCGCTGCAGTTTTAAGAGCCGAAGGAGCAGATAATATTACTTCTGAAGTGTTGAAGATCTTAAATGCTACAAAGAAGAAATAAAAGATAAAATACTTTGTTAAAGGGCAAGAAGAAAGACTCTTCTTGCTTTTTTTTTACTTTTAAGAATGGACAATGGGTTTTGCGGATAAATATTTAAAAAGATGTAATCCTTCTGTTTTTTCGCTGTTGAATAGTAGCGATAAGATGGCTGCAGATATTGTAGTAACCATACCTGCTTTTAATGAGCCCGAGATTGAATCTTGTATTTTGAATCTTTGTGATTGTGAAGCCCCTAAGATTTCGATCCTTTTATTGGTGCTTTTTAATTCGGGAGAGAGGGCTTCCGAAAAAGAAGTGGAAGTAAATAGAGCAGGGAAGCGAAGATTAGAACAGTTAATGGATGAGGGACGAGTGCCCCATTGGTTGCAGTTGGTGGTTGGAAATGTTGAAAATGTTAAACACAAGAAGGCTGGGGTGGGCTATGCACGTAAAGTGCTTATGGATAATGCCGTTCGATTTCTGAATGAAAGAGATAATTCGGATGGATTGATGGTCTCTTTGGATGCTGACTGTAGGGTGTCTAAAAACTATTTCATGGTGTTGGAATCTTATCTTAAAGATACTAAGACTCCTTTCTATACCCACTATTTTGAGCACCCTTTGGATCAAGATCTCTCGTTGAATAGAGGTATTATAGCTTATGAGTTGCATCTACGATATTACGTAGAGGCTTTGAGGTCGATCGGGTTTCCTTATGCTTTTCATACGGTTGGTTCTGCTTTTTCTGTGAGAGCTTATGCCTATGTGAAACAAGGGGGGATGAACGATCGTAAAGCAGGAGAGGATTTTTATTTCTTACAGAAACTTACCCCTCTGGGATACCCCAAAGCAATCAATGATTTGACAGTCTACCCTGGAGTCCGACTTTCTGATCGTGTGCCTTTTGGCACAGGGCCAATGTTAAAGAAGTGGGAAGAAGGTAGTGCCAATTTAGATCTTAGTTATCCAATAGAAGCTTTTAAGCCTATAGGTCTCTTTTTTAAACATCTGGATGATTTCTATTCAGAAGGGTGGTCTATGGATTTATTGCCTCCTTTGATGAGGGTGTTTCTCGAAGAACGAGAGGAGATTGAGAAATTAAACCAGTTGAGGCAGAATTGTAGTACTTTAAAGGTATTTAGACGAAGATTTTTCCATCTTTTTGATGCTTTTTGGATTCTTAAATGTTTAAATTTCTTTGTGGATCAAGGCTATGGTAAGCAAGAGACAATGGCTGGTTTAACAAAGTTAGGAATCGTTAATAATAGCCAAAGCATGTTAGAAGCGCTTCAAATTCTTCGTAAAAAACAGAAACTAGAGATTATTTGAGTATTTTTGTGCAAAACGTAATAATTATGATTGTAATAAAATTGATACTTATTTCTATCGTAATGATGGGGATATGTGTTGCAGGTTTAGCATTAAGAATCTTGGTCAAAAAGAATGGTAGATTCCCTCATACTCATGTTGGAGGTAATCCAGAGATGAAGAAAAGAGGATTGATTTGTGCTAAAAGCTACGATGCAATTGAGCAACGTAAAGCTTATGCTAAGGTTAATTATAAAGGACTTAAACTTGCCAAGTAATTTTTATCGGTAAAAAATAGAGTAAAAGGTGATAATGTCTTTTTAAATAGCCCTCTTGTATTGGCTATTGTGACTCTTTTTTTATTCGATTTTAAAACTCTTTAGATAAGATCTTAGGCTAAAGTGGATCGTTTCGACTTACTAAGTGTAAGGTGCTATAGAGATGAAAAATTATAATCTTTCGATAGAATGTAATTCAAAATAAAGAAGACTATCCTTATTGTAGGATGGTCTTTTTTGTTTCTCCTTTGATAGGAAGCTTCTTCCCTCTTTTGAATAACAATAGAATAATTCTAAAAAAGTAATTTCATTTTGCTATATTTGGGTAAGTGTCTCATTATTATGTTATAAAAGACACGTTACCTTAGAAACATACTAATTCTTCAATTAAAGATATTGCGGAATGAAGAAACTATTATTTATTAATGTTGTTGGTTTGCTGTTATGGCTGTCTTGTGCCTATCCAACGGGAACCAAGAATGATACAGGTGATGCTTATCTGGCTAAGGTGGGGAGATATACTTTGTCTAATGATGAGGTGAAGCAGGTGTTGCCTCATGGTTTAGATAGTCTGGATAGTGTTGCTTTTGTGAACAATTTCATACACCAGTGGGTAAGACAAAAGCTTTTGTTAGCTAAAGCCGAAACGTTATTGTCTCTAGATGAAAAGGAGATGAGCCGAAAGATGGAGGAGTATAGAGAAAATCTATTGATCTATCGTTTGGAACAGAAGTATATCCAAGAAGAGCTAGATACGCTTATCTCAGAGGAGCTCTCTTCCTCGTATTATAAAGAACATATTGAGAAATTTAAACTCTCTTCGCCTATTGTTCAAGCTGTAATTGTTAAAGTTCCTACCTATGCATCCGAACCAGAAGAGATTAAGCGACTTTTAATGTCTAAGGATACAAATGATTTTTTATCTTTAGAGTCTTATTGTTTTCGTTATGCTACTCGGTATGATGATTTCAATAATGAGTGGGTCCCGTTTAATGTGATAGAACGATTCTTTAAGGATGATTTTCAGCAACCAAAAAAGTTCTTTCAGAAGAGTCGTTATTATGAACAATTAGACTCTTTAAATTTTAGATGTGTATATTTGAAGAAATTTATGAATACCGGAGAGTATGCTCCTTATGAGTATGCTAAAAAAAGAGTAAATAACTGGATTCTAAATGAGAGAAAACAGAAGTTGCTTCGTGATCTAGATAGCCTTACTTATTTGAAGGCCGTTGAACAGGAACACTTTATTATTAAAGGAAATTAAGAACAAGAATCATATAATATGTATATAAAGAATTTACGTGCTTTTTTACTTGTCCTATGTCTTTGTTGTACAACCATTGTAAATGCGCAAGACAAAGTCGTTGATGAGATCGTTGCGGTGGTGGGAAATAATATCATCCTAAAGTCAGATATTGAACAGCAATATCTTCAAATGCAGGTGCAAGGGTATACTACCGATGGAGATATGAAGTGTGAAATATTAGAACAGTTTTTAGAAGCGAAACTTCTGGAAGCTGAAGCGGCATTGGATACAACTATTGAGGTGACCGATGGTCAAGTGAATGGGGAGATGGAGCGTCGTTTACAACTTTACCGTGAAAGAATTGGTACCGATCGTGATATAGAGAAATATTTCAAACAGAGCATGTCTGAAATACGTTCTGGTTTGGATGAAAATATTCGTCAACAAATCATTACACAACAAATGAGAAGTAAGATCACCGAAGGCGTTACTGGTACTCCTGCTGAGGTGAGACGTTATGTGAAGACCACTGACGCTTCTACATTACCTAAGATTTCGGGTCAATTGGAATATGAACAGATTATTGTTACTCCAGTGGTTCCTGATGAAGAGGAGCTGAGAGTGAAAAATAGATTACGCCAGATTAAAAAGAGAGTAGAGGATGGCTCTAGTTTTGCTACAATGGCCGTGCTTTATTCACAAGGTCCTTCTGCTACCAATGGTGGTGAACTTGGATATATGGGTAAAGGTCAGCTTGATCCTGCTTATGCGGAAGCTGCATTTAACTTAGAAAAAGGAGATGTCTCGAATGTGGTAAAGAGTGATTTTGGTTACCATATCATTCAGATGATTGATAAAAAAGGAGGTAAAGCCAATACTCGTCATATCTTGATGCGTCCTAAAGTGGATGTGAAAGAGAAAGAAAATGCGAAATTACGTTTGGACTCTATTGTAGATCTAATTGATGAAGAAAAGCTTACTTGGAAACGAGCTGCTTTATTGTACTCTTCGGATAAGGACTCTCGTAACAATAGTGGACTTGTGGTGAATCCAATGACAATGTCCTCTAAATTTAATATCTCAGAGGTTCCTCCTATTGATAGTAAGGTGTTGTCTAATATGAAAGTAGACGAAATGTCTGATCCTTATTGGGCTGAAGATCCTCGTAAAGGAGGAGGTTCTTATAAGATTGTACGACTTATATCAAGAACAAAAGAACACGTAGCCAATCCTCAAGAGGACTACCAAGTGCTTTATGATCAGTATTTGGCAGAAAAGAAAGAAAATGTGTATCGACAATGGATTAAAGATCATATGGGAAAAACATATGTTCGTATTGATCCTTCTTATGCCAATTGTAATTTCAACAACGATTGGGAAAAGTAGTATGATATTTTAAAATATAAGGCTATTTACAAGATAGGTTCTATTATATATCGAACTCTTTTGTAAATAGCTTTTTTGTTATACAATAAAGTTTAGTTGTTTTGAATCATTGTTCTATAATGAGACGAAGTATATTAGTAATAATATGTTGCCTCGCTATTTCGATTCCTTCTTTTGCTCAGAAGAAAAGAAGGGTCTATATTGATCATAGCGATAGCTTGGTGAGTAACGTGGGGGTTGCACATAATGCCGATAGATTGATCGGTAATGTCGTGGTGAGACATCAAGGGGCAATTATGAAGTGTGATAGTGCCTATTTCTATTCTAAAGAGAATAGGGTAGATGCTTTTGGACGTGTCCATATCACTCAAGGTGATTCGATTAATCTTAGTGGTAACTCTTTAGAGTATGATGGAAATACTTCTACTGCACTTATTCGTGGATTGGTGGAATTAAAAGATCCTTCCCTTGTTTTAACTACAGATGAATTGGAGTATAACCTCGATGATGGGGTGGCTTATTACAATACCGGAGGTACTATTGTGGATAGCTTAAATACCCTAAATAGTGTCGTTGGTCGATATTATGCAGCATCTAAAATGCTTTTCTTTAAAGATAGTGTAGAGGTGGTTAATAAAGATTTTACATTAAAATCGGATACCCTTAAATATGATACTGAGGCGAAGAAAGTGTATATCTCTGGACCGACACATATAGATGGAACTTCAGGATATTTATATTCCGAATCGGGGTGGTATGAGACGATAACGCAAGATGCCGAGCTATATAGAAATTCTCGAATGGGAAATGAAAAACAAGAGCTTAGGTGTGATACGTTGTTGTATAATAAAGCTTCGGGAGAGGCCTATGCTTATCACAATGTTCAATTGGAAGATTTTAAAAGTAAACTTGAAATCCGAGGAGAGGAAGGGTTCTATTTCGAGAAATCTAAAAGAGGAATGGTGACCAAATCCGCTTTGTTATTGCAGTATGATAAAAAGGATACGCTTTATCTGCATGCAGATACTCTTTTAACTCGTCCTATCGCAGATTCTATACCTGATCAGAAAATGTTTTTAGCTTATAATAGGGTTCGCTTTTATCGTAAAGATATGCAAGGGAAATGTGATTCTTTGGCTTATAGTGCCCAAGATTCCATAATGCGTATGTATTTTGCTCCAGTAATTTGGGCAATGAAGAATCAGATGACTGCCGATTCTATTACTTATACCAATAAGATTGAAGACCCTGACCTTCTGAACTTATATAATGATGCTTTTATGGTGTCTAAAGATAGTCTTGAGATGTATAACCAGATTAGTGGAAAGAACATGACGGGCTATATCTATAATAATCATTTGAAGGTTTTGGACGTCTTAGGTAATGGACAGACGATCTATTATGTGAAGGATAAAGATAGTATGCTGGGGGTCAATAAGGCGGAGTGTTCAAATATCCGCATTAAGCTTAAGGACAACCAGATTGATCGTATTTCATTTATAACTTCTCCAAAGATGGATTTCTTCCCACCAAGTGATTTCACGTCACAGGATTTAAAACTTCCTCTCTTTAAATGGGAAGAGGAGATACGACCAAAGTCTGCCTTGGATGTCTTTAATTATGATGCCTATAAGGAAGAAGAAGTGATTGATCGTAACCTGGGAGAACAAGTATCTAAAAAGGATATTTTGGAAAAAGTAAGAAAGTCTTTGCGTAATAGTGATAAAAAGTAATATTGGAATGGTAGCTTTTTATTGTACCATAGTTTAGTGCTTATTGCTACTATACGAATAAAAAGAGAGAAGAACATAAAGTATGTTTTTCTCTCTTTTTTTGTTTTACTAATTAAGTATATCTTGATGGATAAACTCTTTTGTTTTTCTTTCTACCCTCTGCCAGCTATGGGATTGTAATCCATTGGCAATAACATGAGTTTCTGCATTCGGAAAAAGTACAAGCTCTTTCTTTTTAGATCCCAGTTGAGGGAACATCTCTTTGATTGCTTTTACACTAACGGTATTGTCTTCGTGTTTGTCGTCTTTATAATATGCTCCTACAAATGTGGGACAAGACACTTTGGAAAAGGTCTCTTCGTTCATGGTGATATCCAACAACTGTTGTAGGTATACCATACTCTCTACTCTATATTTTTGGTACCAATATTGGGCTACTTTTCCTGTATCATGGAATACTCTAAAGTTTCCTCCCATTGCAATACGTGCAATGTCCAATCCCCACGGTTTAGATAGTAGCTTGGCTTCTGGTTGTTTGATTACAATATTTGGAGAATATAGAATCAATCCATCTACAAGATCAGGGAAGTCTGCTGCAAGTTTTAATGAAAGAGTTCCACCTGTTGAGGTACTCATAATAACCACTTTTTCTCCTAATTGATGAGCGATAACAAGAGCCTCTTTTGCCGATTCATAAAGACTGTCTGGCGTCATGTTTAGAAGGGCATCTTTGGTGTCAAGACCATGTCCGTGAAGACGAGAGAAGAATGCATTTGCTTTCATCTCTTTTGCAATATTAACATTTATTGGAGCCCCTTCATACCAAGAAGCAGAGAATCCATGTAGATAGAGCAATACATATTTTGTTGATTCTTTCGTTGTTGAATCATTCCATAAAATACGTGCTTGGTTGTCTTCTTTAAGCTTAAACTTTTGTTCATTTAAAGTAATCCAATCTTCTAAATCTTCTCCCTTTTTGTCAATTTCAGGAAGGTTCTTATCTAATACATATTCCTTGGGGGTAGGACCAATAAAATAGCCTGCAACCAAGAATAATAGGCATATAATAATGACTCTTATCTTTTTCATTTTTTTGATGTTTTGTTACGAATTTAATATTTATCCCCTTTTTGATACTGAAAATAATCACTTTTTGATTATAAAACTCAAATGTTCTATTTTTTCAAGAAGTTGTATTATATGTTTAATCGTTTGATAATCAGTTGTGATGACTACTGTTGTCTATCATCTGGTTTTTATGATAGTTTTATTATTAACAAAAATTAACAAAGATACCGTTGTGATTGCTTTCAAAATTGATTCAATTTGTCAGTATAATATCAAAAGGTCTTGCTTTTTGTTTATGAATAGAATTACAATTTACTATAAGTTTGATCTTTGATCTAAGAAAGAATAAAATGTTAGAATATGTATGTACCCCCAAGTTACATAATAGATATAATAAATCTAGATATACTAATATTTAATTAGCTACCACCAACTTCTTTCTTCCTCCAATTATACATTAATTTACGAAATCATCACGCTGAAAAAATATATTGAATGAGCGATAATAGAATACACTACAAAAGGTTTAATGACCGAGATCAGAAATTTAATGAGAAGTTTGATGACGCATATTTTGAACGTCAGCATGCAAAAGGTAAGTTGACGGCTATTGAGCGTATCGATATCCTTCTTGATGAAGATTCTTTTGTTGAGATTGATGCGTTTGCATTACCATTAAACTATGATGGTGATGACCCAAAGGCAATTGGTGATGGTGTCATTTGTGGTTATGGAAAGATTAATAATAGAGACGTGCTTGTTTACGCCCAAGATTTCACTTATCAAGGTGGATCTTTAGGAACAATTCACGCTGAAAAGATACAAAAAGTACAAGACTTAGGTCTTCGTATGGGACATCCTGTAATCGGTCTGATTGACTCAGGGGGAGCCCGAATCCAAGAGGGTATAGGTAGTTTAGCTGGTTATGGTGGAATCTTTATGAATAATGTGAAATCTTCTGGTGTCATTCCTCAGATCTCTGTTATCCTAGGACCTGCTGCTGGTGGTGCTGTTTATTCTCCTGCATTGACGGATTTTATTTTTATGACTCGTAAGACTGCTTACATGTTTGTAACAGGACCGAATGTTGTAAAAGAAGTTTTGAACGAGGACACTACTAGTGAAAAGCTTGGTGGAGCTGATGTTCACAGTAACAAGAGTGGTGTTGCCGATTTTATCTACGACGATGAAGAGCATACATTGTTGGGAGTACGTAAGCTGTTAAGCTATCTTCCTTCGAATAATGTGGAGCAACCTCCAATGTCGACAGATACAAACATTATTCCTGATGGATTGGAGAATATTTCAAAGATTATTCCTGATGACTCTAACAAACCATATGATGTAATTGAGATCATTGATCGTCTTGTGGACAAAGGATCTTTCTTTGAAGTAGCTGAAGGTTATGCACAGAGTATTGTAACTGGTTTGGCTCGTTTGAACAACCAGGTGATTGGTATTGTAGCCAACCAACCAAAACATCTTGCTGGTACTTTAGATATTGATTCTTCTAGAAAAGCCGCTCGTTTTGTTCGTTTCTGTGATGCGTTCCATATCCCTATTCTGGTATTAGAAGACGTTCCAGGTTTCCTTCCTGGTATCGACCAAGAGCATGCTGCGATCATCAAACATGGAGCTAAATTACTATTTGCTTTTGCTGAAGCTTCTGTGCCTAAGATTACCGTAATTCTTCGTAAAGCTTATGGTGGTGCTTATATTGTGATGAACAGTAATAAGATGGGTGGAGACTTTAATTTCGCTTGGCCTACAGCAGAAATTGCTGTGATGGGACCAGAAGGAGCAGTGAAGATTCTTAATCGTAAAGAGATTGC
The DNA here is from genome assembly GCA_025210775.1 of Prolixibacteraceae bacterium. GTDB lineage: Bacteria > Bacteroidota > Bacteroidia > Bacteroidales > Prolixibacteraceae > Halosquirtibacter. Next base: position 50,653 of record JAOARB010000001.1, read on the forward strand.
TGCTTCAGATAATCCTGAGGAGTTGAGAAGATCATTGATTCTAAAATATAAAGAAGAAGTAGCGAATCCTTATATCGCCGATCAAAAGGGATATATTGATGAGGTAATCTTACCAGAAACGACTCGTGAGAAGTTGATCAAAGCTTTTGCTCTTCTTGAGAATAAATTCGAAGAAAAGAGTTCTAAAAAGCACGGTAATATTCCACTTTAATTTGCAAATCATCGTATGAAAAAAATATCATCTATATTAATAGCCAATCGTGGCGAGATTGCCATCCGTATTGCTAAGACAGCAAAAGAGATGGGAATCGAGGTTTATGGTTTAATGACTCATTACGAACCTAATGCGGTTTATCTTTCGCATATGGATCATGTAGTGGATGTGACCGAAGAATCTCATGAAAATATCTTTATGAATCCTGTTCGTATCGCTGAGATCGCTAAGGAGCATAATATAACGTCTGTACACCCTGGTTATGGATTCCTTTCTGAAAGTCGTGAATTGGCTGAAGAGTGTGATCGTAGAGGTGTGATCCTTATTGGACCATCAGCTCAAGCTATTGAGGATATGGGCGACAAAGGGGTGGCACGTAAGATGGCGAAAGCTGCTGGTGTCCCTATCCTTGAGGGTAGTAAGGATATTGTTGAAAACATCGAAGATGCGAAAGTACTTGCAGACAACATTGGTTATCCTGTGATCATTAAGGCTGTTGCTGGTGGTGGAGGAAAAGGAATGCGTGTGGCACGTACTCCTGATGAATTGACCATGATGTTTAAGATGGCACGTCGTGAAGCGGAAGGTATTTTCAATAACTCAGATGTATTTATTGAGAAATATGTAGAAAACCCACATCATATCGAGTTCCAAATTCTTGCGGATAAACATGGTAATGTGGTTCATCTTTTCGAAAGAGAGTGTAGTATCCAACGTAAGCACCAAAAGCTTATTGAAGAGGCTCCATCTCCTGCTTTGAATGACGAACTACGTCAACGTATGGGTGAGGCTGCAGTGAATATTGCTAAATATGCTAATTATTACAGTGCAGGTACTGTTGAATTCTTGGTGGATAGCGAAAAGAATTTCTTCTTTCTTGAGATGAACACACGTATCCAAGTAGAGCATCCAATTACCGAGTCTATCACAGGTGTTGATTTGATTGAGCAGATGATACGTATTGCACAAGATGAAGAGATTTCATTGAAGCAAGAGGACATTAAAATCAAAGGAGCTTGTATTGAGTATCGTTTAAATGCAGAAGATGTACAAGCTAACTTTGCTCCAGCTTTTGGTATTATTGAACAGTATGATTTCCCTGTTCATCCTTCATTAAGATTAGATACTGGTTATCGTAATGGTATTGTTGTTCCTCCATATTTTGATTCGATGGTGGCCAAAGTAATCGTATCTGGAGAGACTAGAGAAGAAGTGTTGGCTTCCTCTAAAGTGATCTTTGAAGATATTAAGATTAAAGGAATCAAGACTACTTTGCCTTTCTTTAAGAAAGTATTAGAAACACCTTCTTTTGTGGAAGGGAAATATACTACCTCTTTCTTGTTGAACGATATCGATCAGGTATTCCTTCAGAAGCCTAACGAGGAGATGGTGGCTGCTTATGTTGCAATGCAGTTATACTTAAACAATAAGAACTATATTGAAAGAGGAGAGTTAGAAGTAAAATCTACTTCTCCTTGGTTACAAAGTAAACACCTAAAAAACCTTTAATCCATGATTGTACGTAAAAGAAAAACAAACAAATTCTACGTTGGTGGAGAAAACGAATATACATTCATTGAGGAGTTAGGAGAACTAAAATCAATGAATGGGGATGAGATTACTATCGATACAGATTTCTCTAAAGAGGAAATTGCACTAACACAAGATGGTATTGAGCATAAAGCTCAAGTAGTCTCTATTAAGAAGAATAAATGTACTGTTCTTGTGAATGGTAACAGCTATAACTTTGTTATCGATACAGAGATCTCTAAACGTAGAAAAGAGATCCTTGCTAGAGACGAAGATGAGAAGGAACAAGAAGTGATTGCACCTATTCCTGGTAAGATTGTAGATGTTTTTGTAGCCAAAGGACAAAATGTTGAGGCTGGACAGATTATTCTTACTCTTGAAGCAATGAAGATGCAAAACGAGATTCTTGCACCTATCTCAGGTGTGGTTACTGAAATGAATGTTAAACCAGAACAAGTAGTTGTTACTGGTCATAAGATGGTGACCATCGAAGTGATGTAAGATCAAGAAGGTAATCGAAAATAAAAAAGGGGAGAAGACTTAATTGTCTTTTCCCCTTTTCTTATTTTGGTTGTCCTATAACTAATAGAAACCTCCATTCTTATAGGTTAACTTGTAGAATCCATGATCGTATTGATTGTTGCCTACAGAGTTGAATTTTAACGTCTTTACAAATGCTATGGCACTGTCAATAGTGCGTTGGTTTGTAATCGTTGTATATCCTTCGTTAACCGTAACCTTAGATACTTGTCCTATAGGGTTCACCGTTAGGTTCAAATAAATGGTTCCTGATTCATTTCCAAGATAAGAAGGCTTTGGTGCTCCTGATACAAAAACACGGTTGGCCATACTTAGTCCTTTATGTCGAGAGGATTTGGCAGAAACATTACTTGAACTAGAACTTTGTGATGTATTTGTTTGTTTGTTCTGTTCTTGCTTCTTTGTATTCTGAGCTGTAGTCATGATATTCTGAAGAAGTTTCTTTGCCTCTTCTTCTTTCTTTTTAATCACTTCCTGTACTCTTCGAATACTATCCTGACGTCTTTTCTTGATAAGTTTTTCTTTTTTTATCTCTTCCTGACGTCTTCTCTCTTCTTCTTGTTTTTTCTTTCTTTCTTGCTCTTTCTTTACCGAATTAACATCGGTCGTTTTTTTGTTATTCACCTTCGGTGTTTCCTTTTTGACCCCCTCATTGGCTTTGGTCTTATAGGATTTACCTACCGTAGGTTTGGCTACCTCTTTATGTATTTTCTCTACCTTTTTCTGATGTGCCTTAGGTTGAGCTTTTGCCGCAGTAGCAATTTTATCATTCTTTTGTTTGGGCTGTTGACGCTTGGGTTTTGCTTGTGCAATCTTATCCATTCCACGATTGTCTACCAACACAACATAATCACTATCGTTCCCCCCATCTTGTCCCTGAAGAGGGAAGTAGAGAAGAAACAATAGTAATAGAACATGAATTACTAAAGAGAAAACAACACCATGTAGCCGAGTATCTTCATTTGTATTTCCCATCTTAGTTCATTTGTATTGTCTTATTTTCTGACATTAGAGGTCCCTAATAATAGGGTGTAGTTAAGTTCACGTGCTAAAGACATCACTTTAACTACTTCTTCAACAGGAACAGTTTTCTCTGCTTGTAACATTACCACTGGGCGAGGCTGACCTTTTACCACTTCATTCTCTGGAAAGGTGTTTTGTAGTGCCGGAGCCAAATCATTATAGTTACAACTAACAGGTTCTGCTGTACCGTTGGCATAACTATAGGATTTTTGCCTATTGATATAGATCGTGAAAATCGACTTATTACTTTTCCCTTGTGAACTTTGTGGTAAAGTGATTTTAAGACTCGGTGGTCCTATCATTGTTGAGGCAATCATAAAGAATACCAACAATAGGAATACGATATCTGTCATAGATGACATACTAAATGATGCATCTACTTTACTTCTTCTTTTTAACGACATAATGCTGTTTATTTAGAAGGTTCGTGTAAAAGATCCATAAATTCAGTAGAGGTGTGTTCCATTATAGCAACTGTCTTGTCGATACGAGCTACAAGAATATTGTAGGCAAAATAAGCAAGAATACCTACCAACAATCCTCCTGCTGTTGTTGACATTGCAGTATAAATACCACTAGCAAGGTTCGAGATCTCTACGTTTTTAGCACTTGACATCTCAAAGAAGGCTTGGATCATTCCCATTACTGTACCTAAGAATCCGATCATTGGAGCTCCACCTGATACACTGGCTAACACAGGCAATCCTTTTTCTAGTTTAGAAATCTCAAGGTTACCTACATTCTCAATAGCAGTTTGAACATCATTTAAAGGTCTTCCCATTCTACGGATTCCTTTTGAGATCATTCGTCCCATTGGAGTATTGGAAGTTTCGCATACCAACAATGCTCCTTGTAGGTCGCCTGTCTTAATTTTATGCTTAATATCATTCATCATCCCATTATCAAACTTTCGAGCTCTTGCGATAGCAAAATAGCGTTCTCCAAAGATATATAGAGCTACTACTGATAGAAGAACTAGAGGGTACATCATATAACCTCCTTTTTGGAATATGTCCATCAGTGAAAGAGAATGGTTCACCTGCATTGTTAGATTCTTTGCCGTTTCTGCAGCAGCTTGTGCAGGTGCGCTTAATAAAATAGATAAGGTATGCATGTTTTGTAATATTTCAATTAAAATTCTTATACAAAGTTATATAAAAGCCAATGTAAAATAATTATTTATATCTGTAAAATAACATTTACGATTAAGATATTTATAACTATAACGTGAATTTACTCCTTTTCAGTATTTTTTTGACCTTTTGTCTTTTGTGAAGTGTCACTTCTTCTTTTTTCCTTACGTTGCAGACGTCTCTTCTCTTTTTTATCTTTTCTCTTCGCTCTTTGTTTTCTGTAGCGTTCAAAAAGTTCGTCAAAACTATTAAAGTTTTCTTTAAAAGAGATACCTACTCCTTGTGTATATGGTGCAGTATCGTATAGGAGCTCATCGTTAGATCTATTGTATACCTTAAGTTGAAGCTTGCCATTCTTGGTTAGCTTTACATACACTTCAACTTCTCCTACAATCTCATTGGTGTTTTTAGACTGAAGGCTCCCGTTATTTCCAATATTACCATTGATGATTACACGATTGTTTAGCAGTTGGGTACTTAACGCGACTTCAATCTGTCGATCACTTACATTATCACCTGGTCGGTAATTAAATCCAATATCGAAATCATTTGATATCTGTGATAACCAACTAGAAAACTGATTTGATAATAGTTCCGAAGCCGTAGCACTTAAAATATCTGCATTATTCTCTTGTGTATTATTGGCTTTCAAATAATCCGGGGTTGTAAATTTACCAATCAAAAGAATTGATATCATTTGACGTGTTACTTCTTCTTCTGTCGATAGGTATTGTGCGATTTCATCTTTCGTTCTTTCATCAGCTGTAGGTAGATTGATTGCAAAATTGACCTTTGGATTCATTAGGTTGTTCGAAAGTTTTATAATACAATCCACTTTAATCCTTTTCGAATAGTCGTTATTATTACTTTCTCCTAGCAGTTCCTGTAGTGATGCTTTGGTGGAGTATACCGCCTCTAAGTCAAGATTAGCTTTATACGGATCTCCTTCCCATGTCAATCGTCCGCCTTCTTTTACTTTAAAGTGTTTACTGATAAAACCTTGACGATTAAAGTTGTAATTACCTTGAGCAATAGTGTAATCTCCATAAATTGATAGGTCTCCCTCTTTATCGTAAAGAATGTGAAGGTCCCCATTCCCTCTACCTTCAATCAGATCTGAAGAGGAGCGGTCAAATATAATCCTACATTTAGCATCTGGAGTCATTGTAAGGTCCAGATTAAAAGTAAAGAATTCGTCTTCTTCTCCTTGTTTTAAGACGACCTCTTCTTTAAAGAATCTTTTGGGCTTTTTAAATCGTATAAAATTATTCTCTGTCGCAGTCGATGGTCCTTCCATTGGAATAGCAATATCGGTACCTAGCTCGGTACGCATATTGACATTTAACTTAAGGTCATCAGTATTTCCTGTAAGTCTTACATCTCCACTTCCGTGTGCTTTACCATAGAAATCTTCATTATCATCGATAGTGGTATTTAGTACCGAAAGGTATTGTGTTCCGATATTTAAATCGAAATCAAAATTAGAGAAGAATTCATGTTTTATATAGCCGTTGAATTTACCAATATTCCCCTCTTTATCTTTTAAGGTGATATCATTAAACACAATCGTGTCTGGTACAAAGCTCACAGAATCGGTAATTGCATAAGTTGTCTTTGTGAAGTCAATACCAATCTCTCCCTTGTCAAGCTTTACATTCCCTACAAGGAATGGATGGGTGGCAGGTCCTTCAACTTTTACTTTTCCTGAGATAAAACCATCTAGGTGGTAAGAGAAGTCATTCAGGAAAGGCATCAGACTAACAAAAGGAAGTCGGTCTAATTCCGCATCATAATTTAGAGTATTCTTCGAAGGCGAGAAATCTCCATGTGCATAGATGATCTTCTTCTCTCCATTCCATAGTAATAATTGGGATGTTAGTACTTTTTGGATACTATTCCAATCCGATTTTAAGGAGATATCTCCAAGCGGTTTGTCACTAAATGAAAAATCTTTGATAAAGAGATCTCCTAAAAGCATCTTGTTTTTATATATGTCTTTTATGGTCAATACCCCATTGGTGATCCCACTCAGTCCCGTATCCCAATTGCATATAGTGTCTATCTTTCCAATCGACACGTCTTTAAAATGAATATTCAATGAGTCGTTCTCTTGTTCTGAAATTTCTCCCTCAATATTTATACTATGCTTAAGGTTGGATATCTTTAGGTTGTCTATATCCACATGACTACTGTCTATCTTTACTGTAGACTCTCCGATAAGAATAGGATGATCTGCTATATAGATATAAGATGGAGCCACTTTAAATTCGATCTTTGGAATTTTTTTCTCTTCATTGTCTCTCGAGATAATCGTTGTAATAGGTAAATTACCTGAGAAGGTTAGTGAGTCTGCATTACTCCAAGACAACAGTGTTGCAATGGTATCGTTTTCCGCCGAGGTATGCATTGCAAGGTTATGCAGGGTGTAATTCTCACCTATAGATACTTTAGAAGCCCTCAGTCGAGAGTCTAATGCATTATGTTTGTCTTGGATACTTAATGTGAGATGTTTAATCAAATTGTGATCATGATAAAGCTCTGGGACATCAATAAATAGATCAGCAGTATGGGTAGAGTCGGTCAACGACCCCGATATCGTAATAGGAAATCTTACGGCTGTTTTCTCTGAGAAATACTCTAATAGCCCGTGGTCATTGGTAATTGTTCCATTGATCTTTATACGATTGTTATCCGTTAATACTGACACACTTGATAAACTTGGTAGATGCGATGAAACAATGTTGTTTACCGACTGGTATAGGGATTTATAGGTGTAATTCCCCACAATGCCAAGGTCAATGTATTTACTTTTTAGCTTAAATGATCTTTCCCCTTCATCAATATTGGTGTTTAGCTCTATCTTATCTAGCTCACAAGATTTTTTCCCATTCTTGATATTAAACTTATGGATGTCTATCCCTCCTTTGAAGTTATCTATGCTGTTACCCGAAAATTTCGCGTCTACATTTATATTTAACGTGTCAATACGAGAAGGTTCTCCAATTTTAAGAAATGCGGGAACAAAATTTTCTACATCAAGATTAAAATCATAATTAGGAATGTCGGCTAGATAATCTGCTTTACCATCAAAATTAAGATTTAAATTAGGGTCTTCTATTCTTATCCCACCACTGAAACCTCCTGTATAGGCTTGACCATTTAGATAGATAGAATGAATGATATAATCCTTAAGTTGTATCTCATCGATGGTTCCAATAACCTTCATGTCATATTTCCCATTCTCTGTATAGTACCCTTGTATATTTGAACGAAGTGTAAGTTGGTTGATCGATTTACTATTGATCATTCCTCCTAATTTAAAGTTGGTCGTATTAAAAGCTCCACTGACATTAATTCGTCCATTGTTGTCTGGTCGTATTGCAATATCGGTATCTATTTGTCCTAGAGCCCCACTCATGGTACCAAAACATACAAAATCAGAAGGAAATCCTGTGAACTCACCTTTGTAGTATAGCTTATGTTGATTCTCGATGGAGGCAGGTAGTTGAAGGTATTCTTCCCCAAACGATAGTGGCATCTTTATTTTACGAACCTCTTGTAGATCCACAACAGCACGATCAAGTTTGGCAAAAATAAAAGTATTCTTAATGTTCGGAAGCCCCATAAAACTTAAGTTACCCGAAAGCATTGTGTTTTTTCTTAATCGAACACCAAGATCTTTGATCTTAAGATTTGAAATAGGCCCTTTGATTTTTCCTTTGATAGACACTTTCTCTTCCATCCCTTGTAATTCGGGAACAAAATAAGCCACCTCTTTTAGTGAGACTGACGATGGTGCCAATTGTAGAATAAAAGGACGTTTATTTATATCAATTTCTGTACTATCGTTTCGCAGTTTCATAAAACAAGAGTCCATCTTTAGATCAGAGAACCCCGTTTTAATATGAAAATCTTTGATATAGATGTTTTGTGCATCCCTTTTCATTTCACCAGAGATGTTCTTGATTTCTAATGAATGTTGCTCTTTCATCGAAAAATGATCCAATCGGAAAAGTAAAGTGCTGTCTTTTTTCTCAGTATAAAAATCAATCAAGATATCCTTTAAGTCGATATGGTTATAATCAAATTGACCTTCTTTTTCCGAGACATTCTGGTTGTTATTCTTTATTCGAGCTTCACTAATACCTACATGATTAAGCGTGAATTGCCATGGTGATTTATTCTCACTTGGTGTTGAACTCCCCAGTGAATCTACTAAAAACATGTAGTTGTAGTTACTGCTATCTTTGTAGCAGATGGAATTGATATACGCTTTCTCTAGTGATATGTTGTTAGAGTAGACCTTTTGTTCGTTAAAACTTAAAGAATCAACACCTACGACCAATGCTTGAGAAAATACTAGCGTATCGTTACGCTGGTCCCGAATTAAAAAGTCTTTTAGTACAAACTTATTAAAGAAACGGAAATCTACCTTTCGGATGGATATTTGTGTTCCCAATTTCTGAGAAAGATCGTCCGTAATGGATTGTACAATCAACGTTTGAACACGACTACTCATTAACGCTACGTAACCAGCACAAAAAGTGATTATTAGCATCAGAAGGATAAGTAGTACTATTTTACCTATTTTTTTAATAACTTTGAGTTTTTAAAAAGAAACAATTGTAAACGGGGATACCAAAAACAAAAATCGTAAATTTTTGCACAGGTTCATAAAAAGATGCAAAAAAAATATCAGTTATTTTGGCTTTCTTCTGTTTGTCGTCGTATATAGTTTATGGAAAAGGATATTTTTATTTTGGGGATTGAGTCATCTTGCGATGATACTTCTGCTGCGGTTATTAAAAACGGAGTGATTTTAAGTAATGAAGTTGCGGGTCAAAAGTGTCATGAAGCTTATGGCGGAGTGGTGCCAGAATTAGCTTCTAGAGCACACCAACAAAACATCATTCCTGTGGTAGACTTAGCTATTAAAAATGCAGGAATCAAGGTGACAGACCTTTCAGCTATTGCATTTACTCGCGGACCAGGACTACTTGGTTCTCTTTTGGTGGGTACTTCTTTTGCTAAAGGTTTATCGCTTTCAGCAAATGTTCCATTGATTGATGTGAACCACCTTCAAGGTCACGTCTTGGCTCATTTTATTGGTGAAGAGGGTGTAGATAAGAAAATGCCTAATTTCCCATTTTTATGTCTGCTTGTCTCTGGTGGTAACTCTCAGATTATTCGTGTTGACGATCATCTGTCGATGGAAGTGATTGGTCAAACTATCGATGATGCAGCAGGGGAAGCTTTTGATAAATGTGCCAAAGTGATGGGGCTACCTTATCCAGGAGGTCCATTGATTGATAAATTTGCTGCGATGGGTAATCCTGATGCTTACACTTTCTCTAAACCAAGAATCCAAGGGTTGGATTACTCTTTCTCTGGTTTGAAGACTAGTTTCTTGTATTTCCTAAGAGATCAAATTAAGATTGATCCTGATTTTATTGAGAAAAACAAATACGATATTTGTGCATCTCTACAAAAGACCATCATCGATATCTTATTGAATAAATTGCGTAGAGCTGTGAAAGAAACAGGCATTACTGATGTTGCTATTGCTGGTGGAGTTTCTGCGAACAAAGGTCTTCGTGGTGCATTAGAAGAGGATGCGAAAAAATATAGATGGAATCTATTCATCCCTCCATTCTCTTTTACTACAGATAATGCTGCGATGATTGCCATCACAGGTCATTACAAATATTTAAATCAAGATTTTATTGGTCACGAAGCTGCTCCTTATTCAAGAGTAACTTTTGATAAATAAACTAATGATATTTCATGGGACTATAAGAATATTCTATTCTTTGTTGTCATCCAAATAACGATAGGGGAGCATCGGTGCTATTTAAATAAGCCGATGCTCCTTTTTTTTGTTTTTATCCCCCAAAAAAGAAGTTGTTTACTTTCTTTTATTTGCCCCTTTTTAAGGACAGATCATAGAGCTATATATGCCACATATTACTTAACCCTATATGAAGCTGACTTTATCGTAATATCTACATTACCATAATTTCATTTTGTTATTGTATTGAACTTACTTTAAGACCATATCAAGTTCATATCAACTTCATTCTAACATAACGTATAAGTGAACTTGATATGAAGTTGATATGAATTTGATATGAAGTTGTGGTGTGTTTGACATAGATATGAGGTCAATGGGGTATCATGTAGATATAATTGAATAATGGGGGTGTGTTAAACATAAGTAGTGTAAAATCTTGGTTTAGGGGGAGGAGAAAGTGTCTCTATAGGAGTGTGGACATTGTTTCAAAAAGTGAGTAAAAATGCAAATTTAGGAATAACCAGAATGCAAAATTAGTTATGGTTATAAGGTTCGAGAGTGTAAATTAAATTCTGTCTGTTTTTTGTAGTAAAATCCAACATGCACTAAAAAAAACGCATTAGAAGGTGTGTAAACAGTGAGTGTAAAATTAATTCTGTGATATTGTATCAGAGAATGAATGTCGGTTGTTTTATAGCGTTTGAAAGTTGCTTTTGTCTTTGGAAAAAATGAGTGTTAATGGTGTTATTTTACATAAAAAAGTTCTAATTTGTTATTTTTACCTTATTTATAATGCTTTGTATTTAAGATGATTGGATCTTCTTTTTGGGGTAAGGTGCTGAGAGAATGACTTTTGTCTGTTTAGAATTCATACTTTTTTACCTATTTTTGCCACCATAAGTTACTCATCGTGGCTTTTATGATAAAAATGAACAACATAAGGTTAAAAATATTGAGCATTGTTATGATGGTGATCTGTCTTGTCGGGTCGTCAGGAATCAACATGTTCTTTCATCATTGTGTTCTTCATAATCGCTATGATGTTTCAGTACTGATGCCGAGCAAGTGGCATCAAAATCATGAAGAGGGAGATTTATGTAACGCATCTGATCATTGTCATTCTAATGAATATGGTGAAGAAGGACATTGTGACCACCAAATTGTTCCTCTCTCTGATCTTGATCAAGAACAGATTGTGTGTTGCGTGGTAAGCCATAGTTTTGTAAAACAAGACTTTGTTGTAACCCCTTCCTTTAATTATGATTTTTCTATTCCTTTTGTTACGTTTTTGAATTTTCAGATTCAAGAACTCTCTTTCTATTTTGAAAAAGAGTGTAAACTATTGATTCATTCTTTTATACGAGAGATCGTCGATCCTCGCACGATTCTACTCAATCTAGGAGATACTTCTATTGTTGTGGCTTTATGTCAGCTTAAGATGCCATTTGATCTTTAAATTTTTATTTCCTCCATCTTTTTGTGGAGGTCTGGATGTCTGTTTTAGATATCCTGTGAGATATTAATTTTATTCATTAAGATTGTATTATTATGTATCGATTGATTTTGAGTGCAATAATCTTTTTTTGTTGCACATTGGCATGGGCAGATAGTTATAAAGGAAAAGTATACGAACTAGATGCCAAAGGGAATAAAGTACCTATTCCTGGAGTAAATATTATGGTAGAGGGAACTTCTCATGGAACTGTAACTGATTTAAATGGAAATTTTGAGATTCCTGTAGAAGGAAAGAAAAAAGGGTTGATCTTTAGTTATGTGGGTTATCAAAAGGTTCGCATCCTTCCTAAAACTTTAGACCAGATATTGGTGGAGATGACCCAAGGTGAAGAACTAGGGGAAGTGACTGTGGCCAAAAGACGTGCTTCAACCTCTTTCTCTAAAATTAATCCTATCCAAGCACAGAAACTTACGGGTGCTGAATTGACCAAATGTGCTTGTTGTAATCTTTCTGAGAGTTTCGAAACCAATGCTTCTGTAGATGTCTCTTTTTCGGATGCGGTTTCTGGTGCTAAGACTATTAAAATGCTTGGATTGTCTGGGAAATATTCTCAGATGATGATCGAAAATATTCCTGCTTTGAGAGGAGCACAAAATAGCTATGGATTGGAATATATTCCTGGTACATGGATGCAATCTATCCAAATATCGAAAGGTACTTCGGCTGTTAAGAGTGGTGCTGAATCGATGACAGGACAGATTAATGTGGAACTTAAAGAACCGGATGGAGAAGAGAAAGGGTCTTTCTATATGTACGGAAACCAAGATGGAAAGATGGAGTGGAATGTGAATTATGGCATGAAACTGAATGACCATTGGAGTACTGCTGTTTTTGGTCACTATGAGGATACTTTCCGTGAGATGGACAATAACAACGATGGTTTCTTGGATCGTCCTGTGACTCGCCAATATAACTTTTTTAATAAGTGGAAATATAAATCAGACTTTATTAATTGGAAGTTTGGATGGAGTATCTTGGATGAATCGAGAGATGGAGGACAAGTGGATTTTGATAAAAATATCTCCCCTTTCGATCAGCAAGCTTATGGTATTGGTATCGACTCGAAAAAGATGAACGCTTATTCTAAGCTTGGTTTTATATTTGATCGTCCTTCTACTAGTCTTGGTACGGTGTTGAAATGGGATCGTTATACCAGAGACTCCTTCTATGGTCGTCAGCTGTATGATGTAGACCAACAAAATATCTATGGCTCGGTAATCTTCCAATCATTCTTATTTAATACCAATCATAATTATTCTGTAGGACTTAATTATGTGAATGATAGAAATAGAAATAAAATTCAATTTTTGGAGGAGACCGAAAAACAAGATATCGGATTTGATGAAGAGGTGATTGGGGGATTCGCAGAATATACTTTCACCCCAACGGATGATATCACATTCTTGGCAGGATTACGTTATGATCATAGCTCTATCCATGGAACTTACTGGACTCCTCGTATGCACTTTAGATGGGCTTTTACTGGTAGTTCAACGCTAAGATTGTCGGCAGGTAAAGGGTATAGAACACCCCAAGTGGTAGCAGAGAATACTCGTTATTTGGCTTCTTCTAGAGTGTGGCATTTTTCACAAACCACTCCGACACAAGAAGAAGCATGGAATTTTGGTGTGAGCTTAATCAATAATTGGCATCTGTGGGATAAACCGTTGACGCTATCTTTGGATTATTATCGTACTGATTTTACTAATCAAATGGTGGTGGATCTGAATCAATCTGCTCATGATGTTTATGTGTATGCTTTGGATGGCAAGAGTTTCTCGAATAGTTTCCAAGTGGAAGCTCGATATGAACCGATGGATCGTTTTGAGTTGACAACTGCTTTTAGAATCAATGATGTGCAGATGGAGTTCCAAAATCAAGGATTAAGTTCGGTTCCATTGCTTGCCAAATACAAAGGATTGGTTTCTGCATCATATAGTACCAATATGAAAAAATGGCAATTCGATTTGACAGCTCAATTTAATGGGGTTCAAGAGCTGCCTTCTTCTGATGGACGTGCACCAGAATATAGTCATGCACAAGAATCGAAACCTTACACCATGTTGATGGGACAGATCACTAAAAACTATCGTGCTTGGAGTTTCTATGTAGGTGGTGAGAATTTAGCCAACTATACACAAAAGAATCCAATTATTGCTGCGAGTGATCCTTTCTCTAAGGATTTTGATTCCTCACAAGTATGGGGACCAATTTATGGCCGTATGTTCTATTTCGGAATAAAATATGTATTTGATTATTAATCGATAAAACCAATTCATTATGAAATTCTTAAAATTATTATTGCCTCTTTTTCTTTTGTTCGCTATCGTAACTCCATCTCAGGCTAAGAAAGCTAAGAAGGTGAAGACCGTAACTTATGTCTGTTCTATCGATTGTGACCATTGTAAAAAAACAATCCTAAAAAATATCCCTTATGAAAAGGGGGTTAAGAATGTTGAGGTGGACTTGGCTACCAAAGAGGTGAAGGTCTCTTTCCGTGTTGATAAAACCGACGATAAGAAAATTGAGGATGCAATTGAAAAATTAGGTTATACAGCCGAAGTTAAAAAAGCTTGTTGCGCTGAAAAGCATAAAAAATAATCTATCCTGTTGGGTTAAATAAAAAATGTTTCTACAATTTTGTAGGAACATTTTTTTTAAAACTAATTACCCATGAAGACACGATTACTTCTCTTATTTGCTCTTTTGCTGCAAATAAACTCTCTTTGGGCTGCAAGAGTGGATACCATCCAAGTGAAAGCTCATAAGATGAATAAACAGATAAAAAATGTAGTTATCCTACCTGAAGACTATTCTGAGTCGAGCCATTATCCTGTATTATATCTCCTACACGGTGCTACCGATAATTACCGATCTTGGATTACTAAATGCCCTGTAATAAAAGATTATGCCGATCGTTATCAAATGATTATTGTATGTCCTGATGGTGGTTATACCAGTTGGTATTTTGATAGTCCTATAGATAAAAAGATGCAATATGAATCTTATATTACAAAAGACTTGGTCTCTTTTGTTGATAAAAACTATGCTACGGTAGAGAAAAGAGAAGGTCGTGCCATTTTAGGCTTAAGTATGGGAGGCCATGGTGCTTTATATCTTGCCTTTAGACACCAAGATATGTGGTCTATTGCTGGTAGTATGAGTGGTGGTGTAGATTTTACCCCTTTCCCTTTGAATTGGGACATACCAAAACGTCTTGGAGCTTATGCTGCTAATAGAGAGCGATGGGAAAAGAATACCGTTATCGATCAGGTTTACCTTCTTACTCCTCATGCCCTTAAGATTAAATTTGATTGTGGACGAGAGGACTTCTTCTTTAATGTAAATAATGCCCTTCATAAGAAACTAGACTACTGTAATATTCCACATGAATTTACTGTACGACCAGGTAACCATAACTGGGACTATTGGAGAAATGCAATCAAATATCAATTGATCTTTATTGATGATTGTTTTAAACACCCTTCGCATTAATTTTGTGATAGTCGGTATATTGTTCGTTCGCTGCTATCTTTTCCTCGATGATTAGCAAAAAACTACAATATCCTTTCTGATGTTTGTTATTTGTGCAGATGGCTTATATTGGAAAATAATAGAACAAAAAAAGCGACCATCGTATGATGATCGCTTTTATTATTTTGTAGTATCGTTACTTATTCTCCGATTACAAGATCTTCAAGAGAAGTAAGGATATCTTTATCAACTAGGATACGTCCACAGTACTCACAAACGATAATCTTCTTACGAGAAGAAATATCAAGGTGTCTTTGTGGTGGAATTTTATTGAAACATCCGCCACAAGCATCTCTTTGTACAGTAACAACAGAAAGACCGTTTCTTGCATTAGAACGAATACGTTTGAATGCAATCAATAGACGCTCTTCGATCATCTCTTCAATCTTAGCTGCTTTCTTGTTTAGAAGTTCTTCTTCTACTGCAGTCTCAGAAGAGATGTCATTAAGTTCTTTACGTTTGTTTTCAAGATCGATAGTACGCTCTTCGTAACGAGACTTAGCATCTTTGATTTGTTGTGCTTTCGCTTTTGACTCTACATTGAATTCTTTGATTCTTTTTTCAGCTAATTCAATCTCTAGAGTTTGGAACTCGATCTCTTTAGATAGGGAATCAAATTCACGGTTGTTTCTAACGTTGTTTTGTTGCTCCGTGTATTTTTTGATTAGCTCTTGAGATTCTTTGATAGCATTCTTCTTGTTTGTAACAGCCGTGTCAAGGTTTTTAACCTCTTCTTTATATTTAGCGATACGAGTCTCAAGACCTGCTAGTTCGTCTTCTAAATCTTGAACTTCTAGAGGAAGTTCCCCACGAAGTGTCTTGATTTTGTCAATCTCAGAAACAACTTGTTGAAGTTCGTAAAGTGCTCTTAGTTTTTCTTCAACAGTAATGTCCATTTCACCGGGCCTTGTATTGTGCAGATTCATCTCTAAAATATTTATATTGTCCGACAACATATTTCCATAGGGGGATTAAAACCTTAAGGAATTATATGTCTTGAAAAAACTTTTTCTTCTTAAATCCTTTTCTTAAACTATGAATGTTATGACTCCCTAATAAAGTAATTTACTGCATTAGAGGATATATTTGACATTCGAACTGCAAAGTTAGGTATTTTTTTTGTAAGTATTTCATAAAAAACCTCTTTAGTAAACTGTTCGCTCTCAAAATGTCCAATGTCTGCGATAATAATCTTCTCTTCGGCATTGAAAAAATCGTGATATTTTACATCTCCTGTGATGAAAATATCTGCTTTTTGCCTTATGGCATCATTAAGAAATGAGATGCCTGCTCCTCCACATATTGCTACATTTTGGATCTTTTCGTGACATATATTGGAGTGCTTAATGACGGGAATGTCAAATAGTTTACTTAGTTTTTCTAAGAATTCTTTTGAATCGATAGGTTCCGGAAGGGTCCCTTTCATGCCAAGACCAGAGGTGATCTCGTTGTTTTTTGTTTCGATGAGATCGTAAGCTACCTCTTCATATGGATGCACTTTTTTTAGTGCTTGTATAAATGAAGCGACTTCTGATTGTTTTAGAAGACATTCATATCTTACTTCTTCTACCTCTTCTAGTTTGTCGCAAGAACCAATGTATGGGGTGGATCCTTGAAGTGGCTTGAAGCGACCTGTACCTTTGGTTGAGAAACTGCAACTATCATAATTGCCTATTTTACCATATCCCATTGTTGCCAATGTATCGATGACTTCTTGTTGATGGGTTGCAGGGATAAAAGTGGTTACCTTAACCAAAGGGGAGTAGGTTGGGTGTAATATCTGTTGTTCTTTAAGTCCAATGATATCTGCAATCTTGCTGTTTACACCTCCATAAACAGAGTCTAGGTTGGTGTGGGATGCATAGATGGCAATGTCATTCTTTATGGCTTTAATGACACATCTTTCTACCAGATTTTTGCCATTAAGTTTTTTTAGACCAGAGAAAATAATGGGATGGTGTGCAATAATTATGTCACATTTCTGCTCTATGGCTTCGTCAATAATCTCTTCTGTTACGTCTAAGGTGATTAGTGCTTGACTTACATTCTGTTTTGGATCACCAATAATAAGTCCAGCATTATCATAGGATTCTTGAAGATGTAGTGGTGCTACCTCTTCGATAGCATCAATGATTTGTTGTACTGTGATCATCAATATTATTTTTTAGTTCTAGTTGATCTCTTAAATCAACGAGTTGTTCTCTTATCTTAAGTAGTTTGCTTATCACTTCTGTAGAAGGGTCTTCTCCTTGATAGTGTTCTTTAAGCTTTTGTTGGGCTCCCTTTAAAGTCATCCCTTTTTCCTTTACAAAATGGTAGACGAGCTTAAGTGTTTCTATGTCTTTAGGAGTATAAAGACGATTGCCCTTTTTGTTTTTGTATGGTTTGATTTGCTTAAAAGTGTTTGACCAGTAACGAATTAAGGAGACGTTTACTTCGAACATCTCCGCTACTTCACCAATTGCATAGTATGTTTTAAGGTCTTTCATAAGGGCAAATCAATCTTTTATCGTAGATCTTAATTTAAAGTAATCTTTCTAAAGTTACAATACAAAGTTGATTATCTCAACTTTGTGTTGAATAAACTTTAGTCAAAAGATTGTCCCATGTTGGATGAGTATTCAATCATCTTTTCATACTCCTCGGCTGTTAAGTCTTGGAAATAGAAGTTCTGAGGATTGACAGCTCTTTTGTTTTTGTGTACCTCGTAGTGAAGGTGAGGACCAGTAGATTTACCTGTACTACCAACAAACCCAATGACATCTCCACGGTGTACTTTTTGTCCTTGTTTGACGTTAAATTTGCTCATATGAGCATAAAGCGTTTCGTATCCATATCCATGATCAACCAGAATGTGAAGACCATATCCTACTTTACTTTTGATTACTTTTCGAACAACGCCGTTACCTGTCGAGAATATCTCTGTCCCAATAGGAGCAGAGAAGTCCATCCCGTAGTGAAATTTCGGAATCTTGTAGATAGGATCGACACGCATACCCCATCCTGAAGCAGCTCTTTTAAGGTCTTTGTTTGAGATTGGTTGAATGGAAGGAATGCAGGTAAGCATTTTCTCTTTATTCAAAGCCATATCTAGTACTTCATCGTAACTCTTGGATTGTATGTATAACTGTTTGAAAAGTGTATTAATCTTTGCAGAAGTTGTTTCTGTCAATTTCTCATCTTCAGCTTCAGAAAGTTCTGCAAACTTATTGACATCATCGAAATTTACTTCTTGTAGTTTTGAAGGAATAGGGTCGGCTTCGAAAATAACCCTGTATATATTGTTATCCCTGTATTGTACATCTTTTAGAATCTCAGACATCTGTTTCATGTCTTTATTCATCAGAACAAATTGATTCTTTAACTTTTCATTCTTCTTTATAAGTTCGAGCTCTTTGTCTGTTTGAAATAGCTTAGTGGTCAGAAAAGATATAACCAAAGCAAAGATAAAACTACTCCCAAGAAAGTAGGCTGTTCGTTTCATCCTCTCCTTGAAATTAATTTCAACTTTATCGTAGCTTAGCGTTTCTGGGTTAAACCTATAATTATCATTGGCCATGAACGAATGATTTTTATCGTATTCTATTGAGTAATTGTTATTGAAATAATCTAAATTTGCAAACTTAAGAGATTATTCCTTTTTTTATCGATCTTGTCGGCAAATGTAATAAAATAATTCTTCATTATGTTGACAAGCCTTTGTTAAAGGAATTTTAAAGGTATAGAATTGAAATTTATAATCAAAAATATAGTATCGTGAATTCAAAAGAGATTAGGCAGACCTTTTTAGACTTCTTTGCCTCTAAAGGGCATGAGATTGTTCCTTCTGCACCCATGGTAGTGAAAAACGATCCTACATTGATGTTTACCAATGCAGGGATGAATCAGTTTAAAGATATTTTTCTAGGTAATTCCGCCGCCAAATCTTCGAGAGTCTCTGATACTCAAAAGTGTTTGCGCGTTTCAGGAAAACATAATGACTTAGAGGAAGTAGGACATGATACTTACCACCATACGATGTTTGAAATGCTTGGAAACTGGTCTTTTGGAGATTACTTCAAAGAAGAGGCTATCGATTGGGCATGGGAACTTCTAGTGGATAAATTTAATGTTCCTGTAGATCGTCTTTATGTTACGGTTTTTGAAGGATCTAAAGCGGATGGTGTCCCTTTTGATCAAGGTGCTTTTGATTTTTGGAAAAGACATTTGCCAGAGGATCGCATTATCAATGGAAACAAGAAGGATAACTTCTGGGAAATGGGAGAAACAGGTCCTTGTGGTCCTTGTTCTGAAATCCATATTGATATTCGTTCGGATGAAGAGCGTGCAAAAGTGGATGGATTAACATTGGTTAATCAAGATCACCCTCAGGTAATTGAGATATGGAACTTGGTTTTTATGCAGTTCAACCGTATGGCGGATGGATCATTAGAACCTCTTCCTAAAACACACGTGGATACAGGTATGGGCTTTGAGCGTCTTTGTATGGTGCTTCAAGGTAAACAATCGAATTATGATACCGATCTTTTTACTCCAATGATTCACAAATTGGAAAGCCTTTCTGGTAAGAAATATGGAGAGGATGAAAAGGTAGATATTGCAATGCGTGTGATCAGTGATCATATTCGTACTGTTGCTTTTGCTATTGCAGATGCGCAGTTGCCTTCAAATAACAAAGCGGGATATGTTATTCGTCGTATTCTTCGTCGTGCCGTACGTTATGGTTACACTTTCTTAGGCTTCCGTCAGGCTTTCATGTATCAGCTTGTGGATGCTCTTTCTGATCTAATGGGGGAAGCATTCCCAGAGATTGTACAACAGAAAGATTTGATTGTAAAAGTAACTAAGGAAGAAGAAGATTCTTTCCTACGTACTTTGGAAACAGGTATTCGACTTCTAGAGCGTATCATCAAGGAGACACAACAAGAAGGAAAAGAAACTGTTAAAGGTTTGGTTGCTTTTGAATTGTATGATACTTATGGTTTCCCTCTAGATTTAACAGAATTGATTGCTCGTGAGCATAATATGTCTGTTGATATTGAAGGGTTTAACCTTGCGATGGAAGAGCAAAAGAATCGTTCTCGTAATGCCGCTTCTCAAGAGTTGTCTGACTGGACTTTTGTAAGCGAAGAGATGGATTCTCAATTTGTAGGGTATGATGCTACTTCTACGGACGTTCATATCCTTCGTTACAGACAAGTAAAACAAAAGAAAAAATCATTCTTCCAAGTGGTATTAGATGTGACTCCTTTCTACGGTGAATCCGGAGGACAGGTTGGAGATACAGGATATCTTGAAGTGAATGATAAGAAATATTACGTGGTAGATACTAAAAAGGAAAATAACCTTACGGTACATATCATGGAAGAGATGCCAGAAGATACTTCTGCTACATTTAATGCTGTAGTTAACATGGAGTATCGTTTGGCTATTACAAACAACCATACTGCAACCCATATCTTAGATTATGCTTTAAGAACTGTATTGGGTAGTCATGTGGAGCAAAAAGGTTCGTTGGTTACTGCTGATAGCCTTCGTTTTGATTTCTCTCACTTCCAGAAAGTGACAGATGAAGAGATCGTACGAATTCAAGAAGTAGCTAACGAGATGATTCGGTCAAATTACACACAAGAGGAATTCCGTTCTATCCCAATGAAAGAAGCTGAACAGATGGGGGCTATTGCACTTTTCGGTGAAAAGTATGGTGACCATGTTCGTGTAATTAAATTTGGTGATAGTATTGAGCTTTGTGGTGGAACTCACGCTGCTGGTACTGGACAAATAGGATCATTGGTAATTGTTTCAGAATCGTCTATTTCTGCTGGAGTACGTCGTATTGAAGCTATTACTGCTAAAAATGCAGAAGCTCATTACCAAGAGCAAGCAGATCTTGTAAAAGAGTTGAAAGCGTTACTTAACAATCCAAAAGATGCTGTAGTTGCTTTGAATAACTTGTTAAGTGAGAATGCATCTGCTGCGAAGAAAATAGAAGGTTTCCAAAAAGAGGCAGCACAGAAAGTGAAGAAAGATCTTTTGGACTCTATGACTGAAGTGAATGGCGTTAATTTGATTAAAGGTCTTGTTTCAGTAGATTCAGCTGGTTCGATTAAAGATATCGCTTTCCAATTAAAAGGAGAGGTAGAAAACCTTTGTTTCATTGTTGGTGCAGACATCGCAGGTAAACCAAATCTAACAGTCATGATCTCTGATAACTTGGTTAAAGAGAAAGATCTAAACGCTGGACAGATTATTAGAGAAGTAGCCAAACTTATTCAAGGTGGTGGAGGTGGACAGCCATTCTTTGCAACCGCAGGTGGTAAGAATGTTGCTGGATTACCAGAAGCTATTGATGCAGCAGTAGCTATTGTTTGTAAATAAAAGATGGAATAATTAGAAAGCATGGATAAAAATAAAGCTTTTGAAATATTAGATACCCAGCGTTATGGTATTCCTTATGAAGCAATTGCATTCCTTCGAGGTTTAGAGAAGGATGTAGAAGTGGAAGCTAAGATTATCGAGCGTATAAAGGGAGCATATAATGAGGATGTGATTCTTGGAAATAGTTCTAAGCAAACGTATCATTCAGCTTTATGGTATTGTATTGTTGCGGAGAACCATCTTTCTTTAGAGATCGTGGAATGGATCGCAAAACTGTTCTCTAGTGAGGCTATTCCTGATTGGGATATGCTAAACGAGCAGTTGTTATATCTGGTTGGTGCTTCTTCGTCGAAGTTCCCAGAGGCAGTAGATAGCTATTTAGATGCTATTCGTAAAGCGATCAAATTAGACGATCCGAAGCCTCCGTATATGTATCTTTATGAGTCGGTCTTTTTTGTTTCTACTACAGCACAACAGGAGAAAGTACTTTCTTTATTAAAAGAAAATATTGATCGTAAATCATTGTTTTCGGTTATGTTGGCTGAAAAAGGATATGATTGGGCAAAAGCTACAATTGAGGAGCTTAAGAATGCTCATGGAGAGAAGCATAGCAAAGGGAGTGAAGGATATCATACCTTGGAAGAATACAATTATGCATTGTCTATCATTGATCAAAATGTAAAAGCACAATGTTTCTTCTCTATGCGACCAGAATGGGATGTTCATTATAAAGGGTTGGAACCAATGTTTATTGAACAAGAAGCTCCTTCATTGATGGACCTTTCTAAGGTTGGAAGAAATGACCTTTGTCCATGTGGTTCAGGAAAGAAATATAAAAAATGTTGTTTGAGAAATTAAACACCATTTGAAGATATACTTAAAGGCAGAGGGTTTTGATCCTCTGCCTTTTTTATTTTACTAGTATATAAAAAAGCCTTTCTTACAAAAGAGAAGAAAGGCTTTTTATGTTTCTATCATCAAGAGAAAAGTTAGAACTCTTCTTTAATATATGTTTCGATTGCTCTAGGTTCTTTTCCCATATATTGGGCGAAATCAGTAGAGATAAAATCGGATTTACCTAGCTTGATACGGTTACAAACGGCACTCATCTGTATGATCAGTTGAATGGAGAATTTCTCTTTTACCTTTTCACGTATAAACTTAATAGCAGAAGGTTTGGTATAGGTGATCTTTTTCTTCATATGAGTAGAAATCATCTCAGCTACTTCATAGAAATTATAGCTTTTAGATCCAGTAACTTCTAGATGTTTATTGATGAATTTTTCTTGATCTAAAGCACTATAAGTCATCTCTACAACATCACGTATATCTGTGAAATTGGCTTTACCTGAACCAGCTGTCATAGTGATAGTTTGTCTTTTAAGAATCTCCTTCTTATTGAGTCTTGAAATATTTTGCATAAAGAACCCTGATCGGATAATTGTATATGGTATTCCTGATTCAATAATATATTTCTCCACACTAAGGTGAGGTATCATTTTACTCTTTTCTGTGTTGGTTACAGATAAAAAGATGATATGTTTAATATTCTTTCTTTTGGCTACTTCGATGAGTGGAAGAATATAGCGTTTGGTATTTTTTAACGCAGGAGGCCTTACTAATACCAATTTCGTTATTCCTTCTAGTGCATCTTCAAATGTTTGTGTATTGAAAAAGTCAAAAGGTCGTATTTGATATTGACTAATTAGTTGATCTTTTTTGGCTTCCTTTTCTCTTCGTACACCTGCAATGATATTTTTATCATTGCTTGGTATTTCTTGGATATACGAAAGAAGATGTCTTCCGAAAAATCCAGTACTGCCTGTGATTAATATATTTTCTTTCACGAGAATAACCCTCTATTAGTTTCTGAAATCACTGATTCATATTACAAATTGTATGACAATCTAACTCAATATTCTGGATTTATGAGAAGATATCATCAATTTTCTCTTTATACTTTTCAATTATAACACTACGCTTTAGTTTTAGTGTCGATGAAAGTTCTCCAGTTGAAGGACTCCATTGATCAAAAATAACTTTAATACGCTTTAGTTGTTCGTGTTGTCCAAGTTTCTTGTTAAATTTATTAACCTCTCTTTGAATAAGTTGTTGTATTTTCTTTTCTGGAATCTCTTCTTCTTCAGCTATTCCTAGTGCGAGATGTACTTCTTGCATGTTTGGAATGATTAAAGCACTTGCGAATTTTTGTCCATCACCTACAACCATCAACTCATCGATGAGAATACTTTCTTTTATTAGATTCTCAATCGCTTGAGGTGCAATATATTTTCCTCCTGAGAGTTTAAAAATTTCTTTCTTACGGTCTGTAATCTTAAGGTATTTACCATCGACCAATTCACCAATATCTCCAGTGTGGAACCATCCATCTTCGTCGATAACTTCTTTGGTTAATTCTGGCTCTTTGTAGTATCCAACCATCACACTTGGTCCTTTACACAATATCTCACCATCTTCTCCAAATTTAAGTTCAACACCAGGAAGAACAGGCCCGTTGGTTCCCACCTTTAGCTCTTGGGTAACGATATTATTAACCGCAATAACAGGAGAGGTCTCAGATAATCCATACCCTTCTAGTGCATATATTTTTGCAGCCCCAAAGACTCTGGTTATTCGAGGTTGAAGTGCAGCCCCACCAGAGATAATAATTTGAAGATTACCTCCCATTGCTTCTCTCCATTTGCTGTATACTAACTTATCTGCAATGTATAATGAAAGACGATAGAACCATGACCCTTTATCCTGAAAATCATATTTTAAGGCTAGATTTAACGCCCAGTTAAAAATCTTCTTTTGTATTCCTTTTAGATCATTTCCTTTTTTTACAATACCATCGTATATACGTTCAAGAAGACGTGGTACTGTGTTAAACATGTGTGGTTTTACTTCTTTGATCATGGCACTGATTTTACCAATATTATCAACAAAGTAAACCCCCATCCCTTTGTATTGGAAATGATAAAGGACGCTACGTTCATAGATATGACATAATGGAAGAAAAGAGATGATTCTAGACTCTTCACCAAGGTAGTGGTTGTTTCCATGTTTAGTGAAATTGGAAACAAGATTACGGTGACTTAACATGACCCCTTTGGGTTTGCCTGTCGTTCCAGAGGTGTATATTATGGTTGCTAAATCTTCTGGCTTTACCTCCTCTTTGCATCTTTTTACAACTTCTAGTTGTTCGTCAGTAGGCTCTTTTTGATCGCCAATTAGCTCTTTTAAATCCGTAATCCCTTCAATAGGTGTGAAGCTATAGATGTTGTCTTGAACTGCAGCAGGAAGGGCCTCTTTGACTCTTTTAAATGTTTTAGAATCAGAGGCAAAAAGCATCTTTATCTCTGCATGTTCAAAGATATATTTGTACTCCTGTTCTGCCAATGTTGTGTAAACGGAAACATTAATAGCCCCCAATAGCCCAATTGCCATATCTACCAAACACCACTCTGGGCGATTCGTAGATATAATACCTACACAGTCTCCTTTACGTATTCCTTTTTGATATAAATGGTAGGCCAGAAGATGGCTTAAATTATAATAATCTGTCGAAGAAAGTTTATGCCATTTCCCGTTCTCTTTTATACAAAGCGCATCTTCTTTACTGCCATATTTATGGATATACAGTTCCAAAAGATCAAAAACTCTTGTTATTTCTTCCATTTCTCGATGTGTTAATTGTGGAGATTTTATTGCATTTAGAACATGCTTTGAATCTCTTTTTCATACTTCTCAGCTACAACATTACGTTTAAGTTTCAGCGTGGCTGAAAGTTCGTTAGTTGCTGTAGACCACTCATCGGCGACAAGAACAATCTTTTTAATATGTTCGTGTGGGCTAAGTAATTTATTGAAGCTTTTTACTTCCTGTCTTATAAATTTAATAACTTTTTCAGAACTAATAAGTTCATCTATGCTTTTGAAAACGATCTCATTTTCTTTTGCCCATGATTTAAGCATATCGATATTAGGCGAAATAACTGCTCCTACATATTTCTGTTTCTCCCCAACAATCATGATTTGTTCGATGTATGGAGACTCCTTAAGTTTGTTTTCAATAATTTGAGGAGCAATATATTTACCGGAAGATAATTTAAAGATAGATTTTTTTCTATCGGTGATCTTTAAAAATTTATTGTCAACAAGAACTCCGATATCTCCTGTATGAAACCAACCCTCTTTATCGATGACATCATTGGTATAGGCTTGATCTTTGTAGTATCCTAACATTAGGTTGGGACCTTTACATAGTATCTCACCATCTTCTGCGATTTTACATGATACTCCCTCTAGTATGGGACCTACGGTTCCAATCATACGATCTTCTGTTTCGTATTTGTTTACTGCAATAACGGGCCCTGTTTCAGATAGACCATAACCTTCTTGGATGCTTATCCCTACGGCTGAAAAGATTCGAGCCAAACGAGGTTGAAGTGCAGCTCCTCCTGCAATGATAATTTTTACGTTACCACCTAATGCTTCTTGCCATTTAGAGAAAACCAATTTCTGTGCGATGATAAGTTGAAGGCGATATATCGGATTTTTAAGTTTATGATAGTCGAACTTTTCTCCTACACTTATAGCCCAATCAAAAATCTTGGCTTTAAGACCTGTAAGATTCTTTCTTTTAGACATGATTCCATCGTATACTTTCTCTAGGAAACGAGGAACGGTGGTGAAAATATCGGCTTTAACTTCTTGTAGGTCTTTAATGACCGTTCCGATATTTTGTGCATAACAGATCTCAATCCCTTTATATTGCATGTGGTAGTTCAGCATGCGTTCATATACGTGGTTTATAGGTAGAAATGAGATGGTTTTATGATGATGGGTTAATGGTTGACATTTCGAACTAGCAATGGCATTGGTTACCATTGCTCTATGAGGAACCATCACCCCTTTAGAGGCTCCTGTTGTCCCTGAGGTGTAAATGATCGTGAATAGATCATCTTCTGTAATCTTAGATTTAATTTCTTCAATCTTATCCAACATTTCTGGTAGAAGAGATTCTCCTTTTGTAAGTAGATCATTAATGTTTGTTAGATCCTCAATAGGAGATAGCGCTATGGTCTGTTTGATCTCTTGCTCTCTATTGTTTATTACATTCTTTAATCTACCATACAGTACCGCGTTTCCTACTACCACCATTTTACATTCTGAATGGTTTAACAGGAATTGGTACTCTTCTTCATTAAGATTGGGGTATAACGGGACATGGATAGCTCCAATTTGTGCTAGTGCCATGTCTACAATGTTCCATTCAGGACAGTTGTTACAAACAGTAACCACTTTGTCTCCTTGGGTTAATCCTAAATCAATAAATGCAGCACTAAGTGCATTGGTTTTATGAATATATTCACTCGTGGTATAACTAATCCATTCTTTCCCTTTCTTACCAGTGAGCACTTTTTTATTAGGGAATTCGTGCTTTAGTCTATCGAGAATATCAAAAGTTCGTGTTACTTTTTGCATAATAAAAAAAATAACAGTCTACTGTCCTTGTTTGTTAAGGACAGAAGACCAGTATGTTATGTGTGTTGGTTGACCAAAATATTATGCAAATATACAAACAGTTCTTTGGATATGATATGGATTCTTAACTGTTCGTATAAAATTTTTGGTATTTTTTGTAAGCTAAGCCACAGATCATTACTAAGAATAATAGAGCGAGAATACAATAATTTCCGATGTTTCCAGCTTCTCCCGAACCATAGGAGTGAAGTCCTGAGAGATAATAATTTACCCCTAAGTAGGTCATGATAACAGATGAAAAACTAAAGATAGAGGCCACATTAAAAGCAAATATGCTCTTAAAAGATGGAATTAATCTCATGTGGGTAACAAAAGAATATATTAGAATGGTTACTAGTGACCAGGTCTCTTTCGGGTCCCATCCCCAATATCGTCCCCATGCTTCATTGGCCCATATTCCACCTAAAAATGTTCCAATAGTTAGAAAGTAAAGTCCGACAATCATGCTTGCCTCGTTGATATCAGATAGTTGTTTTATTAATGCCTCTATTCTAGAACTACTTTTCTTGTTGGTAATCAAAATAAGGATCATATTGACAAGTCCAATAAACATTGATATCCCGATAAAACCATAAGAAGCAGTGATGATGGCAACATGAAACGTAAGCCAATGGGATTTTAATACGGGTACTAAGAAGGTGATTTCTGGATTCATCCAACTTAGGTGGGATACAAACAAGGTTATCCCAGAAAGCAGGGCAGCACTTGCTAGAACAATAGGATTCTTTTTCGCAAAGATAAGTCCTGCCAAGACGATGGACCAAGCTACATATATCATTGATTCGTAGCCATTGCTCCAAGGCATATGTTCTGATACAATACCTCTTAATACGATGCCAATGGTGTGAAAGAAGAAAGGAATCAATAAAAGGTATAATAAGATGGAATAAAGTCTATTAGATAGGTTTTTATTAGAAACGATTTTAATAAAGCAGATAAAAAGGAATACGAATCCTAACATCAAGTATATTGGAAACACCTTTAGAAAGATATTGGAATGGATATATATCTGTTCTAGTTTGTTCTTCTTCTCTGAAGGGAGGTGAGCTGCATATTTCTTTTGGAATTTCGAGATCGCATGCAGATAGTATATGGCCTTATCATATTGCTTGTTGTTGTATTCGCTAATAATAATATTCCATGCATTTTTCACAAAGATAGTCTCCATAGACTTCTCTTGTGGTCCAATATCGTTAGGGGATATCCATACGTCATTGGAGCTTTGAGGCGATGGAAATGTCTTTAATAGAGACTGATGTTTTACCAAATTAAAGAGGTTTACTTTCTCATCACATTTTATCACCTCTTTATCTTTTTGGTGTCTTTTATTGGGAGCTTTCCTATAAGCTTCATTTACAAGATGAAAAAGCTTATATCTGTTGTTTGAAGGTTCAAAGAAATCATTAAACGATACATATTTCTCTTTTGTGAGGATGATTGACCTGACCTCTTTGTTTGTCTTAATAATCTTCTTTTCTTTCCATTGTTCAGGATTTGCCATTATACCAAAGAAAACTTCCTCTGGTGAAAGACCTTTATAGGATGTCTTCCACATGCTTTTTCGTAGAAAATCATTTGCTAGTGTACTAATGGGCATAATTCTTCCATCATGACCTTGCACCCATACTTTCCCAAACTCTTTATAGAATGACTCTTTGGTGTTTTGGGCGGATGTATTTTGATTAAAAACGAGCAACAATAGAATGGTTAAAGTAGGTGTTATAGACCTTCTTAATAATTTTTTAAATCTGCTCTTCGGTGCAAATAAGGACCATATCATTCCTATTATCATCAAGAAATAACCTATATAAGTAATGATCGTTCCCCAATAATCGTTGTTAACAGTAAGGATAGTTCCTTTTTCATCTTGGTCATATGAGGTTTGGTAGAATCTATAATGATCGAATTTCAGGGTGTTATTCATGCTTATCTCCGAGTCTATTGTCTTATTGGTCTTTGATGATGTTAAGGTTACCAAACTTTTGTACGATGAAGGTGTAGACGATCCTATATATCTGTCGAGGCTAAAGTCTTTTAATTTGAGTTTAAAAGGGAGTCTTTCCTTTTTTTGTCCGAATGATAGAGCAATGTTTTGATTCTCTATATTTATTTTCTGATAGACCTGAGGTGTACCAGGAATGTTAAATAGATCTATCTCTTTTGTTTTTGTTCCTGAAGATAAGTGTGCAGTAATAGATGAGTATTGCCCATTTTTAGATGGGACTGCTTGGATGATTGATTTCGGTAAATATGAGATTAGTATGAGTTGAATCCCATCAATCATATATACATGTTGAGGTCGTATTCGGATCTTCTGCTGTGCTGGATAAATTTTGTTGTGTGCCGTTTTGATCTCTTGTTCTCTACAGACAACTTTCGATGATAATATTGGTTTCCCTTTCTCTATACTTATAACAATATCCGATTGGTGATCATTTGAGAATAGGATGCCCTTGCCATTGATCTCAATTTCTTCCTCTTGTTGTAGGATGTATTTTTCTGAACGGTAATTCTGTATTAGAACAAGCTCAATATGAGCATCTCCTGTTGGGTTAGGTGCCAATTTCTTCTCTACACTTGGTTGGTAGTTACTCGTTTTGACTTTAATATTTTGGTTGGTAAGGTGGTAATGGTTCGAAAGATGGTTAGATAGGAGCATCTTCTTCTCTTTTTTTACTTCATCTACTTTTAACGAAAGATAGTTGTCTCTGGTTAAATATTGGTTTGTACTTTCACCTTCTCTAATATGTACAATTCCTTCGTGACTATAATATCGAGTGATAAAAGCACCAAGAAAGATAAATAGAAAGGAGATATGAAACAAACCAATAGATATCTTTCCATTTTTAAACCACCTGTATTTAAAGATGTTTAGAATCAGGTTAATACAAAAAAAGATATATACGACCTCTAGCCAAGTAGAATCATAGATCCATTCTTTGGCTGTGGTAGTATCATATAGTGTTTCAAGAATAGTTGCAAAGCCTAGAGCTATAGCAATGAGTACAAATAGGAATGCTGATAATATACTCGAACTAAATATCTTTTTGATTGCCTTCATTTATGTTTTGAATATTGTGTGGCACAAAACTACAAAAGCTATACATAAATAAAGATTCAATTTAGTCTAAATAAGCGAAGGGGTGATAAAAATTAGCACGGGGGTAGCTGCTAATATTTATATAAAACGTATACATATCATGATATGTATCGATAATTTATTAACTCTTTTATATTATCATGCAAAAAGAGAATAAATTAAGGTTGCAAGGTAAGTTATTGCAACACCTACAAAATAGAATAATCTGCTCATAATTTACTGTCATTTAAATTATTATTCATGCAAAAATAAACAATTATGGTTAAACACGATGTTAAAAAACATAAAACAACCGTTAACGTGAATGAGGTTTTTAGTAATGATTTGAAACTTCTATGACGATATAACTATTTCTTGCATGCAAATCATAGTCAGAATAGTCGTTTATGAAAGGGCTTGTTTTAAATATTTATGTGGAGTAAATAGTGTTTGTTAATCCACATATTAAATGCATTATTGACCTTTTTTTCTGCTCCTTTTTAGGAATAATCCTTTTTCTATAATGATTAAGATATTCCCTATCTATTAATACCAAATATTACTTAAATCAATATTGACATAATCTTATCGTAATATCCACATTACCATAATTTCATTTTATTATTGTTTTAAGATCACATTATCACCATATTAAGTTCATATCAACTTCATTTTATCATAACGCATAAGTGAACTTGATATGAAGTTGATATGAATTTGATATGAAGTTGTGGTGGTTTTGATATCAATGTGAGGTTAATGGGGTATCATTTAGATTTGACTGAATAATGGGGTTGTGTTAAACATAAGTTGGAGAAAGTCGCTTATGATATTGTAAAAAGGGGGTAAATGGAAATGTAAATTAAACTCTGTTGTGTTGTGTGGTATAGTTGGGGCGAATAGAAGAGATGAAAGGATCTTGGGAGCAATTGAAGGATAATATGAAAATAGATAGAAAAGTCGCTATTATTGATTGAATATAGGTTTGAATCAATCTTTTTGAATATGAATAACTGTTATTCGTCGGTACTTTTAATCAAATTATAGGTTATATTTGTTTGTATACAGATAATTAACTAATGATATTGGTAATATGAAATTTTTAAGACTATTGTTTGTGTCTATGATGATCTATGCTATACCTGTCAAAGCACAGAAGGACACCTTATCCTTAGAGGAGTGTATTGTGGGAAGATATTCGGAGTATTATCCTTCCTATATGTCCAATCTACAGTGGGTTAAAGGGTCGAGTAAATTGTTTTCTGTTAAAGAAAAAGCAGGACACGTAATTAAAGATGCCAATTCTTTAAAAGTGATTCGTACGTTGGATCTGGCTTATTTTCAGAAGCTAGGTAATGATTTGTCGGAGATCAAAAAGGTTCCATATATCCAATGGCTTTCACCTTCTTCTTTTAAGTTTAAATATAAAGGAATAGAGTATCATATTGAAAAAGATAAAGTTGTTTCTTCTTTTGCCCTTCCTAAGGGTATGGAGGATCATTTCTTGTCGAAAGATAACAAGAAAATCGCTTGTAGCTGGAAGAATAATGTTTGGATTCTGACTCCTGAGAAGAAGATAGAGGTGACTAAATTTAAACAAAAAGGTATTGTTTGTGGTAAAACAGTGCACCGTAATGAGTTTGGTATTGACAGAGGTTTATTCTGGTCTCCTTCTTCAGATAAGTTGGCTTTCTATAAGAAAGATGAAACAATGGTTGCCGACTATACCCTTGTGGATATGATGAAAGAGCCACAGCAACAAGTAAATATCAAATACCCAATGGCTGGTCGTAAAAGTCATCAGGTTAAAGTTGGAGTTTATAATTTAAGCTCTAATACGACGACTTATTTGATGACGGATGGCGATCCTGAGCACTATCTAACTAATGTAACTTGGAGTCCTGATAGTAAGTATGTTTACCTTGCTGAGGTGAATAGGGATCAAAGTAAACTACATTGGAATAAGTATAATGTGGCTACAGGAGAGAAGATGGAAACGATTATTACAGAAAGTGATGATAGATATATCGAACCATTACACCCATTGTATTTCTTAGATAAAGATCCTTCGAAGTTTATTCGTTGGACAAGAAAAGATGGATTCTTCCATTTGTACCTTTATGCAAATGATGGAACACAGATTAAGCAATTAACTAAGGGAGACTGGGAAGTGACTGCTTTTTATGGATTAGATGGAAAAGATAAATATGCTTACTTCCAGGCAACCAAAGAGAGTCCTATGGCACGTAATATTTATCGTGTTAATTTAAAGACGTCTAAGGTTGAGAAGTTAGACGATAGTGCTATGGGATGGCATAATGCATCATTTAATTCGAATTTCTCTTCAATGATTGATGTTTACGAAAGACATGATATCCCTCGTAAGGTGGTGCTTTCTTCTGTTAACTCTAAGAAGAAAGAGGTTACCTTATTGAAAGCAGAGGATACTCTTGCGAAAAAAGAGATTGGTGAAGAATCTGTTTTTACAATTAAGGCTGGGGATAACGCTACGGATCTATATTGTAGAATGATTAAGCCTCTTGATTTCGATCCAAATAAGAAGTATCCTGTTGTGATCTATGTCTATGGTGGTCCTCATGTACAGTTGGTACAAGATAGATGGCATTATGCGACACGTTGGTGGCAGTTTTATATGGCCCAGAGAGGTTATATTGCTTTCACATTAGATAACCGTGGTTCTTCTAATAGAGGTAAAGAGTTTGAACAAGTTATTCATCGTAACCTTGGAATTCACGAGACAGAGGATCAAATGAAAGGAGTGGAATATTTGAAATCATTGCCTTATGTGGATGCCAATAGAATTGGTGTACATGGATGGAGCTTTGGTGGTTTTATGACCATGAACTTAATGTTTAGACATCCTGATGTCTTTAAAGTTGGTGTTTCTGGCGGTGGTGTTGTCGACTGGTCTCTATATGAAATCATGTATGGCGAAAGATATATGGATACTCCAGAGCAAAATCCAGAAGGGTATAAGGAGTGTAATATGACCAATCACTTGAAAGATTTGAAAGGTAAATTACTTCTTATTCATGGTGCGATGGATTCTACTGTTGTGATGCAACATAGTTATAAGATGATTCGTAAATCCATTAAAGAAGGTAAGCAGTTAGATTATTTTGTTTATCCTACTGCTCCTCATAATGTAAGAGGAAAGGATAGGGTACATTTAATGCGTAAAGTGTCGGATTATTTTATTGATCACCTATAGTTTATGCAACAGAAAAATCGTAGGTTCTTCTCTATTTTAATGGAAGAACCTCCGGTTTTCGTCCTCTAAAATCATGGAAGTTTGATTTCGTAGTGGAGGTTGCTTTATATATAAAGTTACTCATGTCATTAGGAACGATTGGGAAATATCCTAAACGTAGTTCGATGGTATTAAATACTAGTGCTTCGTTTCTAATCCTAACACCAATACCTAGTTCTGTGTAATAATCGAAATTATCTTTTAGTGTTTTTGCCTCATTATCAATGAGCCCCATGTCAGCAAAGAGGTAACTAGCAAATTTAAAACCATATATTGCTCTTTTATGGTAGTGTACGTTTTCTAATTGTAGTGTCATCTTCTCTTTACCATATACTTCATTGGAACGAATATCTCTGACTCCTTGTCTACCATTAAGATCTACAACTTCATATGTGAATCGATCTATTCCTTTTGTGTAGTTGAAATTAATAAATTGTCTAAATTGGTATCTTCCAATTTTATAAAGTTGAGAGAAGTAGTTAATCTCTCCACCAATAATGGCTTGATCAATCTGACTTAAATTCCAAAACCCTCCTATAAATGCATTGAAGAACAGATAAGATTTATGTTTCAATTGGACGCTTTGTGAATAGTATAGATGGGTATACAATCGTTCTTTGTCTTCAGGCTTGTCATAACCAAACACTGCTTCACAATATCTTCCTATTGGAATATCTTCTGTTACACCATAACCATATATTAGGTTTGCTCTGTAACTGGTTCTTTTTGAGATGGCAGTGCTGATTAAAAACTGTTTTCTTGAAGGGAATAAGTCGTTATAATCTGAATTGTTTGATGGTAACAGAAGTTGTTTGAATTGAGAATAACGAGTCCCTAAAATAAGTTGGTGGCTGTTGATTGACGAACCGTTTAAGTTAAATGAATGTGCTACCCAGCTATCGAAATGTATATTTCTTTGATGAATTTCAATAGTATCCTCTTTGATCAAAGTCTTTTGGTTACTGTTCATGATCTTATGAAAAGAGAGTTCCCCTGCATATTGAGGTTTCGATGAAACAAACTGCTTTGATACCTGTGCTTTGTATTGATGTATCTCATAAGCATTTGAATATTTTAAAGATAGGTCTGCAAAAGTGGTGAAGACATTTCTTGCATCATATTCAATTTCATATCCCCTTTCTTTTTCTTGTGTTGTGTTGTAGATGTATTTAAGACTTAGTTGATGGCCAAGACCTAATAGGTTTTGATTGTATACCTTAACGTTTCCATCTGTTGGTGAAGAAACATTCATGCTAGCTCCATAAGAGAATTTGTCTTGTACATACATCAATACATCTACTGTATTGGGGTCTTCTTTACTTACAGTACATACGATTGTGGCATTATTGATATATGGAAGATTACGAACACGCTCTTCACTGTTGGCCATAAGAATAGGGGATAACCTTTCGCCTTCTTTGAAGAAAATATTCTTTCGTATCGTTGATTCTCTTGTGTTGAGGTGTGACTTGTTAATTAGCCTTACTGCTTTTTTCCCTGATTTTGTGTGCATGTCGCTTTCAGGAAAGATATCTTTATATACGATAGTTATTCTACGTATCTTCTTATTCTCATATTTTACGAAATAACGTGCACTATTTTCATCTAAATGATCCTTCTTGTTATGATTAGAATCACTTAAAACAAATTGTTGTAGATGCTTGGTAATGAAATTTTTCTTTGATTTTGATTTTATCGAATCGTAGAAACAGAGTGCTTTGTAATCTCTTATTGCCCATAAGGAGTCTTGTTGTACTCTTTTTAGTGAGTCATTTAAGATAATCCTTTCTCTCTTCTTATGGATCTTCTCAATGACTTTATCGTATTTCTTATGAGGTTTCTTCTTAGGCGCACTCACAATGCTTGCTCTAGTAAAGGGGGATCCTAGAGCGAGTACTAAAAACAGTATGATAGAGTATATGATATGTCTGTTTTTAATAAGCATTTACTTTTTTAATAGTTATTCTTGCTTCATTCCTTTTATACTACGTGGAAGTAGGTCATGATGTTTTTTAAATGCGGCAGAAAATTTCGATAAATTTGAATATCCTAGTTTGTAACCAACTTCAGAAACTGTATTTCTTCCTAATCTTAGGAGTTGATAAGCTTCTTCCATTCTATAGTCTGAATAGAATGAGTAAGGAGGTTTTCCAAATACTACTTTAAATAATCTGTTTAATTTACTTATACTCATGCCTGAATTCTCTGCAAGATACTCTAGACTTGGTGGATTTGCAAGATCATTTAGAAGTAATGATTTTACTGTAAAGATCTTTTGAATGTCATGTTGACTATATTTCCCCATGTCTTCCTTTTGACGTTCTAATGACAAAAGTACCTCATTAAGCAATTGTAATGATCTCGCCTTAAGAATAATCTGTTGGTTTTCAGCATCACTTAGCAACTCTTGCATCTCAAGATATTCATTCAATAGAATTTCATCCATTGTAATGGTCATTGCCATAGGGTGTTTTGAATAGAAGAAACCATCTACATAGGAGCTTTTTTGTAGGTTCCTGCGTAGTTGCAAAGGATCTTCAATAACTAACTCTACCCATGATAATTCAACGCCTTCAGGAAGCTTATATTCCATTGTGTTATGTTGATTGTAGAACATAACAAACCCTTCCTGTTTGGTGATGATCTCATTGGGTGTTGTTATCTTACCATCCTTTGGATTGTTGGATAGTATGATATGAACATTTCTTAAATCTGAAATATTCGTTCTGTAAAAGCAAGGACTTGTTGCTTTAACATTATACGAATATAGAGTATATCCTTCCGTAATATTAATGCGCTTGGTCTCAATATATCCATAAGGTGACTCTTGTTTTGACTGGCCACTTCTTAGATTGATTGGTTTAGTGTCTAAACTTGCTAATTCTTGACTTGTGTCTAATTCGTTATAAAAAATTATCTTCCCCATATTAATTCTTTGCTCTAATCTAACTATTTTATAAACTTTAAAGCCTTGATTTTATTGTGTTTGACATTTTATTAGTACGAATATAACATAAAAAAGAGTTCGAGATGTTTTTTTGAGATTAACATTTGTTAAATGGAAAATCATGATATTCATTCAAAGACTAGAAACATAATAGGGAGAGCTTTGTTTAAATAAAAAAAATAATAAAACGGATGCGGCTAAAATGGGTTCTATTGTTTTTCCTCTTATTATGTGTAAATATAGTATCTGCACAAAGGCTTTCTCTTTCTACAGGTGTTAATTTTCCATATTTATTTTTGTCTACTGAGTCATTAAATGATGTTTCGATCAAGTCTGGACAATATTATAAGGGTGGAACCTCCTACTATTTTAATGATCGTATGGGTTTAGAATTAAATATAGTTTTTCAGACCAATAATCTAGAATGGTTAGAAAAGCCAACCCCATTACAGAATAACTTAAATCGTAATATTGAGATATCTACCATCAATTATGACACATTTGTGGTGGATATCCTGTTACAGTATTCTCTGTTAAAATGGTCTTCTTTTGATTTGTCTGTTTCTACTGGTATGGGGATGTTGTTGAATTATAATGAAAAAGAGATTGAAGAGTCAATGATATCCACTAATTTGGAATTTGTAAGAAAAGCTACTCCAGTAATATCTACGAATCTTAAGTTTTCCTATTTTCCTAAAAGATATTTGGGATTATTTGTAGATTTTAATGCTATCTTGACCCATAATAATGTGCAAGTAAAACAGGAATTGACTACCCGCTATACTTTGCTATTTACTGGAGTAGGTGTTGGCATTATTTTTGGAGGATAGTCTCATGTTTAATGTAAAATCTAATAAAAATTCGTTTAATGAAGTCGTTTTTAAAGTTCTTTGTTTTGTTCTTTTTTATGTTATTATTTGCTGCTTGTTCTCCTCTATATAAGATGAGAAAGGAAGTAAAAGGATTAACAATGGATGAAGTTGTCTCGTTGTATGGGAAACCAAATTATAAATACCAGAATGGAGCAGATTGCTGGATTTTTGTTTATGATAAAGTTAAAAGATTGAAAAGTGAGCCCATTTCTGGTGGGAATTTTCACGCAACACAAATTTCAATACCTTCAACAATTCGAACAGATCATTTTCATATTCAATTCAATAACGCCGATATTGTGGATAAAGTCTATGTTGAATCTGAATATAAATAGCCCATACATACTTTTCTTGAATGGTTAAAATTTATATATTTGTAAGGAAAGGGTAGGTCATTTGTGACAAGTGATTGTTGTTCTTCGACTCTTTTAAACGTTGCCCAGATGGTGAAATCGGTAGACACGCAGGCTTGAGGGGCCTGTGACCGCAAGGTCGTGCAAGTTCGAGTCTTGTTCTGGGCACATGATTTGAAAAGAGCATCATTCTAATGAAAGAAGATGCTCGTAAATAGTCTATTGTTATCTATGGTACAGATTAATAGATTGTCTTTATTCTTGATTGTTCTTCAGCCATTCTAGTCGTTTTACATCGGGTAGGTGCTTTACTTTAAACTCTTCAAATATTGCAGTAAAGCCATCCCCATCAGGACTTGCAGCCATCATGCCCACTTTAACAGGTATGTTGTTTCCAAGATATGCCAGATTGCTCATTTGATAGTTTTTGCCATCTAAAGAGTAGTAAGTTTCAATCGCATCTTTACGTCTTTTGGCTTTTATCCAAACCGATTTTGGTTTCTCTTTTAAAACTACGACACTCCAGCTACTATGGTCATCTGTGACTACCGTACTAAAATTATAATTTCCATCAACATATTCTATTCCTGTTTTAATCCAATGCTTCTGGTCAATGCGAAGCATCAATCCCATTTGATCGAAACGGGTTTTATATTTTCCTGTAATTTTTACGGATACTTCAAATTCGCCTCCTCTTGTAGTGTAGTAGAAAGGACCATCATCTACAGTAAACCCATAGTGTGTTATACGCCAGTAGTCGGATTGTGGTGTAACTTGCATCACCAATTTCTCACCTTTAACTTCCCAAGAGTTTGGTTCGTTAAACCAACTCATCTTGTTTAGTTTTTGTGCAAATAGGGTGTTAGATATGCATAAACAAACGAATAATAATAATTTTGCTCTCATGATTTTTTATGTGTTTTCGTCAAATAAAAATTACCTATTCAATTTAAGGTCTGTTAGACTTTTGTCTATTGAATTGGAATGTTAATATTGCGGTTACGATATGCTTACAAAATTGTAGCTATTTGTTTTGTATTACAATACTGAAAAATAACCATATTGAATAAGAATGGATATTATAGATAAATTGGAAGACCAAATTTTTTCCGAGTCCAATAGCCTTGATAAGAATATTGATAGTGACATTAGCCGTACCTTAGAGCAGGTGAAAGAATTTGTTCATATTGACAACTCTTTGGCTGTGTTATCTGATCTTGCCAATAATATCAGCTACGTTTGGGTTGGTGCTTTTGGTCGTTATTTGGGAATGAAAGAAGGGGAGCATTCTATTATTGATTCTATATGGGAAGAGGATATTTATAAACGTATCCATCCAGATGATCTGTTTGAAAGACATCTTCTAGAATTAGAGTTCTATAATTTTTTAAAACAACAACCTGCTTCAGAACGACTCCATTATGCCACTAGATGTAAGATTAGGGCTCAAGATGATCAAGGTGATTATCATTATATTATTCATCAGAGTTCTTTTATTCGTATAGGAGACGATGGTGCTCTATGGCTGGCTCTTTGTGTTTATAACTATTGCTTTGAGGAGGCTCCTAGTTTGCATATCGATGGGATGATCGTCAATAAAAAAAGTGGTGCAATTCTACCCGTAAGCTGTTATGACAACTGTTCAGATCTTTTAAGTAGTCGTGAAATAGAGATCCTTGTTCAGGTTAAGAAAGGCTTATTAAGTAAAGAG
The DNA here is from genome assembly GCA_025210775.1 of Prolixibacteraceae bacterium. Lineage (GTDB taxonomy): Bacteria > Bacteroidota > Bacteroidia > Bacteroidales > Prolixibacteraceae > Halosquirtibacter. The sequence goes on from JAOARB010000001.1 coordinate 90,094, forward strand.
ATCGCCTCCGTTTTGCATATTAGTGTAAATACCGTTAACCGTCACCGTCAGAATATTATAAAGAAACTAAATGTTAGTAATTCGATGGAAGCTATCAGAGTTGCAAATGCTTTAGGTATTCTTTAATATAGAGACTCTACAAGCTAATAGAGGTACAAGACGCAATATCGTTAGTAGATTGAAAATAAGTGGCACTATGAAGCTAAAAAAGGGAAATCCACATAGGATCTCCCTTTAAAATATCTAAAATGTTATGCTTAATCTTCTAAACGATCTTCTACATCGCTAGCAATTTTAGCAGCCAATTTCTTTTGACGTTCTCTTTTCTTTAGGTACTCGATCTTATTATAATCATGGTTAAGTACCTTATAAAGGTTGTAACACATAATGATAATCACAACGGCAAATGGCAACGCTGTAAGTAGTGTCGCTGTTTGTAGTGCTGTTAATCCTCCACCAACTAAAAGAACAATAGTTACGGCACCCTCTGTTGAGGCCCAGAATACTTTCTGTCCTACAGGAGAATCTAATTTACCTCCCGATGTTAGCATATCTACAACCATAGATCCACTGTCAGATGAAGTTACAAAGAAACTACCAACAAGCAAGATGGTTAAGATAGATGCGGCAGAAGTAAATGGGTAATTTTCTAACAGATGATAAATCGCTGTCGCTACATTACTGTTAACCGCTTTAGAGATATTATCGTTACCCATTATTTCTTGATGCAATGCACTTCCTCCAAATACAGTCATCCACAAGAAGGTTACCAATGTTGGAACAAGTAATACACCCATAATAAATTCTCTAATGGTACGACCTTTAGAGATACGTGCAATAAAGATTCCTACGAAAGGAGACCATGAGATCCACCATGCCCAGTAAGTGATTGTCCATCCACTTTGCCAATGACTGGCTTCATTTACACCTTTATAACTCTCTGTAAACGTACTTAAAGTAAGTAGGTTCGAAAGATAATATCCAATGTTCTGTCCAAAAGATTTAAGGATAAATAGTGTTGGTCCTACAAGTAGTACAAAAAGTAACAATAGCATAGCTAGACGAATATTCCATTCGCTAAGACGTCGAATTCCTTTATCAAGACCTAAAACCAAAGACATTGTGGCTAGGAAGGTGATAAATAGAATTAAACCTATTTGCCATTCATTTGAGAATTCTACACCAAAGACGTATGATAGTCCTGCATTGGCTTGCTGTACACCTACTCCTAATGAAGTTGCCAATCCAAACATGGTAGCTGTTACGGAGATGATATCAATAAGGTCTCCCAATTTACCATAGATCTTTTCTCCCAAGACAGGGTAGAAGATAGAACGGATGGTTAATGGTAATTTCTTATTAAAAGCAAAATAAGCTAGTGCCAATCCAACGATAGCATATACTGCCCATGCGTGAAGTCCCCAGTGTAGAAATGTTATTCCCATTGCTGCTTTAGCCGAGGCAATCTTGTCTGGTCCAGAATAGAATGGTGTTCCTCCAAAATGCATGATTGGTTCAGCGACACTATAGAATAGTAGTCCAATACCCATTCCTGCACTAAACAACATGGCAAACCATGCTGTAGTACTAAAATCGCTTTCAGCATTTTCTCCACCAATTTTAAGTTTTCCAAATTTACCTCCTCCAATAATAAGAGCAAATATTAGGAAGAAATTGATGGCCATGATAAAGAACCAACCGAAATTGTTACTTAACCATTTCTGTGTTGTTGAGAACCATCCTTCAATAGGTTTCCCCACAGCAAGGGTCATGATAAGCATTGAAAGGATAATAACCAGGGAACCAATGAATACATTTCCGTTGGCTTTGATTCCAAAGAACGATTTCTTATCAGAACGAATATACTTCTTGCTGGTTTGTTTTGTCTTTCCTGGAAAATCTAATATTATGCCTATGTCTTTTTTCTTCTTGGTCTCTGTTCGTTTTTTATCCATAAAATATTTTAATTAAAAATAATATCCAATATTAATATTGAACCAACCTTCCCATGATGGGTTTGCATCTCCACGGCTCATACCGTTTTCATTGCTATTTGGTCCATAACTTCCCCATGGTCCGAACCAATCTTGGTTTTTCCCTTGAGCATAATCAATGTACGTGTATATTGGTCCTGCTGCAATAAGCATACCTGTAACGTTCATCTGAGAATCATTAAATCCACTATATGATTTGTTCATATAGCTATAGTCATTGTATATCTGAATATAGTCTATAATAGATTCCTCAATAGGTATTTTGTATGCTACTGCTACCGAGTATACTGATGCTTCACTAGCTACGTTATATGATGAATTATAGGCCCCCATAGTGATCTGGTGGTCTGGCATATCTTCGTAGTTGAAATACAGTGCTTCTAGTTTTACGTTTAGTCGTTTGGTTGAAAGGAAGTCTTTGGTGATGTGTCCTTCAATAGCCCAACTGTTGTGTTTTTTATCAGTGTCAAAATTTAGGATCTTACCATATTGAGCTGAGGCTCCTATCGTGGCACTCTTTAAGGATCTATCTACTCTGATGTTCCATTGTCCAATTTCTTGGAATGAGGTTGTTGGGTCGTAAGAATATCTTTTGTTGTCTGAACTATTGCCACCTTCTGCATTTTTAAAATATGCTAAATCGATGGTCCAGTTATTATGATTATAAGTCCATTTAATACCATTATCATAGTCGTCTTCAAAACCGATATAGTATTGCATGTTATAGAAATAACTATTTCCGATATAAGGATTTACTCCGAAGGGAACTTGAGTAGTTCCAATGACAATCTGATTGTTGTCTGAAATGCGATAGCCGATATATCCTTCTTTTAAAATTCCTCCTCCAAATTGTGATGGATAGAAGCGATATTCCGCTTTTAAGAATAATTTGTCGTATTGTGCTTTTGCTTTGATGGCAAACATGTCGAATACGAAATCTCCTCCTTTGTTGGTATTATCTTTATTCCAACTTTTGTATCTGTAGTTGAATCTAAGTGCGCCTCCTATTGAAACAGAATCTTTTATAGAGGCGTTACCGGAGGAAGGAAATAAGGTTGCAATGGTGATAATAATGAATGTAAAGAAATTTAATTTACTTTTTAAAAACATATATAATGTTGGTTTTGGTGATATATATACAAAATCCAGTATGATGTTATTGTAAATGTGTTCTGTGCGACAAAATTAATACGAATGTGTTGGTTTTCAAAATCGAGACCCTTATTTTAAGTAATGTCTTGTTTGTTTTGTTGATGTAATATGCAGTATATTAGATTGTTGTGGTGTCTTTGATTTTTTGTAATTAAAAGGTAATTACAAATAGTTTCTATAGGATATATTTTATCTGTAACTATACTCACTATGAATACTAAATCTAATGGAGAAAGTATGTCTTATGGATTTGTAGTTGTTGTAACTCTTTGATAATTAATTATGTTGGTTTGTTTGTTTTTTAGTGTTTACAGGATGTCTTAGACTTTAAAATAGTTTGTTTTGTAAAAAGGTTCCTATGGTATCGTTTTTTTACCATAAAATATTTACATCAATATTCTTGAATAATGTATTGTTGTAAGTGCTTTGATATTAGACTGTAAGTGGTTTTATTGTGCTGTGGGTACTTAAAAATACGTTTGTTTTATAATGACAACATTTAGTTTTGAGGAATCTATTTTTAAGAAAACAAAAAAAGAGGTTATTAGATCAAAGAATCTAATAACCTCTTTAATGTTTCTTCTTATGTATGATTCGTCGTTATTCTTTATGTCGGATCTTGGTTTGTCGAAGATTCTTCTGAAATAATATTTGGATCATTAATAATTTCAGAACCCGTTAATAGTGCTCCTGTGCTAACATCTTCAATCTCTAACATCTCAACAAGAGTTGTTAGTGATTCGTTTATGATTGATAGATCTTCTTCGGATATATTTATCAACTTTTTAGCTAGCCTATGTTGAAGTAGATCCGGTGTTTTCTCTAGAATATCATAACCAATAGACGTTAAGGTAAGCATGGTAACTCTTTTGTCTCCTGTCTTTGGAAGACGAGCCAACATACCTCTTTTCTCTAATCTAGAGATAATTCCTGTTACAGTACTCGAGTTTAGTTTTAGGTGATCACGTATGCTTTTTTGTGACGCCTGATAGTTCGGACTGTCCTTTAAAAATTCTAGACATAGTATTTGAGGAATACTAACACCATAGTCTTTTTCAATCTTCTTCGATTCGAGATTAATAGAACGTACAATTCTTCGAATCAAAATAATTACATTTTTATAGTTCATAAAGCTAAGAGTCTATTGTGCTACAACTCGTAAATGTTTAATACAAATATATTGATAAAAAGTAATAATAACCTCTTCGAAGTGCGATCAAAAAAGATGGATTGAAAAAAAAGCTTAGAAAAACATCTTGATAGATGTCTTACCTAAGCTTTTTGCGTTGATATAGATGATGTTATAGCTATCGATTAAATTTGTCTACAATGATCGCACAAGCTGCATCACCAGTGATATTCACAGCTGTTCTAACCATATCAAAGATTCTATCTAAAGCATAAAGCAATGGAAGTCCTTCTAGTGGTATTTTTGCTGCTGCAAGAACTGCTACTACTAGTAGTGTTGGACCAGGAACTCCTGCTTGCCCAATAGAACCTACTGTTGCAGTAAGAATGATTGCAGTGTATTTGGTTGCATCTAGTGGAATATCAAACATTTGAGAGAAGAAAACAGCTACCAATGCATAGTATAGTGCATTACCAGTCATGTTAATGGTTGCCCCTAATGGCAATACAAAACTTGCTGTCTGTTTACTTACTCCTAACTCTTCTTCACAAACATCAATATTTACTGGTAGTGTTGCCATAGATGAAGCTGTAGAGAATGCCACAATCTGTGGTTTGGTCATTTTCTCAAAGAAACGACGTATCGAAACTTTAGAGAATAGTTTCAATGTAACAGGGAATAGAACCAATAGAAGTAATGCAACACCTGCAAGGTTTACCCATACCAGATTAAACACCATGGTTAGAAGTTCGAAACCGAAAGTTCCTGTTGCGTTTGCAATCAATCCGAATACACCAATAGGAGCAGTATACATTACAATCTTAATCATCCAGATTAATGCTTCTGTGATGTAGTTTAATCCGTTGACTACAGCACTCTTCTTATGCGTTGGTAAGGTTGATATAGCGATACCAAGAAATAAACCGAAGAAGATAATTTGTAAGATATTACCCTCTACCAACGATTGTATTGGATTGAGTGGGATCATCCCCATAAGAACGTCCCAAAATCCAGGAGTCTGAGCTGCTGCTGTATAATCTTCTGGAGGGAACATGGTTTTTACCATCTCCGCATCTAATCCTGTACCTGGTTGGAAGATTTCTCCTAATGCCAACCCTAGTCCTACAGAAACAGCTGTAGTTAGAAGAAAATATAGGATTGTTGATAGACCAACTTTCCCTGCTTTTTTTGTTGCCCCTAGAGAGGTTGCTCCTGCAATAATAGATACGGTTACCAATGGAACTACGAGCATTTTAATAAGTTGGATAAAAATGGATCCCAATGGAGCAAATATGCTTGCATCTTTCCCCATTAATGCTCCTACTCCAATACCGACAACCATGGCTACTAGGATCTGAAATCCTAGGTTGGTTAGTAATTTCTTGATCTTGCTTTTCATAATTATAAAATCAAATTAAAGATGTTCTTTTTCTTATGAGATTATATTCCCCTTGTTTACTTCAATGTAACGTTACACATTTTCGATTAATATTCAAATAACATTTGTCTGGTTATGTTAGAAAATGGTTAATTTCTAACTCTGATTTTTGTCTATTTTTGTGTCTTAAGATGTTGTATGTTAGAGATTTACAAGTCTGTTAATTATTGTGAAATATTTTTGTAACATAGACTTAGTTTTTCTGTAACAGTAGTACATTATTCTTGTAGTGAAAACATAAGACAAGAGTAATGAAAAGAAATTTTGTTTTAGTAGCACTCCTATTTTTTATACAATCTATGACTGCTACTGCAATATCTGAAAAAGGAATTGTTAAGGGTGTTGTTTATGAATTAGTAAACCAGCAAAAGGTTGGTTTAGGTTTTGTAAATGTATATATAGAGGGTACAACCATAGGTGCTGTATCTGACATGGAAGGTAATTTTCAATTGCCTTTGGCCCCTGGATCTTACGATCTCGTTTTTAGTTCTATCGGATACAGGGTCGTAAAACAACCTATCGAAGTTAATAATGAGGGAGTCATTAATGTGGAAGCTACTTTAGAGGTCGCAGGTGAAGCACTAGCTGAAGTACAAGTAGTAGCCCAAGCCAATAGAGAGTCGGAACAGATGCTTTTAGTGGATCAAAAAGAATCTTCTGTTGCCCAACAAAGTGTTGGTTCAAAAGAGTTGGCACGAAAAGCAGTATCTAATGTAATGGATGGAGTAGCTAAGGTAACAGGAATATCTAAAGTCTCAGGAAGCAACATTACAGTACGAGGTTTGGGGGATAGGTATAATGCTACCACCTTAAATGGTTTGCCTATTGCATCACCAAATCCTGACACAAAGATGGTTCCATTGGATCTTTTTCCTACATCTATAGTTAAAAATATTGGCGTACAGAAAGTATTCCAGGCTGGAGAATATGCTGATTTCTCTGGAGGTAATATTGATATTAAAACCAAAGACTTTGTGTCTAAGTCATTTCTTGATTTGAGCCTTTCTTTGGGAGCCAATACCAATGTAACTCTAAAAGATATATATCTTGGAAACACCACCTCTAATAGATGGAGTGGCTTTAATGTAAGCGATAGAGAACTTCCTGTTGAAGTAAAAAATAATAGTGGAAGATACCCAACATTTGATCACGATCCCTTTTCTTCTTCTTTTGATGTAGAGAAATACAAAGCCCTTCCATCTATCTCTTTAGGTTTAGCAGGTGGAAAAACATGGACGTTACGAAACGAGAAAAAGCTAGGGTTACTGTTCTCTGCTAAATATGGAAACAAATTCTCATACCAAAAGGGACGTGCGGTGAATCTAGATAATTCAGGTAATCCGTTTAGTGATTTCGATTATGACCAATATGCATATGAAACGATGTTCTCAGGATTGGGTAGTGTGCATTTTGCTTTCAATAACGACAATAAGATATTCTATAACCTCTTGATGATCCATCGTACCCAAGATCAGTTTCGTCAAGATGTTGGTTATGACTCTGAAAACAATGATATCCTTTCTAACACCTCTTTGTTTAGAGCACATCAGTTGTTAAACCAACAGCTTAGAGGCGATCACCAATTAAATGATCAGGTGGCATTAAATTGGAAGGGTAGCTATTCTAAAGCCAAAAGTAGCGAGCCGGATAGAAAGAATAATGTGTTTGAACAGGAAGGAAACGATTCCTATTCTCTTTTTTCCTTAAACCAGCAAGAGACGATGCGCTATTTTGGAGAGATGAACGAAACAGATTATAGTGGTACGGTGGAGCTTATCTATGCTTTAAAGAATAAGGATGAAGAGAAGAATGGAGAGGTTAAAATAGGAGTTGATGCCGTAAATAAGGACAGAGATTTCTTCTCAAAGAAATATTACTACAATGTCAAGAATGTTGACGATCAACTAGTAGATCCAATAAAAGCCAGTACCATCATTAATGATAATGCTTTTGCTAGCGGTGCGATATCAATTCAAAATGGAACTCTTCCTCGTGATGCTTATAAGGCAGGTATGTATGTGGTGGCTGGATATATAGATATGGTTTACAATATCAATGATAAGCTTCTGGTAGATATCGGTGTTCGTGCGGAGAAAAGCAATCAATATGTCGACTATTTTACCGATGCTGGTATTGCCCAGAAAAGTGAGTTAGATGGCTTAGATTTCTTCCCTTCTTTAAATCTAAAATATTCGCCAAACGATAAAACCAATTGGAGAGCCGCTTTAAGTAGAACGATCACTCGTCCCGACTTTATTGAGATGGCACCGTTCCAATATAGAGAATCTTATGGTGGAACGACTGTAAGAGGAAATGCAGATATCCAAAATGGATATAACTACAATGTGGATCTTAAATGGGAGAAATATCCTAACAGAGGGGAACTAATCTCTCTTGGATTCTATGGTAAATATCTTGATACCCCTATAGAAAGAACACAATACTATTCGGCTGGGGTAGGAGAAACATTTCAAAATGCAGATAAAGGTATTGCAGCCGGTGCCGAATTTGAGATAAAAAAGAAGATCAGTGATTTCACGTTAGGATTGAATGCTTCTTATATCTATACTCAGGTTTTCCTACCAGAGAATGGGGCTTACACTAAGGATAAAAGAGCATTGCAAGGTGCCTCTCCTTATCTTATCAACGCAGACATCTCTTATCCAGTAAGATTTGGTGAAGATAAAGAGTTAAGACTAAACGGAATATATAATGTCTACGGAAAACGTATCCACTCTGTTGGTGTCAATGGTGCTGGTGATATTTATCAAATGCCAGTAAACACATTAGATTTCTTAGCTCAGTTGAAGATGAGTGATAAGTTCTCAATGGAATTTGCAGCCAAGAACCTAATCAACCCTAATGTGGAGTTTAAACAAGACTTACTAGACAAAGAAAAAAATAAGATAGGGGTAGAAACAACCAATAGTTATCCTCTAGGAATTCATTTTTCTTTCGGAATAAAATACCAATTCTAAAATAACCCAATTTACATTTAACGATTAAATTAAGATGAAAACATTAAAAAATCTATTCGTATTAGCAATGTCAATTTTTGCTTTTATCTCTTGTAGTAAGGATTCTAAAACTGCTACAGGCCCTGAAAATGAAAAAGTAGGTGTCATCGGTTCTGTTTTTTATGGAGGAGATATTAACGAAGATATCACCCTTAAGGCAGGACAGACCTATACCCTTACCAAAGGGGTTCACATGAAAGAAGGACATACCCTTACTATCGAACAAGGGGTGACAATCATTGCTAACGCCGATGAGCTTTCTTATATCCTTATCGAAAAAGGAGCGAAGATAAATGCCGTAGGTACTGCTTCTTCTCCTATCGTGATGACTGCCAGTAAAGAAACTCCAGGTGCTTGGGGTGGATTGATGATCTGTGGTAAAGCAACGATTAATATTGATGGCGGATCAGGAGTCTCTGAAGTAGGGAATGCTCCTTATGGAGGTACCAATGATGCGGATAACTCAGGAACATTAAAATATATCCGTTTGGAATATACTGGTTATGCTTTCGATGAAGACCACGAATCTAACGGAGTGGCTTTCTATGGTGTAGGTTCTGCTACTACTGTCGATCATATCCAAGTTTACAAAGGATCGGATGATGGGTTTGAATTCTTTGGAGGTACTGTAAACGCAAACTACCTTGTTTCTACTGCTAGCCATGATGATTCTTTCGACTGGACTGAAGGATGGAAAGGTACTTGCTCTTATTGGTTGGCTGTACAATCGGCTGAATCTAAAGGTACTGGTTTTGAATCAGACAATTTGGAAGGAAACAACGATGCTTCTCCTCGCTCTAAGCCAACCATCTCTAATATCACTTTGGTAGGTAATGGTTCTGAAAAATCACAAGCAATGAACCTTCGTAGAGGTACAGGTGCGGTACTTTCTAATCTACTTATGACCAACTATGTGATGGGAGTAGGTATTGAAGAGAATTCTACTGCCAAACTGATTGGAACAGATTTGACTATAAACAATGCAGTGTTAAACAACTCTATAACAGATGATAAAAAGCAATATTTTACTTATGTGAAATCTACAGAAGGAACCGCAAGAACGGCTGTTGATAAGAGCCAGTTGGGTGACAATGTAGTGGTAGCAGAAGTAACTTTAAGCCAAAACTATATAGGACAAGTTAATGGTGCAGGTGCAGTACCTTCCGGCAATGATTGGACAGACGGTTGGACTCTAAAATAGACAGAACACTCTCGATATTATTTCTCAACTTTTTGTGAGATGTTTTCGTTTGGGCAGCTTCCATTGTGAAGCTGCCTTTTTTAGTATGTGGGTCTATATTATTTGAAATTGATATAAACATTAACTAATTGTGATCTTGTTTTAAACCTTTATAGTTTATTGTATCTTTAGTTTATAGAAAAAATAATAGCATGAATAAAGATCGTATACTCGTTGTTGATGATGAAGAGGATATCTGTGAGATCCTAAAATTTAATCTGGAAAGTGAAGGCTATCAGGTAGATGTTGCATATTCTGCTGAAGAGGTGTTACAGTTAGACCTTAATAAGTATAATCTTCTCCTTTTGGATGTCATGATGGGAGAGATATCAGGTTTTAAATTGGCTAATACCTTAAAACATAATAACCGCTACGACAATATTCCTTTAATCTTTATTACTGCTAAAGGAACCGAAAATGATACGTTAACAGGTTTTAGCCTTGGTGCCGATGACTATATCCAGAAGCCTTTCTCTATCAAAGAGGTGTCGGCTAGAGTAAAAGCAGTATTGGCACGCTCTTCTAAATCTCGTGAGACCGACTCTCCTGTCTATTCTTTCCTAGGCTTACAGGTCGACGAAGAGAAGAAAAGGGTGGTGCTAGATGGAAATAAGGTAGTACTGTCACGTAAAGAGTTTGAGATTCTTCTTCTTTTAATCCGCAAACCAGGCAAGGTGTTCTCTCGTGCCGATATTATACACAGCATCTGGAAGGATGAGGATAATGTCCTTGATAGAACTGTTGATGTCAATGTGACGCGTCTAAGGAAAAAAATAGAGCCTTATGGCCGTCAGATCGTTACACGCCAAGGATATGGCTACTGTTTTGATGTAAATTGATTATATTGTATGGCCTTATAAAAATCGCTATCTGTGAGATGATAGCTTTTATTCATATTGAGATTTGTTAAATGAGAAATAGTTATAGAAAACAGCTTTTTTACAATTTCTTTATTCTCTTTTTCCTCTTTATTCTTACCGTTATTGTTTTTCAATATCAGCGAGAATTGCACTCAAAAAGAGAATCTTTGGAAAATACATTAGATAATTATGCTTCTATTATTGATAATCTAATACATAAACAATGGAAGCAAACATCTGATAATGTGGACCCTCTTGAACAATTTTTACAATTAGTTCCCGATAAAGAATTAAGGGTTACTGTCATTGATAAGAATGGCGAGGTCCATTTTGATAATCGTTATATCGATTTCTTTGAGATGGATAACCATATTGATAGACCAGAGGTGGTTAAAGCCCTTAAAAAAGGCGAAGGCTCTTCTATTCGCTATTCCAATTCATTAAAAAAAGAGTTTTACTATTATGCACGATCCTTCGACGATTATACTGTTCGTGCTGCATTGCCATATGATACGACGACCATAGATATACTAAAGGTGGATGATCTATTTTTCTATTCGATGTCTTCTCTTTTTGTTATCGTATTGTTTCTACTCTATTTCTTAACAGGGCAGATGGGAGCCTCTATATCACGCTTACGTAATTTCGCTGTGGTGGCCTCTTCTAATGGTTCTATTGAAGGCTTGGATCTAAACTTTCCTTCTAGTGAGCTAGGGGATATCTCTAAAAAGATAGTAGAGATGTATGGTACAATACAGCAAAACAATGAAAAGCTAGAGACCGAAAAGAAAAAACTATACGATCACCTGCATGCCTTACAATCTGGGTTGGCAGTCTTTTCTGCCGATAAAACAGAGATCCTTTCTAATGCCCATTTCTTAATGTTTGCCAGCACTCTCTCTTCTCGTTCTGTTCGCAAAAGTGACGATTTCTTTAAACTAGAGGAGGTGAAGCCGATTATCGACTTCGTGGAAAACAAACAAAAAGGAGATGACATATCTGAATTTGCTGAAGAGAAAATACAAGTCTCTAAATTTGGTCGTGTGTTTAATATCCAAGCTATCGTCTTTTCTGATAACTCTTTTGAGATTACCATCCAAGATGTCTCGGAACAGGAACAAGCAAAAAAACTAAAACGTGAGATTACTGGTAACCTCGCTCATGAGTTGAAAACCCCTGTTACTACTGTACAAGGTTATATAGAGACGATTCTGGAAAATAGGGATATGGATACCGAACAGCTCTTCTTCTTCCTTGATAGGGCTTTTAAACAAACCCAACGCTTAGGTGAGTTAATTACCGATATTTCTCTGCTCTCTAAAATAGAAGAGGCAGGTCATCTATACCAAAAAGAAGAGGTGAAGCCTCATGAAATTGTCCATCGTGTGATTCACGATCTGGATTATAATATTAAACAGAAAGATATTGAAGTTTGCTTGTCTGTCAATGCACAAACGGCGTTTATTGGTAACCCTTCTTTGGTCTATGCCATCTTTAGAAACTTAGTGGAAAATGCCATTAAATATGGAGGACAGAAGATCTCTATTGAATTGCTAAAAGAGTCGTCCGATGAGTTGCTTTTCCGTCTCTATGACAATGGTCCTGGTGTTCCAGAAGATCACCTGTCTCGTCTCTTCGAACGATTCTATAGGGTCGATGAAGGTCGAAATAGAAAGATTGGAGGTACTGGTCTCGGCTTGGCAATCGTAAAAAATGCTGTCTTGATGCATCGAGGTACCATCACCGTAAAGAATAGAGACAAAGGAGGGTTGGAGTTCTTATTCTCTTTTAAGAAAGCGTAACCTATTCTACGATATAATAATTAAGCTATCATGGGAGTCTCATGATAGCTTTTTTTATGCTACGAAATCAGTTCTATGAGCTTACCGTATCATCAATAAATACTTTGTCGGCTTCCTGCCCCAAAGAGCTCTTTGGTGGTACTGATGATTCTGTTTCAATATACCCGTGAAGTTGGGACTACTATCTTGTTTATGTCCCCTACACCGTAAGTTCTTAGACTCTAAAGAACCATTATCTTCTATAATCAATGTTATCCCTTGAGGGATTTCGTTTATCGCAAAGAGGCTTTATTGATGATCGGAATAAGGTAATAACAGAAGACTAAGATCATTTTCTTAAAGCACAGCTTCTGTTTTTGATGAAGGAGTCTGAGGCTAAGAAACAAAAAAGAGGCTACCTTTTACAAGATAGCCTCTGATATATTTTATGATTGATTCTTATTAGTCGTTCATCGACAATAGGAACTCATCATTATTTCTAGTCTTAGTCATGCGGTCTTTAGTAAACTGCATTGCTTCAACAGAATTCATATCTGTTAGGTAGTTACGTAGGATCCAAACTTTATCCATTGTTGCTTTAGGAAGAAGAAGATCTTCTCTACGTGTACTCGATTGTGTGATATCAACCGCTGGGAACACACGACGGTTCGCAAGTTTTCTATCCAACTGAAGCTCCATGTTACCTGTTCCTTTGAACTCTTCGAAGATCACTTCATCCATCTTAGATCCAGTCTCTGTAAGTGCTGTAGCCAAGATTGTCAATGATCCACCGTTTTCGATGTTACGAGCAGCACCGAAGAAACGCTTAGGTTTATGTAGTGCATTGGCATCCACACCACCAGAAAGAACCTTACCAGAAGCAGGTGCTACGGTGTTATAAGCACGAGCAAGACGTGTAATAGAATCTAGAAGAACCACTACATCGTGTCCACACTCTACCATTCTTTTGGCTTTTTCAAGAACCATGTTTGCTACACGTACGTGTCTTTCTGCAGGCTCATCGAAAGTAGAAGAAACCACTTCTGCTTTAACGTTTCTAGCCATGTCTGTAACCTCTTCAGGACGCTCGTCGATCAAAAGTACAATCATATATACTTCAGGGTTGTTGTCTGCAATTGCGTTTGCAATTTCTTTTAACAATACGGTCTTTCCTGTTTTAGGTTGTGCAACGATCAATCCCCTTTGTCCTTTACCGATAGGCGAGAATAGATCTACTACACGACATGAAATAGAGTTGTGTCCTTTTCCAGTAATATTGAATTTCTCATCTGGGAAAAGAGGCGTAAGGTGATCAAACTGAACACGATCACGAATATAATCCGGTGTTCTACCATTGATCTCTTTTACCTTGATAAGTGGGAAATATTTCTCCCCATCTTTTGGAGGACGAATGGTTCCTTTTACGTTGTCTCCTGTACGCAAACCAAAAAGTTTGATCTGACTCTGTGATACATAGATATCATCAGGAGAGTTTAAGTAGTTGTAGTCTGAAGAACGTAAGAAACCATAACCATCTTGCATGATCTCTAACACTCCTGAACTCTCTACAATACCTTCAAACTCAAAGCCTTTGTCGCTATTTTGTTTGCTATATTTATTTTGTCTTTTATCACGGAAATTTCTGTCCTTATTGTTTTGTGAAGGACGACGATCGTTATTTCTTTCAGCTTCTCCTTTTGCTTTTGGTGCATCATGGTTTGATGCTTCTTGCTTAGGAGCCTCTTTTTCTTGTTGTTGAGGTGCTTCTTTTGGTGCCTCTGTCGCTTGAGGAGCTTTCTTAGCTTCTTGCTTTCTTGGCTCTCTGTCTGCTTTAGGCTTTTCTTTTGAACCCTTTGCGTTATCTTGTTTTGCTTTTTGATTCTCTTGCTTAGGGTTCTCTTTTTGAGGTTTTACAGGTGCTACTTCCTCTTTTTTATCTACTGCTTTTTTCTCTTTCTTCTTAGGAGCGTTGTTTTGCTCTTTCTTTGCAGCATTATCTTTTCTTATTGGAGCTTTTTTAGCCTTATTCTCTTTCTTCTCGTTCTTGCTCTCTACGGCTAAAACCGCTTGAGTGTCAAGAATTTTATATATAAGGTCTTGTTTTTTGTATGAATCTATTCTTTTGATCCCTAGTTCTTTTGCAACCTCTTTAAGGTCTGGAACTAGTTTCTTGCTAAGTTCAATTATATCGTACATTGTATTGTATTATTACAAGATTGTTTTTGAGGATTATTTTTTTGAAGATAAATATAGAAGTATGTTGAGATGAGAGTGACTTCTCCCGTACAACGTTCACAAAGTTAATATTTTAATGTAGAAAACCTATTGTTCTTCGGAAAGATCCAAACAAAAAAAAGTGTTTTTCTTTAAAAATATCGCTCTTAAGGCTATTATTTGGTACTTTTGCCGAGAGATTTTGATCTAGAATAAAAAAATTAATAAAACCATAAACAGTAGAGAATGATAATTTCACCTTCCGTATTGTCTGCCAACTTCTTAGAGCTGGGTAAAGATGTAGAGATGCTTAACGAAAGTCAAGCTGAATGGATTCATTTTGATGTCATGGATGGAATGTTTGTTCCAAATATTTCTTTCGGACTACCTGTGTTGCAACATGTAAATAAAATTGCAAAGAAAGTGCTTGATGTGCACCTTATGATTGAAGATCCAGGTCGTTATATCGATGCTTTTAAACAAGCAGGTGCCGAAATCTTAACTGTACATTATGAGGCTTGTACCCACTTGCACCGTACCGTTCAACAAATCCACCAAAGTGGAATGAAGGCGGGTGTTTCTCTTAACCCTCACACTCCTATCAGCGTTCTTGAGGAAATTATCGAAGATGTGGATGTTGTTCTTCTTATGTCTGTAAACCCTGGTTTCGGTGGTCAGAAATTTATCGAAAGAACTTACGATAAGGTGAAACAACTAAAAGCGATGATCGTAGAGAGAAACTCTAAAGCAATCATTGAAATCGACGGAGGGGTAAACCTTGAGACCGGAGCCAAACTTAAAGAGTGTGGTGTCGATGCTGTAGTAGCAGGAAGCTTTGTCTTTAACTCAGAAAACCCATCTGAAACGATTGCTAAATTGAAAGCATTGTAATTCTCTTTCAGAAGAGATAATAGCATAACCAAAAGGTTCCGCTGATGATATACTATCGGCGGAACCTTTTTGTTTATAATGGGGTATTGAGGTAGTTTATTGCATCGGTTGCTTCTCCATTAAAATCGAAGAGGGCACAGTTCTCCCACGATGAGCCTTCTCCCCATAGGTCTCTTAATGAACTGCTAATCCATTCGGGAGCCCAATAGAAGACCCCTGAAGCCCCTGCTTTGTAGCTCTCTTTTAGTAGCTCACTCATAAATGCTTTCTGCCCAGCAATGGTATAGTCGTATCCCTCTACAGGATCTTGACGGTAGTAAAGGTTCGGATAAGTGTCGTTGTTTTGTGTTGTGAAAGGATAGGCTGTTTCCAATATCATCACCTCTTTTTGAAATCTCTCTTTGCTCTTTTTTATCGTTGTCCCCAATTCCTTAAAGGGGATCTCTGTATGCCATATATGATAATAGGAAAAACCGATGATATCGAAATCGGTCACTTTCCCTTCTGTTGTCGCCTTCTCAAACCACCATGCAATCCCATTAGGATCGGCTATATGTAGTGCAATTTTGATCTTTCTCTGACTCTGTCTTTCGATATCCCGAACGGCTTGAATGGCACTATTCATCACCTCCCCAAAAGGGCTCCATTGACCATCCGAGAGAGACAGATTGGGGAAAGAAGAGGGGCGTTTAGAATATAGAAAGCCATGGTTGATCTCATTGCCTAGTTGCACCATCTCTGGAAGCAGATCTTGTTTGTCTAGAGCGTCTAATGTCTTAAATGTATATTGGTAGATCGAATCTTTTAGCACTTTTAAAGAACTTATTTGACGCCATGCTTTGGGTATCTCTTGATGTGCCGGATCAGCCCATGTGTCTGAATAATGAAAATCAAGTAGTACTTCTAGCTTTTGTCTTTTGGCTCGTTGAATATCTTTGGTGACTTCCGCAAGACCACTATATACTTTTGTTTGTTCTCCATAAATATCTTTTATCCACTCAGGATTATGCCATAGACGCAATCGAACCATGTTCGCTCCTTTGGTTTTTAATAGAGAATAAGGATCTACATTCTTGTTGTATTGTTTGAAGATACCTCCATGATCCTCTATTTGCGAAGTGTAGCTAAGATCTACTCCTCGTACAAATAGATCTTTCTCTGTAGGAACAGTAGGGGTGCCGATCTCTTTTCTTTTACATTGAAAAAAGAGTCCTGCGATGAGTAGCATGAAGGCGAACCTGAATGCTTGGCTTATATGAATATCTGGATCTTTGGTCATTGGTCTTCTCTCTTTTTACTATATAACATCGTTTTTCAAGGCTTGTTCTTATTATTTATGCCTCTCTCTTTTCTTTGGAATCCAAATATAAAAGAATTATTGACCTTTCTCTATTTGTTCTTTTGGTTGAATAACTCTTACGTTCTATTTTATGATGCCCCCGATTTACAAATACCAAATATTACTTAAACCAATATTGACTTTATTTTACCTAAATATCACAGTTATCATAATTTCAGTTTGTTATTGTATCGGATACACTTTAAGACCATATCAACTTCATATCAACTTCATTCTAACATAACGTATAAATGAACTTAATATGAAGTTGATATGAATTTGATATGAAGTTGATGTGTTTTTGACCTAAATATGAGGTTAATGGGTTGTAAAGTAGATTTAACCGAATAATGGGGGTGTGTTAAACATAAGTCGGGAAAAACCTCATTTTAGTTGCGACCATATCATAAAGAGCTAACACCAAAATAAGGTCTTTTTTAGCGATGGAGCCACATCTCTTTTATCCAAAAAAGAGTAGGGAAAAGTAGGATATAAGAATAGACACCAAACACAATTAAAAGAAGTTATCCTAGGAATAGATAAGACAAAAACCTCGATCCTTTAAATCGACCTTACCTATTCTCTGTCAGTACTTCCCTTTAGGGCTAACAAAATAATTTTATCTGCGTGTCCTGTTTTTATGACTAAGACGCTATAGACGATCCAATGGGATCTATTTGTCCCTCTTAAAAGTATATTTATAAGGTAAAATAAGGATATAAAAGAAATATTCCCTATATTTGCATTCACTTTTACGGGGTTGACTGGTTTAGACAGCAGGTAGAAGAGGTGTGTAAGCACGTCGAGCATTGTATGTTTGGCTCGATAATCTTAAATATGCAAACTTTGTAATTGGCGAAAATAACTTTGCTCTTGCAGCTTAATCGAAGTATAGTAGATTTTAGCACCCTTTAAGGGAATTCGGTATCAGATACTGAAACAAGACACTTCTCTAGTGCCAACGTCTTGAGGCGGCTAGGCTAAGAAGTGCAGAAATATCGAGACTAGTAGCATGATCGTCTCGCTTGTGCTATGAAACTTAAGAGACTAAGGTGTATGTCGGTGGCCTTGATCCAGCATCCATTCGAAAACTAAGTCGAGGCTAAACGTGTAGAAAGCATATTGCTTCCTTGTTTGGACGAGGGTTCGAATCCCTCCAACTCCACTAAGAATAAAACCAGATAGTAGGAACTATCTGGTTTTATTGTTTTTGTGTTCCTACCAAAACTGCTTCTTTTATACCAAGGGAAGCTTTCTGCTATTGGGATCCACCATACTTTAATAGCAGTTGTAGTTACAATGATGTATGCAAAAAAAGGACTTTGAAGACTTATACAAAGTAACCGATCTACTTACAGACCTCTAAAACATCGATATTAAAAAGGATTAAAAGTTATTAAGCAAAAATTTAATCCTTGAGACGTTACCGAGCTTTATAGAGGCAGCGTTGAAATGACTATTGAAAAACATCTAATCCATTCTCATAGCTCTAGATTATGCTGTATGTGTGTGTCGAATCAATAGTACCAACTGTGTCTGAAATATCTACAATCAATATTTACTAACATTATTATATCAACCCAAGAAATACGATGTCACAAAAGAGTAATCCCAACAAGCCTTTAGAACATTTAAATTCTCTGAAGGCTTGTTTCAAATACACATTCCATAATAAAATAACAAAAATTTATTTAAAATTGGAGACGTTGTCATTTTAAAAAGTGGCAGCGTCCCAATGAATGAAGAGTTTAGCTATCAACCCAAACCAACTACGCCAATAGACGTATGAAGTGTCTACCTTATCAATAGTACTTATTTTGTTAGACATCAATATCGACAGGAGATGTGAGAAAAGAAATATTAATCATATAGACGTTGCCGAATTTAATAGTGGCAGAGTCGTATAAAATAATTAAATATTCATCTTACTGTCTTATCATTAATCTTGCTATTATGAGATTAATTAGTTTGATTAAAAAGGCCAGTTGAACTCTTCATCTTTTTCTTCTTTCTTTTGTGTTCTCGTGATCGCTTCATTAATTTTTGACATTAAATCATAAGGCATATTTAATAAGAAGGGCTGCAATTCATCAACTAATGTGAATTCTTTAGGATTACCATATGAGGTGAAGTCCGTTTCTTTTAAGAAATTTCTCATTTTCAGGTTTCTTAAACATGAAGAATAATTATTATATAAACAATCATTATAGGAGTGTATCTTTTGCCATTCCTTTATATCTCTCAACTCATCTTCGAGTCTTGAACGCTCACCTAGGGCATATTTTGAAGTAGATTTCATATAGTATATTAACAACATTTGTTCATCTTCAAGTTGATTTTGTAATATTGCAGTTCTAAAATTTTCTACTACACTGTCTTGTCCCTTTGTTAAAATTGGATTTGTTTGAATAGCTTTTTCTTTAATGTCTTTATTCGTTGTTACTGGATTGTTCACAATGTCTTTATTCGTTATTACTGGATTGTTCACAATGTCTTTATTCGTTATTACTGGATTGTTCACAATGTCTTTATTCGTTAATACTGGATTGTTCACAATGTCTTTATTCGTTATTACTGGATTGTTCACAATGTC
>JAOARB010000002.1 GCA_025210775.1 Prolixibacteraceae bacterium
CTATAGCGCCGATGGTACTGCAGAGATGTGGGAGAGTAGGTCGCCGCCGTTTTAGTAAAGGTTCAATTCGAAAGAGTTGAACCTTTTTTTATGTCTATACTTTTCTGAGATATAACTGGAGATACTGATGCACTATACTTATTCTTGAATGTTGGGAAGAGGAACCTCTTCCCGCAACTATTGCCCTTTGGTAACAGAGTAAGTTAAACACTTATAGTGCTGAGGTTACTGCAGAGATGGGCGAGAGTAGGTCGCCGCCGTTTTAATAAAGGTGCCATTCGAAAGAGTTGAACCTTTTTTTTATGTCCATACTTTTCTGAAACCTTCTTTATTTAAGAATAGTGTTCTTGAATATTGGGAAGAGGAACCTCTTCCCGCAACTATTGCCCTTTGCGAACAGAGTAATCTATTATGCGTTAACTTATTATTGTAGAATGATTATAGTACTATTCTACGGTTGTATTATGATCATTGTAATCACTATTTATATTCCGATAAAAAAACAGCAAGATTGTTAATAAAACGATCTTGCTGTTTTTGGTCGTATAAGAATGGTTCTTATTTTATGTGTTTTTGTTGTATTTAAGCTTAAGTCTTTGTGCTACTTTAACAAGAAGAATCAAGGCTGGTACTTCAATTAATGGACCAATAACACCAGTAAATGCTTCTCCTGAATTAAGACCAAAGACGGCAATAGCTACAGCAATTGCAAGTTCAAAGTTGTTTCCTGTTGCCGTAAAAGAGATTGATGCATTTTCGTTGTATTTGGCTCCCATCTTTTTACTAATCCAGAAACTAAAAAGAAACATAATTCCGAAGTATAGTACCAATGGAATCGCGATACGTACTACATCGAATGGAATCTTTACAATGATTTCTCCTTTTAGAGAGAACATAACGATGATAGTAAATAGAAGTGCTGTCAATGTTAATGGTGAGATCGTAGGAATAAATTTTTCATTATACCATCTCTCTCCTTTTCTCTTAACGAGGATGATTCTTGATAAAAGTCCTAATAGGAAAGGAATACCTAAATAGATTGCAACACTCTCTGCTATGGTCGCAATAGATATATCAACGATAGCACCTGTAAAGCCAAATAGGGGTGGTAGTTTTGTTATAAAAAGCCAAGCATAGAAACTGTATCCAAAGACCTGAAATATACTATTTAGAGCTACCAATCCTGCACCATATTCGCTACTACCATCTGCTAGATCATTCCAAACTAATACCATGGCAATACAGCGAGCTAGTCCTATCAGTATAAGACCAACCATATAATGAGGATGATCATGCAGGAATATAACTGCCAATGCAAACATGAGAATGGGGCCTACAATCCAATTTAAGATAAGTGAAAGAGTAAGTATTTTGGTATTCTTAAACACTGTAGGGAGCAACTTATAGTTTACTTTCGCTAAGGGTGGGTACATCATTAAGATAAGTCCGATAGCAATAGGAATATTTGTAGTTCCTACACTTAAAGAGTTGATGTAATCCGAAATAGGAGGAAATACGTATCCTAAAGTAACACCTATGATCATGGCAAGAAAGATCCACAGTGTTAGATATTGATCGACAAAATTTAGTTTTTTCATTATTGACAATGATTATTTTTTATGAATAGATGAGAAAATATATTTCATCTCTAGGGCTATCTGCATAGAACGTTCATGATACATTTTTGCTTCTAGTTCTGTATCATCGAACTTCTTTGGGTCTTCGTATCTAACAGCCAGTCTTTCTTCTGCATCAGGAATAAATGGACAGTTTTCATCGGCATGATCACAAGTCATAATAGCTGCAAAAGGACGAACACTGTTTGCTTTATCGTCAAATACTTTAGAGAACATCGTTAGAGGTGTTATATTCTCATCTAATTTCACCTCATATATTGGATTGTCTCCATTGATCGACTTTACTGAAACATTAAACCCACACTGTTTGATCTCATTTACTGCTCTTTCGTTAAATGCAGTAACTTCTACTCCTCCAGAATAGCTAACAATTTCAATTCTGTGAAATGCTGCAGCTGCATATCCCCATATTTGTGATAATTGGCTTCTTCTAGAGTTATGTGTACATACGTAGTTCAATACAGGTGTTTCTCCTTTATCAACCTTATTTTGCACATATTCGACTACTTTTTGTAGTATCTCTTTTCGATCCTCTTTGATCGTACTAATATCAGCCTTTGTGATGATTTCTTTCCAATTCATAGTTAAGATGCTTTACAGTTTATGTTTTGTATTTTGACTTTATCAAATAGTGTATGAAACAGCTCCTCAAATTCTTTCCACTTATCTTTGTTGATACAATAATGGATAGAATGTCCTTCAATCTCTCCTTGGATAAGCCCTAAGATCTTTAATTCTTTTAGGTGTTGACTTATAGTAGCTTGAGAAAGTCCCAATTCTTCCACAAGAAGTTTGTTTACACATTTCCGTTTACTTAATAGGTATTCTATAATTGCAACTCTTGCTGGGTGAGAGATTGCCTTAGCAAAGAGTGCTATATTATTTTGTGAATCACTAAAAAGATTTGTTTTTGTTACTCCCATATATCGTAATAATTATATATCGCAATATTACGATCTGTTTGTTGTATATACATTTATTAATTGTTAATAAACTATCATTTTTGTGAAATGGAATATGATACTATTCCAACTCTATATCTTCAATAGTCAATATAATTATGTGTATTAAGCTTTGATAGTTAGTTTTTTAGGTTAGAATGACGGCTCTATCCTTGTTTAAAGAGTTCTTTGACCTATTCTAAATATCTTATCCAATATGCTCTTTTGATTCCATTGTTGGATGCTTAATATCTTCTATCGTTCGATAGAAAAGACCATATCTGTTGTTTGCACACCATTGAAGATAATTCGAAATGTTATCACTCATATTATTATTTATCTCCTGACCTTATTTTGTATTTAGTGTTTCCAAAATAAGCTATATAATTATTTGTGTAACATTTATATCTTTGTTCTTAAGTAGGAGTTTAAAAAATTAAGAAACATTGGCAAAAACAAAAAAATATGTCGAAACGCCCTTGATGAAACAATACTATTCTATCAAGGCGAAACATCCAGATGCAATTTTACTTTTCAGAGTTGGAGACTTTTACGAAACGTTCGGAGAAGATGCAATCAAGGCTGCTCAGATATTAGGTATCACGCAAACACAGAGAGCTAATGGCTCCGCTAGTTTTGTTGAGCTTGCTGGATTTCCTCACCATTCATTAGACGTATATCTTCCTAAATTGGTTAGAGCAGGACAGCGTGTAGCTATTTGTGAACAGTTAGAGGATCCTAAAACAACCAAGAAGATTGTCAAAAGGGGAATCACTGAATTGGTTACGCCTGGTGTTTCTATAGATGATAATGTACTTAATCACAGAGAAAATAATTTCTTAGCATCCTTATATTTTAGTAAACAGAATATTGGAATATCCTTCTTAGATATCTCTACAGGAGAGTTTCTTACAGCAGAAGGTGATGTCAGTTATATTGATAAATTAATAAGTTCCTTTAAACCGAAAGAAGTTCTTTTTCCCAAAGAGAGTAAAGGCCTACTTCAGGAGGTTGGAGCTGACCAGTTCTATACATATGGCTTAGATGAATGGGTTTATAATTTCGATAATTCAATAGAGAAATTAACCAAACATTTTCAAACAAAGAACTTGAAAGGTTTTGGTATTGATTCGCTTCATACAGGTATTATCGCTGCTGGGGCTATTCTTTATTATCTTGATTTAACGCAACACCATCAAGTACAACATATATCATCTATCTCAAGAATCGAAGAAGATAAGTATGTTTGGCTTGATAAGTTTACGATTCATAATCTAGAACTTTTTGGTTCTTTACATGAAGGAGCGAAGACACTTATTCAGATCTTAGATAAGACGATTACCCCTATGGGCGCTCGTATGATGCGTCGTTGGGTAGCCCTTCCGTTGAAGAATGTTACTGCGATACATCGACGTTTGGATGTCGTTAATGAATTTATCGAGCATGATGAATTAAATGACCAGATTGATCATGAATTGCATAAGATAGCCGATCTTGAGAGAATCATTTCTAAGGTCGCCGTAGGTCGTATTAATCCTCGTGAGGTCGTTCAGTTAAAAGATGCTCTAGAGGCCATTGAGCCTATTATTGCTTATTGTAAGGCATCCAATAATGAAACACTAAAATCGTATGCCGATCAATTAAATCCATGTACTTCTATTAAAGAGAGAATAGCAAACGAGATTGTTGCAGAACCTCCCGTACTATTAAACAAAGGGAATGTTATTGCCGATGGAGTTTCAGAAGAGCTAGATGAACTTCGTAGTATTGCTTTTTCAGGGAAAGACTACCTTAAACAGTTGCAGTTACGTGAAGTAGAGGAAACAGGTATTCCTTCTCTTAAGATAGGTTTCAATAATGTTTTTGGTTATTACATTGAAGTTCGAAATACGCATAAAGATAAGGTCCCAGAAACATGGATTAGAAAACAGACACTGGTTAGTGCTGAAAGATATATTACAGAGGAGCTAAAAGAGTATGAATCCAAAATATTAGGGGCAGAAGAGAAGATTGCTCAATTAGAAAACGAGCTATATACGAAGCTTATTTTTGCGCTTTCGGAATATATTCAAGCTATCCAGTTAAATGCTAATATTCTTTCTTGTATTGACTGTTTAAGCTCCTTTGCGAAGGTTTCAGGACAGAATGAATATAATATGCCAGAGGTGAATGATAGTTTGATACTCGATATTAAACAGGGGCGTCATCCTGTGATCGAACAACAACTACCTATTGGTGAAAGTTATATTGCCAACGACATATACCTAGACAATAACAGCCAACAGATTATGATGATTACTGGACCAAATATGTCGGGTAAATCAGCATTACTTCGTCAAACAGCATTGATCAGTCTTATGGCACAGATTGGGTGTTTTGTTCCTGCTGAAAAGGCGAATTTAGGTGTCGTAGATAAGATCTTTACTCGTGTAGGTGCTTCAGATAATATCTCTATGGGGGAATCTACATTTATGGTAGAGATGAATGAAGCTGCAAGCATCCTTAATAACATCTCTCAGCGTAGTCTTATTCTTTTTGACGAGCTAGGTAGAGGAACCAGTACTTATGATGGTATTTCTATTGCATGGTCTATTGTAGAGTATATTCATCAAATGAAAGAGGTTAAGGCAAAAACACTCTTTGCAACCCACTATCATGAGTTGAATGATATGGAGAATAGTTTTGAAAGAATTAAGAATTTTAATGTTTCTATAAAAGAGTCTGGTAACCAGGTAATCTTTTTAAGAAAACTAGAAAGAGGAGGATCTAATCATAGTTTTGGTATTCATGTTGCCAAATTAGCAGGAATGCCAAAAGTTGTAGTAGATAGAGCCAACCAAATTTTAAATCAATTAGAAACCAAAACAGAGACAGAAAAGAGTAGTGAACAACAACCCAAAGTGAAGGTACAACCACCTACCAATGGGGAGGGAGACTATCAATTAAGCTTCTTTCAACTTGATGATCCTATCTTGGAACAGATACGAGAACAGATAAAAAATACCGATATTAACAACCTGACCCCCGTTGAAGCTCTAAATAAGCTCGATGAGATCAAAAAAATTTCAGGTCTTTAAAATCCCTCTATTTTTTTGATAATGAACCAAATCATCAGGAATATCTCCCAAAGCATGGAATATTCCTGATTTTTTTTTGCTCTCAGGTTTTGGCAAAAAGGAAATAACATATATATTTGCAACGCCTTTCAGAAGAAAGGACGTTCTTTAATAATGATGAACAAAAATGCGAAAATAGCTCAGTTGGTAGAGCACAACCTTGCCAAGGTTGGGGTCGCGGGTTCAAGTCCCGTTTTTCGCTCACAAAATAGTATTACGCTCGGATGGTGGAATTGGTAGACACGTTGGACTTAAAATCCAATGACCATTGCGGTCGTGCGGGTTCAAGTCCCGCTCCGAGTACTACTTTTTTGTATACAATTTCTGTAAATTATCATAGGCTCTTTTGTGGAGCTTTTTTTTTACGCCAAATGCGAAAATAGCTCAGTTGGTAGAGCACAACCTTGCCAAGGTTGGGGTCGCGGGTTCAAGTCCCGTTTTTCGCTCTTTTTCTTTATTTTATTAAATGCGAAAATAGCTCAGTTGGTAGAGCACAACCTTGCCAAGGTTGGGGTCGCGGGTTCAAGTCCCGTTTTTCGCTCACATATAGAAAGCCGAAGACAGTTTGTCCTCGGCTTTTTCTGTATTATAACATTTGTTTTTGCTATTTAAATGATGTGTATGACACTTCTGGGTGGATAGTTATTTCTCTTTGTCGTTTAATAGTGCAAAGAGGCGATATAAGGCCATAAAACGTTATTAGTACTCCCATATATCCTGTTCCCAATTAAAGATCGCATTTTCGATACGTTGTGCTTCTTTTAAAGCATAGTCTCCTTTGGCATATTGTACAATAAAACGATTGTCATATATATTAGATTCTCCAATAATATATGCATCAAATTTACGATTGATAAAGACATCATCAAAACTTAGATTTCTGGCTTCGTTATATGGATTGAAGACACTTCTTTTGCATAGCAAGCTCCTTGTCTCAGGATACTCTACCCAGAAGGTTAGTTTCTTTAGAAGATTTTGATCAGGGTAATTAGGATCTTTAGGATAGATTAGAATAGGGCATAAACCTTCGATACGGACTTCCATTCGAGAGCTTTGTTTATTAAAAAACCACGCCTCTTTAACCATTATTTGTTTAACTAAAGAAAGATCTAAATTATCTTCAAAGTTATAGTCATCTGTGATGCTTTCTGGGCTCATGGTGTTTGCAAAGCTAGGCTGCATGCTATTAATTACTTCTCCCCAGGTCATTGGCTCATCAAATGCTCCAGGAGGATCTTTTGGTTTGAATCCTAAGAAATCGCCTTCTTGTAATCCCTCAAGAAGACAGTAGACCAGACTTTTGCGATTTTCAATAGGTCGAGTAGGATAATATAAGCATTGATTCATTTTTTCTCTTAAATCAATGATACGCCATAGGGTCTTTTTCCAAACCACGTCCGCTTCTCTAACAGGAGGAAGAGTGGATGGTTTTTTGTCTTCCATATTTACAAAACCCAATGCTGATTGAGCTGAGCTAATGGAAGCACACAGCATAAGAAATACGCTAAAAGTGATAAACTGTTTCATTATTTGGGATTTTTAAATACAAACATGCATCTATATTTATAATTAAAACGCAATAAAGTATTATTTTATTATTCTCCTCACTATGAGGTAGTAATGAACAATATCATATATCTTAAAAGAGTGCTCCTAGATATTTAAAAATATAAAATCATTTATATTGCAAATACCCTTCTTAACAAATACGATTATTCAAATCATAGGAACTACCAAAACGATCAATATGCTCTTTGAAAAGAGTTAGAATATTGTGAACATTTTAACAACAATATTAAATATGGTTTGGTTGACACTTTTCCAAAAAAACTTATGGCAGAGCCCTCAGAATAGGTTGAATAAAGGGTTGTTGTTGGGTGAGATTTGTTAAAAGAAAGAAGGTAAATGAGGGGGAGGGATATTTTGATATAAAAAAAGAGACCGTTCTCAATTATTGAGAACGATCTCTAAAATAAATCACAAAAACGAAATATGTTTACTAAAACTTATAGTTATTTTCTATAGTCATATTTGGCAAAAACTTCCATTGCCTCATACTCGGCTAAACCTAGTTTGTCATACAATCTAGCTGTTGCATTATTACGGTCTCTTGCTCTTTCCCAGAATTCACGTTTGTCTTCTCCAGGGAATAGAACATTATCTTTTTGAGATCCATGGCAATAGATCGCTTTAATTTTACCAGTCATTTCACAAGGGCTCAAAGGCACTGCCATATCTACATCTGCAATATTCCATTCTGCCCATGCTCCACGATAACCCCAAAGAACACAGTCTTCTAACCACTCTTCTCCTTCAAGTTGTTTTAGTGCTGCAATTAGTGCTTCAAAACAAACTCCATGAGTTCCGTGTGGATCAGCTAAATCTGCTGCTGCATAAATTTGGTGAGGTTTAATTTCTTTTAAGTAGTTTGCTACTACATCGATATCTTCTTGAGAAAGAGGTTTTTTCTTAACAGTACCTGTTTTGTAGAAAGGCATATCAAGGAAGGTAACTTTTTTCTCAGGAACACCAACAAATTCATCTGCAGTAATTGCCTCCAAGCGACGAATAAGACCTTTGATCTCTAGTGCTTCAGCTGCATCAAGATCTCCAGCTCCACGCTCTTGAATTACTTTAACGATTTGTTCCAGTTTTCTTTCTGCTGCAGAGTCTCCACCACCAAATGCTTTGTTGAACATCTTGATGAATTTGGCATATCTAAGAACGTCTTCGTCAGCAACAGCGATGTTACCAGATACGTGGTAAGCCACATTTACATCGTGACCTTGTGAAGCCAATCGTATAAATGTACCTCCCATTGAGATAACGTCATCATCAGGGTGTGGTGAGAATACAGCTACACGCTTTCTTGCTGGCTCAGAAGGAGCAGGACGATGACTATCATCTGCATTTGGTTTCCCTCCTGGCCATCCAGTAATGGTGTGTTGTAAATCGTTAAATACTTTTATATTGATATTGTATGAGTTCTCACAAGAATCGATAAGGTCACTCATACCGTATTTTACGTAGTCTTCATCCGTAAGTTTTAGGATAGGCTTTTCAACTTGAAGAGCTAACCATGTTACGGCTTTACGGATCATTCTGTCTGTCCATTCGATGTCACCAAACAACCATGGTGTTTCCGTTGTTGCTAATTCTGTTGCAGCTTCGTTATCTAAAACAAAAGTTACATTAGAGTGGTATTGTAAGAAAGTTGCTGGGATAAGATCATTTACCTCATCTTCGATAGCTTTTCTAACAATAGAAGCTTTGTTTTCGCCCCAAGCCATCAAGATCACACGTTTGGCATTAAGAATAGTACTTACGCCCATTGTGATTGCTTCTGTTGGAACTTTCGCTTCTCCACCAAAATCTTTAGCAGCATCTTTGATTGTGATAGGAGCCAATTTAACACGACGTGTTAAAGAGTACAGTCCTGATCCTGGTTCGTTGAAACCGATATGACCTGATCTTCCAATTCCTAGGATTTGTAGATCTAAACCTCCAAATGATGCAATTTTTGCTTCGTAATCACGACAAAAATCAACTACTTCATCTTCCGCAACGGTTCCGTCAGGGATATGAACGTTTTCTGGTTTGATATCAATATGATCAAAAAGATTCTCATGCATAAAGCGTACATAGCTGTTTTTGTCCGCTGGTGCCATTGGAAGATATTCGTCTAGATTGAATGTAACTACATTTTCAAAACTCAATCCTTCCTCTTTATGCAAACGAACCAACTCAGCATAAACCCCTAGAGGTGTAGAACCTGTAGCCAATCCTAACACAAAAGGTTTATCTTGAGTAGCTTTCTTTTTAATCAAGCTCGCAATGCGTTGCGCTACAGATATAGAACCTAGTGCTTTATCATCGAAAACAGAAGTAACAACCTTCTGATATTTTTGCTTTAGTTGGTTTATCTCTTTCATACCCTATCTTTTTCGAAATTGTATTCTTGTTGTTCAGTTTATTAAGAGGTTTGTGCAATAAATTGCACTTCTCTTTTTTGTTTACATCACAAATTTAGATGCTTCAATTTCAAAAAAAAACAATCTGAATTATTTTAATAACTAAAAAAAGGTTAATAGCATAATGTCTTTATGTTATTAACCTGTATATTAATTGTTTAGGGTTGTATGTGTTGTTGTTGTTTAATTCTAAGTAGAGGATGTAAATAGTGCAATAAATTGCATTCAAAGCGTTGATTTTCGTAATATAAATTCTGCATTTAGTGTTTTTGTGTCTGATATTGTGGTGGTTGTGGAAAAGTTCTTAAGTAGATTGAAACATTCCGTAATGATGTCAACAATGTTGAAATTCATAGAGGTTATTTTGGGAGACATAAATTCCGGGAAGTTACTATACGATAATGAAATCACTTTAGTGTCACGTGGGATCTTCTTACCTAATTCTCTTAAAGAGGAGACCACTTGTAACATATGTGTATGAGAAGCGGTAAAGAGTCCTGTGATATCTTTCCTGTAATCCAATAATGAAAAGACCCATCTATGAAGATCTTGTAAATCTCCTCGTTGGTCATAGATACATTCAGGATTATATTCAACTCCATTTCTACTTAACACGTCGATGTATGCTTTTTTTATTTTATCATTTAATGCAGGAAGTTCAGGTGTCCCGACCATTGCAATATTTGTCCCTGCCATAAGTACAAGGTGAGAAAAAGCTTCGTATGCAGCCTTGTATATATCTATCTGCAACTGTAGAAGGTTTGTTTTAGAATCATTTGGATTTACCACAATCACCTTTACACCATTGTCATTTAATTCTTCTAACAGACGTATTTCGTTTGATTCTGGGAAAAAAGATATGACACTATGAAATTGTTTCTCCAAAAGTAGTTTGGTAAGCATGCCAACATAGGAAGAGGAAACAACGGGGAAAAGAGCAACAGCATATCCTTGTTTCTCTGCAATTTTCATCAGGTCGACTGAATTCTGAATTACATCTCCAGCTGCTAATGGGTATAGTACAGCGGTTGTTCGATAAGGAAAAGCAGAGAATGATTTTGTTTCATTTACAAAATATCCCATCTGGTGGGCTTTTTCAATAATCTGCTTTTTCGTTTTATCACTAATTTTAGGATGGTTATTTAGTGCTCTTGAAACAGTTGAAGATGATATACCTAACTCCTTTGCAATATCTTGTACTCTTACTTTAGCCATATTTTTACAGTGTCTAGTTATCGATACCTACTTGGATACGAGATTCAAAATCCAATAAAGATCTGTAATTTAGAGAAAAAGATCTTCTTTATCTTTATAATCGTTGATTTAAAACTTTTGTTTTATCTCTTTAAAAACATTGGAATTGTTATAAAAAATGTATTTCTTACAGTTACAATAAACAGAAAAATTTACCAATTATTTGTTTTTAATACCAAGTACTAAAAATGAAAACAACCTTAATTACCAACGTTAAAATTGTAAACGAAGGTAAAATACACAAAAAATGTGCAGTACTTATCAAAGGAGATACAATAGATAAGATTTTCCGAAAAGAAGTACCACAAGATCTATTAGATAAATGTGATGTAATTGATGGTGACAACCGTTATCTAATGCCAGGAGCTATTGATGATCAAGTACACTTACGTGAGCCTGGTTTGACACACAAAGAAGATATATACCATGGATCCAAAGCTGCTGTTGCTGGTGGTGTGACTTCATTCATGGAAATGCCTAACACGATACCTCAAGCTACCGATCTTGCAACGCTAGAACAAAAGTACGATCGTGCAGCAGAAAGTTCTCTTGCCAACTACTCTTTCTATCTTGGTGCTACAAACAGCAATATCGAGGAGGTAGAGAAAATTGATAAGAAAAGAATTTGTGGAGTAAAATTGTTTATGGGATCGTCTACTGGTAATATGTTGGTAGACAATGAAAATGCATTGAATGAGTTGTTTGCAAAATCTCCTGTGATCATTACTTCTCACTGTGAAGATGAGCAGATTATCCGTAACAATATTGCCAAAGCAAAAGAACAATATGGTGAGGATGTGCCTATCAGTGAGCATCCAAATATTAGAAGTGCGGAAGCTTGTTATCAATCAACAGTTAAGACTATAGAACTTGCAAAGAAGCATAATGCAAGGTTACATGTTCTTCATTTGTCTACACAAAAAGAGATGGCATTGTTCCAATCAGGAGCATTAAAAAATAAAAATATTACTGCGGAAGTATGTGTGCATCACTTATGGTTTGATAGTAGCGACTACGAAAAGTACGGTACAAAAATCAAGTGGAATCCAGCAATTAAAACAGCTACGGATAAAGCCGCATTATGGGATGCATTAAATAATGATAGGATTGATGTTGTAGCTACAGATCATGCTCCTCATACGAAAGAAGAAAAGGACAATAGCTACTTTAAAGCTCCATCAGGAGGACCTTTGTTACAACACTCTTTGGTTGCAATGCTAGATATGGCTCGCAAAGGAAATACAACTATTGAGAAAGTAGTTGAAAAGATGTGTCATGCGCCAGCTGATTTGTTCAATGTCGAGAAACGTGGATATATTCGTAAAGGATATAAAGCCGATTTAGTGCTTGTTGATCAGGCTCCATGGGAAGTTGCAGAAGATAATGTAGTATATAAATGTGGATGGTCTCCTTTCGAAGGAACACGACTTGCATTTAAAGTAACACACACTTTTGTTAATGGTCAACTTGTTTACAAGGCAGACAAAGAGGGAATGCATTTTTACGAAGAAGTAAAAGGAGAACGATTAACATTTGATCGTGAATAGAATAATATTTTTCTTTTGTATTTCAATATGTATGTGGGGGTGCAGTAGCACCCCTTCTTCTAATACCGAGCCAAGCAAAGGAAAAGCAAACAACGTAGGTTCGGTTTATTATGATGTATTGATCAAGAGCGATAAGCCTCAGGATGATTGGGAACAGATTGCTATTGAAAAGTTAGATCGTAAAAAGCTAATAGCACATCTTTTTCAGCAAATCGTTGATCAGAAACTTCGATTAGAAGATTTTTACGAAGAGAAGGAGATCTCTTTATCTACGTTTAAACAAAAGCTTCAATCTGGAGAAATTGATCCAGACAAGATCACTAAACTTCAGTTTGAGGAAGTTTGGGAAACGAGTAGCGTTCCTTTGAATAAGAAGATCAAGTCGATTGTTTTTGCTGTTAATTCTTATGATCATTTAGGTAAGAAGATCGGTTATCGACCTATTTTTATCTGTTATTATCCATAAATAACATTGCAGAATAAAAGAATAATTAGAAATAAGAAAGTGTCTTCCATTTTAAGGAGGCACTTTTTTTTGTTTCAATGAAGATGTGAAATGAGAGTTATACTAAGACATCATTTTCCATTCTTTAATATGTCGAATGTTTTTTTGTGGTTTCGTAAGAAGATAATAAAGGTTTGATACAGGGTTTGTCCATGGTTCGTCCATGGTTCGTCCATGGTTCGTCCATGGTTTGTCCATCGATTTGGGGGTTTTAGATGGAGGAACCATGGAGAAAGCATGGAGAAAGCATGGACAAACCATGGAGAAAGTATGCAGGAATCCACTGTTTTTTTTTCATATTCAATAGAGAATAGGAAAGATAAATATGGAACTTGAAATGACTTAAGGGAGTTTTATTGTTAATAAGGCAACGTTATCCTTAGAATGGAAGAAATGAGGTAAAAAGCCTAAAATCTTTGATAATTAACGCGTTTGTGTGTTAACATAACAGTTTTAAAGCGATTTTTACACTCTTTAGTGAGATTAATAAATGAATTTTATTAATTTCAGTCCCTTATTAGCTTGAAGCTACTTCCAGACAGGAATTCTGGGGGGTAAATCTTAGGTGTTTGCAATCGTTTTTGAAACTAACGATTGTCCGCATTTGTGGAAGTAAAGAGAACAATAATACAAGTGATTATGCCTAGCCTATAGTTCTAAAATGTTTGGACTGATAGATTTAATTAGATCAATTAACTCTCCAAATTTGTTCGATAAAGAATGCGATATTGGAGTAACAGTTTATAAGTAATGCAGAAGAAAAAGATTACCGTAACAGAAGAAACCCATTTTACAATATATCAAAGAATGGTTAGGTTGCGTTTGTTACCAACCAAGAAACAGATGATGCAAGTGGGGTATGATGTAAAAAAATTACATGACGAGCAGTTCCCTAATGTCTCTTTTACTTATCAGAAAGAAGAACAAGAGTTACCAGATCAAAAGAATACCCGTTTTTTTGAAGTAAGATGGTATTCAAAAGAAGATAGAGGTTTTATACGAGGTGTTGATGCGATTCTTAAGGCTGTTGATTGCGAGAAGAAAAAAAGAGAACGTAAGAAGACCTATGTTTCTACTCGTGACACGAATGTGAGAGAAACACGATCATTCTAGGTTATGCAGTTTGGTGTCAACAACTCTTTAACAGAACATGGGGGTTAACTTAATTCTTTTTTAAAGTCAACGGAATCCAAGAGATTATAGATGACTTGTTGCATTTGGGGTCTTAAGTTTAGTTCATAAAGAATTTTATCTTTTCTCGTAGGGTATACCCTATTAGAGAAGAATATAAATAGGATTTTCCCTTTAGGGTCTGCCCACGCGAAGGTGCCAGTAAACCCTCCATGTCCAAAACTGTCTGCTGAACATCCGTAGGCAGGATAACATTCATCGATACTTTTGTCTGAATTGTTGATTAGTGGTTTGTCAAAAGCCAACCCTCTTCTATTTTCATTTTCAGGAAATTGACATTTAGTGAACTCTCTAATGGTCTTTTCTTCTAGGAACTTTGTGTCTCCATATTTTCCTTTATTTAGAAACATCTGGAATATCTTAGCACAATCCAGTACATCACCAAAAAGCCCTGCATTACCAGAAACCCCTCCCATTAATGCTGCTCCTTCGTCGTGAACATATCCCACAATAAGTCTTTTGCGAAAGAATTGATCATTTTCAGTAGGGACATATCTGTTATGTGCAAAATATTTATAGGGATTATAGGTAACAGTCATGGCTCCTAATGGTCGGTAGATAGAGTCTCTAAGGTACTTCTCATAGCTTTGGTGTGTAACCAATTCAATCATTTGTGGGAAAGTGAAAAAAGCCAATCCCGAATAGGTGTATTTTTTTTCATCTAATAGTTCAGAAGATGTAATTTCAGAGAATATGGTGTCTTTAAAACTGTTTTTTACGTATAGGTTTGGAGCTATTTTGAGGTTGTAATTTTTCGATTTCTTTTGATGTATAATCGTTTTCTTATATCTACCATGTCGATCTAAGGTATTACTCCATAGAGGGATATAAGGCTTTAGTTGCGCTTGATGTGCTAATATGTCACGCAATATAAATTCTGACTTATTGGAGTTTTTCCACAGAGGCCAATAGTTAGAGTAAGGAACATCTAAAGAGATCTTCTTCTGTTCATAGAGTTGCATAATAGGAATGGTTGGTCCTGCCACCTTAGTGATGGATGCCCAATCGTATATGTCGTCTTTTTTTACTCCTATTTTCTCTTTGTAGGTATGATAGCCGTAGGTTTTATGAAAGATGACATTGTTGTCTTTGGCAATCAGAATTTGACAACCAGGATAAGCTCTTACATCCATACCTAATTGAGCAAGAGAGTCTAGTGTTGCTTGAAGTTTCTGGCTGTCAATATTTTCAAATTCAGGAGACGTAAAACCTAGTCTTTGCATATTTTCTCTTGAGAGTCCCTCACCAAAGCTAAAAAGATTTGACATGTTGGATGCCAAGCGACCGTTTATCTTATTGGCCCCCATGATTGATTGCGCAACAATACTTTGATTCTCGTTGCTGTCTGAGGAGCCAAGGAGTAATGACGAGATTTTTTCAATAGGTATATTGTTTAATAAATCTTTAGGTTCTCTAAACCACACCAGATGAATGTTTTTGTGGTTTAATATGTTATTAAGAATTTCATTATCCTTTTGGTCAAAGAGTGTATTCTGTCCTATAGCAAGAATAATATGACTATTCTTATCGATATGATTTAAGAACTCTTGCACTTCTGTTATGTTCGTGGTATCATCCATTCTGAACTCTTCAAAGTGGGTGTATGATTGAAGTCGTTTTACGAATGTTTTTAAAGAATCAATACCAAAGGTGATGGCTGCAAAATGAGTTGTGCCAAGATTCTTTGCTGGGATCTCATTATTTTTGTCTTTGAGTAATACAAGGGTCTTTCTATAGAAATATTCGGTAAATACTTTTTCAATTTTTTCTAATCGTGCCACCTCTTTGGTTTCCCCTTTTTGACTCCATTTATACAGTTCGGAGATGTTTTCGTGTGTGGCATTTATCCGACTCTTGTTGTTGATAACTTTCGTTACCTTCTGTGTTATTCTTGGCAGTATACGCCATTGGTTAGGGTTGATTAAAACCATTTCATTGCCTTCGATGATAGACTTGATTGCAATATTTTTTTGATTTGCCCTAGAGCTAATTTTGGTGATATTATTTATGTCAATAAAATTATATGTGCTAAAAAGTATTGGATCATGAAGAAATGACTGTATTGTTTGATCCTTGATATTGCTTTGGTTATAGTTAAAGAAAGTTCCTTTCCATTGGTTGTGTACTTGAGGATGATGAATCTTTTTATATTGTTCTTCAACTACGGATATATTATCTCCTTTGTTTATCGTAATGATATTGGAGATATCTCTAATACCAATGATATGTGCTTTATGTATTCCTTTCCAAAAGAGATTACTCTTATGAAAATAAGATTCCAATGTTGTTTGTTCTATTTTAGAGGAGGAATTAATATCTAATGTTTCATCAAACATTGATTCGGAGATATAAATATTTGCTCCGACAGCTTTTAGGTAGTTGGCTTGAAGAATGCCATAGTAGTAAGCAATAGAATCTTCTGTTGCCTGAAGAGACAATTTGGGATTAAGTGAGATGATCGGATTTTGAAGGTTTTCTTTTACGGCGATAAATAAGTTGTTAGGCTGTATGCTTCTAATACGTGCTATTTGTTGTTTTAGTTTCTTTGGAGTATTCTCCTCAAGCATTACTCCTCCAACATGGTTGTGGGAAATAATTTGAATCCCTTCTTCGAATAGTGAGTCATTAGACATGTTGATCATAAATAATGATGTTATTTTTTTGTCTAATGAAGGGTATGGCAAATTTGAGGTCGCAGTGGCTTCTGTCTCTATAGCTATTCCATAGCTATGGAATGTCAATAGAAGGGTGAAGAGGTTGAGGATAATATGTTTATATAAAGAGGTGTTCATTTCTTTGGATTTTTATATCTTAACGAATAAGATAAGCGTATTGTTCTTTGGGTTTAGATCTAAGTGATTGCGTTACGTTCAATTATGTACATTCAAATTTTATTAATTTCTGAGAATAAAACAAGTGAAATAATGTTGAGTATTGTCAAAAATAGATGTTATAAAACTACCCATCTGCTGGTCTTTGTCCTTATCTTCTTACTGTCAGATGGATGTAAGGCAAAGACGGATGTTGAAGTGGGTGCCTCTCGAATAGAAAGCTACCTCCCTATGTTGAAAGGGAAACGAGTAGGGGTTGTCGTTAATCATACCTCCTACGTGGATGACAGTCATATTGTGGACCTACTTCAGTCTAATGGAGTTAATGTGGTTCGTATTTTTGCTCCTGAACATGGTTTTAGAGGGGACCATAGTGCAGGTGCAGAGATTACAGATGGTGTCGATCAAAAGAGTGGGGTTTCAATATTTTCACTTTATGGTAAGCATCGTAAGCCAACAGCTACTGTAATGAAAGAGTTGGATTTGTGCTTGTTCGATATTCAGGATGTTGGATGTCGTTTTTATACTTATATATCTACACTGTTTTATGTAATGGAAGCTTGTGCGGAAAATAATGTTGAGATGGTTGTATTGGATCGTCCTAATCCAAATGGAGATTATGTTTCTGGTCCTGTATTGAAGCCTGCATATCGATCTTTTGTGGGGATAGCTCCCATTCCTATTGTACATGGATGTACAGTAGGAGAGTTGGCATTGATGTATAAAGGAGAGGGGTGGATAAAGCATGCTTCGTCATTAAAATTACAAGTGATTACATGTCGACATTATGCACATGATTTAAAATATGTTCCACCGATAGCCCCGTCTCCTAACCTACCTAATTATAGGTCGATTCGCCTTTATCCCTCTTTGTGTTTGTTTGAAGCCACTACGGTTAGTATTGGTAGAGGAACCTCTTTCCCTTTTCAAGTTATAGGGTATCCTCAAAAAGAATTTGGGGATTACAGCTTTACACCTGAATCGATTCCTCATGTTTCTAAGTATCCGAAACTAGAAGGTGAAGTTTGTTATGGGGATTCTTTCCTAGAGCTCGAAGATTATCCCCCTTTTACATTTAATTATTTTTATCAATGGGCAATGAAGTTTGATAACCTTTCCGATTTTGTTGATCGCCCTAAATGGTTGAATTTATTGGTGGGTGATGATTTTGTTTTGGATGCATTGAAAAATAAGTTGCCATTTGAGCAGTGGGAAAAGAAATATAGTAGTGATTTGGTGCGTTATAAACAGGTAAGAGCTAAATATTTATTATATCCAGAAAATAGTAATTGAAAAAGTGAGTCGTAATATAATTTCAAAATCAATATTTGTATCCTTTTTGTTTGTTTTGATCCTTACACAGTGGGCCTGCAAAATGAATGATGAGATGGGATTTAGTGCTGGGGAAATACATTTTTCTCAAGATACTGTCTCTTTTGATACCCTATTTGCAGAACGTGGTTCTAAGATTTATACTTTGAAGGTTTACAATCGTTCGGACAAGAATATGCTTATTCATCAACTTCTTTTACGTGGCCGTGATGCATCTCCTTATCATATGAATGTCGATGGGGATAGTGGTAATGAGTTTACTGATATTACTGTTCTTCCAAAGGATAGTCTTTATGTGTTCTTAAAAGCGCATTTCCCTGCTACAGATAAAGTAAATCCACAGTTGAATAAAGATTCTATTCAATTTGTTACAGATGCTGGAAGTTCAAAGGTTATTCTTGTTGGATGGAACCAGAATGTACAAAAGATGCCAGTGTTAGGATCAGAGACAACGACATTGAATCCAATTAAACCATATTTAGTTACCAAAGAGTTCTTGGTACCCCAAGGTAAGAAATTGGTTATCCCAGAAAATACAAGACTCTATTTTGATCTTAATGCTTCTTTAAGGATCGCAGGATCGTTAACTGTTGATGGAAGCTTAGAATCGCCTGTTTCGTTTTTTTCGTCTAATCTTGATACGACCTATAGAGAGGTTCCAAATCAGTGGAAAGGAATCTATTTCGAAGAGTATAGTCGTGAAAATAGGTTGTCTTGGTGTTTTATCAGAAACGGGAAGAGTGGTCTAGTGTTAAGGCCATACTCTGAAGTTAATGTGGATCATGTAAAGATTGAAAAGATGATGTGGAGCGGGATACATGCCATGAATGCCAAATTAGAGATGGAAAATAGTTTGGTTGCTGAAGTGCGTTATTATGGTATGTTACTTGAAGCAGGAGGAGATTATCAATTCAATTTTTGTACGCTTGCAAACTACAAAAGCTACAGCTTGAATGGTTTTCGAACTGATCAGACATTGGTTATAACGGATAAGTTAGATGAGAATAGTCCTATTCAATCGATGCCATTTCAACGTATCTCATGGACTAATTCCATTGTTGAGGGGGCGTTTTCTTCAGAGATAGATATTAGAAATAGCAAGAGCGCCTCTGAAGTGACTCGTTTCGATCATTGTCTTATTAAAGCTAATTTATCTCTTCCAAATGAACAAATTGAAGGTTCTGTTGTAAGTGAAGAAAACAGTTTTGAGAATAGTGAGAAATCCAACTATCATTTATCTGAAGAGTCGGCAGCAAAAGGCATGGGTCGAGAGATGTCTACAAAACTATGGCTTGATCTGGATGGTCATCTACGTGGACAAGATAATCGTTATGATGTGGGATGTTATCGTTGGTTCCCTCCTAAAGAGGAAAAGAATTAGTCTTCTCTATTTCGGTTTAACCTTATCCCTGTTTTTTACATTGAATTCTCTGTATGGACAAGATAATCCATATAAGCTACGTATTGTTGAATATAATGTAGAGAATCTCTTTGATACTGTTGACAACCCTTCAACCGAAGATGATGAGTTTACGATAGAACATTTTAGACGATGGTCCTATGGTAGGTATTATCATAAGTTGGATCAGATAGCGAAGGTGTTGGTCTCCATCTTTCCTCATAGCTATCCAGATATTATCTGTCTTTGTGAGATAGAAAATCGAGGTGTATTATCTGATCTGGTCAAGCATCCTTTGCTCTATCCTGCCCATTATCATATTGTGCATCATGATGGCCCTGATCCTAGAGGTATTGATGTAGCAGTACTTTATCGAGGAGATCATCTGATGGTGGACTCTTTACGGTTTGTCCCGAATGGAGATAAAGAAAAGTCCTTTAGAGAAGTGGTGAATATTGCTTTTACTTGGCACTCTTTGTCTTTCTATCTTTGGGGCTGTCACTTGCCTTCAAACTATTCTGGTGTGCGTAAGTCGCAAAAAGAGAGAGGAGTGTGTATTGCAAATATTTCACATGCCATGTCTGCTGTAGCGGACAGTCTCCCACATCTATGGATGGGAGATTTTAATACAGAGACTCAAAGTAAGAATTTACAGGCATTATCTGTTCATATGAATGAAACAGCTCCTTTTGTGCAATTGATAGAAAAGAATGATGACACACCAGGTACGTTGAGGTTCCGAGAGTTCTGGTTTTTATATGATATGATCTTTTTATGGAAAAAATTACCTCAAGGGGTGTCCATTGTTGATAAAGGAATTTATTTCCCTTCTTTTCTTCTTCAGAAAGAGGAGAAGTATGGTGGCGTTAAACCTTATCGAACTTTCGTGGGATATAAATATCAGAGAGATGGGTTTAGTGACCATCTCCCTGTTTATGTTGTTTTAGAACAAAAATATTAGTTCTTACGCTCTTTAGGTTCATGAAAAGTTAGTCCTAACTCTTCTCCTTTTGTCTTCATAAATTCGAATGCTTCATCGAAATCATTGCGTATCTCTCCGTCAAGGATGGCATCTTTGATGGCCATCTTGATGATACCGATTTCACGAGATGGTTTCAGTTGGAAACACTCCATGATGAGTTCTCCCGATACCGGTGGCTGGAAATTACGAATAGCATCACGTTCTTCTAACTCTTTTAGTTTTTGACGAACGATTTTGAAATTGGTCATATATTTCTTGACCTTCTCGGGATTTTTAGACGTAATATCTGCTTCGCATAGCGTCATTAATTCGTCGATATCATCTCCTGCATCAAATAGTAGTCTACGAACAGCAGAGTCGGTAACGATCTCTTCCGAAAGGATAATAGGACGCATATGAAGAAATACCATTTTCTGAACGTATTTCATCTTGTCGTGTAAAGGAAGACGAAGTTTCTTAAAAAGAGAAGGGATCATCTTACTCCCGAAATGGTTGTGGGCATGGAATGTCCAACCAAATTTAGGATGAAAACGTTTGGTCTTTGGCTTTCCTATATCATGAAGAAGGGCTGACCATCTTAGCCATAGATTATCAGTATGGGGACAAATATTGTCTAGTACTGCTAATGTGTGATAGAAATTATCTTTATGACCAATGCCGTTACGAACATCACGACCTTTCATCGCTTGTAGTTCAGGTATGATGATTTTTAGAAGTCCTGTTTGTTCTAGCAATTTAAAACCAATAGATGGTTTTGGAGCCATCATCATCTTGTTGATTTCATCAATGATTCGTTCTCCAGAGATGATCTCAATACGAGAAGCATTGTCTGCAATAGCCTTAAGTGTTTCTTCTTCGATATCAAACCCTAGTTGTGTTGCAAAACGTATTGCTCTCATCATCCTTAGAGGGTCATCAGAGAAGGTTACTCCTGGTTCAAGAGGTGTAATAATACGCTGGTCTTCCATGTCTTTTAACCCATCAAATGGATCGACTAACTCTCCGAAAGTCTCCTTGTTTAAAGAAAGAGCTAAAGCGTTGATGGTGAAATCACGTCTTTTTTGATCGTCTTCGAGTGTTCCATCTTCAACGATAGGGTTTCTTGAATCTTTTTGATACGACTCTTTTCTTGCTCCTACAAACTCTACTTCACAATCTTTGATACGAACCATGGCAGTACCATAGCTTTTAAAGACGCTTACTTTTACTTTAGGTCCAAATTTCTTTGCTACCTCTTTTGCTAGTTCAATACCACTTCCTACTGTTACCACATCAATATCTTTTGAAGGACGATGAAGGATAAGGTCTCTTACATAACCACCGATAACATAGGTTTCGAGTCCTTTTTTATCTGCAATTTCAGAAATGGTATGGAATATATTATGGTCTAAATATGATTTTAGATTCATTACTTTACTTTATATAATTTACAAGCCTAAATGCTTTAAGCTCCAAAGTTACAAATAATCATCAAAAGTTAGATAGATCAGATAAAAAGGGTTTCTCGTATAAAAACAATAAGTAGATAGATGTCGATATAATAATCGGTCTTCTTCTCTTTATTTCACCTGTAAATGTCAAATGGAATCCTTTTATGAAGACTCTTTGTTTGTATTTGATCTTTTATGAGATGTTTTGTTGTGAATCGAAGGATAAGTTTTGTAGGGATCAAGTGAAAGGTAATTGACAAATCAATAGATGTTTTCCTAATGATGGATAAAGCTAGTTGTGTGGTCGATTAGAGTTGATTCGAATGAGTTCAGATAAAAAGAGAGGCAAGGAATGTTATTCCCATGCCTTCTCTGTTTGATTCTTTTTTTGATCTATATATTTTACTAGAATAAGTATAATATCTTTTCAAGCCCAACACCTCTTGATCCTTTAATAAGAATAAGAGAATCTTTTATCTCTCCATCTTGAAGATGATGAATAAGTGCATCCGTGTCTTTAAAAGTGTTGGGGCCAGGTGCTATTTTAGAGAAGATCTCTCCAACAAGGAAGTGTTCCT
Organism: Prolixibacteraceae bacterium; assembly: GCA_025210775.1. Taxonomy (GTDB): domain Bacteria; phylum Bacteroidota; class Bacteroidia; order Bacteroidales; family Prolixibacteraceae; genus Halosquirtibacter. Next base: position 22,715 of record JAOARB010000002.1, read on the forward strand.
TAAAAGATGGATCTTTTAGCATCTCTACTAGTTTTTTATGTTCTTGCTCAGTTACGTCTCCTAGTTCAAGCATATCCCCTAAGATTAACATCTTTTGTGGGTGTTTCAATTTAGAGAAGTTCATGATAGATTCCTTCATACTCGAAGGGTTTGCATTGTAGGTGTCGATAATAAGATCGTTAAATTGTCGACGCATAAACTGTGAACGAAGGTTTTTGGGAACATATTTTTCGATCGCTTCTTTGATCTTAAGTGGTTCCACTTCGAAATGTTTTGCAATAGTTATTGCTGCTGCAATATTAGCACAGTTATATGATCCTACTAGATTGGTAAGGATATATAGATATCCTTTAGGAAATTTCGCTTTTAGACGAATAAGAATGCTATGATGATCTTCTTCTAGTACATAAGTGTCGGCATTGCTATCTCCTTGCGTACTATAGCTTATCGTCTCGACATCTTTGGGAAGAAGTTCTTGCAGGTCTTTGTCTTCGTAATGGATAAATATCTTGCCTTTACGTCGAGATACACTTTCGTAAAGTTCTGCCTTGGTTTTCTTGATCATTTCGAACGACCCAAATCCTTCAAGATGGGCTTTCCCTACATTGGTGATAATACCATAATCAGGTTCAGCTAAAGTACATAAGAATGCAATCTCTTTAGGATGATTTGCTCCCATTTCAACAATAACAATCTCATCTTCAGGATCTATAGACAGTAGGGTTAGAGGGACCCCAATATGATTGTTTAAATTGCCTTCTGTAGCATGAATTTTATAGGTTGTTTTCAGTACGGTAGCAATCAACTCTTTCGTGGTTGTCTTTCCGTTGGTTCCTGTTATACCTATAATTTTTGCTTTACAGAAGCGTCGATGTTTAAGTGCTAGCTGCTGTAAGCATTCCAGCACATCGTCTACTAGTAAGTAGCGAGGATCATCTTCTTTCCCATATTGGGAATTGTCATATACAACGTATGAAGCACCTTTGTTTATCGCTTCATCAATATATTCGTTTCCATCAAAGTTACTGCCTTTGAGTGCAAAGAATATACTCTTAGATGTCACCTTTCTTGTATCTGTAGAGATTGCTCTATTTTTAAGAAAGATCTGATGTAATGCATCAATGGTAACCATAGCGTTTATCATAAAAAAAGACTCCCGAATGGGAGCCTTTATATTATTTGTTCTTTTCTTAATTGTCTATATTATCGGGATCCCCTAGGTGTGTCATGGCACATCTAAATCCTAGGTCATCAGCATCTGATGTTTCGTTCATATAACGACGTGATCCAGGTGATAACCAGTATGGGCGATCTTTCCAACTTCCTCCTTTGTACACACGTACATGGTCATCAATACGAGGTTTTACACTACCTGCGTCATCTCCAAGATACATTTTGTCAGTACCTTGTTTTACGTTTTCATCAAGAGTCCAATCGTCTCCTAATACGATACGTGACTGGTAGTCTCCATCGTTAAAGTTAACGTAGTTTGCAACAGTATCTCTAATTAGTCTACCGTGCTCATCACGTTGTAGGTTTCCATCAGCATCTTTGCGGTATTGTGTGTAAACATTACCACGGATAGGTTGGAATTCAGAAACATCCATAGATGAAAGAGGACGATATACATCATATACCCACTCATTCACGTTTCCTGCCATTCCATAAAGACCTAAATCGTTAGATCCAACTTCTGTTACAGGACCTGTAATATCGTAACCATCGTTAAGATGTCCTGCAAGTCCCATTAAGTCACCTCGTGAACGAGTGAAGTTGGCACGAATTTGACCTCTACGTTTTTTATCAGTATAACGTAAGTGGTGACCATCCCAAGGATAGATTCTTCTTTCAGTAAGAAGTTCACCAGTAGTGTTTCCTTCTAGTCCAAGAGCTGCAAATTCCCATTCTGCTTCAGTAGGAAGGCGATAACGAGGAAGAAGAATCCCATCAGATGGTTTTACTCTACGATCACCTCCTTCTTGGGTAAGATTTTCAATAGGATTATCTCCTTTTACACCATCATACAATCCAGAAAGGTATGTTTCGGTAGTAAAGATGTTTTCTCCTTGTTGCGCAGCATCATGTTTAAGGATACCGTTATCAATAAGAATTTGCTCGTTTACACGATCGGTACGCCATTTACAGTACTCCGATGCTTGTACCCAACTAACTCCAACAACAGGATAGTCACTAAAAGCCGGGTGACGCAAATAGTTCTCAAGATAAGGTTCATTGTAACTAAGCTCTTCTCTCCATACAAGTGTATCTGGAAGTGCTTTGTTGTAAGTTTCTTTATCATCTGGATATACACGACGTATCCAATGCAGATATTCTCTCCAATCGGCATTTCTAACTTCGGATTCATCCATATAGAATGAAGCGACAGTTACACGGCGAGGAGTGTTGTTCCAGTTGAACATTACATCTTGCTCGACACGTCCCATGGTAAAAGTTCCTCCTTGAACAAATACCAATCCAGGGCCTGTTGCTTGTTCATAACCTGACTTGTACTCAAAGCCACCATTCTCGGGATTGTTGTATTCCCATCCAGTTGTTCCTGACCTTTCTCCGCTGCCAGCCTTTTTCTTATTAAAGAGGCTACACGAAGTAGTGATGGCCAACAACCCAACAAATATTAGGATTCTTTTGATACTCATAATTGATGTGGATTTATTCACTTTTCCTTTTCGACATTCACAAATATAACTAAAATTGGGTACACTATATTGTTAATGAGCTACAAGAATTTAAATTTTATCGTGTTTTTTGCTTGTAAGGCGTTGGTTTTCAGTCAACAAAACATAAATTCAATGTGCTAAAGTTTAATATACCATTCTATAATTATGTTTTAAATTAAAGACATAATGACGACAAAAACAATATATGTGGTGTAAAAACGTTATTATTATGGCGAAAAAGGTATTTAAATAGAAAAAAATAATGACCCAAGATATATTATCTACATTTTCCAAGCGGTATAAATTTTTACTGATCTTGATCTTTATATCCCTAAGTGTAAGAACTGTTTATGGAGCTGATCAGTGGTTTTTATATTCAAGCAAAGAGGCTGGTGTTTTAAAAATAAAGAAGAGTGAATTAGCAACACGTAATCTTTCGTTATCGTCCTTTTCTATCTGGACTACAAAGAATACTAAAATAGATAATACCTCTCATTTTGATCATCGTGATTTGACGGAAATACCGTATGTTATCAAAAAAGATAATGATGGGGAAGATGCTGTGTTCTTTTATATTCATCCAACAGTGGAGTGGCAGTACGATAGGAGAGCTCAGCAGTGGAAGCATATAGACAATATATATACAGATAGGTCCTTTATCTATTTGTCGAGTAAATCTTCAACGAAAAGCATAACCCACAAGGATTGTTCGGAAGATTTAAATGCGAATACGTTAGATTATTTTGAAAGATTATATAGTAAATCTTTTCATGAGTATAATCTAAATGATTCTGGACAGGATTGGTTTAGTAATGTATATAATATTTCGACTCCTGTGGATATTGAAAATCCGATCACTGATCGTTACGATTCAGTACAGGTTGTTGTTCAGGGTATTGCAAGTAGTAAATCATCTTCTACCGCTTATTTAGAGAAGAATGGAACTCAGGTATCTTCTTCAATTATTCGAAGGGTGACCAATATTTATGAAGGTATTGTAGCATTTCCTTTCACATTAAAGACAACAGTCAAGTCGAATAGCGAATCATTACGATTGTATTTGAGTGGTGTTGAAACAGCGAAATATTATTTAGATTATTTTCGATTTATAAGTTATCAGCCTTTATCATTGGGAACGAAACCTATCTATTTCCAGAATAGTAAGGTTGCTTTACAGCGCCCGTTACAATTTAATTACAAGTTAAGTAATGTTACTTCTTCCTCTATCGTGTGGGATATTAGTTCTCCATTAGAATATGTCCAGGTTGATGGTACTGTCAAGGGTGCAGACCTGCTATTTAAGGACTCACACGAGCAAATGGGACGATATGTTGCTTTTTCACCCAAACAAGGTATCTCTTCTCCTCTTTTTGAGAAAGAATTGACCAATGTAGATACGAATTTTAATATCTCTCCAGATTACATTATTATCTATCACAAAACATTTAAAAAACAAGCCTTTGGATTGAAGAAAATACATGATAAGGAGTTGGTTGTAGACATGGTGGATATTGATGATATCTTCCTTAAATTTGGAGGTAATATTTATGATCCTAATGTTATTCGTAACTATATTAAAAAGCGTTATGATTCTCAGTTAGGAACCGAGCATCCTTTGAAATACCTTCTTCTTTTTGGTGGAGGAACTTTTGATCCGATCTCTCCAATATCTGCTAGTAATCCTAATTATATCCCTACTTTCCAATCTAAGAATTCTTTAGATGTGAGTAACTCTTTTGTTTCAGACGATGTGTATGGACTGATGCAAGAAGGCGAAAACGAACTAGTTGGAACTTTGGATATTGGTGTCGGAAGGGTCCCTTGTTCTAATCAAGAAGAGGCAAATACTTTTGTGGATAAAGTTAGAGGATATCTAGATGCAGCAAATCGTGGAGATTGGTGTACACGTACTTGTGTTATTGCGGATGATGAAGATTATGGTTTGCATTTAACTGACGCTGAAAAAATCTCTGATTATATTGTTAATGGTTATCCGTCGATGCATCTATTTAAAATCTACTTGGATGCTTATACCGAGCAACGTAATCCTAGTGAAAGTTACCCTGAAGTAACCCAAGATATAACCAAATTCATGAAAGATGGAGGTCTATTGATGAATTATACTGGTCATGCTGGTATTCGAGGATTGGCCTCAGAGATGGTATTGTCTAAAGAAGATATTGGTAAATGGAATAATGGTTATCATCTGCCTTTGTTTGTTACAGCTACATGTGAACTTAGTAGGTGGGACTTGAAAGATCGTATTTCTGCAGGTGAGATGATCCTGTTTAACCCTAATGGTGGTGGAATAGGTCTATTCTCAACGACACGTATCGTTTATTCTTCTTCTAATTATATTCTTAACAAGAATATCTATAATGCGATGTTTCGTAAGGATGAAAATGGCGAATATCCTCGCTTAGGTACAGTTATAAAGAATGCTAAAAAGTTGACTTATGGTGCGGTTAACAGACGTAAGTTTGCGTTGCTAGGTGATCCTGCATTGCGTTTGGTTTTCCCAAAATGGACTGTCAATACCGTTACTGTAGATGAACAGAAAGTGGATCTTAACCAAGATGTTACTATTAAATTGTTAGATCCTGTTTCAGTAGAAGCTGAAATAAAGGATGAGTTAGGTAATGAAGTTAGTGTTGATGGGGAAGTAATAATTAAAGTATTGGATAAACCTATTGAGGTCCAAACATTGGGCAATGGGGGCCAGAAACCACAGACTTATAAGGAGCAGAAAAACATATTGTTTCAAACCAAAGTCCCTGTGGTGGATGGAAAGTTTGAATTTGTCTTTGTACTACCTAAAGATGTATCATATGAAGATGGAGAGTATCGTATTTCCTACTATTTTAAGAATGATAATGAAGATGCAATAGGTGACTTTACAAGGCTTAAAACTGACGGAATCTCTTCTGAAGGTGCAAGTGATATTCAAGGACCTAAGTTGTCGTTATCTATTAATGAAGTTGAATGGCAAGAGGGGATGACTATCGGAAAAGAACCAATGTGGACATTTAATGTGGAGGATCAGTCTGGAATTAATACTTCACTGTCCAGTGTCGGTCACCAGATGGTTATGATTCTGGATAATGATAATAATAAAAGGTTTGTTTTAAATAAAGGTTTTGAATTTATGCCGGGTAGTTATACCTCGGGAATTATTCATTGGAACCCACTAGATCTTACTCCAGGAAAACATCATTTTAAAGTTAAGGTTTGGGATCTTCTTAATAACTCTTCTACGATGGAAGGTGAGTTCGTTGTAGAACCTTTTCTACAAATGCAGGTGACTGCTATCTATCCGAATCCAACAAAGGGAGAGTTTCAGCTCCATTTAAAGCATAATATGGCATATTCAACGGTGGATACTAATATTGAGATTTATGATTTTAAAGGGGTTCTTTTGTGGAATAAGCAATTTGAACTGACTCAAAATGTTTATAATGAGAGTTTCAACCTTCCTCATCTTGGTATAACTTCTCCTGGAGTATATCTGATACGTGTTAATGGAACGAATAAAGATGGAAATAAGTCGAAAGTTGTTAAAAAAATAATTCTAGAAAATTAATTTATATATACTAATTCTTTTGATGTCCCGTTATGAAGTCATAGGGAATGATATAATACAATTTTTAATAATAGCATGGAAAAGAGCTCAAAATATAAGAATCACTGTCGTTGGCATTCGGTGCTAGCGATCTTCCTTGTTTTAGGAATATCTATCACGTTTAAAGCAAATGCACAAACAACTGTTACTTCATCAAAGATGATTAGTAGTGCTGTCCCATTCTTAACTATCTCACCAGATACGCGTGCAGGTGGTATGGGGGATTTGGGTGCTGCAACATCTCCAGATGTGAACTCTCAACATTGGAATGCTTCGAAATATGCTTTTGTTGACGGTAAGTCGGCTGTAGGTATTTCTTATATCCCTTGGCTTCGTAACTTGGCAGATGATATGAGTATTATGTATTTGTCTGGTTATTATCGTTTGGATGACCAACAAGTAGTAAGTTCATCTTTGAGATATTTTAAATACGGTAATATTACATTGACTGATGTTAATGGTAGCCCATTGGGAAATCAATCACCAAATGAATTTAGCTGTGATTTAGGCTATAGTAGAAAGCTTTCTGATAATTGGAGTGGAGCCGTAGTTGGTCGTTATATCCGATCAAGTGTAAATGTGGGTAGTGAAGGTTCTGAAGTTGGAAATGCCTTTGCCGCAGATATCTCTTTCTTCTATACCAACTCATGGTCAAGACACCGTCTAGATCGTACTTTCTCTATGGGGGTAAATTTCTCTAATATTGGTTCTAAGATATCTTTTGATGGTGGTAATAACGAAAGTTTCTTGCCAGCTAACATGCGTTTAGGTGTTGGTTATTCGATGGATCTTGATAAATATAATAAGATTGTGTTTAATGCGGATGTAAGTAAATTGATGGTTCCTACTCCAAACCAAACAGCAACAGAGGGGAAAGATGGAGAGGTTACCGTTTCTATTAATACAGGTATTGACAAGAGTGTTATTAGTTCTATATTTAGTTCCTTCGGTGATGCACCTGGTGGATTTTCTGAAGAACTACAAGAGTGTCAACTATCCTTTGGTGCAGAATATTGGTATGCCAATCAGTTTGCTTTACGTACAGGTTACTTTTATGAAAACGAGAATAAAGGAAATCGTAAATATATTACAGCAGGTGCAGGGGTGAAACTAACAAGTTTTATTCTTGATTTTGCTTATATGATTCCAACAGAACAGAATCACCCATTAGCCAATACTTTAAGATTTTCTATTACTTTTGATATTGGAAGCATGATGAATGCTGGACGTTAATACCCAATGAATAGATAGATGAAAAAGATTAGAGTTGGTTTAGGATATGATGTACACGCATTAGCAGAAGGAGAGTCTTTGTGGCTTGGAGGTGTTAAGATAGAACACTCTCTGGGAACTGTTGCTCATTCTGATGGGGATGTGGTACTGCATGCTATTTCTGATGCAATACTAGGAGCTGCTAAACTTCGTGATATTGGTTATCATTTCCCTGATACTGCTGAAGAGTATCGTGGTGCAGATAGTAGAACACTTCTAAAAGAGTGTGTTAGGATGGTAAAGGAAAAAGGTTACGAAATTGGTAATATTGATGCAACAATTGCAGCACAGAAACCGAAATTAATGCCTTATATTCCTTTAATGGAAAAGACTATAGCCGAAACTATTGGTGTGGATGAAGAAGATGTTGCTTTGAAAGCAACTACAACTGAAAAGCTTGGTTTCGAAGGACGCCAAGAAGGAATATCAGTTCAAGCTGTAGTGTTACTATATCAAGCATAGTCACTTAGTATTGAAATATAATAAAGGCACCGATCTTATTTCACAATAAGATCGGTGCTTTTTTTGTGTCATTATTTCCAAGATATATTGAAGCTATTTTAGGATTTTCCAAAGATACCATTGTATTAGAACGGAATTATAGTCTTGTTTTATTTTAAAGGGAACTTGATTATCTCTTAATTCTTTTTGTATCGAATGGGTGAGTTTTTGATAGTTAAGAATGTCATTTTTATTAATGAAATGCTCTTGGATAGAGCTCGGTAAGTATGGTTTTATTCTGTCTTTGAGTTTTTGTAAACTAAACTTCTTGCTTGTTAGTACTTCTGTAGACTCAAATTGAATATTGTAGTAGCTAAATATATGATTCTCTAATGTCTTGTTGTATAGCCTTTTTAGGTAAAGATCTTCGAATGAAGCCGATAAGAAGAAGTTTATAAACTCATGATGCCAGAATGGTAGAAAATGTTGAAACCCAAAATGACCAAAAATACGAGTAGAATTATTTATTAATCGAGCTTGACGATTAATCATATTTGAATAGATCAAATCTTTAAACGAGTTAAAGATAAACTCAGATTGAATTAGAGATAGTGCTTTTTTCTTTTCTCTCTTTGTTAAATGGTGGTATACTGTAATGTCTTTTAAAATCGCTTGGCTCCTCTTTCTATCATCGGATATCTTGATATCGTCTTTCTTTATTTTACTTCCAGCAATCATATCTGCAGAATGACCTCCTATAAATACGGTGTTGGAAGGTAGTTTCTTCTTGAGATATTTTAATGCAGGAAAATCTTGTAAGAAGAAAGATGAGCTAATATGCCCCATCTTCTGATAGTAGGATTCAAATGATGGGTCTTTCTCTTTATCGTAGTCATTATAAGCAATAAACTCCCATTTAAATCCTAGCCTTTCAGCTGTCAGCTGCGCATTCTTTATCTCAGGAGAGGCTGCTCTGCCATAGGTGTAACAATAAGGGGATTTATTGTGTTTCTTGCAATATGCTGCGATCAAACGAGAATCATATCCACCAGTAAGAGGTAGTGCAATAGGACGATCTCCTATAGCTTTAAATGTGTCTTCAAATATCTTATCAAGGACCTCTATTAAGTCTTCTTCTTGATGGCTCGGATATTCTTGTAATTGGTAGTATGGATGATGTTGATGCTTCTTGTTATCGATGATTGTTATCTCTCCCGGCTTTACTTCGTATATTTTTTCAAAAAGTGTCTCGTTGTTTAATGTATATCCCGAAGCTTTAAAGTATGAGTATTGGTCCTTATTTATGCTAAGATTATTTTGTTCTAATATCATATAAGGATCATCTGTGATCAGAGGGTGTGACAAGTCGAGATAAAAGAATAGTGAGAAATTACGTATCCTATGGATCAGTCCATATACTGGTGGGGCTATGCATATATCTTAGTCAAACGATACAGGAAAAATGGTATATCTACAACCCCTCTTTGAGTAGCTCTAAAAGCCTTTAATTTGGCATTAAATGATTCTGCTGAAGCATTAGTACTTCTGTTGTCAAAGAAGTTTAGTATTTCTGCGTAGTGATTTTGGATGGTATTAGAGATCTTACTAAAAGTAGTAAAACCAGAAATATCTACTTCATTAAACCATCTTGCAAGTTTCGTGTATGCAACCTCTTTAACTTCTGTCTGAGAGAAAATCATTCTTAGTTTATGTGTTAAGTTATAAGCCTTCTCAATATCAGGATATAGTTCAAAAAGCAATGTAGCTCTTTCGTTCTGCTTTTCTTTCCATTTATCTCTCGATTTAAATAGAAGATAACGACTTCTTGCAAGTAGTTGTTTTAATGTATC
>JAOARB010000003.1 GCA_025210775.1 Prolixibacteraceae bacterium
CTGGAAGGTGTTTGTTTTTTGTAATAAAAGATTCAACTTCATCTAGATCTCTAAGATTATAATCTTCCTCAAAGACAAAATCAGCAGTTTGTGGATCAGAAACTATGATTTCTTTTGCTCTAATTGTACCATTAACGTCTAGTTGGTGTTTGGGTTCAATTGTTCCAATACCTACATGTCCATAACAATCACTAATTACTGCAACTTCATTCCCTGCTGGATACATAAGAGCATTTTGTTTACTTCCTGATGCGATAAAAGTGTTTCCGTATAAAAAACCACATATCAATGCTTGATTCTGTTTAGCTCCATTGGTAATACACATCTCAATAGATTTTGCACTTCCTGCCTCATCCGTGGTTCCTTCAAAAACAGCAGCATAAGGTCTTCTTGAAGTAAATCGACTTACTATTAATGGAGTTGTTAATCCGAGATGGTAAAATGCATTTCTAAGCTCCTTTGTTAGGCTTACCTCCCATGCATCAAAACTTGCGAGAAATCCAATTTGATTAGAATTCATGTTGTTTAGTTGTGTGGCAAGATCATTTGAAGCTGCTGGACTTTCATAGGTGTCAAATGAATTATCATACACAACTTCTTGTGTTGCTTTGTTGATGATTGTAAGTCTAAGCCCTCTACTTGTCTCACTGTGTATTGTTTTATTTCCTATTTTAAGAATAGAGCTTTCACTGTTATTATACCCAGTTCCTTTTACGATAAAAGGAATTGGCGTTGTTTGAGCATTAAGTTGAATGGAGAATAATAATAGAAGATTTATTATTGCTGTTTTTATTGTTGTGTTCATTTATTTATTGTTCTTAAGTTTAATAATCTCTTTCTTTTGTTTTTCTAATTCTTTTTGTTGTTTTATGGTGTATAGAGTAAGCTCTTCAATTTTTTGCAAAAGAATTCTATTCATCTGTGCAAGATCAGTTCCTTCTTTTATCATTTTTTTTGCGGAAGGGACATCTGGAAGGTGTTTGTTTCTTGTAATAAAAGATTCAACTTCATCTAGATCTTTAAGATTATAATTTTCCTCAAAGACAAAATCAGCAGTTTGTGGATCTTCTACTCGTATCTCACTTGCAGATATTTTTCCTTTTACAGATACATTTCTTTCAACATCAATATTACCTTTAGTATTAATATTATTAAAATATCCATTGCTTACTTGTCTTTCTCCATCAGAAGAGGACCATACCAATTCATAATCACTTGGAGGATTTTCAATGGTCCAATATTCTCTACATCCAATCTGCTCATAGTTGAATACACCATATGAAGAGTATTGAGGTTGTTGAAGCCATAAATAGTGCATTCCTTGTTTGTCCTTATATACATTCCAAGTTATTGCTGTGCTTGAATTTTTATGTATTGTGGCTCCTCCATACTCAACTAAAAGTGGTTTAATTGTAACTTTATTCCCACTACGTACGCCAAAACTAAATGTCGCAAAATATTGTTGGTCTCCTGTATGATTGATATCTGCTTGTAGGTTTAGTGTTCCAGATATTGATGACTTTTCTGTTCCGTCTATTGGATTTGTACTTTGAATTCTAGCTACTTTTATCCATCTGCTTGCAGCTCTGAGATTGCGATCTAAGTTTTTTTCTTTTGCTGAAAGATTCGTTGTAATCGTAATTATTAATATAGATAAAATGATTTTTGTTTTCATATTACAGATGTTACTCTTTTATAAATTTTGTTGATTGATTGTTTTCTATGCATTTGATTATATATATACCTTTAGGGTAATCGGAAACATTAAACTGATAATAAGGTGAGTCTATGACTAAGTTATCTTTAATCTGACCTAGACTATCAAATATTGTAATTCTTTGAGGTAATTCTGTATTTTGGAATCGGATGTTGAGTAGATTACAAACAGGATTTGGAAATATATTTATTGAAATATTTTTACTCTTTAATTCAGAATTTTTACTTTTAATATAACTTCGTCTGCTTTTTTTCTTTTTGTAAGGGTAACAATTGCAGTTATTAAAATATTCATTTAATTCTAATGCATTGGTTCCTCTTTTATATAGGGAAAATTGAAATGATTCCCATTTTGTTGCCTTTATAGTTGCCCCTTTCTTTATAACAATAGAGTTGAGTGCTTGTATCTTTACTGTTTGTTTACCAGCTGAGTTTTGTCGTCCTCTCCCTCTAATTTCTGAGGGATTAAACTTACTTATTTCTATGTCGAACGGAATATCTTTAACCCTCTTCTGGTCTATGAGTTTTACTTTACTGTCGATTAATGTCTTGCTTTTTGCTTTTATTGTATCAGAAATCAATTCATAATTTGGAATTAATGCGTCTTCAACTTCTGTGATAGAGTTACTGATATCTGTAAATGAGTCTAGTTTATAGCTTAATGTATAAAAAACAAAAGGGTTTTTTGCCGAATTGTCTTTCTTTTTTAGAGTAATTACTAGTTTGAGAAAGACTGAATCATTTTCATTTACAATAAAGGATGTGCCTTTAAACTTGTTAATATCTATAAGCTTTGTGCCATATTTATATTTAGTATATATTTTATCATTTACATGAGTAGTATCCATCCCTAATAACTCATATTTGCCTGTTCTTACTTGATCGTGGACATAGATACTATCTATGCTGTCTGAATAAAAGTCTCTTAGTTGATATATAACCCATTCTCGTTTGTTTGTTTTATTGTTTAAAACATTAAATTGTCTTGTTTCATTTTTATTCATATTATAGAAACGATAATGTGATAAATATGCATCTGGATATGCACTTATTGATAGTGTTCTGGGTTTAGGTATACCTGATATATTATTTGGTCTAGGTCTTAGAGGGTAAGTACTACAATAGGAATATGATCTAGTCTTATTTTTATTATACATTGAGTTCTTTAGAGTCCATGCATTTTTAATCACTTGTTTTGACTCTTCTATTTCAATACATTTAGGGATATGTATTTCTTTTTCTTCACTTATTAATTGCGCTTTGATTGATTTAATATAAAGTTGAGAAGAGGTGTTAAATGCTATCTTTATATCATCATCTATTTTTATTAACTTTAAATTACTTTCATTATAATGATTCAGTTTTAGGTTTAATTCGCGAAGAGCTGGTGCTGGAAACCACTTATATACTCCAAGTATATAATTGTGATCTTTGCCGCTAATGGTATAAGGCCCTCTCCCTTTTGATGAATATGATCTATAAATTAAAGGAACAGTGCTTACGTTTGGTGTTTTTTCTAGACTTATAACACCTAGTGGACAATCGTAAACCGGTGTTCCTCCTGATATAAATCTATCGCCTACTTTATTGTGTTTTGATCCAGGGATTTCTAAAGCCAATGAAGCAGAATAGGTTTTAGTTTCTATTGTACCATTAATTGTTGATTTCCCTGTCATAACCATTGGTGCCATTACAACTGGTTTGTTTACTTCAGTTTCTGGAGAATCTATAAAAAAATCAAATGCACTTGAAATTGCGCTAATAACCGGAACAGCAGAAGATGCGATATCTGCTACTTTTTTTATTCCTTTTAGGAAATTTCCAGCTTGAAATTTTTTATTAATGTTATTTAATTTGGTTATCAACTTAGGAGCATTTTTGTCTTTTGTTAACTTTTCTAGATCTTTGCTCATTTTGTTTAATCCCTTATCAATTTCTTTTGATGTAGGAATTTTTGAGATTATATTTTTTGTGTCTTTAACAAAGTCATATACTTTATTCCCATTGTCGTTATTTTCTTTTTCTTCCAATGCAGAATTGCTTGTTGATACATCCTTTGAAACAATATCTGCCTCTAATATGCTTTCTGCTGTAATTTTGGATGTTATAATTGGATAAATATCAAAATTTAAAAAATAGTTTTTTTGAGATGATGTATTGTGATCAAAAGCCATAAAGAAATCTGCATAGAACCACCCGTTAGGTATATAACTGTAATTGATGTGGTTAATTCCTTCATCTCTTTTTTTATTCATATAGTGGTCATTGGCATATCCATATACATTACCGTGAGTTAATAGAGATGTTTCATCAAAATTTTTATCCCACTTTAAGCTTATTAATGCTTTAGTGTATTCATTCTGACTTTGATTATAAGCATATAACCTTAAAATAGATGTATATTTGTTGTATAGTATAAAATATGGGAATCTATATAAAATAGGTCTTTTTTTTGCACCGAAATCTTTTGTAATTAAAACCCATCCCTTTTCTGGTAAGTAATCTTTATTTGTTCTAATATGTGTTAAGTTTGGTTGTATTGATTGAGATGTGAATGGAGAAGGAATACTCATTGGTGTCTCTCCTGAAATAAATATATCATCATAACTTTCATCTTTAGTCCAATCCCAGTAGTCTAGTTCATGTTGACAATAGGCATTAAGACCAATTGTGATAAATAGAAGAAATAGTATAATTTTTTTCATTTTTAAATGTTAATGGTTGTTTGTATTGTAAACAAAAGTTAATGTGGTTGCAAATGTATTATTTAATAAGGTAAGAATCTAATCCTATTGTTATAAATGTTGTTATGGGTTATCTTTATAATCTCAATTCATGTATAGTCTTGCATTCAAATCATAAATGCAACGCTATATTATAATAAAGAGGTTGTCTAATGTGGTAAAATAATGGGCACAAAAAAGGAGGATTGCTCCTCCTAAATATTAATTTTGTCTTAAAATCGAAGAAAATGATCATCACTTGACTATAGGCACAAAAAAACCTTCTTGAAAGTTTTCTTAAGTTAGAAATTAGGCATATCATTTTTATTCTGATTTCACGAGTATCTTTGGGGTTTGAATCATTATTGCGTTCTAATACGATGATACCGGGTGTATTGTGGAAAGGGAACAATACATCAATTACAATTATGTCACCCATTCTGGGTTTCTAGAGAGGTGAGGATATAGGTTGCTATAATTATGTCATCCCTTCGGGATTTGGTTTGCGTGATGGTTGGATCTTAATACGGATATTTTATTGTGTGATGATTGAGAAAACCTTGGGTCTTTCTTCAATTACTGGTAGCGCATCTTGACAAGATTTAAAGTTTCTTGTCGGGATGCGTTATCTTTTTATGACAGGGTTAGTTACTGCGGTTGCGACCGAAGAGGAAGCACATGACGTAGGCGAGGTATTCGGTGAATTTATTGAGTGTGGGGGATGGGATGTTAAGACGATGACCGAAGAGACAGGTGAAGAGGATGATAAGGATGACGATCTCATGGATGTTGCGATCGAGGAATCCTGATGTTGGAGTGTTGTTGGCTTGGTCGTTGCGGTTGCGTGCATCTTGTTTGTCTCCTGTGGCACTGTTTCTGATGATCTTATCTGTTAAGTGTCTTGCGGTGCGGGTGATATTTTTGATGTTTTTCATTTTGTGATTGATTTATAAGGGTGAAATATGGTTTGAAAAGCAGGAGTGTAGATCTGTTATGGAGCTCCACACCTTTATTTTTGCTTAATAATATGCGGTTTTGGTTAAGAACCAGAACATGGGATGCTCTGGTTCTTTTGCTGTTAGATATCTTTGAGGGCTTCTGCTACATTGAAATTAGGACAGCTTTTTAGTTTGTTGTAGTGGTTGTGTCCATAGACATCTTCTTTTGTAAGATTGTAACGATCCATCAGACGGAGGATAAGGACTTGTAGGCTTTTGAATTGTGCCTGGGTAAACTGTTTTCGTCCACAAAGACAGATGCCTATGGAGTCTTTGTTTTGTCCTATACAATGTGCTCCATATAGTTCCAGTGCTCGTCCCCATCGTATACGTCCATCTTTGGTGATTACATAGTGGTAGCCTATGTCTTTCCATCCTCTTTCTAGGTGCCATTGACGTATGGTTTCTACGTTGTCGTGTTGTGGGTAGTCGCTGTCGGAACAGTGTAGGATGATTTGATTAATTTTTCTCATAACGATATTATTAAATTAAAATTGGTTGTTGTCTTTTCTTGGATATATTGTGTTCCATCTTTTTGAATAAAGAAGGGAGTCTTTTTATCGTATTCTTTTATGGCTTCTGCTTTTTCTTTTATCATAAAAAGAGGTTTGTAATTGCGTTGGAAGCTCAAAATATTGCATTTGCGGGCTTGTTCTCGATAACGGTAGTATTGTGTCAGAGAAATGCCTAAATAGCTTGTAAAGTAGTTTACGGGTATTTTAAAGGCATGTTTTCGTAGTACCCATCCTTGTTTCTTTTCTTTGGTGTAAAATCGTTGACGATATTGGCGAAATCTTGTTGTGTCATGTTGTTGTACTTCTCTGATAAAAGCTTGTTGGTATAGCAAGGCTGTGATGGTGATGATTTTAAAGTCAAGGATACGATATCTTTTATCCCATAGTAGTTTGCCTTTTCTTTTGAGCTCTTTTTTAGAGAGGATATGAGAAGGGGGGGTGATCTGATAATAATTTTCTTTTGCACTTCTTTGGATGAAATGTAATCTCTTTAGTTTGACGATCCTTCGGTTTAAAGTAGTCTCTGAGATCTTTAGTTTTTTTACTAGTTGCTTTTTGGTGATGTGATCCAATAGAAATTCTTTGTCTTGAAGCAACCAGTAGAGTTGAAGTATGTCTAAGGCTCTATGTCTATAGGCATATTCTATCAGTGTGATGGGAATAACGGAATCTTTCATTTTTTAGGTTCTTTACGGTCTTAAAGGAGTACAGATTTTGGGGTTGTTTTGTGGAACCTTGCCAGTCCAATGGGGTACTACTGTTTTTCTTTTTTGCCTTTTACGGTGTGGAAAGAGAAACGAGGAAGCCCTCTTCATCCTCTTTTAGTACCAGCGCTA
>JAOARB010000004.1 GCA_025210775.1 Prolixibacteraceae bacterium
GTTTTGTTTATCCGGCAGTAATGATTCCGATGGAGAAAGGACTCTTTCGCTATTTTAAATCTGATTGGGTATTTCTAGAACAGTGGAGTATTTGTGGAAGACATAAAAAGGCATGGAGTTTTTATACATGGTATATGGATATTAATCGTCCATTGCCTCCAGGAAGTGCTTTTGATCATTGTAGAGAACGCGAATTTGAACAACGCAAGGCGAAAGGTTTTCCATTACCAGAATTCTTTAGTTATGTTCCGACCCCCGAAGCCAATCCATCATTTCAAGCAGAACGCGAAAAAGTTTGGAGCGATGCAGTTTTAGGAGGAGATAAATACAAATATGGAAAAGTGGACATGCTCAAACACATCTATCCTCAAGGCTCATTTAATTCGAATGATAAATGGAGTTACTATTTAGGCCCTTTAACCCCAGAAGTAGAGAATTATCATTGGCACCGTAAGATTTTTCAATACAAGGATCATTTTCGATTGGCTCCCAAAATTGGTTATGTTCGTTTTGTTTTTGAGAATGGAGAGATAGGCTATTCATCTGTAAATGCATTAAAACAATATCTGGTTCCTCCAAAGAAAGGATTAAAATATAAAGTTGAATATATTTATGTTGATTATATTGATGATAGAGACTACTACCAAGAAATATGGAAACGACAACAAAAGGAAAAATTGACAACTTCTACCGATTCCACTAAAAGTTTGTAAAGTAATATATGATAATATAATGATCTACGAAATAGAATAGCGCTTTGTTTGTCGAGGTGTTCGGATGTTTGTGGGCTTTAAATATTAATGATAAACAATGATAGAGAATAACAATGATTCCAGTTTAGATTCTGGAGAAAAGAGAAAAGGAATAGATATCCTTAAAAGATTAGAGTATGAGTTACCAATAATTCGAGAAGAACCAAATCCTTTAAAAAAGAGTAAATGGTTTAATGGGGTTATTCATGCAGATGAAGAGAAGCTGATTTTGAAATATAAAGGAGCCTATTTCTGGATGACTCTATCCTCCATATTCTTAATTGCTTCGGTATGTCTTATTTGTAGTGGGTTTAACTCTGGTTTTTATAAAAAAGCATATGAATATTATACGATAAGACATACTTTTTATTCAGGTGATCTTATGGCTTTTTGGGGTGTTTTATCTATGTTAATATTGGGGGCATTGCCTTTTTTAATATACTTTGTTACTCCAAAGAAATACTGGGTTTTTAATCGTAAAACTGGTATAGTCACTGTTCCTGGGAAATATTTTGTCAAAGGGCATGATATGCCTTTTGATCAGATACGTTTGGAAATTCGATCGTCAGCAAATAGTCGTTTTAGAGTGGTGATGGTTCCTTTAAAAAATGCCCTTCTTCGTTTTACTAGTTCAAATTGGGTATTTCTTGAAGAAATGGATAATGGTGTTTTAAATTATAAATCATGGAGTTTTTATACTTGGTATATGGATCGGAATCGTCCTTTACCTCCAGGAGAAGTGTTTGATCATTGTAGAGAACGCGAATTTCAACAACGTAAAGATAAAGGGTTTCCATATCCAGAACATTTTAGTTTTATACCAACACTGGAAGCAAATCCTACTTTTCAAGTGGAACGTGATAAAGTGTGGAGTGATGATTTGTTTAGTGCTGATGTGTATAAGTTTGGGAAGGTTGATTTCAGAAGAGAAATCTTTCCTGAAGGGTCATTTAAAGCAACAGATAAATATGTTGCTTACACAGGAACATCTAAAACTGAAGAAGAGAATCATTATTGGCATGAAGAAGAGTTTGAACATAAGAATAATTTTAAGTTGGCTTCAGATATCATCTATGTACGTTTTATTTTTGAAAATGGAGAGGTTGTTTATTCTCCTATTGATTCTTCGAAGAAATACCTTGTCCCACCGAGAGAAGGTTTGAGATATGAGAAAGAGTTTATTTACCACCATTACATTCCAACGGATTCTTATTATAAAAAGATTTGGAAGCAACAAGAAGAGTATTGTTAAACTGTTCCAATCCTATTTTTAACAGGTTTAGGATAGAATAATATCTTATTCTTTTCAAATAAAATATTCCAAAATAAGGGGTAGAGGATCATTACTCTATCCCTTATTTTGTATCTGGTGTTAACGATTCGTTCTGTTAGTGAATGGTATGTCATAGTATATAGCATTGTTGTTGTGAATGTTTGATAGTTTCATGTGTTTAATTTCGGAGGTAGGTTTTACCTCTTTCTAGATATAATAGTGATTTATCTGACAAAAGGTCTATTTCTCTTCTTGGGTTTTGGGGATAACCCCTATATCTCCCTCATAGAGTGAGTGAATAACATGAGTTAAGCTTATGTAGTTTAAAAAAGTGACCGATTTAAATTCGATCTACCCATAATTTTGTTAATTTGCATAAGTGGTAACGGAAAAGCAATACAGAATGTAAGTTAATATTTGATTTTGAGGCTTGTTCCTGTTTTGCAATTAATAGTAATTAGGAGGAATTATTTTGACTAAAATTCAGAATAAACTGAAGAAGTTTGATATAAAGAAAGTCTTTGAAGAGAAGAACGCCAAGATGGCAAGGAGGATACCCAATTCGGTCTATCGTCTTATCTCAAAGGTGTTGCATGTCAATTATTTAAACTATATTATTGAGAATTATGGTCATTTAGAAGGTGTCGATTTTATTGACGCGATGATAAAGGAATTTAATATCTCATTTGAATATAGAGGATTGGAAAATATTCCTTCTGATGGAAAATTTATTTTTACAGCCAATCATCCATTAGGTGGTTTTGATGGGTTGTTGTTATTGAATATTGTAACCAGACAGAAAGGACATTCTCTTTTTCTTGTGAATGATATTTTGATGAATATCACCCCTGTAAAGAGTCTCTTTGTTCCGATCAACAAACATGGTAACCAACGTAAATCGATCAAGCAAATTAATGAGGCATACGAGTCGGATGCTCAAATTCTTATTTTCCCTTCAGGTTTAGCTTCTCGTTTGATTAAGGGTAAGATCCAAGATCTTCCATGGAAGAAGCATTGTATTCAAAAATCTATTGAAACACATCGAGATATTATCCCTGTTCATGTAAGTGGTGGTAACAGCAAACACTTCTATTGGATTGCAAAAATTCGTAAATTTTTGGGAATAAAATGGAATTTTGAGATGTTTTTACTTGCAGATGAGATGGTAAGACACAAGAATAAGAAATTTGTTATTACTTTCGGTCGCCCTATTCCATATACCTCTTTTGATAAATCCAAGAGTCAGTCTAAATGGGCGCAATGGTTAAGAGATAAGGTGTATGAAATAGGAGAGAGAAAATAAAATATACGAAATCAACATAGTTTAACTCAGAGGACCTCTGGTTCGCTGGGTTGCTGTTATTTGCAGCATATCTAATTAGTCTTCTAAAAAGATGCTTTTATGAAACAGATTATAGCCCCTGTTAGTCGTGAACTAATATTATCTGAACTAACCGAAGAAAGGTTATTGAGAAAAACCAACAAAGCAGGCAATGAAATTTATGTGATCAACTATCACAATGCTCCCAATACAATGAGAGAGATCGGCCGGTTGAGGGAATTAACCTTTAGAGCAGCTGGTGGGGGTACTGGTAAAGAGGTTGATATTGATTCTTATGATACTGATGAAGTTCCTTACGAACAGTTAATCGTATGGGACCCTGATCAACAAGATATATTGGGAGGTTATCGCTTTATTTTATGTCGTGACCTTCCTAAAGATGAGAATGGACAGGTTCATTTGGCTACTTCTCGACTATTCCATTTTTCTGATAAATTTATAAACGACTATCTGCCTAATGTTATTGAGTTAGGTCGCTCGTTTGTACAACCAGACTACCAATCGAGTAAGGCTGGAGCCAAAGGTCTTTTTGCTTTGGATAACTTATGGGATGGTTTAGGTGCTTTGATGATCGATCATCCAGAGATTAAATATTTCTTTGGTAAAGTGACAATGTACCGTACCTATAATGAGGAGGCTCGTAATCTGATATTGTATTTCTTTGAGAAATATTTTGGGGATGATGAGAAATTGGTTTATCCATTTAACCCTATGCCTGTAAATATCGATGTTCCTAAGATGGAAGAGATATTTAAGGATCTATCTTATGATGATGGATACAAAGTTCTGTCTTCTGAAGTTAGGAAATTTGGAGAGAATATTCCACCACTTATTAATGCTTATATGGGACTTTCTCCGACAATGAGAACTTTTGGTACGGTTATCAATGATCACTTTGGTGAGGTCGAAGAGACAGGAATCATGATTGATATTGATGAGATGTATGACGGAAAAGTGAATCGTCATGTGTCTACCTATTTGGATCAATTGGCAGAGAGCAATGAAGTTCCTGTTATTCGTTTCCTATAGGCGAAATAGAGGTCTTGTGATAAAAGGTTATCAAGAAATATAAAGAGTGTTTCGGTTTAAATATTGGTATTGGACTGAAACAAAGAAGGGGCTGTCGTTTATTGACTAGCCCCTTTTTTGTCTCTTTATGAAGAGCGATTAGTATGCTCTTTTTCTGTTTCCTTCAATATAGTTCACAAAAGAGTTGTTTACTACCTTATTTCCTCCAGGAGTAGGATAGTTTCCTGTGAAATACCAATCTCCAAGATCATTAGGACAAGAAAGGTGAAGGTTTTCGACAGATTGATATACAATCTCTACTTCAGCTTTACAATCTTCTGGTGTAAGAAGTTCTGCAATCTTTGCCGAGATCTCTTCGTCGGTAAATGGACGATAGATATCTTGAACATAGTTGGTTACCTCTTCTTTTGGAAGATTCTGTTGTGCCTTACATTTCTCGTATGTTCGGTCGATGATCTCTGCCATGTTCTTTTCCTTTAATAGAGCGATAGTAGCTTCGAAAGCAATAAAATCACCCATTACTGCCATATCGATACCATAACAGTCAGGATAGCGTATTTGAGGGGCAGAAGAGACAACGATAATCTTTTTAGGATTAAGGCGGTCTAGGATTTTAAGAATACTTCTTTTAAGTGTGGTTCCTCTAACAATAGAATCGTCGATCACTACCAGTGTGTCTTTGTCGTTTCTCACTTGTCCGTAAGTAACGTCATAGACGTGTCCTACCATATCATTTCTACTGGCATCATCCGCAATAAAAGTACGTAGTTTTACGTCTTTGATTGCTATTTTCTCGATACGAGGTTCCACTTTAATGATCTCAGTGATGTTCTCTTCTGTAAGGTTGTTGGCAAGAGAATGAATCTTGTCTTTTTTCCACTCTAGAAGTTGTTCTCGTATTCCTTCCATCATCCCATAAAAGGCCGTTTCTGATGTGTTCGGGATATAAGAGAAGACCGTGTTTTCCATGTCGTTATTGATGGAAGACATGATCTTAGGAGCAAGAAGTTGCCCTAGTTTCTTACGTTCTTTGTAGATGTCAGCCCCTGATCCTCTGGAGAAATAGATACGTTCGAAAGAACATGATCGACGTTTCTGAGGAACACGAACCATCTCATGACTTACTTTTCCATCATGTTTTACAATCAATGCGTGTCCTGGTGCAATCTCATTTACTTGATCATATTTAACATCCATGACCGTTTGGATTACAGATCTTTCACTAGCTACTACGACAATCTCATCATCTTCGTAGTAGTGTGCTGGACGTATTCCCCAAGGATCTCTAGTTACGAACATGTCTCCATGTCCAATAACCCCAGCCATGGCATATCCACCATCCCAGTCTCTACTAGAATTTTCAAGAATAGATTGGATGTCTAACTGCTCTTTGATGTTGGCTGAAATCTCTTGGTTGTTGTAACGCTCATTTTTAAATATGCGGAACAATCTCTCGTTCTCTTCATCAAGAAAATGACCAACTTTCTCAAGAACCGTAACCGTATCGGTATATGCCTTTGGGTGTTGGCCTAGCTCGATAAGTTTCTCAAAAAGTTCATCAACATTGGTAAGATTGAAGTTGCCAGCAAGAGCTAGATTACGAGACTTCCAGTTGTTTTGGCGCATCACGGGGTGTGCATATTCAACGCTGTTACGACCGAAGGTACCATAACGAAGGTGTCCCATATATAGTTCCGAGATAAATGGGATATGTTTGGCAGCCCATTCGGCATCATGTTTCTTCTCCGGATGTTGATTACAATAGTTATCAATAGTAGAGAATATATGAGCAAAAAGATCTTTGATCGGGTTGTTCTCTACAGAACGGTAACGATCAAAATATTCACATCCAGGCTCAACATCTAATTTGACGCCTACAACTCCAGCTCCATCTTGACCACGATTATGTTGTTTCTCCATCAGGAGATAGAGCTTATTTAGGCCATACATCCATGTCCCATACTTCTGGTCATAGTATTTTAGGGGTTTCTTTAAACGAATCAGTGCTATTCCGCACTCATGTTTTATTGGATCACTCATGGTAAATTTTGGGTAAATGGGTAAAAAAAGACAATAGCACACTATTGTCTTTAGCTTATTAATATTTTGGGTCTATAATTTCAGGTACAATAAATGAATCGGGAAACATAGAGGATAACTCCTTTTTTAATTTTAATGCTTCAGATTTGGTTCTAAAATTACCCACACGAAGTTTAAAATCAGGAGCATTATAGGTAGTATAGGTATTTATGTCAGGACGCTCACGAAGAAATCTTGCTCTTGTTTTCTGTATTTCAGTTCTCGCATCAGCACCAGATGAAAAATATATCTGTAGTCTATATCCTTTGGCGCCACCATGTTTCTTATTCTCTTTAGCATGCCATACAATAAGAGAGTCAATAAGTTCCGATTGATTGAAAATATGTTTTCCCATTAAGGACTCTAGGTTGGCAGGTGCTTTTTCTACTTCCTTTTTTGGGTAAGGTGTTTGTGCTTGCAGGTTTGTGCTTGCAATAAATAGAAAAAACAAGAAAAAGATAAATGGTCTCATATCTATATATACTATTATTATTTAGAAACAATAAGAGCCTTGACGTTGATGCTTCTTTCTAAGAGAAAAAAGATTCCGATATAATGTGTAATTGAACTCAAGATCTCATGTCACAAAGATAATTTTTTTTGTACAAGGAGAAGTTAGAATTGATGAATATCGCCATGAATTAAGCGTATGTTACTTAAATATGAAACGCTTTAATAAAGAGTTGTTAATCTTTTTTCGTTCTAATATTCATGGGATTGTAAAAAAACGAATTAACTTTGTAACCCGTTTATTTTTACTGCATTTTTGAATTGCTGAGGATGAAAAAGAAACTATATATTGAGACCTATGGATGCCAAATGAACGTTGCTGATAGCGAAGTAGTGGCATCTGTGATGGGTGAAAGAAATTTTGAGATCTCTGAAAACCAAGAGGAGGCTGATGTGATCTTAGTGAATACATGTTCTGTACGTGATAATGCTGAAAAAAGAGTTTGGGGACGTTTGCGTCATCTTAATTCTTTGAAAAAGAACAACAAATCCTTAAAATTAGGATTGATAGGTTGTATGGCGGAGCGTATTGGAGATGAAATGCTAGAGGATAAAGTGGTGGATATCGTTGCTGGTCCTGATGCTTATCGTGACCTTCCTTATCTTTACGATAAAGCTGTTGAGGGAGCGGATGCAATCAATGTCGAGTTAACTATCGATGAAACTTACGATAGCATTATACCTAAGAGAATGACCGAAGGCATTTCGGGTTTTGTCTCTATTACTCGTGGATGTAATAACTTCTGTACTTATTGTATCGTACCATATACTCGTGGTCGTGAACGTAGCCGTGATCCTAAAGATATTCTTGCTGAAGTAAGAGATATGCTTAAGAACGGTTATAAGGAAGTAACGCTTCTTGGACAGAATGTCGATTCATATAAATGGATGGAAGAGGGAAGTAATAAGCCTGTTCGTTTCCACCATCTATTGGAAATGGTAGCTCAAGAAGATCCTACGTTACGTGTACGTTTTAGTACTCCTCATCCTAAAGACATTAAGGAGAGTGTAGTGAAGATGATTGCCAAATATCCAAATATTTGTAAGCATATTCACCTTCCTATTCAAGCAGGAAATGACGAAGTGCTTAAGCGAATGAATAGAAAATATACAGTGGAATGGTATATGAATCGTGTAGAAATGATTCGTAAGCATATTCCTGACTGTTCTATTACTACCGATGCTTTTTGTGGATTCTGTGGAGAAACAGAAGAACAGTTCCAAGGTACATTGGATATGATGAAATGGGTGCACTACGACACTGCATTTATGTTTAAATATTCGGAACGCCCAGGTACTTATGCTGCTAAGAAATTAGAAGATGATGTGCCAGAAGAGGTGAAAGGGGAACGTTTGACACGAATGATCGATTTGCAATCTAAGTTGTCTATGGAGAGCAATGAGAAGGATATAGGTAAGATTGTTGAGGTTCTAGTAGAGGGACCTTCAAAGAGATCTGCGGATGATTTTTGTGGACGTTGTTCTCAGAATAAAATGGTTGTTTTCCCTAAACAAGATGCAAAAGTGGGAGAGTATGTACGTGTGAAAGTATTGCGTTTTACTCAAACAACACTTATTGGGGAGATGGTAGAAAAAATTGATGCTCCAACAATGTAAGGAGTCATAAATACCATGTATGCAAAATGATTTGATGCTTTTTATTTCGGAAAGTATTTAAATACTATATAATCGGGGTGTAGATCTTTTAGATCTATATCCCGTTTTTTATGCTTATAGATAAGCATCTTGTACGAGATTTCCTCTCATTAATAAAGCTTCGGGATGTATCGTGTGTCTATATGTCGAAAGATCGAAAAGTCTATTCCTATAATTCTATTCGAGTAGCGAGGAAGGGTAGTGGGCGTTGTAATACAAAAAAAGAGCGATAAGATGAACAATATTTATTCGTCTTATCGCTTCCTATGCAAAATATTAGTTTCCTATTTCAGAAAGAAACTTTAGTCGAACAAGTCGAATCTCTTCTTCAGGGAAATCGTCTCCTAACTCTTCATAAGCTTCAGATAACTCTCCTGTTTCAGAATCTTCTAGGAAGAAGTCAAAGATCTCTTCGATCGAGTCTTCATCAATTTGTTGTTCTATATAGTAGTCAATGTTAATCTTTGTTCCAGAGTTAACGATCGCTTCAAGTTCGGTAATCAGATCATTTAGTTCCATGCCTTTTGAATCGGCAATGTCTTCTAATGGCATCTTCCTGTCAATGGCTTGAATGATGAAAACTTTATTTTTGGATTTGTTTGCCACACTCTTAACCACCATGTCTTGAGGTCGCACAATATCGTTTTCGTCAACGTACTTCTGGATTAATGCGATGAATGGTTTTCCATATTTCTTAGCCTTTCCTTGTCCTACACCTACAATGTTCTGAAGTTCTTCTATGGTTACAGGATACTGAATAGACATGTCGGATAGCGAACCTTCTTGGAATAGAATGTATGGAGGAAGATCTTTCTTCTTTGCCTCTTTTTTACGAAGGTCTTTAAGCATAGAGAACAGTTCAGGGTCACCTGTAGAACTGGTACCTGTAGGTACATTACTCTCTTCTATATTTGCTTCGTAATCATGGTTTTTGACTACAAGGAAAGAGTAAGGATTGGCTATATATTCTCTACCTTTATCAGTAAGTTTTAATACACCATAATTCTCAATGTCCTTAAGAAGGAATCCGGCAATGATACATTGTCTGAAAACCGCTTTCCATAATTTAGGATCTACATCCGCTCCTTTGTTATAGTGGTGTAGTGATTCGTGTTTGAAACTCTTAATGGCAGAATTCTTAGATCCAGTAAGGATATCCACCATATGTTCAGATTTAAACTGTTGTTTCACTTCCTCTACTGATTGAAGAGCCATCTGGATCATCTCTTTTCCTTCAATTTGCTCTTTCGGATGTTTACAGTTGTCACAATTGCAACAGTTCTTCACGGTGTACTCTTCACCGAAATAGTGTAATAGAACTTTCCTTCTACATAACGCTGATTCGGCAAAAGCAACAGTATCTAGTAGAAGTTGTTGTCCAATCTCTTGCTCTGCTACAGGCTTACCCTGCATAAATTTCTCGAGCTTTTGAATATCTTTATAGCTGTAGAATGTTAAACAGTGACCTTCACCTCCATCTCTACCAGCTCTACCTGTCTCTTGATAATAGCCTTCTAGGGATTTCGGAACATCATAGTGGATAACAAAACGAACATCTGGTTTGTCAATACCCATACCAAAGGCAATGGTAGCAACAATGACATCAACCTCTTCCATTAGGAATTTATCTTGGTTCCCAGAACGTGTCGAGGAATCCATTCCTGCATGATAAGGAAGTGCTTTGATACCATTTACTTGTAAGGTCTCTGCTAATTCCTCTACTTTTTTTCTACTTAAACAATAGATGATACCTGACTTGCCAGGTCTCTCTTTAATGAATTTAATGATCTGTTCAGGAGCCTTATTCTTCGATCGAATCTCGTAGAAAAGGTTCTCTCTATTAAATGATGATTTGAAAACTCTGGCATCACTCATGCCAAGGTTCTTTTGTATGTCGTGTTGTACTTTTGGAGTGGCTGTCGCTGTTAAAGCAATGATGGGAGCAGACCCTATCTCTTGAACAATAGGGCGTATTCTTCTGTATTCAGGACGGAAATCATGACCCCATTCTGAGATACAATGGGCTTCATCGATTGCATAAAAAGAGATGCAAATCTCGTTTAAAAAGTCTATATTCTCTTGCTTTGTTAATGATTCTGGCGCTACATAGAGTAGTTTGGTTACACCATTTCTTACATCTTCTTTGACATTATTGGTTGCTGTCTTGGAAAGAGATGAGTTTAGAAAATGGGCAATACCGTTGTTTGTGCTAATGGACCGAATGGCATCTACCTGATTCTTCATCAGTGCAATGAGGGGGGAGATTACGATTGCAGTCCCTTCTGATATCAACGCCGGTAGTTGATAGCAAAGAGATTTTCCTCCACCTGTAGGCATCAATACAAAAGTATCCTGCTTGTTAAGGATGCTTTTGATGACCTCCTCCTGACTTCCCTTAAATTTGTCGAAGCCAAAATGCTTTTTTAATTCGTCCGTTAATGAAATGCTTTTATCCATCTTTTTTCCCTTATGTTACTCCTAAAGCTAATTCACTGATTCATCATTTATTCTCAGATCTAGAGCTAAGATATATAAATTATTAGATGTTTTCAAGAATCATTTTTGTGTTTTTCAAGAATATTTGATGAAGTGACGATTCTAAATAAGTGAATTGAAATGATTAAAAAAGGTTTATAGTTGTAATAATATCATACATAATATTGGGTGGTATTTTGATGTCGTAATTTGATTGTATATCAGATTTTTACTGTTTTATCAGGGTGTCTGTGGAAAATAACACAGAAGCCTCTGTTTCGTTTTTTATAATGGTGCTTATTTAGATGTTTTTTGCATTTGCATTTTTAAGTCTGAATGTCACTTATTGGTCTATTTATTCCATATGTTTTTACCTTTTTATTGATGATTATAGACTTTTTGAATGCTTTTTACTGTTTGCTGTTCTTCTTAAAGCTGATGAACAATTACAGATAACGGTCTCTCCATTTTTATTTTCTATTCACACATCATTTGCACCAAAAATGGAGCTTCTCTCCATGCCTGTCACATCTTGGGACGGTTTCCAAAAGAGTCTCGAATTAACTATTAGCTACCTACCAAACATTTCTTAAGTTGATATCAATTTCACATCAAGTTCATATCAACTTCATATCATGTTCATTTATACGTTATGTCAAACTTACTCTGAAATGAAGTTGATATGGCCGTGATGTGACCAAGCAATGGGCTTTGTATTGATTTGTCGTTAAATGAAGTATTGTTTGTTAGTCGGTTTGGTATTTTT
This sequence comes from Prolixibacteraceae bacterium, assembly GCA_025210775.1. Lineage (GTDB taxonomy): Bacteria > Bacteroidota > Bacteroidia > Bacteroidales > Prolixibacteraceae > Halosquirtibacter. Next base: position 11,883 of record JAOARB010000004.1, read on the forward strand.
CGACACTGTCTCATTATTGGTGTAAGGTGTTTTTCTATTGTGTTTATGTATGTTTTTCATCTGAATAAGAAATGTAAGTTTTGATAATGGGAGCGTTGGTTAATTTATGAACTTGATCTAAGCGAATGTCTTTTAGTTAGGAGAGGTTTGGTTTTGTTTCTATATTTGTGCTTTGTAGCAAACTAATAGGACAACATTGATATGAGTAAAGAACGATTGTCTTCAAAAACAAAGGCAAAAGAGATGTCTTTTATTGAGCATTTGGAAGAGTTGAGGTGGCATTTGGTAAGAGCGAGTGTTTCTGTGCTGTTATTTAGTATTTTGGCTTTTGTTAACCGTAGTGTCATTTTTGATGAAATTATATTGTGGCCTAAGAACCCTTCTTTTTGGACTTACCAAAAGTTGAATGAAATGATGGCATGGGTTCAACAACAGCTCCCTTTTATTGAGTCGACTTCATTTGATATTCGTCCTATTGAGATTCAAAATATAATGATGTCAGGTCAGTTCTCTACTCACATAAAGGTGTCTATTGTGATGGGGTTTATTTTATCTTTCCCATATGTCTTCTATCAGATATGGAGTTTTGTTCGTCCTGCATTATACTCTAAAGAGAAGAACGTGGCCTCGGGTGCTGTATTTGTTAGTTCCCTGCTTTTTATGTGTGGTATCCTCTTTGGCTATTTTATTATTCTTCCTCTGTCGTTACAGTTCTTAGCTGGTTATGAGGTGAGTAGTGAAGTATCGAATCAGATTCAACTGTCTTCCTATATAGGTACGGTGACCAGTATCGTATTCTCTGGTGGGGTGGTGTTTGAGTTGCCTATTATTGCTTTCTTCTTTAGTAAGATCGGATTGTTGACTCCATCATTCATGCGTACATATAGAAAACATGCATATATTGTGTTGTTGTTATTGTCTGCCATTATTACTCCTCCAGACGTCTTTAGTCAAATACTGGTTTGTATCCCATTAGTCGTATTATATGAAGTAAGTATATATATATCTAAGGCGGTGAATAAAAAACAGCAGTATGATTTTGATGACGACTTGGATGATTTAGAATAAAAAGAGTTGAGAATCTTCTCTCAAAATATAGAATTCGTATATTTGTCGATATATCTTTTAATTGTAACTATTATATGAGATTAAGAGCCGAAGGAATAAAAAAGAAATACGGTAAAAGACTGGTAGTAAAAGGCGTTTCGCTAGAAGTAGAACAGGGCGAAATCGTTGGACTTCTAGGACCTAATGGTGCTGGTAAAACTACCTCGTTTTATATGACAGTGGGGTTGATTCAACCTTCTGGTGGACGTATTTTCCTTGATGATGAGGATATCACGAAACTACCAGTGTACAAAAGAGCACAGTTAGGGGTAGGGTATCTTGCTCAAGAAGCCTCGGTTTTTAGACAGTTGAGTATTGAGGATAATATCATGTCCATACTGGAGATGACAGATACCACCAAAGAGTACCAGAAAGAGAAGCTGGAATCACTATTAGATGAATTCGGTTTGCAACATATTAGAAAAAGTAAAGGTATTCAGCTTTCTGGTGGGGAACGTAGACGTTGTGAGATTGCACGATGTTTGGCTATTAACCCTAAATTTATCCTTCTCGATGAACCTTTCGCTGGGGTCGATCCAATTGCAGTAGAAGATATCCAAAAAATCGTATTCAAATTACGTGATAAAAATATCGGAATTCTGATTACTGACCATAATGTTCATGAAACCCTTTCTATTACCGACAGATCCTATTTGTTGTATGATGGTCGTATTCTTCAATCAGGAACAGCAGAGGAGTTGGCTGCGGATGAAGAGGTTCGTCGATTATACTTAGGACAGAATTTTGAATTGCGTAAGAAGTAAAAAAATGTGGAATATTTTTGGTGTTTTGTAAAAAAAATTCCATATTTGCATCGCTTTTGTGGGAACGCGGATGTGGCGTAATTGGTAGCCGCGCTAGACTTAGGATCTAGTGCCGAGAGGCGTGGGGGTTCGAGTCCCTTCATCCGCACGTTGATAGCATAAGAACCGCCCTTCGTTATCCTTTTAATGAGGATAGTCGGGCGGTTTTTTTAATAGGAAAAAAATCCATAAATTATTTATAGTAAAAGAAGGAGGCATACCTGCCTTTTGGCATTTTGAATCTTTCATTAAGTGTAGGAAATTATGAAAATTACCAGAGAAAACATTGATGATTTGAATGCTGTTGTCAGGCTGACAGTTGAGAAAAGCGATTATGAGGCAACGGTAAACGAGACTCTTAAAGAATACCGTAAAAAGGCTCAAATGCCTGGTTTCCGTCAAGGAAAAGTTCCTGCAAGTTTGGTGAAAAAGATGTACGGACAAGCTGTTCTTGCAGAAGAGGTAAACAAAGTAATCTCAAAATCTCTAACTGATTTTATCAAGAACGAAAATATCGATATTCTTGGTGAGCCTCTTCCTAATGATGAAGAAACAAAGAGTATTGATTGGACAAAAGATACAGATTTCGAATTTGTATTTGATATCGCTGTTTCTCCAGAAATCAATATCACTCTAGATAAGCGTAGTAAGTTACCTTACTATACTATTAAAGTTGACGAGCAAGCAATCGACAATCAAGTTGAAGCATTTGCTAACCGTTTCGGTGAAAACCAACCAGCAGAGAAAGTTGAAGAGAAAGAAACTATCAAAGGTGCTTTCACTCAAGTTGATGCTGAAGGAAACGAAGTAGAAGAGGGAGTTAAAGTAGAAGAGGTTACTCTTGCAGTAGATATGATCCAAGATGAAGAGGTTAAAAAATCATTCATCGGAGCTACTAAAGATTTCGAAATCGTTCTTAACCCTAAAGCTTGTTTCGCTAACGCAGCACAAATGTTCAAAGTTGAAGACGAAGCTGCTTTAGATACAACATTCAAATTTGTTGCTAACGAAGTGATGACTTTCGTTGCTCACGAAGTGAACGAAGATCTTTTCAAAAAAATCTACGGAGAAGAAACTGAAATCAAAACAGTGGAAGCTTTCCGTGCTAAAGTAAAAGAAGAGATTGAAGCTAGCTACGTTTACTCAAGCAAATACCGTTTCAGCGTTGACGCTCGCGAATCTTTGATTAAGAAAGCGAAATTTGATCTTCCTGTTGCATTCTTGAAACGTTGGATCGTAATGACTAACGAAGAACTTACAGCAGAGAAAGTAGAAGCTGAATGGAGCAACTACGAAGAAGGTTTCAAATGGGAGCTTATTAAAAACAAAATTGTAAGCGAAAACGAAATCAAAGTAGAAAACCAAGAAGTTATTGATCTTGCTAAAGAAGCTGCATTGATGCAATTCCGTCAATATGGAATGTTTGATGTAAAAGATGAATACCTTGATCAATATGCTGGATCTATCCTAGAGAACGAGCAAGAACGTCGTCGTTTTGCTGATCGTAAACTAGAAGAAAAAGTATTCGATTTGATTCAAGATAAAGTGAATCTTGAAGATAAAGATGTTGATCAAAAAGAATTTGACGCTTTATTCGAGAAGTAATCCTAGAATTTAAATAGGAAACGAAATATAAGATTATTAACTTTGTAGAGGTCGAGTTTCGATCTCTACAAAGTTTTTTTTGTTTTAAAGATTTAGATATGGATTACAACAACGATGAATTCCGCAAATTTGCGAAGGGACATATGGGCATCAGCAGTATGAACCTACATCGATTCGAATCGATTAATGCTAATTATATCTCTCCAACCATCATTGAGGAAAGACAACTAAATGTTGCATCGATGGATGTATTTTCTCGTCTTATGATGGACCGTATTATCTTCTTGGGTGTCCCTATTGATGATCATGTTGCAAATATTATTCAAGCACAGTTATTGTTCTTAGAATCTGCCGATCCAGGAAAGGATATCCAAATCTATTTCAATACTCCAGGAGGTTCTGTTTATGCCGGTTTAGGTATTTATGATACAATGCAATATATCAATTGTGATGTAGCTACTATTTGTACAGGTATGGCTGCTTCTATGGGTGCTGTATTATTATGTGCTGGAGCTGAAGGTAAAAGATCTGCATTGACTCATTCACGTGTGATGATTCACCAACCTCTTGGTGGAGCACAAGGTCAAGCATCAGATATCGAGATTACAGCGAGAGAGATATTAAAATTAAAGAAAGAGTTGTATCAAATTATTGCTGATCACTCTGGACAAACTTTAGATAGAGTTTCTAAAGATTCTGATAGAGACTACTGGATGACTTCAAAAGAAGCTTTGGAGTATGGTATGGTAGATACTATTTTGAAAAGATAATAATATTCAAGTCTAATAGGGAGAAGAGAAACTATCAGTATGTTCTCTTCTCATTTTTTTAAAAAGAAGGTTAGGAGAACTTTATGGATAGGTGTTCTTTTTGTGGTCGTCCTAAGAAAGAAGTGAATTTACTTATCGCAGGTGTGGATGGACATATCTGTGATAGTTGTATTGAACAAGCTCATTCAATCATAGCTGAAGAGCTAAGATCAGTAACTGATTTTGATCTTTCAAATGTGGATTTAAAGAAACCACAGGAGATAAAGCAGATGTTGGACCAGTATGTTATTGGTCAAGACGAAGCAAAAAAGATCTTGTCAGTGGCGGTATACAACCACTATAAACGTCTTGGACAAAAGGTCATGGATGATGATGATATTGAGATTGAAAAATCAAACATCATCTTAGTTGGACCTACAGGAACTGGAAAGACTTTATTAGCTCGTACTATTGCACGTATGCTAAAAGTTCCTTTTACTATTGTTGATGCTACTGTTTTAACAGAAGCGGGATATGTTGGTGAAGATATTGAAAGCTTATTGACTCGTCTATTACAGGCTGCTGATTATGATGTAGAAGCTGCCGAAAGAGGTATTGTATTTATTGATGAGATTGATAAAATTGCTCGTAAAGGGGATAACCCTTCTATTACGCGTGATGTTTCAGGAGAAGGAGTTCAGCAAGGTCTACTAAAACTATTAGAAGGATCTGTTGTTAATGTACCGCCACAAGGTGGACGTAAGCATCCTGATCAGAAGATGATCCCTGTGAATACAAAGAATATCCTATTTATCTGTGGTGGTGCTTTTGATGGTGTTGAACGTAAGATCTCTCAACGATTGAATGCTCAGGTTGTAGGATATAATGCAAGTAGAGCAACCGACAAGATTGATCGTACGAATATGCTTCAATACGTAGCGCCTCAAGATCTTAAATCTTTTGGTTTGATACCAGAGATCATTGGACGTCTTCCTGTATTGACACATTTAGATCCATTGGATCGTGATGCACTTAGAAACATCTTAACAGAGCCTAAGAATGCATTGATCAAGCAATATGTGAAGTTGTTGGGAATGGATGATATTGAATTGTCTTTCACTCCAGGTGCTTTAGATGAGATTGTTGATGTTGCAATGAAGTATAAACTTGGTGCTCGTGGACTACGAGGTATCTGTGAAACAATTATGGTGGATGCCATGTTTGAGTTACCTTCAGGTAAGGAGAAGAAAGTAAGAATAGATAAAGCTTATTGTCAGAAACATTTAGATAATTTCCACACAAGAGCTTAATCGTATTTCCATACAATATAGAAGAAGCAAGGTCGTTTGATCTTGCTTTTTTTCTGCTTATAAGATCTCTATACCTATACCTATATGTTTTCTGGCTAAGAGTGAAATGAGAAGGTCTTAATTTGTAATAGGGATCGGATGGTAAGAAGAGGATGAAGTATGGTTGTCTTGGAATAGACTTATGGAGAATGGTACTGCTTAATATCGAAGAATAAAAAAGGCTGTCATTAATATCAGACAGCCTTCCTCTTATATTTCGTTGCTAATTTTATTAGCTATTTCTTTGAACTCTTCTTCTGTGAGTTTCAATTTTGGATTAGAGAAATTTACATCTTTCTCTGAATTCATTGGAATGAGATGAATATGTGCATGAGGCACCTCTAATCCCAAAACAATACTAGCTACCTTAGTACATGGAATTGCCTTTTTTAGCGCAATAGCTATCTTGTGAGCAAATTTCTGAAGGTTAGCATACTCTTCTGTATCCAAATCAAAAATATAGTCTACTTCTCTTTTGGGTACAACAAGAAGGTGTCCTTTTGTTAAAGGAGCAATATCCAAGAAGGCATAATGATTTTCATCTTCTGCAATCTTGTATGAAGGGATCTCTCCATTAATGATCTTAGTGAAAATTGTTGCCATGATTAGGTTTCCAAAAAAGTGAATATACTATAGTGAGATATCGATAATTTCGAAAGGAATAGTTCCGTTCGGTACTGTGATATCTACTTTATCTCCAACTTTCTTTCCAAGAAGACCTTTTGCAATAGGTGTACTAACAGAGATCTTACCTTCTTTAAGGTTTGCTTCTGTTTCTGATACAAGAGTATATTGCATGACTGCATTATTCTTACAGTTCTTGATCTTCACCTTGTTTAGGATCTGAACAGTGGAAGTGTCAATTTTAGACTCATCAATAATACGAGCACTTGCAATTTGTCCTTGAACTTTTGCAATTTTAGCTTCTAGCATTCCTTGTGCATCTTTAGCTGCATCGTACTCCGCATTTTCTGAGATATCTCCTTTTTCGATGGCCTCGCCAATTTCTTTAGAGATACGTGGGCGTTCAACGGTCATTAGATAATCTAATTCGTCTTTTAATTTTTTCAGCCCTTCTTTGGTCATGTAGCTTACATTTGCCATAGTGCATCTATTTTTATTCTTAAGTAATAATGAAACTACTTAAGTTTAAAGTTTCTATTGTGTGATATTTATAAAAAAGAAAAAAGAATTTTGACACGTAGTGATATGGTCAAAACCCTTTTAAAGACAAAGCAAAATTAGCAATAATTTTATTGCAAACTATATGCTTTGTCCTTAAAAAAAAGAAATATAGAATTATTTTAGTTATGAGTATTTTCTATTTAGAACTGTTTCTGCAATAACTGCTTGTCTAAGATCAAAGCGTCCTTTACTTTTCGACGTTTGTTTTCTTTTTTTATTAAGAGTGTTTATATCCTCTGTATTTGTAGTATTCTTTTCTGAGCTGTCGTTTTGAGGTGAATACGACTTTTGAAAGTCAGAATATGAATGTTCTTCCATTGGTCTTTGAGATTGAGTGGTGCTGGTGTAATGAGGTGTTTCCTTTCTATCCTCCTCATGAAAATCATCAAATTTCGAAAACTGTTTCTCAAACTCATCCATGGTCGGTTCTCTGTCTGTGAATTGATCCCAAAATTCTCCATTTGTTGCTTCTTGCATTCTTGCAAAAACATCTTCTTCTTTCTGATTTGGTTTTACTTGAGGTTTAGCCTTCGTTTTTTGAGCATTATTCTCTTTTTTGCTTTTGTTCAAACGTGTGAAGGCAATGATTACAAGAAAAATAATTATCTTGACAAGCAATGGTACTTCTGCTTTGATAACTTCTGTTGTGTGGTCTACTATATTTATCATTTTTCGTAACTTTGCTAAGTATTAAGGTTAAAAATAAGAAAATGAAACGAATTTTCATATATTCTATATATATCTTTATTATTCTTCTCTCTTCTTGTAGCGATAGTTTAACGCATTCTAATATCCCAGATGTTAGTTTTCGTTTTGCCGTTAACTTACAAGAAGATACATTTTTGAATGCTCCAGGTAATTACCGAATCTTTAATGGTGTCGGCTATAAAGGGGTTGTTGTTTATAATTTGGATGGCAATAGTTTTTATGCTTATGATATGGCCTGTCCTCATAAAGATGGGAATCATAAACTATCCACCTCTTCCACCAAAGGTTCGGAACCTGTAATTACTTGTGAGAAATGTGGTTCGATATTTAACCTAATAGATGCAGGAGCCCCTGTAAAAGCCCCTGCGGTATATCCTTTGCGTAGTTACAATTGTGTGAGAAGTAATATGTTGTTACACATCTCCAACTAGACTACTTCAATGCCTGCTTTCTCCAAGAGTTCTAGTCCGACATCTTTCAGTTTGAATTTTTGAATCTTCCCACTGGCAGTCATTGGATACTCTTCTACAAAGAAGACATATTTAGGTATTTTAAATCGAGCAATCTTACCTCTACAATATTCGTGAATGTCTGCTTCTGAGAGGCTACAACCTTGTTTGGTTTTAATAAAGGCACCGATAGACTCTCCATATTTCTTACTAGGGATACCAGCCACTTCAACACATTCCACATTAGGATGTTCGTGTATAAAGTTCTCGATCTCTCTAGGGTATATATTCTCACCTCCACGGATAATCATATCTTTAATTCTTCCTGTGATTCTAAGGTATCCATGTTCGTCCATGACACCAAGATCACCAGAGTGAAGCCATCCTTCTTTATCGATCGCATTTTTTGTTGCTTCAGGATTCTTATAGTATCCTTTCATCACATTGTATCCCTTACAACAAACTTCTCCTTGTTCATTGGCTTGTAATGTTTCACCTGAAGAAGGATCCACGATCTTAACCTCTACATTAGGAAGTGCTTTACCAACTGTAGTCGCTCTGATCTCTGGATCATCATGGATCGTAGTGGCCGTCATCCCAGGAGAGCTTTCCGTTAATCCGTAGACGATGATAATATTCTTCATGTTCATCTTATCCATCACCTGTTTCATTACCTCTATAGGACATAATGCACCAGCCATGATACCTGTTCTTAGGCTACGGATATCAAACTGATCGAACATAGGATGGTTTAGTTCCGCAATAAACATGGTAGGAACACCATAGAGTGCTGTACATTTCTCCTTTTGGATAGATGCTAGCACATGGATAGGATCGAAATTTTCTGTCATCACCATGGTTCCTCCATGCGTTACAATAGCACAAAGGGCAAGGACACAACCGAAGCAGTGAAACATAGGTACGCACGTTAAAAGCTTTTCGTCATGGGTGTATTGCATACATTCGCCTACCGTAAAACCATTGTTTAGGATATTGTAATGCGACAACATCACCCCTTTAGGGAATCCCGTTGTTCCTGAGGTATATTGCATATTCACTGTGTCATGGGCAGACAGTTGTGCTCCCACTTCGTGCAGTCTCTCTATAGGCTGTTGGCTTCCCAATAGCAACAGTTCGAAGGTGTTGTACATTCCTCTATATTTCTCAGGATTGATAAGTACAACATTCTTAAGTTTAGGAAATTTAGGTGAGTTAAGGTGGCCTCGTTCACATTTCTTCAATTCAGGAACAAGGTCGTAGACCATAGAGATATAATCGCTATCTCTATAAGAGTCGATGATTGCTAAAGTATGTAGATCTGAGTTTTCGATTAGATACTCTAACTCATGGGTCTTATAGTTGGTATTTATCGTTACCAACACGGCCCCAATCTTAGCTGTCGCAAACATAAATGTAATCCAATCGGGAACATTGTTTGCCCAGATACCTAATTTATCTCCTGGTTTCATTCCTGTTTCCAGTAGACCTAAGGCAAGATGGTTAACCCTCTCGTTAAACTCTTTATATGTAAATCGTAGGTCACGATCACTATATACAAGAAATTCTTTATTGGGATATTTCTCTACCTGTTCCTCAAGAACCTCTCCCAATGTTTTTTCAAATAGATTCATCTTCTAAGGTTCAAAAAGGTGTATAGATATTGGCAAGAACTTTAGCTCCTGTCTCTTCTTCTGTAGATATGCGGTGTTCTATGATCGAATCGTAATAGATGCTTTCTCCTTTTTTAAGATCATAAGAATCCTTACCATATTCGATATGAATAGATCCTTCAAGAACATAAAGAAATTCCTCTCCTTCATGTGAAGATTTTTGATATCCTACGTTCTCTCCTTTGTGCAGTTCAACAAGAAAAGGTTCCATATGTCGTCCTGCTTTATTGGCCGCAAGAGGCATAAATTCAATCTTGTTATTATCAAAAACGGGATGTAATGTGGAAGGCGAATCGTTGGTCGGTTTTTCTGTTTTTGAAATCGTTGGACCAATATTCTTGGAGTCATCTAGGAATGTTCCTACTCTAACACCTAAAGCCCTTGAGATTCGGATTAGGGTTGAAATAGAAGGAATATGTTGGTCGTTTTCAATGTTTTCAAGGTGTTGATGGGTTAATCTACTTCTTTCGCATAGCTCTTCCCTTGTGATTTGGAGTGTCTCTCTTAGGGTCAATATACGTTGACCTATGCTTGCATTGTTCATTTGTTATAATTTATAGTTTGATATAGGACTGTAAATGTATAAGTAATATTGTTAATATAGTATTATTATCGTATTTAAATTACTCTTTTGGTGATATTGTGATATTTGTTTTATAGAAAACGATTTGTATAGAACTTTTTATGAATGATAGAGTTATACTCTTTGAAGACTAATATTGTGGCTATGGATTTTCGTGTTTATCCGATAACTTTATCGATGATTCCCAAAATTACTCCCAAAGTTATTGAGCATATATTATCATATTGTGGAGATTACGATTTAATCTTTAAAGAGAAAAAAAGAGTATTAAAAAAGATCCCCGGTTTAAGAAGTGAGATGATTGATTCTATTTTGTCTCCCATGATGCAAGAGAAAGCAGTAAAGGAGTTAGAACGAATGGAGAAAAATGAGATAGAATGTGTGGCATTCACTGATGGTCGTTATCCTTTTAAACTTCTACAAATACCTGATTTCCCAGTTGTACTCTACTACAAAGGAAAGCTGCCAGAACTAGAACGTAAGAGCATTGCGATTATCGGAACACGTCGTGCTACCAATTATGGCGTGAGGTGGGTAGAAAATTTTACCAAAGAGTTGGCCCAGAGCTATAGTGACGTAGAGATCCTTAGTGGTCTCGCTTATGGTATCGACTATAATGCCCATAAGCAATCGTTGGAGAATAATATTCCCACTTATGCTGTTTTAGGTCACGGTCTGAATATGATCTATCCTTCAGCACACCATAATCTAGCACAACAGATATTAGACAGTGGGGGAGGGCTGATCTCTGAATTTACTACGGCCGATCCAGTACGACCAATGAATTTTGTACAACGCAATCGTATCGTGGCAGGACTATCAGACGCTATCATAGTGGTTGAATCGAAGCAGAAAGGAGGAGCTATGCATACAGCAAAAATGGCCTTCTCCTATTCAAGAGAGGTTTTTGCTTTGCCAGGGCCTTATTCTAGTGTCACCTCCCAAGGGTGTCATCTTTTGATCAAACGACAGTTGGCCACCCTTATTGATTCCGTAGAAGATCTAACCAAAGCGATGCAATGGAAGACCAATAGAAGTCTTATCGTAGAACAGCCCCAGCTATTCGAGATAGATCTTGATGACGATGCAAAAAAAGTGATGAATATATTAAAAGAGAACTCACCCATCTCTATTGACGAGCTGTCCCGATCTTTGGCTATCTCCGTGGCTGAAATTTCGCAACAGCTTACTAAACTTGAGTTTATGGGATGTGTTGAAGTATTGCCAGGAAAGTATTATCGTTCTATTTAAGGCGATATTTCGTATTTCTCTGAAAGATAAACTATTTTTGTAAGCTGTAATTCACTATATCGCCGATTCAAAAAAGATATAGGAGAAAGAGATTAAGAAAACGTAAGTTACAATAAACACAAGATATAGATGAAATCATTCCAAGAACTTGGAGTCAGTAAGTCGATACTTAAAGCGTTAGATGAGATTGGATTTGAACATCCAACTCCGATTCAGGAGAAAGCAATTCCTGCAATCAAGAGTGGTAAGGATGTTTTGGGTATTGCTCAAACAGGTACTGGTAAAACCGCTGCATATTTAATGCCAATATTTGGGAAACTAGTAAAGGCTGAAGGAGAAGATCCTAGAGCGATTATCTTAGTACCTACACGAGAACTATCTATTCAGGTAGGTGAAGATATGAACGAGCTACTAACATACTCTAATCTACGTAGTGCTGCTGTCTTTGGTGGTGTCGGTTGGACAAAACATGCCGAACTGATTGCTCCCGGAGTAGATGTATTGGTTGCAACTCCAGGACGTCTTTGGGATCTTTATAAAGCTGGTGCTTTATCTCTTAAGAAAGTACGTACTCTTGTTATTGATGAAGCCGATAGAATGCTTGACATGGGGTTTATGCCTCAAATCAGAAAGTTCTTAGAGGTGTTGCCCGTAAAAAGACAAAACCTACTTTTCTCTGCTACCTTCCCTACAAAAGTAGAGGAGATGAGTCATGAATTCTTAGATTTCCCACAACGAGTAGAGGTGGCACCTAGTGCAACTCCTGCAGAGAAAGTGGCACAATACTATTATCCAGTTCAAAACTATAGAACAAAACTAAACTTGATCTCGCATCTTCTTCAAGATAGCGAAACCTTTAAACGTGTAATTGTCTTCTGTCGTACAAAAGAGATTGCAGAAGGCGTTTATAAGGTGATCAAACGTAAGTCGGAAGGGGAAGTTAGAGTACTGCATTCAAACAAAGGTCAGAGTTCTCGTATCAATGCCATTAATGCCTTTAAAGAGGGAGAAGTAAGGGTATTGATCTCTACTGATGTTTCGGCTCGTGGTATCGATGTTTCACAAATATCTCATGTGATCAACTTTGAGATGCCTTCGTCATATGAGGATTATGTCCATCGTATTGGGCGTACTGCTCGTGCCAATGAGAAAGGTACTGCAATCAGTTTTATTGGAGAAGATGAGATCTTCCACAAAGAACGTATTGAGGAGTTGATGCGTTGTGAAATAGAAGCTCTAGATATTCCAGAAGCGGTGGAAGTGATTCCTATCTCAAAGAAAGAACGTTTGGCTCAATTGAGAGAGATTGACAGACAGAAAAGAGAAAGTGATCCAGATTTTAAAGGTGCTTTCCATGAAAAGAAAAAGCATCAACCAAGAAAACACCCTACGGCATTCAACCCTAAGAGCTCTAAGCTTAGAGGTGGTCGTAAAAAAGGTGTAAATAAAAGAAGATAGACTGTTTTAAAGATTGAACTTATGGAATGGAATAAGGAAAATACGGTGTCTTTTGCAGGTGTTCTCTCTATCATAGGGAATATTCTGCTTTTTGTAATAAAATATTGGGCCGGGGTTGTTACAGGCTCTATTGCTTTGATTGCAGATGCTTGGCATACTTTATCCGATTCTATAAGTTCAATTTTTGTTATTGTAGGGGCTAAGATTGCTTCTAAGCCTGCCGACGACAGACACCCTTTCGGTCATGGTCGCTTCGAACACATTACTGCCATCATTATAGGAATGATGCTGGCTGCCATTGGTTTCGAATTTCTTATTGAATCCATAAAAAGATTGAACGATGGTGTTACCACCGAGTATGGTACTTTGGCTAAAGTGGTTACGGTCTGTTCTGTGCTTATCAAAGAGCTGATGGCACAATACTCTTTCTATCTAGGAAAAAAGGTTGACTCAAGAGTTCTTAAGGCAGATGGATGGCACCATAGAAGTGATGCCTTCACCTCTATCATTATTCTTGTTGGTATCTTCTTTTCTGGAAGCTTTTGGTGGATCGATGGAGTTTTAGGTATCCTTGTTGCTTTAATGATATTCTACACCAGCTATGCTATTATCCGTGAAGAGACCGATGCTCTTTTAGGTAAGGTGCCCGACGAGGAACTAATCAATCAGATCAAAGTCATTGCTGCAAGAGAAGTGCGAAGAGATGTCTTTATGCACCATTTTCATCTTCACCAATATGGCGATCATAGCGAGATCACTTGCCATATTAAACTACCTTCGGACTCGAGCCTTTTCTACACCCATAAGATATGTACAAAGATAGAGGCTAGTGTATTACGTGAACTAAATATGGAGATGACCATACATCCCGAACCTATGGATAAAGAACTGTACGATTGGTTATAGTACAGACTACTCTTCCATTGGGTATTTATTTAGAGAGATGCCTGTCTCATCAAGCATCGCATAAGAGAACGTATTTATCCATTCCCCCAGTATAAGTAAGCGTGAGTTATTTTGTAGCGGATGATCGACATAGACATGTCGATGTCCAAAGATAAAATAGTCTATATCGTGATGCTGAAGATACTCTTGTGCAAATATCAACTGCTCCTCTTTCCCTTGGTTTGCATCGAAGTAGGAACTATCATCCGAGTGAGAAAGACGGCTGTGTCTCGACCATCGATGGGCGATATAACATGAAATGTCGGGATGTATCCAAGAGAACAACCTTTGTGCAATCTTACTAGCAAAAACCTTTTTAAGAAGGATATATCCTTTGTCTTTCGGGTTTAATCCATCCCCGTGACCTATAAATAATTTCTTTCCACATCGCTCCATCGTCTGTGGCTTAAAATAGACTTTAATGCCTATCTCTTCCTCAAAATAGTTGAAGGCCCAGAAATCATGGTTGCCCGAAAAGAAATGAATCTTAATACCGTGATCGCTCATATGGCTAAGCTGCCCAAAGAAGCGTGTAAAACCTTTAGGAACAACGGCATTGTATTCAAACCAATAATCAAAGATGTCTCCAACAAGGAACAACTCAGTGGCCTCCGATTCGATATGTCGAAGCCATTTTACTAAATGTCGTTCTCTCTCTTTGTTATTATTTAATGCGGAAGCACCTAAATGAACATCGGATATAAAATATATTTTCTCTTTCTTTTCCACGTGGCTAATTACCTATTTTTAATAGTAAGGTCTTTGTATAACAAAGGCGAAAGATAAAGGTTTTTTATAAAAAAACCATCCCTAAAAGCTTTAAGGATGGTTGACTTGTTAATTATAAGGGTTTATTTAAGAACCTTTGATAATGCTTTATTAAGTTCTGATCCCATAAGGTTTTTCGCAATGATGTTACCCTCTGGATCTAAAAGATAGTTGTAAGGAACCATCTGCACGTTGTAGTTAATCACTGCCTGATTGCTACCCTGCATGTCTCCAACATTGATCCATCTTAGTTGATCTTCTTTGATGGCACTCTTCCAAGATGATTTATTAGTGTCTACACTAACTTGGAAAATCTCTAATCCTTTTTTATGGAACAGACTATAGTTTTTTCTTAAGATATCATTTTGTATACGTGACCCTTGATCTGTTGAGGCCCAGAATTGTACCAATACATATTTCCCTCTTAGAGAAGATAGTTTTCTGACCTTACCATGGTTATCTGGAAGTTCAATGTCTGGACTATTCACAGCATACTGCTTCAAAAGATTATTCATCTTATATTTTCTCTCTTTTGAGATCAGCTTAAGGGTGTTTTTATGCAATGCTTGTACATGTTGCGACTCAGGATAGATCGCTTCTAATGCCGAGGCTGCAGTCTTCATTGTTTGTAGGTCTTGAACGACATAATTATCGTAATCAAACTTTTGATACAATGCAATGATCGATGCCATCGAGAAAGGATGGGTCTTTACAAATTCAGTAGAATAGTCTGTTTGCTCTTTCATCACCTTCTGAAACTGTCCTTCTATACGGCTTAACTCTTGGATGTTCTTAGATCCGTTTAGTACCTCATAGTAAGATTTCTGTAGTTTACCAATCTGTTGTTTGGTCTTCATCATATGAAGATTCAAATCACGAATATCGGATGATGCCTCAGATCCTTCCACAGTATAAGTGCTAGAGAAAGTTTTGTAATCACCTTTGATATCGATTGTCTGTAGTGAATCCCCAACTACCGTAACAAAATTAGACGGAGTAAGCTTAACCAAATAGAAAGTAGGATACGAAACATTACAGTTGAATTCGAAATCCCCATTACTACCTATCTTGGTTGAGTCGATGGCTTTTTGTCCGTTAACCAATAGTTTATATAGATATACTTTCTTCCCTTTTCCACCAGAAATAGCCCCTTTGATGGTTAGGTCTGATTTCTTTTGACAAGCAAAAAACATGGATAGAATGAGAATGGGAAATATAAATCGCTTTATTGTCATTGTGAACATGTGCTTTAATAATTGGTTGATTGTTTTTTTCATTTACTAACAAATTTAAAAAAACTTTGTATACTCTCTAATATAGGGGTTTTTTAAACTTTCATTTTTTAATGTCTACAATTTACAATAAAAAAATAATATTGCTCTTCTTGAAATCTAAAAAGAACTCTTGAGAGGCCTTAGAATCGCCTCCAACGATATCTATTTTGAGTGATTCTAAGAAAATGGTAGCCTACATTATCCGCTTCTTCTCTATGGTTTCCTTTATGTTTTAGGATATTCTATCCTGTTCCCATATGTTTTGATTTATCTCTTCGATGGTTCCTCTCTCTTGTTATTCCATTTATATTCCAGATCTCCTTCGCTGAAAATCCCACGTATATCAGAAAAAAATGATCGTAGATAAATAGGACATTCATAGGGGGTTCCTCCATGGTTTGTCCATGGTTTGTCCATGGTTTGTCCATGGTTTGTCCATGGTTCCTCCATCGATTTGGGGGTTTTCGATGGACAAACCATGGAGCAACCATGAAGGAACCATGGACAAAACCTTTATCAATCCCGATGGAATTTTTGTGAAATTAATGTGTTTTATAATTATGTCTTCTATAATTATGTCTTCTATAGATATGTCATCCCTTCGGGATTCTTGTTGAAGGATCTATTTTGTTGGTTTTTATTGTTTTGAATCCCGATTGGATGACAAAAAAAACGTCTTGTTTTTTGTTGATATTCGTTGTTTTAAAATCCCGAAGGGATGACATATTTGTAGCAACATAAATTCCCCACATCCCCTAAACCCCCAAAGGGGGTGACATAAAAATATTTGATGATTTTCTGTTTCTGTGCTTTACAACTATGTCTTCTATAGATATGCCTTCTACAACTATGTCACCCCTTCGGGGTTTCGTGTAGAAAACAACTATGTCTTCTACAATTATGTCACCCCTTCGGGGTTTCGTGTAGAAAACAACTATGTCTTCTACAACTATGTCACCCCTTCGGGGTTTCGTGTAGAAAACAACTATGTCTTCTATAATTATGTCATCCCTTCGGGATTCTTGTTGAAGGATCTTTTTTGTTGGTTTTTATTGTTTTAAATCCCGAAGGGATGACATATTTGTAGCAACATAAATTCCCCTACATCCCCTAAACCCCCAAAGGGGGTGACATCATAATATTCGTGTTGTTTTTTGTTGATATTCGTTGTTTTAAATCCTGAAGGGATGACATATTTGTAGCAACATAAATTCCCCGCATCCCCTAAACTCCCGAAGGGGGTGACATAATAATATTTTATAATTATCTTTAGCGTAAATATTCCTTTGCACGATGAGTAGTACGTCACCTTATTCTAAAGATCCTTTCCATAAGATTGTGGACTGGGTTTTCTCTAAGATCCAGAAATATAAAATGGAGTTATTTTTTGTAACTGTTGCCATATTGCTTTTTGCTGGTTGTCAAAATAGCATTATGAATACTTTGCAAAAACATATTGTGGGCACTTTATTTAAAGAGATTGCTTCCCATGATATATTACTGCGGGGCGGGGCTGTTGTGTTTTTACTTTTGTGCCTTGTGGTCTTTTCTCGTCATCTATACCATCGCTACCATTACTCTTCGAAACAATACTTTTGGGTTGCTTTATCACGTCGATCTATATTGTCTTTCGTTTTTTTCCTCCTCATTGTACACAACCAACCTGCTGGTATTGGGATTTTATCTCGTTTTCTGAACATTGGAGTTATATCAAATATTTTGACCTATGGTTTTTGGTTCCCTTTGGGATGGGGGTCGTGTGTTTATGTGGTTTGTTAAAGAAGAAAAAGAATAAAAATCAGAAAGCTGATCTTTTCGATGATAAGGAGGAGGAGAGGTATTATAAACTTTTTCCTTCTCGAAGGATACAGGTTGATTTTGTTTTGACCCAACTTAATGGTTTGGGATCGGAACGTTCTTTTGCTTTTGGGATTACCTGCCCTTGGGGTGGAGGAAAGACATCGTTTTTAAATGGGGTTAAGGATAGAATTCAAAAAAATGGGTGGTCTAAAAATGATTTTATCCAGAGAGAGCATCTTGCTGAAGATATAGCCGAGGAGTGTGAGAAGATGTATCAAAAGAGAGATCGGTTTGACATTACGGTGGAGGATGTAATTTTTGTTGATTATAACCCATGGTTTGCCAATGGTTCGAAGCATGTGGTTGCACATTTTTTAGATGCACTACAGAAGAGTTTGTCTCCTTACGATGGTGAGCTTGCTGGGTCTATTGCCAAATATAGAAAGTTGTTATTGTCGTTGAACCCTGGGGTATTTAATAATGTCGTTGATGGCACTGTTAATTTCTTTTCTGTACATAAAGATATTGAGGATCGTTTTAAAAGATTGGAGGAGTGTATCCAACGTTTGAATAAAAAGATCTTGGTTTTTATGGATGATCTCGATCGTTTGGAGGCCAATGAATTGGTTGCTTCTCTAAAGATTATACGCAATACGGGGAGTTTTAAAAATGTAGTTTTCTTTGTTACTTATGATAAGGAGTATGTGCTTTCTCAATTGGCTTCCCATTTTAATTTTGATAAAAAAGATAAAAAGCAAGGTGACCGATTTTTAGAGAAGTTTTTTCAATTGGAAGTTTCTTTGCCTAAATTGTATTCTAGTGAAGTGAGAAAATATGTGAAAGATTTAATAAATGACAATTTATCTGCTGTATTAGATGATCATGACTTATTAAAAGAGGATAGTGTTGGTAGTTTTTTTAGATTCCAAAATGTTGTTTATAACGAACTTGAAGAAGAACTTAACAATCTACCTGATATGGAAGAAACTAATAAAGACCGAAAAGAAATAATGGACATATTAGAGTTGATTCCTACAATAGATCTAATGATAGAGATACAATCTCCTCGATATTGGAAAAAGATCGTTAATCAAATAAGTCTTTCTTCTGAACTATTGAAAAGTGGAAATGTAGATTTATCACAATTATTTTTAATGATTGCTTTTAAGCAGAAATATCCATCAGAATCGTATCAAATATTTCGAGAATTGTTAAGTTCTAATGGAGATAGCTTTATGTCAAGAAATTCGATTGTGTCATATAAAGGGGAATATGCAGCTTTAGGTCGGAATGTGAATAAAAGAATTTATGAAATTGGAAATTATGATCTAAAATATATACAATATGTGGGTGCTTTTTTTGTAAATAAAACATATAGTTCCATTGGCTTTTACCGCAACTATTTACATTATTATAATTTAAGTTTTCCTTTAACGTACATAAATCCTGATTGCTTTAATCGACTATTGAATAATCCTAATGAAGTAAGGATAATCAAGAATAGTAACGATGAAAATAAATATTTAGGATTTAATAAGATGCTTTATGAAAATGACTTGTCTCAAGTGAATCCATATTTATTATTAATTTTTGATATATTAATCAATGAAGAAAAATTATTATTAGAGATTCCTCCATCTGGTCAATTACATGTTTTAAATCATAAAGTAAAGAATGTATTTCGTAAATCTTTATTTATAGAAAGGTTAGATGAAGATATCTTGTTTTCTGTATTAAAAGCGATTGATTACGTAGAAGAATCAGCCATATTAGGATATTTAAAAATATGGATTCCATATCAACGTAATCTTAATATTTCAACTAAAAAACTCGAGAATGTAGCAATTCGATATTTTCGTTATAGGATTAAGGGTTTAACTATTAGTTTATTACAGTTTGGTGTAATGTTTTCGAGCGAGGATAGTTATAATAATTTTACGGATGAACTGAAATCTGAGCTAAATGAATTTTTATCTGATAATTATGAAAACTTATTAACCTTTATTAAGAGTGTGGTTTTATTTAAAGAGAAAATAGGTTTTATTCATAATGGTTTTTTCGAATTAGATGTTTTTGCAGCAGCAAAAGATGAGAATTTTATTGATGATTATGAGTTGAAAGAACAAGATATTGAAAAGAAAGATATTATTCATACTTATGATCAATTAATAAATACATGTCAACCTACTGCGTTAGGTAAATTAATTTAATGTTTACACTCTTTACTTTCACTCTTTCTTTCCACCCTTCCATTTTTGATTTTTATTTTAAATAAAAGAGATAGGGAATAAAAACCAATGGATTGGTTATTTTTGTAGTGTTTACACTCAAAGCATTATTGTGAAGATTTATTACGATTTAGAAAATATAAGGATTTCGCAGTCCATTATCACTGTAGGAACGTTTGATGGAGTACATTTAGGTCACCAGTATCTTATTGAGACATTGGTGAAACGTGCCAAAGAGCAGAACTTAGAGTCTGTTGTTTTCACTTTCGATCCCTATCCACAAGAGGTCTTTGGTACGGGTCCGACGGAAGAGACTTTACTGTCGAACATATCAGAGAAGGTGGAGGTGATGAGAAAGCTAGGGGTAGACCATTTGGTTGTATATCCTTTTTCTAAAGCGTTTGCTTCGTTAACCTCTTCTGAGTTTATTTCTGATTTCTTGGTTTCGAAACTATCATTGAAATATCTTCTATTGGGTTACGATCATAAGTTCGGTCGTGATAAGGAGAGTAGTGTAAGTCATCTTCAAAAGTTAGGCGATCGTTTAGGCTTCGAAGTGAGTCGTTTGGATCAGAAGCGTGTGGCCGATGTCGATTTGAGTTCCTCTATTATAAGGAAAGAGTTGCAAGCGGGCAATGTAAAGATGGTTCGTGAGCTTTTGGGACGCACCTATTCTGTTTCGGGAAAGGTGGTCACAGGAAAGCAAATAGGACGTACTATCGCTTTTCCTACAGCCAACCTTCAAGTGAATGACAGTCGAAAGATGTTACCTAAGAAAGGCGTCTATGCTGTGGTGGTATGTGTCGATGGTCACAATTATAAGGGCATGCTTAATATAGGAGTGCGTCCTACCATAGAAGACAACCGCACTGTAAAGACCATAGAAACGCATATTTTCGATTTCGATATGGATATCTACCATAAAGAGTTGTCTCTTTTCTTTGTTGAAAGGATACGTGATGAAAAGAAATTTGACTCACTAAAAAGCCTAACAACACAGCTTGAGAGGGACGCACAGCAGTGTCATGATTTATTTCATAAAATTAATTTGAACATTTTTAATTAAAAAGTTACCTCAAAATAGATTTCTGATTGTTACCATAAGATGGTCTTCTTGTTGCATATTGCTGTTTTTTGTCTTCTATTATTGTTAATCTAAAGAGAATAGGGGAGGATGGCAATTAAAACTATCAATATAAATTTCAGATATATCTTATTTATATTATTATGCTCTCAAACATTAAAAGGGTGTTAGTGTGTTGATAGATAGTGTTTTATGGTATTGTCATGTGTTCGAAAATATAATAAAAATCATTTTGTCGTTATAATTAAAAGCATATCTTTGAATTAGTAATCCACCCAAACCAACCCACTCAGTGTATGACTGGGGAGTTGATTTTTTCAAGGTGAAACAAAACGATTTAAACTAAGATCTATGAATACAGAGATAATTGAATTCATGGAGGCCTTAAAGGCCCGTACACCAGGAGAAAGCGAATTCCATCAAGCAGTAGAAGAAGTAGTAGAAACTGTTTGGGATGTGTATAATGCGAATCCACGTTACAAGAAAGCTAAAATTCTTGAACGTATGGTAGAGCCAGAGCGCGTGGTAATGTTCCGCGTACCTTGGGTAAATGATCGTGGTGAAGTAGAGATCAACCGCGGTTATAGAGTGGAGTTCAATAGCGCTATTGGACCTTATAAGGGTGGTTTAAGATTTCACCCTAGCGTAAACCTTAGTATCCTTAAGTTCTTAGGTTTTGAGCAAACATTCAAAAACTCTTTGACTACACTTCCTATGGGTGGTGGTAAAGGAGGTTCTGACTTCAATGCTAAAGGACGTAGTGATAATGAGATCATGCGTTTCTGTCAAAGCTTTATGACTGAGCTATCTCGTCATATTGGACCTAACACAGATGTACCAGCAGGTGATATAGGTGTAGGTGGACGTGAAATCGGATATCTATTCGGACAATACAAACGTATTCGTAACGAGTTTACAGGTGTTCTTACAGGTAAAGGTACTAACTGGGGAGGAAGTTTGATTCGTCCTGAGGCTACTGGATTTGGAGCTGTGTACTTTGTAGAACATATGTTACATGAAATGAAGAAAGAAGTGAAAGGAATGACTTTCAGTGTTTCTGGTTTCGGTAACGTAGCTTGGGGTGTTGTTAAAAAGATCAACGAATTAGGCGGAAAAGTAGTTACTATTTCTGGTCCTGATGGATATATCTACGACGCTGAAGGTATTACAGGCGAGAAAGTAGATTATATGCTTGAGCTTCGTGCAACAAACAACGACATCGTTTCTCCTTATGCAGAAGAGTTCGGTGCTGAATTTGTAGCAGGTAAAAAACCATGGGAACGCAAAGTAGATGTAGCTCTTCCATGTGCTTGTGAAAACGAGTTGAACGAAGAAGATGCTAAACAATTGATCGCTAATGGCGTACAAATGGTTGCTGAGGTTTCAAATATGGGATGTACTGCAGAGGCAGCATTCTTGATGACTGAAAAAACTGTATTTGCTCCAGGTAAAGCGGTTAACGCAGGTGGTGTTGCTGTTTCTGGTTTGGAAATGTCTCAAAATAGCATGAGATATTCTTGGACAGAGAAAGAAGTAGACGATAGACTTAGAATTATCATGAAAGATATTCATGACACTTGTGTTCGTTATGGTAAGAAAGGCGAAAAAGTGAACTATATCCAAGGTGCCAACGTAGGAGGTTTCGTAAAAGTTGCGGATTCTATGCTAGATCAAGGAGTAGTTTAATTACTGCATACATAATACAAAAAGAGAGAGATGCTACATATTTAGCATCTCTCTCTTTTTATGAATAATATTTTCTGGAAGTATCAGCGTATTGAGATTATTTCTCTTTGTTGATAGCTATAGCTTTTTCTTCTAGTATAATCAGGTGTTTTTTGTAAAGAGCACCTACGGCTTTTTTGAAAGTCTTTTTACTCATCCCGAAGATCTCTTTGATCATCTCAGGCTCTGATTTGTCGGTCACTTTAATGCGTCCACCAAACTGTTGGATGATCGTAAGTACTTTTTCCGAAGAGTCGTCTATTTTACCATATCCAAG
This sequence comes from Prolixibacteraceae bacterium, assembly GCA_025210775.1. GTDB lineage: Bacteria > Bacteroidota > Bacteroidia > Bacteroidales > Prolixibacteraceae > Halosquirtibacter. The sequence continues at coordinate 34,901 of JAOARB010000004.1, forward strand.
AGGATTTAGTTGGATATCGATTTTGAAATCGTCTCTTACATTTTTGACATAAGCGGAACGACGATCCCCTGGAAGGATATCTTCGAAGATCTCGTTTTTATATATCATACCACGGAACTTATCGTTGATGATGACAGTGTATCCCACTTCTCTTTCATCACAGATAACGATCTCTACTTTGTCTCCTTTAGTTACATCTGGTTCGATGTTACCTAGAAGCTTGTTTGTTTTAGAGGTGGCAACAATACGATTGGAATGAGGATCTAGGTAGGTAAATACAAGATAATATTCTCCTTCTACCATTCGAGTGTGTTGTTCTCTAAAAGGTACCAATAGATCTTTAGGCAATCCCCAATCAAGAAAAGCACCAATGTTATTAGTTTGTTTCACTTGTAGAAAACCAAACTGCTCTACCATCACCTTAGGGAAGTCGGTACTGGCGACCAAACGATCTTCAGAATCAAGATAGATAAACACTTCAATAAGATCTCCTGGAGCACAATTCTCTGGTACATAACGATTGGGTAGGAGTATTTCTCCAAGATCTTCACCGTCTAAAAAGATTCCTGCGTTGTGATCTTTGACAATACGCAGCTGATTTATTTTTCCAATTTCGGCCATAATAAAACTTAGTAATTTTTCTTCAAGGCGCTAAAATAGCTATTTAATTCTTCGTATGGGCTATGAAGCTGCTCTTCTTTTGACATTAAATATCAGGCTCTCGATGTTTTGATTTTATCTGCCTCTGTTATGTACAACTAATTATATATGATGTTGTTCAATCGATATTTTAATCTTTATGGATGTGGTGGTTTCTAAAAAGAAGGTAAGCATACCATATAATTCGGATCAGGCTGTTAAGCATATAAGCAATGCTTATGGCAATAAAAGGAGCCATAGGGTGATTGAAATGGGTAGATAGGTATATCCCGCTAAATATTAATACGGTGAATAGAAGGTTAAAAAGGACCGATCCTTTTTGCTTGTTGTAGAGAAAGGGAATAAATAACAATGATCGATGTATGGTCATGATAAGAATCGTTGGGGTGAAAAGTAGTATGGCTTTAGCACTTATTTCCCACTTATCGCTTAGTACCCAACTGATGGTTTCTACTCCAATAAAATAGTAGATGATGAGAGGAGGGATGACAATCATGCATATCTGTAATATCTTTTTTGATAATGAGGCGATTATTGAAGCCGGATGTTCTATCGCTTCTTTGTACATGATGGGGTAGTAGGTGTTTGCAATGACCCTTATTCCGATCTCCATGATCCCTATAGCCATGGCGTATTGACCCGATAGTTCAAGGGAGTAGAAGTGGCTTATCACAACCAGTGTTAGTGTGGCATTTAGGTTATTAACAAATGTGGATAACGTCTGGTATAGTATAAAATGTTTGTGCCTCTTTAAGGTTGAGACTTCAAATTTGGGACGCAATAGAATGAGTCTTTCTATCCTATTGCTATGTTTTATGTGATGGATAAGCGTAGAGATATTTCCAATGATGGTTCCTAACCATAAGCCCCATAATCCAAATGAAAGAGACCCAAAAGTGATTTTAGATAGATTGGTTGTTATGCTCTTGGTGATGGCATTATGGGCTAATACTCCAAACTCTTTGTTTCGGCTCTTTGATTCGTTTAATAGAAGCGTTATCGAAGATATTGCTGCTGTGATAATAAAAGAAAACTGTAGCGTAAAAGAGTATTTGATGGGGTAGAGGTTAAAAAGATAGTTTAGTGATAACAACAGAAATATAACGATACTCGATATTTTGATGATATAGATCGATGATCCCATCAACTGGTATAACTCTTCTTTTTTGCGTGTCTTTACTATTGCGTCATCTAGTGATAACAAGAGTAGGGTTTGGACAATAAAAAGAGAGTTTTGGAGAATACTGTATTCTCCAATCTGTTCTGGTGAGAAGAGCCTAGATATGATAGGATGACACAACAGTGGTATGATGATTGCAATGCTATTGCTAGATAACAGAGAGATGATCTTGTATTGTGTCTTTTTGGACATGATCTATGGGGCGTTGATTTACGATCTAATATAATTATGAAATTAAAACGGTATTCATGTCGTATTATTGAGTCTATGCTTTAGGAATATGGATGGTAAAGCAAGTTCCGACATCTTTTGCCGATTCAAAGTGGATCTCTCCATGGAATGTCTCTACTATCTTTTTGACGATGGCTAATCCTAGACCAGTCCCTTGGCTCTTTGTCGTAAAATAGGGTTCAAAGAGTCTGTCTTGAATCTCTTCGGGTATCCCTGAACCATTGTCCTTTATGGTAATGACATAGTAGCTCTTATCAATAGAGGTGGTGATGTTGATGATGCTCTCTTTGGTATCATCAACGGCTTGTTTCCCATTCTTTATAAGGTTAATAAAGAGTCTTCCTAGTTGTTCTTTGTCTGCCAATACTGGCATCTTATTTTTAATGTTGTCTTCCCATATGATGGTTACCTCTGATGAAGAGAAAAGATTGATGGTCTCTTTTATGGATTCATGCAAATCGACCTTCTCAATGTTTGCCGTAGGTATCTTAGCAAAAGAAGAGAAGGAGGTGGCGATGTTAGAAAGAGTGTCAATCTGTTCTACTAAAGATTGGGTTACTTTGTTGAAATATTTATCAAAACGATCCGATTGATCTAGGTGCATCCTTTGTAGGTATTGGATGTTTAGCTTCATCGGGGTTAATGGATTTTTAATTTCGTGGGCTATTTGTCGTGCCATCTCTCTCCAAGCCTCTTCTCTTTCGGTCTTGGCTAGTAGCTTGGCACTTTTCTCTAGCTCGTCTACTTTTTCATTGTATCGCTCCACTAATTTACCTATCTCGTCTTGGGTATGGTATTGTATCTTCTCGTTTCTTTCTCCAAATTTCATGCTTCTCATCTTTCTTTCAATCATGCTTAATGGAGCGGTTAGCTTCTGAGAGATAAGGATGGCTAGCGATAGACAAAACAGTAGAATGATCACAAAAATATTGATAAAAGTGATGATAAAAGTGGTAACCTGTTTGATTAAATCGGTGGTTCTAGAGAAATATGGGATATTGATATATCCAATTATCTTTTCATTGTTGTTTCTAAATGGAACATATATGGAAAGGTATCTAAGTGTCCCAATATGTTCGGTGTGGATAAATGTCTTGGCATGTTGATATCTAAGCTCTTCGTATGCTTTTCTGTTCATGCGGTTTCCGATCAGACCTTGGGTGAAGATCTCAGGTCTACTTGTGGTGGCTAGAATACCATTGTTGTCAAAGAAATTGATGTCGGTCCATAGGATCTCTGAGAGATGGTTTAGTTCCTCTCCGATGTAGGATGCCGTCTCTGGTGTAAGTCGATTGGTTTGTCCGAAATTTAATTGCAGAGAAGCGGTTACTTCTTGAACTTTCCTATTGAGGTCATTGGTGTTTTGGTCTCTAAATTGAATGATATTATATACAATAATTCCTCCTGCAAGGATAATCAAGGGAGCGAGAACAAGTACAATAATAGCATACTGTATTTTGTGCTTTAGCTCCATGGCCCTTTGTGGCATTCTATGTTTGTAAACAAAAATGATCATTAGGACTCCAAATGTGAAGTATAGAATAAATGAATAGGAGGCGTTGACAATGGTGTCTTTCCAGCTACCTTGTTTGAAGCTAACGACGAGGGTAATATTGTCGTTGATCGTTGTATATTGGTGGTCGTAATTATTGGCTAAAGAACCATTTGACAGCTCTTCTAACCTAGAGGGATATCTGTATTTTCCTCTTTGCATGATGATATTGTTGTTTCGGTATCTGGCATAAGAGAAGACGTCTGACTTGGTGTTGAAAACTTTCTGGATACGATCGTCTAATAACAATTCTGGATATCCTTTTCCTTCGTCAAAGATTTTTGAGGATAGATCGATGATCAGCAGGTAACTGTTGTATTGATCTTTGATAATAAATTTACCGAGATAGGAGATCCTTCCATCCATTGATTTTAGGAAATAGAAATTGGAATCTTTGACCTGTATTCCTCTTCGTAGTATCAGAAGATTAAAGTAGTCGTCAGCAGGAATCCATTTCTGGGTGGCTCCGAGTTCTAGTTCTTCTTCTACATTGTATATGGTGTAGGATTTATTGTATTTACTCCAATATCCTGAAAAGAATCGTCTGTCAAGATACTCTTCTATATTGGTGGTGGTTCCGTTTATTAGATCATTGATCAGTGAGTCTTGCGTGATAGAGAGGCTTATTCTTTCGAAAAGAAGTTCTGCATTGGGATCACGCTCATTCATGATTTTCTCTGTGTATACTTTTCGGTGTTCTACCGATCGACTAAACAATCCATCTTTACTGAAGATAACATACATTGAAGAACCTAATACTGCAAAAAGGAATAGGATCATAAAACGATATTTATATCTCTCTTCAAATCTTGTTCTAAGCTGAATGGTTATCGTAACAAGATAGATGATGACTAGTAGCGCATAGTGCTTTAGGTGGTATGGATATAGTAGAAACCCTACGAATGGAATGGTATAGCATAGAAGGTAATGAAGCGCTTTCGTATTCCAAGATTTCTCATTGTATAGACTCCAAGTCTGTATTGCGATAATAAAAGCATAGAATTGAAGTACCGATGATAAGGCAAAAAGAAGATTGGGTAGGGTAAACTTTAACTCTTGTGAGAAAAAGGGGTTGATATGTGAGTTCTCTATTCCTTTGATTAATAGGTGACATTGAGATGCCCATAGAAGGATACATATCAGATATAATGCGACATAGATGGGATAGGTGGTTTTGTTTTTCTCCCATTTATAGATGATTGTATTCAGTGAAATGACAAACGAGAATAGGGTGACACTTGCAAGAAAATATATTCCTAACGAATTGATTGATTCTGATAGGGCAAGGTCGTAGGGACTAAATAATGGGATCTGTATCTTAGAGATAATGAAGAATGAGAAAAATAGAAATACCAATAGGTATAGTCCCAATACTAAGATTAATCGTAGAAAGAAATTTTTTACTTTCTTATCTACAATAGATAAGATAACCCTAAAGAATAGGATTAAGGAGCTGAATATCAATAGGAAAATTAAGATGCTGTAGAATGGAGATAGTGAGGGTATCCCTATATATTCGGCATAGAAGGCTACCTTTCCATCTTTGGTATATATAGCACTGCTATTGATGGTGTTTTTTGAATAGATATTGATGTCTCGTAACTCAGAGAATGCACCTACAAAAGTCGGGTTTAGGTATTTGTTGGTATAGGAGAATTCTTGCTTTATTAGGAATGAAAGGACTAAGGTTATTTTCTCTTTGGAGTGTACTGTTTTCTCATAATACCATCCATTAGGAAGCCGGTTAATGCCGTTTCCCATCCACTCTTTGTTGTAGGTGTTGTAGAAACTCCAATCGTTGCTATTCCAGTACTGTAGTGTGTCATTACGGAATATCTGTAGGTGATATTGGTCGGGAAGCAGTAGGTTAATCTGAGATGCAAGAGAATCGATATCTTGGTTCTGGTTCGCAATCTTCTTTGTAATGGCTGCGATACTGTCAAGTTGGAACGACTCTTGTTTAAATGCAACGGCTAGTTCGTTAAGTCTTTTCTCTTTGGTCGTATTTGCATTATGAAAAGAACTGTACAAAATATATGTCGTAATCAATAGTAATATCGCTACAAATAGTTGGACTAGTGTATTTTGTAAAGTTCTTTTTGTTTTCATCTTGTCGCTGTTTTATTATTGATGATGGTATGGTTCGTTTTTTAATATTGTCATGGCTCTGTATAGTTGTTCTACAAAGATTAGACGTACCATCTGGTGAGAGAAGGTCATCCTTGATAAAGATATCTTTCCATCGCACCTTTCGTACACTTTAGGCGAGAAACCGTAAGGTCCACCAATAACAAAGAAGAGATTGCGTGTACCCATTACCATCTTTTTCTCTATAAATTTAGAAAATTGAATCGAATCATACATTTCGCCCCTTTCATCCATCAGGATAAGTGTGTCGGAGTTTTGTACTTGTTGTAGTATTAGTTCGCCCTCTTTCTCTTTTTGCTGGTTCTCACTTAGTTTACGATTATTTTTAATGTCAGGAATGATCTTCATTTCGTAAGGAAGATAATGACCTAGCCTCTTTTCAAATATTTTAATTCCCTCTTGTAGATATTTCTGATCTGTCTTTCCGATAACAAGGAACGTAACTTTCATGCTCTTTAGATTCTAATATGTACTTATTTATCTATAAATAACAAACTTAAATTGCTTTTAGTTGGACAAATATATAGTTTTGGCATCGAATACTTAAATGTTAATGCATATCTTATTTCTACCCTCTCGAAACCGATGGTGTATTAAGTTGTTTACTTAATGTATCTGTCTTATTATAATAATATTACTGATTTATTTTTTTTTATGTACTTTTGATAAAGGATATTCCTTTTTTTAACATGGAATATCTTGGATTAATATGAAAGGACTTGATTATGAAAAGTTTTATACATAGGAGTTTTCTTACATTATTTCTTTTATCGTTTTCTTATATCTCACAAGCAGATGTGATTGCCGATATTGGAAATGCTCTTAAAAGTGGAGATTCTTCTTCTTTGGCTGCCTACTTCAATTCTTCAATTGAATTGGTGGTGATAGAGAAGGAAGGAATCTATAGTAAAGATCAAGCAGAAATTATTGTTTCTACTTTTTTTAATGAGAACAAACCAAGTAAATATACTGCTTTACACCAAGGTGGAAAACCTGAGGCAACATATGTTATTGGAAATTTAGAAACATCTACTGGTAACTTTAGGGTTTACTATTTAGTGAAAGATGAGGGGGGATCGAAACGAATTTATCAACTTCGATTTGAAAAAGAATAGTCTCCCAGCTTAGTATTTTTATGATGAAATGGAATAAAACATACCTCAAAAGACGAGGGTTGTCAGTCTTTATCTATGCTAGAAAAATAACTATCCCTATGATGGGGGGCGTTCCTCTTTATGATTTTATTGTTTTCTTCTTAAGAGGAATTGTGGGAGGTAAACTAAGTGTGAGAGCCTCTGCAATTGCTTTTAACTTGTTTGTGGCAATGTTCCCTACCATTATCTTTCTTTTTACTCTTCTGCCTTATATTCCTATTGAAGATTTCCAAGAACAGTTGATGGGATTTTTATTCCAAGCGATGCCTCATAATGCATATTATGCCATTGAGGGCACTATCAATGATGTATTGACCCAACCTCATGGTGGATTATTGAGCTTCGGTTTTATCGCTGCGCTTATCTTCTCTACTAGTGGTATCGATGCAATGATTAGTGCTTTTAACGCCTCTTTGCATGCTGTTGATTCTCGTTCTTTGTTGAATCAGAGGTTGGTAGCACTGTTTTTAGTGATGTTGTTAACAATGTTCGTAACTATTGCAATTACTTGTATTGTGGTAGGTAAATATGTCTATGGTTGGTTGATCGCAAAAGGGATATTAGAAGATAATATCTTCTCTTTCCTACTAAATATCTTAAGATGGGTCGTTGGTTTCGGATTCTTATATAGTGCCTACTCTTGTCTATATATGTTTGCTCCTGCCAAACGTGATAAGTGGTCAGCGGTTTCTATTGGTGGTGCTATTGCTGCATTTCTGACCATTTTAATCTCTACAGGGTTTACTTACTATATTGATAATTTTGGGCGATATAACAAGCTGTATGGCTCTATTGGAGCGATGATCGTTGTTCTGATGTGGCTCTATCTTAACTCTTACTCTCTGATTATTGGGTTTGAATTTAATACGAGCTTAAAAGAAGCGGGATCTCATTTAAATCGTCAGTCTAAGAGAAAAAAAATATCTTTGCTTTCGATTTTTGATTAAGAAATATAATAAGGCTGACATCTTGAGTAACGAACAGAAAAATAAAATTATTTTGGGTATTGACCCTGGAACTAATGTGATGGGGTATGGGGTTATTGAGGTGACACCTAAGAAACTTAAACTTATCTCTATGGGGGTGGTGAAGACTTCTGAGTTTCAAACCCATTACGATAAAATACATCATATCTTTCAACGTACATTGTCGATTGTAAAACAATATGATCCTGATGAGGTAGCACTAGAGGCACCTTTCTTTGGTAAGAATGTCCAGTCTATGTTGAAATTAGGACGTGCTCAGGGGGTTGCTATGGTTGCTGCGATATCTTTGGGGAAACAGGTATTTGAATATGCTCCTTTGCGTATTAAGCAGTCTATTACAGGTAATGGTGCTGCCAGTAAAGAGCAAGTAGCTTATTTCCTTAAAAATATGTTTAGAATCGAAATTCTGCCTAAAGAACTCGATGCTACGGATGGGTTAGCTGCAGCAGTTTGTCATTATCTTCAACAAAAAAGTCCATTACAAAGAACAGGAGCGAAGTCTTGGTCTGATTTTATTAAACAGAATCCTAATAAAGTGGTCAAAAGATAAATGTATGCTCTTTTATCTTTACATATAGACTGTTTGTTGGCATTGTATGAATGATCTCTCTAGGTTGTTGTATTGGTTATGCGATCTAATACTTTGTCGTTGTCTTTATATCGATACCTTTATAAAAAATAAAAGCACCTATTCTTTTTCACAATGGTCCATTATTGTGAAGAATAGGTGCTTTTCTTATTTTCTCAAAAGTATATGCTTACGCAAGCTCTAGAGCTACTTCCATCATTTTAGTGAAAGAGTTTTGTCTTTCTTCAGCTGTTGTCGCTTCTCCAGTGATAATATGATCACTAACAGTCATAATTGCAAGTGCTTTCTTACGATGCTTTGCAGCAATAGTATATAGTCCTGCTGCTTCCATTTCTACAGCCATAATACCAAATTCTCTCCATGCTTTTGATGTATCACCTAGGTGCTCATCATGATAGAAAGTATCAGAACTAAGGATGTTACCTACGTGAGCAGTAAATCCTTTTTCTTGTGCTTTATTATAGGCTTTTGAAAGTAGTCCGAAATCAGCGATTGGAGCATAATCTTTACCACCAAAACGGATACGGTTTACATTACTATCTGTACATGCAGCTTGTCCAATAATAAGGTCTCTTACATGTATATCTTCTTGCATAGAACCACACGTTCCAATACGGATAAGATTTTCACAGCCATATTCTGTGATCAATTCATTGGCAACAATTGAGATTGAAGGAATCCCCATACCTGTTCCTTGAACACTAATTTTTTTCCCTTTGTATGTACCTGTATATCCTAACATACCGCGCACATTGTTGTAACATACAACATCTTCAAGGAAGTTTTCTGCGATAAATTTTGCTCTTAAAGGATCTCCTGGAAGAAGGACTGTTTTAGCAATATCTCCTTTTTTTGCTTCGTTATGTACACTCATAATTGTTAAAATTTTAAGTCAAGAAACTTTTGTTATTACTCTAAATTATGGAGAGAGAATCACGAAGGTAGGGCTAAAAAATAGATCTATACTTGTAATATGTTAATGATTTTTACAAAATATTTGTTATGGCTGTATTGACTTACCGTTTGAGTCTAAAGAAATTGGTCATTTGTTCTTTGCATTCCTCCTCAAGTATGCCCTCAATGATTTCTGTCTTAGGGTGTAGCGCTTTAGGGGCTACATTCTTGAATCCACGCTTGTTATCACTAGTACCATAGACTACTTTACCTATCTGTGCCCATCCTAGAGCACCAGCACACATGACACATGGTTCTACTGTGACATATAAAGTACATTCTTTAAGATATTTCCCTCCTAAATATTCTGATGCAGCAGTAATGGCTTGCATCTCAGCATGAGCTGTAACATCTAAAAGTTTTTCTGTTCGATTATGTCCTTTACCTATTATCTGCCCTTCACAAACAACAATGGCTCCAATAGGGATCTCTCCCTCTTGGAGTGCTTGTTCTGCTTCTTGGAGCGCTTGTCTCATATAGTATTTATCATCAAAAGGATTGATCATATATAGTCACGTTTAGATGGTTACATCCTCTACAGAGAATCCTAATGTTTTCATGTTTTCCCAGAAGCGAGGGAATGATTTTGTTACGACCATTGGTTCGTTGATAAAGATAGGGTGGTGTTGCATTGCTACTGCACTATAAGCCATAGCCATACGGTGATCTTTATATGTGTCGAAGATAATCTCCTTATCGATCTTTTCAGTATCGATCTTACCATCCCATGCCAATGCTCCCTCTATGGGTTCTGTTAGTTTCATACCAATTTTAGCGCACTCTACTTGTAGTGCATTAATGCGGTCTGTCTCTTTGATCTTAAGCGTTTCAAGTCCTGTGAAATAGAAAGGGATGTGTAGTAGTCCACACAATACTGCCATGGTTTGAGCCACATCTGGGTTAAGGATAAAATCTAATTTAAGCTCCTTTTCATTGAAAGTACCCTCTTTTTTAAGGTGTAGTCCCTTCTCTGTAACTGTTGTTTTAACACCAAATTTCTCGAACCATTCAATGATGGCGCAATCTCCTTGTAGACTATCTTTGAAAAGGTATGGAAGTTCCAAATCTACATTATCACATAGTGCAGCTAACTGATAGATATATGATGCTCCTGTCCAATCGCTCTCACATAAGAATCTCTTTGCTCTATATTGTTGAGGTGCGATCTTAATGGTGTTGCCTTCAAAAGAAGATTCTACTCCAAAGTGCTTCATCATATTCAGTGTAAGTTCGATATATGATTTTGAAATTACACGATTGGTAAGAGTTAATTCAATCCCATCTTGAAGTGTTGGAGCAAGCATAAGAATAGCAGAGATATATTGACTACTTACACTACCGTCTAAAGAAAGTTTCCCACCAGCAAGCTTCTTACCTGTAATTTTTAGAGGAGGATAACCTTCTTTTTCTGCATACTCTATAGAGGCTCCCATTGATCTAAGGGCATCTACAAGAACACCAATAGGACGTTCTTTCATTCGTGAAGAACCTGTCAATAGCCATTCTCCCTCTTTCGTTGAAAAGAATGCAGTTAAGAATCTCATGGCGGTACCGGCATGGCCTATATCAATAGTTTGGCTCTCCATCTTAAGGGCTTGCAACATTACTTTCGTGTCATCACTTTCAGAAATGTTTTCCAGTTCTATAGGTGTAGAAGATAATGCATTGATAATAAGTGCACGGTTGCATATACTTTTTGATGCAGGAAGAGTGATAATCCCTTCTAGTCGTTTATCTGTTTTGTCTATTTTATATCTCATTAGATTCTTTGATTTTTTTGATTAAGAAATGTAAGGATGCAATAATTTCTTCTTGCGATGCACCTTGATTGATTGCAAATTCGCCAACTTCTGAAAGAAGGGTAAAGTTTATCTTCTTTCCGTCATTTTTCTTGTCTTTTGCAATCCAACGTAGTAGTTGTTCAAAGTGACTGTCGTCGATTTCTACTGGTGGCTTCCCAAATATATTAATGATTTGTGTACTATACTCTTCAACGACATCAAGGGATAATCCAAATTTAATGTTTGAGAGATATAGTTCTGAAATGATTCCCCATGCTACAGCATAGCCATGTTGAGGATGGGAGTGATGTGCTATAAACAAACTCTCTAGGGCGTGTCCAATGGTATGTCCGAAATTGAGAGCTTTACGTATCCCTTTCTCATTAGGGTCGATATGAACAAAGTGATCTTTTATCTCTATGGAACGACGGATAAGTCCTGCTAGCTCTTCTTGGTTGGTCTGTTCTATCTTTTGGTTTAGAAGAACATTAAGATGTGATTTATCAAAGATAAAACCATGTTTTATCATCTCACCATATCCTGAAATTAGATGCTCTTTCTCTAATGTTTTAAGAAATATAGGATCAATAATCACCAAATTAGGTTGTCTGATCACTCCAATCTCATTCTTTAAACCATTGTAGTTGAAGCCAGTTTTTCCTCCTACCGAAGCATCTACTTGTGAAAGTAATGTGGTTGGAATATTCACAAAATCCATTCCTCTTTTGAAGGTTGAAGCTGCAAATCCTCCAATATCCGTTAGAAGTCCACCTCCAATTTGGATAACCAAGGATTTACGATCAGCACCGTTTTCTCCTAGGAAATTCCACATCTCAACAACTGTAGATAATGCTTTATTGTCTTCTCCTGGTTGCATCTCAAAGAAGGATATCGAATGATCTTTAAAGAGGTCCGATAAGATTGGTAAACAAAAGTTAGTTGTATTTATATCTGTAAATACAAAAATTGACCTATTTTCGTACTGTTTTAACAACTTGTTTACTTCATCGACGATATGATTCGTGATGATTACGTTGGAATGTAATTTTGCCTCTTTTGTCATCTTTGTTCGATAAAATTAATGTGTCCTACAAAATTAATACATTTCATAACGTTTTGATAGCGTATTGGGGTAATAAGGCGTTAATTTATTCGAAAAAAACAGGAATAAGTAACATGGGTTTGAGTATCTTAAGCTTGTCATATAACTATTGAAGAATGAAACTATCAAATAAAAAAACACATAAGTCAATTTATGGCCTTTTTAAAGGAACTTTATTGGTATATTTATTGATAACCGTAATGCTACTTTTCTTTCATCAGTATCGTTATATGCTATGGATCCTCTTTTTCTTTGTTACGGATCTGTTTCTATTCTTCTATATGGAACCAGAACAAATCGATCTTTCTATTGGAGACGAAGGTGTGTCAGTAGTGCATAAAGAGTGTTTTCGTTCTCAGAAACGGGATTATTTCTTAGAGAACCAGAGTGTCACTGAGCTATTCATAAAAAATAAATTATTTGGAATAAAAACACTGTTGTGGTTTAAATTGGAAGGGAGTGAGGATTATTACTATATCAATCTTTCTTTCTTTGATCCTCTTCAACGAGATAAAGTACTTGAGTTATTTTTAGTTCAATTGGTAAGACACAAATAAGAGTGAAAATGCAGAATAAAATAAAAACACTTCTAATTGATTTAGATCACACGCTTTGGGATTTCGAAACAAACTCTAAGATTGCTTTAAAAGAGGCATTGTCGATGTTGGATTTGTTAGACCAAATAGAGGATTATGACTATTTCTTTGATGTCTACGAAGAGATAAATACAAGTTATTGGGCGAAATATCGAAAAAGAGAGATTGATAGAGATAAGTTGATTATCGGGCGTTTCGAAGATACTTTTGAGAAAGTATTACCAAACGCTAGAGGTTGTGGACTGCGTTTAAATGATGTTTACCTTGAGTGTATGCCTCGTCAATCGAAACTCCTTCCTGGCGCACTTGATTTTCTTAAATATGCCAGTAAGAAATACAAGATAGTGTTGGTCACTAATGGTTTTAGAAAAGTTCAGTGGCAAAAAATATATACAAGTAAGATTGATCAATATGTTGACCATATGGTGGTCTCTGAAGATGTAGGTGTTCCAAAGCCTTCTCCTAAGATATTTCAATATGCCTTATCTTGTGCAAACGCCAAAAGAACTGAAGCGATAATGATCGGGGACTCTTTTGAAGCTGATGTAATGGGAGCCATTGCGATGAAGATTCCTACAATATATTTTGCGAAGCAAACCAAAGAGTCTTTCGAAAGTGATTATCTCCTAACAACGACTGTCGATTGGGATGCTATTCGTAACCTTTTATAATGGAATGATCTATCTAGAGGTCACGAAACATGATGGAAGAGATATCTGGATCCGCTTTTTTTAATGCTTTCTGTATCTCATCATATGCTGTATTATTCTTTATGTGAACAATCAATTCATAGGTGATCTTCCTATTCGCATAATCCGATTCAATATTATGTGATCGGATTTTTGTGTTCTTATCTTTAAGTATCCTCTCTATCGTATTTAGGTTATAATGTTGCGATGGAGTCTTTATGGTAATCGTTTTTAGAGAAGAGGGAGAAAGAAAATATTTCTCTATAAGATTAAAGAAAAACAGTATAAAAATAACTAGTGCTGTACTTATAAGTGCAATAAAGCACATCCCACTACCAGCAGCAAGACCTATCGCTCCTGTTGCCCATATCGTAGCAGCAGTTGTCAACCCTCTTATATTGGCACCCATCTTTATGATGGCTCCTGCTCCTACAAAACCAATACCTGTTACTACTTGTGCTGCAATTCTTGTGGGATCCAGATTGTATATGCCATAATAATGTTGAGGTATAAAGATCGATATTAGCATTAGTAGTGTAGATCCGACACAAATCAAGGTGTGGGTTCTTAGGCCGGCCGGCTGTCTTTGCGTTTCTCTCTCGATACCAATAACTAATCCTAAAAACATGGAGATAATAATCCTAAAGATCATATCTTGTGTTGTGAGTTCTGTTGTTATTGAAAACAATTTATCCATATTATATCTCTTCTTATCCTACTTTTACAGTACAATTAGATCTTTATTTTGTTCTAAAATAGAGGATTATTGTTTTTTTATGTTTCATCTGTACTTTTCAGCTTATCTGATTGCGTACAATATTATACTTTCTTTAATTTGCACATAATTATTATATGTTATATAAAGTAAAAAAGTGTATTGTCTGTCCGCATCATGTGTCCTATTCGTCCATTAAATAGGTGATATATATAATCAAATCATCATTTGTATACATTTGACAGTAACATTCATTGTTGCTTTGATTTATGTAAGTGTTAGGCTTTTTTGAAATGTTTAAGTGGTTGATTATTCACTACTTAATTTACAATCAAATAACCCCAAGCTATTAATGATATTTTGCATGTCACTGTTTACAATGGACTGAATTTAAGACACAACGATTCTCTAACTTTTTATAATGGGATAACATCTATTTGAATTATCTATTTCGATAAAGATGTTAAAAAAGCGACAGAATCGAATTGTAGCAATCAAAACTAACGATAATTATGAAACAAGTTAATTCAGCTTGGCATCGTAAACTATTTACGTGTACGATGTGGCTATTACTATCTTTTATAGGAGGTAATGTAATGGCTCAACAGACAAAGGTCAGTGGTGTTGTTAATGACTCACAAGGAATGGCACTTCCAGGGGTGACTATTTTAGTCAAAGGTACTACCGTCGGAACGGTGACTGATTTTGATGGAAAATATGCTCTAAACATCAAAGAGGTTAAAAACCCAATTTTACAGTTCTCTTTTGTTGGTTTCAAAACAGAAGAAGTAGTAGTGGGAGATAAGACTAAATTGGATATTACATTAGTCGAGGATGCAATTTCTCTTAATGAGGTGGTTGCTGTAGGATATGGTGTAATGAAAAAAAGTGATGTTACTGGATCTACTGTTGGTGTAAAATCTGACGATATCTTAAAAGCCAATACTTCTTCTGTAAACGAAGCTCTTCAGGGTAAAATGGCTGGTGTAACAGTATCTTCTAATAGTGGTGCTCCAGGTGGAGACATTAAGATTCGTATTCGTGGTGCTAACTCAATTAGTGGTAGCAATGCTCCTTTAGTAGTTATTGATGGATTTGTTGGAGGTTCATTAAAAGAATTAAACCCTAACGATATCGAAAGTCTTGAAGTTCTTAAAGATGCTTCAGCAACTGCCATCTATGGTTCTCGTGGTGCCAATGGTGTGATTCTTGTTACTACAAAATCAGGTAAAAAAGGTGAGTTCGTTGTGAATTATAACGGATATTACGGACAACAAAATATTGCAAATAAATTGGATGTTCTTGATGCCGCTACTTATGCAGAGCAGGTGAATGCAAAACAAGCTGCTTTTGGTAAGAATCCAGCATATACAGATGCTCAAATTGCTGAATTCCGTCAAAATGGTGGACACAATTGGCAAGATGAGATTTATGTTGCTGCTCCAATGCAAAATCATAACGTATCTTTTGTGGGTGGAAGCGATAAAACTCGTTTTATGTTTTCAGGACAATACCTTGATCAAGATGGTATTATGAAAAACTCAAACTATAATCGTTTTAACTATCGTTTGAACTTCGATACTGAGTTGAGTGACAAACTTAATTTGAAAGTAAATCTTAGTGGTTTTAAATCAAGTGAGAAAAAATATAACCTAAAGTGGCCAAATGGTACTCCTCCAACAGATGCTTTGGTATTTGAACCAACGCTTCCTATTTACGATCAGAATGGAGACTATTCTACTTCTTCTTTCCCAACAGTAAACAATCCGATTGCTGATGTGAATGAGTTGAATAGAAATGCTACAAAGACCAATGCAACGATCAATGCATCTCTATCTTATAAAATCTCTAACAAGTTAACATTGAATGTGTCTGGTGGATATTCAATGAACAACTCTAACAATTACGGTTTCGATAATAAATATCTTTACAGTGGTAGAGGAACTGAAAAAGGATCTGTTTCAAACAACTATTCTAATACATGGCAAAATACCAATGCACTTTCTTATATCGACTCTTTCGGAGATCATAACTTGAATGTAACATTGGTAAATGAACAAACAGGATCTAAAGGGAATAACAACTCTTTTATGGCAAATGATTTCTTCTTAAACAGAGGTTATTATATGCTTGATCTTGCAACGCAATCTACTACTTATAAAACAGCTTTTACTAACCAATGGGCTTTGATGTCTTTCTTGGGTCGTGTAAACTATAGCTACAAAGGTAAATATCTATTTACTGGTTCGCTACGTGCAGATGGTTCTTCTAAATTTGCTAAAAACCACAAATGGGGATACTTCCCAAGTGCTTCTTTGGCTTGGAGAGTTTCAGAAGAAGGATTCCTAAAAGATTCAGAAGTTATTGATAATCTAAAACTTCGTGTAGGATATGGTACCACTGGTAGCCAGGCAACAGCACCTTATCGTTCTGTTTCAGTTATGAAGCCTAGTGGAAACTACTCTTTGGATGGAGTAAATAAATATATCGGGTTGGCTGTAGCTTATCCTGATAGCCCTGAGCTTTCTTGGGAGACCACAGCACAATCTAACGTGGGTGCCGATCTTTCTGTTTTGGATGGAATGTTCAACTTAACTGTGGATTACTACTATAAGAAAACTTCAGATCTTCTTCTTGAAGTGAATACTGCTTATATCTCTGGTTTCGGTAAGGAGATCAAAAATATCGGTTCTTTGGAAAACAAAGGATGGGATGTTTCTTTAGGTGTTAATCTTGGTAAAAAAGATTTTAGATATAACGGAACGCTTACTGCTACAAAAAATAATTCTAAAGTTCTTGAACTAAGTGGTGCTTCTGAATTACCATTTATTGGTGCGTCAGGATTGGTTTCTAAAGTACAAGTAGGACAACCTATTGGCCAATTCTATGGTTTCCAATATGAAGGTGTATGGAAAACAGCTGAGGCAGAAAAAGCGGCTACTTTCGGAGCAAAACCAGGGGATCCAAAGTTTGCAGATGTAAATAAGGATGGAGCGATTAATGCTGAGGATAAAACCATTATTGGTAACGCATCTGCAGAATGGAACTTTGGTTTCTCAAACAACTTTACTTATAAAAATTTAGATCTTTCATTGATGTTTACAGCTACATGTGGAAATGATATTTTCAACTATGTGAAAGCTAAAACAATGGGACTTACCAATACAGATCCAGTGGATCCAGATATCTTAAACCGTTGGACTCCAGAAAATGAAAATACTGATGTTGCTGCTTTTAGTAGTACTAGTAGACCTAAGGATCAAGCGTTGTCTTCTCAATTTATCGAAGATGGAACTTTCTTGAGACTTAAGAATATTACATTGGGTTATACATTCTCTGACAAATTTGTGAAGAACATGGGAATCTCTAAATTAAGATTCTATGGTTCTGTTCAAAACGTGTTTACTCTTACAAACTACTCTGGTTATGATCCAGAAGTTAACAGTGGAGGTTCTGATATGTTGTTAGGTTATGATGTTGCTCCTTATCCAACTGCAAGAGTTTGGAATCTAGGTGTTAACATTAGCTTCTAATGATATACGATATTTTATTGTTAGGTTGTTTTTAAAAATGGAAGTAATGAAAAAAAATATATTCACATTAGCACTTGGAGCATGTCTTCTTGGTGCTTCCTTTAGTAGTTGTGATCTTTTAGAAGAAGATACATCGGTAATTATTGAAACTAACAGCTACTTTCAAACAGAAAATGAATTGATAGGAGCCATCACTCCTATCTATAATTATATGTTCAAAGACAACTCACGTTTCGGTGGAATTAGTGGACGTGGTTTCTCTTTAAATTGTGGTGACCCTGCTTTGACATCTATTCGAGGTTTGAATAAGCAACGTATGTTGGAATTTGACGATTTCAATGTTTCTCCAAACAATGATGATATTGAGATGGTTTGGAAAGCAATGTATCGTGCTATTGGTGCTGCCAATAATGTGATCAGCAAAGAAGCTCAGATCAATAAGATTCCAATGGAGGATGGCCAAAGAGCAGTATATATGGCAGAGGCTCACTTCTTGAGAGCTCTTGCTTACTATAATATCGTAAGTTATTGGGGAAAAGGTCCTATCGTTGAAAAACTTCTTACAGGCTCAGAGGCTGCACAGGTGAAAATGTCTACTGCGGAACAGGTATACGATTTTATTCTTAAAGATCTTGAAAAGACTACTGCTCTTCCTATAAAAAGTACAGATAGTGGTCGTGCCAATCTTGAAGCTGCTCGTATTCTAAAAGCATATGTTTATATGAACATGGCTGGTTATCCTTTAAATAAAGGTGTAGAGTACTACCAAAAAGCTGCCGATGTTGCTGCGGAAGTGGTTAATGATGCCAACTATTCTCTTTATGATGATTTTGCAGATCTTTGGAAATACGATCGTCGTTTAGATCAAAAAGAGCATATCTTCTGTTTCTATGGTAACTATACACTTCTAGGTCGTAACCTTGGTTCTTATGGTGGTAAAGGTCTTCGTGGAACTGAAGAAGGTGGATGGAAAGACTATATGGTAGAGACTGATTTCTACAATAGTTTCCCTCAAGATAACCGTAAAGCTGCAACTCTTTATGACGTAATCAAATATAATAAGGGAGGTAAACTTCTTCCTGTAGATCAACAGAAACCATGTTTGGATGGAAAAGAAGGACACGTGTGGATTGGTAAATATCGTGACCTTGGTGGATCTCCTTGGAAAGATGTTACAACCAATACTATCTACCCAATCTTCCGTTTTGCTGATGCTTTATTGATCTTGGCTGAAGCAGATAATATGGCTAATGGTGGTCCTACTGCGAGAGCTTATGATGCTCTTCGTCGTGTACAACATCGTGCTTATGATGGTTCTGCATCTGTAGCTAATATCCTTGCTGATGGTGCGGATCAAGATACTTTCGATAAAACGGTATTGAAAGAACGTAAGTGGGAGTTTGCTTTTGAGAACAAAACGTGGATTACCATGGTACGTCGTCAATTGGTTAAAGAGTACAATAAAACTCACGGTAGTGAGGCTCCAGGATTCGATGCTTCATCTATTACTGAGGACGATTATTTCTTCCCAATTCCAGAGCATGAAACTTTGATTAATCCAAATTTGAAGAATTAATCTATTTGAAGAATTATATATTGAGAGGCTTCCCTTTATTGGGAAGCCTTTTTTTTTGATTGTTTAGAGTATTCATAAGGACTTTATACACCTAATTATATCGATTGTTCATGATTAGATGAAAACCCTGAAGGTGTTTTTTTTATATAAAAAGTGTATTTCCTTAAAGGAAGATATAGGTCAAATAGGGGGTTTGCCCATGGTTCCTCCATGGTTCGTCCATGGTTTGTCCATCGATTTGGGGGTTTTCGATGGAGGAACCATGGAGCAACCATGGACAAACCATGAATGAAGTACCTTTGAAACCTATTTTTGACAGCACGGCATGAGGTGTTGAGTCTTCATGGTGTTCCTTGTTTCTCCGATAATGATTATGAAACTTTCCTTTATACAAGATGGAAGAAAGAGGTGTACCTCCGAATTTCTACAACTTTACACTTTTATTTTGTTTTTTACCCTTGATAAAAATGTATCTTTGAGCCGTTGTAAGGTTGTATTGCTCTTAATCAAGGGTAACTACTGAAAAGGGAATCTGGTGTGAATCCAGAACAGTCCTCGCTACTGTAATTCAATTAGAGGTGTTTTTTCTTCTTGCCACTCTATCTTATAGGGGAAGGCTTAAAGCACCGTTGAAAAGTCAGGAGACCTGCCTTCATAGGAATACAATATTGTCTGTTCGAGGCTAATGGAACAATATTAATATCAATATATATTATTCAGATATGAAACGTTTTTTACCATCATTATGGATTGGATGTGTAGCGATTCTCTTTTGTTTTTCTCAATGTAGAGGGAAACAAAAAAAGGTGGTTGCTGCAAATCAAGATACCGTAGATCTCTTTTATGCTAAAGACCTACATATACTAAAGGATCCTAAGGGGTATAGTTGTAAAGTGATCACTCAAAAGAAAGATCAGCGTGTAGAAGATTCTTTTCGATTAACGTTGAAAGAGTTTTATACTGGTGATAATAATGATAATAGTACGATTGAAATACCTATTCCTTGTAAAAGGATAATCTGTTTATCTTCTACTCAGTTAACCTATTTCTTCTCTTTAGATTGTTTAGATCCAATTGTTGGAATTAATAGTAGTCGTCACCTTTTTCATCAAGAGATGAATGCCAGAGTGAAATCGGGAGTGGTTAAAAAGGTTGGAAAACAGGGCAATTTTAATTTGGAGTTGATCGCTTCGTTACAGCCAGATGTAATCTTTGTTTCTCCTTTTAAAAGGGGAGGATATGCATCCCTAAAACAACTTGGTATTCCTCTTATTCCAATGGCTGCATATAGCGAAAAGACTCCTTTAGGAAGAGCTGAATGGATCAAATTTATCTCTTTATTTGTTGGGAAAGAGAAAGAAGCTACGGTCCAATTTAATCATGTTGCTAAAGAATATAACCGATTATCAAAATTAACTTCTGGTATAAAAAAACGTCCCACAGTATTTTCTGGTAAGATGCGATCAGGTGTATGGTATGTCCCTGGTGGAGATAGTTTTTATGCCCATTATTTTAAGGATGCAGGTGCGGAATATGTCTTTAAAGATCATTATACAGGAGCTAGACCATTAGACTTTGAAACAGTCTATTCGAAATGTATCAATGCTGATTATTGGCGTCTACTCCTTCCTGAAGCAATAGGTTACAATCGTCAGATGCTAAAGCAAGAAGATGCAAGATATCAGGATTTTAAAGCTTTTAAAGAGAATAAGGTTTTTATGTGTAACATTCGATCTAAACCTTTTTATGAAGAGAATGCGATGAAGCCTCATGTTATCTTGGCTGACTATATTCATATTTTTCATCCTGATCTTTTAGCAAATCATAAACCTTCTTTTTATGAACCGTTACCAAATGAATAGAGATAGAAAAGTATGGAGACCTTTGGCTATTATTCTTAGTTCTTTGGCTCTTATGTTTTTGTTGTTTATTGCCAACTTAATGTACGGTTCGATTTCTATTCCTTCTAGTGAAGTATGGAACTCATTGGTCGGACTTCCTGTATCCAATAGGGTCTGGGAATTGGTGGTTATTAAGACACGACTACCGCAAACAATGGTCGCTCTAGGTGCTGGTATGGGACTCGGGATATCTGGTCTTTTAATGCAGACATTATTCCGAAATCCTTTGGCTGGACCATCCGTATTAGGTATCTCTTCTGGTGCTAGCTTAGGGGTGGCAATGGTGATTCTTGTTGCAGATCAATGTTTTAATATTCTATTCTCTACCGTTGGCTTTTGGGGCGATTTCGCTGTGATTGTTGCTTCTTTGTTGGGGGCCTTTGTGGTATTGTTTACGGTTTTGTATGTCTCTAATCACTTGGAAGGAACTTTGGGGGTACTGATCATGGGAGTGATGTTTGGTTATCTTACAAATGCCATCGTTAGTGTGTTGAAATTTTATAGTACAGAAGAGAGTATACAAAGTTATGTGATGTGGGGACTTGGTAGTTTTTCTCGTCTGGGACTGTCTCAATCTTTCCGCTTTTGTATTGCTATGGCTATTGGATCTTTCTCAACTTTGTTTTTTAGTAAATCTTTGGATATCCTCTCTTTAGGAGATCGTTATGCTCAGAATCTAGGATTGAATGTAGATAGAACACGTAGAGCAATCATTTTCCTTGCAGGAGTTCTTACTTCTTTGGTGACTGCCTTTTGTGGACCAGTTATTTTTGTCGGAGTGGCGGTGCCTCATATATCAAAATTAATTCTTCGAACTAGTAGACACAGCCTATTGATTACGGAATGTTGTCTTGTTGGTGGGGTAGTAACCCTTCTTTGTTCATTGATTTCACGAATGCCAGGTAGCGAAGCAACCCTTCCTATTAACTCAGTGACTGCCTTTATTGGAGCTCCAATTATTATCTCAATTATATGGAAAAAAAGAAGAATGTAAATAACATGGATTTGGATAATAAGAATTCAGTATTGTCGTTTGAATCTCTTTCTGTTGGATACCGTAATGGCAAAAAGATAAAGACGGTTGCAGATCAATTATGTGGTAAACTGTGTCGAGGTAAGTTGACCTCTTTGATTGGAAGTAATGGAACAGGGAAAAGTACTTTATTAAGAACGCTTGCAGGTTTTCAACCAGCCTTAGATGGAAAAGTTTCGCTTGGAGGTAAAGAACTTAAGTCGATTCCTTCAAATGAGTTGGCTCGATTGGTTTCTGTGGTGCTAACCGATAGAGTAATGGTGCCCAATGCAACCGTTTTTGAGATTGCCGCATTGGGGCGTAGCCCTTACCATGGGAGATGGAATAGATTTGGAGATGAAGACCATAAGATTATTAATGAAGCATTAGAACAGTGTGGTATCGCTTATAAAAGAGATGAACTGCTTTCTTCTTTAAGTGATGGGGAACGACAAAAAGTATTTATTGCCAAAGCATTGATACAAAAGACGGATATCATTATTTTAGATGAGCCTGCTGCTTTCTTAGATTTTTCTGCGAGAATAGAGATCATGAAACTCTTGAGAGATATCGCTTCTTCTCGTAATATTGCCATCCTTCTCTCTTCTCATGATTTGGATCTTGCACTTCAACTATCGGATAATATTTGGCTATTCTATCCTAATGGGCCTATATTAGATGGTACTCCAGAAGATCTACTGTGGGAGAGAAAATTCGATGAGATATTTCATTCTGATCATCTAAAATATGATCCTTTACGAGGAAAGTATGAGGTCTTCTATCGTACGAAGAAGAAAATAAATGTTGCTGTTCCTAAAGATATGTTCGCCCTTCTTGTAAGTGCATTTAAAAGGGAGGGAGTGGAAATATCTTCTGTGGATAGAATTGAAAAAAATGGAATCTCTTGGAATCAAAATTGTTTTAACATTGTTGATAATAATAATGTTGCAATGACCTGTTATACCATTTCCGAATTGGTACAGTTTTGTTGTAAAGAGAGTAAGATAAATATAAATACTTTGTGATGATCGAATTTTGTAATGTGACAAAAGAGTATGGCTCATTTTTAGCCGTTGATCATTTTAACCTGGAAATACCTAAAGGCCAGTTTCTTGGACTTATTGGTCCTAATGGTGCTGGAAAAACAACCCTTATTCAGATGTTTACAGGTTTGTTGAGACCAACATCAGGAGAAATTACTATTAATGGAGTTCCTGTGGCTCGTGAAAATGTTGAATTGAAACGATTGATTGGCGTGGTTCCACAACATATGAACCTAGACAAGGAACTTTCTGTGGAGCAAAATATGATTTTTGCTGCTAAGCTTTTTGGTGTCAATGGAAAGCGTAGAGAGGAAAGAATCAATTACCTTTTGGATATGATGGGGTTGGAAGAATTTCGATCTCGTATTGCTCGAAGATTGTCTGGAGGTATGGCTAGAAAATTGATGATTGCTAGAGCCCTTATTCATGATCCACAAATATTGGTTCTTGATGAGCCTACTACAGGAGTCGATTTGATATCAAGAAGAAAAATATGGGAAATATTAGAGGTGATGAGAAAGCATGGTAAGACCATTCTTTTAACTTCTCATTATATTGAAGAGGTGGAGGCTTTTTCAGATAAAATAGCGCTGATTAAAAACGGAAAACCGGTTGCCGAAGGAAGTAGTACAGAGTTAAAGGAATCTATCGGAACGACTACAGTTGCTTTTGCTAAAGGAGATACTTCCATGGACTACAAGTTCTTTAAATCACGTGAAGAGGCAGAGAATTTTGCCAAGACTTTGGATGTGGATCACTCTTTGAGAGGATTGTCTTTAGAAGATGTCTTCTATTATTACAGTAAAGAAAATTAAATAGTTATGGAGATTAGAACTATTTTGTGGAGAGAGTTTATTTTCTTTAAAAATAATCTCTTTAGAATTACCTCTTCTGCCATTATGAGTCCATTTTTGTATTTTATCGCCTTTGGATGGGGGCTAGGTAAAGGGGTTGTGGTGGATGGCCATCCTTACAATCAATATATTGTTCCTGGAATTATTGCGCTCTCTTCTATGAGTACGAGCTTTAGTGCTGTCTCTATTAGAATATTGGTCTCAAAATTACATGAACGTAGCTTTGAATTCTATATGACCGCACCTGCAAAATTGTACCTTTTGACTCTTGGAAATATCATTGCTGGTGCATTACGAGGATTATATGCCTCCTTGTTGATACTGTTGATAACTTTCTTGTTCGGCATTTCTGTCAAGCTTTCTTTTGGATTGTTGTTGGTCACTTTTCTTAATTGTTTGTTGTTTGCCTCTTTCGGTTATATTGCAGCGATGGTGGTTACCACTCATTATGACATGAACCGCTTTACTACCTTTGTGATTACCCCAATGACCTTCTTGTGTGGTACTTTTTTCTCTTTAGAAAATATGCCTGATTTTATGGCAATATTGATTCGTATTCTTCCTTTAACTCATGCTTCCATTGCCATTCGATCTCTAATGCTCGACGGAGTTGTAATGCCCTTTTCTATAGTGATATTAGGTGCCTATTTTATTGGTTTGTTAATGATAGGAGTCTGGGTAAGTCATAGAGAGTTAGGTAGTTGATTTCGCTTTTGTTTGATGTGGAGGATGGTTTCACTTATAAGAAGATTAAAGGAACTTTTAAAAGAAAAACATCTCATAAAGATTATTATGAGATGTTTTAAAGTGATCTAGATTCTTGATCTTTTAGTTAATATGACCTTATTTTACAATAATTTTTTTATCTACCCCTGTCTCCATCTCTTTTATTATATATACTCCTTGTGGTAAATTTACATCTACTGTAGTTTTATTGCTCGTTGTTGAATATCTTTCAATTACCCTACCTGCTAAGTCAAGTAAAATGTACTTATGTGACTTACTGTCGTTTGTTGAAATTGTCATTTGTGAAACAATAGGATTTGGATAAATCTCGTAATCATTACTTTCATTTATTGATTCAACTGCAGTTGAGATACTTCTAGGAATCATTAGATTGTTCGTAAAATCAGAAATGATGGAGAATTCATTCGCTTGAAATGCTACAGATAATGAGTGATTCTCATTATTATCTTGACGAAATATTATACCATTGTTATGGTCATATATAGTAGGTGATTCAGTCTCGAAAGGAGCAAACTTATAAAGATATTCAGTGTCTTGATTTGTATTTTCAAGTTTCACTTGGTTCTCATTAATGTAATAAGGGAATACTGATGGGGCAGCTCTTTTACTCATACAAGTAAAGGATCCATTAGGGGAATCTAAACTGAATTCATGTTTATGAATATTGGTTACTTTCCCATCTTCTTTCCATACATCTGTTTGGTATGCCCAGAAAAGATCTTCGATTTCTCTATTATTATCTTCTAATTCAATGGTACATATTGTTTGCTTCTCTTTTAGTGATTCTGAAGAGGATATATCCAATACAAAAGGTAATGACTTGGGTGCAATTATATTTGCCTCCTCTGTTGTTCTGTAAGCGTAAGATATCCAATGCTCTTTCGAAAATGAGATATTTGTAGGATTACACAATATCTTGACATAAGAATCTTCAATCTTTATAGGCAATGCTCTTTGTTGATAATCGCTTTTTTTGTGTTGTATAATCTTAGATCCTTTTTTTAACTCAACATATTGGTCACCATGTAGATTTACAAGCGCATTGTTAGTTAACTTTAAAGTCACTCCATCTTCTAGCACAAGATTGTTTTTATTCAATTGGATATTCTGGAGTGTAATGTCTTTATAGATAGACAAAGGGAGTCTTGATTCTTGTGTTAATGAATAAGCAGATAGTGTGACATTACAATGCTGTCTGTATTTACCGTTAAAAGTAATGGTCGAACTAGAATAGTCTCCTTCCCCATTTATTAATCCAGAAAGATATGTGTCTACATATTTTAGCTCCATCTTTGAGTTAGCCGCAATAAAAATATCTTTAACGTTTAAATTATTTGTATGATATCTTGTAGGTTTTCTATCCTTGTCTTTTACAACACCATTGACAAGGTTTATTGATTCTTGAACCGTAAGTGTACTGTAACAATCAAGATCTACGATTAGTGTATCATTGCCAATATCAATATTTATTTTTTTAAGAATAGCTTTTTCTTCCGATCCCCTATTGTGATAGTCTATACTACTTAATTGGAATGTGTGTACTTTATTACTTTGTATAAAATTAATCTGAGATTTAAAACAATGGTTCCAATCAGAAACATCAATGTCGAACTCTTCTTTGATGTTGATATTACATTTTTCAGATGTTGAACTTCGTGATGTCGGACGTATTTCAAATAGATTGAAGTTAAGTTTACCTCCATTTAAGTTGGTGTGACCTTTAGTATACCAAACAGAACAGTGATGATTCGAAAAGAAATCTCCATTAATTGTTCCATTATTAAATTCAAATATGGAGTTCTC
The DNA here is from genome assembly GCA_025210775.1 of Prolixibacteraceae bacterium. GTDB lineage: Bacteria > Bacteroidota > Bacteroidia > Bacteroidales > Prolixibacteraceae > Halosquirtibacter. The sequence continues at coordinate 61,707 of JAOARB010000004.1, forward strand.
CCCAGAAATGATTAATCCATGTTTGATATTAATTTCTCCATTATCTACTTGCAATCTTCCCTTGATGAGAACACCGCCATCTATATCAACCTTGGAACCTGAGATGATTCTTAATTTTCCACCCTCCTTTACGTATATTTGTCTGGCGTAAATATTGTTCTTCACTTTAGGATAGTATGGAGCTCCTTCGATAATTGAAACGTTTGTTTCCCTATTAGGAACTATCTGATCATGCCAATTCATTGGGTTGTTCCAATCATCAGATATCGATCCTGTCCATCGACCTTTTACTATAACATCCTTAGAAACATGCAGGACATAGTCTTCAATATGAATAGGTGTATGGTATATTGAGTAACAAGCAATACGAAGTCTGTTTCTGTCTCCTATGGATGATGTCGGAAGATTTAAATAAGTTTTGATATTGGAACGACCATTTTTAATCTTCGTATTGGTATATATACATTCTGTTTCTTGATCTATAAATCCATCATAATTTAAGTCAATAAATACTCTGACTGTTGGATGATAAATATCTTGTGGAATGTTTAATCCAACATTTAGTGTATAACTAGTAGTAGGATTTACATCGATAGATAATTGAGAAAAATTATTATACCCATTAGAAGGACGTATGCCGTTGTTCGTTATATTGGCACATTCAACACTTTCAATACAGCTAATAGGATTATTAACAGATACTTTATTGTATACACCCTCTTCTTTTGTCTTTAAAGTAACAATTTTTGAGCCTCCTTTTTCATAAACAATATTCTCATTATTGCCTGCATATCTATACACCTTGAATCGGTATAACTGATCCGATTGTAGTTTTTTTACCGAAAATTCATTATACCAAGCATAATCCTCAGAAGTGATATATTGGCAATTTTCATTATATATTATACCATTAGTAGGAACTTGGATTGGTTGATTGTTTTCTGCCCAAACAAGAAAGTAGCTATATACTTTTTCTGATTCTTCAGGGTTTATACATTCAAAATCAATTTGATTGAATGATTTTCTTTTTTTTCTAAGTTTCAGCTTTTTAAGTTTGGGGATTTCTATGTTTTTGCCATTAGTAGGGGGCGATGCATAACAATCAACTGCAATGAAGCTTGAAATTAAAAAAAGAATTAAAATGATTTTAGCTTTACTCATAATAATTAACCGTTTAAATAATTGTACAGTAATAAATGATTCTACTAAAATGCCATAATTATTAATAAGTCATTGTGTTGTTATGTAAAGTTATGTAATGGGTCTAACGAGGAACTATATTTTACAGGAAAGATTTGGAATTTGACTCAAAATTAGACTGTTGCGTCTTTGAGATAATGTTTCTTGTTATGGTTTAATGTGTGATATAATGGCTTTATTGGGACAGGAAATAGTTTAATGATAATTTGTTATTATTAAAATTGACTATATAAAAAATCATGTTTTTTCATATGGATGGTGTATCAGAGTGAAAGTCTAATTGTCATGTCTATTCTCATAGAACTCTTTTTTACTTTATTTCTTACTCAATATCCTTTTTACTCTTTTATTTCATAGTCATTTTTCAATGAAGAGTAGAAAGATTTTAATATCTCTCTATTGATTCTTTTTGATAGACAAACATGTAATTCTATTACCACATATTCTGTTTTAAAGAAATGTATTCTTCTAATAAGTTAGCTGTGTTTGAGACTTTGATCAAGTCATAGAAAATCAAGTGTTTGATTCCCTTCTATATTAACTTTAGTTTTTGCTCTGGATTGATTCTGATTTAGGTTAATAGGTTCGTTTTATCTAGGTGAGTTTGAAGTGAATATTTTGTTGAAACTTCTTGATAATAAGGATATTTTTGTCTTAAATTAAAATTTAATATAATTGATAAACTTCTTGTTTATTAATATAAAATTACTCTATATTTGTGCTGTATTTGGTAGTTGTAGGAAGTCTTTCTACAACGAAAGGGAACTCGGTGTGAATCCGAGGCTGTACCCGCAGCTGTAATACTCAAAAGTTTTATCATCACTACAGCCACTGTGAATATTTCATGGGAAGGCATGATAAAATGAGTTAAGCCAGAAGACCTGCCAGGTAGTTAATACATAGCATTTACTTTCGGGATTAGAAGTTAAATAATGCATTTGGTTTAGTTATTTTGTCTTTGAGACAAAATACATCGTGTTATAGCTTTTACTTGTGGGTACATGCGTTGTGACGTTTATGATTTAAACTATTATAACAACCATGTCAAGAACGATCTGTTTTTTGTTGTTCCTTATATTGGGGACAGGGGCTTTATGTGCCCAAAATACTTATACGTGTAAAGGCATCATTACTGATGCCAAAGATAATAGCCCATTGGTGGGGGCTACTGTGCTGGTTAAAGAATCTGGAACAGGTGTTTCGACTAACGAGAATGGCCGATTCGATCTAGAACTTTCAAAAAAAGTGAAGACTACGTTAGTGGTGAGTTGTGTCGGTTATGATAATAGGTTGATCTATGTATCTAGTAATGACAATAAAGATGTTTATCATATCTCACTTCAAAAGTCTACCCAACTAATTGATGAAGTAGTGGTTACTGGTACTGGTACTTCCCATTTACTTAAGAATGTGCCTGTAAGAACCGAGTATATCTCTGGTAAAACAATTGAAGAGTTAGGAACTTCTAATATCGAGGAGGCGTTGACTACAATAAATCCTTCTTTTTCTTTTGCTCCTAATAGCATGGGGTCATTTTTAAAAGTTAATGGGCTTGGAAATGACTACATTCTTATTCTTGTGAATGGAAAGCGAATGTATGGTGATGTTGGTGGAAATAACGATTTAAATAGAATCCCAATATCAAATATCAAACAAGTAGAGATTGTTAAAGGAGCTTCTTCTTCTCTTTATGGTTCTGAAGCTATAGCAGGAGTGATTAATATTATTACCAAAGATCCTGTGGATGGACTCTCTGCTAGTAATGATAGCTATATCAGTGCTTACGGTCAATTTCGTCAAAATAATAGTGTGACCTATAGTAAACCTACATGGTCTACTTCTACTAATATGAGCTATAAGAAATCTGATGGATGGCAATTAAGTCCATTGGGTAAGCCTTCAAGGAGTCAGATTCGTAAAGGTCAAAAAGATCCTGTTCCTACATTAGCTAAAGCTTCGAATGCTTTCGAAGATAGGGCTCTCTCTCAAGAGTTTACTTTTACTCCTAATAAGAAAACTTTTATACGTGCAAATGGATCTATTTATGACAAAGAAATAAAATTTCCTGTTGATTATAAGAGCTATAACTACTACTATTCTGATATGAATTTTTCATTGGATGGTAAATATGAATTCTCAGATCATGCACAAGTGAATGCTTCTGCTTATTATGACAACTACAAGTATAAGTATCTATACGGTCAAAAATATAACATTGTATATAATGACGATTCCGGAAGTCATCAAAAGACCTTTTATGATGGAGACCAACAGCTTAATAGTGTACAAGAACTCTTAAATTTTAAGGCCAATGGTGTTTTTAAGATAGGTGAATATAATTGTGTGAACACGGGGGTTGAGTATATGAATGAGACTCTTGAATCTCCTTACAGGTTTAAAAATGATCAAGAAGAGGCTTATACTGCATCACTATATGCTCAAGATGAATTTTCGTTAAAGTACCTTACTTTGGTTGCGGGACTACGTTGGGTCAATCATGAGGCTTTCGGTTCTATGCTTACACCTAAAGTTTCTGCAATGGTAGGAAATGATTGGTTAAAGTTTAGATCCTCTTATGGGGAAGGTTTTAAAGCGCCTACCTTGAAAGAGTTATATATATATTATGAGAAAGAAGGAATGGGGTCACACTATCTATATTTGGGTAATCCTGATTTGAAACCTCAAACGAGTAGATATGTGGATGCTTCATTAGAATTTTCTTTTGATAAGCTAAACTTCTCAGTTTCGGCCTATAGAAATAAGTTGAAAAATATGATCGCCTACAAACTGATTCCTGTTCCAGATGCTGCTGCGGATAGAGGAGTGGCTAAAGCTAAAAAACAATACAATATTGAGGAGGCTTCTACTGAAGGAGTGGATGTTTCTTTGAATTGGACTATCTGTCCTTCACTGCAGTTTAATGCTGGTTATAGTTATGTGGATGCGAAAGATGAAAATACACAGGTGGTGCTTGATGGAGTAAGTAAACACCAAGCGACAACACAACTTGCATGGTCTCATAAGTTTAAAGTTCATGACCTTCGTTTGGCGATCCAAGGTAAGGGGCAATCAGAACGTTTCTATGGTAAAGAACAAGTGGAGGGAAATATGCTATGGAAATTTACATCTAATCATTCGTTCACTGTTAATAAGTTGAAATTTAATATTAACTGGGGGGTGGATAATATATTTGATTATAAAGATGATAAACCTTATGGGTATCATTACAGTACGTTGAATCCTGGACGAACATTATTTGCCGGTCTCCAGATCTATTTTAACTAAAATAAGCTAGTGTTATGAATAATCTATTTGCTAAGGTAGTGAGAGGTGTCTTGGCTTCACTATTACTTGTTGGAATGTGCTCTTCTTGTGTGACGAAGAGTAATGACAATAAAAAGAACGATGAAAAAGAAGCGATTTTATTGGTCACTTTTGGTTCTTCCTATAAACGCCCTGAGGCTACTTTCCATAATATTGAGAAGAATTTTAGAGAGGCTTATCCTAAAACGGATATCTACTGGGCCTTTACTTCAAAAATGATTCGTAAAATATTGAATAAAAGAGGGGAGGGACCTTTTAAGGATATACAATCCTCCAAAGAGATGTTACAAAATCTAAAGGCTAAAGGTTACAATAATATTGCCCTTCAATCTTTACATGTTATTCCTGGGACAGAGTATAATGACCTTAAGGAAATTGTTGCTGATTTTCAAAAGCAAAATCCTAATATTAAAATTACTTTGGGTACACCTCTGATGCATACGGATAACGATATGCAAGCTTTGGCTGATATTCTTGTTAAGAAGTTTGATGCAAAAGATAGAACTGTCATTATGATGGGACATGGAACGGTACATGAAGCCAATGACAGATATACTAGAATAGACAAAATATTTAAAAAATCGAATCCAAATTATATCGTTGGAACTGTGGAGGCTGCTCCTGGAATTAATGAAGTAGTAGAGGCTGCTAAGGCATTGCCATCTAAGAACATTCTATTGATGCCTTTGATGTCTGTAGCTGGCGATCATGCTACCAATGATATGGCTGGAGATGAGGAGGATAGTTGGAAAACTGTTCTTGAAAAGGAAGGTTTTAGTGTGACTTCTGAACTTCAAGGTCTTTGCGATTATGATGAGGTGGTAGCCATATTTATTGACCACTTTAAAGCGTCGATGAAATAGTAGTAGAATCAACATTTATTCAAATAATTATAATACCTAAATTAATGAAAGCGTTTTTTAGAAATCTTACAATTTTATCTCTATTGTTAGGGATGTTTGCTTCTTGTTCAAAAGATGATGATCATGTTGCAGAGAAAAAAGGTGCAGGAAAAACTGCCATCCTTCTTGTTACATTCGGTTCGTCTTATCCTGAACCAGCTAAGACTTTCCAGAATATGGAAGATAATGTAAAGAAGGCGTATCCTGAAGCAGATATTACATGGGCTTTTACTTCTCACATTATCCGTAATATTTTGATCAAAAGAGGTGAGGGTAAATTTAAAGATATCGATTCTCCTGAAGAAGCAATGAAGAAATTAAAAGAACAAGGATATGAAAAAATCGCTGTTCAGTCTCTTCACGTAATTCCTGGTTCTGAATTTAATGACCTTAAAGGAAAAGTAGATGCATTTAAAGCTGCTAACTCTAATATCAAGATGACTCTTGGAAATCCTTTGATGAATACGAATGAGGATATGAAATCTTTGGTTGATGTGATGGTGAAAAAATTCCAAGCTGATGACCAAACAGTTGTAATGATGGGACACGGTACTGAGCATGCTGCAAATGATCGATACACTAGAGTGAATGACTTCTTTAAAGCTGTAAATGAAGACTTTATCGTTGGAACTGTAGAGGCTACTCCTGGTATCAAGGAAGTGAAAGAGGCGGCAGCATTACGTCCTTCAAAGAATATTCTATTGATGCCTTTGATGTCTGTTGCTGGTGATCATGCCAATAATGATATGGCTGGAGAAGATGCGGATAGCTGGAAATCTCAATTGGAAGGAGCTGGATTTACTGTTACTCCTAGATTAAAAGGTCTTGGAGATTATAATGAGGTGGTTGCTATTTGGGTTAAACACCTAAAAGTGGCAGTGGATGCACTAAAATAATTTCTGATTTCTACTATATAGTTTTATCTTGAATGAAAAGAGAAATGCCTTCGGGTGTTTCTTTTTTTTTGTCTTCTAAATTCTTGATTACTAATTGTCTTTTGAATATTTGCTTGACCTATACTATTGTTGCCATTTAATATTGTTATAGAGGTTGATAATAGTCATAATTATCGTTAATTTTGTCAACAATTCTAGTTTAGACCTTTATTTATATGTAGTTTATGAATCTATTTCGTTCTTCCTTGTTATTCACATTGTTGATAACATGTGTGTTTGGATTTCAAAGTTGCTCTTCTTCAGGCAATAAAAGTAGTTCACAATCAGAGAATTCTGGTATAATTTCTTTGGTTTCAGATGAGGGTGTTAGTGTTAACGGCCCTGTAGTTATTGAATTTTCTGAAGAGGTAGAGAATACTTCTGTTGATGTCAGTGATGTAATCCAATTATCTCCGAGTTTTAAGTTTAAATCTAAATGGATTGGGAAACAGCAATTGATTCTTACTCCAACAGAGAAGTTAAAACCTTCAAAGAAATATCGTGTTGATGTTGATCTTGAGAAACTTTTCCCTATACGAGAAGATTTGGACGAGTATTCATTCGAGTTTAGAACGATACGTCCTTCTTATAAAATCAAAGTAGACAATCTTGAATCTAATCCTAGCAATGCATTGTTGATGAACTGTAAGGGTGTGATCACTTTCAACGATGAAGTGAATGCCTCTAAAGTGGAGAAAATGCTTGATATTGATTTAGATGACGACTATAAGATTACATGGAAACATAACCACTTAAAACATTATTTTCAAATTGAAAATATAAAAAGAGGAAAAGAAGAGGCTTCTATGGTTGTCTCTTGGGATGGCGATCCTTTAGATATCGATAAACGTGGTAAAGTCGCTCTATCTATTCCTGCTGTCGGTGATTTTAAATACCAAGCTATTAATATTGTATCTACTGAAAGTCCTGTTATAACTGTTTCTTTTTCTGAACCTTTGGATAGCAAACAAAATCTAAATGGTTTGTTTACAATGAAAGGCTGTAAACTGGGTGCTACAATCACTGGTAATAAGGCTGTTTTGTATCCAGAACAAATGTTAGTGGGACAACATGCACTAAAAATCTCTTCCTCTATACGTAGTAATACAGGTAAACACCTAGGGCGAAATATTACTCTTTCAGTGCAATTTACTGCATCTGATCCTAGATTTTCGTTTGAGGGTGAAGGAAATATTTTACCTAATGCTGATGGGTTTATTCTTCCTTTTAGCTCTGTCAATCTAGATGCGGTTGATATTCGTATTATTAGAATATTCCAGAAGAATGTACCTTTCTTCCTTCAAAATAATAAAATCACTACTACTTATGGTACTCCTAAACGTTTCGGTAGGGTGGTTTACCAAGGAAAGATGAAGTTGGAAGATGTGGAGGTGAATAAGTGGAAAGCTTTTGCAATCAATATCCCTGACATTATTGATGTTAAACCAAACGAGATTTATCAGGTTGTCGTTGGGATGCGTCCAAACTACTCAATTTATCCATGTGAGAACCTGCAGGATCTTCGTAATTTGAAATTAAAAGAGCCAAAAGATAATGGATATTGGGATGATGAGAAAGTGTGGGATGAGAACGATTTTTATGAAGAAAACTCTTTGTATGATTGGAGAAATCGTGATAACCCTTCTTCTGCTGCTTATTATAGTCCATCGAGATCGATATCTAAATATGTGGTAAGTTCCAATATTGGTATTATTGCGAAGAAAGAGGAGGGTAATGTTTACCATATTGCTACCTCTGACCTTGTTAGTTCTGCTCCTGTTGGAGGAGTTGAATTGAAACTATTAGACCTTCAAAATCAAGTTATCTCTACTGCTAAATCAGATAAAAAAGGATTGGCAGTTTTAAGAACAGATCACCCTGCTCAACTTATCCTTGCACAAAAAGGAGATGATTGGGGATTTTTGAAAGTTTCTAATTATGATGTACAGATGATCAGCTCTTTTGATGTCTCTGGTCAGGTGTCTAAAAACGAAGTGAACGCTTTTATCTATGGTGAAAGAGATGTCTGGAGACCTGGTGACTCATTATTCGTTACGACCATCATCAAGGATGAAATGAAATATCTAGGGAATGATTATCCTGTCATTTTTGAGCTTTATGACACAAAAGGTGTTCTTAAAGACAAGAAGGTGGTGAAGAAACATTCTAATATGATATCCTATAAGACCAAAACAAAGGACAATGACCCTACTGGTAATTGGACGCTTAAGGTGAAATTAGGTGGAAATACTTTTAGTAAAGTAATTCGTATTGAGACTATCCGTCCCAATAGAATGAAAATTCAGTGGGTTAATAGTCCTAAGACGTTAGAATTAACGAAGGATTTAACCGCTAAAATGAATGCAAAATGGTTGCATGGCCTACCTGCGGATGAAAAACGTATGGTTGTAGAGGCGCGTATCCGTCATAAGAATGCATCATTTGGTCAGTATCCACAGTATCAGTTTAATAATGAGGTGGATCCTGTTAATAGCTCTTATTTTAGACTTTGGGAAGGTAAAACAAATAAAGACGGTGATGCCGAAGTTAAATTGGATTTTAAAAGACATGATTTTAAAGAACCTATTGTTAGTGTAGATTTTGAAACTCGTGTCTTTGAAGATGGAGGATCTTTTAGTATTTCACAATTTACTAAGGAGCTTTATCCTTTTGAAAAGTTTGTGGGTTTCCGTATTACTGGTATCCAAAGTTATCGAGATTACTATGATACTGGAAAAGATATTACTTGTGATTTTGTTGTTCTTAACCCGAAATTGCAAAAAGTTGATTCTAAGATCGAATATAAGTTATATAAAGTAGGTTACTCTTGGTGGTGGGATGCTGCTTCTGTTTCTTCTTTGGCATCTTATGTTTCAGGTCGAAATTATAGTGCTTATAGAGAAGGTTCTGTTAGAACAAGAAATGGGCGTGCTAAATTTGATTTTAAGGTAAGAGATTCTGATTGGGGACGTTATTTAATGGTTGCAGAACTACCTAATGGCAATACAGTCTCTAAAGTATTCTTTTGTGATTGGCCTGGTGGCGGCAATAAGAATAAAGGTGGTGAATCTTGTTTAAACCTAAACATCAAAAAGGATAAGCTGGAAACTGGAGAGAATATTGAGGTATTATTCCCAAGTGAAAAAGGAGGACATGCTTTAGTCTCTTTGGAAAAAGGTGGAGTTGTATTGCGCCAAATGTGGGTAGAAACAACGGATAAACAAACTACGCTTTCTATCCCAACTGATGGTACGATGTCTCCAAATATATATGTTTACGTGACTTATGTACAGCCTTATCAGACAACCAAGAACAACCACCCTATTCGTCTGTATGGTGTTAGTCGTGTTAAAGTGGAGAATCCTGAATCTCATCTACACCCAGAAATTATTTGTAAAGATGAGGTGAGAGCAAAGAAGAAATTTAAAGTAAAGATCAAAGAAAAGAATGGCAAAGAGATGGATTATACTCTTGCTATTGTTGATGAAGGATTGTTAGGTATAACGAATTTTAGAACTCCTTCTCCTTGGACTTTCTTTAATCGTCATAACGCTTTACGTGTTAAAACATGGGATATGTATGACGATGTGTTGGGTATGTATGCTGGTAAACTTGGTAAATTGATTCCTGTTGGAGGGGATGGAATGTTGAATGACCCTTCAAAACAGAAAGCAAAAAGATTTAAGCCAGTGGTAATGTTTGCTGGTCCTTTCCATTTGGATAAAGGAGATACGGATGTACGTACTTTCCAATTGCCTGCTTATACTGGTGAGGTGAGAGTGATGGTGGTGGCCGCTACGGAAAGTAGTTATGGCTCTCAGCAAAAAGATGTTAAGGTGGTCGATCCTTTGATGGTGCTTGCAGATGCTCCTAGGACACTCGACTTAAATGAGAAATTTACGCTTCCAGTGACCATATTCGCGAATAAAAAGGTTAAGGGTGATGTTCATGTTAATGTTACGTCTATTGGTGCAATTAAGCTTGTTGGTGAAAAATCTATGTCTGTGGATATGGATGGCCAAAGTGAGAAGGATGTTTATTTCCAATTAAAGAGTGGTTCATCTGAAGGGGTTTCGAAAATTACTGTAAATGCGAAATCAGGTTCTTATAGAGCTTCCTATACAATAGATATGAACGTTTCGAACTCTAACCTAGTTAAATATGAAACGATACTGAAACTTCTTGAACCAGGAAAGTCATTTAGTTACGATTATAATATAGGAGATAACGAAAACGGTAAATTGTTGTCGGTTAATGCTTCTAGTATGATTGCTTGTAATTTAGACAAGAGAATGGATGAATTGATTGTCTATCCTCATGGTTGTCTCGAACAAACGGTCTCTTCTGTTTTCCCTCAGTTGTTGATGCTTAAGAATAAGAATATTTCATCTGAAGATAGAGAAGAAATGGAATTGAATGTGCAGAAAGGACTTAAACGACTGCTTCTTTTTCAACAGTATGATGGTGCATTCTCGTATTGGCCTAGAGGTAGTTATCGTTATAGCTGGGCTAGTTGTTATGCTGGACATTTTATGATCATGGCTAAAAAAGCTGGATTCTTTATTCCTGGAAATATGTTAGATCGTTGGGTTCGTTATCAGATGCGTGTGGCTAACAGATGGGATGACGATTATGAAAATCGAGTAGTTCAAGCCTATAGATTGTTTACTCTTGCTCTTGCTGGTGAGGCTCCATTAGGTGTGATGAACCGTATGCGAGAAAATGATCCTAATACAGTTTCTTCTTGGCTACTTGCTTCGGCTTATGCTCAAATAGGTCGTGATGATGTTGCTGAAGAGTTGACCGATTTTAGAGACTTATCTGTTGTTACGAGTGAAAAAGGTTGGAGTTCAAACTCTTTTGGATCTGCTCTTAGAGACAAGGCCATTCTTTTGAATGTTCTAAATATGCTAGATCGAAAAGATTATGTATTCCCTTTGGTTAAAGAGTTAGCTGCGGCTTTGAGTTCAGATGAATGGATGAGTACACAGACAACAAGTTTTGCTTTGATTGCTATGCAGAACTATCTAGAGACCAATAGTGATGAAGCTAATATCTCTACTTTGAAATGGAATCTTGATGGAGAAAAAGGAGAGGCAGAGATTACCCCTACAGAAACAAATGTCTTAAAACAGAAATTGGATAGATCAACGAATGTTGTTTTTGAAAATAGTGGTTCTAAATCAATATATCTTCTTGTTAATAAAGCAACCCAAAGAACGGATGTTTCAACGAAAGCTTATTCTAGTGGCTTGAAAATGAAGACAATGTTATTGGATGAGAATAGATATGTGGTAAATGACTCTTTGTTACATCAAGGGAAAGATTATATATTGTCTATTTATGTGAAAAATGATACTCCATGGGATCTACAAGAGTTGGCTCTTTCTATCCCTATGCCTTCAGGTGTGGAGATATTGAATCGCAAAGATATTACTCCAGAGGGAGTTACATATCATGAAGTAAGAGATAGTGAAGTTTATTCTTACTTTAATCTAGATGAAAATGGAACAATCACTGTAGAGGTGCCTTTTAATGCGACCTATGAAGGTGTTTATAAGTGGGCAGACATCTCAGTTGAAGCGATGTATAATCATCAAATAAAAGCAAATAATGATGCTAAGTTAATTAGTATTCAATAGATTTAAAGGGGTTGGTTAGAATGAAACTATGTGGAAAAAGTATCGGAAGAAAAACAAAGTGTTTATCTCTATTTCTAATATTTATTTTTCTTGCTTGGATGCTTCTTCCCGTGGTTTCATTTGAAACCCCAAAATCGACAGTCCTATATGATCAAGATGGTCATTTGCTTGGTGCTAAATTAGCTGCCGATCAACAATGGAGATTTCCTCCCCAAAATAATGTAGGACATAAATTTAAAGCTGCTCTGATCGCAAGCGAAGATGATCGTTTTTATGATCATTGGGGAATTGATCTCAAATCTGTTGCTAGAGCTCTCTATTTAAATATTAAATACAAAAAAGTGGTTAGTGGTGCCAGTACTCTTTCGATGCAGGTTTCACGTATTGCTTTGGGTAACAAACAACGTAGTTTGTGGATTAAAATCTACGAATCTATTTTGACCCTTAAGTTGGAGGCTAATTATTCTAAAGATGAGATTATTGAGATGTATGCTAATAATGCTCCCTTTGGACGTAATGTCGTTGGTATTGAGGCTGCATCTTGGCGTTTCTTTGGTTGTGCTTCTAATAAATTAACTTGGGCTGAAGCTTCAACTTTGGCTGTGCTTCCAAATGCTCCATCTCAAATCTATCCAGGTAAAAATAATATACTGCTTAGGAAAAAACGTGATAGATTATTGAAAAAACTGTTCTCTCTTGGGAAGATGGATAAGATGACTTATGAGTTGTCTTTGAAAGAACGGGTTCCTAGTGCTTCTTTTTCTTTTCCTAAGAATTTTATGCACGCTCTTGAGTTTGTGAAAAACGAGCAGACAAATGAAGTTTTTAGAACCTCCTTTGATAATGGACTTCAGTCTCAAGTAGGGGAGTGTGTCTCTCGTTATGCTATCAAGTATCGTTCCAATGAATTATATAATATTTCGGTCCTTGTTGCTGATGTTGAATCGGGTAAAGTTATCTCTTATGTTGGTAACGTAGATTGGACTGATAAACATGAGGGGGCTGTTGATATGGTACAAGGAATACGTAGCTCTGGTAGTCTCTTAAAGCCCTTCCTTTACGCTGCAATGTTGGATGCGGGGTATATTACCCCAAGAACAATTATTCCTGATTATCCTCTCTTTTTAAAGGGATATGCTCCTAAAAATTTTGACCTTAAGTTTAGAGGTGCGGTGGGGGCTAATGATGCATTAAGTGAATCTCTAAATGTTCCTTCTGTTTTTATGTTGCAACAATATTCTGCTGCACGCTTCTTGGAGTTATTGAGAAAAATGGGGATGAGCTCGTTTAATAAAAGTGCTGATTACTATGGCTTATCTCTAATATTAGGTGGAGGAGAATCAAACCTTTGGCAAATGGTAGGGGCATATGCTTCTATGGCACGCACCTTAAATGGGAATCATAAAAAACCATTTTTCCCCTTATCAATATTGTCAGATGATGTTATGAAAGGAACGAAATCCCCTCTTTCTAAATCGTCTATATGGAATACTTTCAATGCACTACAAACCGTTAATAGACCTCTAAATGAAGTTGGTTGGAAATATCTTAATTCTTCGACTCCACTTGCGTGGAAAACGGGAACGAGCTTTGGTTTTAAAGATGCTTGGGCTATTGGAGTGAATCCAAAATATGCTATTGGAGTTTGGGTTGGTAATGCCAATGGAGAAGGACGACCTGCTTGTACTGGTGTTCAGGCTGCTGCACCTATCTTGTTTGACGTGTATCACCTTCTTCCAAAAGTTAAGTGGTTTGATGCTCCTAATAAGGAACTATTTACTATGAGTATATGTCATGAAAGTGGTTTCCGTGCTTCTAAGAATTGTTCTAATATCGACACCATCTTGGTAGGCGATAATGTAAGACGCACAGCTCCTTGTCCTTACCATAAAGTTTTATCCTTAGATGAGACGGAAAGTTATCAGGTGAACAGTACCAATTACCCTATTTCTAAAATGGTTTATCGTAAATGGTTTGCTTTACCTCCTAAAATGGCATTTTATTATAAAAAGTTTCATATCGAGTATAAGAGTATTCCACCTAGATTGCCTTCTGGTGATTGGAATGACGAAAACTCTATCGGTATTATTTATCCTACCAACGGTATGGTGGTTATTGTTCCAAAGAAATTTACGGGCGTTCGTTCTAATGTTATTTTTAGAGCTACTACTACACAAGACAATCGTAAACTTTTTTGGTTCTTAGATGGAAAAAATGTTGGCGAAACAGATATGCTACATCAGTTGTCTTTGCAACCTAAAGTTGGCTCCCACCGATTGGTTGTTCAGGATGAATTTGGAAATGAGTCTTCAGTACGTTTTAGTGCTGAATGACTTACTCTATCTGACTAAAAAAACAAAACCGAACGTACATTTGTACATTCGGTCTTTCTTGTTGTTGAGAAATGCTTAAAAATTTGTTGTATAAGCTTTTCTTGAGTATCTTTTATTACCTGTTTTGATGATATCAATGAGGGTAATTATTTAATGTTTAATGTGTTCTTTAATCGTTACGATTAATGCGTTTTGCTATACTGAAACAATTTGATGCTCAGATATAACTATTGAAGGAAGGTAGGAGTTGTCCTTTGTTTTAATGCTTGGGCTAATGTATATCTTTTCAATTGAATTCCAAAATGTTTTCAATATACATTATCATAAGATCAACAATAGTATCAATTATGACCTATTATGGTTTGTTCGCTTCTTTCGTTTATCAAACAATTTTCTTCTTCGGTGATTATGTTTTGCATGAATAAAAACTCAGAAATGATTTCGACTGCCTTATATGGTTCTTTAGAGGAAATGTAGTTCGTTATTTTTGATACACATATCTTATCCTTTTCTATCGCATTGAATATTTGTAATGGAGATAGAGTGGTTCTGTCTATAATCTCTTTTAACGTTTCGTTACTTATCCACGATTTTTTGTGTAAAATGGAGAGCATTACTTTGGTTATTGATTCAATGGAATGCTCTTCTAAAAGATCTTGAAGAAATTGATGGGATTCTTTCGTTATATATGAATCTTCTTCCCATGGTGCATCATCATACCCTTCATCAAAATCAGAACTATTCCATACAAAATGGTGTCTTTGTGAATCTGCTTTTTGCCAATGTTTCATCAAACGAATAGATCTCTCTTTGTTGTTAATGTTTATGTTTTGGAAGAAAACCAAAATATCTAAAGCAAGCATTCCTTCTTGTGTTTTGTTTAACTTGTCTCCAAGAAGTGCTAATAATTCTTGTGGTACTTTCTTCCCACTTCCAACATAATAGTGGTCTATGATAATTATAAGAGAAGAAAGATGATCGTCCTTTAGTTTCTTCAGTGTAGGAATAAACCACGTTTCTATATCTTCAACAATATATTCGATCTGAAGATCTTGAATGATTTCAAATGCGAGCAAACATTCGGATTCCATAATCTTTATCGGACTAACTGTGCTTAAGAGATCAATACTGAATTTAAGAAGCAACTGATGTAGCCTTTGTTTGTTCGATAAATATATCTCGTTTGTTGTTAGGTGCTTGTTGTTTTGGGTATCTGGCAGATAGAAATGGAGTAGTATGGGGGTTGTCTCTAGACAATGGATTACCCTGTATAGGTTGGGAATATTACTAGAATGTTCTAAATACCATATCCCAAAGTTAAGATGACTCTCTAGCTCTTTTAGGGATTCTAATACTTGATTGGTTCCTGTCATTAATAAAAATGAATTCACATTCTCAATGTACTTGGCGATAAGACGATTTGTCTCTTGTGGAGTTGCTTTAAGAATAACATCCTTCATTTTAATATATTCTTCATCGATAGGGTGGTGGTTATGTAACATGCTCTTATGTGGTTAAATTTTCTTTTCTCTTAATTAGTTATACTATTTTTGTATACTTGTTATTTTTAATCCTTATATGTCACTTATGCAGGACCATATTGAATTTGTCGCTTATCACATTGTCCCTACTATTCAGGAAGAGATACGTATATATAACTACTTAAAAGGAATTTTTGTTGAGTTGCCTTCAGCAAAAAGTGTGAAAAAAGCTTTGTCTAAAGGTCTTGTGTATGTAGATGGTAAACCTGTCGGTTCTGGTCTATGGATTAAGGAAGGAATGAAAATAGATCTTTTTCAGAAAAAAGAGACAGCTTTAAAACCTTTTAATATGGAGCTGCAGATTGTCTATGAGGATGACTATTTCGCGGTGGTGAATAAACCTCCAGGATTAACTACTAGCGGGAATCGGTTTGATACGCTTGAAAATGCTATACAAGGCAAATTGCAACCTTCTGGTCTGCTGGACCAATACGTTAATCCTCGTGCTGTCCATCGTCTCGATAAAGCTACTTCTGGTCTTGTGATTATTGCTAAGTGTCGTAGTGCGAGAGTTGCCTTTGGTCAAATGTTGGAACAAAGAGAAATTACTAAAAAATATCATGCTCTTGTAATGGGGGAGGTGGTTGGTTCTGGTTCTATCGAACTACCTATTGATGACCTTTCTGCTTTCTCTACTTTTAAAGCCTTAAAATCTATTCCTTCTTTAAGAAGTGGAAACCTTACTTTGGTCGAATTGTCTCCAATTACTGGCCGTACTCACCAATTAAGAATACATATGGCTTACTCAGGAACTCCTATTCTTGGAGATATCCTATATGGTGAAAAAGGTCATGTTCTTAAGAAGAAAGGACTTTTCCTTGCTGCCGTTTCTCTATCTTTTATTCATCCCTTCTCTCACACCAAGATGGATGTGAAAATTGATACTCCTAGAAAGTTTATTAAAAGAATGGAAATAGAAACAAAACAGTTTCTTAAATATAGACCTTCTAGTTAATTTGTTTTGCCTCCTATTTGATAGTTGTGGGCCTTTTATCGAACTTTTTTATTATTTTATATCATCTTTTTATGTGGGATATGATGGTCTGTGGTAGTTAGATGTATATTTATGATAATTAAGCTTCGTTGTTAATTTCCTAATTCTTAGGAAAAAACTATCGCATCAATCATATTATATAATCTGAAATCTTAATTTTGCATCGTTATGGAAAAAATGAATGCTTTGTTAAAAAAGATTGAGAAATGGAGAATGGACAAAATTCCTGAAAGGAAATTTATTCTTCTTTTAAGCTTAGTTGTGGGCGCTTTAAGTGGTTTGGCTGCTATTACACTAAAAAATCTTATCCACTTTACGATCCATCATCTGACGGGTAATTTTAGTGTCGATGATGTAAGTTATCAGTATTTAGCTTATCCGATGATTGGTATCTTAATTACTGTTATTCTTATTAAGTTCCTGATTAAGGAGGATCTAGGACATGGTGTCTCCAAGATATTGTATGCTTTCTCTAAAAAGAATAGTAAGATATCCAGACATAATATGTATTCTTCAATGGTGACTAGTACCATTACTATCGGTTTTGGTGGTTCTGTTGGGGCCGAGGCTCCCGTTGCTTTAACTGGTGCTGCTATCGGTTCTAATCTTGCTCAATTTTTTCGCCTAAATTATCGTGCTATTACCCTTCTTGCAGGATGTGGTTCTTCTGCTGCTATTGCTGGTATATTTAATGCTCCTTTGGCTGGCCTGCTTTTTACAATAGAGGTACTAATGATTGATTTGACTATGTCTTCATTACTACCCTTATTAATATCTGCTGTTACTGCTACAACTACTTCTTATTTCTTGATGGGAGATAGCTACCACTTTCGGTTTAGTTTACATCAATCTTTTGATGTAAATAACCTTCATTGGGTTATCATACTTGGTGTTCTTTGTGGTTTAATTTCTGTCTATTTTACCAGGGTGATGAGATGGGTTGAAGGTAAGTTTAAGAAACAAACAAACTTCTTGAATAAGGTTATTATTGGTGGTATTGCTCTAGGGTTGCTTATTTTCTTATTCCCTTCTTTATGGGGTGAAGGGTATGTGTCAATTAATCAAATCCTAAATGGAAATTATACAGATGTGTTAAATAATTCTGTATTCTACTCCTTTAAAAACAACCCTTCGATACTTATTCTCATTTTTATTGCCATTTTAGCTTTTAAAGTTTTTGCAACGGCAATTACTACTGGTGCCGGTGGTGTTGGTGGTATTTTTGCTCCTACACTTTTTATGGGGTGTTTTGCTGGTTTTATTTTTTCATCCATAGTTAATTTAGGTGGTCCTAATCTGGCTACGGAGAACTATGCACTGTATGGAATGGCTGGAGTGATGGCTGGAGTGATGTTCGCTCCTATGACTGCTGTTTTTCTTATTGCAGAAATCACTGGGGGATATACCCTTTTTGTCCCTCTTTTGATTACTTCTGCATGTGCATATTTAACAATCCTTGCCTTTGAGAAACATTCTCTTTATCATTCTCATCTTGCTGAAAGAGGTGAATTGTTGACACATAATAAGGATAAAACAGTTCTTACTCTTATGAAATTGCGTAAGGTGATTGAGACTGATCTTGTGACTATTGATCATGAGGCTTGTCTTGGTGATTTGGTTAAAGTGATCTCAAAAAGTAAAAGAAATATATTTCCTGTGGTAGATAAGGATAATAATTTTAGAGGTGTCGTACTCCTTGATAATATCCGTAGTATCATGTTTAACAAGGAGATGTATGGTAAAACTTATGTCACGGATCTGATGGTTATGCCACCTGAAATTGTAAACCCTGACGAAAGTATGGAAAAAGTTATGAAAAAATTTAAATCTTCGGGGGCATGGAACTTGCCTGTTGTTGAGAATAGAAAATATATTGGTTTTATCTCAAAAGCTACTATCTTTAGTGCTTATAGAAGTGTATTAGTGCATTTCTCTGAAGAATAAAACCGATTTATTCCAAACCCAAGTTCATTTTATTTTTTAACCTTATCGAATTTATTACCATGGTAAAGGATACTCAAATTTTCGATCTTATCGAGCAAGAGAATCAAAGACAGTTAGAAGGAATCGAACTTATCGCTTCTGAAAACTTTGTGTCGGAACAAGTAATGGCTGCTGCTGGATCTTGTTTGACCAATAAATATGCTGAAGGATATCCAGGTCATCGCTATTATGGCGGGTGTCAGGTAGTGGACCAAGTTGAACAATTGGCTATTGATAGATTGTGCGAAATCTATGGCGCAACTTATGCTAATGTACAACCTCACTCTGGTGCACAAGCTAACATGGCTGTGTTGTTAACTTGTCTTAAGCCAGGTGATAAGTTTATGGGATTAGATTTGGCTCATGGTGGTCACCTTTCTCATGGTTCTCCTGTGAATAGTTCTGGAATGCTTTATAATCCTATCGCTTATACGGTTGATGAAAAAACTGGTATGATCGATTATGATGAAATGGAAGCTATCGCTCTTACAGAAAGACCAAAATTGATTATCGGTGGTGCTTCTGCTTATTCTAGAGAGTGGGATTATGAAAGAATGAGAGAAATAGCAGATAAAATTGATGCGATCTTTATGGTGGATATGGCGCACACTGCTGGTCTTGTGGCTGCGGGTGTTCTTAAAAATCCTGTTCCTCATGCTCATATCGTGACTTCTACTACTCATAAAACCCTTCGTGGACCTCGTGGTGGTATTATCTTAATGGGTAAAGATTTTGTTAATCCTTGGGGAGTTAAAACGCCTAAAGGTGCAGATAAAATGATGTCTGCTATGCTTAATACTTCTGTTTTCCCTGGTGTGCAAGGTGGACCTTTAGAGCATATTATTGCTGCTAAGGCTGTCGCTTTTGGTGAAGCTCTTAAACCTGAATATAAAGAGTACCAAATCCAAGTTCAAAAGAATGCGGCTGTGATGGCGGAAGCTTTTGTGAAAAAAGGATATAAAGTTATTTCTGATGGTACAGATAACCATTTAATGTTGATCGACCTTAGAACTAAATTTCCTGATATTACTGGTAAGAAAGTTGAAAACACTTTAGTGAAGGCTGATATTACAATTAATAAAAATATGGTGCCTTTCGATTCTCGTTCACCTTTCTCTACTTCGGGTCTACGTGTTGGTACTCCTGCTATTACTACTCGTGGTCTTAAAGAAGAGCATATGGCTCCTATTGTAGATTTAATTGATGAAGTTATCTCTAATATCGATAATGAAGATGTGATTGCTTCTGTTAAAAAACGTGTTAACGAAATGATGAGCTCTTATCCTAAGTTCGCTTGGTAAGCTAAGTTTATTGTTTTTACAATATAAATAAAAACTCCATAGTATAGCATGCTTGCTATACTATTGAGTTTTTTTCGTTTAAAGTTTTGCCTTAGAATGAAAAGCATAAACCTACTTGTATATATCTTCCAATTTTGAGGCTTCGTTTATTAAGAATTATGACGCAATATTTTCTTCTTATCCGACAATAAATTATCGTTCTTTTTTATTTATTCCTTTGAGTAATGAGGCGAGAGGTTAATAGATGATCTTGACTGTTATAAGTTAAAATTGGAATGAAGGATGCTTCCTAGTTTAAATTTTTAATTAGAAGAAAGATCTTAGAATAAATAATGTATTTCAAGTTTAAAGTGTTAAATGGTTTAAGTATAGGGTGTTAGCTTGGCTGTGTGAGAAGTAAGAAAAAATATTTAGTTTTTTTATTTGGAAGTATGGAATAAAAAGCGCTTTCTTAGCATCGCTTTTGGAAACAAACGCATCGTTCTTTAAGACAAGTTTTGAATTACATCTGAAGATTATCCCTTCCGCTGTGTGGCTCCATTGATTCTAGCGAGATGAGAAAGAGAGGACATAAGAAGCTGATAGAAAACCAGAA
>JAOARB010000005.1 GCA_025210775.1 Prolixibacteraceae bacterium
CCTATTAGTTGAATAAAAACTGGGATAAAACCTAATATAAAGAAAGAAAAACATATACACGAAAGGAACAAATGGTCAAGTGTAAAAGAATGTTCTCGTATTATGAATTTAAACATATCAATAATGTCATCGAATGCAAGGAAAATTATGATACCTCCACCAAACATTAACATCGATCCTAAATACATAGAGTATGAGGCACCAATATAATCTAGAATCAACTTCTCTTCATCGGCTTGTACTAGATTTAATCGCCAACGCTTTAAAGGGTCGGGAGTTTCTCTAATTATCGGTAGTTCGTAATCCACTCCTTTTAGTTTCTCTTGAACATTCCCTTTTAAAGAATTCTCTTGGTCAATATCTTTTGTTACCATTATTCCTTTATTTTACTCGTACAAAACGTTTGGACTTATACCCCACAAATAAGAACTCTATGATGATAAACAACAGAACAGGTCTATTCTGTTATAACTGAAAAGCAATTATTTTCATAATGAAATCCATAGCGGTATTGATTATTGAGATAAAAAGAACCAAAGCAATAAAGAGAAGATGTCTTTATTGCTTTGACAAATAAGGCACTTTATTATCTCCATACCCTCACATAAACCAGAATAAGGCAATTCTTCTGTTACTTTAAGTAATTTTATATTATTCCATAGTGCAAACCTTACTATAGATTAGTAAGCCTTACTAAGATCTGGAATCCATTCATGCTCGCATGTAAAATCCACATCAGACCAATACTTTACATATACATCAGATCCTTTCTTAATAAATTCAAATTTAAATGAAGAACAATCTCCTACAGGTAATGTGACTGTAACTTGATTTTCACCCTTCCATTTATAATATGTATCATCTTCAATATCCGATTCTTTTGGGAAAAACACCACATCATCTTCTTCGGTACTTGGGTCTCCCATTTCATACTCCAATACTGCACCTGCTCGATAAGGGAACTCATCACTAATCTTAAATGCAGCCTCTTCGATCGTACTGTTTTTGTAAACCCTATTTACAACAAAACGATTCAACCTATTACCGGGGAATCCTTTAATGTTAGTGTCATAAGAACTTGCTCTTTTGAAATAGTAATTAAAACCTCCTCCATCAACAAGAATCACATCTCCCAAGCACCATCTGTTATAAGACAAAATTTTATTATCATTTAAACAATACGTACTGTCTAATTTCATTTTTTTAAAATAATCCTGATAAGAAATTCCATCTTTACCTTCGATCTTACAATAAACCTTTCTTTTATTAACATGGTTTATTAAAGTGTCATTCCTGTATAGATAGTCGTTCACACTTGGATCTGACAAAGCTTCTTTAGAAACTGTTAACTGAATAGGCATTTTAAATAGATTATTTACAATAATGGTATCTCCTTTTATTTCAAACCAGAAATGAGTAGAGATTTCTTTTCTATAATCAATCAGTTCTTCTTCATAGATTTTTTGCATCCATTTTTTAGGATAATTCTTCTCAAGAACCTTGTAACAAACCCATATACCGTTATAATCCTTTAAACTAATATCTTCAGAATCCGGTTTAATCTTTCCATCAACACTTACTTTATATTTATCTTCTCCCTTTTTACTATAATGGCATCCACAAAGAGATAGCATCAATACAACAATTAGAACAATTCTTTCGTACATTTTTATATGATTTTAGTTATATAATAATTTGATTTAAATATGGTTATTTCAGCTTGACGACGTTTTACTAAACCTTTTAATTCTTGTATAATGGTATGCTTTTTTTTATTTTCCATCTTTTCTTGAGTAGATGTGCAAATAATAGCAATTTCATCAATTCCATTATAATAATCTCCTTGATTGATTAGTTTCTTAATTTGTTTCCCCCTATCGGTTCCTAGACGATTAGCCCCAGAATTATAACAAAAACTAACTAATGCATCAAACTCATTTTGACTTAATGGAACTGTGATATATTTTTTAACCCCCCTCTCAGCTTTTAAAAGATCTTCTCGAAAGAATTTCGTTGCCTTTTCCTCTGTGATACCATCAGTGAATTCTTTTTTAGTTAGACCATACTTTTCTTCATCTGATGATGTAAATTTAACATCTTTAATCAACGTATTATGGGCAAGTAAATGACCATATCCAATCGTTAAATTTGAACTGCTTTCACCAGGTTTATCATCATATACAATATGCCTATTGCTACTGTTTTTTTTCGTACTTTCAAATAATTTTATAAATTCAACTCCTTTGTTTGAGATATGCATATTTTTTATATCTTGACGTTTGGGGTATATCGGTTCTGATTTGATAAAACTATTTTTATAAGCTTCTTTTAGTAAATCAGTTGGGTCAATTAGGTCTTCTCTTCGTTTATATGGAAGATTTTTAAATATGGTCAATATATATGGTTTTAAATCTACTTTGTCATATAGTTCAAAATGAAGCATATTAGAAGCAATTTCTCTACTTCCATTATATACTAGATCATTGCATAATATTCTTTTTCCATCTATTGATTTTTTTACTTCATCCTTCTTTTCCTTGCTTAAATTTTTCATCAAAAATCCAACTCTTGCAATTATTTCTCCTTGTTTAACCGATTGACCTACTTTTAATACTACAGATGAAGGATCTACTTCACAATAACGTGCAATAAAAGCTCGTCCAGAAGCAGTAATATGCTTAATCGCGATCGTACCCACATGTAAACTCTTCCACTTTCCCTTAAACACAACCTCACCATCAGCCATAGCTCTGATAGGTGTTCCCCAGCTTGCATACAAATCAACTCCAGCATGATTTCTAGTTGAAGTTCTATAAGCCCCAAAATTTGTTGAATTTCCCTCATTAGTCCATACCTTATTAACAAACGTAGAATTTCCTCTATCGTTTTGAGGAGGGAGTTCCATTGGAAAAATAATATCAAAAGAAGGCTTTACTATTCTCATATGCTCCACAAAGGCAACAGGATGAAAATGATAAAATTTGGAATCTTTAAACTTACGCCAATCAACTTCAATTCGAGGAATCTTTTTACGTCGTTTAGAAAACTCTATCTTAGGAAAGATAATGTCCTGCCAAAACATTGAATATCGAGCTTTTTTGTTTGGCTCTTGTCCTAACCTAAAATCACTAACAAATGGCATATTTAGTTTAAGGACAGGATAGGAATCATTTAATCTAACTTTAGGTATCTTTACTGCAGAGCAGAAATCCAATGCTTTTACCTTATCCTCAATTGTAGATAAGATTTGGTCTCTTTGATCCTTCAACTCTTTCTTCTGAGATTCGACTTTCTCATTATCAATAACCCTATTCAGAAATGTTAGAATCTCAGCCTTTAAACTTGGATAATCCACTCCCCATTCACTTTGATGATAACAAACCATTTTAGACAACCTCTGTTGGGAATTTAAATTTCTTTGTGCATATCTAAATTCTTTATTACTGATCTGTCTACTTTTATCTGAATTAATAACCCCCCATACAGATTTAAGGAATTCTGGACATTCTATATCTTCTAAAGGTTTTGCATCTTGATTATAAAGAAATACATCTGGTTGATCAGAATAAACCTTAAATCCGAAAGCTTCCCAATCATAAGGAGATACATGCTCAATATGTGTATCATCAGTTTTAATAAAACCTTCTACTTGTCTATTTACAATTAAGTTATTCTTATCACGTGCAGGAGTCGATGTTTTTATTTTGTACCACTTCTCATCAATTACTCGAACAGTATCTTTCTTTAATTTGTCCTCTCTTACAAAGTAATCATGACACAAAATATCATTTTTTAGATCTGCTTTAGGCTTTTCCTTGTAGCAATTAATTATATCATCTTGTGTTATTTTAAAAATATCAGAAGGTTTAGAAGTCAAACCTATATCAGATTTTTTTATCCAATATTTATACTTCACCTTAGATGAAATATAATAGACTTTTCTTAGATCATCTATAATTTCAACCAAATGTAATATTGAATCTTTATCTAGAGCATTATTAAACAAAGTATTAAGTTCATTCAAATCATCAGGATTGTATTTAACATATGAATGACCCTTTTTTTTCACTTGTGAAACAAATTTAAGATGTTTTCTATTCACAACACGAATCTGCTTATTAAAAGATATCTGGCAGAATTGCTCATTCGTATTTTCATCAAAATCATGAACCTTTATTTCATCACCTTCTCTTAATGAAAGTCGATTGAACACTTTTAGTTCTGCACCCTCCTTAATCTTTATAAACTTTCGACTGTTTTTAACATCATCTTTATCTCCACTTTTCCCTTTTAAAAAGTCTGAAGGATCATCTTCTGTAAACACCTCAATATGGCAAGTTCGATAGTTCTCTTGTCCCTTAAACCCATAAGGTCCTGTATAACCAACTTCTTCTCCTGCTTTACATACAATATCACACTCTTCTCCAGTAATAATTTTATCTAAATCCTTTTCGTCAATAGAACCACACTTTGAAGTCTGAATACTATTAGACCAAACATAACCTGATACAGGCTTATTGTTTGCAGCGGTCACCTTACTCCAATTCTCAGTTTTAGAATAATCTGGATCGATATCTATCTTTGCACCAATAGGTAGAACCTGAATAATATTTTTCTTACTCTTATAAGAAGTTGCATTTCTTAAGTTTAATCCAATATCTCCATTGTAACCTTTGTCTTCACTACTAACGACAATAACTTTAGACTCTTCTTCATCAACTGTGACATAATCAACGCATTTAGAATTCTTCCTCCATAAAAGATGTTTGTTGTATTTTGTTCCATTAGGACTCACATAGTTAACCATGACATAACCTTTAGGTGTGGATTTAGAACTGACCAAATCACATACAGTCCCCTTAGGCACAACAGCGACAGGTTTTCCTCCAGCAATTTTGCGTAAGTTTAATCCTGTAAACAGTTTGCCTTTATCTTTGTTAGTTGATTTTACTTCATAACAGTCTGAAAGGAATAAATTAGGGAGCTTCTTCTTTTTAGAGTCATCAAGTGATTTCATCTCATCATAGGTCATCAGGTGATTATACAAGGAAAAGAACTTCAGAATTCGACCTTCTGGACTCTCATACTGATGAAGCAACAAAACAAAACTATTTGAAATCTCAAACCCATTAATATCTATTGGCTTTTTGGCTATACGATATGCCACCACAACACCATCTGCAATTGCTTTTATGGGATCATAACTATATTCATTAACATGTAATCCTCCATGCCAATTATGCAAACCTCCTATTGGATAAGTTCCAACACTATTGTTCTGCCCAAAGTTCCTCTCGTTAACACGAATATTAGTAGGGAATTCGAATTTCATAATTTCATTTTTATATTGAAAAAACATAAGATGGTAATAGGGCGTTCACTCTTGCCTCCTCTTTTATCTTAGCCTGAATAGACTTAGCTTCTTTTAAACTACTTCCATTCTTACTTCCAGTAACAACATCTTTCACTTTATTGGTTACGAGATCTAACTTTTTCACTTTAGGGAAAGGTATCTCAATTTCTCTTAAGGTTACCTTTCTGTTTGACATTTTAGAACCAATTATAACTGTTGGTTCTCCCAATGTAATAGAGCCACCATGGGCAGTCAGACAACCCACTGTAGCAACGGGTTTGCCATTAATTAATACAGAAGGTTCTCCTTGAACAATCGTATCGGGAGGTCCAGCACAGACACAAGTGTCCCCCATTAATGCAACAGGTTTGCCATTAACTAAAACATTCGATGATCCTGGGCCTACAATAGGGCCACCTACATGAGGGACTGTACCCGTTACCATAGGACACGTATGCATACTGGTTACAGTAGCAATAGGTTTTCCTGCCATAATATTATACGGTTTAGTAGTTTTTCTTAAGTCATTCTAAATATTGACGATAAGACACTCAATTTGGAAGAATCGAATATCAAATCCTACACCTATCATTTGATAAAATCCATTATCAAGAATTAACCTTCACTATTACTCCTTCTATATCTGTCTCCACAGAAGATGATAAAAGAGCTTTGGTCTTCCCTACAATCTCAACAGTTTGCATTGCACTAACTTCAACCTTTTGCCCTCCTACGGTAACTGTATCAGAAGAGGTACAAACAGAAGACTTCGACGTTGCAAGGGCTGTCGAATCACTACCAGATATGGTTATATTCTTACCTATTATATTAACAGTACCATCATTTTTTAATTCTATAGCAGCATCACCAGAAACCAATGATATAGACTCTAAGGAATTAAAAGAGATGGTCTTATCACCATCGAGACAGACAGTGTTTCCTGCACCATCTGTTAGCATCATAGCACCTTTGTTTTCATCATCATCAAAGACGATAGAACAACCGCTACGAGTAGTAATACTCTTTGATTTATTATTGTCTCCACCACCAGCACTATTCTTTCCGTTAAACAAGCTTCCTAAGACATAAGGACGATTAGGGTCATTATATCTAAAGCCCAATAGGACTTGATCTCCTATCTCGGGGATAAAAACAAATCCACGATTTGAAGAGACCACATCACTCATTCCAGCATCAGGAGAAACGATACGAAGCCATGATGTTTTCATCTCACCATCTTGCCAGTTCATTTTAACTCGAACACGACCTTTCTGGTCTGGGTCTTTATTATCTATCACCTCAGCCAATTGCATTTGAGCTTGAGGCAAAGAAACTGTAGGAAGAGGAGGGGTTTCGACAGAAGAAGGGATGGCTTCAAATTCACATTCATAATAAGAATTTTCAGCTATTTGGTGAACAACACTAATCACAATATATTGACCATAAGTCTGCTCATCAGACTGTTTCTGATCACATTTTACAGATTTTATTTCAATCAAACTACCAACAGTAATTCCAGGCTTTGTCCCTGTAGCTTTAATCGTATGAGATCTGGCAGCAATACCTGCTTGCTGTTTCTTTATGTACTCATCGACATCGCCTTTATTGGATATAAAACGATGTCCATAACTATTTCCTTCAACACTATAGACATTGTTAGAAGCATTAAGAGCAACACGACCGAGATCATTTAGACCATCCACTCTACCATCAGATAATCCTGTTGACAACTCATCAGATAATGCATTATAAGCAAACACTTTTTGCTTAAAAGGAGTTGTGTGTAATCTCACGTCAATACTCTTAAGGTCACAACCATATTCTACGACCATAGGCTCATCGGAACTCTCAGGTTGACCAAAACAGAGCGACGTTCCATCATAATACATCCACTCTCCATACTGATATGAAAGGCGTTTAATAAAGTCGAAACCGGACTCAAGATACTGAGTCTCATAAGGAATTTTTGAAGTGAACTGTGGATTCATTTGTAATTTCACATCACTCTTTTCAGCCACCTCCTGCACTATCTCTTCCAGACTTTTTTCCAACCAAGACTGCATATGAGGCATTGAATCAATCTTTATTGTTTTAGAGGCAGCAGTAACAGTGAGACTTCCATGGTGTCCTTTCAAATGAGATAAAGCGATATCTACCACAATACCTTTAAAAATAAAGGTATCAATTGAAAGAGACAATTCTTTACCAATCCATGATTTTGAATTATCAAGAGTATGATTCCCTTGTTTTTCGGCGACCTCTAAATCCAAAACAAGAGTTAAAAGATGATGTTCATAGATCTTTTGATCTAGTTCAATTCGTTGAAACGCTTGAACATCTACACCATCGATCTTTAATGAGATATTATTTTCTTTCATTTCCAGAAGTCTTTTCAGTGAATGGTTTTCATAATCAATACGAAATAGGGAGTAAGCAAATATCGAAGACCATCTATTTTTAAGAGTACAATAGTCAATAAAACACTTACTTCAACAGATAGGTGAGTTATACAGGACAAGAAGTCCTATATTTTCAAATGAACTAATTGAAAAAAATCTTAGTTCAACAGAAAGAAGAGACAAGAAGACTCTGTCAAACAGAAAACCTCTTGTCTCAATACAGTTTTGCAAATCAAACTTAAGCTTTTGGCCAGCGATTATCTAAAGCAGCATTACCAACATAAATTTCCTCAGCAGAGAAAGTTACAGTAATAGCCATTGGTACTTCGTTATTTACATCTAGAAGCTCTTTATAGAAAACGACATAAGCATTCTTAAACTCGATCTCTTTCATCTTAGCATCCTCTTCCGTCTTTTTATAAACGATTTTTCCTTCGATTGGCTTAAACTGGCTATTTAGCATAGCCTCAATAAGAGAAGTATCTTCTGTAGATTCAATTGTGACAGTAATTCTGCCGCCCAATACATTCGATGATGGTTTTCCTTTTGAATCTGTGTTACGACTAAATTCATAATTTGATCCAAGTACATCAAATTCTTTACCTCCGGTAAAAAGTGTTGCTCTAAATGACATAGTAAGAAATTTTGTAAATTAAATATAGAAATTTATGACATCGAGCTTTCAATTTGATCCCTGAAGAACTAGTATTATCAAGAAAAATAGAAAGCTCAAAAACAACAATCTGATTTTTCTCCCCTGCTTTTCTTAAAGACATTATTTTTTTAGGAAAAAGAAGAAAAATATAAAATATTGTCTTTGTCTAGCAAATATATATAATTTATAACAATCTACATATCATAATTGATAAATAAATTTAATTATTTTTAGTTTTATTCTATTTATTATACAAATCAATCACCACCAGACCTAATTCAAACATCAAAAACACAAATACTACAGACCACTATACAATCGAACAATATCAAGCCAATACAATATAACTAATGGATAAAATATTATTACAACACCATCATAATATCCCTAATGGAAACATCAACGAAACACTATTTAACAAACAACTCCCTTTTTCACAATTATAGATAGCATATATAAGGTATTATTATTTATCTAACGAATAAGCTAAAGACAAAAAGAATTATATCCTTAGACGTACAGATAAAACACCAACAAGAAGAACAATAATAGACAATAGCACAAAAAAGAATTTATCCGTTTCTCCTTCTTGAGATTCTTTTATCATATCGTACTGATCTGCAACCATCATTTGCAAACGTCTATTATCCAATATTAGGGAATCAACAGTTGCTTTAAGCTCTTTATTAACTTTGTTTTGAATATAGAAAGAATAAGATATCTGTTTTATCTTCTCCTTAGATGATATGCTAGCACTCTGGCTAACATAAAGGTCATTTTTAGGCATTTCAATTTGTCTGTAGGTGATTCCTAGCTTCTGGGGAGACACTAATGGCTTTGTCGGCCAAAAGTAATATGTAACCAAACATAGGATACAAATCACGGCATATACAACATCAATAAAACCCAAACGCTTTTTTTCTTCATAGACGAAAAGAGGACCTTTATCTCCTTCCACTTTTTTCACATTTCGTTTGCTTGATTTATCCGCTTTTGACTTATCAATAAATTCATATCGATCTATCTGATATTTTCCAGCTCGAACATTTACTCTTTTCTCAACAACGAGCCAATCTAACACCTCTCTTATTTTACGTTCAGAGATCTCAGGATCTTTAATTTTCCATAGGATATCTGATGGAGATAAGAATGCAGGAATATCTTTATTTTCTTGATACATAATATCAAGAATATCTTCATGTAAAGGCTTCTTTTTCATAACAATTTACTATAATAACAACTCATTAGGGATAAAAAAGAGATCATTATTCTTTTTTATCTCTTTCTTTAGAAAACTTTTTTCAAGATGATCGATCTTACGGATTAGTTCCTCATAAACAGTTTGATTGAAAACTTTTTTTCGTACAATCTTTTTTGCTTTAATTTCGCCGTACGTTTTATCATAAAAAGGTATTGAGGTCTTGTAGAAAAAGTAAGATGAGATATAGTCTTTTCTTTTCAACACTCTCTTATAATGAGATCTATTTATCCTTTTTCTTTCTTGCCTATAGATCTTCTTCAATAAACGCCTTTCTTTTCTTGTAGTCGAAATAGAACTAAAACGAGGGAACATACTACGATATGAATCAATAAGAGATGTAAGTTGGTCTTCTCTAAGCAAAATCCCTGTGGTGGTCAATTTACTCATCTGTCCAACAGTATAATAATCCTGAAATATGATATCGTTAATATTATTCTCTGGTATAGCATAGACATTAACCAGATCTCTATTTTCCCATAATTTTAATTGATTTGAAGGAGTACGACTACCCATAACAAGTTCTTTATGATATGTCTCCAAAGAATTGTTCAACATATCATAAGTATTCTTCTCATATCGAAAGAGTGAATCAATAGCCATATCAAAAGAGGCTGGAGATATATGTTTTCCAATACTTGGAAATAATATTCCTCCATTATAAAGACTTTCTTCAGGAGCATGATATAAATATACATTATCGTGTTCTGTCAAAAGATGTACCATCTCTTGCTTCTTAACGACCAGACTATTATCAACCATATAGTTTTGAACCGAATGACTATGATTAATAGCCATTTGGTTAGATGTATACTTGGCTCCAAGAACAAAATCTTGGTACTTGTTTTGTATATTGTTTTCCAACTGAACAAAAAGAATCTGTGGAGAATAAGGTGTTAATTTCTTCAACCACTTACTCCCTTTTTTAGTAAAAGTAGAATGTTTACTTCCTACAACAATAAAAAGGTTATCTTCAAATTGATTAGGGAATTGTTTTCCTATAAGATCTTGGAATAATTCAGTAGGACTTTGACTTTGATAATAGTTTGGTGCGATACGTTTCTCTACAGCTTTAGAGATATAGTTAATCCAATCTGCATATGATTGGGTAGAATTTCTTCTATACGTTAGAGAACTACCATAAGTTGAGAACGAAAAATCTGCACTATAATGATATTTTCTTATGAGCATCCATATATTCTGAAAGACCCCCATGTAACCTTTTAATTTAGATAAATCATCCTGTTGTACAACCAAATGAATGTGTTTTATCTTTGATCCGTTACGAATAATATCCATATACTTTGAAGCAAAGACATTTCCTTTCACATTAATCATCTTATCATGATGGTGATTCCATAAATATACTGGCAAACGCAACATCTCTAAAGAATCATCACGAACAGTATAACAAAAGGAACCATCAATATCTAAAGAATCCATTCTAATGGTATCCTGACAATTAGAGATCACAGCGGTAGTGGTATTTGGAATATAATACACCTTAGATCCCACTTCAACAAGAAGCTCTTTAGGTACCCACCCCAACACCTGTTCCTTATTCTCTGGGTCTATCTCAGCATAGTTTGAAATAAGAATTGCATCTTTAGTATTACTATATTTATAAGTATAGACCAAACTATTACATTTCAACTTCTTAGATAAAAGCTTTTGTAAGTTAGGTTGGTCATACAACATCACAGAATCGCCCTTGATAAAACGATTTATCTTTTGAATATTACAATAATTACTAATTCCTAGCCTAAAACACTTTGGTTGATGATAAAGAGAATCATCAATAGCACGACCATATAACAATAATCTTTCTTTTGAGATCCAACCTTTATATTTTGCTGATTTTGAATCTGCAAAATGGGTCTTCTTACTCATCAAAAAAGAAAAAAGACCTTGAGGTTTACCTATTATGGAAGGATCTGCCAAGACCAATTCGTAGGCATTATTCTTTTGGCCTATAACATAATAGGCATCACCCAATGTTGCCTTTTGATACTTCTTCCTTCCATAAGCATCTTCATATGAACTATTATTATTCCTATCAGAATAGACAACCTTAATCGATTGACTTCTCTTTAACTTTCTATCTAAAGAAACATTAGGGCAGTTATAGATATCCTTTTTCTCTTTTGCTACACGATCATATTTTCCAACTTGAGCAAAGCCATTTACTCCAACAAACAATAGATACAGGAAAAAAAACTTCTTAATATTTTTAAAATGCATACAGTATCATTTTTTTTTCATATTGGTCAATAATTATTGAACCACACTTCATAATCTATAAATTCTTCAACTGAAATCCGATCATTCTGTAATACATTCGTTTCCATTATTTAATCGACACATCCGCTTCTTTATAAAAGATAGAAGAACAACAAAACCAACTACTTTTCAATCTGAAGATGAAGGCAACGGAGACTGAATCACATCAATACGAGTAACACATTTAAATGTATCCAATTTCACTTGATCTATCTTCAATTTCTTTCCACCTCCTCCTTCTAAAAAATGAAGACCTTGACAATAACTGTATAAATCGTTATACTTACTTCCATTAATTGTAACCACCACCTTCTCTACATTATTACATAGATAGTGGGTCTTAAGATATGCTATGTTGTCGTAAAAGATATGCTCGTTAGATACGGATGCATCCGCAATAGATTGAAGTTTATCACGAACATCCTCTTGGGCAAGGACTAAAGAGTCTACAGCTTCCATCTCTTCAATTTTCTCAAAACGAGGTAATATTTTGATTCTGGAATAGATAGGATATTTAAGTGTATTAGTTTGTAGTTGAATAATATAATCACCAGGAATACTATAAGTATAAACAACTTGTTGATCATATGCATCCACAGTACCTGTTTCACCAAATTCCCAATACCATGTATTCACCCCCTCTCCATCAGAGGAGAACACCAACTCTTCTCCTACATATGCTTCGTGTGGTCCATGAACAGTTGGGATAGAATCCATCGAAGATTTCTCAATAAATGAGATGACCTTAATATATCTCGAAACAGTATGTTTATCATCAATATCAAGTGTAATCAAATATCTTCCCGCTTCATTATAATGATACGTAAACTTTTTATTAGATATAATGCTATCTCCATTACCGAAGTACCACTTCAGAACCCGATCTTCAACTGCAACGGTGTCATTGATAATAAAGTTCAAACTCTCACCTACTTCATATTGATAATTGTTATTATTATCCTCTATTTTAAAGTCTATATTTTTGAGCTGAGAATTGAATGGCATAAATATTGCGATCACCACCACAAGGATAGTCAACACAAATAGAACAATAAAACTAATTTTATTTTTCATCTAGATATTTGCTTTACATTCATTTAGGTTCTGCTCTAATGTTATATTGTTTTCTTTTAGTATTTGCAACTCTTCTTTAGAGTCGAAATATAACTTTAGTAATTTCGAACACTGAACACCATAAATGTATTTGTTATTATTCTGATTCTCTTTGTAGACACTCTGTAATTCCACAATCTTCTTCCTTAATTCATCAATCTTTTGTACTTGATGAATATCGTAATCTATCGAGTCAACCTCCTCTTTCAAATTGTCAAGTTTAGGAATGTAATGGTATTGACACTCTAAGATCTCCTCTGAATTATCTATACTCTCCAATAGTTCTTGGCTTTCAAAAACAGGTATTTGTAAGATATACTTTGTCAAGACGATAAATACGACACCTAATGAAAGAACAAAAAGCATCGAGAATTTCACCTTCTTAAAGAATTGTTCATTTAGCTCCATAACAACTAGTTATTTATCAACTCTTGATATTTACTTCTGCATTTCTCTAACTGCATCATGTTATAATCTCTTTTATCAGCCTCCACTTCATAAAGATCTTGTAGCTGCTGAATATCTTTTACATTGGTCAACATTTTAAGATATAGGTGATAAGAAGGAACTTCCTCACTTTGATCAACAATATCCTTTTCAATAGAATTTACGGCATCTGTAATTAACATTTGCATCTGTTTATGCTCACTTAAATTACGTCTCTTGTATCGTAAGCTATAAAGCAACCTCAGTATTTGATCCAATTGAAAAGTCACTTCCGCTTCTTTTTTAAATATTTGATCATAGCTACTCTTCTTTTCTTCAAGTAGGTTTACTCCTCTTTGAGCAGTCTTTAGTGTAAAAATGCCACAGACGAATATTATTAGAGACATTAAAACAAAACAACCGAAAAACTGTAAAATGCTTTTCCTTCTTATATCGTGATTCTTTGCTTTCATGAATTTAGTCTAATAGATCCCAAGCCACCTTATTGGTTTTTTGTTCAGGTTGATATTCTTCACTTATAACAATATTATCTTTACTCAAACCGATATACTCAAGTTCTCCTAACCTTTTAAACAGATTTTCAATCAAGAAAACAAACTGCTGGATTTTATCAACAGCTTCCCTGATATCTATATGCTTATAATTAACATTTACAACCTGACTAAGCACCTCCACAAATTGGTAAGGGTTAACATCAGTCCACTCATAAAAATATCGTAGTAATCTTTCTTTCTCAATCTCGGGCAATAGATTCAAAGAGATCGAAAGACGATGTGCCAAACCAGAAAATACTTCTACCAATTTTATAGGAGAATCCGATTTCACCATATGTTGTAAATAGTAACTATGCTCTGCACAGAAGTTTAATAAATCATTACACAAAGCATAAGTATTCTCAGCTAAAGTAGTAGCCTTAGGATTATCCTTATTTCTTTTATATACCTGCAGTGCATGATTTTCGATATTTAAAACAGAATCCGAAAGCTTACTACACACTCCTTTTAAAATCGAACTATTTTGACATTGTGTAACAGGAGGAATATAGTTTGAATCTAACTCAACAGAATGATTACGACTGTTTAATCGACCCACAATAAGATAAGAAGTATCAGAATCTGAATTATTAATTTGGCTGCCAGCCATAACACTAATGCTTATTTTAGGCAAAACATAAGGATGATGTATTGGTTCTAAATCTGGATCCGGAGTCCCTGTTGGAATTGAATCATATGGTGCAACAGTTACTATTATATAATATTCATTAGAAGCATTAAGAGCCATTTCCTCCTTCTCTAGTTTAGCAGATGGACAATTATCCCCATATAGTTCTGAAGAAAAAAGGATAGGATACCCAGTTTTTGTAATGGCATTACAATATCGAAGATTTACAACAATAGAATTATTCGCATCATTAGTTATATCAAACTCAATAGATTCATTATTGTTTTTAGAGTCTAATAGTCCATAATTATGCCCATTATGAAAAACTACATGATAATTCTTCATCATCTCCATCATATGATAATAGTTTTCCCAAAAATGCTTTTTGGAAATCTTCATTCCGTCTGTCCAATTAATAGCTAAATGCTCTTTTTTATCCATTGTATAATCTATTTTATTGCAGTTCGTCTTATGTAAATAGTTTGTTTGTTCTTCACTTTATTTATATCATTATGTGCTTCAGGATCAAGAACTCGTGTAAACAAAGGAATCTTAAACCAACGAGTAGTATAAAATATCCAATTCACTGGATCGTCATTATGAGACACCTGAATAGGATACTTAGGGGTTCTCTTATTTTGATCATGAATAAATTTATCAAACCATTCTCCTAGCGGAACATCTGGAGAGAGTTTCACAGAGAACGAAGAGTAAGTAGTAGAGCCAATATCTCGTTTAATCTTAACGGTCACTTGGATTAACGAGAAAGTATCTAAGCTATCCCAATAAGCGTAGTTGATCCTTTTCTTAATTCTCCATAACGTATAAAATGAATTAGGAATTTTCATATATAAATCACTTGTCACAACATAACATAGAGGAATCAAAAACCATGAGA
Source organism: Prolixibacteraceae bacterium (assembly GCA_025210775.1). Lineage (GTDB taxonomy): Bacteria > Bacteroidota > Bacteroidia > Bacteroidales > Prolixibacteraceae > Halosquirtibacter. The sequence continues at coordinate 15,565 of JAOARB010000005.1, forward strand.
CATTTGTCATTGCCCAAAGGGCATAGGGCAATCCACTAAGATATTCAAAAGCAAAAAAGTAGATCCACATTGACAAGATCCAAACAATCATAATATTAAAGAACACAAACAACTTATTGTCTTCAAAACCAAGGGATTTAAAAATCTTTGTATTAAAAAACATCTGTAAAGCAACCCCAATAAAAAGGTAGACAATAATAGTCAACAATAGCCCACCCCAAACAAATTCATTCTTCAATAACCCTAACAATGCAGGAATAGCCAATACCAGTGAAGCAAGTAATGTAAAGACAATAACCTTCTTTATCGCAAGTTTTGATTTAACCTTTGCAATATTATTTAAGACAAACAACATCACCACCACAAGTAATGGCACCAATATATACCTTAGGAAAAAACCTATCAGAACCTTCATATTCTATTTCGTTTATTTCATTTGTATTATTCCAAATAAGTATCATATCCGAGAAGATGGCTACCTAATCCCTCATCCTCATCTTTGCAACTAAATTGGTATTCAACATAGATGTCTCTTCCAGCATCTACAAAAAAACCTAGAATGGTTTCAATGACCCCCTCTAACTTTTGTAAGTATTCAAAACTATACTCTTTCTTATCAACAGTCACAACAACAATGACATCCTCTATATCTGAGAATATCACTCCATCTAATCCAGTATCAATACCGAGATACCCATCACCTAAAGAAGTATAAGGAATGGAACATATTTTTTGAGGAGTAAGACGTGTCGTTACTTCAAATCCTAGAGCATGACATAAAAGTGATTCTATTTGTTGAAAATCTTCCTTTATCTGCTCCGAAAAACATAACTTGAGAAAAAACCAATATAAACCATCATCTTCTATCCCAATATTCACATCAAACAATGTTCGAGCTATTTTAATAAATGTCTTTGAGTTTTCTCGATCAGACAGAAAAGATAAAACACGATGCTTAATTACCACTTTCTCTTTAAACAGTTCGGTATCAAAGAATCTAAAGAAATCAAGACTTCGCTTCTCCTTATTTCGATTAGCCCTAATTGCCTCTACAACCTCTTTGTTACTCATAGAGGCATCACTAACCACCAGTGGATGAAACAAGGCTTCTGGAAGTAGATGATAAATACTATTCCTACTTAAATGCAAAGACACATAAGGTTTCAAATCTTGATCTATTGGATAGCACTTCTCTTCTAATCCTAAGATATCTTGTGAATCAATACGCTGATTCATTCCATGGCATGATACAACTACGGATTCGGCGAGCTCAGGAGTCAAATGTTTAGAGTACTCTTCCCAAAATACTTCAGCAGTAAAATCAGTGGAAACCCCCAAGTCATTATTTACAACAATGTCATTTCCTAGAACTGTTCCCATATTAAATTCTCATCTTTATAATCCAATAATATGCGATCGCCTTCCTTCACCTCTGCTGACACAATAAATTTAGAAATGACCTTTTTGATATAGGAACGAACAACACCTGCAATAGGTCTTGCTCCATACTTCTCTGAAAAACCTTTTTTAGAAAGATATTGCAAAGCTTCTTCTGATAGTTCTAAAGTAATATCTTTTTGTTCTAGAAGTTGTTTCTGTAATCGAGACAGTTGCAACCTAAAAATACTCATCGCAACCGATAGATCAATAGGAGAAAAAGGCACAACTTCCGTAAGTCGACCTAAGAATTCAGGTCGAAAATGTGGGCTCATCACATCTATTAATTCACTTGAAGAAGGTGTTCTACCTCCTCTAATCTGATCCACAATCCATTGACTACCAATATTGGAAGTAAAGATGATAATCGCGTTTGAGAAGTCCCCATCTCGTCCCAACTTATCATGGATCACTCCCTCATCCATAATTTGTAGGAATACATCATAAACAGATGCATGCGCCTTTTCTATCTCATCAAAAAGTACAACAGAATAAGGCTTTTGGCGAATCTTGTTAACCAACATTCCTCCCTCTTCATATCCAACATATCCTGGAGGAGCACCATAAAGTAATGCCGCTGAATGCTCTTCTTTAAATTCAGACATATCAAAACGAATCATTGCATTCTCATCATCAAATAGCAATTCAGCTAATGACTTGGTTAGCTCAGTTTTACCTGTACCCGTAGGCCCAAGAAAGAAGAAAGAACCTATTGGTTGTTTTGGGTTACTTAAACCACTTCTGGATTCAATAATAGCATCAGATAAAGTAGAGATAGCTCTTGTTTGCCCCTTTACTCTTTCTGACAGATAACTATCAATATTCAATAACTTCTCTTTCTCACCAGCTTGAATCTTACCAATAGGGATACCCGTAAGTTCAGCAACCACTACCTCTAATTCCATGCTAGTAACTTGATCTATTGGATTAGAAGAACAAGAAAGTAACTCATTGATAAACTCGATTAACTGACCATAAAGCTCCTTTTCAGATTGCTCTTCAGAGAAATCATAATCTCTTGTAAGTTTGGATAAAAGGACCACCCCCATTTGGTTCTTGATAATCTTTTCATAAACAAGAACCTCTTCTATAGTCATCTTTTCTATCCCCTTACACCTTTCCAATATTATTTGTAACTCTTTGTTCGCCCTCTTGTTACTCAAAGAAACAGAAGCAATGGTGCGATCTAAAAGATCAATTGCCCCATACGGCAACTTCTTTCTCTTAAAATACCGTTGTGATAAATAGATTAGTTTCTCAAGTACCTCATCAGAAATTTGTATTGAATAATGTTTCTGAAGTTTAACTTTATGTCTTCGAAGACACTCCATCATCAAAGCATCATCAAGTTCCTCCAACTCAAGAATCTCTAATTTAGAATTCAACGTATGATTCTCAATATGTTTACAATAAGCATCATTGGTTATGGTAAAGATAAATTGAATCGAACTTTCTGCTAATTGAGAACTAAAGATGTTTGCCAAAACCTTTGATTTACCACTTCCACACTCTAGTAATGTTTCCCAATTGTCAATAATCAACACTTTAGGTCTATCTAGCTTATTTAACTTCTCTAATAAAGACAAGAGTTTTTGTGGTATCTCACCATCATGATCACAAGAAGAGAGTAGTTGATGTATATTTAACCCTAAAATCATCATATCATCAAACATCTCATCCTCAAACGAGTCCATATAGTTAACAAAGCTCTTGATCAAAGCACTTTTACCCACTCCTGAATCTCCTACAACCAAGATTCCTTTCTGCTCAGAACGTTGCAGGTTCTCAACCATGATGCGAACCTCTTTTTCTCGTCCAATAACTTGAGCTCCTTCTTCAATTATCTCATTGGTTAATAAAGTATACAAAGTATGAGATAAAGAGGTTAAGACCTCTTGTTCTTTCTCACTTGAAAAGATTGTTTTTGCAGATAATCCTACATTAAATCTATCAAGCAACTCTTTCTCTGTCACTTCTAAACTCTCAATCTGTGCAGCTGAAAAAACAACCCCCTCACGCACAACTGCTGTAAATACACATAATGCATCTATAGATTCTGCACCTATTTTTATTTTAGATCGTTCGGCTTCATCTAGAACATTTCTTAATTCAGAATCAGGATCACATTCATTGGGAATGGTATTACTTTCACCTACATACATCTCTTTTCTGACTTCAAACCATTCAGAGATATAAGCAACATCTTTCCCCATTGATTCTAATATTTCTCTTAGACCTGTCGGTTCGTTCAATATTACCAACATCAGGTGAGAGACCCCAAAACTATTATATTGTTCTCTTTGAGCTTGCCTAGCAGCTTTCTTTAATGCAGCATCTAAACTTGTACTATAATCTTGACTATTCATCCTCTTTCTTGTTGATAATTCTTACTCGATAATTGGTGGTGTGCATGGACCTCTTCTTGATAGCATTAACTAAGAAATACTCTAATTGTCTTCTATTTTCAGAGCTTAGATTCTCATCAATGACCAGATCAACATCTATAGTCCTTAATAATCCTCTAGATGGCAATGATGAAATGGCAATCCCTTTTTTTACTTCTACATGTTTGCATCTATCACCTAATGCATGCTTTACATAGCTCTTTATATCTTCTTTGGTAACTAAACGGTCTTTCGTTAATAAGCCATAACGTAAACTGTTAATTCGTTCTTGTTCACTATTAATCTTTCGACCACCAACAGTTTCGGTTAATAATACAATAGAAGACTCCTTAAATGCATCAGATCTATAAGGTTGTAAGATAGTGTTAACAGCTAATCCATTTGCTTTTTCTGCTTGAGTAACCCAATATTCAAGACCATAATTATAGACACCATCAAAAGGATTTGTTATAAGATAGGTGCGATCATCAAATGAACTTGCTCTATCTGAATATTTCACATCTAAGCGACTAAGTATTTTAGAAATATCAGACAATTCTCTTTCAATATTCTCTGCATCTAAAGAATAAAAACTACTTGCTTCCTCTTGAATTGACTGCAATGCTTTGGTTACAATATCTTTTGCACTTCTATTATCAAATTTTTCTAACTCTCCAAAATATAAGGAATAGGTTCCTTTCTTAATGTTTTCTGTACTCTCTTCTAAACTAACATATCTATTACCTCCATTGTCTTCAAGGTTTCGAACTCCAAGAAATTTCGAATTAGCCCCATACTTTAAAGGAATAATACGCCCTTTATTCCTTACATTGTGTTCTAATTTAACCATGGTTTTGTTAATCAAAGGAAGGGTATTCAGAGTTACCGATATCTCTTCTAGTGCACTTTGATTAAAATTTTCAGGGAACTTTAACCGGATCCAATAATAAGATTGATCTTGGTCCTCTTCTTCATCATAAAAACCAATATCTGACAAAGTTCTCTTACCCTTAGAGGCACCATCTAACTGTATATAATACAAGTAATTCGAATAATAATCACAAACGTCAAGCTGGTTTAATTCAATAGAATTCGAATTGTTTTTTTTCTCAAAAACAGACTCCTTTGTTAAGACATTCCCACTCATTTCCATCACTTCAATCAGAGAAATATAGGAGGACAACTCCTTATTTGTTGACATAACACATAAAGGCAATTGTGTTATATTGTCCAACGTCTCTTGAGATATATCAATTCCTACAAAAATCTCATGATTCGGAGTTCGATGATCATCTGAAACAGATCCTATGACATTCCTAAAACCTAAATCATCTTTTGCACTAACCTGATTATTCACAAGTAAATACTCAACATGTCCCTTAATAATTCGTTCTGAATACAGTGGAGAAAAGTTTATTTCATATGCTTCACCTCCCTTCTCAATTCTACTAGTATAGAATCGAAAAGCATCATTGACTTCCAACTCATCATCCGATTCTGTTTCCATAACCACTAAAGCATGTGCAGGAGAAGGTAATGACCATTTACTACTAACCAGAATCCTTGAAAGACGTCCTAATAGATGCTGATCAGAATCCTTTATATCGTGATGAATCTTTGAAATCTCATAGGCAAATACTTCAAGTAAAAGATCGATAATTGGATCGATGGTGTTCCGATCTTGTATTCCCCAAAGCTCCATAGCCCGTCGAAGCATTGCTTCTTTAAATTGATAATAACCATTCATAACCTATTGTGCTAAGGGACTGATGTATACTATTGTGTTAAAATGAAAAGGCAAATTCATTCCAACTAACTCTGCTGATATATTTATTGAAGCTTTCCTTCGGATATATGAATCCTTTCGATGATGCATATCATCATTAATTTCAGAAAGAATTACTTGAACATTTACCATTTCAATACGCTTCTCGTATTTATCTATAACCTCTATAAGAGAATTTCTTACAACCTCTTCCCATTCATTTATCTTTACAAGCTGATTGAATTCTAACTCCCAAATAGCTGAACCATAATCCCCCTTGCCAACAACTTCTCCATATCTAGAAGTAATCAATAACATTAGGTGTTGAGCAATAGATTCTTCATAAGAACACCTACCCAAGGCTCCTCCTTTAAGAAAATGGTCAAAATCTATAGGTAATTTTAGAAACGTCATTATTATTAGGTATTATTTTAATTCATTATTCTCAATACGACAAACATTTAACTCAACTGTAGATATAATCTTCTGATATTGTACACCCTAAATTTTTATTGTACTATTCTATAAGTTAAAGTATGTTCATAATATAATTCAATACAGTCTGATCTCGTTATAACACGTATCTAAGAAATCTTGAGGGCATCAAATATCAACAAGACACCTTTTTTATATCTCCAAGACATAATATAACTAGCATTCAATTCCAATTATCTAAAACCCTATATTTAGGCATAACTAAAACGAAACACCACAGACAAAAAACATATTTGTTTACTTATTTTTATTAAAATTAACCACTACAAAATAACTATCATAACAAGTTTAAACTGAATTGAAACATATATCATCTTCTACTGATTGACAAGTAAATGATCCACTCCACAAAACACAATTCACACAAAACAATCATTTACAGTTTCTTACACAAACTAAACCTAATCAATATAAACTTTTTATGGTTCTAAATGATCAATACAAACAGGTTATATCTATATCTTTTTGTTGGTCATAACAACAAAAGTAATTAATATTTTTTCACTCCCAAGACTACTATATGTAAAATTATATTGCATTAATTGTCAAAAACATCTATTTTAGCATCCTAATAAAGATAAACCTAGTCTACTCGTATTCTAATACTAGACATGACTTTTCTATTATCTTTCTTCTATTTATAATTAAGATCTAGTGTTTTTCTTTATCATAGAAGAACAAACTAGACTCAATTCGTAACATATTATAAAGTATACTTATTTATGTCAATTTACAATTATGGTATTGGGGGAAATGAAGTAAAAGTAGATGCTAATGAATCTATTGCTGATATCCCATCAAACAGGACCCTACTAGTACAAAAACTTACCAATGAAGCACCAGTAAATCCTGAGGCCGTTTACAATCTCCAAAATACAGAAGACGTATTTGAACACTTTAGACCAACCCTACAATTAGAACATATTGCAGAAGATGGTAGTGAAGTAAAAGAATCAATGGTATTTAAGAATTTAGGGGATTTTGATGCCAAAATGATTAAAGAAAATAGTGATTTCCTAAGTAAAATTGATATAGAGAAGGAACAAAGCTATAAGATTGCACGTCAATTATCATCTAATAGGGCTCTACTTAAGGCTCTTTCGAACCCTGAAACTCGTGAAGCGATTATTGAGGCTTTAGAGAGTTCCATCGAAGAAATAAAACAAGCAGATAACCTATAAACAGCAAAAGATGACCCAGCAAGTACAAAAGCAAGCGCAAACAGCAAAGAGCGCTGTACAAGAAAAAGTTTCACACAAAGTACCCGCAATTGAAAGGTTAAATGAATATGGAGGCTTTTCATTTTTAGAGAACATGATTGACGGTTACTCAAACTTGAACCCTAGCAGAAAAGCAAGACGCAATATTTTCCTTACAGATGAGCAATGGACAAATGAGCGTACAACACTATCCAATAGATTATCAGTATGGCTTAACCTACTAAAAGGAGGAAAAGATGTTGAAGCCATGAGGGATATTGCAAAAGAAAAAGCAGAGAAAGCTGAAATGGTTCTTAATGCAAATATTAAGAATGCGTTGAACAAAACCAAAGATCTTGAAACGGCCTACCGTTCTGTTGCTTTATTCTTCAAAAACACTGAAAATGAAAAGGTAAAGAATATCACAATACTTAATGCGGATCTTCAGCAACTAAAAGATCTTGACAATACCCTGTTCTTTGATTACATTAACAATGAATTAAAGCACAACTTTGATCGTCTAGATTTAAGAAAGAACTACTCTCTATTAGTGATCCCTGGATATCTTGGTTCAAATGCTATTCTTGACAAATGGTCTAAAATAGCACATGAAAACAAAGCCGTATTACTTACAGACTTTCAAGATTTAGAAACTCCTGATGATGTTATTGATATCTTCTTTAATGCAAATCATACAGGAGGAGATGTTTACAAATCAAACACATTGATGACATGTAACTGGTTACTTGGAAGAAAACGTGAAGATGCTGTAGGCGAAGAAGAGAATTTATATATCCCACCATCATCCGCTCTTGCAGGAAAGATATACAACACTTTAATGTCACAAGTTGTTGCTGGAAAGAAATTTGGTGGTATAAACGAAGTAGAAAGTCTTCGATTTGATCTAAAAAAGAGTGAAATATCAGAGCTAGAGAAAATGGGATTGGTTCCAATGGTTAACGAATATTCTCGTGTAATGGCTTTCTCTGCAAAAACACTCTTCAACGGAGACAACCTTGGGCTACAAACTTATTCTGTTGTACGTGTCTTCGATTATATTACCAAAGTACTATTTGATTTCCTTAACAGAAGAGCTTTTGAGAATTGGACAACAAGAACTGAAGCAGATCTAAGGAGTCAAATCGTTAAATTCTTGGATGATATCCAAGGACCAACAAAACTTATTGAGAAATTTAAAGTAATGAAAATTGAACAAGATCCGAACCAAAAAGATAGAGTTCTTTTGGACATTCACATTACTCCTTATTTCCCAGCAAAAAGTTTTGTTATTCAGCTTGATGGACACAAAGGTGATGGACCTGAAGAGGCAATATGGCACAGCGAATACAATCAAGAATAGTCTTAAATACAAATAGTACATCCTTAAGCGTAAGCTTCTAGGAATAATTTGTTTCTCGAACAGTATAAAAAGATGGATGCACGAGCAAGTAATAAACTTTCTTTTTGCATTCATCTTTTTTACTTAAAGCATAGAAATACTTGATTTAATTAGATAGGGATAATTATGAAATCCATCTTTCCGATCTAATCATTTGTAATGATTATCAATTCTATCAGTTTATTGTTATTTATGACTAAATACTCTTTAAAACTAATATTTCACTTGTAGATTTGATATCATCATATATTACTTTACAAACTTTTAGTAGACTCGGTAGAAGTTGTCAATTTTTCCTTTTGTTGTCGTTTCCATATTTCTTGGTAGTAGTCTCTATCATCAATATAATTATCATAAATATATTCAACTTTATATTTTAATCCTTTCTTTGGAGGAACCAGATTTTCTTTTAACGGGTTTACTGATGAATAACCTATCTCTCCATTCTCAAAAACAAAACGAACGTAATCAACTTTGGGAGCCAATCGAAAATGATCCTTATATTGAAAAATCTTACGGTGCCAAAGATAATTCTCCACTTCTGGAGTTAAGGGGCCTAAATAGTAACTCCATTTATCATACGCATCAAATGAACCTTGAGGATAGATGTCTTTGAGCAAATCCACTTTTCCATATTTGTATTTATCTCCTCCTAAAACCGCATCGCTCCAAACCTTTTCGCGTTCTGCTTGAAATGATGGATTGGCTTCGGGGGTCGGAACATAACTAAAGAATTCTGGTAATGGGAAACCTTTCGCCTTGCGTTGTTCAAATTCGCGTTCTCTACAATGATCAAAAGCACTTCCTGGAGGCAATGGACGATTATTATCCATATACCATGTATAAAAACTCCATGCCTTTTTATGTCTTCCACAAATACTCCACTGTTCTAGAAATACCCAATCAGATTTAAAATAGCGAAAGAGTCCTTTCTCCATCGGAATCATTACTGCCGGATAAACAAAAC